>CAVWST010000010.1:0-55291 GCA_963757735.1 uncultured Acidobacteriota bacterium
ATGTGCACGTCTCCTCTTCACAGGTCTCCAGCTGTTCTCCATATCCCTGATGCCGCCGTGCCGAGGAGCGCGCCGGTTGAGATCTCGTTGTCTTCTCCGACCGCTTGCAGTTCCTTCGTTTCCGCTGCCGTCGGCGTCAGGTGATCGTCCTTGAGGAGCAGCGCGGCCTCGCCCACCTCCGCCGCCAAGGCCAATCTCCATACGCATGAAGTTTTCGGCAGCTTAGCGGCCGACCGAGTCTGCGCCTGTCGGCGCAGTCTTCCGCTGCTGCTGTTTGCGGTTTGCTCTGAAGCTTCGAGTGCAGCATCATCAGCCGCAGCTACGGTGCAAACATGAAGGCTGAGACATATCATAACGTACGTGAGACTTCTACAAGTGCTCAGCGCGAGCCCTGTCAAGGGGTCTGGAGCCCCTTACCGCAGGATTGCACGGTCGCCTGCATCGTCTGCTGGAGGCTTCCACCGCGCCGACTGGTGTCGAGCCGAGCCCACCGGGCGCGCATGGAGTGAAGCCCGTCTACGATGCCTGGACGGATGTCTCGTTGCCGGTCAGCGGCAAATGATTCGTCCACGATCGGTTCGGCCTGATTCGTCCACCATGACATAGTCGAGCTGGTCGCGTGTCTCAGCGCCTTCAATCTCGAGAGCCGATCGGTCGCCGCTCGAAGAGCGAGTCGGCGGACCAGCTTCGCCTCGGACAGGTCGAGCGGTTCCACTTACGACGAATAGATCAGCCGCGGCTGTTTTCGCTCCTTCGATTCTGCACCTTGCGCCGCGGCCAGCTGCTTAAAGCCCGTCATTCCGCGCGACGAGCTCGCTGTGAGTCAGCGAGCTGTGTCTCGCGTCCCTTGGTCGCGTGCTCTTCATAGTTCTCGAGCGCTCTGGCAGAGCTTGATCTTCAGACTCCGAGTGGTCCGAGCCTGCCCCGCGCCACCGCATCGGCGGCCATGGTCTTCGTGTCCTTGCTTGATCGCGCGAGCCGGTCAGGTTGGACGGCATGACGGTGCCGGTCGCGGCGTATCCGCATTCGAATCTACAGTCCACGTCGACGGTCCAGCTGTGCCCGTCGCGCCCAACGTCATCTCGCGCGATGCCGAAGGCCACCGCCGCGTTTGCCGACCCTTCAGACTGTCCCGCTCCGGTCGAGCTGAATCGACAGCTCGATCAAGCCGTCTACGCCACGACGCGCCTGGTTCCGCCGACTTCTTTCGGATCGAGCCCGTCGAAGGTCAGGTTCAACGGGGAGAACGGAAGGCTGGCTCTTCTTCGAAGTGGAGATACTAGTGATGACGTTCGGATCCTGAGAGAGCCGGCCTGAGCCCTGCTCGTCGCCAACGAGATGCGTCACGACGACGACAACATCTCTCCAGGAACAATCACATCGCGTTCCTGCATCGACCTTCTACGAATCACCGCAACGGTTATCGATTTCGCAATCAACCTGATCGGTGAACGATGGAACGGGCAGATTACGAACGAGCGGCAACCCAACACGGACTCGAATCCGGTGTCGGATCTCTCCGTCGAGCCTCTCGAGGGCGGCTGGACGATGAAGTCGTCGTCCCGTTCAGGTCGCTGCGCTACCACCCCCGGCGCGCGCAGGAATCTGGGGCTTCGACGCACGCCGGGGTCGAACAAGGCCAAAGAACAGAACCTCCTTCGCGGAGTTCCGCGCGCGCTCGGCCACGCATGCGCTCTTCCAGTCGTCGCTCGCATCGACAGTCGTCGGGCTCGAAGGGCGCCTCGGATAGCGAAATGCTCGAAATCCCACCCATACGCCGTCTCCGGGCCTGACGAGCAACGGCAAGCCGCGATTCCGGCGTCTCAACGATGTGTCGGGCGACATCGGAGTCGACGTCGGGTACGGGTTTGACGCAGAACCTAACAGAGGACTTTCACCTACCGCAGGACTTCGCGCAGGTGGAAGCCGACGAACAACAAGTAAACCTCACGCGCTTCAGCCTGTTCTTCCCAGAGAAGCGCGAGTTCTCCTGAGAACCATGGGACTGTTCGGTTTCGGTGGCGTCGACCGCCGCAGCGGCGGCGCACGCCGTTCTGTTCTATAGCCGACGCATCGGCTTCGACATGGGAGCGTCGGTTCCGATTCGAGCTGGCGGACGGGTCAGCGGCACGAGTCGGCCGATACAGCCTCGGTCTGTGAACTCGGACGAGGAAGAGACGGATCGCTCTCGCCGGCGACCAACTTTTCGGTCGTCTCGCGTGCCAGCGACGTCCTGCGTCGCAGCGCGGCGTTGACGTATCATCGCCACCAGTCGCTTCCAACATCGAAGGTCGCACAGCGAACGAACCAGGCCTATGGCATCGATGAACATTCGCCGTTCTTCGCCAACATCGCGATCAACCTACTGGGCTCGCACCCAGACCGACGGCGTGCGCTGGCGGAACCAGTTATCGCGCGCAGTTCGACTACGCGGCAATCGGTCCGGCGTGATCTCGAGCGCCTCTCGTCGGCGACGACTTCAGGCCGGACATCGGCTACGTCCGTCGCAGCGATATTCGTCTGTCGCGGGCAGACTCCGGTTCACCCGCCGTTCGCAATCGAGCCGCATCGTCCGGAAGCTAGTGACCCACCGCACATTGGCGTACACCGGAGACCCGCGCCGGCCGCGGTCGAGACCCGCGACATGCGCGGCAGTTCGAGCATCGAGTTCCAGAACAGCGAGCACGATCGCTGCCAGCTACAGTGATGTTTACGAGTTCTCCCTGCGCCGTCTTCGCCTTGTCGGCGTCACGATTCCTGCTGGCGGCTACGACTGCGCGACGACGCGCGTTCGGCTACACTTGGGCCGGCAGCGACCCATTTCGGCGACGTCGGCCGTTGAACGCGGCAGGTTCTGCAACGGCGTCACGGCGACGTCTCGTCAGTCAGGGACGCGTGAAGGTTTACGCCGCAGCTGTCGATCGAGCCGACCTCTCGGGCGACTCGGTCGATATCTGCCGAAGGCTTCGTCAACGACTGCGCCTGGCCGGCTACGCGTGACCTACACCGTGACGCCGGAGGATGTTCGTACAGCGGCCTGATGCAATACAACTGCGATTCAGCGCCGATTTGGCCAACGTGCGGATTGCGCTGGAGTATCGCCCCGGCAGCGAGCTGTTCCTCGTCTTCAACGAGCAGCGCGCACGCTGTCGCCGAGGTGCCCCGATACTCACGACACATTCATCGTCAAGATCGATCGGCTCGTGCGATTTCAGGTTGCTACAGTTGCTCGGTCGCTCGGTGAACTCAGCGGCGAGATGACGACCCTCCTTACCCAGCGACCCAGCTACCCAGCAACCCAGCGACCCAGCGACCCAGCGACCCAGCGACCCAGCCACCCAGCGACCCAGCCAGCCCGGCGACCCAGCCACCCAGCGACCTAGCTACCTCCTGTTCTTATTCGGTTGTTTCAGCTAACCCGAATATGTTGCAATCAGCCCCTGGCCGCCCACGTCCTGAGCACCCCGAATCCGTGGGTCCACGTTATCAGGGGCGCGTCCAGCACCGGGAATTCAGCAAGGTCTGAAACACCAGCCGTGGTTCCCGCCGACGGTTATGGCGAAATCAATTCGTCCGGGTCAACCTGGAGCTCCAGCGCGACTGAGGACGAGAAGATGATGGGTCCCCACGAGCCATTGCTGAAGGTTGCCAATCGCAGGGTCAGCGAGCGGCACGACCGATTCGCGCTCCCTTGCGGAGCTCGCCGCGCAGTGGTTGAGAGCGCGCAACATGTTTGAAGCCGGCGAGCGGCAGACCGGTGAACTGCTTCAGGCCGTGGGTCAGATCGTCAAGCCCGGCATCACGTGCTGCTTGATGAAGGCCGTCAGCGTCATGGCCTTGAAGTCCGGAATCACGGCCATGCGCACGCAACCGGATGTGGCGCCACGTTCTCGACGGCGACCAACACCGGGCGGCGTGGCGGCCTTGAATTGGCGGCTCCCGCGCAGCCCGGCCTGCGGACCGCCAATCCACGTGTCATCGATCTCCACCTCGCCCTGCAGCGGCTCACGGCCGGATTGACCATCGCGCGCCGCAATTTATGCAGCAGCATCCACGCCGTTTCGTATCGACGAAGGCCGAGCTGCCGCTGGAGCAGGTGTGCCGACATGCCGCGCGTGTCTGTCACCGTCAAGTAGGCCGCCCAGAACCACACCGTCAGCGGCGTTTTCGTGTTGTGGAGAATCGTGCCCGCGGTCAGCGGAACCTGGTACCGGCACGCCGCGCACTGCCACCGCCGGTGCTCCTTCATACGATACGCGCGATGGTGATCGCACCGTGGACAGGCGAACCCATCGGGCCAGCGACACGTGGCCAGATAGTCCTCACAGGCCTCTTCGCTGGCGAATTGACGCTGAAAGTCGCGCATATCTTCGGAAATGACGGCCGCGGCACGCCGCTACACTACATATGGTGGCTTGCTGAAACAACCGGATAAGCACAAGCTACCTAGTCTAGTGCGCGTTGAGCATGTGCACTGTGATCAGCCAGCGCCCGTCTGATTGTTTGCGGCTGAACTGCACGAAGTACCCAGACGCCTCGATCGGCTTCGCTTCGCGCGGCGACGCGATCGTCATCGTGTAAGTCCCTTGTGCGTACGGGATCGTCGCGCCCTTCCACTGAGGTCGTGCGCACGGTGAAGCCGGTCATCCCGGGCAGGCCAGCCAGACACGCCTCGATCGACGTGCGTCCTTTGACGGCCGTCTCTCCGGGTGGATACAGGACGGCGTTCTCAGCGTAGAGGGCGCTGACGGTCTTCCACTCCTTCGCGAGAACGCCTTTCGCGAAGGCCTCGGTGAGCTCGTTGATCTGTTTGACGTCTTCTGGTGTGAGCGCCGGACGAGCCTGACTCTCAGAACGCACTGGTAGCAGGCAGAGCCCAACCGCCAAGGCGACGGGGCCCAGAGCCCAAAGACTTAGTGACATCTATGAAATCAAGGTGAAGGAAGCGAGCGGCAGTATAGACGGTCCATGGCTGGGCAACCAATTCAGGGTATGGCTCGGCGGTGAGTGAAAGGCGTTAGGATTACACATGGTGTTGCGAGTCCGTGCGCGCCACGCTGCTGGCTGCGTGCTCATGGCCCTGTGCCTCGGCAGCCTTCCGTTCAGTTGGTCCACGCACGCCGCTCAACAATCCGCGCCGACGTCACCGGTCGGGACGCAAAAAGCTCTGCTCAATCGCTACTGCCTGACCTGTCAACGCAGCGACTCAAAGAACGCGGCACCGTGCCAATCGCGCTCGATTCGCTCGACCTGAGTCAGGTGGGTGCGAACGCTGCGACCTGGGAGAAGGTCGTCGTGAAGATGCGTGCGGGGCTGATGCCTCCGGCGGGCTCGCCGCGACCCGACAAAGCCACGCACGACGCGTTTGCCTCGTGGCTCGAATCCGAGCTCGATCGCGACGGCGCCGCGCATCCGAATCCAGGTCGCACCGAGCCGTTTCATCGTCTCAACCGCGCCGAGTATCGCAATGCGATTCGCGACATCCTCGATCTCGACGTCGACGTGGCTGCGCTGCTGCCTGCTGACGATGTGAGCTACGGGTTCGACAATATCGCCGGCGTACTGAAGATGTCGCCGACATTGCTCGAGCGGTACTTGCGGCGGCCCAGAAGGTGAGCCGTCTCGCGGTGGGAACGCCGCCTCCCGCGCCGAACATCGACTACTTCCGCGTCACCGACGATCTGTCGCAGGACGCGCACCTGCCGGGCTTCCGCTCGGGACCCGCGGAGGCACGTTGATCCGCTATGTGTTCCCGATGGACGGTGAGTACGAGATCAGGCCGCGGCTGACACGCGACCTGAACGAGAGCGTGCCGCTCTACACCGAGGATCAGCGGCTCGAGATCAGCATCGACGGCGAGCGTGTTGGTCTCTACACGCTGCCCGGTATCGGCGGCGCGGCTGACACACCTCCCGAGAGTCCCGGGCCGCCACCGGACGCAACCGCCGGCCCCGGGCCCCGGGACCCGGGACCCGGCGCGCAACAGCCCGCGCGTCCGGCGATCTCCCAGATTCAACAGACGGTGCGTGCGGGTGCGCGCGAAAGAGCGCGCGCGCAACCGAGCCGACGAGTCGTGGAACCTGCGTGTGCCCGTGAAGGCTGGCGCGCGCGATGTCGTCGTGACGTTCATCAACAGCATCTCGGCGATCGAGGAGACGCCGCGCCTGCCGTTCGAACGGCCGTTCCCCGCGGGCGTCAATATCCCGGAGACGCGTCGCGGCGTGTACCTGCGCAGCGTTGAAGTGGCCGGTCCATATGATGCGAGTGGGCCGGGTGCGAGCCAGAGCCGCAAGAAGATTTTCACTTGCGATGGCACGGGTGGCGAATTCGTGCGCACGGACGATCCTGACGACGCTCGCGCGCCGTGCGTACCGGCGCAACGTCACGACTGCCGACGTCGAGCCGCTGATGGCGTTCTATCGCGAAGGTCGCGCGCAGGGTGGATTCGATGCCGGGATCGAGCACGCGCTCAGGCGTCTGCTCGTGAGCCCAGAGTTCCTGTTCCGCGTGGAGCGCGATCCGGCTGACGCTGCGCCAGGCGCGGTCTATCGGTCAGCGACGTCGAGCTCGCGTCGCGCCTCTCGTTCTTCCTATGGAGCAGCGTTCCCGACGATGAGCTGCTGGACCTTGCGGCCAAGCGGCAGCTGAGCGAGCCGCGGTGCTCGCGCGTCAGGTCCGCCGGATGATGGCGGACCCGCGAGCGGAGGCGTTCGTAGCAACTTTGCCGGTCAGTGGCTGTTCCTCCGCAACCTCGACGCCGTCGTCCCGGTGCAGAGCGTCTTCCCCGACTTCGACGACGCCCTCCGGCAGTCGTTCCGCCGCGAGACCGAGCTCTTCGTCGAGAGCATCGTGCGCGAGGATCGCAGCGCGCTCGATCTGCTGCGTGCCGACTACACGTTCGTCAACGAACGTCTGGCCCCCCACTACGGCATTCCGAACATCAAGGGCAGCACTTCCGGCGCGTCACGCTCCGGCCGGACAGCAAGCGCGCGCGGTCTGCTCGGACAGGGAAGCATCCTGACGGTGACGTCGTATCCCGATCGAACGTCGCCGGTCGTGCGCGGCAAGTGGATTCTCGAGAACCTGCTCGGCACGCCGCCGCCGCCACCGCTGCCGAACGTGCCGCCGTTGGGCGCGACGGATACCGCAGGGGTCGTGCTGCTCGATGCGGCAGCGCATGGAACAGCATCGGGCGAATCCGGTGTGCGCCAGCTGTCACGCGATGATGGACCCGCTCGGCCTCTCGCTCGAGAACTTCGATGCGGTCGGACGATGGCGCACGCTCGGCGAGTCGTCGGCGCCGATCGACGCGAGGCGTCGCTGCCCGACGGCACGCGTTTCGACGGGCCTGACGGGTCTGCGAAGGCGCTGCTGCGCGTCGGACCGGTTCGTGGCCACCTCACCGAGAAGATGCTGACGTACGCACTCGGGCGCGGTCTGGAGTATTACGATGCGCCGGCGGTGCGGGAGATCCTCCGCGACGCGGCCCCGGACGACTACCGTTTCTCGCGCTTGATCGTCGGGATCGTGCAGAGCGCGCCGTTCCGGATGAGGATGGGAGGAAGGGCTCGAGGACACTCAGTGCGCGTCCGGAGCGGCAGGAGGGCTCAGATGTTCATAACCAGGAAGAGCGCTTCCTCGACGAACGTTCCTGCGCGGCGTCGGTGCGACGCTCGGCCTTCCGCTGCTCGACGCGATGGTGCCGGCGTTGTCGGCGATGGCGCAGACACCGGCGAACCGGTCAAGCGGCTCGGCTTCGTTTATCTGCCGAACGGCGTGGCGCGGAACTTCACCGGCATCAACTACTGGACGCCGACCGGCGAGGGAACCGGATTCGAGTTGTCGCCAATTCTGAGTCCGCTGGCGCCGTATCGGAATCGGCTGCTCGTCGTCAGCGGACTGGCACAGCATCAGGCCGACGCATTCGACGATGGCGCCAATGGCGACCATACGCGCGGAACGAGCTCGTGGCTGACCGGCGTGCACTGCAAGCGCACTGAGGGTGCAGACGTGCGCAACGGTGTCTCGGCGGACCAGATCGCGGCGCGACACTCGGGCAGACGAACGGCGCTGCCGTCGCTGGAGCTGGCGATCGATCTCAACTTCCTCGGTGGTCAGTGCGAGAACAGCTACAGCTGCGCCTACCTGAACACCCTCGCGTGGAGCTCGGATACGACGCCGTTGCCGACGGAGAACAATCCACGCATCGTGTTCGAGCGGCTCTTTGGCGATGGTGGCACTCTGGAACAGCGCCTGGCGCAGGCGAAGCGCAACCAGAGCATCCTCGACTCGGTGACTGAAGATCTTGCGAAGCTGCAGTCCTCGCTTGGCAGTCGCGATCGCACGACCGTCACGGAATATCTCGACTCGGTGCGTGAGGTGGAGCGCCGGATTCAGCGCATCGAATCGCGTGATGCCGCCGAACTGCCGACGCTCGAACGTCCTGCCGGTGTTCCCGATCGCTTCGACGAGCACGTCAAGTTGATGTACGAGCTGCAGTGGCTGGCCTTCCGCTCCGACATGACGCGCGTCGTCACGTTCATGCTGGGTCGCGAGCTGAACTTCCGCACCTATCCGGAGATCGGCATCACCGAAGGGCATCACGGGCTCTCGCACCATCAGGACAACCCGACGCAGCTTGCGAAGGACGCACAGCTCAATACGTATCAGACCGAACTCTTCGCCTGGTTCCTCGACAAGCTGCAGTCAACGCCAGAGGGCGACGGCACGCTGCTCGACCACTCGATGTTCCTGTACGGCGCGAGCCTCAGTAACCCGAATCTCCATGCGCACTACGATCTGCCGATCGCTGTGGTTGGAGGCGGCGCAGGAACGTTGCGTGGAGGTCGGCACCTGGTCTACCGCACTGAAACCCCGATGACGAACCTGCTCCTCAGCCTGCTCGAGAAGGCTGGCGTCCCGGCGGAGAAGATCGGAGACAGCACGGGGCGGCTGGAGTTGCTGTCAGGAGTATGAAGAACAGAAACTCCCAACTCCCAACTCCGCATCTCCCAATCTTGGGAGTTGGTTTTCGGCCCTCGATGAGCCCTCGGGCCACCCCGAGCGGCGTCGAGGGGTGGAGGTGGAGTTGTCTTCGCGCTTCTCCTCGTCCTGAGCGCGCGAACCATCGCCGATGCGACGCTTGTCGAGGCAGTCAAGAGCGGCGATGCCGCGGCGGTAAGGCATTGCTCCAGGCGAAGGCCGATGGCAACAGCGCGGAGGCCGATGGCACGACCGCGCTCCATTGGGCCGTGCGTCGCGGGGATCTGGCAACCGTCGATTTGTTGCTGAAGGCCGGAGCGAAGGCGTCTACCGCGAATCGCTACGGCGTCACCCCACTCTATCTCGCAAGCGCGAACGGCGATGCTGTCACGGGTCGCGCGACTGCTCGACGCAGGCGCTGACCCGAACACGTCTCTTCCTGACGGCGAGACGGTGTTGATGACGGCGGCACGCACCGGCAATGTCGCGGTGATCGAGGCGCTCGTCGCGCGAGGCGTGAATGTCCGAGCGCGCGAACGACGCAAAGGGCAGGACGCGCTGATGTGGGCGGCGGCCGAGAACAATGCCGCGGCCGTCACGGCATTGATCGAAGCAGGCGCCGATCGCGATAGCCGCTCGAACGGCGGAGCATTCACGCCATTCCTCTTCGCCGTCCGCGGCGGCCACCTCGATTCGTCACGCGCGCTGCTCGATGCCGGAGTCGATGTCAATCAGCCGCTGTCGGACGGAACCAGCCCCCTCGTCCTCGCGGTGATGAACGCGCACTACGAGCTTGCCGGTCTGCTCCTCGAACGCGGAGCAAACCCGAACGCTGACGCGCAGGGCTGGGCCGCCCTTCATCAGATTGCCTGGTCGCGACGTCACAACGCCGGTTTCAATCTGCCTGGGCCGGTGCAGACAGGAAATCTCGACAGCCTCGAACTGGTCCGGCAACTGGTGAAACGCGGCGCCAACGTGAATGCGCGCACGACGAAAGAGCCGCGCGACGGTAATCGCAACATGTTGAATCGCCTCGGTTCGACGGCGTTTCTCATGGCGGCGAAGAACGACGATGTGCCGATGATGCGCGTGCTGCTCGAGGTCGGCGCGGATCCGTCACTGACGACCAACCGCGGGACGACGGCGTTGATGGTGGCGTCTGGCGTCGGCATCTGGGCACCCGGAGAGAATCCAGGCACGCACGAGGAAGCGCTTGCGGCAATGAAGCTCGCGCTCGAAGTGGGTGGCGGTGACGTCAACGACGTCGACATGGATGGCGAAACCGCCCTGCACGGCGCGGTCTATCGCGGTGGGAACATTGCCGCGATCCAATTCCTGATCGACAAAGGCGCGAAGCTCGATGTGCGCAACGCCAAAGGCTGGATTCCGCTGACAGTGGCCGACGGTGTCGAATACACGCCGGCCGTGTTGAAGCGCTATCCGGAGGCGGCTGCACTGCTGCGCAAGACGATGCGTGATCGCGGGCTTCCGGTTCCAGAGGGGACGCACAGCCCTGAGGTTGCGCCTCCCGCCGCTCAATCGACACCACTGGCGATGCGAACGATCTGGGACGGCGTGTTCACGCAGGCACAGGCCGATCGTGGACGCGATCAGTATCGAAACTCGTGCGCCTCGTGCCACAAAGCGGATCTCCTCGGGGAATCCGCGGCCCCTCCCCTGGCCGGTCCCGAGTTCTCACAGCGCTGGGTTGGATCGAACGTCGACGATCTGCTGACGACGATCAGACGATCGATGCCGCAGGACGCGCCAGACAGTCTCGGCACGCCGGCGTACGTGGATCTCGTGAGCTATCTGCTCAGCGTCAACGGGAGTCCAGCGGGCGCGAACGACATGCCGCTGGAATCGGCCGGCCTGAAACAGATACAGTTCACCGCGCGCTGAAGCGAAGGTCAAAAGGTCAAAGGTCAAAGGTCAAAGGTTGAAGGTCAAAAGTCGAAGACCGAAGACCGGAGACCGAGGACTGAGGACCGAGGACTGGAGAGCCAGAGGACTGAGATGAATCACAGACGAAGTGTCGTGCTGACAGGTCTGGTCGCGTTCGGTCTCGCCGTGATGATCGGTGGTGCCGCCGCTCAACAGCCTCCGCCCGGCCGGGCACCGGCCGGAGCGGGACGAGGCCGTGGCCTTGGCGCATTCATGACCGGCAACATCGAAGTCGGTGACACCAAGAACATGAACATGTCGCGTATCAGGTTCGCAGCCGGCGCGCGCACGAACTGGCACATACATTCGGCGGGGCAGTTGCTGCTCGTCGAGGAAGGCAAAGGGCGCCTGCAGGAGATGGGCAGCGCGATCGTTGATATCCCCGCTGGTCAACCTGTCCTCACCAAGCCGAACGTGTTGCACTGGCATGGTGCTGCGCCCGATCAGGCCGCACTGCAGTTCAGTGTCTACAGCGGCACCCTCGACTGGAAAGACCCGGTCACCGACGAACAGTATCTGGGAAAGAAGTGATGCGCCTGACTGCCAGGATCGTTGTTGCCTCGCACTCGCCATTGTCATTGCCGTTCCGCTCGCCGGTCAGGGGCCGCCGCCAGACACCAAGCTCCCGCCGCTCCCGCATCCGAAGCTTCCTGCCGTCACCTCACAAGACATCCTCGATGGGTTCAAGAATCCAGCGCGCTGGCTGACGTTCTCCGGGAACTACAGCGGGCAACGCCACAGTCCGCTCAAACAAATCACGCCGGAGAATGTTCGCCGCCTCGTGCCGCAGTGGACCTTCCAGGCCGAGGGGATGGCGATCGGTCGCGGCTTCGAAGCGACGCCGATAATTCAAGACGGGATCATGTACGTCAGTGGGACCGGCAACTACGCCTGGGCGTTCGACATGCGCAGCGGCCGTCAGATCTGGCGGTACCGTCGCGCACTTCCACCCGGGCTGACCTACGGCGGCGGCAATCCCGCAAACCGCGGCATGGCCGTCCTCGGCGATCGGTTGTTCATGGGCACGCTCGACGCGCATCTCATCGCGATCGATCGCTACAGCGGCGAAGTGCTCTGGGATGTCGCGGTGGACGACTTCAAGACCGGCCATGCGATCACGGGTGGCGCCGCTCGTCGTCAAGGACAAGGTCATCGTCGGTAACGCCGGCGGTGACTTGCCGACGCGTGGATTCCTCGACGCGTACGATCCCGCGACCGGCAAGCGCCTCTGGCGCTTCTATACGATTCCGGCGGCCGGTGAGCCTGGCAGCGAGACCTGGTCGGATGCGACCGTTCTCCCGCGCGGCGGCGGCGCAACGTGGATGACCGGCAGCTACGACCCCGATCTGAATTTGATCTACTGGGGAACGGGTAATCCGCAGCCCGATTACTACGGGCTCGATCGACAGGGTGACAACCTGTACACGGCGTCGCTCATTGCCGTCGATGCGGACACGGGCAAACTGAAGTGGCACTTCCAGTTCACGCCGCACGATCTGCACGACTGGGATTCGAATCACGTGCCTGTGCTCGCCGACGCCACGATCGGAGGCCGGGCGCGTAAGGTCGTGATGGTGGCCAATCGCAATGGCTTCTTCTACGTGCTCGACCGCGAGACCGGAAAGCTCATTCTCGGCAAGCCATACACCGGCACGCAGTGGGCGCGCGAACTCGGACCAGATGGAAAGCCGATTGTGTTGAGCAATGGCGCCATCCTCCCGGGGGAGACGAAAGAGCCGCCATGCGTTCCCGATTTCCGCGGTGGTACCAACTTCAATCCGCCGTCCTACGATCCATCGCTCCAGTTGTTCTTCGTGATGGCACGCGAGACGTGCGCGATCTACACGCCCATCAAGCAGGAGATGGTGCCCGGTCGTGTGTTCATGAGCGGTGGCATGCGCAAGCTGCCCGAACCGGACTACGGCGCCGTGCGCGCGCTCGACGTCCAGACCGGAGCGATCAAGTGGGAGTTCAAGCTTCCGACGCCGTCGCTTGCCGGAGTCATGTCAACGGCGTCCGGACTCGTCTTCGCGGGCGACAACGAGGGGAACTTCAACGCGTTCGACTCGCGAACGGGCAAGCAGCTCTGGTCGTATCGAATGGGCTCACTCGTCTGGGGTGCGGCGCCGACGACCGTCATGCTCGACAAGCGTCAGCTCGTTCTTCTGCCGTCGGGAAATACGCTGGTCGCGTTCGGATTGATGGAACCTTAGACCAACTCCCAATGGCCAACTCCCGACTCCCAATGTTGAACTCCCAACTCCCAATCCGAACTCCCAAATCGGAGTTCGGTTGTTCGCTGTGGTGGCGCTGACTCTCCTGGCTGCATCGTTCACATCCGCTCAGGCGCCGCGTTCATCGCCGCCGGCACCGCAACTGCCGCAGACGTTCTTCTCATCGGAGCTTCCGATCCGCGTCGTGCCTGTGGCCACGGGACTCTCGCATCCGTGGAGTCTCGCGTTCCTGCCTGACCCCTCCGGGGCAGGCCCCTCGACTCCGCTCGGGGCGGGCGGCGTGACAATTCTGGTGACGGAGCGAGAGGGTCGCCTGCGAATCTGTACGCAATGGCAAGCTCGATCCGGCGCCGATCGCCGGGACGCCGCAGGTATTCGCGCGCGTGCTTGCCGGTCTGCTCGACGTCGCGCCACACCCACGGTTCGCGGAGAACCGCGTCATCTACCTGAGTTACTCGAAGGCTGGTGAGAACAACCTCACCACAACCGCGCTCGCGCGCGGCGTCTTCGACGGCATGTCGCTGAAGGACGTCAAAGACATCTTCGTCTCGAACTCGTGGAGCAAGTCGAACACGAACTACGGCGGGCGCATCGCGTTCGATAGGGCCGGCCTGCTGTACCTCACCGTCGGCGAGCGTCAGGAGCAGGATCGTGCGCAGAAGCCGGGCGACCACGGTGGCAAGGTTCTGCGTCTTCGTGACGACGGGAGCGTGCCGCCGGACAATCCGTTTGTCGGGAAGCAGGGATACGTGCCGGAGATCTATTCGCTCGGACATCGAAGCCCGCAAGGATTGGCGATGAATCCGGCGACCGGAGCGCTCTGGGAGAACGAGCACGGTCCTCTCGGCGGCGATGAGCTGAACATCATCCAGGCGGGGAAGAACTACGGCTGGCCGCTCGTGACATTCGGCACTGACTACGACGGAACGAAAATCAGCGACTCCACCGTGCGCGCCGATCTCGAGGCGCCGTTCGTCTATTGGGTGCCGTCCATCGCGATCTCGGGGCTGACGTTCTATACAGGCGATCGGTTTCCGGCCTGGAAGGGCAACGTGTTCGTCGGCGCGATGTTCCACGGGCGCACCCGCGGCACGGGTCACATCCAGCGCATCGTCATCAACGAGGCGGGCCGCCCGATCAATCGCGAACCGCTGCTCACTGAACTGCGCCAGCGCATCCGCGACGTGAGGCAAGGGCCGGATGGATTGCTGTATGTGCTCACGGACGAAGACGCGGGCATGCTGTTGCGTGTTGAACCGGCCAACTAGTTAGTGGTTGGTGGTTGGTGGTTGGTGGTTACTCTCGGTTTTAGATCATGATTCGCAGCGCGACATTTCTTCTGGCCCTTCTGACCGCCACGTCGGCGTTCGCCCAGCTCGCTTCGCCGAATAAGGCGGGGGTCTCGATGGGACACCTGCACTACGTGGTGAAAGACGTCGAGGCGAACACGCGTTTCTGGATCGCGCTCGGAGGAACACCCATCGATCGAGGCGGCGACGTCCTGGTGAGATTCCCCGATGTCCTCGTCACTCTCACGAAAGGGGAGTCAACGGGCGGCACTGAGGGCTCGGTGGTCAACCACGTCGCATTTCGTGTTCAGCAACTCTCGACCGTCGAGGCTGCCGGCCTGAAGGTCGCGCGTCTCGCCAATTTCCCGGGCGTGGCCTCGACGATGACGCCGGAAGGTGAGCGGATCGAGTTGTTCGAGAACGCTGCGCTGAATTTGACGTTCACCCAAAACGCCGGGTATCAGGACGCCATGGCGGACCGGCACAACCATCCGCTTCCTCGTGCGGTGGCGTTCCATCACATCCATCTCTACGTGCCCGCAGGCAAAGTGGCCGAGGCCAAAGCGTGGTACACGAAGATGTTTGGCGGTGTCCCCGGCAAGCGTTCGAACTACGACGCCGTCGATTTGCCCGGCGTCAACTTCAATTTCAGCGAGGCGCCGAAGCCGACCGTGCCACTGAAGGGCCGCATGCTGTCGCACATCGGATTGGAGGTCCAGAACATCGAGGCGTTCTGCCGGCGGCTTGAAAGCCTCGGTGTCACCTTTGAACGCCCCTGTTCAAAGGGCGAGGACGGCGGCCTTCTGGCCGATCCGTGGGGCACGTCAATCTCGTTGAGCGAAGGGCTGAGAGCCGTGGCCCTTGAGTCCTCCCGGAGGTAACTATGCGCGTCCGACATTTGTGGTCAGGCCTGACTGTGGCATGCGCGGCCGCGTTGATGCGGTGACGGGCGCTCCGCTCTTGGTCAGAGTGCGCCGCGAACACCGTGGGGCGATCCTGACCTTCAGGGGACGTACACCAACACTTACGAGAACGGCACGCCGCTCGAGAGGCCCGACGAGTTTGCGGACGCACGCTCGATCAGGTGAAAGGCGAGGAGCTCGCCAACATCAGGCGTTCCATCCAGAAGCGAACCATCGGTGCGTTCCTCGGGCCCGAGCACGCGCCCGACAACTGGTGGCAGGACAATCTGTATCTCGATCGCGGCAGCCAGGCCTGGCTGGTCATCGATCCGCCTGACGGCAAGATTCCGCCACTGACGGCTGACGCGCAGAAGAAGGCGCAGGCGCGCGCCGCCGCTCGCAAGGCGAGCACGCGCGGGCCGGCCGACTCGTACGAAGATCGCAGTCTCTACGACCGCTGCATCACGCGCGGCCTGCCGGGTTCGATGATGCCGGCGATTTACGGAAACCAGTATCAGATCGTCCAGGCGCCCGGTTACGTGGCGATCCTCTACGAGATGATTCACGAGACCCGCGTCATTCCGCTCGACGGGCGTGCCACCATCGGCACGAGCATCACGCAGGATATGGGCGATGCCCGCGGGCGCTGGGAAGGCGACACGCTCGTGGTGACGACGAAGAATTTCAAGGAGCGCAGCGTGTACCGCAACGCCAACGCGGAGACGCTCACGCTGACGGAGCGCTTTCAGCGCATCGCTCCGGACAAGGTGCGCTGGACGGTGACGGTTGACGATCCCGCGACGTGGATGAAGCCGTGGACGTTCTCGCTTCCGCTGACGGCCGATCCCAATCCGGTTCCACACTACGAGTGCCACGAAGGCAACTACGGTTTGAAGAACATCCTCAGCGCCGCGCGCGCGGAGGAGAGACAGAAATGATCACGTCAACTCCCAACTCCCAACATTTGACGCTGGTCCAACTCCCAAGCGTTCTTGTTTGGGAATTGGGAGTTGGTCATTGGGAGTTGACAAGGAATGTTTGAAACGAAAGCTCTCGCGTCGTATGTCGTCTCGAACACGTGGGAAGACATCCCTGAGGATGTTCGCCACGAAGCCAAACGCGCCCTGATCAACGTCATCGGCTGCGCAATCGGTGGCAGCCCGCATTCGGCGGTCACAACCGCCATTCGTGCGCTCTCACCGTTCTCCGGTGAGCGCACCGCGAGCATCGTCGGCCGCCCCGAGCGGCTCGATCCGCTCCACGCATCGCTGATGAATGGGATTAGCTCGCACGTCGAAGACTACGACGACACGACACCCAAGAACTACAGTCACACCAGTTCGCCGGTGAGCTCTGCGCTCCTGGCGTATGCGAGCGCCAATCGCGTGCGCGGTCGCGACTTCGTCGAAGCGTTCATCCTCGGCTTCGAGGCCGCATCACGAGTGGGCAACGTGGTCTATCCGGCGCACTACGACGTCGGCTGGCACATGACCGGCACGATTGGTGTCTTCGGCGCTGCCGCCGGTATCGGCAAGCTGATTGGTCTCAACGAACAGCAGATGGTGTGGGCGCTTGGCCTGTCTGCGACGCAATCCGCCGGCCTGCGCGAGATGTTCGGGTCGATGGGAAAAGCGTTTCACCCCGGCCGGTCGGCGCAGAACGGTTACGCGGCCGCGCTTCTCGCACAGGCTGGCTTCACGTCGGGCGAGCGTGGCATCGAAGGACCGCGGGGTTTTGCGCATGTGCTCGCCGCGACCCGCGATCTGTCGAAGATCACCACCCGACTCGGAGTGGATTTCGATCTGAGAGAGAACACCTATAAGCCGTTTCCGTGTGGCATCGTCAATCACCCGACCATCGACGGCGCGATTCAGATCCACAACGAGCATCGTCCCGATCCAGCTTCCATCGTGGCCGTCAGGCTTCGGGTCGCGCCGCTGGTGCTCGACCTGTGCAACCAGCAGAACATCACGAAAGGACTCCAGGGCAAGTTCTCCGTGTATCACGGCGCGGCGGTCGGACTGGTGCGCGGCAAGGGCGGTCTGCGCGAGTATACAGACCAAGCGGTGAACGATCCCGCGATCAAGCGTGTGCGAGAGCTGACGACGGCGACAGGCGATCCATCCGTCACCGAGGATCAGGTGCACGTGGAGGTTGAACTGCGCGACGGCCGCACGCTCTCGAAGTTCGTCGAACAATCACTCGGCAACATCCATCGTCCACTCACGGACAAGCAGCTCGAAGAGAAGTTCCGCGATCAGGCACTCCTCGTCCTGCCGGCGCGCGAGGTCGAGTCCGTGATCCAGTTGTGCTGGAAGATCGACCAACTGGACGACGTCGGCGAGGTGGTGACGGCGACCGTTCCCGCGGCCGCTTCTGTCGTATAGGCCGTGCGGCGTTCGTTCTTCGGCATCGTCATCGCCGCGCTCGTCGTGGCCTGCGGGAGCGAGCGATGGCCGAGTCCGCCGGTCGTCGAGCAGACGAAGTACGAGGCTGACTATCGCGCGTGGCGCGAGACGCAGCAGGGGCTGATCAGCGACGTCCTGTCCGTCGTCGGTGTCTGGCCGCTCGACGAGGGAGAGACGGCGTTCGGCTCCGACGAGACCCTTCCGATCGTTCTTCCTCTCAACAGCCAGCCGAATCGCGCGGGGGTGCTTCGACGTGACGGCGCGATGATCAGCGTCGTCCCGTCCCCTGACTCTGCGCTTCGACTTGCCGACGGCCGTCCCGTGAGGGAGGCCATGACCCTGGAGCAGGACGTCTGGATCGACTCGCTGCTGCTCTACGTGGCTGATGCCGGCGACGAGCGCCGTTGGCTCACCGCGCGCGACATGAAGCATCCCGCCATCACGGCCCCGCCCCTGCTCGAAGCGTATCCGCTTGAACCGAAATGGAGAGTGTCGGCCCGCTTCGATGCATTTCAGGCGCCGAAGCCGGTGCAGGTGTCCGATGTTCGAGGCGGTGCGATGAACTTTCTCGCGCTCGGGCAGCTGGTGTTCCGCCTGAACGCGAAGGAGCATCGGCTCACCGCATTCGGCGAGCCGGGCGGCGGCGAATTCTTCGTGATGTTCAAGGACCCGACGAACCTGACGACGACCTACAGCGGCTACCGGATCCTGACTCCCGCCCTGGTGAACGGCGGCGAATGGACCGTCATCGATTTCAATTTTGCCTTCAACCCGCCGTGCGCGTACTCGCGCTACACGCTGTGCCCGCTGCCGCCATCCGAGAACAAGTTGCCGGTGGCGATTGAGGCCGGATTGAAGCGACTGCCCTCGGCTCAGGGCTACTCACCCTCCTGACACATGGCAGCAGGAGACGAGCTCGTCGACTTCGTCCGCGATGCGCTCGGTCGCGGTGTGCCGCGTCCTCAGATCGAGGAGGCGCTTCGCAAGGGCGGTTGGACTGCGGATCAAATCCGTGGCGCGCTGGCCGCGTTCGTCGACGTTGACTTTCCCGTTCCCGTGCCGCGCGCGCGTCCGTATCTCTCGGCACGCGAGGCGTTCATCTACCTCGTGCTCTTCGGCACGCTCTATACGAGTGCGTTCTAGCTGGGCAGCCTGATCTTCGACATCATCAACCTCACGTTCCCCGATCGGGCGGCCCAGGAGTCGGAGAACTACGTCACCTACATCCGCGAGTCGATGCGATGGTCGATCTCGTCGCTGATCGTGGCCTTTCCGGTGTTCTTGTATTTGTCGTGGACGACCGAGCGCGAGGTGATGCGCGACCCGATGAAGCGCGCCTCAAAGGTGCGCCGCTGGCTGACGTATCTGACGCTGTTCGCATCGGCGTGCGCACTCATCGGCGATGTCACGACGCTGGTCTACAACGCGCTCGGTGGCGAGCTGACGATCAGGTTCGTGCTGAAGGTCGTCACGGTGGGACTCATTGCCGGTACGGCGTTCGTCTACTACCTCCGCGATCTTCGTCAGGACGAAGTGGAGAGCGCGAGGTAGCCATGTCCGGGAAGCGCGCGCTCGTCGGCATTCTCGTGATCGTCGTAGCGATTGTGGTGGTCAGGGGCATCATGATCATCGGGTCGCCGAGTGAGGAGCGCACGCGCCGAATCGATTCGCGGCGAGTAAACGACCTTCAGCGGATCTCGCGATCGATCGGGGTCTACCACACGAGGCATCGACAGGTGCCGGCCTCGCTCGAGGAACTGGCCAGGGAGCCAGGATTCGCGAACGTCGCTCGCGATCCGGTCACCGATCGGCCCTACGGCTATCGCATGTTCAATGCGAACAGCTATCAACTTTGTGGCACGTTCGGTCGCGAGACCGCCGACAGCCGGGCTCAGGACTTCTGGGCACACGGTATCGGGGAGCAGTGCTTCACGCTGAACCTCGAGCAGGCCGCGCCCTGACGGAAGCCGAGTAGAATTTCGAGACTCACTTGATACCTACCGCGGCCGATCGAGCCACTCAGGAAGCGGAGCGCCGCGTCTTCGCCAAGATCGGGTGGCGGCTGATGCCGATCCTGATCCTCGCCTACATTTTCAACTACCTCGATCGCAACAACGTCGGCTTTGCCGGGTTGACGATGAACCAGGCGATCGGGTTGACGGCGACGCAGCTTGGCTTCGGCGCCGGGGTGTTCTTCATCGCCTACTGCCTGCTCGAGGTTCCCAGCAACCTTCTTCTCTATCGCGTCGGTGCGCGCGTGTGGCTGTCGCGCATCATGATCTCGTGGGGGCTTGCGTCGGCGGCAACGGCTTTTGCGGTGGGCCCGAACAGCTTCTACGCGCTGCGATTGCTGCTCGGCGCGGCCGAGGCCGGCTTCTTCCCGGGTGTGGCCTTCTATCTCGGCACCTGGTTTCCCGCGCAGTATCGGACGCGGATGATCGCGTGGTTCATGGTGGCGATTCCGGTGTCGTCCGTCATCGGCGGACCGGTATCGGGCTGGTTGCTGGGCATGGATGGCGTCGCCGGGATCGCGGGATGGCAGTGGCTGTTCATCATCGAAGGACTGCCGGTCGTGCTGATCGGCATCAGCCTGCTCTGGTTGCTCGCCGATCGGCCCGAGGACGTGTCCTGGTTGTCCGACGAAGAGCGCCGCATCGTCCGCGATCGGCTGCAGGCCGAACGACGTCCGCGTGAGGTTCGCCACCTCAGTGTGGCGATACGCGACGTGCGCGTGATCCTCCTTGCGCTCACGCAGTTCGGCTTTCTGGTCGGCTCGTACGCCATCGGGATCTTCCTGCCGTTGATGCTGCGCGAAGGCAAGCTCACCGACGTCGAGATCGGATTTGTGAGCAGCGGCTGCTACGTCGTTGCGGTGATCGGGATGATTTTGTGGGCCCGCCACGTTGACCGTGGCGCGAGCAAGGTCGTCAACCTGGCCCTCTCGTGCGTGCTCTCGGCCTGTGGATTCCTCGGGGCGATTCTGTTTTCGGGGAACTTCTGGGTGTCGGTGGCGATGATGGCTCTCGCCATCACGGGTATCAATGGTGCGCGCGCGATCTTCTGGACGATTCCGCCGCGGTTCCTCACCGGTATGGCTGCGGCCGGCGGGTTGGCTTTCATCAATTCCATCGGCACGACCGGCGGATTCGTCGGACCGTACGTGATGGGGTGGCTCACGGACGAGACCGGATCGTTCAACGCAGGTCTGCTGGCGATGAGTGGGTTCCTGGTCCTGGCCGCGGTGCTCGCGTGGTCGCTGCGCCGCTACGCACCGGGGGAGTGATCGTGACGCTTGCCAGTCAGCTCGGAGAGTGGGTGTCGCGCGTTCGATTCGAAGACCTTCCGCACGATGTGGTCGAGGCGACGAAGTTTCGCATCCTTGATGTGATCGGCCTGGCACTCGCGGGGGAAGGGACGAGATTCGGCCGGGCGATTCGCGCGGGCACTGTTGCCATCTCGCCGCAGGGGCCGTGCCGGATCCTTGGCAGCGGAGACCACGTTGGCCTTACGCACGCCGCGTTTGCCAACGCATCGTTCCCTCAGGCGCTCGAGTTCGACGACACGCACAACGAGTCGATCGTGCACATGAGCAGTCCGTCGGTGGCGGCGGTGCTGGCGTTGTCCGAAACGCGAGAGGTGACCGGTCGAAATGCGATTCTCGCGATCGCGATCTCGAGTGAGATCGCGTGTCGCGTCGGCGTCGTCGCGCCCGGGCAGTTTCATCGACGCGGCTTCCATCCCACGGGGTTGTTCTCCCCGTTCGGCATCGCGTACGGAGCATGGAAAGCTGCTCGGGCTCGATGCGCAGGCGCTCGCATACGCAGCGGGCACGTGCGGAAGTTTTGCGGCGGGGACCCTCGAATGCTGGGTCGACGGGACCGACACCAAGTTCCTGCACTCGGGGTGGGCGGCGCAGAGCGGTTTGTCAGCGGCGATGTTGGCGAAGGCCGGCGTGACCGGACCGCCGAAGGTGTTCGAAGGCCGCTTCGGGTTGTTCGCGTCGCACCTTCAGGATGCGGCCGCTATCAAGCGCTTCGAGCGGATCACCGACGGGCTCGGAACGCACTGGGAGAGCCGTTACTCCTCCTTCAAGCCTTTTCCCGCTGCGCACGTGCTGCATCCGTACATCTCGGCGATTCTTCGTCTCCGGGATCAGGGCCTCGAGGCGTCGGATGTCGCACGCATCGAGTGTCCCGTTGCCGAGTTCAATGTGTCGATCGTGTGTGAGCCTGTCGAGGAGAAGCGTGCGCCGGCGTCGCAGGCGCATTGCCGCGTGTGCCTCCAGTACACGCTGGCGGAGGCTCTCTACTGCGGAAGGCTCGGTCGCGATGCCTACGAGGACACGAATCGACTGAACCCGGAGATTCTGGCGCTGGCCCGCACGGTTGACTACTACGTGGACCCTGAGTTCCCTGGGCCCGGTCGCTTCAAGGGCGCGGTCCGGGTGACGCTCAAGGATGGCCGGGTGCTCACAGAGATTGAGGAGTTCAACCGCGGCTCGGCCGAGAATCCGATGACAGAGTCCGAGCTGCGGGCGAAATTCGACGACAACGCCGGCGACGTGCTGACATCGGAGGAGCGCGATCGTCTTGCGCACGAGATCGGACAGATGGAGAATCTCCCAGACGTGTCGAGACTGGTCGGAATGTCCATCAGAGGTGTCGAATGACTCGCTGGCTTCCATTCATCCTGACCGCTTGCGCGGTGTTGTTGCTCTCGCACGGGTCCGCGTCAGCCCAGGCACCGCGAACGCCGTGGGGCGATCCCGATCTGCAGGGCTCGTACACAAACAGCGACGAGAGCCTGATCCCGATGGAGCGTCCGGATACTCTCGGCGGGAAGTCGCTTTCGGACATCAGTGCAGCCGAGCTCGAGAAGCTGAACGAACAGCGCAACGAAGATCGCGTCGAGGCGGACAAGCAGCGCTGGGAGCTGCGCAGCCCGCTCCACTGGTTCGAGAACCACAACCCCAAGAACAGCCGCGCCTGGCTCGTCGTCGATCCGCCGGACGGCAAGATTCCGCCGCAGACCGCCGAGGCGAAAGCTCGCGCAACGGCGCGTGCGCAGGCGCGAAAAGGTCGCGGCGATGCCGACTCGTACGAAGATCGCAGCCTGTACGATCGCTGCATCACGCGCGGCCTGCCGGGCTCGATGATGCCGGCCATCTACGGCAACTCGTACGAGATCGTGCAGGGGCCGGGATACGTTGCCATCCGGTACGAGATGGTGAACGAGACACGCGTGATTCCGCTCGACCCTTCGACAAGCTCAGGGTCGTCCCGAGCGCAGTCGAGGGACGATGGCCGTCCGCATGTCGCGCCCACGCTTCGGTCCTACATGGGCGACGCGCGCGGGCACTTCGAAGGAGAGACGCTCGTCATCGAGACGACAAACTTCACCGACAAAGTGCCGTATCGCGGCTCCAGCGAGCACCTCAAGCTGACCGAGCGCTTCACGCAGCGCTCACCGGGCGTCGTCGAATGGGCGGTCACCTTCGATGATCCGCACACGTGGACGCGGCCGTGGACGTTCGCCATGAACCTCACGAAAACCACCGAGCCTCCCTTTGAGTACGCGTGCCACGAGGGCAACTACGCCATGCGCAACATGCTCGGGATCGCCAGGCAAGAGGAGAAGGCGGCGGAGACTTCCCGGTAAGAGATGACAACTCCCAACTCCCAAGGATCCAACTCCCAAGGACCCAACTCCCAACAAGATCGGACCACTTGGAAATTGGGAGTTGGACGTTGGGAATGATCTGATGGACCTCGCCAGTTCGCTTCGCCGGTATTTCGGACACACCGCGTTTCGCGACGGACAGCAGGAGCTGGTCGAGACCGTCCTGGCGGGCCAGGATCTGCTGGCAGTGATGCCGACCGGATCCGGCAAGTCGCTCGGATTCCAGTTGCCGGCGCTCCTGCTGCCAGGCACGACCCTCGTGGTCTCGCCCCTCATCTCGCTGATGAAGGACCAGGTCGATGAGTTGAATCGGCGCGGTATCCGCGCTGCGGCACTGCATTCCGCCTCGTCGAGCGACGCCCGCCGCGACGCCCTTCAACAGGCGCGAACAGGCGAGTGTCAACTGCTCTACGTGGCGCCCGAGCGATTCGCGTCCGACTATTTCCTGCGCACACTCCAGGACATTTCGATTTCACGTTTCGTCATCGACGAGGCGCATTGCGTGTCGGAGTGGGGGCACGACTTCAGGCCTGACTACCGGCGACTGAAAGAAGCCGCCGGCGTGTGTCGCCGCAGTGACGGTCGCGCCGGCCGTCCGCCGATGGCGGCGTTCACGGCGACTGCCACGCCGGAGGTGCGTGAGGACATCGTCCTGCTCCTCGGCCTCGATGCACCGCAGGTCGTCGTTGCCGGATTCGATCGCCCGAACATTTCTCTCTCAGTGCGGCCCGTGTCAGGTGACATCGAGAAGCATCAGTTGTTGCCGCAACTGATCGGGAGCGGACGAGCGCTCGTCTACGCCTCGACGCGGAAGAAAGCGGAGGCGGCAGCGGAGACGCTGATGGCTGCCGGCATCGACGCCGCCGCCTATCATGCTGGCCTCGTCGATACGGAACGCTCCGGGGTTCAGGAGCGTTTCACTGCCGGCTCCCTCCGGATCGTCTGTGCGACGAACGCGTTCGGCATGGGCATCGATCGGCCCGACGTCGAGACGGTCGTGCATCTCGACATCCCCGGATCGCTCGAGGCGTACTACCAGGAGATCGGCCGCGCTGGGCGCGATGGACGCCCGGCAACCGCAACGCTGCTCTGGAACTACGTCGACGTGCGGACGCGCGAGTTCCTGATCGACCGCGAGAACGAGGAGGATGCGGAGCGCGAGGTCCGGCGGCCAGACCCGGCTGAAGTCGGCCGGCGGAAGGAACTCGATCACAAAAAGCTGCGCCGGATGGTGTCCTACGCAGACACGTCTGCATGTCTGCGGGCAACCATCCTCCGGTATTTCGGTGATGCCGCCGCGAAAGAGCCGTGCGGCTCGTGCGGCAACTGCAGTCGGCTCCAGCCGATTGGCGACGATGACCGGCTGCTCGTTCGAAAGATCCTGTCCGGTGTCGCACGCGCCGGTGAGCGCTATGGCCGGCGCAAGATCGCCGCGATGCTGGCTGGTGAAGTCGCCGATCTGCCTGAGGTGCTGGTGGGGCTGTCGACGACGGGTCTGCTGCGCGAGATGCCAGTTGCGAGGGTCGAACGTTGGATCGATGTCGCTACGGCCGCAGGCCTGTTGAGTGCATCCGACGACAAGTATCGAACGCTCTCGCTGACGACGCTCGGACGCGACGTGATGACCGGCCGTGTGCAGGATGTGTTGATCGCCGCGCCAAGAGAAAAGCCGGCGCCATCAACGCGAAAGAAGTCCCGTAAGACGCGCGTGGATGCCGCCCCATCGGCCTTGGAGCCGCAGCAGCCGATCGTCGATGCTCTTCGGGCGTGGCGCCGCGACGAGGCGAGGCGGAATGCCATCGCGCCCTTCGTGGTCCTGCACGATCGCACACTGATTGCCATCGCATCCGAGCTTCCAGGCTCGCCTGGCGAGTTGAGCTCTATCCCCGGCATCGGCCCGGCCAAATTGGCCAGTTACGGCGACGCAATCTTGAACATCGTCAAAGGGTCACGCTAAGTGTCCTCGACGGACGAAGCGCCGCTCCGCGAGTCGTGGCTCAAGGTAGCGATTCCGCTCGCTCTCGGCGCGATTGTCCTGCTCGCGCCCACGCCCGCCGGGCTGCCGATCAACGCGTGGCGATACTTCGCGCTCTTCGTCACCGTGATCGCGGGGCTCATCACCGAACCGATTCCGCCTGCGATCATCGGCATGGGCGGCGTCATCATCGCCGCCGCGCTCGGCTTGGTTCGCGACACGCCTGCGCAATCCGCTCAATGGGCGTTGAGCGGATTCGCGAACGCGACCGTGTGGCTGATCTTCGCTGGCTACATGTTCACGCTCGGATATACCCAGACTGGACTGGGCAGACGGATCGCTCTACACCTGGTTCGTCTGCTTGGCGGCCGCACGCTCGGTCTGGGCTATGCCGTGGCATTGGCCGATCTGGCGCTCGCGCCGTTCACGGCATCAGCAACCGCTCGCAGCGCCGGGACGGTCTACCCGATCGTTCGTCAGATCCCCGAGCTCTACGCATCGCGTCCTGATGATGGGACCGCGAGAAGGCTGGGGGCGTACGTGTTGTACACGGCGCTCGTGGCCAGCATGATCACGAGCAGCATGTTCGTGACCGCGCTGGCGCCGAACACGCTGGCCGTCAGCGTCATGCGTCAGACGGCAGGCGTGAGCGTCTCCTGGTTTGACTGGTTCATCGGCTTCGCGCCAGTTGGCTTCACGCTGATCGCGCTCATGCCCTTGTTGCTCTACAAGATCTATCCGCCAGAGATTCGCAGCGCACCCGAGGTGCCGCGTTGGGCGGAAGAGCAGCTTCGCGCGATGGGTGCGATGTCGCGCAAGGAGCTCACCCTTCTCGTCCTGGTGTGCTCTGCGCTGGCATTGTGGATTGGCGCGACCGCGTATGTGGATCCCGCCGTGACGGCGATGCTGGTCGTGCTGCTGATGGTGATCTGCGGTGTCGTGTCGTGGAACGAAGTGATCGGCCACTCGCAGGCGTGGAACATCCTGGTCTGGTTTGCGACGCTCGTGACGCTCGCGGGTGGACTGGCGGAAACGAAGTTCCTCGATTGGCTCGTGCAGTCGCTCGCGCCCACGCTCCGGAATTTCAGTCCCGGCGTGGCCGTTGTGTCTGTCGTCGGGGTGTACTTCTTCCTCCACTACTTCTTCGCCAGCATCACGGCGCACGCGGCGAGCATGCTGCCCGTCTTCATCGGCCTGGCGATCACGATCCCGGGGCTGTCGCCCAAGGAATGGGCGTTGCTGCTGTCGTACCCGCTTGGACTCATGGGAGTCCTGACCACATACACCGCCGGTCACAATCCGATCTACTACGGGAGTGGTTACATCAGCCGGCAGGCATTCTGGGTGCTCGGGTTGATCCTTGGCATCTTCTTTCTCACGACGTATCTACTCATTGCCGTTCCCTGGCTGAACTATTTGGGTTTTTAGTGGTATGTCGTTCCTGAATCATTGTCGGCCGCTCCGCTCGCACCCCACCGCGCAGGCGTGCGCGGCGGGGACCCCGCGTTGTCGCGGCCGCGGAATCGCGGTCGGAGGCTCGTTGTGACTGTTACTTCCTCAGCGGATACGGTCCTGTAGATGTCCGTGACCGATATCAATCCGAGGTCCGCCGACTACTCGGATTACCGCCGCGCCGTTCGTGAACTGTGTTCGGGCTTCGACAGCAGCTACTGGCGATCGCTCGATGAACGGGCCGAGTATCCCGAAGCGTTCGTAAAGGCGCTGACCGATGCCGGCTGGCTCGCGGCGCTCATTCCCGAGGAGTACGGCGGAGGCGGACTGGGTGTGACCGAAGCCTCCGTCATCCTCGAGGAGATCAATCGATCGGGCGCGAACTCGGGTGCGTGCCACGCGCAGATGTATGTGATGGGCGCGCTCGTTCGACACGGTTCCGACGCACAGAAGCGCGCCTACCTGCCAGACATCGCCGCCGGACGACTTCGGCTTCAGTCGTTTGCCGTCACCGAACCGACGACCGGCACGGACACGACGAAGACCAAGACCGTTGCCGTCCGCCGAGGCGACCACTACGTCGTCAACGGGCAGAAAGTGTGGATTTCGCGGATTCAGCATTCCGATCTGATGCTGCTGCTGGCGCGGACGACGCCGCTGCCGGAGGTGAAGAAGAAGACGGAAGGGCTGTCGTTGTTTCTGGTGGACCTGCGAGGTGCGGAGAATCGCGGCATGAGCGTGCGCCCCATCCGCAACATGGTGAACCACGAGACCAATGAAGTGTTCTTCGAAGACTTCGAGGTGCCGACCGGGAATCTGGTCGGACAGGAGGGGCAGGGGTTCCGCTACCTGCTCGACGGGATCAATGCCGAGCGCATTCTCATCGCCGCCGAATGCATCGGCGACGGCTACTGGTTCATCGACAAGGCCCGCAACTACGCGAACGAGCGCATCGTCTTCGATCGGCCAATCGGGAAGAACCAGGGAATCCAGTTCCCGTTAGCGAAAGCTTACGCGAACATCCGTGCCGCGGATTTGATGCGCTACGAAGCGGCTCGCCTGTTCGATGCCGGGGGCGCTGCAGGGCCGGAAGCGAACATCGCGAAGTTGCTCGCCGCCGACGCGAGCTGGGAGGCAGCGAATGCCTGCCTTCAGACGCTGGGTGGGTTCGGGTTCGCCGCCGAGTACGATTGCGAGCGGAAGTTCCGTGAAACGAGGCTCTACCAGGTCGCGCCTATTTCCACGAATCTGATTCTGTCTTACATTGGCGAGCACGTCCTCGGCATGCCCAGATCCTTCTGAAAAAGGGGTCGGGAGTCATTTGATGAGGACACTTTGCGGACGCTGATGGCGTTGTGCCAAAGTGTCCTCATCAAATGACTCCCGACCCCCTCACGCGCCTCACGCGTAGCATGCTGTTCGTGCCGGCATCGCGCCCGGCGATGATTCCGAAAGCCGCCGCGAGCGCCGCCGACTCGGTGTGCATCGATCTCGAAGACGCCGTCGCTCCTGACGAGAAGCCGGCGAGTCGGGCGAACGTCGTCCGCGCGCTCAAGGAGATCGACTTCGGCCGTCGCCTGCGCATGTTCCGCATCAACGGCCTCGACGGGCCGTTTGCGTATCGGGATCTCATCGAGATCGTCGAAGCCGCTGGTGACCGACTCGACCTGATCATGATTCCCAAGGTCGGGTCGCCGCGGGATGTCGTGTTCGTGGACATGTTGCTCTCGCAGATCGAAGCGAGCAGGCGACAGTCGCGGCGCATCGGGATCGAGGCACAGATCGAAACTGCCGCGGGCTATCTCTATGCGCG
Source organism: uncultured Acidobacteriota bacterium (assembly GCA_963757735.1). GTDB lineage: Bacteria > Acidobacteriota > Vicinamibacteria > Vicinamibacterales > UBA2999 > Gp6-AA40. The sequence goes on from CAVWST010000010.1 coordinate 28,679, forward strand.
AGAGATCGCTGGGGCGTCGCCACGGCTCGAGGCGCTCATCTTCGGTGCAGGCGACTACGCTGCGTCGATGCGGATGCCATCGGCGGCCATCGGGGAGCGTGACGCGCACGACGAGATCTATCCCGGACACCGCTGGCATGCCGTGATGCACACCATCGTCGCTGCCGCGCGCGTCAACGGGCTTCGCTGCATGGACGGGCCCTATGCGGGGTTCAAGGACACGGCGGGTCTCGAGCGTGCCTGTCGCATCGCGCAGGCGCTCGGCTTCGACGGCAAACAGTGCATTCATCCGGCGCAACTCGAAACGGTCAATGCCGTCTTCTCACCGTCCGACGCCGAGGTGGCGAAGGCCGCCGCCATCGTCGAGGCGTACGACAAGGCGGTGAGCGCCGGCCAGGGTGCAGCGACGCACGACGGTCGCATGATCGACGCCGCCAACGTCCGTATGGCTCGCACGACACTCGAGCGGCAGCGCCTCATTTCGACGACGTGACGTCTCAGTTGCCGCTCGACGGCGTTCTCGTGGTGTCGGTCGAGCAAGCCATCGCAGCGCCATTCGCCAGTCGTCAACTCGCGGATCTCGGCGCCCGCGTCATCAAGATCGAGCGCCCGGGCGTCGGCGACTTCGCCCGCGCGTACGACCACACCGTCCAGGGGCTCGCGAGTCACTTCGTCTGGACGAACCGATCGAAAGAGTCGCTGACGCTGGACCTCAAGCGGCCCGAGGCGATCGACGTGCTCCGACGCCTTGTGTCGCGCGCTGACGTCTACCTTCACAATCTCGCGCCCGGCGCGATGGGCCGTCTGGGATTTGGCTCTGCCGCATTGCGCGAAGAGTATCCACGGCTGGTGATCTGCGAGATCTCGGGCTACGGAGCGTCAGGCCCGTATCGCGACAAGAAGGCATACGACCTGCTGGTGCAGAGCGAGGCTGGGCTCGTCTCGATCACCGGCACGGCAGACACGCCATCGAAGGTCGGTATCTCAGTCGCTGATATCGCCGCCGGCATGTACGCGTTTTCATCGATTCTTGCCGCGCTCCTTCGTCGAGAGAAGACCGGGACTGGCGCGCTGCTCGATATCTCGATGTTCGATGCACTCGCGGAGTGGATGGGATATCCCGCGTACTACACGGGCTATGGCGGGTCACCGCTGCCGAGATCAGGCGCTCGGCATGCGGCGATTGCTCCCTACGGTCCGTACGCCGCCGGCGATGGACACGTGGTGTATCTGGGCCTTCAGAACGAACGCGAGTGGGCGCGTTTCTGCGCCGACGTGCTCGAGCAGCCCGAGCTGACGAGCGACCCTCGATTCGGCTCCAACGCGTTGCGGGTGGAGCACCACGACGAGCTCGAGAAGATCATCGTGCAGGCGTTCGCCGGGAAGACCGCGCAGCAGGTCGTCGATCGACTCGAGTCAGCGCAGATCGCCAATGCACGAATGAGAACGGTTCACGAGTTCCTCGAGCACCCGCAACTCGCCGCGCGAGACAAGTGGCGCGACGTGGACTCGCCTGCCGGGCCGCTCCGCGCTTTCGTCCCGCCATTCGGATTCGATGATGCGGAGCCGAGGATGGGAAAAATACCGGCGGTCGGCGAGCATACCGACCGCATCCTCACCGAGCTTGGTTTCGACACCGACACAATTGCATCCTGGCGGCGCGCGGGCATTGTCTAAGGCATCAACTCCCAATTCCCAAGTTCCAACTGCCAATTCCTAACTCCCAATCGAATCGGGAACGCGGAACTCTCTTGAGAGTTGGGAGTTGGAGGTTGGGAGTTGACTCGCTCCCGAGCGTGCGTCAGGGAGTAGCCCTTACAATAGAAGAGTGCTGCTGTTCGAGTTTTTCCCGCTATTCGTCGCGCTTGTGGGCGTGGTGGCAGCAATCTTCCTGTTCGTGAAAGATCGGCGCTCGCGACACGACCCGAACGACAACGACGAGTTCCGTCCCGTTCGACGACCCAGACGCACATCCTCTGTTCCCGAGCGCACAGGACGACGACCGAGCATGATGCCGTAAGAACCGCTGTTCAGCGGCCTTTCAACTGAACTTGCGTCGCGTACACGGCGCCGCCGGTCGTGAGCGCCGTGACCCCGATTTCCATGCCATTACTAAGGTGCTTACAGTTGCCTTGGGTGAATTGTGTCCCGTTGTCCGTCCGAACCAAACGATCTCCAACGGTGAACGACAGCTCAGGGCACGTGCCCGTCAGATTCGATACGGTTCCACTGAAATGCTGAACTGAAGGCAGCGGCGACGGAGTTGGAGTTGGCGTCGGGGCTGGCGGTGTAGGCGTCGGGGTCGGGGCCGGCGGTGTAGGCGTCGGCGTCGGGGCCGGTGGTGTAGGCGTCGGGGTCGGGGCCGGTGGCGTAGGCGTCGGGGTCGGGGCCGGTGGTGTAGGCGTCGGGGTCGGGGCCGGTGGTGTAGGCGTCGGGGTCGGGGCCGGTGGTGTAGGCGTCGGGGTCGGGGCCGGTCGGCGTAGGCGTCGGGGTCGGGGCCGGTGGTGTAGGCGTCGGGGTCGGGGCCGGTGGTGTAGGCGTCGGGGTCGGGGCCGGCGGTGTAGGCGTCGGGGTCGGGGCCGGTGGTGCAGGCGTCGGGGTCGGGGCCGGTGGTGTAGGCGTCGGGGTCGGGGCCGGTGGTGTAGGCGTCGGAGTCGGGGCCGGCGGCGTAGGCGTCGGGGTCGGGGGCGGCGGTGGCGGCGGTGGAACAAAAGCAGCCTGCGCAAGCATCACATCGAGGTCATTGACGTGAATCGCGCCTATGCGTTCGTTCGGAAGTTGGTTCTCTGCGACCTGGAGCGTAATGGCGACTTCGCCCTGTCCCGAAGGCGGCTGGACCTGCAGCCAAGTCGCGTTGGTAGTCGCCGACCATGCGCACTCGGGAGATGTGCGCACCAGCGCTTGTATCTGGCCGCCCAACGCGCCCATCGATGTCGGAACACCGATCACGTCGGTCTGACACTTTATCGAGGTGGGGCCTAACGTCTCAGAAGTGCTCGCGCTGCAGTACGCGCACGTCACGCTGAACAACAGTACGGATGCAAGGCGGAACTGTTTTCCCCCTGCCGCGCGATGAGTGAGCTGGAGAAACACGAGACTGGTGTGCGAACGCACGTTTCATTCGTATCACGGGAATGGCGTTCGCAGATATCCGTAAGCTTACGAAGGTGAAAGAACCGTGCAGAGCAGCGAGACTACATACCTGACCAGCCCCCATCGACCGGCAGTATTGAGCCGGTGATGTTTCCGCTCTCCGGCCCACAGAGAAACACCATCAGCGCGGCCACGTCGTCAGCCGAAATCAGTTTCCCTGTCGGTTGCTTTCCGGCCAGGAGCTGGCGCTCCGATTCCTCTCGCGACAGTCCCTTCGCCATCGATGCCAGCACCGTGGCTTCGTGGACCGGCGTCTCCGTCGTGCCGGGACAGATCGCGTTGCACGTAATGCCGTGCGTGACCGTCTCGAGCGCCACTGCGCGGGTGAGGCCGATGAGCGCTGTCTTGCTGGTGACGTAGTTCACGCGATTGGCGGCGCCGCGCAGGCCGTAGATCGACGAGACGTTGATGATGCGGCCCCAGCCACGCTGCTTCATGCCGGGAACAGTCAGCCGGATCGTGTGAAACGCCGCCGACAGGTTCACCGCTATCCCGTTGTCCCATTCAGAGATCTCGAAGGACTCGACAGGCGCTGTGTGACGCACGACAGCGTTGTTGACGACGATGTCGATCGAGTCGAAGGCGGCGATCCCCGCGGACACCATTCGCTCGATCTCTTGATGCCGGCGCAGATCCGCGGCGTCATAGATCGTGCGAACGCCGTGACGATCTTCGATCTCGCGGCGAAGCGATGCGATGTCACGGCTCCCATCGAATCCGCTCAGCACGAGATTGCAGCCGGCGGCCGCGAATCGATGCGCCGCGGCCAGGCCGAGGCCACGCACGGATCCGGTGATGAGGGCATTCTTGCCAGCGAGTGGGCGCATGCGAAGGGCTGCTACTCTACCGCTCGCGTGTGTGGAGGCTTTCAAGCGAGTCCTGAGTATAGGTTGTTGTATGGTAAGGCACGAAAGGCGAGATCGCATGACCAGACGAACTCTCGTGCTCGTGGGTGGGCTCGCGTTGGCAGCGGCGATCGTGCTCTCAGGCCAGGCGCGTGCCCAGGGACAGAAGCCCGCCGGCGATCAGAGTTTCCGTACGCCGTGGGGTGATCCCGACATTCAAGGCCTCTTTACGACCGACGATGAGCTCGGTGTTCCGTTCGAGAGACCAGAGCAATTCGGCGATCGCGCCGGGGTGACCGAAGAGGAGTTTGCGTCACGCCAGACGCAGGCGGTGCGACAAGCGGAAGTCGATGCCGAGGAGTTCGTCGCCTCACGGACGGGCGGACGCGGTGGTGATGGAACGGGTCCTCCGGCGCATTGGCTCGAGCGCGGAAAGCCCTCGCGACGCACGTCGGTCGTGATCTCTCCGTCGAATGGCCGCATCCCGTATCTCAACGACGAAGCACGCAAGCGCGCGGCGGTTGCGGTCAACGCGCGGACGACCGGCAATCGTCCGTTCGATGGACCGCAGGCGATGGATCTCTACGACCGGTGCATCACGCGCGGGTTGCCTCACGTGATCTTCCCGACGATCTACAACAACACGTCGCAGATCGTGCAAGGGCCGGGCTACGTGGCGATTCGCTACGAGATGATTCACGACGCACGTGTCATCCCGCTCGACGGGCGGCCGCAGCTGTCGTCTACGATTCGGCAGTACTTCGGAGATTCGCGTGGCCGTTGGGAGGGAGACACGCTGGTCGTCGAGGTGACCAACTTCCCGACGAACATCGTCAATTACCGCGGCGCCACAGGTGCGTTGCGCGTGACGGAGCGTTTCAGACGCGTGGATGCGGCGACGGTGCATTACGAGGTGACGGTGACGGATCCCGCGACGTTCTTGCAGCCGTGGACGGCGGCGCTCAGTCTGAAGACGTCCGATCAGCCGGACGTTTTCGAGTATGCCTGTCACGAGGGCAATTACGCGATGAGGAACATCCTCAGCGGAGCGCGCGCCGCAGAGAAATAGCCGGGGTCAGACCCCTTCACGGTTTTTCACATGTGAAGGGGTCTGACCCCGTCCGGAAACGAGGCCGACAGATGCCGGTGAAAGAAGGGTGGACGGGAAGGGTTTACGAGGACTTCGAGGTTGGGGACATTTACGTCCATCCGCTCGGTCGAACCGTGCTGTCCGTCGATAACAGCTGGTTCACGCTGCTCACGCAGAACATGAACCCGATCCACTTCGATCATGCGTACGCATCGCAGACGGAGTTCGGCAAGCCGCTGGTCGATTCGACCTTCACGCTGGCGCTGGTGACGGGGCAGTCCACCATCGATCTGTCGTTCAACGTCATGGCCAATCTCGGCTGGGACGAAGTGCGCTTGCCGAATCCGCTCTTCGAAGGCGACACGGTGTACTCGCGTAGCGAGGTCCTGGAGAAACGCGAGTCGAAGTCGCGTCCCAACGTCGGCATCGTCAAGGTCCGGACCACCGGCTTCAAGCAGGACGGCAAGATTGTGATCGAGTTCCTCCGCACGTTCATGGTGTACAAGCGGGGACACGTTCCTGCGAACGCCCGCACGCGCATTCCGGAGCCTCGAAGGGAGTGATCCGAGAGATCGATGTCACTTCGATCCGGGATGCCGTCGCGCGGCTGCTCGTCGAGGCGAACTACGTCATCCCGCCGGATATCCTCGACGCGTTGAAGGCTGCGGTCGAGTCCGAGCCTTCACCGCTCGGACGTCAGACACTGGAACAACTCGTTCGCAACTACGAAGTGGCTGCCGCCGAACGCGTGCCGGTCTGCCAGGACAGCGGTGTGGCCGTCGTGATGCTCGACATCGGACAGGACGTTCACCTCGTGGGTGGGTCGCTGACAGAGGCCGTGCATGCCGGCGTTCGCGAAGGCACGCGCGCCGGTTATCTCCGTTCGTCGGTCACCGGCGATCCGGCCCGCAGGCTCAAGATGGCTGGTGATACCGCGCCTGCCGCGATTCACATCGAGCTGGTCCCGGGCGATCGACTGCGGCTCCGTGTCGCGTCGAAGGGCTTCGGAGCAGAGAACATGAGCGCGCTGCGCATGCTTGTCCCTGCGGACGGAGTCCAGGGCATCAGCGACTTCGTCGTTGAAACAGTCGATCGCGCCGGCGCCAACGCGTGTCCTCCGGTCATCGTCGGCGTGGGCATCGGCGGCACGTTCGAAGGATCGGCGCTGCTTGCCAAGCGTGCGGTATTGCGGCCGATCAATCAACGTCACGCGCGGCCCGATCTCGTCGAGCTCGAACGCGATCTGTTGCAGCGCGTCAACGGTCTCGGCATCGGGCCGCAGGGCTTCGGCGGCCGGACCACCGCGCTCGCCGTCAACATCGAGGTGCAGCCGACGCACATCGCAGGGCTGCCCGTTGCCGTCAACCTGGGATGTCATTCCACTCGTCGTGCAGAGATCGAATTGTGAGGAGACGTCATGGAGGTCTTTGGCATCGCGCCCGCAGACACGAAAATGCTGTGGATCATCGGCCTGATTCCGATCTTCGTTCTCGTTCTGGTGGGCGCAATTCTCACGGCGAGCATCGGTGGCGCACGTGGATCGACGTTCGAAATATCCAATGACGGTCTTCGCATTCGAGGCGACTGGTACGGACGACTGATTCCCGCGAGCCATCTGGTGGGAGGGACGGCGCGGCGAGTCGATCTTGCGCAGTCGCCAGAACTCACGCCTGGACGCCGGACGATGGGCACGGGGCTGCCTGGCTATCAGGCCGGCTGGTTCCGGCTTCGCAACGGCGATCGCGCGCTCGTCTACCTCACCGATCGCAGCAAGGCGGTGTACGTTCAGACGACGGACGGATATGGCGTGATGCTCAGCCCTCGAGAGCCTGACAAGTTTCTCGCGGCGCTCAACGCCTACGTCGGCCGCAGATGAGCAGCGCGCGGACGATCGCCTGGCAACTCGAGGCGCCCGAGTCAGAGTTGGCGTCTGTGCGCGCCGGTGACGCAGTCGAGTTGAGTGGTCGTGTCCTGACGTTGCGCGACGCGAGCGCAGCGAGGCTGGCGCAGACGCTCGAGCGCAACGAGCCGCCACCGATCTCACTTCAGCGTCGAATCATGTACGCGGTCGGCCCGTCGCCGGCGAAGCCGGGACAGGTGATCGGATCTGCGGGTCCGACGACGACGGCGCGCATGGGGCGGTATCTGCCGACCCTCTTCGCGGGCGGTGTGCGCGCGATGATCGGCAAGGGAGAGCTTCACGGCGCGGACATGGCGGCGTGCGTCGAGCACGGCGCGGTCTACTTCGCCGCGATTGGCGGTCTCGGTGCGCTACTGGCCAGACAGATCAGCGCAGCGAGGGTGGTCGCATATGAGGAGCTTGGACCCGAAGCGTTGTTCGAACTCGAGCTCGCCGCGTTTCCCGCGGTCGTCATCATCGATCGTTTCGGACAGAATCTGCACGAGACTGCACGGGGGCAGTGGCGCACCGAGCGCTGACAGATCCGAAATCCCGTCAATCGGGGACGTGACGCAGGGCCCGCCTGGAATCGAGAGACGCCACGGATTACGGGCATTCTTGCGAAGGCCGACCCGGTATAGCCCTTGCCTCAGCCAGAGGATCATGGTCGCTACGCCGGCAGTCAGTCCGCCTCTCCACACCATCGCGCAGACCGAGAAAGGGTGGGTCCTGGTCATTCAGGACGAGCACTGTTCTGTCATGCAGGTATTCAGCACGGCCTCGTCGGCGCGTCGCGCCGTCGATCGGATGCACGAGTTTTTTCGCACCATGAGCGCGCAGCCGCCGCGCGAATGCAAGGTCGCGTAGGATTTCGGTCCATCAGTCCACAGTCCACAGTCCACAGTCCACAGTCCACGGTGAACTGTGAACTGTCGAACTACCTACTGCCTACTGCCTACTTCCGCGTCAGATCCACCACCCACTTCTCAAGTCCGGTTCGCGCGGACGGATAGCGCTCCAGGACGAGCGGGTCGTGGCCGGGAATGATGTGGTTGGGTGAGTCCGCAAGTCTCTTCAGGGTCGCATAGCCTTCGAGCGTCTCTGCGACGCTGTAGGTGATCGGAAACACGCGCCCCTCGTTCACATGCGAATAGAGATGCGTCGCATCGGCCGCGAGGACGACGTGCCCGCGCCGTGTGTTGACGCGGGCGCACTGCAGTCCTTTCGAGTGCCCGCCGATGTGATGCAGCGTGATGCCAGGCGCGAGCGTGTCCTGCCCATCATGAAAGACGACGCGCCCGGCAAAGACCTTTCTGACCATCGCCACCACATCGTCCACTTCGAAGGGAATCCGCTGGTGCGCGTGACACATGCAGCGGCCGGTGCCGTAGGCCATCTCGCGGTCCTGCAGGTGATAGCGCGCGCGCGGAAAGAGGTCGTGGTTGCCGCTGTGGTCGTAGTGCAGGTGGCTGATGATGATGTCGGTGACCTGTTCAGGATCGACGTCGATCGCTTTCAGTCCGTCGGAGACTGGCTTGACGATCGTGCGTCCGCGCTTCGCCGCCATAGCGGGATCGAACCCGGTGTCGAGGATGAACGTGCCGTGCGGGCCTTTGATGACCCAGACGAAGTAGGCGAGCGGCTCGTTGGTGTCGTGCGGATCGCCGCCGATGTAGTTTTCGTGCGCCGGCCGATCGTGATGACCGTAGCGAACTGCATAGACCTCGTGGACGTCGTTGGTCATGCCACCTGCGAACTTTTAACTTTTGCCCTTTGACCTTTGCCCTTTGACCTTTGACCTTTGCCCTGACACGAGTGAATATCCCGGCCGCGTGTCTCAGGACCGAGCCAGATGATCATCGCCGTCAGGCCGGAGAGCACCATGGCCGCGCTCATGGCGTTGACGAGCGCGAATCCCCGATCCTGCAGCGCTCCGAGCACGAACGGCATCAACGCGCCGATCGCTGCGGCCGCGTGATAGCTGAACCCGGCGCCGACGCCGCGCGCCTCGGTCGGGAAGCGCTCATTGCTGTACGCGGGCGCCATGCCCCAGATGCCCATGCCGAAGAATCCCATCATCAGGGCGCCGAACCCGAGCGTCAGCGAGTCCGTGGCGTGCAAGTAGAACGGCAGCGAGGCGATCCCGAGCACCATCGTGATCGTGGTTGCGCCTCGGCGTCCGAGCTTCGTCTCCGATAAGCGGCCCCACATGGCCGTCCCTGCAATGGCTCCGATGTTGAACGCGGCGAGATAGGGGAGCGTCGATCGGCCGGAATCGCGCAGGAACGTGGGATACCAGTAGTTCACGGAGTAGTAGATGCACATGAACGATCCGATCACCAGGGTCGTGTGGATCGTCGTCCAGATGAGATCGGGCTGGAAGATGCGCATGACCGAGATCTTCGGTGGCGACGTGCCCGAGTTTTGTCGCTTCAGCCAGATCGGACTCTCGGGCACGCGCGCGCGAATCCACAGCGTGAAGAGCGCCGGTACGATCGCCACCCAGAACATCACGCGCCACGCGAGGTCGGGCGTTCCGCTGAAGAGCGGGTAGATGAACTGGAAGGTCAACGCGGCGAGCAGATAGCCCCAGTACCAGCCGCCCAGCATCAGGCCCGAGGCGAGGCCGCGATACTTCGCAGGCCAGTGCTCGAACACGAGCGGCATTCCGGCTGCCCATTCGCCACCCATGCCGAGCCCGAAGAGCGCCCGCAGCGCGAAGAGCATCGCGTACGACGTGGAGAAGCCGCTCAAGAAGGCGAAGATCGAAAACCACAACACCGACAGCATCAGCGGAAGCTTGCGTCCCCAACGATCGGCCGCCGCGCCCGCGATCGTGCCGCCGACGAGTCGCATCATCAGCGTGACGGTACCAAGCAGGCCCGCAAGCGCGCGATCGACTGTGAAGCTTTGCTGGATGTCGATGATGATGAAGGCGAGGATGTTGAAGTCGAACGAGTCGACGATCCAGCCAAGGAAGACGGCCCAGAACGCGCGCCACTGCTCGCGCGTGACCTGCCGATACCACGGTAAATCCGACGCGGCTTCGCGATGAAGCGCCTGGTGACCCACTTCGAGCGGCGTACTCACGACTCGCGATTCTAGTTGATCCGTCGAAGCGTTTGTCGAATGACGCGTTCGAACGCCGGCCTTCAGCGGTTACGACCGTCTAAGATAGACGGGTCCCTCCCTCAAACAGGTAGGTCCGGTTGGAGCGCTTATGAAACGTGTGATGGCTATTGCCACGGCTGCCGCAGCGCTGTTCCTCTCACTTCAGGTCGGGTCAGCCCAGCAGCCCTCGTCTCTGAGATTCAACGCGACGACCGCTAACGATCTTCGAACGTGGGACCGGTTCATCAGCGCGCAGGAGCGAGCGGGAGGGCTGCGCGTCACGCAGGTCGAGCAGGATCCCTCGCTGCCGTCGCGAACCGTCGAGCGCATGCAGCAGGTACTACCAGGGCATTCCGATCTGGGGTGCCGAGGTCGTGCGCGATTCGGACGGCGGCGTGCCCGTGTCGATCTTCGGTGAAGTGTCAGCGCAGTTCGACCTGGATGTGCGCCCGGCATTGACTACCGAGGCGGCAGCGCAGCAGGTCCTTTCTCGCGCGGCAGCGGGGGCGACGTTCTTGCGCCCGATGACCCTGGCCGTGCTCGGGCTGCAGTCCGGAGAGCATCGCCTGACTTACACATGCGTCGTGGCCAGTGAGAATCAAGTGTTCCGCATCTTCATCGACGCACGATCCGGCGCAGAGGTGCTGCGCTATTCCTCGATTCAGAAGCAGGCATCCATCGGCACAGGCCGTGGCCTCGTCGGTGACACGAAGAAGATGTCCGTGCGGCTCCAAGCCGGTGTATATCTCGCCGACGATCCACTGCGGCCACCCGTGCTGGCGACGTTCGACATGCGGAACAACTTGACGCGCGCCCTGAACGTGTTGTCCGGAGCGCCGTTGTTCGCGTCGGACGTCGCCTCCGATGCCGATAACAATTGGACAGACGTATCGGCTGTCGACGCACATGTCTACATCGGCTGGACCTACGACTACTACTTCAAGAGACACGGACGGCGAGGGCTGGACAACCGCGATCGCCCGCTGATCTCCTTAATCAACGCCGTTAGCCAACAGGGCGCCATCTTGCTTCCTCCAGAGCTTCTCGACTTTGCTCTGAATGCGTTCTGGTGCCCCGAGTGCGGACCTGGAGGGATTGGCGTGATGTTCTTTGGCAACGGCATCCCGCCGAACTTCACGTTCTCGGGACAGAACGTCAGCCCACTTGCCGGCTCGCTGGACATCGTCGCCCATGAGCTCACGCACGGCGTGACGAGCGCATCGTCGAACCTGCTGCCGTTTGACGAGCCGGGCGCACTCAATGAAGCTTTCTCCGACATGATGGGCACCTCGGCTGAGTTCTTCTTTCAGGTAGCGGGTTCCGGCATCGGACAAGCCGATTACCTGATAGGCGAGGACAGCTTTCGCACTCCGGGTGGTGGATTGAACGGCATTCGTTCTCTGGTGAATCCAATCGCATTCGGATTCCCCGATCACTACAGCATCAAGTTCACCGGGCCGGAAGACAACGGCGGAGTGCATACCAATTCCACGATCCCCTCTCACGCGTTCTATCTCTCCATCGAGGGCGGCCGGAATCGCGTCTCCGGTATCACCGTTCAAGGCGTCGGAGCAGCCAATCGCGAGCAGATAGAGAAATCCTTCTATCGCGCGTTCGCCTTCCTCCTTCCCGCATCCGCCAACTTTTCGACTGCGCGTGCGGCCACGATTCAGGCCGCTCGGGATCTCTACGGGGCAAACAGCGCCGCTGCAACAGCCATCACGCAGGCCTGGACGGCTGTTGGCGTCAATTGAGGAAAATGCTCATGAAGTCGCGTGCCCTGCTGTCCGTGATCCTGACGTGTGCCTTTTGCACCGCCGCTGAGGCTCAGACCCGGCCGCCTGCGCCTCGCCCCGCGCCGCCGCGACGTCCGGTGATTGCCGAGCGCGTGTTCTTTTCGGCCGGCGTTCTCTTTCAGGTCAACTCGAACGATTTCACCGACACTGCGACGATTCGCAGGAACGCGGAAAACGGCCGGATCGAGACCGCCTACGACGTGGGCGATGGACTGGCCTTCGACGTCTCGGGCTCTTACCTGGTGTGGAAGAACCTGGCTGTCGGAGTCGGCCTGACGTTGTTCTCCGCGTCAACGACCGCAGCGATCGACGCGCAGGTGCCGCATCCATTCTTCTTCAATCAGCCGCGCACGGTGACGGGCGAGTTCGATGGGGACCGGAGCGAAACGGCAGTGCACATCCAGGCAAGATGGCTCGTTCCCGTCAACAACAAGATGCTGGTCACGATCTTCGGCGGTCCCTCCTTCTTCTTGGTCGAGCAGGACATCGTCAGCGACTTCGAATACTCGGAGTCCTACCCGTTCGACACCGCCACGTTCACGCGCGCCATTGCGGCCAGCCAGTCGGAATCGGCCGTGGGCGTGAACATCGGCGGAGACGTCGCCTACTTCTTCACGCCCAACGTCGGCGTCGGTGGCACGGTCCAGTACCTGGCGCAACGGTGGAGATGACGCTGCCTTCGGGCACGGCGGACGTGAAAGCCGGCGGACTGCAGGTGGGCGGAGGACTTCGCCTCCGCTTCTAGCCGCTTCAGGCACATCGCATATCATCATCGGTCGTGAGACCTATGATGAGGTTCCAGCTCACCGTCCTATTTGCGACTCTCGCGAGCGCTGCCGTCTCGGCGCAGCATGGCTACACGCGCGCTGAAGTCGAGAACGGCGCGCGGCTCTTTCAAGCCAGCTGCGCGACGTGTCACGGCCCCAAGGGCGATGTCGTTCGCGGCGTTGCGCTGCTCGCGCGGCAGTACAAGCGCGCGACTTCAGACGAACAACTCGTGAAAATCATCATCGAGGGGATTCCCGGTACCTCGATGCCGCCGAACAACTACTCCGCGCTCGAAGCCGGCATGATCGTCGCGTATCTGCGCGGCATCGCTGCGGGCGACAACGTCACGGTCACCGCCGGCGACCTCGCGCGCGGCAAGGCGCTCTTCGAGGGCAGAGGAAAGTGCGCCACGTGTCACACGCCCGAGTCGAGAACGGCGCCTTCGCTTGCGGAGGTCGGCGTGCTTCGGCGCCCGCTCGAGCTCGAACAGGCGATTCTCGATCCGAGTGCGGAACTGCATCCTGACTATCGATACGTTCGAGCCGTCACGAAGTCTGGCACCGTCGTGACCGGGCGTCTCCTCAACCAGAGCACGTTCTCGGTGCAGATCCTCGACTCGGCGCAGAACCTGAGAGCGTTCGACAGAGCAGACCTCCGCGAGTTCGTCATCAATCAGACGTCCGAGATGCCGCCGTATCGCGGTACGCTCGACTCACAGGAGGTGGCCGATCTCGTCATGTATCTCACGACACTGCGAGGCCGCCGATGACGAAGCGTGTGTTCGTGTTGGCGCTGGTCATTGTGGCCAGCGCGTCCCTCGGCGCGCAGGTGTCGTTCGATCGGCTCCTCCGCTTGCAGTCGGAGCCTCAGAACTGGCTGACGTACTCGGGCAACCTTCAGGGGCATCGCCACTCGCTGCTCACGCAGGTCACGCCGAACAACGTCAAGAACCTCGAGCTCGCGTGGGCGTTTCAGGCGCTGTCGCTGGAGAAGTTCGAAGCGACGCCGATTGCGCTCGACGGCGTGCTCTACACCGTCCAGCCTCCCAATGACGTGATCGCCCTCGACGGCGCATCTGGTCGCACGTTCTGGACCTACACCTACCGAGCATCGCCGCAGGCTCGCCCGTGTTGTGGACGCGTCAATCGCGGGCTCGCGATTCTCGGCGAGTCGCTCTTCATGGGAACGATCGACGGTCGCCTCGTCGCGCTCGATGCCAAGAGCGGACGCGAACTGTGGAACGTTACCGTCGCTGGGGCCAGGGCCGAAGCAGGTTACACCTTCACCGTGGCGCCGCTCGTCGTGAAGGACACGATCATCGCGGGCCCGGCCGGTGGCGACTTCGGCGTGCGCGGCTTCATCGCGGCCTTCGATCCGAAGACCGGCAAAGAACTGTGGCGCTTCAACACGATTCCGGGACCAGGCGAGAAAGGGCATGACACCTGGGCCGGCGAGTCATGGAAGACTGGTGGCAGCGCGATCTGGACGACCGGTTCCTACGATCCCGAGTTGAACCTGACGTACTGGGGCACCGGCAATCCAGGTCCCGACTTCAGCGGCGACCAGCGCGCCGGCGACAACCTGTACAGCAATTCAGTCGTCGCGCTCGATCCCGACACGGGCGTGATGAAGTGGCACTTCCAGTTCACGCCTCACGATGTCTTCGACTACGACTCGACGCAGGTGCCCGTGCTCGCGGACATCGAGTATCAGGGGCGGATGCGCAAGGTCGTTTTGTGGGCGAACCGCAACGGGTTCTGGTACGTCCTGGATCGCACGAACGGGGAGTTCCTCTCCGGCAAGCCGTTCGCGAAGGTGACCTGGACCACCGGTCTCGACGAGAAAGGTCGCCCGCAGAACGTCGTGAAGACGACCGCGGAAGGAAACCGCGTCTATCCGCATCTTGCCGGCGCGACGAACTGGTACTCACCTTCGGTACAGCCCGCGAACCGGACTGTTCTATGTACCCTCCTGGCAGGATGGGTCCGCGATCTTTGCTAATCGTCCGGCCGAGTACGTCGAAGGGCGATCGTTTCTGGGTACATTTCCGGTCGGCACGGAACTGAGCATCAACGGCACGCAGAGCAACCGCCGGCTCCCGAGCGGCGGGCACGGCGCCGTTCTCGCGCTCGACCCGAAGACTGGGGAAAAGAAGTGGGAGTTCACGATGTCGGATGTCACCGACGCCGGTATCCTCACGACGGCCTCCGACCTGCTGTTCTCGGGTGGTCGCGAAGGATTCTTCTACGCGCTCGACGCCCGCACGGGTCAGCTTCTGTGGAAGGCGCCAGTGGCTGGCATCGTTCAGGCCGCGCCCATGAGCTATGGGATCAACGGCCGTCAGTACGTCGCGATTGCGGCGGGGAACACACTTTATGCCTACACGCTCCGACAGTAAGTTCGATCGCCGCTCGTTCGTGAACGCTGCAGGCCTGGCGAGCATCGCTGCGCTCGGCTCGGCGATTCCGGCCGCGGGCGCTGAACTGTCCACGGCGGAGAAAGCGAACGTCGATCTCGTCACCGCCTTTTGCGCCGCGTGGTCGACGCGCGACATGGCGAAGATCACGCCATATCTCGCGAGCGACTCCGTGTACCGGATGTCAGAGACGACACCACCGGTTGTCGGTCCTGCGGGCGTGCGCGAGAGGCTCGAGTCCTGGCTTGAGACGTCCCAGCAGATCGAATTCAAGATCCTCGAGACGTTTGCCAGGGGCCCGATGGTCATCAATCACCGAATCGATCGGTTTATCTCGACCAGCCGGCCCCTGACCTGGGAAGGCGTGGGCGTGTTCTTCGTGAAGGACGGCAAGATCAAGGAGTGGTTCGACTACACCATTCGCGTCGAGCGGCCTCCTGAGCGGAAGTAATCGATTCTTGATTGCGTGATCGTTGATTGGTGAATCGTTTTTGATCTGGTGATCTTTGATTGCTGAATTGCAGGTGATTCGCGCTACACGTTCGATTCGAACCGAATCGAAAATCACAAATCAACAATCAACAATCAACAACGAATCAACAATCAAAGATCGCCCAAATCAACGATTGAGCTGTGTCACTGAATCTTGTCGAGTCCCTCGTTCAGCTCGATTGACGTGCCCCACGGGTCGGTGACGAACGCCAGCGCGAGGCCGACGGCCGGCACGTTGCGATACGGCGTGTCGAGCTTGATGCCCATCTCCTCGAGCCGCTTGCAGAACGCCTCGAGGTTCTTCACTTCGAACCCGATGTGATCGACCGCGCGGCCCTTCGTCCCCACGACAGGCGTCGGTGAGGCGGAGAAGTTCAGCGCGACACCAGGGAGATCGGCCACGAGGAAGTTCGCAGCGTCACGCGGCTTGGCACCGAACACTTTGGCGTACCACGCACGCATCTCCGCGTTCTGCTGCCCGAAGAAGTGAATGTGATGCAGCGTGATCGGGACGGTCTGCTGCTTGTTCTCCAGCAACTCCACCTTCACATCGTCAGGGCCGAGCGCGAACGCGATCGACGTTGTCGCATTCACCGGCGCGATATCGTCGACGACCTTCTGGCCGGCGGCAACCTCGGTGCTGGTGATCATCTTGTAGCCGTTCGCCTTCACCTTGTCGACCACCGCGCGGAGGTTCGGCACGGAGAAGCCGATGTGGTTCGCCGTCGTCCCGATCGTGCCGCCGGTCGGCTTCTGATCTCTGAAGAAGATCAGCACGTTCGGGAACTTGACGATCTCGGCGTTGTTGCCGAACTTCCCGGCCGTGCCGCCGAGCGTGTCGGCCCAGAACTTCTTGTGCGCCGCGATGTCGGATGCTGCGACGTGATGATGGCCGTAGACGATCGGACCATCTTTTGCCGCCAGCAGCTGCGCCGACGCCGGCGACGCGCGACGAACAGGAACAGGCCGCGAGCGCAGCAAGAACGAACGTGCGCTTCATAACGACTCCTTGAGCCCCTGGTCTACCTCTGGCCGAATCCCGAATCCCGAATCCCGAGTCCCGAATCCGAATCCCGAATCCCGAGTCCCGGGCTAGATCAATCGATTCCAAACGCGAGCAGGACGTTCCCGGGATTCCCGACGAAGCCGCCGTAACCCGAGTTGAAGAACAGCATGCCGCCCGCAACGATGGGGCCGGGGCCTTCGATGCCGCCGCCGTTCGCTTTGACGCCGTTGATGGTCTGGAATTCCTTGTTGGTGTCAAACGTCCACAGGATCGAGCCGTCCTGGCTGGAGTAGGCGCGCATCCCACCATCGAGCGAGCCGGAGAAGACGGCGCCTGGAATTGCGGTGACCGCGGCACCTTGCGATGCACGGCACGTCGGCTTGGATGTGTCGCAGAGACGCGTCTGTGGCTCGACGCTCCACGCCAGCTGTCCTGTGGCGAGGTTCACGGCACGAATACCGCCGGGCTTCTGTGACAGCAGATCGGACACGCCGAAGTACGCGTTCTGCCCGTCCACCGCGCCGCCCCACTGTCCGCCGAGGCCGCTGCCCTGGCCGATGCGGTACTCCCACACCGTATGTCCTTCGTTGTCTGGATCGAGCGCGTACGCCATCCCTGACTTCTGCGGAAGCACGAGGAGGTCGCGACCGTTGACCGTGACCAGGCTTGGTGAGGCTGAGAAGTCGAAGTCGGGTCCGAGCGTCGCCGGGCAGTTCGCATTGTCGGGATTGACCGGTCCGCAACCGAGCGTCCAGTTGTCGTTCGGCGTGATTTGATTGACCCACTTGCGTGTTCCGCTGTTCATGTCGAGCGCGAGCACCGCGTCGGTCGTCGGCTGCGACGGCTCGGCGTAGTTGTTGCCGGTCGCGACGTAGACCATGTTGCGCTTGGGATCGATCGTGGGCGCAGACCAGATACCGCCGCCTGCCGGCCCCCACTGCTGTACGCCGTCCTTGTTCTTCGCTCGCGGCTTGGACTCTTCGATCGTGTACGTCTTCCACAGTACCTGGCCGGTATTCGCATCGAGCGCCGAAACGCTGCCGCGGAACGTGCAGCACTCGTACTTTGCGTTGCCGCCCTGTCCCTCTTCGCTCAACCCCTGCACGCCGACGAAGACCTTGCCGCCGTACACAGTGGGGGCGCCGGTGATCGCCGCGGATCGATGGTCATCAACTTTGCGGACCCAGAGCTCATTGCCGCTGTTCGCGTCCAGGGCGTAGACGTTCGCGCGCGAGTCACCGAAGTAGACCGCGTAGCCAGATTCGTTCGCGCCTTTGTAAGGTCCTGCCGACAGCGCGGTCCTGACACCGGCCTGCGCCTTGTAGGTCCAGTGCGTGCACCCGGTCTTCGGGTCGAGCGCGTGGATCTCCATGTTCTCGCTGGCGACGAACAGCCGTCCGCCGGCGACGATCGGCTGCGCGCGCGCTGACGTCACCACCGAGTAACCGAACGCCCACTTCAGCTTGAGCTTGGGCAGATCGGCTGCGGTGAGTCCACCGTTCGCGGCGGACTGGAATCGCGTGTTCGCGACGCCGTTGCCCCAGCCATTCCAGCCACCGGCGCTCGACGGATCGCGCATCGGCGGCGATGAGGTGCAGCGGTTCACGACGACAGGAGGTGACGGTGGCGCGAAGGGCCGTCCTGCGAGAAAGACCGACACGGCCTTGCGTTCGTCATCGCTCAAGGCAGTGGCCTGCAGGATCATTCGGCCGAGCGTTAGCGCGTTGTAGATTGCTTCGGGTGTCATCTGTCGCAGCGCGTCGCGCGTTGGCACGTCGCTCTGTCCCTCGCGATGGCAACTCGCGCACGACTGCTTGAACACGGCTTCGCCGTTCGGCGCCTGTTGTGCCCGCGCGGGCACGGCAAGCGCGATGAGTCCCACACACAAAACGCCGACCCTTGCCAACATTTGCCCTCCGAGCAGTGAACCGTGAACTGTGAACCGCCTACTGCCTACCGCTTACCGCCTGCTACTCAGCAGGCTATGATACGCGGGAATGCTAGGGAAACCGTCAACTCCCAAGGCCCAACTCCCAATGCCCAAAGCGAGGCTCCTGACGGGGACGACCGTTCTCCTCCTGTGGGGTGTTGCCATTTTCTATCTTGGCGCTTGGGAGTTGGAAGTTGGGCGTTGGAGATTGAGCGCCGCGCAACTGACGCCAAGCGCGGAGCAGATCTCCTTCCGTCTCATCATCGTCAGCACTGCCGGGAAGGCGGCGCAGGTACTCGAGCAACTGAAGAACGGTGCCGACTTCTCGAAACTCGCACAGGCAGAATCGCTCGATCCGTCCGCCTCTCAAGGTGGCCTGATCGGTCCGATCGCACTGTCCGAGCTTCGCCCGGATCTGCAGGCGGCACTGCGCACGTTGCCTGTCGGCGGAGTGAGCGGCGTGTTGCAGCTTCCAACCGGCTTCGCGATCGTGCAGCGAGCGGAGTCCTCCTCATCCGGCTCGCGCATTCGAGGCAACGAAGTACTGGCGGTTTCATCGGTCAGCAGCGTCAAGTCCACGCTCAGCGTCGATGGCTTCTCCGAAGCGGCGACCGCGCTGACTAATATCGAGAAGCCCGCGGACTGGAACCAGAGTCCAGGCCTGATCTGCGAATTCCGCCAGAAGGCTGTCGACCGCGTGAACGCCGCTCTCTCGAAAATCCTCGCGCCGGAGTCGGCGTCGATGCGCGCGGCGTACACGCCCAGGGAAGTGATCGAGGGATATGTAGCGCTTGGGCAGCTCGCGGCCTATACCGGCGACATGGGTCGAACCGTGATGGAGTTCGAGCGGGCGTACAAGCTGGCGCAAACAGACAACCAGGCTGCGCTTCCCGATCTCGAACAGATGCTCGCGATTGCGTCCGTCCACAAGGCGGGTTTCGACAACGGACTGTTCAGCGCGCCCGGCGATCGATGTCTGCTGTCGACGACGGGGAACGCCAGCCTGACGAAGTCGGAAGCCTTCGACCAGGGAGTGCGCCAGCTTCAGACGCTGCTCGAGAAGCGACCGGACGATGTCGAACTGAAGTGGTTCCTCAACGCAGCGTTCATGTCCACCGGCGGTTATCCAGGACGCGTCCCCTCGAAGTACGTGATTTCGCCTGACGTGTTCGCGTCGGCAGAGGATGTCGGAAAGTTCGCCGACGTGTCAGCGCAGGCGGGGGTCAATTCGTTTTCATCAGCGGGCGGCCTTGTCATCGACGATTTCGATAACGATGGGCGCCTCGAGATCCTGACGTCGAACTTCGACAGTTGCGGCCGCATGCAGTTGTTCCGCCGCCGCGCGGACGGCGTGTTCGAGGATCGCGCTGAACAAGCCGGCCTCAGTGAGCAGCTGGGTGGGCTCAATCTCTCACAGGCCGATTACAACAATGACGGGTGCAAGGACGTGCTGGTCATGCGCGGCGGCTGGGAGCTGGCGCAGCGCCGTTCGCTCCTCCGCAACAACTGCGACGGCACGTTCACTGACGTTACGGCCGCGGCCGGACTGCAGACTCCGGTGACGAGCAGCCAGACGGCGGTATGGACCGACATCGACAACGATGGCTGGATCGATCTGTTCGTCGGCAACGAGGACGCGCCGCTGCAGCTGTTCAGGAATCGGGGCAATGGGACCTTTGAAGACATCGCGGCCGCGGCTGGTGTCCGTCGCACGGCGTTCACCAAAGCCGTCGCTGCGGGCGACTACGACAACGACGGGTTTCCCGACCTGTATGTGTCCAACTTCCGCGACGGGAACGTGCTCTTCCACAACAACGGCGACAAGACCTTTCGCGACCTGACAGCGGTCGCTGGCGTGCACGGGGCCGACCGCGGATTCCCAGCGTGGTTTTTCGACTTCGACAACGACGGCTGGGTCGATATCTTTGCCAGCAGCTACTACCTGTCGGTCGAGGAGACCGCGCGGTCCTATCTATCGCTTCCGTTGAATGCGACGACGATGAAGCTGTATCGAAATTCCCGGGACGGGGGTTTCCTCGACGTCACCGCTGCAGCCCATCTCGACAAGGTCTCGATGCCGATGGGCTCGAACTTTGGCGACATCGACAACGACGGGTTCCTCGATATCTACCTCGGAACTGGCAGTCCCTCGTACGCGGCGCTGGCGCCCAGCATGTTGCTGCGGAACAAGAACGGCGCATCATTCGTGGATGTGACCGTCTCCTCCGGAACGGGTGAGATGCACAAGGGTCACGGCGTGGCGTTCGCGGATCTCGATAACGACGGTGACGAAGACATCGCCTTCAAGGTCGGCGGCGCGACGCCGGGCGATGCTCATGCCTTCCGTCTATTCGAGAATCCGGGGCATGCCAACGACTGGCTCGGCTTGAATCTGGTTGGGGTGCGTAGCAACCGCGCGGCGATTGGCGCCAGAATCAAGGTCACGGTGCAGGGAGCTGATGGCACGCGACGAGAGATTCACCGAACGGTGGGCAGTGGCGGATCCTTCGGCGCCTCGCCGCTCGAGCAGCATGTCGGTCTCGGCAAGGCGGCGCGGATCGTCGAAGTCGAGATCAGGTGGCCGGCCAGCGGGACGCGCCAGCTGTTCACGGATGTCATGAAGAACCAGGTGATTGAGATCCGCGAGATGGATGACCGCTACAACGCGCTTGACCGCACGCCGCTTCCGCTTGGAGGTCGCCGTGCCCGGTAGGCTGGCGGCGGCATTCCTGTGCGCGGCCTGGTTGATCGCCGGAAACGAGGTGTCAGCGGGCGAGAAGGAGTACGCGGTCAAGGGGATGGTCGTCAGCGTCAACGCGCCAGCGAAATCATTCGTCGTGTCTCACGAGAGGATCGCGGGGCTGATGGACGCGATGACGATGTCGTTCGACGTGCGGCAGGCGACGGACCTGCGCGACATCGTTCCCGGCGCGGTTGTCGAGTTCACCCTGGTCGTTGGCGACTCGACATCGTACGCTGACGCGAATAACAGTGCGGCCCTATCAAACGGTCGAGCAGGATCCCGGCACCGCGCGCCGGCTCTCGGTGATGAAGCGGATGGCGGGTTTGACGACGACGTCCCCTGTTGCGATTGGTGGTGCCGTCCCTGATTTCAGCCTCATCGATCAACAGCGGCAGCAGGTGACCCTGGCTGCGTTATCGGGCAAGGTCGTTGCTGTGAATTTCGTCTACACGCGATGCGCGCTGCCGCAGTTCTGTTTGCGGATGTCCAACAATTTCGCCGCGCTCCAGAAACGCTTTGCGCGGGAGCTTGGCAGGGAGCTCGTGCTTCTGACGATCACGTTCGATCCCGAGCGCGATACGCCTGAGTCGCTAGCATCGTACGCATCGCGTTGGCAGGCCAATCCCTCTGGATGGCATTTCCTGACTGGTAGTCCTGCCGATGTCCGCCGTGTGTGTGGCTTCTTCGGCCAAGAGGCGTTTGCCGACGAGGGTCTCATGAACCACTCGCTGCATACCGTCGTCATCGGCCGCACCGGCAGGCTGGTGGCGAACATAGAGGGCAATCAGTTCACGCCGGAACAGATCGGCGATCTCGTTGCCGCCACGCTTCGACGATAGTCCGCTGGCTGTTCGAAAAGCCCGCACTCATCGTTGACTCTCGCATGAGCGCGCGTTACATTCGGCTTCCCCCTGTGTTGCCTGACACGCCCGAAACGAACGCATCTTCGAGATGACCGGAGGTTGGTCGTGGCGTTTGACGAAATCTTTCAACCCCTGAAGTTCCGCAACCTGACAATCAAGAACCGCATCCTCCGATCGAACGTCTCGGGACGATTCGACAACTACGACGGCTCCGGCAATCAGGCGCGCATCAACTGGGAGACGAAGTTCGCCAAGGGCGGCGTCGGCGCCATCGTCTCATCGTTCGTTCCCGTCCATCTTCGCGGGCGTATCGTGCCCAACTACGCGATGATCGACGACGACCGCCACATCCCGTTCTGGCGGAAGCTCGGCGAGGCGGTGCACGCACACGACTGCAAGTACATCGTACAGCTCAGCCACAGCGGTCGTCAGCGCGACGTGCCAGGTATCGAATACGCCACCGGCCTCAGTTCCACTGGCAAGTCCGATCCATCACATGGATTCCGCTGCGAGAGCGCGACCAAGCCGCAGATCACGGAGATCGTCAACGCGTTTGCTGAAGGGGCGAGGCGCGCACGTGAGGCGGGACTTGATGGCGTGGAGCTGCACGGGGCCAACGGGTATCTGATCACGCAGTTCCTGAGCTCCGCCATCAACGATCGGAAGGACGAGTACGGCGGCTCGCTCGAGAACCGCGCACGCTTCGTGCTCGAGGTCGTGCGTGCGATTCGTGCGCGCGTCGGCGACGACTTTCATTTGCAGATGAAGATCAGCGTGCACGAGTACAACGACGCGATCGCGTTCTTCGGCCTCGGCCCCTCAGGCAACAGCTGGGAAGAGTCGGTGCAGGTGTGCAAGTGGCTCGAGGAGGCTGGTGTCGACGCGATTCACGCTTCGGTGGGCAGCTTCTTCCCACACCCGCGTAATCCGGCTGGCGTCGATCTGCCGGTCGATCAATTGGCCAAGACCTACGACTCGATGATCTCCTCAGGCGATTTGGCGTTCAGGAACTATCTGCTCTTCCGAAGCCTGCCAGGCTACGCGCGTCGCCAGTGGATTGATGCGGGTCCGAAGCCCGAGAACATCGAGGGGCAGAACCTGCCGGACTCTCGGCGAGTGAAGGCCGCGGTCAATGTGCCGGTCATCTGCACTGGTGGATTTCAGACAGCGTCGGTCATCGCGGCAGCGATCAAACGCGGCGATTGTGACGCGGTGAGCGCGGCGCGACCGCTCATCGCCAACAACGATCTCGTGGAGATCTTCCGCAGCGGCAAGGACAAACCAGAGAAGCCGTGCACCTACTGCAACAAGTGCCTCGTGAACGTGGTGGAGAATCCTCTCGGTTGCTACGAGGAAACGCGGTTCCCCTCACGCGACGCGATGATCGCGCAGATCATGTCTGTCTTCAGGCCGGAATCGTTCGTCCAGCCGGAGAGCGTGCGTGTTTAGCAGGCTGAGTACGAACAGACCTGTGACGCTTCGGATGCAGCTTGCGGCAGGACTATTCGTCCTGACGCTGACATTGACCGTTGCGTGCGGCACTCCCACGACGCCACCACTCGACAACATCGTCGAGCACTACAAGTACGGCATCCTCGGAACGGAGGGACGTGTCGGCGTGCCGTACTGGATCTTCCGCGTGTTGCCGATTGTCTTCGCGGACAAGCTGCCGAATCGTCCCGGCAACGGCTGGGAGAAGATCGGGTTTCTCTTCGAAAGCCCCGATCGCGATCACCCGATCGGCACGACGAAGGCGAACGGTCAGTTTGGCGTCGATCTCGTCGGCCTCAACTGCGCCACGTGCCATGCAGGCACATACCGTGAAGCGCCATCGTCGCTGCGGCAGGTCGTGCTCGGTATGCCGTCGCACGGGATGGACCTGCAGGCCTACGGACGCTTTCTCACTGCGTGCGCGCAGGATTCGCGCTTCAACGCGGGCACGCTGATCGATGCCATCAGGAAGATCAATCCCGACTTCGGCGTCCTCGACAGCATCGCGTATCGAGTCCTGGTCGTGCGCCGTACTCGCGACGGCATCCTCGAACGCGCGAAGGAGACATCGTGGTTCGATGCGCGGCCTCCGCAGGGCCCCGGGCGTGTGGACACGTTCAATCCCTACAAGGCGATGTTCGGGTTCGACATGACCAAGGACGACACCGTCGGCACCGCCGACCTGCCGTCGCTGTGGAACCAGCGGCCGCGTCGCAGCCTGTGGCTGCACTGGGACGGCAACAACAACATGGTCGAGGAGCGAAACAAGAGCGCGGCGATCGGCGCAGGCGCCACACCTGAAACGCTCGACGTTGCCGCTCTCGGACGCATCGAGGGATGGATCATGGATCTCAAGGCGCCGCCCTATCCGGCGTCGCGGCTCGATCAGACGCGCGTGGCACGTGGCAGCATGGTGTATGCCGGCGCCTGCGCGTCGTGCCACGACTTCGGCGCCGAGAAGCTTGGTCAGGTCACACCGCTGGCGGAGATCGGCACCGATCCGGAGCGGCTCCGGTCGTTCACGCCGGAGGTGGCGATGCGGATGAACACGCTGGGCGAAGGCTATCCGTGGAAGTTCTCGCACTTCCGCAAGACCGAGGGCTACGCCAACATGCCGCTCGACGGTCTGTGGCTGCGCGCGCCGTACCTGCACAACGGGTCGATTCCGCACCTTCGCGCGCTGCTGTTCCCCGAGACTCGGCCGGCGGAGTTCTACCGCGCCTATGACGTGTATGACTGGGTCAACGTCGGGTTCGTCAGCAACGGACCCGACGCGCAGCGAGAAGGCGTGCGCTTCGACACCAAGGCCAAAGGCAATTCAAACGCCGGGCACCTGTATGGCCAGGAACTGCCAGCCGATCAGCGCGAGGATCTGCTCGAGTATCTGAAAACTCTCTAAGACCAGATTAACTCCCAACTCCCAGCCTCCAAATCCCAATGAACTCCTAACTCCCAACTCAGTTTGGGAGTTGGAAGTTGGGAGTTGGAAGTTGATAGAGAGATAATGGGCCCTCAAGGAGCTGCCCATGATCTCGCTCGATGTAAATGGCCGGCGTCACGACGTCGACGTCAGTCCTGACATGCCGTTGCTCTGGGTGCTTCGCGATACCCTGGGGCTCACCGGCACGAAATTCGGCTGCGGCCTCGGCCAATGCGGCGCGTGCACGGTGCATGTTGATGGCACCGCAACGCGTGCCTGCCTGACTGCAGTGTCAACTGCCGTCGGCAAGAAGATCGCCACCATCGAGGGACTCTCACCGACCTCCACGCATCCGCTGCAGGTTGCGTGGGTGGCCGAACAGGTGCCGCAGTGCGGCTACTGCCAGTCTGGGCAGATCATGTCAGCGGCGGCGCTCCTCTCGAAGACGCCGCGTCCGACCGACGCGCAGATCGACACCGCGATGACCGGCAACATCTGTCGATGCGGTACCTATCAACGCATCAAGCGCGCGATCCGTCGCGCGGCACAGGCGTAGGAGCCGTCATGACGACATCGATTCTCAATCGTCGAAGCTTCCTGCAGGTGAGCGCCGCGGCAGGCGGAGGCCTGCTCGTCGGCACGTATCTCCATCCGTGGACGGATGGCGAGACGCTCGCGGCCGCGGGTTCCTTCGAGCCGAACGTCTGGCTCAAGGTGAACGCCGACGACACCGTGCGGGTCATGCTCACGATGCTCGAGATGGGGCAGGGCGTGATGACGTCGATGCCGATGCTCGTTGCCGAGGAGCTCGACTTCGACTGGACGAAGATCAAGACCGAGTGGGCGGGTGCCGATCCGAAATACGGCAACCCGAACTTCGGTGGTCAGCAGCTCACTGCCGGCAGCAACAGCGTGCGCGGCATGTGGAAGGTGTTGCGCGAGGCCGGCGCGACCGCGCGCGTGATGCTCGTCAAGGCGGCGGCGCAGACGTGGGGTGTCGCTGAGAACACCTGCACGACTGATAAAGGCGAAGTCATCCACCAGGCGACCGGGCGCCGATTGAAGTACGGCACGCTGGTAGACAAAGCCGCGGCGTTGCCGGTGCCCACCGGCGTCACGCTCAAGGATCCGAAGACCTTCAAGCTCCTCGGCAACTCGCTTGCGCGTCTCGATGTTCCCGAGAAGGTCAACGGCAGCGCCATCTTCGGCATCGACGTAAAGCTGCCCGGGCTGCTCACGGCGAAGGTCGTGCGGTGCCCGGTCTTCGGTGGGAAGGTCGCTCGCTTCAACGCGGACAAAGCGCAGGCCGTTCCTGGCGTGAAGCAGGTCGTGCAGATCAGCACCGGCGTGGCCGTCGTGGCAGACAACTACTGGTCAGCCTCGCGTGGAGCGCAGGCGCTCGACATCACATGGGACGAAGGTCCGCTCGCCAAACTGACGACGGCCGAGATTCTTACGCGCTACAAGGAGCTGGCGCAGAAGCCTGGAAAGGTCGCGCGCAACGACGGCAACGCCGACACCGCGATCGCCAATTCGAAATCGTTCGAGCGCACATTCGAAGCACCGTTCCTTGCGCACGCGACGATGGA
>CAVWST010000011.1:0-40599 GCA_963757735.1 uncultured Acidobacteriota bacterium
TTCCGGTGTAGCGACACGCCAACCCGGAGCTCTCCATCGTCAGCGTCGCTGACGTGTCGGCGTCGGTCTGTGTGATCGAGATCGTCCCGCGATCGTTAGTGGGGAGGAACGTGCCAACGACCTGGCCGGCGCATTCGCCGCCACTCGTCGACTGCAATGTCATCGGGCCGCTCCACACTCCCGCGAGATTCGGAATGAACAGCGATGGGCCAACAGCGATACCGGACGCTCCTGATTGCATCCGACTGACGCGACCACGCCGGTGAGCACGATCGCCCGAATTGCGCTAGATAACTTCATCGAGCACTCCGACATCGTTCGTGAATCAACACCACACCATGTGGCGCTGACGCGATCCCTGTTGGTGCAAGAACCGTGCACCAGCAAACATGAGCAAAAGGCCATATCCACCGCGCGAAAGTCTGGAGCAACCAGGAACTCGGTCTGGAACGACCGCCACATCGCTCCCCGTCATGGCAGTGCGGCCCAACTGATGACGGTGCGATAGCGCACCGGTTCACCGTCCTTGAAGGCCGGTGTGAATCGCCACGTTTTCACACCACTCAACATCATCATGTCGGGCATGCGGCCGGTCCCTCGACAAGTTGGACCCGTACAACGGTGCCTTCAGCAGACACGATGACCACCATCCGATTCAGGATGGAACTGGACGCGCCGGGACCGACCACTTGCGGGATCAACTGCGGAAACGACAGGACCGGTGGATCGACGCTGCTATCGGCGCTCGAATACACGGGAGCCGACTCGGGCGCGAGGTCCTTGGGCTGTTCGTATACCGCGGCTGGCGCCGAGGCCACGGCGTTCGGAATGGTCATGGCGAGCTGCAAAGCACCGCCCGACTTCGGCATCGACACCCGTCGACTGCGGAGTGGGGCGGGTTCTGGTAAGCGGTCTGCGACGGAAGCCGAAGACGCGCGTCTTCTCCGCCCTGTGCTCCCACTGTTGGCTCCTGCGTTCGGCGACGGATGGGGCCGGCGCCGCGGTCGGGCTGATCGTGTCGCGAACCTGCTTCCCGAGATCGGCCAGAACCGCCGCCGCTTCGGAGATCATGCGCTCGGCACTTCCCCGGCATTCTGATCGAAACGTCCACTCCTCCAGGTCCATGCGGCACCGACCGCGAGGCCAACCGTTGCCGCGACAAGTGTCAGGCGCATCACACGCCTGCGTGTCGATCCCTTGGGGACGCCGGTCTTCGGCAAGCTCACTCTCACTCTTCGGGAGCGGTGGGGGCGGTTGCACCGGTGGCGCATTGGCGGCGCGCTGCCCTGCTTGCGCACAGCGGGCGTACACGTCCTGAATGAGCTGCTGGCGAGACGGTTTGCCGAAATAGCCAAGGCCGCGGGCAAACTCGCGAAGTGAGCTGTGGGTGCCCTGCACAATCGACTGCGTGACGAACAACCGCAGCGGCATCGGTACGTCGCCGTTCCCCAGGAGCGTGTGCAAGACTCTGCCGGCCGCGCTGGGATTCTTGTCGCCTTTCGTGCGACGAAGCGTGACGCTCCCATCGCTGCCAATGAGCACGTCTTCCAGCGCTGGCACCGGTGCCGCGTCGCCGGACGCGGCAATCGCCACCTCGCAGAGTTCCTCGACGATGGCGACCGCTTCGTCCCAGTGGACGGAGACGCCGCGCTCCCCGACGTCGTGCAGAGAGAACGGTGAGTCCACGCTAGTCATGCGATCTTCCCGTGCGAACTGGTCCAGCTGATCATCAGTCATAGTCGTTACTGCGGCGGAGCGCAGTACCCGCCACGGCTCCTGATTTCGACACCCTTCTCACGTGTGCGAATCTCCACCGCTCGCCACCGGCCATCACGGGTGTGGTTCGTCGATTCGTAACCGATGACGTATCTGCGTCGGAGCTCGTCGAGAATCTTGTGGTAGTCAGCCGCCAGGCTGGAGGCGGTGGTCGGGAAGTACGCGGCGCCGCCGGACTTGCGTGCGAGTTGCTCCAGCCGCGCGCGATCGACGTTGTTGCCGACGCCAACCGCATAAACGGTCGCTTCCGTCTGCTCCAGCTTCTGCAGCACCTCGTCCCACTTCTGCAAGCTGCCCGGTCCGGTTGATGTGGCGTTTTCATCGCGGCCATCGGTCACGACGACCACCACTCGCCGCCCCTGTACAGTGGTCAGTTGGGCCAGCGAGTGTACAGCCCGTCATACAAGGGCGGTGCCACCCTCGGCGACATACCCGTCGATGGCCTTGAGCGAGTACTCGCGCTTCTCGGTCGGCACATGAACGAGATTGGACTTGTCCGAGAAGAGAATCATCCCGACTTGATCCTCGGGACGCATCGCGCGATGAATTCTCGTGCGGCCTCCCGCGCCTGTTCGGCACTGCGCTTCATGCTGCCGCTCGAATCCAGCGCGAGCATGAAGGTCACCGGCAGCACAGCCTCCTGGAAGACATCGACCGACTGCGGAACGCCGTCCTCGAGAACGTCGAGATCCTCGCGGGTGAGCGACAGCGGTACCTGTCCGGGACCCACTCCCGAGAACTCGAGCGAGGCGCGCACTGGAGGCGGGAAGGAGCGGTATAGCCCTTGCGGGCGCGAACTCGATAGTCAGGTGCCTGGGATCTTGACGTCGATCGATCGCCAGTTGCCGTCTCGAAGCTGATTCCGCGGCGTATACGTCAGCAGGTATTTCTGGTGCACCTCGCCAGCGATCGCATCGTAGGCGCGGCCCAGCTGTTGATCGTCGCGCGGGAACCACGCGCGTCCGCCGGTTCCTCGCACAGGCGCTTCAGCAGCGTCTCTCCGTTGTAGCGAGACTCCCGCGATCCCGCCGACGCCGATCACGTACAGCGTGACGCCGCTCGCTTTCAATTTCTCGATGGCGACATCGAAATGTGACTCACTGTTCTCGTCGTATCCGTCGGTAATGAGGACGACAGCCCGGCGACGAGTCGCGCTCGCGAGCAGGGTCGCCGTTTCGCCGACGGCATCGAGGATGGCGGTTCCACCCGATGACGAATGGCGGCGATGGCGTCGAGCACGGTGGCGCGATCCGTGGTCGGCCCCGTACCGTTGTGACCGTCGCGAGAACGGCGCCACGACGACCTGGTCGTCAGCGGCAATCGCCGCCAGCAGGCGCACGGCGGTAGCGCGAACGGCTGACGAGCGGATCTTCATGCTCTGACTGCTGTCGACCAGCAGCGTGAACAGCGCCGGTTCACGGCTTTGTGACACCAGGTCGAGCGCCTGGGGATCGCCATCCTCGAGTAACTGCGAAATCGCGCTGCGGTGAGGTTGTTGACGAATCGGCCTTTGGGATCGACGACGGTCGCGTCGACGCGACACTGCTGATGTCTGCGGTCTCAGTAATCTCGAGCGGATTCAGCGTGATCGAGGTTCGTGAGCGTCCGCCCGCCGGCAGCTCCGCCTCGCACGCTCAGCTCACGAGGCTCGAACGGGTTCTCATCGACCCATAACGCGTCATACGGCGGGCCGTCCTCGTCGCTCGACAGCAACACGTTATCGACAAAGAAGCGCAGACGAGGCGGCTTCGGCGCTGTTAGTTTCGGTTCAACGAGTCCATCGAGCCGCGCCACGATGCGAATCGTGCCGGGTAGCCCGGTGCGACCGAGCGGAGACGTGATCCGCAGGGTGGGCTCGAGGCCGTCGGCGCGAGGGGAGGCGCCGGCAAGCACCGACGCCATCACGGCCACCGCGACGAGAGAGCGCCTGATCATGCAAACACCGGCGCCGGCTCCGTGTCGTCGACGAAGTAGCTGGCGCACGCCGCTTCCATCAGGTCATCGGTCAGCCGTCGGTCGTCCCCCAGATACGCCGCCTGGGCCAGCGCTTGCTCGATGAGGTCGCGCGGATGGCAGCCGCGCAGCGCGATCTTGCGGGGCGGTAATGGGGTTCAGCAGGTTATCGACGACGGTCTCGTCGTACGTGACGCCGCGAGCGGCGCAGCACATCTG
The DNA here is from genome assembly GCA_963757735.1 of uncultured Acidobacteriota bacterium. Lineage (GTDB taxonomy): Bacteria > Acidobacteriota > Vicinamibacteria > Vicinamibacterales > UBA2999 > Gp6-AA40. The sequence continues at coordinate 3,949 of CAVWST010000011.1, forward strand.
AAAAATATGTTTGAAGTCTGCGATCGTCGGGCTCTCGCAGAACACCTTGTAGTGAATGCGCCGGAGAAATGCTTCGTCGACCAGTTCCTGCGGCCGGATATTGGTGGCAAACACCACGAGCAGCAGGAACGGCAGCTCGAACTTCTGGCCCGTGTTCAGGGTCAGGAAGTCCACGCGGCTTTCGAGCGGCACGATCCAGCGGTTCAGCAGATCGCGCGCCGAGCATCGCTGCCGGCCGAAGTCGTCGATGACCAGCACGCCGCCGTTCGCGACCGCCTGGATCGGTGCGTTGTAGAAGCCGGTTGTCTTGGAGTACGAGAGCTCCAGCGATTCCAGCGTCAACTCGCCGCCGACCATCACCAGCGGTCGCCGACACCGGACCCAGCGGGCGTCCGGGCGATCGAACAGCGACAGATTGCCACTGCTGTCTTCGGTCGCGAGCGGCTCGTGGTTGACCGGATCGAAGAGGCGGACGATGTTGCCCTCGACTTCGAGGGCATGCGGAACGGCCAGCTCTCCCTCGAGCAAATTGCGAATGGCCTGGGCGATGACCGTCTTGCCATTCCCGGGGGCCCATAGACGAACATCGAGTGCGCCGCACCGATGGGGGGCCCACCTGATCGAGCACGCGTTCGCTGAGCACGAGATGCGAGAACGCTTCACGCACGCGGCTGCGCGTGATTGCCCGCGGCATCGCTCGCGGTAGGCCTCCAGATACGCGACGTATTGCTTGAGCGGGACCGGGGCCACGCCCACGTACTGGCTGCTCTCCATGAACAACATGGCGCGCTGCCGGCCGGCATCGGTGATGCGATAGCGATACGACGGCCCGCCAATGCCTGCACCACCGACGATCTCGCACTGGTGCAGGCGCTTGATGAAGTCGATGGCCGGCTCCACGACCGGGAACTCCAGGCCCAGGCGCTGCGCGATTTCAATCCCGAGAGCTCGCCGGAGTAGTGCAGCAGCTTCAACAGCAGTTGAATGACGAGATCAAGGGTGAGCCCGGACGCTCGAGCGTCATCGGCGCCCGCGGATGGAGCGTCGCGGTGCGATTACCCGTATCTCGCGTATCGTCAGTCAGCACGTGCGTCGTCATCGCGCAGTCCCTTCTCGTAGTTGCCGGCGCGTCTGACGAGCCATGAGCTCGGCAGCCGCAAATGGCGGCCGGAGCGCCAGCGCCTTATCGAACGCTTGCAGAGCCTCGGGAAAGCGGCGAGCGGCCAGATGAAGAATCCCCGCGTTGTACTGGGTTCGCGCGGCGTTCCCGGATTCCGCCAGCACATCGAGCGCTGCTGTCGAATCGCCGCTCACCTCGTATGCGACCGCCAGGTTGTTACGGGCAGCTTCCATGTCCGGCTCGAGGCGCAACGCCTGACGGCAGGCATTCGCGGCTTTGTCGGCATCCCCCTCGAGCGCCCAGCCGTAACACAGGTTGGTCAACGCGTACGCCGCCGTGGCGTCAACCGCTAACGCCTTCTCGTACTGCGCACGCGCCTCAGCGCGACGGCCAAGTGCCTGCAGAATCGTGCCGAGCGTGTTGTGCACGACGGGTGAATCCGGGGCGTAGTACACGGCACGTGAAGCGTCGGGGAGCGCCAGGTTCGGGAATCCCCAATCGCGCCAGATACGGGCGAGACCGTCCCACGATGCCGCGTCCTTTGAATCGAGCTTGACGGCAGCGCTGAAATGCTCGTGCGCCACGTCCTTGATGCCGTGGCGTAAATACTGTGCGGCGACTGCGCGATGGTTGGCGGCGGTTGGACGGGCATTCACCGTTATCAACGCTGCCGTGATCGCAGCGTCCTGGGCCTCCACGGTCAACGCTCGGCCGGTGAGCGGGCGAGCCATGGCCGACCGTGCCCGCACCTTGCTCATGAAGTCCTCGAGCGAATCTGCTTGCGCTGTGCGCTGAGCCTGTCCCTTCGGGCCCGTAGGCTTGACGGACACACTCCCACTTCGTGACGCACAACCGGTCGTCGCACAGATTGCCGCGATGCAGATCGCTGTCCTGAACATATGTCTCCTCATACACGGTCCGGCTGAAGCCGGACACGTCGGCTGCAGAAACCAGGGCCGGTTTGCACCGGCCCTCAGGCGTGCGCCTAAAAGTCTGTCTCTTCCGCGCGCAGCCGCGCACGCCGCCGCGAAGAGGTACACGACGAAACGAGCCCCTGCCACACCGTCCGAGAATGATCGTTGTCATCGTTATGCTCCGGAATTTCATGTTCCCGAAGAACTCGACGAACTTGATGATCGCCGGGACCGACAACTGACGACGAAGAATGCCGGTAGAAGACAGAACACCAGCGGGAAGATCAGCTTCACCGATAGCTTGGCGGCCTTCTCTTCCGCCCGCTGCCGACGCTTGATGCGTGACTCCTCGGCGTGCGTGCGCAGCGCCTGCGCGACGCTGGTGCCGAAGCGATCGGTCTGCACCAGCATCGCCACGAGCGCGCGAACATCATCGACCTGCGTCCGCTTCGCGAAGTTTTTCAACGCCTCCAGACGAGGCTTGCCAGCACGCGTCTCGATGTTGACCATCTGGAGTTCGTGTGCGAGCGCCGGGTACGGCAATCGCCAGCTCCTCCGCGCACTTGAGGACGGCTTGATCGATTGCCAGACCTGCTTCGATGCTGACGATCAGCAAGTCGAGTGCATCTGGAAGGCCGTTCTGTATCTGCTTCCTGCGAGTCGGATGCGGCGCGAGAACGATGAAGCCCGGGCACCATGTAGCCCGAGCACCGCTGCCGCCGATGCCGAAACCGCAGCCGTCGCAGCCCGGAACGAAGAAATACCAGCAAGAATCCCAGAGCGGCCAGCGCCGATTTCGGCGAGCGAGTACACCAGAACCGGCGTAAACCCGTGATAGCCGGCCATGGCGAGCCGCCGCTGCAACCGGCTCATCTCCTTCGGCGACTTCGGGACGTAGGCGGCGAGCTTTTGCTGCTGCGCGCGTCGTGGAGTCGGTCAGGACTGCGCCGCTACGAGCAAGCCACCACTCGCGGCGCCGCCGAGTCGCGAAGCAGCCGCCGGCGACCGGGCGCAGTCCGAGCAAGAAGGCGGACGCGCCGTGCCGGCCAGGAGGGCGACAGAAGCGAAGAGCGCGATCAGGGCAATGGAAATGTCGGACATGTGCTCACCTCAGTACTCGATTCGAATCCAGCTTGCGGATGATCAGCGTGCCGGTGATCTGCAGCACGATCGCCGGCGATGATCAATTTGATGCCCAGCGGCGATCGCCGGTCAGCGTGCTCCCAGTGTTCCGGGTTGATCGATGAACAGCACCGCGGCGAGCGCCGGTGGCACACCGATGAGCACGCCAACCCGGTCATTCGTCGCGTGCGCCGAGATCACCCGAATCTGCCGCTTGACACGGAAGCGGTCTCGAATGACCGTCGCGATGTTGTCGAGAACCTCGGCGAGGTTGCCGCCGGCCTCACGCTGGATGAGAACGGCGGTGACGAAGAACCGTGCGTCGAGCAGCGGGACGCGCTCGCGCAAATTCTTTCAGCGCATCGGGAAGGGGCATGCCGTAGTTCTGCTGGTCGTAGAGCAGCTTGAATTCCGGGCCGATGGGCGCGGGCATTTCCTCGGCCACCATCGACAGGCCGGTGGTGAACGTGTGCCCGGCCTTGCAGCGCCCGCGACATCAGAGCCAGCGCTTCAGGAAACTGTTCCTCGAACTTGCAGTATCCGCTGCGTGCGCTTCATGCGCAGCACGGAGGTCGGCAGCGTTGCGGCAAGACGCCGCCGCGACGCCGCAGCGAGCATCCAGGACATGCCGAGTGACCACTGAACGACGAACACCGGCACCACGCGCACAGCGCCAGAGACGAGCAGGAACGTGCCGAGCCGTCATGTTGGTGCCCGACTGCGTCGAGCAGATCCTCGACCGGGCGCAGAGCCCGCACCGGCTGCGATGGAGAACCGCATCGAACGCCGGCACGGTGCTCAGTTGCTGCGCGTGCTTCAGCAGCTCGGTCCGCAGCCTTCGTTGGCGGGCCGCTTCGAGGTCAGCCGGCGCCAGAGCACGCTCTGAGCCTGCTCCTCGGGCCGGACGACGAAGGCCCAGTACGCGCCGACGATGACCAGCAGCGTGACGACAAACGTGAGAGCGACGAGCAGCCATCAGAGCCTCCGCTCCCGGCCGCGGCTCGTTGACCGGATGCGCGTGCGAGAACATGTCCATCGGCAGCGGCATACCGGCCGTCGCGAGCTTGTCGGCGCACTTCGGGCCGAATGCCGGTCGCCCGGAAGCGCCGATCACCTTGCCGTCCTTGTCGATCCCGCTCTGCTGGAACGAGAAGATTTCCTGCATCGCGATGACGTCCTGCTCCATGCCGGTGATCTCCGAGATCGAGGTCACCCGGCGGGTGCCGTCGGCCAGGCGCGTCACCTGAATGACGAGGTTGACCGCCGACGCGACCTGCTGCCGGACCGCCTTGTCCGGGATGTTCAGGTTCGCCATCGCGATCATCGTGTCGAGACGATACAGCGCGTCGCGCGGGCTGTTGGCGTGGATGGTCGTCAGACTGCCGTCATGGCCGGTGTTCATCGCCTGAAGCATGTCGAGCGCTTCCTCGCCGCGCACCTCGCCGACGATGATGCGGTCGGGCCGCATACGCAGCGCGTTGATCACGAGCTGGCGCTGGCGGACGGCGCCCTTGCCTTCGATGTTCGGCGGGCGCGTCTCGAGCCGGACGACGTGCCGCTGCCGCAAGCGTCAGCTCGGCCGCGTCCTCGATCGTCACGACCCGCTCGTGTCCGGCGATGAAGCTCGACAGCACGTTCAGCAGCGTCGTCTTGCCGGCGCCCGTTCCGCCCGAGACGATCGACGTTCAGCCGTGCGGCGACGCACCTTTCAGGAAGTCCAGCATCGGCGCGGTGAGCGACGTCGCGTGTCGACAAGATCGTCCGCGCCGAGCCGATCGGTGCGGAAACGGCGAATCGACATGCACGGGCCGTCGAGCGCCAGCGGCGGGATGATCACGTTGACGCGCGAGCCGTCCTGCAGCCGGGCGTCAACCATCGGGCTCGACTCGTCGATGCGGCGGCCGACGGCGCTGACGATGCGCTCGATGATCTGCATCAGGTGCTTGTCGTCGCGGAAGATGATGTCGGTCTCTTCGATCCGACCGTTCGCGCTCGATGAAGACCTGACTCGGCCTTGTTGACCAGGATGTCGGAGATCTCGGGATCCTTGAGCAGCAGCTCCAGCGGTCCGAGGCCGAAGAGCTCGTCGAGCACATCCGACGAAGGGTCTCGCGCTCGAACAGGCTGAGCGGGATGCGACTGGCTCTCGCGGTCGAGGATCCTGCCGATGACGCTGCGAATCTCGGGCTCGGCGTCCAGTCGCGCGACATCTTCGTCAGCCGATCGAGATTCAGCCGGTTGAGCAGCTCCTGATGGACGCGCCCCTTCAACTCCTGAAAGCGGGCGCGAGCGGCTTTCGCGTCGGTCGGCCGCGGAGTGGCGAGACTCGCTGAAACCAGACTGACACTCATCTACGGTCCTCCGTTACGCGCGCCGGAACGCCAGGCGGCCGAGCACGCCGGCGGAGCGCTGCGCTGGCCTGCTTTCGGAATGCCGCCGAGATCGCCGGCCAGCCGGCGGAGCGACTCGGCCAACTGGCCCTTGCCCAGCACGACGCGGCCTGCCGACGTTCAACGCCTCGACGGCTTCTCGATAGTCGCTGGGAATGATGTGCTCGACCGTGCCCGCCGACGACCCGCTCGACGTCTTCCTTCGCGATTTCAGCGCCTTGTCGAATCGATTGATGACGGCCTTCACCCGCGATCCGCCGTAGCGTGTGCGCAGCGCTCTGGGTCAGCCGGCCGGCACTGCGAAGCGACGGGAGCTCCTGGCTGGTCACCACGACGATCGACGAGGCGATCTCGAGCGCGTCGAGCGCCGCGACGTCGGACCCGGAGACGTCGAGCACCGTGACGCGGTACTTGCGCATCGCGAAATCGAGCAGGGCGCGAATCCGCTGCGGGTCGATGCCGCACTCGGCGAGACGCGATCCGACGATCCCAGGAATTCGGCGCCCACCTTGGTCTTCTCGACGATGCCGCTGAAGAAGGCATCGTCCAGGCGGTGCACGTTCTCGAGCACGTCGACCACTGTGAATCGGGGCTCGGCGCCGAGGAAGAGCGCGGCGTCGCCTGACCCGTGTGCAGATCGACCAGCAGCACTTCGCCGCCGCCGGCGCGCGCCAGCGCGGCGGCCGTGTTCACGGCGAGCGTCGTCGTCCCCACGCCTCCCTTCGCGCCGACAAACGCGATCACGCGGCCGAGCTGCTCGGGGACGGCGTCCACGAGCACACGACGCACGGCTTGATCGAGCGCCTGTGGCGTGATCGGCTCCTGCGAGGCACTCGGTGACGCCGGCCCGCATCGCCTCGAGCATCAAATGCGGATCGAGCGACGAGGCGATCGAGCACGATGCCCGTGCCGCGGATTCTGCTTGCGGAAGGCTGCCAGACCGGCCGGCAACTGGCGCTCGCCGCGGACGTCGACGACGAGCGCGGCCGGCGCGGATCCCCCGCGCGTACCCGCCGGCAGATCGTCGAGGCCGACGCGACCCGCCTTCAGTCCTGCGGACCGAAGGGCTTCTTCGAGCTGCAACGTCGTTGCTGAGGACTGCCACTTGAATCACGAGTAACCTCACTGGATGAGCTGAATTGGTCGAGAAACGAGGACTCGCGGATCGATCGTTCCGATCGTGCCCACCGTCAGGCCCGGCGCCTCCGTCAGGTATCCCACGACGTCATTGCCCTGCATGTCGTCGATGAAGAACCCGAGGATGTTCACGACGGTGAACTCCGTCGACTGCCCGTTGCATCTTGCCGGCGTAGTAAGCGCCGTGTCGAAGATCGGGAATGGCGACGACGCGGGGCTCTGCGCGGCGCAGGAGGGTCGCTGCCTGCGCGCAGCTGTTGATGACCGTCTTCGTGACGGGATCCCAGTCGGCATTGGGATCGAGCGCGATCAGGTCGTCTGACGCCCTGCTTGGTCGGTCCGATCATGTTGCCGTTCTCGCTCTGCGAGCGCGTTGCCGATGGGGATCGCGAGACCGTTGCAGGTGCGAATGTTCTCGCGGTAGTCGTCGCCACCGGCTGACTGCCGCCATCGAGCGCGGTAGCCGCACGGGGAAGAACACACCCGGCGCGATCGCATCCTGGGGGCTGCCGGCCTTGAGCGTCATCCTCGTACCGAGGTCGGCCGCGACCGTGAAGCCGGTGCCGGTGCTGCTTGCGGACGGCGGCGATGTAGACGTCCGGGATTTGCAAGTGGGGTCCAGGTGCTGCCCTGCCTTGTAAGTCTCGAAGGTGTCGTCCGGCGTCCACGCCGGCGGTGTCTCGGTCGGGTGTCGTCACGTCGTGGAGTCCAGCCATTTGTCGGGAATCGCCCACGGCTTCAGGCAGTCGCTCGCGTTGGCCACGGCCACGCGCGCGGTCGCGGTCGCGCGGACGCCCTGGTTGGCGAGCCCGAACGGCGAGGCCGAAGAGCGCGGGCAGCGGATTGCCTCGCGCCTGGTTGCGGTAGACGTCCACGCGAATGCACGGCGTGTGCCCGTTGGCATCCGGCGGACACATGGCCGCGGGCTGGTCCGTGAAGAACACGTCCGTGGCGACGTCCACGTCCGGCGCCTCGCCCCAGACGAAGTTCGAGCGTGCGCCATCTGCAGTGCGGCCGCGCGCGCCGGTCCGGTCGGGGTGCGATCGGTCCAGCCGTTGGCGTCGAACGCCATCGCGACCGCGCCGGCGAGTGCGCCGGCATCGGCGGCGTTCTGCGCCTGGCCGCGGCCCACCCACATGACGCCGTAGTCGACGACGAACGCCGTGACACCGATGAACACCATCATGCCGATGGCGACATTGATCAGAATCGCGCCGCGTTCGGAGCGTCGTGAGGGTCGAGCCATGTGCGTCACCTCATCGCTCGAGCAATGAGCACTACCGCGCCGGCGGAGCATCGACCGTTCCGCCGCCGCCCTCGAGCCGGTCACCCACGTCGTCGCCGGGCGGCAGGAATCGTCCTGGCAGCGTCGGCAGCGCCGGCACTTCATCGGGATTGAGCGGTCGCACCAGGCGCGGCGTGATCAGCACCAGCAGCTCGGTGCGCTCCTGCCGCTCCGCCTTGACTCTTGAAGAGATGCCCGATGATCGGGAGCTGGCTGAGCAACGGAATCGCGGCCTTGTCGGTCTGCGCGGTGTTGTCGATCAAGCCAGCGACGGCGAACGACTGCCCATCACGCAGCTCCACTTCGGTTTCGGCGCGGCGGATCTGCAGCGCCGGAATGCGGAAACCCTCGAGCGTGATGCCGTTGTTGAAGTCGAGCTCGCTGACTTCCGGCCGCACCTTCAGCCGAATCAGGTCGCCGGCGATCGTGGGCGTGAAGTTCAGGCGCACGCCGAACTCCTTGAATTCGATCGAGACCTGTCCCGACGCCGTTCACGATCGGCACCGGAAACTCGCCGCCGGCCAGGAAGCTCGCCTCCTTGTTGTTGTAGGCGATCAGATTCGGCTCGGCGAGGCTCTGGAAGTAGCCGGTCTGCTTCAGCGCTCGGATCAGCGTTCCGGCGTTCCAGCTGGTGTTGAACAGGAAGATGTTCAGGAAGTCGCTGAACTCCATCTTTCCGTCGAGCGACGTCGCCCGTGCCCGTTGGGGCCCGTGGTCACGGACCGGCTCAGATCGTTGAACTCGACTGACGGAAACTGGCCCGTCGTGCCTCGTCCGATCCAGTCGCCGGCGCCGGTGGCTCCCGTGAAGAACGAAACGCCGAACTCCATGAGCGCCCGCCGGTTCACTTCCGCGATACGCACCTGCAGCATCACCTGCTGGGCGTCGCTGCCTCCCGGCACCTGGAGCATGTTGATGACGTTCGCCTTCGGGGACGCGGCACGCACGACTTCCGCGATGCGCAGCATCACCTGCGTGCTCGACGCACGACCGGACAGCACGATGCCGTCGGCGTTCGACGTGACCTCGATGGTCTCGTCAGGAAACAGCTGGTGCAGCTGCTGCTCGAGCGCGGCTGACCGGCTGCTCGACGACGATGTCGTACTGCAGACGCGTGTTGCCACCCCACAGGATCAGACTGATGGTCCCCGGCGCCTTGCCATCGATGAGGATCTCGCGCGGCCGGACGACGGTCGCATCCGCGACCTCGGGATTGGTGACCGCGATCCGGGTGACATCGAAATCGGTCGACACGATGGTCGAGCGTCCGGCCGTGACCGAGACTTGCGGTAACCTGACCTGGCTGTGGCTGCTGCGCGCCGAGTCCGGCCACCGTCAGCAGCATCAACGATCGAGAGAGACAACACCTTACGCGTCACTTGACCACCTCCGAGCTTCGTTTCGCCGCACGAATGGCTTCAACCGTGTAGACCGGGGGAGGAGGCGGCGTCGGCGACGGCTTGCGCGCGACGACGCGGTTCGTGACGGGGTCGACGACCGGCTCGGGCCCGGTGCCGCGCATCAGGCCGGCCAGCCGGATGCCCTTGGTCTCGGTCGGTTCGACGTCGAGCGGGTTGCGCAGCGCGAGCGTGATCTTTCCCTCGTTGCGACGGCCAGGGCAATGCGCTCGCCGTCGTCCGGCAGCACCGCCAGCGTCACCACAGAGGTCGGGATCGGCTCGCCGTCCTTCGACTTCTCCTGGTCGAACTCGTGCCGGCAGTCAGCACCTGCGACCTTGCTGACGACGGTGCGCGTCATCGGCTCCTCCGTCTGCTCGTGCGGACCGTTACGAGGACGTCGACGAGCGTACCCGGCACGACGAATCCAGCGACGCCAATCACTTCGTTGACCCTCACCGAGATGGCGCGCATGCCCTCGGGGATCACCGGCGGAAGTCCGGCGCCCGCCTCCAGCGAGGCCACCTTGCTCTCGGTGATCGGCTCGTTCTCGGCGATCGGGACGATGACGCCGCGATCGATGAGCTTCTTCGGATCGGCGAAGGCGCCCTGCACGGGATTGCGGGACGGCCAGTCGACGACTCGAAGATGGTTGTCGTCGAGACGCGTGCCCATCGGTGAGCGTTTGTGCGGCAACGACCACCTGGATGTGCGCCACTTCGACCTCGCGCACACGGCAAGGCGTTGGACCGCCCGATACACGCCAAAGCTGGCGACCGATGCCGTGAGAACGGCCACGAACACCACGATCAGCGTGCGATGTTGCTTCTTCATGACCTCTCCTTAAGGTGCGGCTGCCGCTTCGGTCCGCATCACGGACGCCGCGCGCAGCGGAATCGTGCCGAAGCTGCCGCCGAATGCGACGCCGATCGGACCGAGAACGACGAACTGGTAGGTGTAGTTGACGATGCACCGAGCTGCGCGGTGAAGGTGCCCGCGCCGGTGGCTAGCGGTCACGACTCGTGACGGTGATCGTGCGGGGGCCGGTCAGTCCCGACGCCGCCAGATAGTCGTTGACGCGGGTCTGCACGTCGCGCGGCTGCGTAGCCGGGCAGCACGCCGACACGGGCGCCTTCGCGCGCGGCGTTGGTCACCGCCTCGTAGCTGCGGAACATCATGCCGAAATCGAAAATCCCGGCCAGCAGCAGGATCAGAATCGGCAGCGACGATCGCGAACTCGATCAGCTCCGCGCCGCTTCGTCGCCTCCACCGAGCGTCGACGTCGTCATCATCGCCATAGCGTCACCACGACGCCGACGAAGAATCGGCAGTGCATACGCGAGCCGCGGCGCGTCGGCCGAATCGAGCGTGAGATCCGGCACCGGCTTGAGGCCGACAGTGCGCCAGTAGACGCAGCATCCCGAACACGTTGCGCATCGCCGTTTTCAGGTAGCCGTGGGCGGCGACGGCCACACGCCCAAGACGCCTCCGGCGATGCCGAGTAGATGGCCAGCCACAACGTCTCGCTCGGGTCCAAGCCATGCACCCAGCGCCGCCAGCAGCTTCACGTCGCCGCCGCCCATGCCGCCGCAGCGCAAAGAACGGCAGGAACAGAACAGAGGCCGACGAGCCATCCTCCGGCCGCGACCATCGCGCCCTCGGTCCCCCCGATGAACCGGTGGAACAACAACGCGGCGAGTGCGGCGCCGAAGGTCAGCGCATTAGGGATGCGGCGGGTCCGCAGATCGAACGCACATGCGATCACTGCGACAAGAATGGTCGTGACTGGAATCATGGTGTCGAATTGCATCAGCTTGCCGCCGGAGCCTGTGGCTCCCAAAGCGTCTTGCGTTCTCGCGTCCCACGCCCTGTAGACCGTGTTGATCGCGCCGCCGAGCGCCGCTATTCCCAGCAGTGCCGCCACTGCAACCGTTGCGGTCAGCAACGCGTACTCGACGAGGTCCTGTCCCTCGTTCGTCGGTGATCAAGCGAGTCAGCAAAGAAGTCATGTCTTTGCTCGTCGATCAGTGAAAGCAGGGGGGCGCACTCACGCGATGTGGCGTGGTGCTCCCCCCAGTCCGATCGTCAGACTAGCTGGCCGCTGGTCCCTGCAGGTCACACCCAAGAGGCGAGCCTGTCGTACCAACCGTTGAGGCGCCGTGCCGAGCGCCTGGGCGCCGACCAACGCGCCGATCGAAACGACCGAGCCAATCAGCACGTACTCGATGAGGTCCTGTCCCTGGTCATCCCACACGAGGTGGGCAATCAACTTCTTCATCTCGTTTTCTCCTTATGCGATCGCGCACACCCTCGTGCGCCGTTGCCCCTCTATGAGCAACGGCGCTGCCAGAAGTGGGCGGCTAGCGTCGTCGAAAGAAATCCACGATTTTCCTGGCAGAATCTGCGATCTGCGAGGCTGATTCGGCCGGCGCCTCGCCGGCCTCGCGTGCACTGTTCCCGGTATCCACAGACGATCGTCCAGCCGGCTCCGCGCTTCCCATCGCCGGCGTCGATCGCCGCAACCGGCCAATGGCGCTGCGCAAGGAGTCGGATCCTGCAGCTGCCAGCGGCAGGAACTCGACGCCGGCCAGAAATGCACTCTCGCCGCGCGTGTGGACGCGCGCGATCCGAAACCACTCGAAGCGGCGCTCGCCCTCGAACTCCACTTCGAGCCACCCGACGGTGCCCACCTGCAATGGTGCGGATGATTCGATCAGACAGCCGCTGCTGCTGACGTCGCGAACCATAAGCGGTAGGTTCCTGAGCAAGACTGCATTGGTCATCGCGTGCCGGGGGCCTCGTTGGATAAGAGCGAGACGGCGTCTGCTGTGCGTCTCGTGTCAGAATCGCTTGAACGTGCAATCTGAATCGTATTGGCCCATGACGTGGGTCGATGTCGCACGACAGGACGCGCACTGGGTACAACCTGGTTCCCTCGCTTGACGAGTTGAACTGCAGCACGAGCCTGTCGTCGCAGCGGGCAGCCTGGTTGGTCACCACGACGGCAGACTCACCGTCCCAGCTCTCGACGACACAGTCTGAAACCGTGCGTGCCTGCCCTTCGATGGGCGCAGGCGAGGACATATCTCGTAAAACGTCGACGGCCGATCATCGACTGCGTGAAAGAGCAACGTCAGTGCCGCAGTCGCTCGATGAACCGCGCCAGTTGTTTCTGTGATTGGCGTGGTGTCCGCTAGGTATTTGTCCCTGGCGCGGACTTCTTCACGCCGCCATGTCTGTCTGGAACCAGACGATGTTCACGACCTGAGTGAAGATTGCGCGCCTCGCGATACCACAACGAGGTGATCGCCTATGGTGAGATCCGTGCCCTCGATAGCACCGCCGCGAAGCTCGATGGTGGCGAACGCCTGGAACGATGCGGCCGCGCGCCACGCAGCCAGCCGTCGCACGATCTTCGTGACCCGCCCGTCCCGGGTGACGAACATGACGTCGATCGGAAATCGCATCCTGCACGTGTGGACCGCGTTGCAGGGCGCCAGCACCAGCGCCGCGCCGGCCGCGAGATCGTCGCGCCCCAGCAGCCCTCGGCGCCGCGCGCCCGAGTCGAACGCGGCCTCGAGTGTGTCGGCCACGACTGCGCCGGTTCGCTCGTTGACGAGTGCCTGCGCGACGGGATGCCGTGCGAGTAACGGGCGCAGAAAGTGGCTCATGCCGTCTTGCGCTCCGCCGGCGGCGCCACGTCGCGCTCCCGCCCCGAAGCGCCCGCCGGAATCGTCATTGGTGGTGCAATCAATCGTTCGCGCTGTTTCTGTCCGGACCGGAATTCCCGAAAGTCGACCGTGCAGTCGTGCGTGGAGAGAAAATTGAGGAACCGTTTATAGTCGCCCGGCTCCATGCGCAGCAGCCGCAGAACGGCCCGGTAGTTGCCACTTGTCTCGAACAGACACTGACGGACCATCGCCATCAGATCGGCGCGCGTGATGTCTCGATTGATGAACATCGGGTAGACGTGCTCCCAGAACGACTGGGAGCCGGAGACGAGTCCTTCGTAGAGAAAGTCGGACACCTGCTTGCGTCGTTCGCGTGCGGGTCTCACACCGCCAGCGGCCGACCGCGTGAGGGCGGGTGGAAGATTTTCGACGCCGACGACAGAGGGCCCCTCCAGCCACGCGAGCTGCTCGATGACGTTCTGGAGCTCGCGGACGTTCCCGGGCCAGTTGTAGCGCTCGAGCGTCTGCATGGCTTCGTCGGAGAGCTTCAGCGCGACGCCGGTCTTCTCGATGATGTGTGCGATGAGCGCGCGGATGTCCTCGCGACGATTCCGGAGCGGTGGCACTTCGAGGTGCACGACCATGATCCGGTACATCAAGTCTTCGCGGAACTGCCCCTTCGAGACGAGATCGGGCAGATTCCGGTTCGTGGCGGCGACGACCCGGACATCCACCTTCCCGGATGCGAGATCGGCGCCGACCGGCTTCACTTCGCCGCTTTCCAGAAAGCGCAGGAGCATCGCCTGCATGCGCAGGCTCATTTCCCCGACTTCGTCCAGGAACACAGTGCCTCGATTGCCCAGTTGAAGGAGGCCGACCTTGTCGCGATGCGCACCAGTGAAGCTGCCCTTCACGTGACCGAAGAGCTCCGACTCGAGGAGCGTCTCCGCCACGCCAGCGCAATTGAGCGCCACAAAGGGACGCTCGGCGCGCGGGGATCGGGCATGAATCAATCGTGCGATGAGATCCTTCCCGACGCCGCTCTCTCCCGTGATGAGCACCTTCGCGTTGCCGGCGGCGACACGGGCCGCCGACGACGCGGAGACGTTCGAGAGCGGGGCTGCTTCCGATGAGCGTGGGTTCAGAGATGACGTGTGTATGTGTATGCATCAGCGATAAGTGGCAGCAGGGGAGCCAACACTCATGATCGTCGCCAGCCCTCGAAACGAGTCTGGCGACTTGGGGCCCAATGTCAGGAACTCCGCAGCCATCCGGTATTGCCACACAGAGTTGGATGACTGTGACGTGCGCCTGACTCGCACGGCTTCCGAGCGATCGTGAGTCGAGGTTCGCGTCTGAACGAAACCAACGGATCCTTCGATGACGATGGACGGGCTCTCGAAGACGCAGCCCGTGCTACTGGTCTCCACGACGCGCACCGGTACTCGTCGAATGAGCGCGCCCATCACGGATCGTCCGCGCGGTATCCGCACCCCCTCCAATCCGCGGTCGCGCGGCGCGCGTTCGATCACCTGTAGACGCACCCGCCGCCGTAACGAGCCGTCGTCCATCACAACCCGGTTGTCCATGACGCGAACGAGCACCGTGCAGGGATGCGCGTCGCGTGCAACCGGAATCTCGAGCAGCAGGCGCTCACCACGAGGAAGAGGGCCGGGGGCAATGACGATTGCTTGGTGTGAACGGAGTTGCGCGATCTCAACGTCCTGGACCATGCGCAGACTGCCCACTGCCGGATCGACGAGGTCGAATCGTTCGGCGCGTCGGTGTTCGATCATCTGACTGCCTAGGCGCAGGACAGCAACCAGCGTGCCCGCACGGCATGCCGCCGCTGTTTCCAGCCATTCCTTAACCTTCGGCACGACTTCGTCGCGGTCGCCGCTCGCGTCCATCAGGTTGATCGCCGGCTGCGTCTGCCTGGAGCAAGGCGTTTCGTCTGGTCCCAGGCAGCCACGACCGAGGCCACGGATGCGCCTCAGTGCGGAAAACACGAGTGATCCAGCGCGTTCGCGGCTTGGCCGTGCCTTTGCCTTGCGTAGGGGCAGATGTCGAACGCGCAGGCCAACGTGACCTTCTCTGATCCAGCTGCTCGCAGCGGAATCTGCGTCGTCATTCCCGCACGCAACGAAGAGACGTTGATCGGCCGCTGCGTCGCAAGCGTTCTCGACGCGGGCCTCGACGCCGCGCACGTGTACACCATCGACGACGCGTCCACCGATCGGACTGGCGAGGTCCTGCGCGGCTTCGCCGGCGTGAACGTTCTCAGGAACGAGCCGCGCAGAGGCAAAGCCGGGAGCCTGCGGCATGCCATCGAACACTTCGGGCTGGTCGAACGCTACGCGTTCGTCGCCATCCTCGACGCGGATAGTCACGTCGCGCCTGGCTACTTCGACGCCGTCGTGAAGGCGTTCACCGACGACCCCGAAGCTGTGCTCGTGTGCGGCGCCCCGCGCGGTCAGGCTCACAACTACTTGACGGCGTTCAGAACGCTCGACTACGCGCTCTGCCTCTGGATGTATCGGAAAGGACAGGACACGCTCGGTGTCATCACCGTTGCACCAGGATGCGCGTCCACGTACCGGTCTTCGGTCTTCGACTCGCTCGACTGGGACGGCGGCACTCTCGTCGAGGACATGGACCTGACGGTTCAGATCCATCGAAAACGACTCGGCCGGATCAGGTATGCAGCAAATGCCGTGGTCTACACGCAGGACCCGCGGCGACTTCGCGAGTACATCGGTCAGCTCACACGCTGGTACAGCGGAACGTGGCAAGTGATGCGCCTTCATCGGCTGCCCCTCGGCCGGCAGCGGCTCGATGCAGAATTCGCCCTGCTCATCGGAGAAGGCCTCTTCTACTCGGTAATGGTTCTCGCCCTGCCGGTTCTGGCATGGCTGTGGCCGACTGCCACGCTGCGTTGGCTCCTGCTCGACCAGTCGATCTCTGCCCTCGCGGCAGTCGCGTGTGCCTGGCATCTGCGCAGAGTCGACGTGCTCCTCTGGTTTCCGACGTTCGCTCCGCTTCGCTTGATTGGTTGCGTTGTCTGGTTGCGCACGTTCTGGCTGGAGGTCGTTCGTCGACAGACACTGCGAACGTGGTTCTCAGTCGCGCGCTACGACTCCAACGCTCAATCGCCTTCCAACACCAGGAGGTCCCTTGCGTAGATTCGCGCTCATCGCATGCGTGCTGTTGGCCCTGTTCGCCCATAACGCCGGCGCGCAGGAGATTCCTTCGTCGATTGCCTTTCCAGGCTCCTTCTGGATCTCGGCCGGCGACGTTGCGCCGGCCGAGCGCGGTAACACCCTCGGACAGGTCACATTCGAGCAAGGCATCACCGTGTGGGAACGCGGTTCCTGGTTCCTGGTTCCGCACATCGGCGTTTCGCTGATGGCCGATTCCTACGGTTACGCGTGGAACAACAGGACTCCTTCGCGCGCGGCGTTGAAGATCGTCAAACGCATCCGCGGCGGTATGGTGCAAGTTGGCGGCGGCATGATGTTCGAACCCAACGCTGAAAGTGACGAGCAACTCCATCCGACGGCCGCCGTCGACTACTGGTCGGGATGGGCGGTTGAAGGGCGCGCACAGCGCGGCGCGAGCTCGGCGGATTTCCCGGTTACGCCTGGGCGAGCTCCGGGCTGATTGCGGGCCGCGATCCGCACAACTGGATTACGACTGCGGCCGCGCAACAGGGGCTGGTTGCCTTCCGGAGCCGGATCGTCAGCGTCGTGCCTTATGCGGCGGGCGCCGTCAGCTTCGACAGCAAGCGTCGAACCTGGGAGAACCGCGCCTCCTACGATGCCGGCGTGAAGCTCGTGCGGCCGCTGATTGGCGGCATGGTCGAGACTGGCGTCGCCGCGCGTCGACAGCACGAATTGCTGACAGGTCAGGTCCATTTTGCGCCCGTCGTTTACGTCAACCTGTGGATTGGCTGGAATCCACGATCCCTCTTTCATCGCTGAAGACAAGCCATGTATCTCAACACTTACGGCGGCTCGGCTCTCTTGCACCTTCTGATTGGCTATCCCCGGCTGGTGCTGATATTTGGTCTCGCCGGACTCGTCGGCATGACCTCGACACCACATGGCCCCGGACGCTTCGGCGGAACCGGGGCGTACCTGGCGCAACTGGACTCTGCCTTCAAGCCCCGCCTGGCCGAGGCGGCGGCGGAGCAACGGGCCCGACAGGCCGCGACCGACATGCTCGAACGCTTCGACGACAGCGAGATTCTGGCGGCCGTCGAGCACACGCTGCAGCAGTGTGGTCCCGGCTGCACAGACGTGGCGACTCCGATCGTGATCGACGACCCCGCTCTGCTGCGCCGCGTGCTCGTGCTCTACCAGTTGGACCTGGCCGCCACACGAGCGCGCGCGGCTGCCCCACGCAGCGACGCCGAGGCGATTCACGCGACTGCTCAACGGTGAATGACGCATGTCATCAGCCCGCATTTAGCCAGCCACCGCGTGCTGGTAAGGAAGCGTTGACGACGAATCGGCTGCGCGCACGGCGGGTTTGAATTCCCTGGCTTCGACGCGGCAATCGTGCGCCGCCAGAAAGTTCAACAGACGCTTGTAGTCATCCTGCTCCATGCCGAATAGTTCGATGACACCTCGATAGCTGCCGCCGCTCATCGCCAGCCCTCGCCGAATGAGTTGCCGGAGATCGGCGCGTGTGATGTCTCGACTGATGAAGAGCGGGTGGACATCGTCCCAGAATCTCATCCCGCCGGAAGTGAGTCCGTCGTAGAGATCCGCGGCAATCGAGCGTCGACGGTCCTGTATGACGTGCTTGAAGTCGCGGTGACTGGCCACAATGTTTCGCGGCAGATCGGACGGCTCCACGGGTCTGCCACTGACGAGCGAGACGATCTGCTCGACGACGTTCTGCAGTTCTCGGACGTTGCCGGGCCATCGATATGACTCGAGCAATCGCATTGCGGCGTCGCTGAGCGTGAGCACCCCGCCGCACTTCGCCATGAGGTGCTGTATGAGCGCAGGAACGTCCTGGGACCGCTCGCGCAATGGGGGCACTTCGATGCGTGTCACGTCGATGCGGTACAGCAGGTCATCGCGGAACTGGCCCTTGTTCACCATCGCGCGGAGATCGCGATTGGTCGCCGATACGATGCGCACGTCGACCCGCGTGGATGGCGAATCGGAGCCCACGCGCCGCAATTCACCAGTCTCGAGAAATCGAAGCAACAGAGCCTGCATTCTCAGACTCATGTCCCCGATCTCGTCGAGAAAGATCGTGCCTTTGTGCGCCTGCTCGAAACTGCCGATCTTGTCTCGGTAGGCGCCCGTGAAGCTTCCTTTCACATGTCCGAAGAGCTCCGATTCGAGCAGCGTCTCGGCGATGCCGGCGCAATTCAGCGCCACGAAAGGCTGGAAGCAGCGCGGCGGACTGGCTATGAATCAATCGCGCGAACACGTCCTTGCCGACGCCGCTCTCTCCCGTGATCAACACCTTGACGTTGCTCGCGGCGACGCGAGTCGCCACGCTGACGGCGTGTTCCATTGCGGGGCTCGACCCGACGACGGTCGGAGCGAGTGGATACGTGGCGACGAGGTCGTGAGGTGATCTAGCCATGACAAGTCCGCATGTTCTCGTGCTGCGAAAACATCCTTTCATCACCACCGAATACAGAATCGTGCGTGCTCACCGTTGGTGTGTTGTTGAGCAAAGTGCCGGCCAAGGTAGAACTCTTCGCGCGTGGAAGACAGACAACCAGATATGCACGGCGCTTCTGCGACCGCTGACGCGTGTCTGCACACCGTCGCGTCGATCTCAATTCTGGTTGGCGTTTAGGGAACCTGATCTCGGAATGCTGCCCGTATCAGGATGAAGCACTGAGGTACAACCGGGACCCAAAATGGAACGTCAGGGTCTTGGCGCTCGCACGATAACCTCGCAGTGCTCGCGAGACCTTCACATACTGTGAACTGACTCACTTCTTGTCGTAGGGTGCGCCCGTGCCCGACGAGCCGAGGAACAACGTCTGCCCGTTGGGCAGTGTCAGGTCACGTCCGTTCGCCCGGCGCGATCCGTCCTTCGACTGGTAGCCGTCAACGATGATCTCGGTGCCCTTCGGCAGCGACTCCTTCGTCAGCCCGCGCCTGATGAGGGTGTTTGGCGTGCCTGTTTCGATCATCCACTCTTCGACGGTGCCGTCAGGCTTCTTCACGTCCACGTAGATCCAGGCGTGGGGATTCACCCACAGCATCTTGGTGACCGTTCCCTTGAACTTGATCGGTTTGGTCGCGTCGAACTCCGCGTTGAACGCGTGGTGCGAGGACGCTGGCGCCACGACGAGCAGGGCCAGCAGCGAGGCGAGGGCGACTGACCATTGGAAGCTTCGCATCGGATCTACCTTTCTTCGACAGCGCGAGCCGGCCGCTGGCCAACCGTCTCACCGTTCTTCTCTCTCAGTCGCGCGCCGGTCAGGAAGTGCACGATGTCGAAGTTGTCTTCGTGACAGGCGTACTCGAACATCTGTTCGCCGGGATCGACCTTGTTCCAAGGAATGAGCGCCGTCCACGGCCTCGACCACGTCGTCGGATCGGCAACGGTGAACTCGTAGTTGATCGAGTCCGGGGCGACGCGCGTGAAACGCTCGGTGATGGTGAACGTCGCGGGATTGGCCCCCTGGAACAGCACACCTTCCTCGGCCTTGAAGTTCGTCGTCTCGACCACGAGCGTCGAACCTTCCCAGTGTCCGCGGGTGTCGCCGAGCCACTGCCGCAGGTTCTTGTTGAGATGCGGGCGACCGTCGACCGGGATGATGCGAGCGCTGTGAATCATCTCCGGCGCGATGGTGACGTAGCCCGGGCTCTGGAAGATCTGGAAGTTGTTGTTGTAGATCGTCGGCAGGTACGGCGGCACGTCGGTCCGGACGACGCAGCGAACGGGCCACGACATGTCGGTGAAGTCGTCAGGCAGCCCGGCGGCGAACCGCGCGGCTGCTTCGGCGCGCGCGGCTCGCACGCGCTGGCGTTCAGGCGGCAGCGTGGCGAGCGTCGGAATCCGTCCATCAACCGGATCGACGATGAGCGACGTGCGTCGGTCAGCCGTGATCTTGAGCCGTCGCGCGTCCATCCAGTGCTCGTTGTACGCGCGGTTCACGTCGGCGGCGTTGCCGCCGTCGCGCCGATCGCGCGAGAGGTCGAACGCAAGCGACTTCTGGAACTCCTCGGCCTCCTCGTCGCTGAGGACGTCCTTTTCGCCTATGTTGGCCGGTCGCTGCAGCGGCGTACTGGTGGCGTCGTTCCAGACACCTTGCAGATCCGGATCGCCCCAGGGTGTCTTTGGCGCGTTGTACTTTTTCTGCGCCTGTCCAGACGCCGGAGCGACGAGGCCCGCCGCGACAACCACGGCGAGCAGGGCAGTCGATGCGAAGAATCGGTGGCGCATGGCAGTCATCTCGCGGCCTGCTTGCGGAACTTGCCGAACAGGAGTTCCTCGGTAAAGGGGACGCACTTGAATTCGAGAAGCTGGACGTTCTTCTCCATCCGCCGGTAGAGCGGGAAGCTGATTTTCCACGGACGCGTGAACACGTTCGGATCCTCGACGGTGGCCTCGTACATCATGTGATACGGGCTCAGCGGCGTATAGCGCTCGACGACGTGGAGCGCGTCGCTGTGGAAGTCGCCGGCGCGATCGAACCACGTCTCCTCGCGCTGGCCCGTGACGTCGACGACGAGCGTGTCGCCCTCCCACCGGCCACGCGACCATCCCATCCACGAATCGATCGGCGCCGCCTGTTCCCAGTTCATGCGAATGATGCGCGTGGCGCTCGCGAACTCGTACGCCATCAGGATGGAGGGACCGTCCCTTGCACGATCTGGAATGGGAACGGCATATAGGTCGCGCGCGGGACGCCGGGCATGTAGCACTTCATCTCCGGATCGCCGAGTGCGTGCCACGTCTTGTCGTCGCTGACATCGACGCGCAGCCGGTTCTCGAAGTTGGCTTTCTTTTTCGCCAGCGCGTCCGGCTTATAAGGAATTTCTCCGCCCTCGATGATGCTCTGGCCTGCAGGCCCGGCGGCGTACGCACCACTGAGCTCGGGATGCGGACCGGGCTGCGCCTCGTGATCCTGGAGATCCCAGTTCGCAGTGACGAGCGCTTGCCAGATGCCGTTCAGGTCGGGGCGGCCGTCGGCCAACCGCGGTGCGCGATAAGTCGCTGGAAACTGCTGGCCTGCCTGTGGGCGCTGCTGGCCGAAGAGGGGAGGAACACCGAGCGAAAGAAGAACACTGACGCCGGCGACGCCGAGGAATACCATCATGCGCCGAAGCTGCATACTGGGCCTCCCGAGGTTCCGCGCTGTCGAAGTGTGGTGGTACCACGGCCGGTCGCCGCGGTCAAGGGAAACACCAAGCTGAAGAACTGGAAGTTTCAGACACAAGGAGGGTTCGAGATGACAGACCGAGTGGGGAAGAGCAAAGTGGATCCTCGCATGCATCTTTGTCATCGGGCTGGTGATCGCGCAGTCCGCGTCGGCGGAGACGGGCATCCTTTTGCTTGCGCACGGTGGTAGTGCAGAGTGGAACGGCCGAGTGACGAACCTTGTCGCACAAGTCAACGCCACTCGTCCGGCGGAAGTCGCGTTCGGAATGGCGACGCGCGCGAATATTCAAAACGCCGTCGATAAGCTCGTGGCGCGCGGCGTCACGGAAATCGTGGCAGTCCCTCTGTTCGTCTCCTCCTGGAGCACGGTCATCACGTCGACCGAGTACTCTACTGGGACTGCGCCCTGAGGCACCGGCGGCACTGGCCAACTACGCGAAGATGAACCACGCACCCGGAGGCACCGCAACTGCTGGACACGACAATCATGCCGCCGCAATCGACGGAACGACTCCCATCAATTCGCCTGTGCCCGTGCGGATGACCGCCGCACTCAACGACCATCAGACTGTCGTCGACATCCTCGCAAGCCGCGCGAGAGCAATCAGCCGTGATCCCTTAAAGGAAGCGCTGATCATTGTCGCGCACGGACCGAACGAAGAGGAGGACAACCGTCGCTGGCTCGCGGATATGGGATCGGTGGCAACACCAATCAAGAAAACCGAGACATTCGCCTCGCTCGAGTACCTGACGCTCCGCGACGACGCCCCGAAGCCGGTTCGTGACGCGGCAACGATGCAGTTGCGCGGGATCGTTGAGCGCGAGATGACGGTCGGACGACGCGTGCTGATTGTGCCGCTCCTGATTGCGTTTGGCGGCATCGAACGTGGCCTCCGGGAGCGCCTCGAAGGTCTTCCCTATACGATGGCCGAGGCCGCGCTGATGCCCGACGATCGATTGGCCGCGTGGGTCGTGGCCATGGCGGAGGGGCGCTGACCGTCTGCACGTCGCTACTCGATGGCCACGTACTCGGCGGGCGGCGCGTTACCTGATGCGAGCGCGCTCTTCACGTCCCGTGCATGCTTGCACTGGCCGCGGTACTCGAACCCGGGGCACGAACAGATCACGTCGGAGCCGTCAACGTCGATGAAGTAATGGCTGCCGGGCTTCGAAGAACTGGCAATCCGGAAACGCTTCGCCCGCGGCCCGGCAAGCACGCGCGCGAGCATCTCCAGTGCGGCAGCGCAGGCTGCGTATCGCCGCCGGATCCGCGGCCCTGGCCTTCTCGCCGGCGGTCACCGACGTGCACGTTCCGCCACTGTTCGGTCGCAGCCCGCACAAGTCCGTTGATGACGTCCTGGTCGTGCACATCGAGACGCGCGTCAGCCAAGCCTGGCGACATCGCGGCAACTGCGCGTTCCAGCTCCTCGAGCACCGCACCGCCGCTATCACCCGCAAGCGCCTCGCCCTCGACGACCGACCGCACGAGCGCCGCCTTGGTCTCGAGCACCGCCTGCACGAACTCGTCGACCGTATCCACACCAACGACATAGGTGACGTTGACCGTTCTGGTCTGGCCGATTCGGTAGGCGCGATCCTCGGCCTGCCAGTGATTGGCGGGCACCCAATCGAGGTCGTTGAAAATGACCTGCGTCGCGGCGGTGAGCGTGACACCCGTTCCGCCCGCGATGATGTTCGCCAGGAATACGCGGACCTCGTCGTCCTGCTGAAAACGATCCACGAGTCGCTGGCGCTGCCCCGAGGGCACCTTGCCGGTCAGGACGACTGCCGCCGAGCCGAACGCGTCCGCAAGGTGCTGCAGCGGATCCTCGAAGCACGAGAAGACGATGACCTTCTCGCCTTGCTCCACGGCGCCGCGGACCAGTTCTAATGTCGTGGGGACCTTGGCGACGGCGACCTTCTGCCTCGCTTTCGTCAGGATCGCGAGCAGGCGCGTGCGGGAGCGCTGATCGCTGGCTTCCAAATCACCAGTGGCGCGGGCGACGAGCAGGTCCACGACCTCACGCATCTCCCTGGTGGCGATTCCTGCCGCGTCAGTAGTTGGCAGCCACGTACGCAACTTCGGCGGAAGTGAAAGAACCTCCTCTTTCGCGCGCCGCAGCATCGTCCCGTGGAGCTGCACCGTGAGCTCCTCCAGGTGCGATGCTCCATCGGTCTTCCAACCGTATTCGGTCTTCTTGGCGTCGCAGTAGCGCTTGGCGAACGAGAGAAAACTGCGCCCAAGCGGATGCCCGACGAGCTGCAGCAAGACGAACAGATCGCGCGGCCGGTTGGTCAACGGCGTGCCCGTCAGCAGATACACGGGCGGCTCCTTCTTCGCAACAGCGGCCGCCCTGCTGGCGAGCTCGCGCGCGACCTTGCTCCGCGCGCTCGTGTGATTCTTCAGGTAGTGCGCTTCGTCGAAGATGAGACCCGCCCACGGCACCGCGCCGATCGCGTCCACATGGCGGCCGAGAATGTCGTAGTTGGCGATGACCCAGCGTGCATCGCGAGGGATCCGCTGCCTGGCCGTCCCCTCCATGATGTGAACACTGGCCTTCGACGGCGGCGAGCGAGATTTCGCGCGCCCAATTGCGCTTGACCGACGCTGGGCAGACGATGAGGACCTGCCCGACGGGCGCGGCGTGACTCAGCGCGGCAAGCGCCTGACGAGTCTTGCCGAGCCCCATGTCGTCCGCAAGGATGGCGCGCCTGCGGCCCAGCAGGAACGCCACGCCTTCTACCTGGTGCGGGAACAGGCCATCGGCGAGCGCAGCGGCTTGACGGAAGGCGACGTCGGTGTCGTCGGTCGCCGCGAGGATTTGAGCGAAGGCCGCAGCCTGCGCCTCCAACGAGCGTGACGTGCGATCGCTCATCGTCCTCTCCGTGTGCAATGACTCGATCCGCAAGCGTCACTGCTGCTCGTAAAGGATCGCGCAGTTTTGCTCCGCACGAAATCAGGCCCGGAACGCAGACATGTGGACGAGATTACCGTTGGCCATGAGCGCCCCTCCGGCGACCTGGGGTGCGAACATCCGCCACGTCTGGCCAAGGCCGGGCGCGGCAAACTGGGTGCGAGGAGCGTCCAGCACCTGCCGCACGAATGCTTCGGCGACTGTCTTCGTCCCCGGGTGTGCCGCAGACGATGAAACGTCCGGGAGAGGATTGGATCGGCGGTCGATCGCATCGAGCGCGTAGCCGCGCAGGATCTTGGTATGAGCGAGCGGAAGGTCCGCGGATTGTCGAAGAGATCGACGCCCATTCGGCTCGCCGTTGAAGAAGAACACCGCTCCGACCTGATGCTGCGACGACGGGAAGTCCACGGACGAAATGCCTCGACCGCGGTCGCTTGGCGTTCGAAGATCTCACTCATAGCGCTTGTCGCGGAGCGGGCCTGCAGCCTGCGCGGACTTCTGCTCAATCTCGTGCCACACTTGCGATTGGTCTGCTCGAGCGACCCCGCTGTCGCAGGAGCGACTCGCTGCACCTGCGCGCTCTTGGCGGCGCGGCCGGCCGCGAAGTGGGTGCGGGACGATGCGGCGAAGCTGCGCGATTTGTGGCTCCAGCGTCCCGCCTCCACGCACGTGACTGGAACGATGACATCGGCAGTCGGCTGGGATCAGGATCGACAGGTTGACGGTCCGATTCTGTTTCGCGCCGACGAGCTCCTCCCCGTCGATGATCAGCACCGGTAGCTGACCCTTCGTTCAGGACCTTGCCCGATAGCCTATTTCCAGAAGTCGTACTGGATACGGAAGTCGGCTTGGTCGTTGTTGAGCGTGCCACTGCGCCTGTATACACCACGGAATCGGATGCGACCGAGCTGCAGTTGCAGGCCGAACAGCCAGTCGGTCTGATGCTCGCCGCTGCCGTCGGCCAGCCAGGCAGCGCCACCGATCAGGTCAACCTGCGTGTCGATCTCGTAGAAGGCCAGGAGCTCGGCGTCGAGTACAGGTCCATCGGATGGGAAGACCACGCCGACGTCGGCTGTCAATGCAGGCCACGGACCGCGAGGGGTTGCCAGCGGCAATCGCCCGCCAAGCATCACGGTGTAGCTGTCGAACGTATTGGTAAAGCCCACTGAAAGCCCGCGCTGGCGCTCGACGCTGTCGTTCATCAGGCGACCGGCGTTGCCGTGGTCGTCGCTCGACGAGGGTCGCCGCAAGGCGGGCGAGCCCCCGTCGTTCTTGCCGAAGAAGCGCTTGAACGGATTCACCTGGCCGCGAAATGCCGACTCCTCCTGGCCAGGAGCGAGCGCCAGGCTGCCAAAGGCCGCGTCGACCGACGCCATCGGCTCGAGCTCGTAGGTTCGATCTCTTGACGCGCCTGGCGCTCCCGCCGGTATCAAGGTCGTCGAGGCACTCGCCTCTCGACGTCGTGCGTCATCGGGTGACTGCCACGCCCAGATGCGACCGGTATCGCGCAAGCCCCAGGTGATGCGCCTGGGCTCGATGTCGACGTTCGTTCGGACATACCCATCCCCGTCGACGTCCGGCGCCAGAGAGTGCGAGCCGAGCTCCACGAGGAGCAGCGGCCGCTCCTCGACGCGCGCGCCAGCACTGATCGGCGTGACGTTGTTCGGAACGCGTCCATCGTGCACGTTGGCGACGATCCGTTCGATGCCAAGGCCCGTCGAGGGATCGTTGCTGTCCAGGAATGAGCCAGCACGCGGCGCCAGGATCAGGAAGACGTGCTCGAAGTCGTTGGGGTGCGAGGTGTCGAGCGAGAAAGGGAAGAAGCCGTGCCGAGTGCGGTAGCGGCTCTCGACGAAGTAGAGCCAGTACTCCACGACGATCCGTCCCGGCCCCAGGCGCTCATCGCGATAGACATCGTAGAAGATCCTCGCCTTCGCGGCCTTCTCGGCCAGTGTCAGCGCCACGTAGCGGCGTATGCGATCCGCCGGGGAGCCGAGCGCCAACGCCGCATCCGAGCCTTGGGACGCCTCCTGATTCGTGGCTTCGAGCACGAAGAGCGGGTGAACCGGCAGATACGCTTCGTCGGCGTGGAACCGGAAGCGGGGCGCAAAACGGATGGCGATAGCGCGCGCCTGATCGTCCGCGAGCCGTTGAATGTGCGCGCCGTCCTGACGCTCGGCGCCCGGCATCGTAGCGCGTTCCTGTGCGTGTCCGACGATCGGTTCGCCCGCGGCGAGCGTGACGAGGAACGGGACGACAACAGCGGCCACATGTCGGCCAGAGCTCCACCACCTCTGCCTGCTCTCCGAAGTCAGACTCTCGTGCAGCAATCAGGTCGTACCGAAGTACCCGCGGAGCTTCATCGTTCTCACCGTCATGTAGATGATGGCAAGCGTAATCCAGATGGCGACAATCCACCCCTGCTCCACCTCGCTGATCGGCTGGGCTGATGGACTCTGGTGCTCCCAGATCAGCAGCAGCAGAAACCCGCTCAACCACGCGAAGGGCGTCCCATATTCTTTTCGAAGGACCTTTAGCCAGTCGAAGTCGCCGCTGCTGATCGTGTGGCCCAGGCCGCGAAGCGACGGCAGCCAGCGCGGAACCCGTCGGCGATATTCCGTGTAGGCCTCGCCGAAGCGCGCGTGCAGGTACTGCTCTTCGGCGATCACGATAGCCGTATAGAAGAACAGGAAGACCGGCAGGGCCACGAGGTACATCGCCCACCCGTTGTGCACGATCGCGAGACCCAGAATGATGAGCAGGTTCCCGACGTAAAGCGGATTGCGGCTGTGCGCGAACATGCCTCCGTCGACGAGCGAGTTGGCCCACACCTGGCGGTTCTGGCCTCCTCGTGTGATGTAGACGAGACCGATGACGAGCGCCCGCAACGCTTGACCGGTAAGCGCGACGAGCAGCCCGATCGCGTCCGTCATGTGATCGACGCGTATGTCGCCGCGCACGATACGCGGCCATGTGCCGAGCCCGATCAGCAACAGCACCAGCGGAAGGAGCAGATCCCTGGACTTGAAGAGAAAATGCCCCGCCCGCGCCAGCGGGGTCGAGCGGCCGACCGCTCTATTTGATGGCGACGATGCCGCAGAAGTTGTACCACTTGAAGAAGACATCGACATGCTGGAAACCGCAGCGACGGAGCAACCGAAGGTTCTCGTCGAGACGATAAGGAACGAGGACGTTTTCGAGCGCCTCGCGCTTTTGGGCAATTTCGATCTCGCTGTAACCCTTCCGCTTCTTCATCTCGTAGTAGTGGTCGATGAAGAGCCGGTTGAAGGTCGAGTGTTCACCCAGGACCTTTTCGACCAGGATCAGGCAGCCATTGTGGTTCATTCCCTGGCGCAAGCTCGACACCAGGGCCTCGCGGTTCAGCGGCCGCACGAATTGCAGGGTCAGCACCATCAAGGCGACTGACGCGTTCTCGATGTGCACTGTCTCGTTCAGATCCTGCTGGTTCAGCACGTAAGGCCAGGGGAACCGCGCATTGGCGAGCTTCTGTTCTGCCTTCTGCAGCATCTCGCCCGAGGAGTCCACCCCGACGAACTTCACATTGAGGTCGGGCGTCAGATGGACTCCGATCGACAAAAAGGTGTTCGCAGTCGAGCAGCCCAAATCGTAGATCGATGACCCCTCGGCGGCGAAGTCGCTGGCGAGCTCTCCGATCATCCGCTGGATTTCGCCGTAAAACGGCACCGAACGGTCCAACATGTCGTCGAAGACTGCGGCCGTCTCCGTACCGAAGTTGAAGTCGTGGATCTGCGTCCGTCGTTCCGCAAAGAGGCTGTCCGCCATCGAGGGAAGCTTGCCCGCTTCTTTCGGTGCGTCCGACATATCACCTTCACTCCGCGCTTTAGTGTTCAGCTGGGACCCTCCGCATTATCAGCATGCCATGCCTTTCACGCAAGACCGACCCTTTCAACTCTCTGTTTCCGCTCTCGAGCCATTCGCTCAGCGTTATGATCGGTGCTCGAACTGTCCGGTTAGGCCGCTGTCCCTTTGTCGAAAGCGCCGATCATGAAAATGCGGGCTGCCATTGTGGTGGCATTGGTCTCCTCGATTGCGTGGGTCACCACAGCGGAGGCGCAAACAGGCGCGGGAAGCTCAACGAACGAGGTCGGACAGCCGAGTGCTGGAGTCGAGGCGTCTGAGGCACCGTTCGACACTCCCGCTGTTTCCTCCTCAGCTATCGCCGCGGCACAGGCTCAGGGTCCGACGATCAGTGCGGCTGATGGTGTCGGGCTTGGCGCCGCCTTCGGGCAGGCCATTGGCTTCACCGTCGTGCAGCATCTCTTCAGGCTCCAGGAGGAGAAGACCAGACGCGAACTGGGCGGGCCCTTTTTGTCCGACTGGTTCAAGTCGGTGTCGAACCTGGGCGGCGACTGGAGCGACAACGGCAAGAAGTTCGCGAACTACGTGGCGCATCCGATGGGAGGCGCCACGTACGCGCACATCTACCGACAGAACGATCGGTCCCGCCGGGATCTGGAGGTCGGCGAGCCCGGGTATGGCGGCATGGTCCTGCGTGCGCTGGCATTCTCGGCGGTCATCAGCTTGCAGTTCGAGCTCGGGCCGCTCAGCGAGGCTTCCATCGGCAACGTCGGTATGCACGATCCGAGCAAGATGGCATGGGGAGACCTGGTGATCACGCCGGTGATCGGCACCGCGTGGATGGTCGGTGAGGATCTGATCGACGAGAAGATCCTGAAGCGAATGGACGGCCAGCAGATCGTCTGGCGCAATACAGTGCGGTTCTTTCTCAATCCCTCGCGCACCGCTGCGAATATGTCCAGGCTCAAATGGCCCTGGTATCGCGAGCGGGACGTCGATTCAGGTCGTCGTCCCAGCGCGCCTTGAGCGCGACGCCCACCGGGATCAATTGTTCCGTGAAGTGTTGATGTGTTTGGAACGCGGTGGGTTGCCGCCAGGCATTCGCTCGAAGCCTACGAGCTTCCAACGATCCGCTTCGCGCCTGAAGTACGCATGCGCGGGCGCAGCCTCGTTCTCCGCATTGCCCTTCACAGCGATCTCCGCGCGGATGAAGCTGCCCACAGCCGACGGTAGATCTGCAGGCACCGGCACGCCTTCGCCAGCCGCGCTCGTTGTGCCAATCGTGGTCGTGGCGCCAGAGACGTTGTCAAACCGCATCCACTGCACGACGTACTCAGACGGTGGAGGCGTCAGCCCGGCATCGTAGGCGGCATTCCTGAACGTCAGCCTCGACCCTGACAGTTGTACATCGACAACGGGGGTCACGGCCGGCAGGTAACGCCGCACGATGGCGTCCCGCCGGTCGATCAGAAACTTTGCGAGCATGGCTTCCGACTGCGGGTCGTCGAACTGCCCGACGCTCGTGACGGCTGTCAACATCTCGTCTGTGAACTGCCAAAGGCGGCGCGCAGCCCAGAATTTGTCGTCGAGCCGCGCCGATCGGAACGCGGAGTTGGCATAGCGTGGTCGCCAATCCTCCGGGTCCCACTCTGAGTGGTCGCGCGGAAAGGCGCCGACGGACCGGGCGCGATAGAGCGGAATCGTGCGCCATTTCTTGATGTAGAAGCCGAACGTCGGTATTCCAATCACTGTCTTCTTGCCATCGACCAGGTACTCCGATCCCTCGAAGGGCTCTCGCGGGTACACGCCCGCGCTGCCAATGGTTGACCCGAAGTCGAGCAGGTGATGTCGAACCACCTGCCGCCCATCCTGCTGAATCATCGTGTCGAGTGTGTTGATCGACTTCGAATCGACGTGGTTCAGCCACGCTGAGAACGTCCCATACGCGCGCAACTCGCGACGATGCTCGTGCGGGACGACGTCGTTGGGATCGTCGGAGCGCGTGCCGTAGAAACGAAACCCGCCGACAGGCTTACCCTCGAGCGCCTTGCTCGCGATCACTCGATAGGAGCCATCCTCTTCGCGATGGGCCTGCGCGAGCAGCGCACGAATATCCGATGGCTTGAACCGCCGCCGATTGCCACTGGGCGGCGTGATTTCGCAGACTTCGTCTATCTCGAGCTGGTCGGGTCGCAGCGTGGCGAGATGCACCTCCGGCACGTAGTAGCCAAGCGCCCAGAACAGCTTCGTGACGACCACTTCTGTTCCTGTTGCCATCGCCCGGTAACCCGGCGGATCGAACTTGATGAACCAGATCTGGCGGGTCGAATCGCGCACCGTGAACCCTGGCGTCACCCCGTCGCTCTTCGCGGCGATGACGGTCCAGTTCCCCGGTGCGGGACCGCTCGCCGTGTCGGGGCCTTTCAGCAGCTCCTCGATGGTGATGGCGCGAGTGCCGATGCGATTCGTGAACCAGTTCGAGTCCGGAACTTCGTCGACCGTGTTCAGGTTCTGCGCGCGGACATCCGGCGTGCTGTCGCCCGGCCAGGAAACGGAGTTCTCGAGTGTGTCGATGATCAGATCGATGTCACGCTCCTTCACCTCGGAGGCGTCCTGCGAGTCCTCGATTCTCGAAATCGGGATCGTCGGGGTAGAACTTCGGCGTTGCGGCGTCGGTCCCCATCGCCATCGCGAGTGCCAGGCCGGCAGCGAACTGCCGCACACGCGCGCGCGCCACCCGTCGCGATGTGACAGTCATGGTCAGAAGCTCCCGCCGGCGCTGAAGATCAGGCGCGCCTTGTGCTCTTGGCTGCGTGCGACCTCGACTCGGAATGCGTAGCCCTCGATGCCGACGAGGCGCATGCCGATGCCGTAGGAATTCTTCAGCCCATCGAAATCCAGATCCCTGCGATCGGCGGCGACCTTGCCGGTATCGTAGAAAATCGCCATGTCCAGGAATCGCGCCGGCGTCCAGCGCAGCTCGGCGTTCATCAGCAGGCGATTGCGATCGCGGAAGCGGAAATCCGGATACCCGCGAAGCGTAGAGCCGCCGCCGAGTGCGGAAGCAGGAAGTACGGGACGACATTGGTGTCGCTGCCGATGTCGGTCACCGTGGCGAGGCCACGCAACGCGATCACCCAGTTCGCGCGCAGGATCGGAATCAGCTGCAGGACCTCCGCCTCGACGGACGTGAACGAGTACAGGTCATCGTTCTGCTCCCGGTAGTCGTCGAACTGCACGCGATACAGCCCGCCTTGCCCCGTGTAGCCGGGCGGGCGCCGCCAATCGATGGCGGCATGAGCGGTGCTGTTGACATAAGTGAACTTCGAAACACCTAAGCCGGGCGTGTCCAGTGGCGAGAACTGCTGTTCGATAGAGGGTGCTGTTCGGCCTCCGGAGGTCTCGACTGTGTGAAGGTTGACGCCGCCACCAATCGATACGTATTGGCCACCGAACTCCAGACGAGCGCTGGCAGTCGTCGGGCGGTACCCGAAGCGGGTCAGATCGTCCTGATCGGAGGAGTTGCCGACGCCGAAGTACCGGACGTTGGGGGCATCGATGTAGCGCCCCGACAGCGTGATGCGAGCGCGATTGCGAGCGAAGGTCGGAGAGTCGAGGTCTGCCTGGGCGCGCGCAAACATGTTGATTGAGTAGCCACCGAAAACATTGAACGCGCCGTCGTCCGCAAAAGTCTTGCGATAGCCGGCCCCGCCGGCAAACCCGCCGCCGGGATAGACCGATCCCAACCAGGGGTAAGGCCCCCGCGGGGCGTCAGTAAATACGCCCCAGTCCTCGAGCCGGTCGATCACGCGCACGGCAGCGTTCGGACCTTCTGGGGCGACGGCCTCGCGCTTCTCGATTTGCTGTTGTCGAATGTTCTCGGCGCGCGTCTCCTGCGCGGCCGTGGGACTCATGAACGCTGAGAGCAGCGCCGCACACACGAAGACGGCGACTCTTATCTCGTCCTTTGCAAGATTGACGTACAGGTTTGCAGCTGAGCGCGAGAAGAGCGATGCATCAGTATTGGATTGTGCAATTGGGGGTTCACTGTGCACCTTGGCCATAGGCCTGAAGGGCGGTGCAAATTACGGACCCGCGAGTGAGCTTCGCACTCTGAAGCGCGGCGGTAGGCTCGGTGGCGGCTCAGGCTGGATGGGTCACTCGATGCGGATGATGCCGCGGCGGATCGCCTTGGCCACGGCGGCCGTGCGGTCGTGCACGTGCAGCTTGGTGTAGATGTTCTTCACGTGCATGCCGGTCGTATCAGCGCTGATGCCAGCGCCGCGGCAATCTCCTTGTTGCGCATCCCTTCAGCCACGAGCTCCAGCACCTGCCGCTCACGCAGGCTCAAGGCCGGGTGGCGTGCCCGCTCGTCGAGCGCCTGCTGGATGTCGGGCGCTACGACGCGGTGACCGGCGTGCACCTCGCGGATCACGTGGATCAAATCGTCGGAGATCGTATCCTTCAGCACGTAGCCCATCGCTCCGGCTTCGAACGCGCGATGGATGTCCTCGTCGCCGCGGTACATCGTCAACACGATGATCCGCGCGTAGGGATCGATCTGCCGGATGCGACGGATCGCTTCGGGCCCGCTCGTGACGGCAGCTGCAGGTCCATCAGCGTGACGTCGGGTCGCTCGCCAGGAACTGCGTGACGGCGTGCTCGCCATTGCTGGCCTCGGCGACGACCTCCATGTCATGCTGTACGCCTACGATTTTCGCGACGCCTTCGCGCATCAGGCGATGGTCGTCGACGCACAGGACGCGAATGGTCCGGCTCGCTACGCCCATTCGTTGGTCAGACCCCGCTACGGCGTGCACTCTGGTCCCGTCCAGGCACGCTCTCGATGCGCAGCCCGCCACCAACATGCTCAGCGCGCTCGCGCATCGTGACCAGGCCGAAATGTTCGCCGTCATGCAGTGCACTCGTCTGTGCATCTGGATCGAAGCCACATCCGTCGTCGGTACATCGTGAGCGCGACCTGACGTTCATCGGTACGAAACGTTGATGGCGATGCGCGTTGGCTGTGCATGTCGGATCGAGTTGGCCACAGCCTCCTGTGCGATGCGAAACAGTTGCAGGTCGACATCAGGCGACGCGTTGTCCGGGCGGCGTCCCACGACGGTTACCGTCGGACGCACACCGGATCGCGCCTCGGTGTCGTCGGCGAGTTGTGCCAGCGACTCGGCGAGGCGCGGCGTGCCCATCGGGTGGCGCCGCAACTCGAGGATCGACTCGCGGGCATCGCGTACGGATGATCGACCTGGCGGCGAAGGCGGCGCAGCTCGGATGTCATGTCGCCTTCGCGTAACGGGGCGCGCGTTGCCAGCGCCTCGAGCTCAGGGCCGAGCGCGGCCAGGCTCTGGAGCAGCGTGTCGTGGATCTCGCGGCCCACACGCGCGCGCTCGGCGATCACCAGCGCGTAGCGGGTCCTGAGTGCCCGCACGCGCAGCTTCGCGACCGCAGCGATTCCACCCACCAGCACCGCGCCGCCAGCGATGAGAGACCAGCGACTCATATAAAACGGTGGATCGACGGTGAACGCCCACAGCGACGGCTCAGTCCACGGCCCGCCCTCCGTGGTGCTGACACGGAATCGATAGTCACCGGCCCGAAGGTTTGCGTAGTTGGCGCGTCGGCCATCTCCGTCGTACACCCAGTCCGCGTCGGCGCCCTCGAGCAGGTGGCGGAAGCGCAGCTTTGACGTCGCCGAGAGACTGAGGGCGGCGTACATCGATCTGAACTGTGCTGCTGTTCGCGAGTCGCCGGACGGCTACCGGGTCGACGCGCTCGCCGTTGACGGTAACGACTTCCAGGCTCGGCCGCGATGAACGGCGCGCTTCGCGGAGTTGCCGCGGGTCGATGATCGTCATGCCGGGACCGTTGACGACCCAGATCCGTCCGGCCATGTCACGTACACCGGCGGCGCCGTTTTGCCACATCTGCGTGCCGGGCTGTAGTCCATCGCTCTCGTCGTAGATCGTGTAGGCGAGACGATGGTGGGGCTCCTTCTCGATCTGGTCCATCTCGCCCGCATGGAAACGCATCAATGCGGCGCCCGAGTGCACACCCACCCACACGTAGCCCAGCGCATCCTCGACCAGTATCGGGACGACACCGGTAATCGGCGCATGCGCCGTGGTGACGGATGTGAAGCGACCATGCTGGTAGCGGCTCACGCCGCCCGATGTGGCGAACCACACGGCGTCGTCGTTGCCCTGAACGATCTGCCACACCAGGCCGGGTGCGACGCCGTCTCGTTCGGTCAGCGTGCGTACGCCGCCGTGCTCGTGCAGCGCGACGCCGCCACTGGTGAAGCCGGCCCACACGCGGTCGTGCGAGTCCGCGAGGATGCTGCTGCACTGTCCGCCGGATTCTCCGGGCTGCCGATACGAGGCGAGTGTGTTGCCGTTCCACGACAGCACGCCGCGAGACGCAGTGCAGAGCCAGAGTGCATCGGCCGTCGTCGTGAGCCCATTCACTCTGCTCGCCTGGATGTCCGGTATGCGTTCCTTGATGAGACGACCCATTACGTGGCGGCCCACGATCTCGTCGGTCGCCACCCACATCGTTCCCGTGCTATCGGCGTGGAGGGCGCGCGTCTGAGAGACGGCGAACGATTGCCGACTGCCGCCGACGATACGGTTCAGGGCCTGCGTGGTGGCGATCCAGATGCTGCCATCAGCGGCGACCGTCGCGGTTCGCACGCCATCTTTATTGAGACCGTTGAGCGGGCCCGCGGATTGGAACGTGTGCTCGGACAGGCGCATCAGGCCGCCGCGCATCCCGACCCAGATGTTGTCATCACGATCGCGATAGAGCGCGCGCGGCGAGCCGCGCATGCGGTGCTCGTATTCGACGGGCTCGAGCAGCGGCTGTGCGCCGGTTGGATTGGGGAGACGGAACAGCCCGCCGCTGAACGAGGCTACCAGGAGCCCGCCGCGATGGTCCGGAATGATGCGGTAGCCTGGCAGCGGAAGGCGGATGCGCGGGTCGAGGCGCAGGGGACTGGCGCGCCGAGTTTTCTCACGATCGCCGCGCGGTCCATGACCCACAGGTTTCCCGCGTCGTCTTCGACCAGGCTTTCGACGGACGTGGCCGTTTCGTCGACGAGGCGCAGCCGTGTGCCGTCGTGGCGATAGAGGCCACGAGCGGACCCGATCCAGACGCGGCCAGCGCGATCCTCGTAGATGCTGAACGCTTGTTCACCGTCGTAGTCGTCGGCCTCGGTCACGCGCGACCAACGGTTGCCCGCGTATTGGAACAGCCCGTTACCGGTCGCCGCCCACACCGGACCGCGTTGATCCTCGAGGAGCGCGTTGACGCCGGACGGTGCACCGTCGGCGGGCGAGTAGCGTGTGATGCCGTCACGATGATCCGAGCGACGCCTTCACTGCCTGCAAAGGCAACCCACACGCCGCCTTGAGATGAACCCGCGAGCGCGGCAACGGGGTGGGCCGGCAGCGCACCGTTCTCACTCCGCGCCCACGGCTGGAAGCGTGTGCCGTCGAATCGGACGGGGCCGTCTGGCGTACCGAGCCAGAGATAGCCCTCGAGATCCTGAGCGATCGCGAACACGTCGCCGGACTGTTCGGTCGACCACGTGGCAAGCGTGACCGGATTCCGGTGGCGTGTCCGCGCCGACGCTCGCCGGCACCGCGCACGCACAGAGCGCCATCGACAACGCGCCGATCCGCCGAACGATGGTCAGCGGCATGAAGTGGTGTTGCAGTCTACCTCGCGGACGCCGGCCACGGCGTCCCCTGATACGCCTTCGTCACCGGTCCCAGACCTTTGAACGTGAACTTCTGGATGCGCTTTCCATCGTAGGTCTCGGTCGTATAGATGTTGCCCTGCGAATCGGTGGCGATGTTGTGCACGCCATGCCACTGGCCCGGCTGACGGCCGCCCTCGCCGAATGCCGTCAGGATCTCGAGCGTGTCCCGTCGCAGGATATGAATGAGCGCGTTTTCGCCGTCAGCGACGTATAAGAACGCCTGCTGAGGATCGCTCGACAGCGCCACGTCCCAGACGGAGCCGGCGTTCATCGTCTTGGGCTCAATGCGGTTTTTCTTTCACAAACTTGCCGTCCTTCGTGAACACCTGAAGACGATCGCCTTGCCGGTCGCAGACGTACACGAGGATCGTCTTTCGAGATGACCACGCAGTGAACGGGATTGCGGAACTGCTGCTGTGGAGGCGCGTCTGGATCGTGAGCTGCCCCCTCTGGCAGGCTGCGCGGCGTTCGCGTTGCCGCGATGCGGATTCAGCGGGCCCAGCACTGGCGTATCGTCGGGTTTGTTGCCGTACGCGCCCCACAGGCGTTTGAACTGACCGCTGTCAGCATCCAGCACGACCACGCGGTGATTGACGTATCCGTCGGACACATAGGCTTCGTTGGTCTTCGGATCGACGACGATCTTCGTCGGCTGGCCGAAGCTCTCCATGTCGAGGCTGTTGGGATCGTTGATCGGGCGAGCGGCTCCAGCATCG
>CAVWST010000012.1:0-97485 GCA_963757735.1 uncultured Acidobacteriota bacterium
GGCCAACGGGTGTGTCGGGTAGTTCCGCGAGCGGGATCCCCCGATCGCAATGCCGTGCGAGCTCGGGATCGAATGGGACGGTCCCGAGGCAAGGGATCTCCAAGACCGATGGCCTGCCCTGAGTGTCGAAGGGTTCGGGTGACACGAAGAGCGGCTTGATGGCGTTGCAGTCGCGGCAGTAGTAGCCGCTCATGTTCTCGACGTAACCGAGAAGGTGATTGGGTCCCTTCGACAGAGCGGCCACCGAGCGCGCGACCACGCCCCGTGCCACCTCGGAAGGGATCGTCACGAGCACGAACGAAGTCCGCGGCCCGAGAAAATCGGCGTACTGGACGGTCCGCTCGGCTCCCGGCGGCAGATCGAACATCAGCAGATCGAGCGCTCCCCACTCGAAGGCGCCGAGGATCTCGCCGAGGAGAGCGAACTCCTTCGTGGCGCGCCACGTGTGGGACTCTCCGTGCGCGGCGCACTCGAACTCGAGCGCCTCCGACTCCGGGATCAGAGAGCCCATCGAGAAGACCGCGATCCCGTTCCTGGTCCGCGGGAGCGCGACCTTGTTGCTGCCGGGAACGAACAGCGCCCCCTGGACACCTGCCATACGCGCCTGTGAAGGGCCGTTGAAGTCCGCGTCCAGGATCGCGATGCGAAGGCCCCGGGCGCGGAGAACGTGGGCGAGATGCAGCGTCAAGGTGCTCTTGCCGACTCCTCCCTTGCCGGAGCCCACGGCCACAAGATGGCGCACCCCGGCGAGCCCGTCCGTGATGCGGGTGCGCTGCTCGGCAACCTGCTCGAGGATTCTGGAACCTCCGTCGCCGACGATGTCGTGGTAGCGCTTCATTCTGCGGATGTTCCGAGGGTTGATAGCTTACACCGTCGAGCCGCCCAGGACGAGTCCCGGCCAGGACCGCCGCTTGCATCGAAGATCTTGGCACGAGGAGGAGCTGAGCAATGGACATCTCAACTGCCGTCGTAATCGCGCTCGTGCTCTTGATCGGGCTGTGGGTTCCGTGCCTACATCTGGTACATCCGTCGCGGAAGGGCGCAGGGGCACACCTGGTTCACATGGTGGAAGCCACGGGGTCATCCCGACATTGGCCCGGACCTTGGTGGGTCCCGACAGACTCGACCCGGAGCAGACGATGCGCGCGGGGCTCGTTACTGAGATCGCGACTGCTGCTGCGTAGAGTAGATGCCCGCCGGCGGGGCTGAAACCGAGCGTCTCCAGCCACTCCTTCGAGATCTCGGCCGGGTGGACCTTCGGGAACCGGAAGGTCTGCATGCCTCGCGCGCGGAGTTGAGAGAGCAGTTGCTTCAAACGGGCTCCACCATCGTCGATGAAAGAGCGGAGCGATACAATCTCCGTCTCCTCCGTTCCGCGCGTCACGTAAAGGACGTAGGCCTCGATTCGCTCGTCGGAGGCGACGGCGAGTCCTGCGATGTCGTCCTTCCTTGCCGTCAGGGTCTCGACCGAGCGCTCCCAGCAGACCTGCGGATGCACTGTCCCGCCGAAGGCGAAGGCGGATCCTCGCCAAGAAGACCGTTGGCGGCGAGATCGTCGATCGTCACGGGGATCACGAACATCCCGGCTGCTTCTCCCACATCATTCGCTCCACGATTCAACACGTAGTCCGTCAGGCGTGCTTCCTCGACGTATCCGCTTGCGCGGAACAGCTCGCAGGCAGGCGCGAGAGTCTCGGGGACTTCGGCGACGATTCTCGGGGGGCCGAGAATCGCGAGCTTCGAGCCGAGCGAGGCGAGCAGGTGACGCCCATGACCCTGTCGCCGATGATCGGGATGGACGGCGATCTTGTGGACGAGGGTACCTGAACGGCCGCTTGGCGCCGATCAGGACGCCGATCGGGTCGGAGCCCGAGAAGGCGACCATGCAGCTGCTGCACCAGACCTGCAGGTCGCGAATCGACCGCTTGAATGCCGCCGGCGTCACCGGCGGCTCGTCGGGATAATACGGCGCCCAGCAGCGGTTCAGCGCATCGACGAGGAGCCCGATGTCATCGGTGCGGCAGAAGCGATAGGCACTCAATCGCGCGCGGTGAGTGGGCTCACCTCGTTGAGATACCCACGGCCATCGCCGTTGCCGCTCGCGGGCGCGGGTGTTGTCGCAGCCGCGGGCTTCGCGCCGGCCGATGCGGGAGCGTTGTAGGTCGCGATCATCTCCGCCATCATCTTCTTGCCGTTTTCGATACCTTCCTCGACGAGCCCGAGATCGATCGTCGTGGCGGCGTGCTCGCGCGCAAGCTCCTCGATCCGCTCCTGCGTCTTGTTCCGCATGAAGCCCGCCGGGACTCGGAGGATCCTCTGCGCGGCCTCGTCTGTCCACGCGAACGTCGAGATCAGCGGGTTCTTCTTGTCGTCGCGGGCCACGAGCCTCGCCTCACCCGCGCGCAGCGGCAGCGCTCTTCAGGGATGTGCGCGGCGCGACCCTGGATCTCGAGCGGCGCTCCGGTTTCTTCCTCGATCACCTGACGGGCGAAGTCGAGCGTGATCGCGTCGAGCTTCATCATGCGCGCACGCTTTTCGACACGCGCCTTGACGCGTCGGCGCTGATAGGCGTTCTTCATGGTCCAGAGGCCCTTCCTCGCGTCCTCGGACCAGCGGAGCTTGCGCCCGTCGTAGGTCGTCTCCTCCTCGAGGCCTCCCTCGGCGGCCGCAATCTTCTCGATCATCTCCTGGGAGATCACCTCGAAGTCCGCGGAACCGCACACGGTGCACTTGACGGCGCCACTCTGCGTCGCCGCGACGCCGCACGACCGGCACATCGACACGGGGCCGGACTTCGCCCGCTCGAGCGCGACCGCCTCGGCCAGCGCCTTGGTGGCGGCCGACGCGCTCTTCGGCATGAACCGATCCATCGCTTCGTCGATCACCGCGCTCGTGATCACGGAGTGTCCCTTCTCGAGCGCCAGACGCAGGACGCCGGTGCGCGCGATGCCCTTGACCTGCTCGGGCACGTGCGTCATCCGCGCCTCGGCTTCGGGCGTCCATCTGATGGTTTCCTCGGCGCGCAGGTCGAGGCGCGGCACTTCGAGCCGCGTGGAGAGGAGAACGTCGCATGGCGCGGCGCGGAGGATGTTCTCCGCGTTGCTCCCGAGACTGCTCTCGTCCTTCGGGCTGTGGACGCCGATCCGCCCCAGCACGATCAGCCATGGATTCGTTTTCCGAGCGTGGTCGATGATCTTCTGGAAGGGCTTGCCGTCGAGAAGCGTCTTCTTGATCTCGATGCCCGTGTCGCTCACCATCCGCTCGCCGACCTCGAGATGGGACTGGTAGATCTGCGCGAGCCCGGTGTCGATGATCTCCTCGTGCAGCTGATTCTGCTCCTCGAAGCGGAACACTTTCGCCGCCTGCTCGGTCAGGACGTTGACGATGCCGTTGAACACCGAGTAGTGGAGGTACGGGTCGTAGACGGCGATCACTTCGACCTTCTTGCCGAACGTCTTCGCCAGGTCGGTGGCGGTCCTGAGCGCGCCGAAGGACTGCGGGCTGCCGTCGAGACCGACGAGGATCGTGTCGCGCTCGGGCTCGCCCGGCTCGGGCACGTGCTTGACCACCCAGACATCGCGGTCGGATTGGCGGGCGACCCGCTCGCAGACCGAGCCGATCACGCTGTCCCGCGCGCGCCCGATCCCCAGGGCGCCGATCACGACGAGGTCGTGCGGTGAGCCGGCAAGATCCTTGAGGATCTCGGTGTGATGTTTCCCGTCCATCATCCGCGGCTCGAACTCGAGACCCGACTCCCCGCAGAGCCGCGACATGCCATCGAGATAGCTGTCGGAGATGAGCTTGAGGCCCATCGTGATGAGGCTGTCGTGGATCTTCCGTTGGCGCTCCAGTTCCACCTCGTCGATGTACTCCTCGGGCAGGGTGTATTCCATCTGCCGGAAGCGATAGTCGTGCAGTTTGGCAGCGTAGACATGGCAGCCCACCAGTTTCGCGGAGAACGCCTTGCCCAACGCAAGGGAGCAGGCGACCGCGCGATTGGAGTGGTCTGAGTTATCGACGGGAACGTAGATGCTCTTGTACATCGGATCCTCCGGATGACCCTTGGCAGCTCACGCGCTGGTGGCCGCCGCTTGCGTCCGATCACCGCCACTATCCTCGCCAGTGCGAGGACCGCGCCACCGCACCCAACCGATCACGATCAGCTCGATGGCGAGAATGAAGAGCGCCGTCCTGATCATCGGGCCAACTGCCGATGGGACCACTTCGGGCTCGACGTAGAGGGAGTACCAGACTGTAAGACCGCGCCGGTTGCCACGCTCGCGCGAGAACCCGTCCCAGACCGAGAAGGCGATCGGCATGAACTGTCCGGGCGAAAACGGGGCGCCCGAGGCGGCGAGAAGGGGCCGTTTGAAGATGGCCGACCATTCTCCCTGGTCGTAGCTCGCGACGCCGGTGAGATCCCCTGTGTCGTTGGGGGCGATGTCCGCGCTTCCCCGGCCGGTGAGCTGAAGGGGTTCGGGACGGGCCAGATCGAAGAACCAGAGATCCACCGGGTTCTGGGCCTCGCCGAATATGAAATAGGGCTTGCGGGCGCCCGCCTGAACCAAGGAAGGAATCTGGATCGAGACGGCGTCAGAGAACTCGGATGCAGGGACGGCCGGCGCCTGATCGGCGAAGGGGTCCGCTGCAGGCTGCGGGGCCGCCACCTCCGCGTCGCCGAACGGACTATCTCCGGCCGGCTTGGCACCTCCTGGTGCCGACTCCTCCTCCTCAGGCGGCACCGGAAGCGACGGCCCGTTCTTCCCCGTCTTGTCCGCGCCCATGTCGTGCCATCGAACGAGAAGGGCGATTGACTCGGCGTCGTAGATCGCCTGAACGGTCACGGAAGTCGCGGGCGGATGAAACGAGCGTCCTGGCTCCGTGATCTGTCCGATGATCGGAAACCGGGCGACAGGAGCGGATTCGAAGCTCGCAGCCCCCTTCGCCAAATCGATCGGATCCTGGACGAGCTTCGCGACGACCAGATTCGTGTAGCCAGGTCCGTTGCTTCCCGAGAGCGAGACGATGTAGTCCGCAATCGCCCATCGTTGCTCGGTCGTGAGGCTGTCGACGAACGACGGCATCGGCGTGCCGTTGAACCCCGTGGTCATCGTCCGGAAGAGATCCTCGCGGGACGACCCTGCCCGGAATGTCCAGCTCTGCGTGAGGTTGGCCGCGCGGATCGGTTGCCCCAGGTCGTCCGTCAGCGTTGGAGCCGAGGGTCCGTCGCCGCGACCGAGGTTACCGTGGCACTTCAGGCAGCCAATCTCGGTGTAGAGCTTCTTCCCGAGCTCAATCGACTCTTGCGTGGTAGCCGGCGCGCTCGGGAACTCCAGCGGCTGGGCGACACTCTCGGCGTTCGAGAAGTCCGGGGAGAAGGTCGTCAGGTAGTACGCGGAATCCGACACTTCCTGATCGGCCAGGTCGGGCCAGGCGGGCATCGAGGTATAAGGCATGCCGAGCCTGATGATGTTGACGAGATCCTGATGGGACGGGACCGCTCCGCTGGGAGTCGTCCGAACTTTGAATCTGCCGGTCGTGAAGTCCCGGGGCCTGGGGTACAAATGCGGCGTGGCATAGCCCTGGGCGTCACCCTTCTCGCCGTGGCACTGCGCACAGTTCTTGACGTAGAGAGCCCTGCCCGACTCCCGCTGCGCCTCGGTCCCGACGTCGGGACCCTGCGTGCGCACCGAGCCCATAGTCCCGGTGCACAAACAGGCGAACAGGACAGCGACACACCACGGAGCGCCAGTAGGAGCGAAGGGCGTCATCAGTGCGAGGCGCATCAGTGCTCCTCCCTGGCGCGGGGCCTCTCACCCGTGAAATCGTAGAGAAACAGGATCACATCCCACATCTCTTCTTCCTTCAGGAACTTCTCCCACGCGGGCATCGCCGTGTCCCACGGCCCCCCTTCTTCGGGCAGCCCGGGGCCTCCCTTGGCGATTCGCCAGAACAGAAACGTCTCGCGCAGATTCGCGAGCGTTTGCCCGTCGGCGAAGTTGGTTGGGATCGGGTTCAGCCCGTGCGCGAACATGCCGTTGCCCTGCAGGTTGTCGCCGTGGCAGAAGACGCAGTTCTGATAGTAGACCCGGCGCCCGTTCTCGATATGTTTGCGAAACTCGTCCGGATTCGAAGTTTCGAGCTGCCGGAAGGGGTTGTCTCCAGCATCGATCTCGATCCTGTTGTCGTTGACCGTGATGTCAGAAGGCGATGCAGGATGGATCGTTCGCGGGAAGAAAGGAGGCTCGAGGGGGACGTTCATCTGGACGTAGGCGTTCGCGGCTGCCAGCGCCGGAATGGCGATCGCCATTGCGACAAGGAGCGCTGTGTACCGCTTCTCAGTCATGAACCGGATGAGCGGACCGGAGACCTCTTCACGGCGTTCCTGGCTGGAAGACAAGTACGCCAGCATCGCGAGCGAGACAATTCCCATGTAAATCGAGATGACGGAGGCGGGAATCGGGATCGTGAATCCGAATCGGAGCAGGACGTAGATCCCCACCCACCAGGCGCCGGCCCACAACAGCAGATTGGCCCGACGAAGGCGGAGAAGCCCGAACACGGCAACGACGGCGACGACAACGAGAATGTTCACCTTGTAACCGCTCCTTTCGCGGGAAGCGGCGGGAGCCGGCGCGGCGCCTGGAGCTACAGGAGGTGGCCCGGTGAGAGGCAACGGCTGGCCAGGCCCGGGTTTCTGGTCTGGCGAGGCGCCCGGTGCGGTCGGCGCGGTGCCCGGTGCGGTCGGCGCGGCCGGCGTCGTGACTGGTGCGCCCGGCGCGGCACCAGGCGGCGCGGCACCAGGTGCAGCTGGCGCGGCGTAGTAGCGGTGACTCGTCTGGAGCGTGACCATCGGCGTACCGCCAAGAGACTGGAGGTACGCGATCACGCAGAGGATCTCCTGATCGGTCAGGCCAATCGGAGGCCTGTTGATAGCGGGCATCCCGGGATTGAATCCCGGCACGACGAAGGTGTCAGGTTCGTACATCGATTGGGCCAAGTACTCGAGATCGCTCAGGCCTGGGACGCGCTCCGTCGCGCGACCGGCGACCCCCGCGAGGTCGGGGAACCGAAGCGCCCCGGTCTGGCCGATCGTGTGACAGGTCCGGCACAGGCCCTTGCTCTCCGTGATCCCGCGGCCAACCTCGACCATTTCGGGCGTGGTGAGGTCGGCTCTAATGACGATCTCCTCCGGGAGGCTGAACTTCGCTCTGAGGCACCATCTGACCCGACGTAGGCATAGAACGCTGTCGTCGCGAGGACGAGAGCGCCGATTCGGGCAATGAGCGGGATCGTCATGACAGCCCGG
The DNA here is from genome assembly GCA_963757735.1 of uncultured Acidobacteriota bacterium. Lineage (GTDB taxonomy): Bacteria > Acidobacteriota > Vicinamibacteria > Vicinamibacterales > UBA2999 > Gp6-AA40. The sequence continues at coordinate 7,310 of CAVWST010000012.1, forward strand.
TCCGCCCCTCGACGTTCTGCGCGGACAGGCGCGCGCCATCGAGAACCATGTCCCCGCCTGTGTGCGGCACTTTCTGCGGCGACGGCACAGCGGCCCGATGGTCGGCCCGCTCGTGCAGGCTCGTGATCCAGAACACGAAGCCGATCAGGAGGAAGAAGATCAGCACGGTCACCGAAACAACCTGCGTGGCGAAGCCGAGGGTGGGCGTGAAGGCGTCGGCCGAGTTGTCCCGAATGACGCCGTAGACATGCCAGTGCTGGCGGAGCCCGGACCGCACGTAGCCCATGAGCCCCATGAGCCAGGTAAAGGTGACCGCGATGAAGATCAGCACGTACTGGGAGATCGCCGGGATCTTGCCCCAGCGCACCTCGGCCGTCCTCGCCCCGCGGAAGAGGAAGATGTCGATCGCCGTGATTGACACCATGGCGAACAGGACCGAACCGACCTGGGGCACCGAGAGCCCGATCCGCACTGCCGCCTCGACGAAGTACCCGTAGACGCCGAGGAAGATGACGAAAAACGCGACGGCCGCGAAGATCGTGAGCTGCGCCGCATGGCCCCTTTTCGCCCACGCCACCGTTGCGACCTTTCCCGTCCGGCGGTAGAGGAGGAAGCTCATGAAGGTGGTGAGGATCAGGATGTTCACGGCGGTGTTCTTGGCGGACATGACGCCAAGAAAGCCCAGAATCGGGTGTGACGACCCTCCCATCGCCCGGAGCTCGGAGACGGTCGCGATGATCGATCGCGGCGTCGCCCAGACCATGAAGCAAAGCGCGATCGCAATGAGCAGGTACTTGACGAATTTCTGAAGCGGCTGTCCTTCCGCGACACGCCCCATTCCGAGCCAGAGATAGTAGTTGGCGGCGAGGAAGAGGTTCCCGATCAGAACGGCCTGGATGATGAACAGCCAGGAGAAGGCCCCGCCCATCATCGTGAGCCCGAGCGTCTGCGAGTAAGCGTAGATCTCACTCGCGAGCCAGTAGCCGGCGAAGGGAAGCGGAAGGAAGGAACTGATGGCGACGAAGTTCCCGATGTAACCCATCCAGTCGTAGTGCGCGCGCTCTTCGTCGGATGTCGCCTGGAGGAACTTGAAGGCGGCGTAGGCGGCGGCGACCGATCCGCCGAATGCGACGTTGGCAATGACTCGATGGACGTTGATCGGCATCCAGGTGTAGTTGTAGACCGCGTCCATGACGGAGATAACCGCCCCTGTGTCCGAGACCCCGTTCGGCGACATCATGAACGTGAGCCAGGAATTGGCGATGAACATGATCGCCGTGCCCACGATGTTGAGGCCGAGCCCGAGGCCAAGATGAACGAGCGGATGGAACTTCCCCCAGCCGTAATAGTAGGTGTAGAGGAACGCGGCCTCGGCGAAGAAGAGCAGCACGTACGGGAGAAAGGTGGGGGAGAACACGCTCATCAGGTAGTTCGTGAACTTCGGATACAGAGCGATGAGCATGAACGTCAGGAACGCTCCGAAGGTCGCGGTGAGCGAGAAGGAGACCGAAAGGAGCTTCGTGAACTCGTGCGCGAGCCGGTCGTATCGTGGATCGCCGGTCTTGTAGCCGATGACCTCGATGATGAAGGCGAAGAGCGGAACGGCAAGGACGAAGGCCGCGAACAGCAGGTGGAGCTGCGCGACCGCCCAGATGGCCACACGGCTCCCAACGACGGGAAAAGTCCGGTACTCGGCCTCCTCGTAGATCTTTGCTTTGGCCCTCGCCTCCGCGTCGACTCTCTCGTCTGTCAGTCCCGCGGCGCGGGGCGTTGGATCCACGGTCGCGGCAGGGGCGCGGTAAGGCTCCTTGTACTCGCGGTTCGTCAGGAGCGTGGCGATCAACACAACGCCGGCGAATATCACCACACCGGTGACGGGGCCGAGCACGAACAGCAGTTTGCGGTTCATCGAGCCGTTCGCCACGCTGCCTCCCTCACTTGGTGTCCGCCGGCTTGTCCGCCGGAGCTTCAGCGGAGGCCGAAGCTTGAGCAGCGCGTGCCTGTCGTTCGCGCTGGAGCTCTCGCACGTAGGCGACGATCGCCCATCTGTCCGCGGGAGGGATCGGCCAGCGGTACCCGGCCATCAGCCCTGTCCCGTTCGTGATGACGTCGAAGATCTGCCCGTCCGGGTACTTCAGAATCTTCTCCTGATGGAAGTTGCCGGTGGGGACGTTGGCTCGCTGGAACAGGATCCCCCTGCCGTCCCCCCGAGCGTCGTGGCACGGTTGGCAATAGATCCCATAGCGCTGGCGGCCGCGCTCGCGTAGCGCGTCGTCCACCGCGTGGGGGATCGCCGCGACGAACTGCCCGTCGGCTCCTCGTCCTGTGAAGAAGGGTGTGTCTTCCTTCAGCCCTCCGATCGGGACCGTTCCTGGAACGGGCTGGCGCATGGAGGCGCCGTCGTAAAAGAACGTGCTGGCCGTCTGGGTGAGCACCTTCGGCTGGTCGTCCATGCTCGGATTGAGATGGATGGGAGGGCGGCTCGACGTGCAGCCGCGCGCGCAGCCCGTGAGGACGAAAATAGAGGTGAACGCGAGCACACCGAACACACGCGGCGTGCGGGCGGTCATACGGCGCCCTCGCCCTCGCCGCTCGACTGAGCTCGGGGCGACCCTGCGCTTGTCGACCGAGGGTCGAGGTCTGGATTCGGGTTGCGCACCTTGGCCAGATACGTCGTCCGGGGCTTGGTGTTCAGCTCCGCGAGGAGCGCGTAGTTGCGTGGATCAGCCTTCGCCTTCACGACCCGACTCGATGCGTCGCGAAGATTTCCGAACTCGATGGCCGATGCGGGGCAGGCCTGCTGGCAGGCCGTCTTGACGTCGCCGTCACGAACCTCGCGCCCCGCGAGCTTGGCATCGATCTTCGCCCGGTTGATCCGCTGCGTGCAGTACGTGCACTTCTCCATGACACCCCTCGCGCGAACCGTGACGTCCGGGTTCATCGCGAGCCGGAGAATGTCCGGCGTGTCCTTGGTGAAGTTGAAGAAATTGAACCGGCGCACCTTGTAGGGACAGTTGTTCGAGCAGTAGCGGGTCCCGATGCACCGGTTGTAGACCATCACATTGAGGCCCTCCCCGTCGTGAACGGTCGCGGCCACGGGGCAGACCTGCTCGCAGGGGGCATCCTCGCAATGCATGCAGGGAACTGGCTGGAAAACGACCTCCGGGCTGCCGGAGGCCTCGCCGGAAAAGTACCGGTCGACCCGGATCCAGTGCATCTCGCGCTGTCTCGCAACCTGGATCTTCCCGACAACCGGCACGTTGTTCTCGCTCTGGCACGCCGTCATGCACGCGTTGCAGCCGATGCAGGCGTTCAAGTCGATCGTCATCCCCCACTGGTGGCCCTGATCGTAGGCGTGCTCCTTGAACAGTGAGAGGTGATGCGTTTCCGTTTCCGCCGGAAAGACCCCCAGTGCGCCAGTCGTTCCCTCTTTTGGAGCTCCTTCTTTCGGAGCTTCATGAGAATCCGCCGCCGGCGCGCCCTCGGTTTGCGCCGGCGCGGATGCCTCGGCTCGAAGTTCGGCCAGCGTGGACTCGCGGACGATGGGGCGCCCCTCCATGCTGCCGTGGTTCTGGGTCACCGAAAGGGGGTAGGTGCGCTCGAGCCTGGTGAGGCTGACGCCGCTGTCGAAGCCAGGCGCCCCCGAAGATCGGACCGTGAACGCGTCGAACCCGACGCCGGATCCAATTCGCCCCGCGCGTTGACGACCGTAACCAAGCGTAAGGGCCACCACGCCGTCCGCCATGCCAGGGAGGATCCAGACGGGAAGCTCGAGCGAGCGGCCCGCGTAATCGAGACGGATCCACTCCTCGTTCGCAAGACCTGACATCTCGGCGGTCTTCGGGCTCACGAGCGCGGGGTTGTCCCACGTGAGCTTGGTCAGGGGATCGGGAAGCTCCTGCAACCACCCGTCGTTCGCGAACCGGCCGTCGTGAAGCGACGGCGACGGGACGAACACGATCTCCAAACCACTCGCAGCTCCCGTCGCGCGCGCGAGCTCTGCAAAGGCCGCCCCTTTGACAGTGGGAACGACTTCTGTGAGCTCGCTGTTGGCAAGCAGCCCGTCATGTAAGACGCGGTTCCACTTCGTGTCGAACTCGCTCTCTCCCAGGATCGGTTTCCAGGTGTCGCGCACGATGTCGTAGCCGGGACGATCCTTGTCTCCGACCATCAGCCCCAACACTTCAACCGGAGTGCGTCCGCCGAACAAAGGAAGGATCAGCGGCTGCACGACGCTGAGGGGGCCTCCCACCGCGCGCGCGTCTCCCCACGATTCGAGGTAGTGAGCGCGAGGGATATGCCACTCCGTCTTGGAGGATGTTTCGTCGACCGTGTGCCCGAGGGCGATCGAGTGAGGGACCTTCGCCAGAGCCGAGGCGAAGTCGAGATCGGCGGGGACGTCGAACACTGGATTGCCGCCCAGGACGACGAGCGTCTGGACCGCGCCCGCCTTCATCGCGGAGACGAGCGAGGCCAACGAGCTCACGCTCGGAGGCGACGTGTCTTTCGTCTCGTAGTAGGTGACCGTCGTGCCGGTGTTGCCGAGATGCGCGTTCAGCGCACACACCGCGGCGTGGACACCCGCGGGTTGGCGCTCTCCGGCGACAATCAACGCCTTGCCGCGGTTCGCCAGAAGGTCCTTCGCAACAGCGTCGATCCAGCGCGGATCCATACCAGGCACATCCGCTCCCGCCTGGCTGGAGGCCCCGGTCGCACCGAGGCGCGCCGCGAGCGCCGCGACAAACGCAGCGATCTGCCGGCTCTCGAGACGGAGCCGGTGATCGGCCATCGCTCCTGTCAGCGAGTAGACGCCTTCGACGGCGTAGAGCCGGTTCATCGCGCCACCCGAAGCACCCGCGCGCCTTCCGTCAGCGAAGCCGCGCGCGTGACGGATCGCCTCCGGATCGGTGAGCAGCGGATCAGCGTCGAGGCAGAGAATCACCGAGGCTCGATCGAGCCGGAGCATGAGATCGACGTCGCGTCCCGTGGCCTGGCGCAGACCTGCGAGCCGGTTCTCGTCGCTGACGGCGTCGTAGGTCGCCCACTGCAACTTGGGGTAGCGGGCGCGGAGCTCGGAGGCCAGGCGCGCCAGGGTGGGAGAGGAGAAGGACTCGGAGAGGACGGCAAGGCTGGCGCCGCCATCTGCGGCATGCGCCTGGGACAGCTGTCCCCAGGCCGTCACGAAATCGGTCCACGATTTCCGTGCACCCTTCAGCGTGATCGACTGCGAGCGGTCCGGATCGTAGAGGCCGAGCACCGACGCCTGCACGCGCGAGCTCGAGGCCCCGAGCGTCGAGGGGTGCGAGGGGTTTCCCTCGATCTTGGTCGGTCTCCCTTCGTGGCTCTCAACGATCAGACCGTAAGCGCTCCGGCGGAATGGCATCGTCGTCGCGTAGTAGCGCGGAATCCCAGGGACGAACTCCTCGGGAGCAGCGACATACGGGACGATCTCTTCGACCGGGCGCCGGCATCCAGCGAGCCCCGCGAGCGACATCGAGGCGCCCAGGAGCATGAACATGTCGCGCCGGGTGATCCCTTCAGGGAGCTCCGAGGCGCCCTCCGGGAACTCGCGCTCGAGAGCGGCGCGGTATTCCGGGAGATCCTCGATCTGCGCGAGGCTTCGCCAGTATGTGCGGCTCACCGGTGACACCCCGAACACTCAGTCGGCGGATTGACCGATCGTCCGCCGAGCTGCGCCGCGAGCAGCTGAAGGTCCCGAGGCGGCGTCCACTTCATGTTGGTGACCTCCGAGACGGGGCGTCTGTTGGGACCGGGGTTGCGGTGACACTCGAGGCACCAGCTCATACTGAGAGGCATCATCTGCGTGACCGTTTCCATCTCGTCGATGCGGCCGTGGCAGGTGACACAGCCGACGCCTGCCGCGACGTGCGCGCGGTGCGTGAAATACGCGTAATCGGGCAGGCTGTGGACGCGAATCCAGTGCATCGGCCGGCCGCTCTGGGCGCTGTCCCGAATCGGTGCGAGCAGCGCGCTGTCCCTCTTCACGGTCTGATGGCAGTTCATGCACGTCTGCGTGGGAGGAACGTTGGCGACGTTAGAGATTTCGACCGAGGCGTGACAGTATCGGCAATCGAGACCGAGCTCGCCGACGTGGAGCCTGTGGCTGTACGGGACAGGCTGAACGGGACGGTAGCCCACGTCTGTGTACCACGGGGAAAAGTAGTACCAGACGCCCGCGATCGCAATCAGCGGACCGAGGCTGCCCGCGAGGGCGGCCATGAGCGGGAGCTTGTTCCACGAGGGGGGAGAAGATTTGGCCCAACGGCTAGGATTCCCGGGCGCTGGAGGACAGTTGCCCAGACACCGAATCTGCGATGGAGCTGTGACACATCCTCGCGCGCCCCCCCAAGAATTTGTTGCAGAGGACCGAGATCCCGCCGATTGACGCCGGCATCTTATCCACGAACTGCGGACGAGGGTCAAGCGCGCCGATGATGCGGTCGCGCATCTCGTCATCTATGGTCGGCTTCACGTCCAGAGTTCCAGATGCACGACGTCTCGCTCGGCGTCGATGTCCACCTCCACGACACGTACTTCGTGGTCGCGCATTTCCACTTCATCATGGTCGGGGCGCAGTCATGAGCTACTTCTTCGCCGGATGTCACTCGTGGTGGCGGAAGATCTATCCCCTGCATTTCCTGATGACGGGCATGGACGCCACGCACGTGGTGATCGCCTTCGGCATCCCGGCGGTGATCGCGTGAATGCAGCCGAACATTAGTTCGGCGTGCGCTGGCCGCCGCGGTCGCGCTTCGCGCCACGGTGAGCAGTAGCTCTTCTGCAAGGTTCAATTTACTCAACCGCGTGCTACCGCATTTCAGAACAGCGTACCGGCGGCTGAAACGGTGTTTCATCGAAGCGGGTCCCGCCCCTCTCACGGGATGTGAAACCGCTATAGGATCTCCAGGCAATGCGCGCGATCGTTCTGGACGAGCAGGTAAGTGTGGTCAATGGACGGGCGACGCCCACACCGGCGCCTGGAGAGGTGCTGGTCAGGGTAGCCTGCGCGCAGGGGTCTGCGAGACCGATCTCCAGTTGATCAAGGGATACATGGGATTTCGCGGGGTGCTGGGCCACGAGTTCGTCGGAGTCGCCGAGTCTGGACCCTTCGCGGGGCGACGCGTCGTCGGCGAAATCAATTGCGCCTGCTGGAAGTGCGGGACGTGTCGCATCGGGCATGCCGACGCATTGCCCGAATCGAACCGTGCTTGGAATCCTCAACCACGACGGCGCCTTCGCAGACCACATCGCCGTTCCGCAACGGAACCTTCACGCCGTTCCTGACACGCTATCCGACGACGTCGCGGTTTTTACGGAGCCTGTCGCCGCGGCGTTCCAGATCCCGGTGCAGGTCACCATCGGCAAGAAGGATCGAATCGCAATCCTTGGCGACGGCCGCTTGGGAAATCTGTGCGCGCAGGTGCTGGCGAGGATGTCGGACCACGTTCTTGTTGTCGGCAAACATCCCGAGAAGTTGGCCATCCTGGGGGCCATGGGCATCGCGGTAGCGGTGCTCTCGGACGCGATCGATACGCGTTCGTTCGACATCGTCGTTGACTGCACCGGCTCAGAGTCCGGCCTGCCGACGTCGCTGAGGCTGGTGCGCCCTCGAGGAACGATCGTGCTCAAGACGACCGTGGCTGGCGAGCAGAAGCTGGCGTGGGCGCCGTTCGTGATCGACGAGGTCACGCTCGTCGGCTCGCGGTGCGGCCCATTCGACCAGGCGCTTGCGGCGCTCGAACAGGGTCACGTACAGGTGCAGCCGCTCATCGCCGATCGCTTCGATTTGTCACGCGGTCTGGATGCTCTGGCACGTGCGCAGACGAAGGGAATTCTGAAGGTGTTGTTAGACGTTTCGTAACGGCGGGTCCGAAGATCAGGACCCGCCCTGCGACGGCTGATCTACTGTTGCGTTGTGGCGTTGCCCGCCGCGAGCTTGTTCATGAGCGCGGCAGTCTTGCCGCGAGCGAGCTCGGACGGCGAACGTCCCTGCTTGTTCTTCACGTCGAATCGCGCCCCCTGGCTGGCGAGGAATTCGATGATGCGATCCGACCCGCGCTGCGCGGCGTAGTGCAGCGGCGTCATGCCGGCGTCGTTGGCGGCGTTCACGTTCGCGCCCTTCGCGATCAGCACTTTCATCACATCGATCGGATCGTTGCGGTCGCCCGCTTCAGTCACTTCTTCGTCACCGCCGCGTGGCGCTCCAAGCCCCGCTGCTGCCATCAGCGGCGTTGAACCGTCTTTGATCGCCTGCGACGGATCCGCGCCTCGATCGGCCAGCAGCTGCACCGCTGCGAGATCGATGGCGCGAACGGCGCGATAGAGCGGAGTGGCACCCGGAGCTACGTTGATGTTGCCCTGTGCCTGCCGAGGCGGGATCGTCTTCACGTACGCCGCGTTGGGATCGGCGCCCTTGTCGAGCAGCAACCGGGCGACCTCCATGTGGGTGACGCCACGCTCGGTATCGGAGGGGTTCGGTCGGTTGCTGTAGGTCGCGAGGTTTCGCATCTCCATCACGATGTAGAGCGAGCCATCGTTGGCGTTCGCTCCCTTCTCCAACAACTGCTTCGCGAGCGCGTAGTGGCCGTTGAAGATTGCGGTCTGGAGCGCGGTGAATCCATATTGCGGCTCATTCGCGTTCAGGTCTGCGCCCCCGGCGATCAGGCGCTCGGACGCTTCGACCGATCCCTGACGCGCGGCGAGAATCAATGCCGTCAGCGCGCCCTGCGGCCGGTCGTGGATGATGCCGCCGGCGCCGCCCGTGAGCGCCTGGAAGGAGTACTCGATCGTTCGCGCGTTGACCTGGGCGCCGGCGCTAACCAGCGCCTGAACGATGTCTGCATGATTCTCGACCGCCGCCAGCATCAACGCGGTCTGCCCACGGAATTTCTCTGCGGCGTTCACGTTCGCGCCAGCCTCGACGAGAAGCGTCACGGTCTCGAGATTTCCCGACCGCGCGGCCAGCATCAGCGGCGTTTCGCCCTCGCCGTACGTCGCGTCGGCGGTCGCTCCGGCCCTGAGCAAGGCGTTGACGATTGGTGCGCTGCCGATGGAAGCGGCCTCATGGAGCGGCGTCACTCCATAGCGGCTGGCCACATTCGCTTTCGCACCCGCCGCGATCAGTGCCTTGACCGTGTCGACGTCGTTCCAATGCGCCGCCCACTGCAGCGCAGTCGTACCGTCCACATCGGGGGCGTTGACGTCGGCGCGCTGTTTGATCAGCGCCTTGGCGGTCGTCGCGTCCTGGTGCTTCATCGCGCCGACGACGCGTGTGTCCGACTGCGCGTGCACACTGGGGCCGAAACCCAGCGTGGCAACGAGGCACGACGCGGCGATCAGCGATCGGCGCATGTTACACATCGATTCGGCCTGAGCTCTGGCCGAACTTGTCCGTGTTGATGCCGGCCTTGTCCATGAGCGAGATCATCAAATTCGAGAGCGGCGTGCTCTTGGCCATTCTGATGTGCCGATTCCCCTGATGCGTGCCGGCGCCACCGCCGACGAGCAGCGTCGGCAGGTTCTCGTGATCGTGCTGGTTGCCGTTGGTCATGCCGCTGCCGTACAAGAAGAGCGAATGGTCGAGCAGGCTGCCGTCGCCATCCGGCGTTGACTGCAGCTTGTCGAGGAACTGCGAGAAGAGATCCAGGTGATAGATGTCCACCTTGATCTTCTTCGCGACCTGCTCCGGGATGTTGTTGTTGTGCGAGACGGGATGATGGCCGTCAGCGACCCCGATCTGCGGATAGCTCAGCGTGCTCAGCTCGCGCGCCATCATGAACGACGTGACGCGCGTCAGGTTGCCCTGATAAGCGAGGTGCATCAGGTCGAACATCAGCGTGACGTGCTCTTCCCAGCTCTCCGGGATGCCGACCGGAGTCGGCGGAGCCTCGATTCCGGTCTCGTCACGCTGCTGCTCGGCGGTCACGATGCGCCGCTCGATCTCGCGCACGTTGTCCATGTAGTCGTTCATGCGCGTGCGATCGCGCGCCCCGAGCCGCGCTGAAAGCTCGCGCGCGCTCTGGGCGACCGCATCGAGGATGCTGGTGTTCTTCTCGAGCCGCGTGCGCCGCTCTTCTGGTGTCGCCCGATCTCCGCCGAACATCCGCTCGAACACGACGCGCGGGTTGATCTCCATCGGCAGCGGCTGATTGGCCGAGGCCCAGCTGATCGTGCTCATGTACCAGCAGAGAAAGTCGCCGGCGCAGCTACCCAGGTGGCTCGAGTGATCCTCGGTCGCGAACTCCATCGACGGGAACGTGGACGCGCGCCCGATCTTCTGCGCGATCACCTGATCGATCGTCGTTCCGAGCTTCAGCAGACTGCCCTTCGCCGGGAACGTGCCGCTCAGCCACATCGCCGAGCTCACCGAGTGCCCAGCCTCACCGTAGTTCGACAGGTTGGACAACACCGTGACGTGCTTCCGGAACGATTCCAGCGGCTTGAGGATGGGCGAGAACTCGAAGTTAGTGCCCTCCTGCGCGGGTGTCCACTCGCGCATGATGGAGCCGTGCGGGACGTACACGAAACCAAACCGTGACGTCGGAGCTGCCGGGGTCTGCGCCAAAGCCGTTGCGGCAGGCACCATGCTGTCGAGCAGCGGCAGGGCGACCGTGATGCCAAGGCCGCGAAGCACGGTGCGGCGCGGGATGGCCTTCTTCGTGATCATCATGACTCTGCTCTCCTCCGCTGAAACGCGGGACTCCTGATGATGCCGAGCACGAGGGATGAAAACCGGTAATCGTTCTTGGCAGATTCCTTGAGGATGGCGCGCACGTACGGCATGTCGTGGTACTCGACACGATGGCCGAGCGCGTACGTCATCAGCATCTCGGTCACGTTGCGCGCGAACATGTCGCGCCGCCGCAGCAATGCCTGACGCAGTGCCGCAGGCCCTTCGATCTTCGAGCCGTCGGCCAACTGTGCCGACGCATCGATGGCCGCGCCGTTGTCCACCGTGCGCCAACGGCCGATCCCGTCGAAGTTTTCGAGTGAGAGCCCGATCGGGTCCATCAGCTTGTGGCAATTTGCGCACGTCGGATTGCGCCGGTGCTCTTCCATTCGGTCGCGCATCGAGCGTGCCTTCGCAGGCGTTTCATCGAGCGGTGGAACGTTCGCCGGTGCTTCTGGTGGCGGCGTGCCCAGAATATTGGTCAGCACGTACTTGCCGCGCAGCACTGGTGAGGTGCGATTGTTCTGTGACGTGAGCGCGAGGATGCTGCCCTGTCCCAGCAGTCCGCGGCGCGCCTCATCGCTGACGGCGACCTTCCTGAACTGCGTGCCGTACACGTTCGGGATCCCGTAGTGCCGCGCGAGCCGCTCGTTCACGTAGCTATAGTCGGCATCGAGCAGCCGCAGTACGCTCTTGTCTTCGAGGACGACGCTCTCGAAGAGCATCTCGGTTTCGCGCTGCATCGCCTCGCGGAGGTTGTGATCGAAGTCCGGGAAGACGTCGGCGTCGGGTTGGAGGCCTCGCAGGTTGCGGAGGAAAAGCCACTGCCCGGCGAAGTTGCTCCCGAGCGCCCGCGAGCGTTCGTCCTTGAGCATGCGGCGAACCTGCTGCTCGACGACCGCCGGTTCGCGCAATCGTCCCGCGATCGCCAGGTCCAGCAGCTCATCGTCGGGGATGCTGCTCCAGAGGAAGAACGAGAGTCGCGAGGCGAGTTCGACGTCGTTGATGCGATAGGAGGCGCCGCGAGCGACAACTGCGGGATCCTGCTCGACTCGATACAGGAAGCGCGGGCTGACAAGCAGGAAGGTCAACGCACTTTCGATGCCCTGATCGAACGACCCGCCTTGCGCACGCTCCTTCTCGTAGAAGCTGAGGAGGCGCGTAGTTTCAGTCTCGCTGACCGGCCCGCGATACGCACGGCGTGCGACCGTTGACAGAATCGTCCGCGCGCACGGCGTCGCCTCGCGATCGCTCGCCGGTGTGCAGGTCAAGACCCGCTGCCGGCTCGGCGATCGCGCACTCTGTCCCGGATTGAACGGACCTTCAACCGTCACGCGATCGAGTTCCGGGATACCAACGGGAGTAATCGGATCGAGGCGTTCACGCTCGAACGGCTGAAGCAGTTCGACCGTTGTCGCCGAGCTCTTCTTGATGAATGAGACGCCAACGTCGTGCATTCCCGCCGTGACGGTCAGGCGCTTCTGAAAGCGCTTCTCCATCTCGTCGCCGGCCAGTGTCGGCTGCAGGTAGTTGGCTTGCTCGTCCTTCGGTCCGCCGAAGCGCGCGAGGACGACACGCTCACCGTCGAGCGTGACCTCGAGATCGTGCTCCAACTCGAGGCCGCGAACAATGTTGACCGTCTCGCGATAGAGTCGCGGGCTGATCACGTATTCGCCATCAACAGGGAAGTAGTGGCGGATGAGGATGCCGCCGCGAGTGCCGACGGGAAGTCCGGCCACGTGATCGTGCTGCGACAGGTCCCCGCGCACGCGGAAGGTTTCGAGCGTCGGTGTGATCGCAGGGCTTGCGACGACCTGCGCTGAAATTTTCCAGGCTGCGGAGAGATAGCGATCCATCAGCGACGTCGAGACGTTGAGGACGCTCGCGTTGTTGTCGAACCCGAAGGCCTCTTCGTCAGGAGGCAGCATCGCGCTCACGTCGATCTGCAGCGCGAACAGGTCTCGAATCGCGTTGCCATACTCCGCCCGGTTCAACCGGTGCATCGTCGGTCCGCGAAGGGAAGGCGACGAGAGCGCAGCCTTGTCGAGGGTTGTTTCGAGGTGAGTGACCAGGCTATCGAGCGCGGACTGATCCGGGCGAGGGACGCCGACGGGCGGCATCATGCCCGCTCGAACTTTGCGGATGACCTTTTCCCAGACTTCGGCGCCAGCTGGAATGTCAGTCAACGAGATGTCGTCGAGCGCGAGGCCCGCGGTCTTGAGGCGCCCGTTGTGACACGTGACGCAGTACCGCTTCAGCAGCGCGCCGTGATCAGGACCAGGTGCCGATGGTTTTGCAGTCGTCGCTGCTGGAGTCTGACGAACAGGCGTTGCCACGGCCTGGCCGGCTCGCGCCGACGCCAATGGATGGTCCGCCGCGCTCAGAAGCACGGTTACCCACGCGGCAAGACAAACGAAGGCGCCTCGTCTCATTGGCGGCATTTCCCCTGTATTTCTCAGGGGTCAGGGCGAAAATTATATCAGTTCTGGCAGGGCGTCGAGAGCACCCTCATCGAAGTGACGTTCACGCGTTCCTCGGCGCCAGACCGGGTCAAGAAGCCCTTCGTCGCCACCTTCTGGCCAGTCCAGCCGGCCGGGGCACCGTAGACCTGCTGCAGCCGAAACGATCGCGTTCCGAGCGCTGCCTGATCGAGTTCGACGGCTTCCGCGTCGGACGCCGACTCGGGTGCCCGGGTCCGAACGGGGTCCGTCGCCTTGCCAAGCGTCCATATCCGCCCCGTCTGCGCGAGGCACCCGACGACATGCACCAGCGCGAAGTCGAGGCCGCCGCCCTGGCCGGGCACCTTGATGTCTCCCAGACCTGGGAGGGCGAGCTCAGTCATGCCGTCCGGGTAGCCATTCAGCTTGAGCAAGTGCGCCACCACGTCCACGTATTCCGCCTCGGCCAGCGAGTTGGGTGCATTGCGCGGCATAGTGGTCTGAATGGTCGTAAATACTGACAGCAGGGTGGCGTCGGCGAATGACTTCGTAAACCGCGCTCCAGCCGTCACTGGCGCGGTTCCGCCCTCCCGGTGGCAGGAAACGCAGTGCGCCTCGAAGACCGTCGCGCCGCGCGCCGCCTGAGCACTGGTGTACACACCCTGATCGGCGGTCTTGTCCTGCGCAGACATCATTTGACCTTCGACACACAGCACAGTTGCCAGAAACAGAAAGGACAGAAAGGATCGTCGCACGCGCCGATTGTGCCCGAAGTATGGGAGGATTCGATCAGGATCATGCGATGAAACTCGTCGAGGAGTGCGTGGGCGTGGGCGACCTGAGCGGCCGGGGTGAGGGGCTGAGGCAGGTGCGCTACAAAATCGCGAGGTATCAGGCGTTCTCGGGGAACGGAATGCCGATCCCGGGACGTCACCGGATAGAGGGTGCCATCGATGTCCCGCCGAGCGAGGACGTTTCCGATCTGGTTGGTACGCCGCTCGTGCTCCAACTCGAGGACGGTCGCGCGATTGCCGTGACGTTGGCCGACGCAGCTGGCCGGGTGCTCCTCGAAGGCCACGGTCCCTCACGCTGTCTGTGCTGCTGAAGATCCTTGTAGTAGGCAGTAGAGCGGTAGGCAGCCTGCCGGTTCAATGTTCGTCGCGAATGTGCTTCTCCATGTAGCTGTGATCGGCCCGTAACTTCTCCCGTCGCGCCTTCGCGCCCTTTTGTCTCACGGCATCCAGGTTGGCTTTGCGAATCGTCGATGAGCTGACGGCGAACCCAGAGGGAAGCTGTTCGAGATCGTCGCTGCCACACGAACACATGACCGGCTGTCCCGTACGGACCAGCGCCTCGAACTGACGTCCGCACTGACGACATTTGAAATCGAAGAGCGGCATTCGGCCGCTCGGCATCCTGTCATTCGTTGCCTGCACAGTCAAACCGTACGCATGTCAGAATGTTCCGTTGTGACGTCCGCCCTGACGCGCTCGCTCGTGCTCGCGTGCGCGAGCGCCGGATGCGTCTTCATGCTCATCTCCTGCAGCACCGGCACGGCGACGCCGCGCGCGGACGCCGCGCTCGTCGAGCGCTCGCAGGTGAGCATGGGCACCGAGATCCATCTGAGTGCGTGGACGACCGACGAAGCCGCGGCAGTCGCCGCGTTCGAGCGAGTCTTTCTCGAGTTCGATCGGCTCGATGCGTTGATGAGCGTGTGGAAGGAAGGGAGCGACATCCTCCGGCTCAACGCCGCAGCAGGAAAGTCCGCCGTCGCCGTCAGTCCGGAAGTGCGAGAGGTGCTCCACGCGTCGCAAGAGGTCAGCGAATGGACTGCGGGCAAGTTCGACGTCACGTTCGCGGCGCTGTGGGGCCTCTGGAAGTTCGATCAGGACATCGACGGTCGCGTGCCGGATCGCGCCCAGATCGCTCCGCGACTTCCGCTCATCGACTATCGTGCGCTCCAGATCGACGATCGTGCTGGCACTGCATCACTCTCGCGTCCGGGCATGCAGGTGAATCTCGGTGGCGTGGGCAAGGGCTACGCGATCGATCGTGCGGTCACGATTCTGCGCGGCAGTGGGCTGACCGACTTCATGATTCAAGCGGGTGGCGATCTCTTCGTCGCCGGCCGTCGCGGCGATCGACCGTGGCGGGTTGGTCTTCAGGATCCGCGCGGCGCGCCGAACACGCTGTTCGCCGCGATCGAGCTCACTGACGCAGCGTTCAGTACGTCAGGCGATTACGAGCGCTTCTTCATGCGGGACGGCCAGCGCTACCACCATATCCTCGATCCCGACACCGGTGAACCTGCGCGCCGCTCGCGCAGCGTGACGATCATGGCGACGAGCTCCACGGTGGCCGACGGACTCTCGACCGGCGTCTTCGTTCTCGGGGCGGAACAGGGGATGGCACTCATCGAGAAGCTGCCGGACGTCGAGGGCGTGATCGTGACGTCCAACAACCAGGTGCAGGTCTCGTCGGGACTGAAGGGGCGGCTCGTCCTACTCAAGCCGCCGACCGATGCCCCTTGATTCCTATGCCCGTCCCTGCGCGGCTCGCCGCGCGAGGATGTCGGCTTTCCTGATCAGAATCAGATGGTGCGGACACTTCTTCGTGTCCTCGTAGAGGCGCTCGCAATCATCGCAACGAACGCACTCCGTCATCACGATCTTCGGCCCGCGAATCGCCCCCCACTCGCACGTCTTCTCGCAAATGCGGCAGGTGTTGCACTCTGACCAGCGCTTGATGCGGAAGACGGTCAGGTTCGACACGATTCCTAAAAACGCTCCGAGCGGACACAAGAAGCGGCAGTAGGCGTTGCGAACGAAGACAGTGGTGATGAGCAGCGAGCCAAGCAGCGTCAGCAGTACGGGTGTGCGCAGATGGAGCCCGAACATCCAGAACGGTTCGACGTACAGGATAGATCAGCGGATCCCTCGTGATCAGGAAGTAGGCGATGACGGTGGCAAGGATGCCGTACTTGATCCACGAAGCGCGCCGTTCGATCGCGCGCGGGATGTTCACCCGCCACCGATCGGGCAGGATGGCGTCAACGAGTTGCGTGAACGCGCCGAAGGCACAGATGCGTCCGCAGTACACACGGCCCCATAGGACCGTGGAGACGACGGTGATTGCCGCGAGGAGATACCACGCGAGGTTGTAGCGGAAGATGGGCAGGTTGCCGCCCATCAGCCCGAACACGTTGACGATCGAGATCAGCAGGCTCTTGTAGAAGCCGAGAAACAGGACCGCAGCGACGAGCGTGACGTACTTGAGGCGGACGCTCTTGCGGAAGAAGCTGACGAACGCGAGCACCGAGAAGCCCGCCACCATCGCGATGTCGAGTGTCTGCGCGCGTATGTCGTCGGCCCACGTGGGCGCGTCCTCTTCTTCCTCTTCGAAGTTCCAGCTGCCGCCTTCTGCAGCTGGTTGCTGAGCAGGCTCTTGCTCCGAGGGTTCTTGCGGGGCTGGTGCTCGCTGCGCGTATGCGCGCGCGACGTACGTGGTGGTGGATGCGCCAGCCACCACCAGCACAGAAAGCCCGAGCACGAGGAGAAAGCGTCTGCGCCGGGGGCTCGTCATCGACTGGGGGATGCCGCCGCCGGAGGGGTCAGGTACGAGCGCGCTATGCGCCGGGCGCTATTCCGAATGGCTCGCACGGCGCTCGACATCGTGATTGTTGCGCGCGAGACAGCGTCGATGTCTTCACCGAGCTTGAACGGGTCGCGCACGTCCTTGCCCTTGAACTGTGCGCCGAACGACGGCGGGTCGATTGAAAAGTCGCCGTAGGGCTCGTGATGCTCGAGCATGACCATGCCGGACAGGATCCCTTTCGTGTCCATCCCGACGAGAATCGCAATCGGCCCACCATATCCGCGCTCGAGCGGCAGAATCTCCGTGGTCCAGAACGCGTAGCCAAGCAGCGTGTCGCCGTTGTATGCCTTCACATGTGGCGGATCGCCGCCCTTGGGAGAGAATGTCGTAGCGGCGGGAAAGAGCCGCTTGAGTCGCGCGTCGGTCTGGTTCTGCGCGCCGGCGGTCAACGCGACGGTGGCGGCCAGCAACGACAGCACAATGGCGAGGCGCTTCATGCGAATGCAAATTATACGAGAAACATTGACCTTCTTGCTCATCCTGGGTGCCGCGTCCGCGGCGCAGGCGCAGACACCGGCCGAGCCGCCAAACCCGTTGACCCAGATCAAGGCGCTCAAGTGCAGCTTCCCCGCGGCGACGTCGGCGGTGTGGAAGGAAGGCGCGCCACAGCCGCAGACCAAGACGCAGGACATGCGGTTCGACATCACGTCGATAGACGTCGGCGATGCGACAGCCGAATTCACCGGAACTGCCGGTCGCGCTTATGTGACGGCGGTGCTGTCTGGCTGGAGCCTCTATTTCGTCGAGAGCGCCGTTGGTCAGCTGAATGTCACGACGGTGTTCTCGCAGGAAGCGTCGCCCAAGAAACTCAAGGCTGTGCATTCGCGCCATGGATATCTGCAGATGCAGGTCGGCCGCTTCATCGCCGAACCGTCGGTCTCGCAGAACTACGGTGAATGCGAGGTGGTCCAGTAACACGATGTCGCTCATACTTCACGGCCTGCCACCCCTTCACTGGGCGCTGGCAGGCATCGGGATCGCGGGCGTCACGCTCGCACTTCTGCTCCTCGCCAATCGTCGTCTCGGCATCTCGACCGGCTTCGAAGACATCTGCAGTCTGGCGCTGCCGCTGCCGTACTTCAGCGCGCCGCAGTGACGTCAGGTCGCGGATGGCGACTTCCACTGCTGGCCGGTCTCGTGCTCGGCGGATTTCTCTCTGCGGGTACTTGGCGGCGGCTGGCAACCGACGTGGGCGCTCGGTCTCTTCGACGAGGCGATCGGCCTGGGGCCGGCGGGCAAGCTGGCCTGGATGTTCGTCGGCGGACTGTTCGTCGGCTTCGGTACGCGGCTCGCCGGCGGATGCACGAGCGGTCACGGCATCTTCGGTCTTGCGAATCTCGAGCTTCCGAGCCTGGTCACCACCGTTTCCTTCCTCGCCGCCGGCATCGTGACGACGCAGATCGTCTACAGGGTTCTGTTTCCGTTGGTGGGTCTATGACGCTGGTTTATCTGATCCTCGGCACTGTGTTCGGATTCATCCTCAGTCGCTCGGGCGCAGCGGATTACGGGTTCATCCAGGGGATGTTTCTCTTCACCGAGTTTCAGCTCTACGGCATCGTCGCCGTCGCGGTGCTGGTCACGGCACCGGGCATCTGGCTGATCAAACAACGTGGCCGCACGATTCTCGGACGGCGACTGTCGATCGAGATGAAGCCATTTCATCGCGGCAACATTGCCGGTGGAGTCCTGTTCGGGATTGGCTGGTCGATCGCCGGGATGTGCCCGGGGCCGATCCTGGTCAACATCGGCGAGGGCAAGATCTACGCGCTCGCCGCTCTGGCAGGTGCGCTCGTCGGCGCCGGACTACTTGGTGCGTGGTATCCAGCGCTCCAGCGTCCCTTCGCGCTTCCGCCTTTAAAGGTCGGTGCGGGAGAGGGCTGAGATCCTTTTTCGTCTCGCGCAGGATTTCGAGAATCGCCTGACGATCTGGCGAGGTCAGCTTCTGATACTTCGAGGACGTGTCTTTGCCGGTCAGCACGTGCAGCAAACGTGCGTACACGGCGGTTCGGGCCGCTTCAGGAAGCGCCTCGAACGCCTCGGAGTAAATCATGTAACTGCACGGATACCGGAACAGCCGGCGCTGCAAATCGAAGTCGCGCAGCGATCGGCCCTTGCTGTCTCGAGGGCCCAGCGCACCGAAGCGTTTGGCGAATCCGGACGTTCCCGTGATCCCATCGAGCGGCGCTTCGTCAACGAACAGCATGTAGTCCACGACCTCGGTCGCGACGTCAGTGACGGACGACGAGGTGGTTCGTCGGTCGTGCTCGAGAATCCGCGCCTGCCATCCCAGTCGCGTGAGCAGATTCATCATCCGCATCTGATGGTCGAAGACCAGCAGCGCGACGATGTCGCTGTGCGGCGAGAGATAGGCCCGCGCGTCGAATCGATCGGCGAGCGTCGCCAGGTTCAGATTCGATTCGTTGATCTGGACGTCGCGCAAGGTCTGGTCGGCGACCGGCGCGTTGCCAAGGTGCCGGCCTCCTCGCCCCGTGACGTACCAGCCGCCCCAACGCTCGTCGAGCGGGCTGCGGTGATCGGTGGTGTAATTGCCGAGCCACGGCATGATCATGCCGCTCGGTGCACTCGGGATGCTGCGCACCAGAAAGCCCGGCACGCCGAGCGTCGCGGTCGAGTAGTGACACGCAAGACAGCGTGTGTCGCGCGCGAGTTGACGCGGCGGCGGTGTCGTCTGCTGTGGCAGGAGATAGAAGGTTGCGCCTTGTCGGGGATCGAGTGACGCGACTTCGATGAGACCGCCGGCCATCCAACCAACCGCCGTCGAGTCGTTGAAGAAGATCGTCCGCGGATTGCGTGCGTTGATGATGCGTGCCTGCAGGCTTGTCCCGAGAAGAGCGCGACCTGCGAGTCGATCGAGATGTCGAGCGCGGCGAGCAGGCTCCTCAAATAGCCGGTGCGCTCTTCGAACTCCAGTTGGATTCCACCGCTCTGCAACTTGCGGTTCAGTTGGGCGACGCGGTCGTTGGACTCGCCCGGGTAGCCGATCGCCGGGTGACTCGGCTCGATGATCGAGCCGGCAAGCTGTGCCGACACAACGGCGGTGATCCACGCGAGTATCGCGACCGCTCCGACGATCGTCCGTGCCATGCCCCTGTGGCTGGTAACATTACCGTATGTTCCGGAGCGTCGGGTGGTTCGTTGCAGGTTCGGCGGTGTCGCTGATCTTCGTGGCCGCGGTCACGAGCGGCGCGCAGGATACCGATCCGGGTGAGACGATCATGAACGCCGCTTGTCAGAGCTGTCACAACGTGCGCGTCATCCAGGTGCAGGCCATGGACGCGGACGGCTGGACGAAGCGCGTCTCGCAGGAGATCGAGAAGGGCGCGAAGGTCTCGAAGGAAGACGTGCCGACCCTCGTCAACTACCTTGTCAGGGCGCATGGGCCGCTGCCCGATGGTCCCGGCAAGGAGGTCATCCTCAACACGTGCACGCAGTGCCACGATCTCTTCCGCATCAAGGCGAATCGCCGCTCACCTGACGAGTGGGAAGAGACGCTGATCTCGATGCTGAACGAAGGCGCGCCACTCAACGACGAAGAGTTCGCGCGCGTGCACCAGTATCTATCGAGAAATTTCGGAATTGAATAAGCGACCGTTAACGCCCAACTCCCAAGCTATCCAACTCCCAAAAGAATCCTCGCAGCTTGGGAATTGGAAGTTTGGAGGTTGGGCGTTACGAGGATCAGGTTACTGGCTCGTCCCCTGACACAGGGCGACGACGCACACGGACAGGATCGTGCGCTCGACCGGGGGTGCAGGAATATTGCGTTCGGCCATCAGCTTGCGAATGAGCGCAGAGGCCTCAGGACGCACGACCGCGGACTGCACGCCTACACGCACGAGACCCTCGGCGTAGTCGATGGCCTGCCACGTCTTGCCCGCCGCTGCCGATGACACCTTGTCAGTATCGCGGTTGCCCTTGTCGTGCGTCTCCAGTTTGGCGCCGCGATCGACGAGCATCTGAATCACGTCGGGCCGGCCCTTCATCGCGGCGCCCATCAGCGCCGTTCGACCCTCGTTATTCGCGTGGTTCGGATCGAGCCCGAGGTCGAGCAGCATCTTCATCGCCTCGAAGTTCTCTTTCGCGGAGCGCTCGTATGTCACGCCCTCGACCCAGCCGATGCCGCCGCTCGCGGTCAACGCATTGTCGCCGCCCGCCGTGGTCGCCTGCGGATCCGCCTTGTACTTCAGCAGGAGCTTCATCAGCACCGTGTCGCTCGACTGCGCTGCGCGAATGAACGGCGTCGCGCCATCCTCGAAGAACCACTGCATGGTGAAGATCGTGCGCGTCAGCGTGTTCTCTTTGATTTTCCCGTTCGGGTTGGCACCCTTCTCGAGCAGCTTCTCGATGATCTCGAGATGATCCAGGTCGCCCTTGGGAACCGGATAGTCGCCGCCCTCGATGTTGCGGTTGTCCGTCGCGATGTAGAGCGGTGTCCATCCGCCCTTGTTGGCGAGATTCGGGTCGGCGCCCCTGTCGAGCAGGAACGATGCGAGCTGATAGTTGCGGTTGTTCACCGCCGTGAGCAGCGGCGTCCATCCGTACTCGGTCGTTTCGTTGATTGGCGCACCGGCGTCAATCAGCAGTCCGGCGGACTCGATGTCTCCTTCGCGCGCCGCAAACACGAGCGGGGTCAGTCCACCACCGCCGCTGCCAACCAGGCCCGCGACCACGACCTCGTTGTCATCGTCGTTGTCTGCCTGGGGCTGTTGCGCTCCGGCCGCTGGTTGCCCACCTGCGCGCCGCGACCTTGGCCCGCGTTGCCTGATTGAGTTGCTGCCGTCTGGCCCGCAGGCGGCGCAACCGGAGCCGCGGCCGCTGGCGCCGCCTCGGGTGCCGGAGCTGGTTGTGGTGGCTGCGCAGCTGCGCCAGCTCCACCTTGACGACCGGTCGCGGCTGGCAGCGGATTGCCGTTCGCATCGAGAGCCTGGCCCAGGCCGCGCTGGCCACCGACCTCGACGCCAGACTTCTGATCGATCGTGAGCTGCTCCTCGTAGGTGATTCCAGCGGCAGCCGCGCGTCGACGACGATCCTGAGCGAGTAGAACAGCGCGCTGATTCAATCGCGGCGCCATGTAGTTGCGCGGCAGGCCCGCGCCGGCAGACTTGGCCGTGGCATCAGCGCCCGCAGCGAGAAGCACTTTCACCGCCTCAGGGTGCTTCTGCTCGACGGCCCACATCAGCGCAGTTGTCCCGCGGATTGGTTCGCGCGCGTTGACGTCTGCGCCGGCTTCGAGCAGGACGGTGACCGCCTGAGGATTGCCGTTGCGCGCGGCGAGCATCACCATCGTTTCGCCGTTCGGTCCGCGCTGCTTCGCATCGGCGCCGGCTTTGATCAGCTTGTCGATCATGGCCGCGTTGCCGTAGAGCGCTGCCATGGAGAGCGGCGTCACGCCTTCGCTGTTGGCGGCTTTCACGTCCGCGCCGGCGCGAATCAGGACGTCGGCGAGTTCGGGCTCGTCGCGATAGACCGCCCAGTGCAGCGCCGTGGCGCCGTCAACCTGCGCCGCGCTTACGTCTGCTTTCTGTTGAATCAGTTTCTGAACGGCGGCTCGGTCGCCCTTTTGAGCCGCGTCGGCAACTTCACTGCCCGCTCCCGACGTGATGCCGACGAGGAGCACCCATATGAGGGCGGCCCATCCGGCAGCGTGCTTCGTACGCATGTTCGATCTGCCTCCGACCTACACGAGTTTCGGCAAGCGGCCGGAACTGTCGCCCTGCTTCTCTCTCTTCACGTCGAACATGTCCATCAGGCTCACGAGCAGATTACCAGTCGTGACGGTCTTGCGTTCGTACTTGAGGTGACGATTCCCCTGCAGCTGACCGTTTGCGCCCCCGACGAGCAGATGCGGCGACGTCGAAGTGCTGGTGCTGATTCGAATTGCCCATGTTCGAGCCATACAGGATCAGCGAGCGATCGAGCATGTTGCCATCGCCGTCCGGCGTTTCCTTCAGCTTCTTCGCCAGATAGGCCATCGTCGACACGTGATAGCGATTGAGCGTGGCGTAGCGGCGAATCTGCACGAGGTCGTCCTGGTGGTGCGATCCGCCATGGAAGCTGACGCTCGTGCCACCGTCGGGGAAGAGCTCGCTCTTCGGGAACGGATACACGCGGCCCGTCAGGTCGCGCGCACCGAGGAGAGTCACGACGCGAGTGATGTCGGCCTTGAACGCCGTGGCGACCATGTCCCAGTGCAGGCGAATGTGCTCGTCGAACTGCTCCGGGATTCCCGGCGGCAGATCGAGCTCGGGGACTTCATTGCTCGACTTCGCCGCGAGCTGGATGCGACGCTCGATCTCACGGATCTCGTCGGTGTACTGGTTGACCGTTCGAACATCGCCGGGCCCGAGCTGCTTGCGGAGAGTCCCGAGTTCCTTGACCAGCGAGTCAAGGATGCTCTGACTCTGCTTCATTCGCTGCGCGCGAACTTCGGGCGTGGAGCCGCTGCCGAACAGCCGCTCGAAGACGACCTGCGGGTTCAGCTCCATCGGGAGCGGACTGGTCCGCGGCACTGTTTCGGTTTCCGGCGTCGGCAACTCCACCCACGAGATCGAGTTGGTGTACGAGCAGCTGTAACCTTCGCCGCAATTGCTCGAGCTCGAATTGGGATCCTCGCAGGCGAGCTGCAGCGAGGGCAGCAATGTCTCCTGACCGATCTTCTGCGCGATGAGCTGATCGATCGTTGCGCTGCCGACTGTCGCGTCAGAGCCAGCCGTCTTCCGCGGCTTGATGGCGGTGAGAAACGCCGCGGCCACCCAGTGATCCGAACCCGTCGTTCCCTCGGGCGGCTCGGCCGACTGCGACCAGAGACCGTTGAGAACGACGGTCTGATCCTTCAGCCCTGCGAGCGACTCGAGGATGTAAGGCATCTTGTCGGGAAGCGCACCTTCAACTTCCGGTTCCCAGTGGCCGGGTCCCATCCCGTGCGGGAAGAACACGCCGACGAACCGGGTCTTCGTCTGTCCGGCAACGGTCTGCGCAAGCGCGGTGCTTGCGGGAACCATGGCGTCGAGCAGCGGGAGGGCAAGGGTTGCGCCGGTGCCCTTCAGGAATGTGCGCCGCGGAATGTGCCTTTTGGTGATGAACGACATGATTCAATTGACTCCCTTGGTCTCGATGTTCGCCCGCGCAGTCGACGTGGCTGGAGCCGCGGGCTCGCTCACGGTGTTCATCTGAAACGGACGGCTCTTGACGACGCCCAGCACCATGGCCGAGAAGCGGCCGTTGTTGGCGATGACGTCGCGCGCGATCTGGCGAACGAGCGGCATGTCGCGGTACTCGACACCGCGTCCGAGCGCATAGGTCAGCAGCTTCTCTGTCGCGACGGCGACGAACTGGTCGGAGTAGTTCTTCGACAGCCAGTTACTCAACTCTATCGGTGTTCCGATTTTCGTGTTGTCGAAAAGTTGCGTCGACGTGTTGATCGCGGTGCCTTCGTCCGTCGCGCGCCAGTAGCCTGTCGCGTCGAAGTTCTCGAGCGCGAAGCCGATCGGATCCATCAGGCGATGGCACTGCACGCAGTCAGGGCGCACGCGATGGTCTTCCATCTTCTTGCGCATCGTCGGCTCTTTGGCGTTCGGGTCCGCGGCGCGCGGCGGCAGCGGCGGCACGTCGGGCGGGGGATTCGGCGGGTTCATGCCGAGGATGTTGCCCATGATCCACTTGCCGCGCGTCACTGGTGACGTGCGATCGGGCTTCGAGCTCGTTGCCAGGAACGCACCCTTGCCGAGCAGACCACGACGCGAGTCCATGTCGGGACCGAGCGCCACGCGACGGAACTGACTGCCGGAGATGTTCTTGATCCCGTAGTGCCTGGCCAGTCGTTCGTTGACGAAGGTGTAGTCGGCGTTGAGGATGTCGAGCACGCTGCGATCTTCGCGCACGATCGTGTCGAAGAGCAGTTCCACTTCCTTCCGCATCGCCTGACGCAGGGGATCGTCGAAGTTGGGATAGAGAAGCGGCAGTGGAGTCGTCACGTCGAGCGCGCGCAGGTTCAGCCACTGGCCGGCGAAGTTGTCTGCGAGCGCGATCGCCTTCGGATGCCGGAGCATGCGCCGCACCTGGCGCTCGAGCATCACGGGCTCGTTCAGACGTCCTGCTGCGGCAATCTTCAGAAGCTCTTCGTCAGGCGCCGAGCTCCACAGGAAGAACGACAGTCGCGACGCGAGATCGACATCGCTGATGCGATACGCCACACCCTCACGCGTGCCAACCGGCTGCTCTTCGATGCGATAGATGAACTGCGGCGACGCGAGCACGCGCGCAAGCGCCATCTCGATGCCCTGGTCGAAGTCCTTCTCTTTCCTGCCGAACTCGTAGAACTCCATCAGCACGTCGATGTCCGCAGCGGTCGTGGGCCGGCGGAAGCCGAACGTGGCGAGGTTCGTCACGATGCGTCGCGCGCACGTGGCTTCTTCAGCCTTCGTCTTCGGCGTGCAGATGAAAATCTTGCGGCGGCTCGGCGAGTCCTTTGCCTGCGTCGCGTCGAACGGACCCTCGATGCGAATCGTGCCGACGTGCGGGAAGAAGGTATAGCCAGGCGTTGGTCCGGTCTGCACGGTCGATCGCAAGAAGTGCTTGTCGAGATCGAGCCCGGGCGCGAGGTTCGTCGCCGGGAACGTGGCGCCAACCATGTGCGTTCCTGCCGTCGCGTGGAAGCGGACGCGCATCGGCGGCAGGTTGCGGCCGAAGCCAAAGCCGGCCGCGGCCGGCGTTGCTGGCGCCGGTGGCGCCTGCGCTCCAGCAGCCGGTGCCGTCGCGCCGGGACGATTGGAGCAGTTGGTCGGTGTGTTTCGGCCACCACCCTGCCAGTTGGTTATCCCGAGGCGCTTGCCATCGAGCAGCATCTCGATGCGCTCGCACGGCACCGAGCCGAACCCGGTGGGCGACATGTTGTCGCCGAAGATTGGAGTCACCGTCAGCGTGTACTCACCATCAGACGGGAACGTGTGGGGCACGAGCATGCCGCCGCGTGTGCCGAACGGCAGCCCTTCGACGTGATAGTCCTGCGACGTGTCTTCACGCGTGCGGTAGACGACCAGCGTGGGCTCCTGGGGATATCCCATCGCGAGCCGGCTGATCTTCTGCGCGGCTGACACATATGCTTCGACCTGGGTCGAGGAGATGCCAAGCGCTCCCGCGATGTTGTCGAAGCCGGACGTCGAGTCGTCTGACGGCAGATAGGTCGACGCGTCGATGTCGAGGTCCAGCAGATCGTGGACGACGTTCGCGTACTCCGTGCGATTCAACCGATGCAGTCCGGGCGGCGGCGTAAACGGCTTCGCGGTGCGATCGAGCTCGTTCTCGAACGACGCGATCATCGCGTGGAACTCCGCAGGATCCGGGCGCTTCATGCCGAGCGGCGGCATCTGTCCCGCGCGCACCTTGCGAACGACCAGTTCCCACGCCTCGCGGTCCGTGTCCACGTTCGCCGGGTCGAGGCTGTCCATGGTCAACCGACGCGCTGAATCCAGGCCCGCGGCCTTTGCCTTCTCGCTGTGGCAGGCCATGCAGTACTGGTTCAGGAATGCCTTCTGTGCATCCGCGCTGATCGCCGGCGCGGCGGGTGCTGCTGGTGTCGCGCTTGCACGCCGGGCGGGCGGTGTCGCCGGTTGTGCGGGCCGGGCTGGAGTTGCTGATTGTGCGCGAGTCGGCGAGGGGGTTGTCGGGGCCTGTTCCGGCCGACTCGACTGGGCATGGACAGCGAAAGCGACGAAAAGTGCCGCCACGCAGCCCACGACAAGTGATCTAAATTTCATGTATCGCTCCGCGTGACCCGAACAGAACAGACCAAACCAACGTGCGGAAAAGCTTGCGGGCTTAATAGGATAACGGAATTCTTCGGGCTCCCGCAAACACGGCTTCACGTCCTAGGACGCATGCTCCCAAGTCGTAATACGGCCGTCGCTCGCGGGCCGTTTCCGAAGGTGAACTCTTTGTAGGTCAACGACTTCACCAGGACGATAGACGAGGTCATCCGGCAGGGGCTGAGTGAGCCTCGAGCAGGTGCCTTGAAGGCACATCTCGACTTGTTTATTTGCGAACTGACAGTGCAGTTCCTCCCGTAGAAGCGGGACCGTGCTTCGCACCTCGTGCCGTCGGATGACCCTCGAAGCGCGTGCCATACTCAGCAAAGATGCCGTCTGCATCTCAGACCCAGAAGTGGCGCCTGGTTGCCGGGGCCTTGATCGCTCTTGCACTGCTCAACAGCTCGCTGACGTTCGAGAACGTGTGGCCGACGCCGAAGATCCGGTGGGCGAACGCGATTTCGATCGAGCTGGTCGTGTGTGTGCTCCTGCTCACGATCGCACACCGATGGGCAGGCACACTCGCTCGACGGGTGCTGCCCGCACTCTGGGTCATGCTCGTAGCCGGTCACTATCTCGACGTAACGGCGCCGGGGCTGTACGGACGCGAGTTCAACCTGTATTGGGACTCGCAACACCTCGGCAACGTGACCGCGATGCTGTCGCGCGCGGCACCGACGGGGCTGCTTCTGCTCGCCGCCGTGTCCTTTGTCGCCGTGTTCGTTGCGCTGTTCGTGATCGCGCGAATCGCGCTGCGGTGGCTGGCCGCCGCAATGGAGTGGCCGATTGCGCGCCGTGCACTCGGTGCGGCGGCCGGACTGCTGCTTGTAATCTTCACAGCGCAGCAACTGTCCGCACAGCCCGCGGCAGTCGTGTCGTTCGCGGATGCCGTCACGCCCGCCTACGCGCATCAGGCCCGCTTCGCTCTCGCGATGGTCGGACCGGGCGCAGTCGCGCCTGAACTTGGACCAACTCCCGACTTGAACAACAGCCTCGCGCGTCTCGAGGGCGCGGACGTGTTGCTGCTGTTCGTCGAGTCCTACGGCGCCGTCACATACGAAACGCCCGCGATCGCTGACGGGCTCGTCGCCAGTCGCGCGGATCTTCGTGCCGCGGTTGCTGAAACCGATCGTGAAGTGGTGACGGCCTATGTCGAATCCCCCACGTTCGGCGGATCGTCCTGGCTCGCGCACCTGAGCCTCATTTCGGGTGTCGAGGTTCGCGATCAATACGCGTACACGGCGCTGATGGCGTCGAGCCGCGAGACGATGATCGCCAACTTCGCGCGACGTGGATATCGAACCGTCGCGCTCATGCCGGGCATGCGCCAGGCGTGGCCAGAGGGCGCCTTCTATCACTACGACCAGATCTACGGCCGCGATCTTCTCGACTATCGAGGTCCGGAGTTCGGCTGGTGGAGCATTCCCGACCAATACGCGCTCGCGAAGCTCGACGCGCTCGAGCGCAACCGCCTGTCGCGCAAGCCTGTGTTCGTGGTCTTTCCGACGAGCACGACGCATGCGCCGTTCGGACCTGTTGCGCCGTATCAGCCGGATTGGTCGCGCATGCTCGCCTCGGATGCGTTCGCCAAAGGCGACGTTGAGCGATCAATGGCCGCGACGCCCGATCTCACTAACCTGCGGCCAAGCTACGCACACGCGATGGCATACGAGTACCGCGACCATCGCGGGCTATCTCCGTCAGCATCCGCGCGACAACATGGTCGTCGTCGCGCTCGGCGATCATCAACCGCCGGCGGCGGTCAGCGGTCGCGGCGCCTCATGGAGCGTGCCCGTTCACGTCTTCGGACGGCGCGGACCGATTCTCAATCGTCTGCTCCAGGAAGGGTTCCGCGACGGGCTCGAGCCACATCGGCCACCAATCGGCCCGATGCACGCACTCACCCCGATGTTGCTCGAAGCATTCAGCAGTCCGACGTCCGGAGCGCCACATCGTCTGGCTACGCAGTCGCCTGTCGCTTCAGCCACGCAATATCAACCGCAAACGACCACACCAACAGCGCAAGAGTGATCGCGGCGACGATGTCGCTGATCGGCAGCGGGACGACGGGCAATAGCGCTACGCCGAGTCCGACGAGCTGGGCGATCGCGATGATCTTGCCGCGCAGCGTGGAGCGGAGCGGGCCGGCCATCCAGGGCAGTATCCAACCAGCCACGACGAACCCGTAGCGCATCAGCCCGCATGCGAGGACCCACGCGCCTGCTTTCTCGTGATGCCAGACGAGCATCGACAGGATCAGGATCAGCGCGGCATCGGTTTCCATGTCGAAGCGCGCGCCGAAGGCACTCTGCTGTCGCGCTTCGCCGCGCCAGCCACCCATCGAGGCCATCGAGCAGTGCCACGACAGTGACGAAACCGGCTGCGAGCCACGCGCCGCGATCGCTCGGCGTCTCGCCGATCAATCCGGCGACACCTGCCACGAGCGCTACCCGCACCAGCGTGACGGTGTTGGCGGCGCCAAATCGAGGAAAGGGATGATGGTCGGCAACGCGACCCACGATCGCAACCGCTGCTGCGGCGAAGAAGAGGAAACTTCGCTTGATGTAATCCGCGCCGCTCATCGTCTCTGAGGCAACGACAGGCGCGTAGGCAAGGATGACCAGCACACCAGCGAGCACGGCGCGAACGACGCTCGAGCGAAGCGGGGCGCCAGGCAGGCGCCAAAGCGAGGTGGTCATATTGTGAAGGGGTCTGACCCCTTCACAGGTTTTCATTGTAATGTCCGAGCATGACTGACGAGGCGAGAGCGTTCTGGGTCGCGCGCTCCGGGCCGTGGAGAGATCCGTCCCGCGGTGCTGCGATCGCCCGCTGACGATGACGTGGTCGTGCAGGCGCTGTTCAGCGGGATCAGCCGTGGGACAGAAGCGCTGGTCTTCAGCGGGCGCGTCCCGCAGAGCGAGTGGACGCGGATGCGTGCACCGTTTCAGGAGGGCGAGTTCCCGGGAGCCGTGAAGTACGGCTACGCCAGCGTGGGTCGAGTGGAGTGCGGATCGAGCGAGCTGAAGGGGCGCATCGTCTTCGTTCTGCATCCGCACCAGACTCGCTATGTCGTGCCTGCCTCCGCGGTGCATGTGTTGCCGGCCGACGTGCCGCCAGGGAGAGCGATACTCGCTGCCAACGTCGAGACGGCATTGAACGGTGTGTGGGACGCGTCTCCTCAGGTCGGCGACCGAGTCGTGGTGATTGGCGCAGGAACAGTGGGCTGTCTCGTTGCGTGGCTGGCCTCGCGCATCGAGGGCTGCGACGTGCAACTTGTCGACGTCAACCCGCAGCGTCAGCGCGTCGCGCAATCGCTCGGTGTTTCGTTCGCGCAACCTGACGATGCGAGTTGCGACGCGGACATCGTGATTCATGTGAGCGGCTCGCCCGACGGACTGCAGCAGGCTCTCGACATTGCGGGCTTCGAAGCCACCATCATCGAGATGAGCTGGTTCGGCGATCGACAGGTGGCCCTTCCGCTCGGGGGCGCGTTCCACTCGCGCCGGCTCACAATCAAGTCGTCGCAAGTCGGGCAAGTAGCGGCGTCTCAACGCGCGCGATGGGATACGCGCCGGCGCATGGCGCAGGCACTATCGCTGCTCGCGGACCCGGCGCTCGACGTGCTCATTACCGGCGAGAGTGCATTCGACGATCTTCCAGACGTGATGGCTCGACTCGCGCACGCTCCCGGCGATGCCCTGTGCCATCGAATCAAGTATCAGTAGAGGAGCCTGGATGTTCAGCGTGACGGTTCGCGATCACGTGATGATCGCGCACAGCTTCAAAGGTGAGGTGTTCGGCCCCGCGCAACGGCTTCACGGCGCGACCTATGTGGTTGACGTGGAGTTCAAACGCAAGACACTCGACAACGACGGCATCGTCATCGATATCGGGCGCGCCACCGATGTCCTGCGACAGGCCCTCGCAGAGTTCAACTTCCAGAACCTCGACGAGGTGCTCGAGTTTACCGGACGAAATACCACCACGGAGTTTCTGGCGCAGGTGATCTTCAAGCGGCTCACGGCTGCAGCCAGGCGAGGTGATCTCGGACCCGGCGGCACCGCCGTCGAGCAGATCCGTGTCACTCTGCATGAGTCGCACGTCGCATCGGCGTCGTTCGAAGACCGGACCGACACGGTCGACTGATGCAGAAGGCCGCCGCGCTCGTGGTGCCCGGCAACCTCGACTCGCGCACCGGTGGCTACATCTACGATCGCCATATCGTCGACGGCCTTCGAGCGATGGGCTGGTCGGTGGACGTGCAGTCACTGGACGAGACCTTCCCGAGACCGACAGCCTCAGCGATCGCGCAGGCCGAAGAGGTGTTCGCGAGGTTGTCTGCCGGCACGGTCACGGTGGTCGACAGCCTGGCCTTCGGTGCGATTCCGGGGATCCTCGAGCAGCATCGGTCGCGACTTCGAATCGTGGCGCTGATGCACCTGCCGCTCGCGGCGGACATCGGCATTGAAGAGGAAGAGGCGGCGCAATTCGCGATCGCCGAGCGGCGGGCGTTGGGAGCCGCGTCGCTGGTGATCGTGACCGGTCGCTCGACACTGTCGATGATCGCTGACTACGGCGTTCCTCCCGTCCGAGTGGTCGTCGTTGAGCCGGGCACAGAACCGGCGCCTGTCGCACGAGGGTCCGGAACGTCGAGGGTCGAACTGCTGTCGGTAGGAACGCTCAACCGAGGCAAGGGATACGAAGAGTTGCTCAACGTCACTGACTGTAGTGCCCTCTCGAGACTGGCACCTCACATGTGCCGGAAGTCTCTCTCGACGTCCGCCAACAGTTGCAAGGATTCGCGCGCTCGTTGAGGAGCGACAACTCGACGAACACGTCTCGCTCGTCGGCGAACTCAGCGCCGATGAACTCGAACAGCGTTACGACCGTACTGACGTCTTCGTATTGGCGACGCTACGCGAAACCTACGGGATGGCGGTCGCCGAGGCGCTCGCGCATGGTCTGCCCGTGGTGAGCACGTCGACGGGCGCGATTCCGGCCCTCGTCGGAACAGACGCCGGACTGCTCGTGGCGCCGGGCGACGTCCACGGTCTGACCCATGCGTTGGCCCGTGTCATCGGTGATGCTGATCTTCGCGCGCGCCTGACAGAAGGAGCGCGGCGCGTCCGGCCTACTCTGCCCCGTTGGGATCAGGCGGTCGCCAGAATTGCGGGAGCGCTGGAGTCGATGAGTCGTGGATGAATCTCTCTCCGACTGGCTGGCAGTTCGCGAGCCTGCGGACTTCGCCGCTCGGTCCGCGACTCTCGTCGAACGCGTCAGACATGCCCTCGCGTCTACGGATACCGTGCGTGGCCTCGATCTCTGCACGGGCACCGGATCGAACCTGCGCTACCTGATCGACCGTCTTCCAGGGCGCCAGACGTGGCTCGCGGCGGATCGCGACGCGCGTCTCCTCGAAGAGCTGCCAACGAAACTGAAGACGTGGGCCGATGCGCGCGGTTACTCGATGCGCATCGAGGGACAGGTGAGTTCCCTGCGCGGCGGACGCTGTCAGTGCGACGTCGAGACGCGTGCGATGGATCTCGATCGACTCGACGACGGTCTGTTCGAGGGTCGCAATCTGGTGACGGCGTCCGCGCTGCTCGATCTCGTGTCGGAGTCGTGGCTCCGGCTTCTCGCGGCACGATGTCGTGAGGCGGGCGCAACGGCGCTGTTCACACTCACGTATGACGGGCGATCGTCGTGCGACCCTGTCGAGCCCGGGGACGGCCTGGTGCGCGAGCTGATGAACGTGCATCAGAAAACGGACAAGGGACTCGGTGGCCGAGCAGAGGGTCCGGATGCGTGGTCTGTGGCCGAGCGAGTCTTCACCGAGGCTGGTTACCGCGTGGAGTGCGCGCCGAGTGATTGGTCGATCGGGCCGTCTGAGAGGACGTTTCAGCGGATGCTGATCGAGGGCTGGGCACGAGCTGCCGTCGAGATCGCACCGGAACGCGCTGACACGATCGCCGACTGGCTTCGCAGAAGACTCGAGCATCTCGAAGCAGGGCGATCGCGGATCGTGGTGAACCACGTGGACATGGTGGCGTGGTAACTCCGCGATTCGACGCGGCCGACATCAGGCGCTACTACGACCGGCATACCGCGTCGTTCGTTCGTTTCGGCGAGGGGCGCGCGTCGATTCATCGCGCAGTCTGGGGCCCCGACACCCACACCCAGGACCAGGCCTTCCACTATGTCGACGACCAGATCGCGGCGCTCGTGCGACGCATCGACGCGCCTCTCTCCGCTGCGCACATCGTGGACCTCGGGTGCGGCGTCGGAGCAAGCCTGTGTTACCTGGCTGAGCGGCTCCCGATCCGCGGCACCGGCATCACGCTGAGTCACGCGCAGGCTGTGATGGGGCGTCGGATCATCGCAGCGGCGGGTCTGTCTGACCGAGTCGAGTGCATGGAAGGTGACTACGGCGATCTCCCAGCGACACTGAAACCGGCGGACCTTGCGTATGCCATCGAGTCGTTCGTGCATGGGCCGGTGCCAGAGCGCTTCTTCGAACAGAGTCACCGACTGCTGAAGCCTGGCGGCCTGCTCGTCATCTGCGACGACCTGAGGGCAGGCGACTCATCGCCATCGTCTACGCGCGCCATGGAGGAGTTCACCCGCGGTTGGCACATCAACTCTCTGCTCGATCGAGAAACGATGATTGCGATGGCGCGCAATGCCGGCTTCGCGCACGAATCCACTGTCGATTTGACGCCTCTTCTGGAGCTGAATCGACCGCGCGATCGAGCGATCGCCATCGGGGTCGCGCTGCTCAAGCGGTTGCCCTTCACCGGAGAGCGCTACGACTACGTCATCGGCGGCGACGCACTTCAGACGTGCCTGGCGAAAGGGTGGATTCGGTACAGCTACACGTCTTTCGAGCTAGATGACTTGATTCACTGGCGGAACATCGGGATCGTTCCCGTCGGTCGGTTCGGCATCGGCGTGCAGATCGCAGTCGAACAACACGTCGCCGCCCATCCGGAACACGCGATAGCGTGGTCGTCGGCAGTCGCTGAGGCGCGCGTGCGGCGCCAGCCGTATCGCCGGGCGGCCATCTCCGATGATCACCGGCGCGATCGCGATCTGGAGCCGATCCAGCAGATCGGCTTGCAGGAACGCCGACACCGTCACGCCGCCGCCTTCGACGAACACCCGGAAGCAGCCGCGCGCGCGAAGCAGTTGCAGTGCCTTCGCCACACCCCCGCTCGCATCGTCGCAATCCACTCCGACGATGGTCGCAGAGCCCAGGCGCGTTTCCCCCGGTTCAATCAGCGTGCGCGAGCAGATGTAGAGCGTCGGTCCCGTGTCGTCGGTGAACACGCGATACGTGTGCAACAGCCTGCGACCGGGATCGAACACGACCCTGAGGGGATTGGCGCCAGGGACATGCCGCACAGTCAGCTGCGGATCGTCGGTCGCCACCGTGCCTGCGCCGACGACCACCGCGTCCGAGAGGGCGCGCATGCGATGGAGGTGCACGATGTTGTCGTCGCCCGTCACGAACTGCGAGTCGCCGGAGGGTGTCGCGATGAATCCATCGAGGCTCTGTCCGAGATGGCCGATCGTCATGGGCCGGCTCGAAGTCGCCGAACAGATCGGCAGGTACAGATTCAGCAGCTCCGCTCGCGCATCGCTCGGGGTGAGCAGCGATCGCCATCCCGCGCCGGGAGACCACAAGAGAACCGCTTCGGGATCTTCAGGCTTGGTCTGCCTCAACTCGGAATGAAGGTCGAGGCTGAACGTGAGCGGGCGGCCGTTCTTGCTGAGTGGCTCCGCAAGAGCTGCGGCGCCGCGGACGATGCTCCACGCGGTTGCGGCGGTTGATCCGTGCTGGCGAGGAGTAGCTTCTACGGCCACTGTGTGCACGCCACTATGCCATACCGTCTCGCGAGATTGCCAAGAGCTACCAGAAGCTGGGCAGAGCCTCTCCGCATCCGGTGCAATATCAACATGCTGACAGGATTAGATTGCGTGCGGCAGCACAGGAGAGACTCGTGATGACCTTCAACAAGCGTTCGTGACCGGGCTGCCCACCGAGACCCAGCATCAGGACAAGGGGATCGCCTTCGATGGTAACGGCTCGCTCTAATCAACGTTGGTGCGCCGTCGAATGCCTGCCAGAACCCCGACCGTCGTCCGGGAGTGAAAGGACAGGAGCCGTGCCCGCTCCTCGACGAGCACGCGGGAATCTGGAAGTTCGACGAGAACAAGCCAGGTCAGACGCAGGATGCCGAAGGCTCGCGGTTCGCGACGGGCCTCCGTCAGATGACGGCCATCACGTGGCATGAAGGCGCGCTCTACATTGCGATGCACAACCGCGATCAGCTCGACGTGTTCTGGCCAGATAGCTTTACGGCGAAGGAAACGCAGAGCGACCGGCGGAGCCGCTCTATCGCGCGGTGCAGGGATCAGACTTCGGCTGGCCGTACTGCTTCTACGACTACCCGATGAAGCGCTTCCTCACGAACCCCGAATATGGTGGTGACGGCAAGGACGGCTCATGGAATCGCTCGCCGCTTCCGCAGGCCGGTTACAACGTGACGTTCCAGCCGATGGCGAATGGCAAGGCGACGGGCGATTTCGAGGTCCTCGCCGATGGCTTCACCGGCAAGTCGCCACTCATGAATCCGGGCGATGCCGTCGCGCGACCTGATGGTGTTGCGCAGGCGCCTGATGGCTCGCTCTACATCAGCGAGAGCCAGAAGGGAAAGATCTGGCGCGTATGTATACGGGTGGTTGAACATCGGGTCAACGCCCAACGCCCAACGCCCAAAGAACCAGGATGCTTGGGATGTTGGATCCTGGGAGTTGAGCCTCGTCAATCCGATCTCAGCGCCACCAGAGGCTCGACGCGCGTAGCGCGCCGTGCCGGCCGGGTGCAGGCCGCGGGCCAGCGCCTCGAGAACCAGAGTCGTCAGTAGGTCTCGCGACCCGCCCTCAGGTGGAGGTCTTACTTACTTCGATCCGCTCGCGCCGCCCTGAGATGACGAGGCCGCAAAGAGGCGCTTGCCGTCCTCGAAGGTGATGCTGGTCGCGTTAGCAGTGTTGGACCCGTTGCGAGCCTGGTAGCCGTCGATCACCAGCGTGGTGCCGGCCATGAGATCTTCCTTCCGCCAGCCGCGACGATAGAGCGCGTTGGCGCCGCCCGTTTCCCACGCCCATTTCTCGACCTTGCCGTTCTTGCCCACCACTTCGATGTAGATCCACGCGTGGGGGTTCGCCCACTTCATCTCCGTGACCTTGCCTTTGAGCTTGAGCGGCTTGTTGAAGTCGTACTCCGCCGAGAACGAGTGATGTGCGGCGACGGGCACGACGACCCACGCCAGAATCGCGAGAAGAATTGCCAGCCGGTATGACCTCATCGAAACGTGCCTCCGGTCCGGCCGAAGCCGGACACCACGATTAGTTACTGCTGCGCGCCTTTGCTCGCGCCTCGTCCCGGATGTCCTTCAAGTGTTGCAGATCCTGGTTGTCTTCGTGACACGCCACCTCCAGGAGCTCGTCCTTCTGCCGGTTGATCGGGAAGGCGATGGTCCAGGGGCGCGTGTAGACGAGCGGATCGGACACCCTCGCCTCGTAATGAATCGTATCGGCGTCTATCGGTGTCAGGCGTTCGACGACGCGCTGGGCGTGGCTGACGATTTCGCCCACCTCGTTCAACCACGCTTTTCCGTTGAGATTCGTGGTCTCGATCACCAATGTATCGCCTTCCCACTTGCCAATCGAATCCCCCTGCCAGAGACGCATGTGGTCCGGCAGGTGGGCACGGCCGTCCAGCGGAATCGTGCGCCACGACATGCGCTCGTGCAGGATGACAACGTAGCCGGGCGGCTGAAGGATCTGCAGCGGCGAGGGGACATACATCGACCGTGGCACGCCGGCGACGAAGCAGTGTGCGGTCGGATCGTCGTAGCCGCGCTCCGGCAGCTTTCGGCTCTCGGCTTCCGCCTTGGCCCACGCCTGCATCGGAAGAACGCCCTCGGGTGGATCGACGATCACGCCGCGCCCGGCGGGTGTGAGGAAGTCCTGTTCGTGTTTGCCGAGGCCGTAGTTGGCGCCTCCGCCGTCAGGCATGTAGTAGCCCTGCAGGTCGGGCTTCCCGTCCGCGAGCCGCTTGAACTCGCCCTTCTTCTCGGGCGCCTTCCAGGCGGTCTGGACATCGTTCCACTCGGGAGATGGCTGCACCGGCACTGACGGTCCCGGATACCAGGTCTTCGGGTCCGGCTCGAACGCGCCGTTGGCTTCCTCTGCCTCCGCCTGGCACTGATACTCGAAGATGCGATCGGCGTCCGTCTGTCGATGGAGCGGCATGCTGATCGTCCACGGGCGCGTGAAGACTTTAGGATCTTCGATCGTCACCTCGTAGGTGATCGTGTTCGCGTCCTTCAACGTGTAGCGCTCGACGAGGTGAAGTGCCTCGCTGTGAAAGTTGCCCGCCTGGTCGAACCAGGTGCGGTCGTTGTGATCCTTGATGTCCACGACGAGCGTGTCGCCTTCCCAGCGGCCGCGCGAGTCGCCCATCCAGAAGTCGATGCCTTCCAGAGCCGGCGCGCCGTTCGTGTAGACCGTGCGATGCACCTGCGACCACTCGAACGTCATCGCGATGTGGTCGGGCGTCTGGAAGATCTGGAACGGGAACTCCATGTACATGATCCGCGGCACGCCCGGCAGATAACAGTTCGCCAGCGGGTCGGCGGTCAGGCGATTCTTCGCGTTCTCGATCTTCTTCTTCGCCGCCCATTCCTGGTAGGGAATCGGTCCGCCCTGCACGACGCCTTTGCCGGCCGGCAGACCGAAACGCGCGACGTGATCTTCGAGATCGGCGGCTGCACGGTTGTGGACCTGCCAGATACCCGAGAGGTCGGGCTTGCCGTCAGCAGTCCGTGGAAGTGACGTGTTCGAGGGAGATGCCGAACGAGAGCACGACATGAAAGCGGCGGCGAGAATGAGGACTCCGACAAGGGTCGCTTTGTGATTACGCAAGAGCATGTCGCATTGTAATGCGCGCGTGGGGTCTGATTCGGGCGTCATCCACTTGTGTGTTTTGTAGCGCAGGGATCGCGGAGATCGCAGAGAGTGCCAAAAACAGGAATAGTGCCACGGGTCGCCGCACGACGTGCGGCTGGATCGAGCGAGACTGGACGCAAGCGTCACACAGCGCTCACATGACGCTTGCGATCCGGTCTCCCTCGATCCGAAGCGCCGGCCAAAGGCCGGCGTGACCCGTGGCATTGCTGACGGTCCCCTGCGATCCCGGCGATCTCTGCGTTTCCAAACTCCGCGTCCTCTGCTTTCCCTGCGAGCGAACTGACATCCGGATCTAGACTGTCCCTATGACCAGGCCGAGGGTCGCGGCGGAATCACTGGTTGCACTGGGTGCGACGGAGCGGCGGCTCGACGAGTACGAGAACTACGAGATCGCGCTCGGCGCGCTGCGTATCTCGCGGGCGCTTCCGGTGAGGGGGCGCCGCATGATCGGACCGTGGTGCTTCCTCGATCGGTTCGGCCCCCTCTCGTTTACCGAGGGGATGCCGATGGACGTCGCGCCGCATCCGCACATGGGGTTGCAGACGGTCACGTGGTTGCTCGAGGGCGAGGTCGTCCACGACGACAGCCTTGGCGAGGAAGCCGTGCTTCGCCCCGGCGGCGTGAACGTCATGACGTCCGGCCACGCGATTGCGCACGCCGAGCGAACGCCCACCGACAACACGGGACGGCTGAATGGCGTGCAGCTCTGGACCGCGTTGCCCGATCGCGACCGACACGGCGCGCCCTCGTTTCAACATGTGAAGCTCGCACCCGTGCTCGAGCTGAGCGGAGGGATCGTCCGAGTGTTTTCCGGTCAGCTCGCCGACACCGTATCGCCCTCACATCACCTTTCCGATCTGGCCGGAGCCGATCTGCAGGTGCATCGAGGCGAGCGCCTCGAGATACCGCTACGGCCCGACTTCGAATATGCCGTGCTCGTCCTCTCCGGTGATTGCGCACTCGATGGGCAGCCGCTCCGAGCAGCGCGTCCTCTACTACCTGGGCGTGCAACGCGCTGACGCATCCTTCGCAAGTCACAGCGGTGCGCGTCTGTTGCTGATCGGCGGCCCGCCCTTCCCGGCCACGATTCTCATGTGGTGGAACTTCGTGGCGCGCACACCCGAGGAGATCCGCGACGCGCGCGACGACTGGGAGAATGGGCGACGCTTCGGAGACGTGAAGGCGTACAGGGGACAACGGCTCCATGCACCGGAGTTGGTCCGGCTCGCGCGTCCGAATCCAGTGAGTTGATCTACTTCGGTCGTCCGCTGAAACCTGCGGCGATCATCGGAAGCCGGTAGATCGTTTTCGCGTTGTTCCTCACGCCATCTGCCGTCCTGAACTCCTGTCCATCCGGTCCGAGCGCGCCGCTGCCGACGATGTAGAGCGTTCGCTTGCCGGGACCAGAGAACGCAACGCTGATGGCACTGCGAGGCGTCGGGATCAGGCCGAGATACTTGCCTTCCGAGCTGAAGACCTGCACGCCCGGCGCGGACGTGACATACAAGCGACCCTCGCCGTCGATCGCCATGCCGTCACCGTTGCCGCCGGCTTCGAGCGTGGCGAAGTTGCGCCGGTTGGTCACGCTGCCATCAGGAAGGATGTCGAACGCGACAATCACGTTGCCGTTGGTGACGTAGACGATCTTCTCGTCCCGGCTCAGCATCACGCCGTTCGTGCGGAGATCCTCGCCGAGGCTCTTGATCATGCCACGCGGGCCAACGTAGTACGCACCGCCGACCGTGAAGTAGACGCCGCCCTTCGCGTCCACGACGAGATCGTTGAGTCGTCCGAGAGGCTTGCCCTCGAAGCGATCGGCGAGCACGGCGCGGGTGGGCGTCAGCACACTCACGGCTGTGGGCTCGTTGCACGACTCCGGGTGTCCGCCGGGATCGGTGCACGTTCGTTCGACCGCGATCACGCGTCCCTTCAAGTCGATGCCGATCGAGCCGACGCCGCGTGTGTCGGCGAGAAACACAGACGCGCGATCCATCGCGTCGAGCTTGCTGATTCGTCGGGGCTGCTCCTGCGCGAACAGCAGACCACCATCCGGTGTGCCAACGAGGCCATCGGCGTTGTCCGTGCCCTGCCACGCGGTACTCCATGTCGCACCCGCAGCGACGACACCTGGAATGGCGGTGACGGTGACTTCTCTTACACCCTGCCCGGCGCCACCGCGTTGAGCGGCGAGGGTAGTGGCGAGAAGAGAGAGGAGCACGGCAGCGATCGTCGAAACATGCACTTTCATGTCAGCTCGCGAAGCCGGCATTATCGCTCCTATTTCCTGTTACGGGACGGTCCGAAAGGAGCTAGAGGCTCCAGATTTGTGATTGGCAGGACCATCGGCAAGTACCGAATCGTTGGCCAACTCGGGCGAGGTGGCGCCGGCGTCGTCTACAAGGCGGTGGACGAGACGCTCCATCGCGACGTCGCGGTCAAGACGTTAAACCCCGATCTCGCCAACACAGAAGTCATGTCGCGCTTCCGGGCGGAAGCGACGATCCTCGCGCGACTGAATCACCCGCAGATCGCGACCATCTACGAGCTGTTCCGTGCGGATGGCGACCTGCTGATGGTCATGGAGTTCGTGCGCGGCGAATCGCTCGACAAGCTGTCGGAGCGATTCGGGGCGATCTCACCCGAGCGCGCGGCCTACGTCATCGATCAGATTTTATCTGCGCTCGAGCACGCGCATCGGGGCGGCGTCGTCCACCGCGACGTCAAGCCGGCCAACGTCATGGTGACCGACGAAGGCGCGATCAAAATCATGGACTTCGGCATCGCCCGGGTCCTCGGCGCCGAACAGAAGACCGTTGACTTCCGCCTGATGGGCACGCCGGCGTACATGTCGCCCGAGCAGGTCCTCGGTGAAGAAGTCGATGGGCGTTCGGATCTCTATTCCGTCGGAGTGCTCTTCTATCGACTCCTGACCGGTGCGCTCCCGTTTTCCGCGGACACCGCGCTCGCCATGCTGCAGCGTCAGATTCGCGATACGCCGATTCCACTCTGCGCGCATCGTGGGGGATTACCCGACTGGTGCGAGGCGATCGTCCAGAAATCGCTCGCCAAGGTCCAGGCCGATCGCTTCCAGTCTGCCGAGGAATTCCGTGAGGCCCTGTCACGCGCAACCGGTCCACTCGCGATGGCGGACATCGCCAAGACGTTTGCGGCCGACGGCAGGGAGAACCTGTTGCCCGCGCCGATCGTGACAGAGACGCTCGATCTCTCGCGGCAGCAGCCCGAAGCCGCTGCTCCGTTAACGACCACCGTTATCCCTCCGCCTCACGTTGCCCCAAAACGAGGCGGCAGCATGATCTGGGCTCAGGCAGCCGTCGTTGCGATGCTCGCGGTGACCGTCGCGGCGCTTGGTTACCTCATGCTGCGAGGGGACGCGACCGAAGCGGCGAACGATCCGACGCTGGCGGTTGCGCCACCGTCGATCGCAGAGACGCAGCCGCCGATTGCGCAGCCTGTCGAAACGGTTGCGACCAAGACACCTGCGCGCGAGGACACCCGAGCGGTTGAACCGGTACCGCCGCCCGCAGTCGAACCAGCGGAACCGATCGCACCTCCGCCAGTCGCGCCGCGCAGAGTGGCCGCTCGCGCCGCGGCGATTCCAGTCGCACCGCCCGTAGAGGTGAGTGCGCCTGTTGAAGCGCCCGAGCCAGTCGAGCGTCGCCCGGTGCCTCCGGTCGAAGTGTCGGATCCGATCCTGGTGTTCGAGACAC
This sequence comes from uncultured Acidobacteriota bacterium, assembly GCA_963757735.1. Classification (GTDB taxonomy): domain Bacteria; phylum Acidobacteriota; class Vicinamibacteria; order Vicinamibacterales; family UBA2999; genus Gp6-AA40. Next base: position 48,678 of record CAVWST010000012.1, read on the forward strand.
GCGCGCTCGTTGGCACGCGCAAGTCGAAAGAGCAGGGCGCACAGCTGCTGATGGGTGACGGCAAGATCACGATCATCCCTACCTCGAATCCTGCGTCTCCGTTGTGCTCGTTCCCCTACAGTCGCGTGCTTGCGATCAACGTGTCGCGTGGTCGCGATCCGTTGTGGAGCTCGCCGCAGGGACCGGCACCGGTCGCTCGCGCCGGCGGAACGCTCAGCAGAATCGGCATCCAGGTCACGAGAGACTGGATCGCGTTGCGCACCAGCACCGAGGAACAGTTCGTGTCAATGCGCTTCGATGAAGTGCTGTTGAAGCGTGTCCTCCTCGCGCTCGAGGAGCGAACAGGGCATCAGTCGCAGTTCATAGAACTGCCCAAAGAGAAGGACTGACGCTTCTGTAACCGCCGTACGAAAAACGCCCACAACGCGGCCCGGTTCCTGGGGCCGACCCCACCGCAGCTCGACGTTATCTCCAGCGCAGATAGTCACTTCCGCGCCCGGATCGATCCCGGCGTACGGCTTGTAATCAGAAGTAGCGATGCGGCTGCGAGTCGGGGCGCGCACCGACACGGGACGGGTTCGCCCCCAGAACGAGGACGCCTACCTGTCGCAGGCCGAACAAGGCCTGTTCGTGGTCTGCGACGGCATGGGAGGCGCGCCGGCCGGCGAGGTCGCGAGCGAGATGGCGATACAAGCCATCGCACGTGAGCTGAGGGATCACCCGAACGGCAAGACGTTGGAAGTGTCACCGTTTCTGCCGCACACCCAGCGTCTGGTTGACGCAGTGCGGCAGTCGAACGAATTCATCTACGGCGAGGCGCAGAGGGATCCGCGCCAGGCCGGTATGGGTACGACCATCGTCGGTGCGTGGATTCGTGAGCAGATCGCCGGCGTTGCCCACGTGGGTGATAGCCGCGCGTATCTCTGGCACAACGATCGACTCGAGCCGCTCACGCGCGATCACTCGCTGATGGAAGCGCACATCGAGGCGGGGCTCGCCGACGAAGGCCGCAGCCTGCCAGTGGAGCAGCAGAACGTGCTCGTGCGCGTGCTGGGACGCGAGCCGGCGGTTGACGTCGATGTCACGGAAGTCCCCGTGCGGTCTGGCGACTACGTGCTGCTATGCAGCGACGGACTGACTCGCATGGTGGCGGAGCCGGAGCTCGCACACGCGATCAGGACGTATCAGGACCCGCAGCAGATCTGCGATCAGCTGATAGCGACGGCCAACATGAACGGCGGCGCGGACAACATCACGGTTGTAGTCGTGAAAGTAACTGGCGGTTGGTGGCACCGGTTGATCGATCGGTGGAAACGATCAGTGAGGCGAGGACAGGATGTCGAAACTTACGCTGCAGTATGAAGGTATCGTCCTCAAGGACTACGCCGTTGGGACGGGAGTCACCATCGGGCGTCTTCCGGACAACGCGGTAGTCATCGACAACCCGGCGGTGTCCGGCCATCACGCGCGTGTTTTTCAAGAAGGCAACAGCGTGATCCTCGAGGACCTGCGAAGCACCAACGGCACGTTCGTCAACGGGCGGCCGATTACGCGCCACGTCCTGCAGCATGGCGACGAGGTCCTGGTCGGCAAGCACCAGCTGATGTTCGATCAGAACGCGGCAGAGGCCCAGCCGGTTGCGGGAGCGCCGATGCAGGGACTCGGTGACACCGTGTATCTCGATACCAAGCAGCATCGCGCGCTGCGTGCGACGCTCGAGTCTGCCCGCGCGGATGCCGCCAGGCCGGTTCACACGCGAGCGGCTGTCTCGGCACCGACAGCGCCGCGCCGCGTCGGCGTCCTGCGTGTGATTGCCGGAAGCGCCGAGCAGGACGAGTACAGTCTCGATGGGCACACCTCCATCATCGGGCGTTCGAACACCGCGCTCGTCCGTCTGCGTGGCTGGTTCAAGCCGTCGATCGCCATCGCCATCGCGAAGCACGGTACTGGCTACGTGGCCACCGCGATGGGCGGCAAGCCGCTCGTCAACCAGTTGCCTCTCGAAGGCCGTCACAACCTGCAGGAAGGCGACATGCTCACGGTGAGCGGCCTGGTGCTGGAATTTGCCTGGAAGGAAGCCATTCGCGCTGAGTCTGCGGCGTAGGCAATCAGCTGCAGTAGGGCGGGTATTGATTATGTAGAAAAGCCCGACTGGTCTTGACTTCCGCCTACGCTACGGACTACCGCCTACTCGAAACGGGCGATTGAGATAATCTCTCGCCCATGCAGACAGCCGCCACTCATCCCGCCGCTGTACCTGAGGTCGCGCGCGCGTCGGTTTCAACACGTCCCCCACTCATCAGCGAGGACTGGCTCTCTGTTCTCGTCGGCGCAGCGCTCATCGCGCTGGTGCTTGCTGGCTCACGTCTCACCAATCCGCTGCAGGTTGGACTACTGGTCCTCGTTCCGCTGACCGCCGGCGCCGCGGTGCTTGGCGCGCGTTTGCCGCGATTTCTTCCCGGCGCGCTGCTCGTGTCGGCGCTCGCGTGGCTCGCGCAGGCGATCGCCGCCCTCCCCGCAGTTTCCGCGTGGAGCCTCGAGTACGTGGTCTTCGCGCTGGCGATTGGATTGATCGTGAATCACACGGTGCCCGTGCCGGAGTGGCTGCGCGAAGCGGTGCGGACCGAGTACTACATCAAGACCGGGCTCGTCGTGCTCGGCGCCGGCATCCTGGTGGACGACATCGCTCGCGCGGGACTTCTAGGCATCGCGCAGGCGCTCGTCGTCGTGCTGAGTGTGTGGGCGTTCGCCTTCTGGCTCGCGCGACGGCTGCGCGTGGACGATGAGTTCGCGACGATGCTGGCGAGCGCCGTGTCCATCTGCGGCGTATCGGCGGCGATTGCGACGTGCGGCGCGATCCAGGGCGACCGCAAGAAGCTGTCGTACGTCACGTCGCTCGTACTGGTTGTCGCGATGCCAATGATGGTGCTGATGCCGTGGGTCGCGAAGGTGATCGGCATGCCCGATGTCGTCGCCGGTGCATGGCTCGGTGGCACGCTGGACACGAGCGCCGCCGTCGTCGCCGGCGGTGAATTGATCAGCGACGCCGCCCGCGACGCGGCCGTCGTCGTCAAGCTCTCGCAGAACGCGCTGATCGGTGTAGCCGCCTTCTTGCTGACCGTGTGGTGGACGTTGAAACGCAAGACGGAAGCAGGAGCAGAGGGCACGCCGCGAACCAGCCTCGCAGTGATCTGGGAGCGGTTCCCGAAGTTCGTCCTCGGATTCCTAGTCGCGTCAATCGTGTTCTCGTGGTTCGTCGGTGACGCCACTGTTGCCGACACGCGGGGGCCGCTGACCGCCATCAGGACGACGTTATTCGCGATGGCGTTTGTGTCGATTGGTCTCGAGACATCGCTGGGCACCCTGGTCACAACGGACCAGGGCCGCCCCGCGATCGCGTTCCTCGGCGGTCAGGCGTTCAACATCCTCGTCACGTTCGCCGCGGCATACGTGTTCTTTGGCGGCTTCCCCTTCGCGCCGTAACCAACCGTCGACGCTGTTTCATGCGTCCCGTTTGATCCGAAGGCCCAGCCCGGGCGTGTCGAGTGAAGGGTAAGTCTGCGGATCGAGCATCCCGCCGACGCCAAACATCAGTGACGGTTCGCACACGTCGTGCTCCAGCAGGAACGTGCCGAATGCCCCTTCCTGTGCGAACAAATCTGCGCCGGCAGCTTGTGCGACCGTCAGCGCAGCCCGCGTCAGCACGCTCGTTTCACCGACCTGCGCACCGACAACGATCGGGATGCCACGAGCGCGGCACGCTGAAACGACATCGAGCGCTCGCAACAGTCCTCCCATTTTCGAGACCCGAACGTTGAGGACCCATCGCCCGGGTGCCCCATCGAGGAAGCGGAGTTGGTCGGTCGAGACAACGCTCTCGTCAAGAATGATTGGACATCCGAGCGCTGCGGAGATTCGACCGAGCTCTGAGTATTTCCGCGCGGTCAGTGGTTCTTCGACGCCGGCAAGCGATCGTCCCAGCTGTCCCAGGTGCGTGACCGCTACGCCGACCTCTGGCCACAGGTTATTGGCGTCGACGCGCACCCGAAAATTGGAGTCCAGACCATCGAGGATCGCGAGCTTCTGCCTGTCACGCTCGAGATCGCCCGACAGTTTGACCTTGAAATCGATGAACCCCATGCGCCGATATCCGTGCGCAGTGGCTGTGAACTCTGCCTCGCTGGAGTCCCCGAGCACGGCGGTATAGCGAAAAGGCCCGGCGAGCGCGGGCAGCGACAGCAGCGACTCGATTGTCTGGCTAGTGGACTTGCCGATTAGATCGAGCAGAGCCAACTCCACGGCGCACCAGGCCGCCGGGTTGGTATCGATCTCCGCAGTGTGCGCATCAATCCATTCGCGCAGTGACTGCAGGTCGACAACGCGCCGGCATAGGGACTCGTGGTGATCGGCGAAGAAGGCGCGAGCCGAATCAATGGTCTCGCGGGTGACGTAGGGCCTCGGGCAGGACTCGCCGTATCCGATTACATTCTCCGACTGAGCTTCCACCCAGACACTTGCTGTCTCACTTCGCTCGGCCGATGCATGTCGAAATGTGGTCTTGAATGGGATGCGGAGATTGCGCAGCGCAAGTTGCAGGCGCATCGGGTCACGCGATGAAGTCGTCGAAGGTCATGAGCAGATCCTTGCGATGCTGCAGGACTTGCGGTTTGAGTTGTCCCTCACGCTGCCCTGCCCTGACCGCCGCAGCCTTGTAGGCCTCGCCCGCGCCGGCTCGCAACCAAGTGAGCGTCAAGGCCGCCAGGCGCCCGCTCTCACGCTTGGCTCGATATTCGATGTTGAGTTCTCGGAGCCGTAGATCGACGGCTCGGCCGACGGCACTCGCCTCCGGCGATCCAGTCTGCACTTCAACCATGAGACGGTAGGCCATCGCTTGGTCGTCCGCGACCATGACGAAAAAGGTGGGCGTGACTCCACACCGCGGGAGCTCACCTTGAACGGCATCGATGACCTGAGCTTCGTACAACTTCTCGCCGGTCAGATTTGTTACGCCCTTGCCCTTCTGCACAAACCGAAGCAGCGGCGTTTTCTGAAAAAATCCCGTCACCTCCACCAGATCGTTCATGAAGTAGCGATACAGTCCCGTCACCGTCGTGACCAGCACGAAATACTGGACACCGCGTTGCAGCTGATCGAGCGTCAGATACTCGGGTCGCTCCCTTTCCCAGGCTGAGTGCTCTACGAATTCCAAGAAGGTGTGGTGCAGCGGCGGGAGGCCGCCGGCCGTTTCGGCCTCGAGCGGAATGGTTCCGCGGACTTCGGTCGCCTGGTAGCCCAACTCCATGACGAGCGCGCCGGCGGGCAGCTTATTGCGGAGCGCACTGAGCGCAATTCCGCAACTCCCACCCGTCCACGTAGTCAGCAGCTTCACGTCCGGCCAGACGTTGGCATAGGTCAGTTCGGCCAGCTTCTGCAGCTGCGCCGCGCGCTCCGGCATCGCCTGCAGCCGATTTGCAACAATCGACTGCAATGAGGGCTCGAGCGCGGTTATCAGGCTCGATGTGCCCGTGGCCAACGTGCGCAGCAGCGACTCGCGATGCCTGTTCAACAGGTCGAGCAGACGGAGGAATGTCGACGGGTTTGGTGATCCAATGTAGGTGATATTCGGCTGCGCGAGCGCGAGGTGCAGAACGATCTGGTACTTGAGTTCGTAATCGGCGATCGTGGATACGGCAGGCGGCACCACGAACCGGGACTGAATAAAACGAGGAAGCGACGCGTACAGGTGACCGGACACCGAGCCGACAGCGTGACCCGAGTCGAGGTGATCCTCCACCGCCGCGCCCATGATGCCCATGGCCATGCCGTCGAAAGCCTGCGCGCACGCCCTGAACTGGAGGTAAGAGAAGAGCGCCTGCTCCGCGCGGTGTATCGCGAGCGCGGTCGGCGTGATCGGAATGTATTTCGGTCTCCCTGTTGTTCCGCTCGTCTGCGCGTAGAACAGCGGAGCCTCCTTCGTGAGCGCAGTCTCGCCCGTGCGTCGCTGACGCTCGATGTAGGGCCGCAGCATCTCGTAGCTGCTGCACTGGAACTCTTTCCCGAAACGTCGGCGCGCGATCTATGTCGGCGAACCCATGTTGCCGTCCAAACGTCGTGTCGTGATTGGCCGACATGATGGCGCGTAACACCTCGGTCTGTGCGAGGTCGGGCCGGCCAGCCTGTCGCACGACGGGGTGCCAGTGGCGATGCTTGTAGATCTGCATGGCCACGCGCCTCACCATTCCCTGCATCATTCGTCCGAGGGGTATCGCCTGAACGGCGCCCGCATCAAACCGAGAAATGCTCTCGGGTAGCCTGTGTCTCTGAGGCCGAGTGCTTCGACATCGCGGTTGTTCGGCAGGAACCACGTCCCGAAAAGCAGATCCCAGACGATGACCGTGTTGCCGTAGTTCGCGTTGGCTTCGCGCGGCATCACGCGAATGGTGCCAGCGGTGCGTCTCTGCGCTTCCGACGATGTAGTTCAGGAAGCCGTAGCGCAAGCGGACGTTGCAGTGTTGGAAGAAGCCGTTGGAAGCGTACGCGAGGTAATACAGAGCGAGCACCTTGGCGTCCACGCTCATGAGCAAGAACGGGAGGCTGTCGAGGCACATCTGCAGTGCCTTCTCGATCGGGTGGAAGCGTGCCGTGTTGAGCCAGTACAGCTGCTCGACCGAGTGATGCACGGAGTGGAGCCGCCACAGCGTATCGCTCTGATGAGCGGCGCGATGCAGCCAATAACGCGTGAAGTCGACTGCCAACACCATGAGGACTGCTTGTACCCAGATCGGCGAACTGTGAGGCCAGAGTCGTGCCGTCGGCAGGTTGAGTGAACGTGCAGGCTCGACGAGCGCATATGCGAACAAGAAACCGACTAGTGGCGGCAGCGCCAGTTGCACGACGACCATGAAAATGAGGTCGGTTCGGACCTCGCGCATGGACGGTCGCCACGTGTCGCGATTTGGTTGCCGCAGCTCGAGCCAGGTAACGACGGCCGCGACTGACAATGCCGGAACGTAAGTACTGACGATCAGGGGCATACCGGCCGCCTGCAGGGCGGCGAACGCTGCGAACGCCCCAACCATGGTCGCCGGATAGTGAATCGATGGCAGCAGTTTAGCCATGGCGCGCATGCAGATGGCCGTACACGAACAGATAGCCCGCGAGACCAAGGTGAAATACGGTCGGCACCGGACTCGCGAACCATCTCTCGTCGCGCAACATCGTTGCACCGAGGATCAGACGCGTCAGCATCATCAGCGCGTACACGCCAGCGATTGCAAGGAGGCGTCTGCCGGACCTGCGATTCGGCTTTACCGTCTCTTGTGAGACTCGCCATGCGGTGGTCGTCAGCCACGCCAGAATGAAAAGCTGGGAGACAATGAGCAGAGGGTACGGCATGACGCCGCTGTGCCACGACTCGAATGGCGGCAGCAGCGGGGAATCGACCAGGAGCGCCAGCGGCTGTGCAATCACCCGCACTGCGAAGAGCGCCGCCAGAGTCCACAGCCAGGGACCGTAGGCCTTCACGGCCTCATCTATCGGCTGAATTTCGGTCCGGCGTCAGGCTTTGCCTGGACATCGATAGGCACGCGGTCGATCGAGTTCGAGGCAAAGGCCCGGCACGCCGACCCTACTCCGGCCGAAGGGCATCAATCACATCGACGCGCGAGGCGCGCGCAGCCGGCACGAGTGACGCGAGCAGCGCTGCGGCGACGAGAACGAGCGCGGCGCCGAGCGTCGGTACCACTCCGGGCAAGCTCACGTCGTTGATGTAAGCCGCAATCGCTTTAGCGAGCATGAATCCGCCGACGATGCCCGCGACGATGCCGATGCCTGCGATCGTCGCACCCTCCTTCACGACCCGGCCGAGCAGATCCTTCGGCTCAGACCCGATCGCCAGCCGAATGCCGAACTCGCGCGTGCGAGCACTCACGGAGAAGGCCAGCACGCCAGCGACGCCGACGATGGCGATCAGGAGAGCGACGCCGGCGAACCCACCAAACACGAGCACGTTAAGCCGATTCGGCGCGAGCACTTCAGCGCGAACGTCGTCCAGCGTCGCGGCTTTCTCGACGGGCTGATCGGCTGACATCTCCCGGATGATCCGCGTGATCGGCGGAACCAACGCGTACGGATCGGTGCGCGCGTGGACGAAGAGCCGGCCACCACCGATCTCCTGATCCAGCGGGTGATAGATCGTCACCGCCGGGCCCGGCACCACGTTCTCATCGTCAACGTCGGCGACCACGCCGACGATGCGCCGCGGTTCGGGGCTGACGTCGATGAACTTCATCACGGGATCGGTCCACGTGATATGCCGGTTCACCGCATCCTGATTCGGGAACATCCGCTGCGCCAGGCTCTGGCTGACAATGACGACCTTCTCGGAGTCGCGGCGGTCCGCGTCGTTGAAGTCGCGACCCGCGATCAGCGGGACGCCAAGTGCGGAGAAGAATCCTGGCGACACAGTACGGAAGCGTCCGCGCGGATCCTCTTCACCGTCGACTTTTGAGTAGCCCTCGCCGGTGAACTGGAATCCTGGTCCGAAGCCGCCGGCCTCGCGCCAAGGCACCAGCGTTCCGACAGCGACTCGCTCTACGCCCGGCAACTGCGAGATGCGGCGCATCGCCTCGTGATAGAAGGCGAGGTTCTGACCGGGCTCGCGGCCCTGAATGACCGGCACGTGCAACGCGAGCACGTTGCTCGTGTTCAGTTTGAGCTGCGCCGTCTGCAACTCGAGCAGCGTCGTCAGCAGCATGCCTGCGCCAGCGAGCAGCACGAAGGATGCGGCGATTTGCATGACAGCAAAGACCTGCAGTCGGCGATTGGTACCGGTGGTCAGCCGCGCGCTTCCATTCGAGAGGCCGAAGCCGCTCGACGCTTCCGCCGACGGCAGCCGCGGTACGAATGCGAGCAGCGTCGCTGCGATCAACGCGAGGCCGACGCCAATCCAGAGCATGCTCGAATCCACAGTGACATCGAGCGCGCGCACGGAGAATCGCGCGGCGTATTGCGACAGGACGGCCACCATCGGTCGCGCCATGACCACGCCGAGCGCTGCCCCTGTGCCGCAAAGGAGCAGGCTCTCGGCCAGCAGCGTGCGGCGAAGTGCGCTCGTCCGCGCCCCGAGTGCGGCGCGGACGGCAAGCTCACCCTCTCGTCGCACCGAGCGAGCCAGGATCAGATTCGCGACGTTCGAGCACGCGATGACGAAGACAAGCGCAGACGCGGCGAGCAGGATCAGCAGGACCGTGCGTGCCGGTGCCGTGATCTGATCGCGAAGCTGCACGGCGTCGATCCGGTAGTCGGCCTTGGGCGTGTACACCTCGGGATACTCGCGCAGCGATCGCGCCATGCGCCGCGCGGAGATCGGCGCGTGCGGCCTCGACATCGGCGCCCGGCGCGAGACGGCCGAACAACTCCGTCATGCGATGCACGCGTCCTGTGACCATCGTCGCCGACAGATGATGTGGGCTCGTGACGACGTTCGCGATGATTTCGGTTTCAGTGGGATACGGGACCGACGGCTCGAGGATGCCGATCGACTGTGCGCCACGCGAGAGTCCAGCCCACGGTCTTTCCGATCACCGATGGATCGTTTTTGTACGCCGTCGTCCAGAAGCGATGCGTCAGGACGACCACTCCCGCCGCCTGCGGACCGTCGTCCGATGCGTTGATCAGGCGGCCGAGTACCGGACGCAGTCCCATCACGTCGAAGTAGGAGCCGCTGACGACGCCGGCGCTGACGACGCGCGGCTCTCCAAGGCCGATCATGGTGAAGGCGATCGTGGAGAAGTCGCCGAAGGTGCCGACCGACTTCACGCGAGCCTTGAGGTCGTCGATCTCGGGGACCGAGAACGCCGTGTTCGGCGTCTGGAGACCGGGTGCGCTTTGCCGGATGTAAATCAGGCGATCTTCGTCGCGGTTCGCCAGCGGCTTGAGCAGGACACCTCGAACGACGCTGAAGATAGCGGCATTGGCGCCGATGCCCAGAGCCAGGGTCAGCACGACGGTGATCGTCAGGCCCCTTGCCCTGAGCAACGAACGGAACGCAAAGCGGAGATCGGACACGAAACTCATAGGACCTCGCAGCAGGAGCTTCTACTTATAGTCGAAACGTCCGGGCGGGTTCGACACCGGTCACGACTATTTCTTCGAGACGACGGTCCTTCAGCCGAGGGACTTGTCTCTCCGCCCTCTATAGTGGCGTCGAACGAGGGTCGCCCGGATCGACATCCGGGCGACGTGATTCTTCTGGCCGGGCGCTGAAGGCTGGGCTTACAGCGTCTTGAGGTATTCGAGCAAAGCGCCGACGCGGGACTGCTGGATCCGTGTTTCGATGTCCCTACGGTTCTTGACGGGATCGAGGCCGCTGGTATCAGGGCACAGCTCAGACCCGAAGGTGTGACCGCCGTTGGATTTGCTCGGGACCGTCGTGTCGTATTCCTTGACCATGAGCGTTTCGTTGGGACTGTAGCGCGCAGCCGGACGAGTTGCCCATTCGAACCCGACAAGCTTCTCGTCGTAGTTCAGGTTGCCGCGAAGGAAGCGCTGGGGTCGCGTGGCGGGGCACACGAGCTGACCGAGTGTCGGGACCGATCCGTTGTGCAGATACGGCGCCTGCGCCCAGATGCCGTGCAGCATGTCCGCCTTGTAGCCGGCGGTGCCCTCGGCGACGCGGCGCGGCGTGTCGCGGAAGTACTCGTCGAGACGCGCCTGCCAATTGCCTTGCGGCACGCACCAATCCGCGCCCGGTTCTCCCTTGTGATTCAACCCGTAGATGCTGCACGCCTCCATCACGAGCGCTGCGAGTCCGTAGCGCGACACGCTCGTGTTGACCATCGTGCGATTGGCGTCGACGCCCAGTTTCGACGCCGGATAAATCATCTGGTTCTTCGGCGTGTGACAGTTGGCGCACGATGCCTTGAAGATCGCTTTGCCTTCACGCGCACGGTTGAGATCGACGCTCGTGAAGGGATAGGGCGGCGGCGGCAGATTGTCGATGAACGGGTTGAGCGGTTCGTGAATGCGCACGTTGACCATGCGCGGATCGCCGGTTGCCGACGCGCCCGACGCGAGCGTGCGCGACGACGCTCCCTGGTTCCCGTCCCAGTTGGCGTGGAACCGCTCGACCGCCCAGTTGACACTCTTGACGTCGACCGGCGCCGGCACGGGCGGTGCCCAGGCCGGGATGTTCTTCACGATGCGATCGCCTGCTGCTTTTGGATCGGTGACAGGTTCCGTCAAACCGGGCGTATCCACCGGCAGACCGTTCGCCTTCGAGAAGCCGGTGAAGAGTGGGCTCTTCGGGTTGTCGCGTTCCACGAACTGCATGAAGCTGTTGTCCGGTCGTCGCGTGTGGATCGCAACAAGACCAGACGCGATGCCAAATGCGTCCATCTGGCCGGGGCGATCTTCAAGGACATCCGGGAGCGGGCGCTTGTAGGCGTTGTTCTTCGCGACGACGTAGTAGATGAAGTGCGTCTTTACGCCCGTGGCGATCAGATCCTGCATCACGCTCGGGAATTCATCGGCAACCGCGAGCGTCTGAATCTTGGCTCGCGCGATCTGCGCGGGCGACGATCCGTACATCGTCTCGGGACGGTTCAGTGCCTTCCTGAGCATCGCCGCGTACAGCGCCCGCACCGCGTTTCGATTTGGTTTGATCGCGGCGGGATTCACCGGCGTCGGCGATGACGGATCGAAGCCGGACTCGACGAGCGCGGCACTCGTGAGCATCAGCAGTTTCGAGTAGTACTGCGCTTCGATCTCGGTGTTGGGCATGCCGACGAGGAACTTCATCCGCCCGCCCACGACCACGCGGCCCACGTGACACGCCGCACAGGAGAAGAACACGCGATCCATCGAGCCCGGGCTGCCAAAGCCGGGGCGATCTTTCTCCCAGTTGTCTTCGTGATCGACCGTCTTGAGCTTGGCCAGCAGCAGGCTGGTGTTCTGGAACACGCTCTTCAGGCGCAACTGCCCGTCGCGCAGCTTCACGCTCGGTTTCAGAGAGCGGCTCGAACGTGCGCGGGTTCTCGAACGCGAAGCCGAACGGCAACGGTGACGTTCGTTCGCCGATGGGTTTCGCGATCCCGTCCACGTAGTCGAATGGAGTTGGTCCGACGCCGAGGTGATCGAACGTCCAGCGCGTGGCGGACTGACCGGTGCCGAGCGGGATCGGCGACTCGTGTTTCCAGATGCGGGCGATCCGCTGCAGCGCCGGGTCAGGATCGTTCGGATCCAGATCGAGGATGGTCTTGAACAACACGAACGGCACGCCATTGAATCCCACCGGGTAGTCACGGAACCAGCTCCAGCCAAGTTGTGGGTTGTGTCCGCTTCGAAAGCCGTACTTCGCGGCGCGGACGTCGTCGGTGTCGCTCAGATATCCGTCGATGGCGCGCTCGCGCTTGGCGATTTCCGCAGACCAATCGCTCACGACCTGTCCGTCCACCCACGACACGATGTCGTTGCTCGAGTCATCCTTCAACGGCGAGAGGAGTCCACCGGACGGCACCGTGGCGACCGGCGTACTTCGTTTCCTCGCTCGACGTTCCCCGGCCGCACGACCACACCAGCAGAGATGACAGCGCAATGCACACGAACGGTCGAATCCTCTTGGTTGTCATCTCACATCACCTCGGCGGCGCCGGTTGAAGCCGCAGGCCAGAACGACTGCGTCGTTCCGGAATCGGCAAACTGAAGGGAAAAGGTCGTGGCGTACAGATTCTGATCGTCGAGCTGCAGCCGTCCGAATCGGCGTTCGAATGGGAACTCCAGCTCGCCGGCTCGCGGCTCGGGTCGCGACAGACCCTGGAGCCCGAGGACCGCAATCATCGATTCGACAATGATCACTGGCGACACGTGCTGACCGAGACACGTGTGCCGATTCCATCCGTACTGCAGGTAGTGTTGACGTGGCCGGTCGAGAACGAACGCTTCCGGCTCGGGGATGTCTCTCATCGCGGAGCCGTGAGCAGCAAACACCAGCGTGCCCGCGGAGATCGGACGGCTATCGGCGATGCGTGCGCCGTCGAGGGCGCACTTGCGAAGGAGCACTTCGCCCTGTGGCTGGAGCCGGAGCGCCTCGAGGAAATATTTGTAGAGGTCGCGCCGGCTTTCAGCGACGCGAATGCCGCTCAGCACGTTGACGGCGAGCGAGGTGGCTTCGGCGAAGCTGCCGTAACGCACACCCTCCGAGCCGCTCGTTCGATACTCACCGGCCTGCAGCCTCATGAGCGAGTCGATCACCCGGCACGTCGCTTCTTCCTGACCCGCGATCGCGCCGACGATCGTGCCCATCACGTTTTCCGCAATCCGCAGATCGCTCACGAGACGGGGATCGAGGTTGGCCGGCGCGCGCACCGTCGAAGTGGAACGACCGAGTTGGAAGAGCACCAGCCGCGTGAGCATCGTGTCTTCGATTGGCAGACCGCTCAGGACCCGCTCCCGCTGGACGTTGATCTCGCGAAGGAGATACGCGAGCAGCAACCGGCATGAGCGCAGGCCGTCGATCTGCACTTGCGGATCCTTCTGCACGTTGTTGAAGAAGTGCCGGAACGCCGCCTTGATCCACAGATACAGCTGGCGCTCGTCGGGGATGACGCCGTCTTCCTTCTGCAGGGCTGTTTCAGCCTGACCGTCGATCGGCGATCCGTAGTAGGTGAGCATCTCCGGCGTGAGCTCGAATGAGCCCGGTTGCGGCGCGACGGGAACGCCAAGGTACCTGTGGCCGAGCGTCACGGGCACGTAACGCGCGAGCGACTCCACGAGACAGAGGGTGGATGCGCCGTTCTTGCGAGCCCTGCCAGAGCCGCTCCCATTCGGCGCATGCAGTCCTGGTGAATGATGTCGGTGATGCGGTCGGCATCTTCGCGGATTGCAGACTGCCGACAGCAATCGCTTGTCTGGTTCGTAGGCGGGCGTGTCGTCCGTGCTCAGAATGAACGTGGTGAAACCGCCGTTGTGAGCGGGCGTCATCACCTTCATCATCTCGACGCCGTACGGGTCGACAGTGAACTCCTGATCGCGCTCGAGCACGTTGCGCACCGTGTCGCCTTCCACCACGAGCACGGGGCCAAAGGCGGGTTGAAACAGCTTTGCCTTCTTCCGGATCTCCTCGAGCATCGGGTACGGCTTCAGTTTCAGGAAGAAGCCGATGACTGCACCGACGGCGCGACCCTGTCGCGTCGCCTGAACCTTCAGCGCCTGCAACTCCTGCAGTTCGGCCGGCTGATCTGACCCAGGCGCGCTTTGCCCGCGAGCTCCTGGAGTCGAGGATCGGGACCGGGTTGTCCGCGTGATCCGCTCGATCGTGGCGAAGAACGACTGCAGAGCGGCCGCGGGTTCGCGGGCGAGGAAGGAGACATCTGGCGCACTCGGATCCAGGGGCGCCGGGACAGCAGTCGCGGCTGCCGCCGGTGTGTATCACGTGGTCGTCAATGGAGAGGCGCATGGTGATACCTCAGCCAGCAGGAGTGCGCCCATTCTCACTGGCCGTTCCTGCCGAAACAAGTGCAATGTCGATCAGCAATGGATGAGATTGGCGGAGAACCGAAGCGCACTTCTCTGTTCGAAGAACGACGGCGCCGTGCAACTGACGTCCTGTGACGCCCATCGGCCTGTTCAACGCGGAGGCAGACTTTAATCCAGCGCAATGGACACTGTCCTGCTTACAGGCGCGACTGGGTTTCTCGGGCTACCACGTCGCAAAGAAACTGAACGAGCTCGGAATCCGTCCGCGCGTCCTCGAGCTCCGCGAGGGCCGGCAGGATGTCCTCGACCGGGTCGACGTCATCGTTGTGCCGGTTATCTGGAGGATGCCGGCGCCGTGCGTGGGCCTGCTTGGGCGTCAACACGCTGTTGCACCTGGCATTCAAAGTCAGCGTCGGGAGCGGGACGAAGCTCGCGAGGAGATGCAGCAGATCAACATCGCGGTACTCGGATTGCTCGAAGCCGCTGCGGCCTGCGGCGTCGAAGCGCGTCGTCGTCGCAGGCAGTGCGCTTGCCGTCGGCGTGAACAAGAGTCCGAGGCCGCTCGACGAGTCGGCCAATTGGGCCGAGCACGCCTTCGACCTTCAGTACGCCAACATCCGGCGCCAGGCAGAACTGAACGCGCTCGCACACGCGTCATCCAAGTTCGCGGTCATGACCGTGTGCCCTGCCTTCACGTTCGGTCCGGACGATCCGGTGGGCGCGCCCGCGAACAAGCTGGTGCAAGTCGTCATCTCAGGGAAACTGCGGTTCACGCTGCCGGTCGGGTTCGGAGCCTCGATGTCCGCGACTTCGCGTCCGGTGTGGTCTTGCCGCCGAGCGCGGAAAGTCGGGTCAGCGATATCTCCTCAGCGGGGAAAACGTGACGGCGAACGAGCTGTTCAGCAGGTCGCGGCCTCGCCGGCATCGGGCGCCGCGTTTCACGCCTCCCACCATGCTCTCGCGCGTGCTCGTGCGTATCCTCGAGCTCGTCAGCTCGATTCGAGGCAAACCGGCGCCTGTCACGCGCGAGGTCCTCCAGATCATCGGGCGCTACGCCTGGTACGACACGTCAAAGGCGCGAGCCGAACTCGGGTGGTCTTCGCGGCCGCTGAACGAGACGCTCGAAGACACGATTCAGTGGCTGCGCGACCCCGGCACTCGAGCCGCGCCGCCGCGAGCACCGAGCACGGCTCCGCCGTGTAACGAGCACAGCCGCTCCTCGCGTCCCGGTGCAACTGCTGTTTGCCTGACCGGTGGCTGTCGATTGGATGACGGAACGATACCTGGACGCGGCGGGTTCGAGGCAATCAGTTCTCTGGCGCCGGAGCCCGAACACGTTCCCTTCCGGGTCCACTACCGTCCCAGGCACCCCATGGACGCTGGACCATCGTGTTCCCAGCAACTCCAGCCGCGCCCGTTCGGCGTCGACGTCATCCACTTCGAAAATGAGCTTGACCGGGTTCTGCCCGCGCGGTCGCGGCGGCGACGTGATCTCGATCTGGCTGGCGATTTCCGGAGGAATCGCATGCAGCGCGAAGCTGAACCGCCGGCGTCGAATTCCGCCCATGTATCGGTCCAGGTGTCGTTGCTCGGCTTGACGCCAAGCATCTCGCTGTAGAACGCCCGCATGCGGGGAAGGTCTTTCACGTACACCGTCGCGCTGCTCAGTCGCATGGGGAAACAATACGTTATGGCGGGTCGAGAGTGCTATCACTGCAAACAGTGGGTCGAGGAAGGTGAGGCCCACGACTGCTGGACGACCACCGAATCAGCGCTGACGCGGGATCTGTCCGAGGACCTGCGGGACGCGTGGGAGCGGCTGCGCGACACGGCGGCCGCCTTCGGCGATCAGCGGATCTACGCGTCGCACAACTCGATCATGTTCTCGCGGATGTCGTGTTACTTCTTCGTGCGTCCGAAGAAGAGCTTCCTCGAAGTGTGTGTCTTTCTTGGCCGCACGGTGAAGTCGCCGCACGTGCGGCGCGTCGATCGTGCCTCGAAGTCCAAGGTCGTGCACGTGATTCAGGTAAAGCACCGGGACGAGGTCGAGGCGCCGATCACAGACTGGCTTCAGGAAGCCTACGACTACTCTGGCGCGGCGGCCAGGGCCGGCACGACGGCGGGTGTCACGAAGAAGACAAAGACGGCGCGCAAGTCAGCCAAGTCCAAAGCCAGGGCATCGAAACGCCGTTAGCGATCCGCCTTCAACACAACACGGGCTTGATGTCGACGACAGGCGTTCCGTCAATGGCTTCCATCGGACCGACGCGCAGACGAGTACCGTCGATCTCGCGAACGGTCACGGGATGAAGGCCAAGCGGGTTGGGCCGGTCAGGTGAGCGCGTGTTGAACACGCCGGTGAGCGGATTGTTCGGATTCGATCGCGGGTGAACCTGCAGGACGTCACGTTTGCCCTGGTGAAGCCACGTGATCACGATGAGCTCGTCGCCAGCCTTGATGCCCATCAGTCCGGCCGCGACGAGCGGATTCACGTCGAGCCAAACATCAGGTGCGCCTTCGGCTCCCTGCTTCGGCGCTTCGCGACGCACGGAAATGTCTGAGCGGATCACGCCGATCGACCACAAGGTGCCAGCGGCGGCATGCACAGCTTTCATGGTCATGCCATGAGCTTGACAGAGACGGTGGCGTTGCGCTATTAAACCAGTAGGTTAATTAACTCATAGGTTCAGCACATGTCAGCCGATCAACTGAGCCACACGTTTGCCGCCCTCGCCGACCCGACGCGACGCGCCATCCTTGCGCGACTCGCGACGGGCGAACGCTCGGTCACCGAGCTTGCCGAGCCATTCGACATGAGCATGCCTGCCGTTTCGAAGCACCTCCGCGTGCTCGAACGCGCCGGCCTGATTGCGAGGGGACGGGAGGCGCAGTGGCGGCCGTGCCGCATCGACGCCGGCCCGCTGAAGGAAGTCGCCGAGTGGACGGAGCGCTATCGCCACATCTGGGAGTCGCGCCTCGATCGACTCGAGAGCTATCTGCAGACGATGAAAGCGAAGGAGAAGAAACATGCCCGTAAGCCACGCCGCAAATAGCGATACGTTCACACTGTCGACGCCGTCGGATCGCGAGATCACCATCACGCGGCTCTTCGATGCGTCTCCTGATCTCGTGTTCGAGGCGATGACGAAGCCCGAGCATGTCAGACGGTGGTGGGGATGCCTCGACGACCGCTACTCCGTGACCGTCTGTGAAATCGATCTCAGGGTTGGTGGCGCCTGGCGTTTCGTCGGTCGCGGACCAGAAGGCCAGTTTCCGGCGTTCCACGGCGTTTATCGCGAGATCGATGCGCCCGGACGCCTGGTCTACACGGAAATCTTCGAACCGTTTCCGGACGTCGAATCCGTCGTGACGCAGGTCCTGACTCGCGAAGGCCGCAAGACCCGGCTGACGGTCACCTCTTCTTACCCGTCGCTCGAGGTCAGGGATATGGTGCTCAAGACCGGAATGGAGAAGGGCGCTGCGTTGAGCTACGACCGTCTCGACGACGTTGCGCAGGAACTGGCTCGCATCGTGCGATGAGCTCAGTGTCCGTCGCCAAGAAACCGGAGGGCGGTGACGCTCGGGAGAAACATGTACGTCCCCGCCCTCACCGTGACGAACTGTGGCATTGGATTCGTGCGCATGGCGGCGCCATCCTGTCGCGGAATGGTCATGCGACTCGGTGCGTCCGCCGAACACGGGCTGCTGGTCAGCGGATCCACGTTGTCGTTCAGTCCGCCAAAACGGGGGTTGTTGCACCACGCTTGCTGGACGAACTCGAACTGACTCTTCAGGCTGGCGTTCACGCAAAAGAAATGCACGCCACGCGGCTGGCCATCGTCCTGGAGGTTCGCCAACGTCTCGAAGAGGTCGGCGCCCGGTGTCTGGAGCAACCGTGGCTCGATGAGCGGTGTTCCATAGGCGCGTCCTCGCCGGAGCAGACGATGCGCCTCGGTCATGCTCAGTGACTGCGCACGCGGATACGGCTTGAGCACATCGCGCGGGTTGGTGCGCCGGATGTGCGCGCCCACCGGACATCGAAGCCCATCGGGATCGTCTGCGTAGAAGAAGTCGTCACGATCGGCGAGATCGCGGATCATCGGCATCAGGAGCCAGCGTCAACGGTGCGCCGGACGGCCAGCGTCCGACGCACTTCGATGCGAGCCACACCACTCGTGCAGAGTCCCGGTGGCCCTCGCGGGCGGCCTCGCGCGCCATGAACTGCCAGAAGCCGGCGACGTCCTGCTGAAGCTTTCGATACACCAGGTACGAACCGTGTCGCCCCAGATCTCCGAGATCCTTGCCGGCGTGATACGGGCTGTCCAGCCGGGCGAGCATGTTCGCTGGATTCATCTCTCGTGGAACCACGGGCGTCGGCGGTATCAGCCCGTAGTGATTCTCGTATCCGAGGATGAACTCGCCCGTCGGGACGCCATGGCCGGTCAGACCGGCGATTGATGGTTGCGCGATGCCGTCGTGAAATCCGAAGGGCTCCGTAAAGGTGTCGGGACGATAGCCGTGTTGCATGCTGCCGGGAAGTTCGACAGCACCGCCCGAGACGCGAGAGTGTCACGCTGCACACGACACAACTCGTCGAGCGCTGATTCGTCCGGCGCGAAGAGCATCAACATCGCGTGAACCGGTTCGGTGCGCGGGCCGCCAATTTCCCACGTCTCCGGCGCGCTTGCTCCCGTATCGCCGAGAATTCGCGACCGTTCCTCTGAAGCGATGCCGTCCTGAAACTCCACGGGAAACGTCCGCATGACTTCCTGAGGCAGGCCGAGTGCTCGAAGTCCTTCAGCAGTGAGTCCGAGGTTCACCGCGACGGACGGCCGGTCTTCAGGCAGGGCGTGGCCGATGATTCGGTGCTGCGACGAGGTGATTGAGTTCCCGACGAGGGAGAGCCACCGGCGCCCGCCGTCGGCATTGGTCATGGTGACGAAGAGATACGCGGCGTAAGGAAGATGTCCGTAGCCGCTCGTGATGATGCCTTGAATGTCGCGGAGGGCATCGTCTGTGAGACGAGCGGGGGATGTCATCGCGCGCGGTCCGTCGCCACGTTCAACACCGTTTCTTCAGGGTAGGCCGCGAAGAACACGTCCGACGGCACCTGGTGGCTGCGCAGAAAACGCTTGAAGGCAGGAAGGTCTCTCGCGCCATCGGGCGGCATGCCGAACGACGTCTCCCAGATGGCGTCGAGCCCGGTCAGGATCATCTCGGCAAACTCGTCGATGTAACTCTCCCACGAGCCGTCGTAGTCGCTGACGAACAACAATCGACGCCCCTGATCGATCGGCAGCCACCGCGCGAAGTGAATCGTGCTGATCCCGATGAGCGAGCCTGCTGGAGCGAGTCGTGTGGCGTACGAATCGATTGCTGCCATCACGGCTCGCACGCGGTCAACGCACGCGGGGTCGATTACGGTCACGACGGTGAGTTGATTCTGTGCGACGGCGTCTTCGCGCAACGTTGGTGAGCCCGTGACCGGCTTCGTCGGAATCTCGTCGCCCGCAGCGAGTGCCACGAATTGAGCGCGCTGATCGAGCACGAGGTTGCTGAAGTGAGACTTGAGTGGCGGGATTCGATTACGAGCGATCCAGTTGAACAGCCGGAATAGCGGGTATCGATCGAGGCTGGCCACGATCCGCCTCGTGCCGTGATAGACGTTGCCGACTCCGCTCCGAGCCACTGCACGCGCCAGGTCGATCACGATGGGCGCAGCGCGGAGGGTTCGCCTCAGGAGGCTCTCGCGGCGTCCATCGGAAACGTCAGGCACGCCGGGTCCGCCACCATCCTGGAGCGCGTGAGCTCGACGTCGCGCGTCGATCGCACTGGTGATCGACTCCACCGTCTCATCCCGGAACGCGATGTAGTACGCGGCCAGCTCCTGTGCGCGAGCCGTAATGAACGACCGGAATTCGTCGATGCCTGTGTAGCCCTCGCAGGCTCCCCAGATCGCATCCATGTCTGAGGTGATCGAGACGAGTTCATCCAGGTGAGCGTCGAGGCTGCCGTCGTAAATCGACGTGAACAGCAGACGCGAGCGATCGGCTCCGCGGTCGGGATCGTTCAGGATGGCGAGACGTGCGAAGTGGATGCGGCGGCTGCGAACGAATGCAATGTGCGGACGATTGTTACCGGCCGAGAGATCCTTGCCGTTGATGTCGTCGCCGATGGCGCGCAGCACCTGGCGCAGCCCTGCCTCTTGCTCCGGCCGGATCGACGCGAGCACAGTCAGGCACTGGCGGCGCCCTTGTCACGACCAAGGAGTGTAAACTTCAACTCCCAACTCCCAAGCGCCGGATTCTTGGGAGTTGGATGTTGGAAATTGGAAATTTGACGAACTCTCCCCGTACTAGGGCCGATAGTCGGGGCTTGCCTCCGATGTCTTGACGACGTCGCGGCCGCCAGTCGCTTCGAGGATCTCCTCGGCGCGTTTGGCCCACTTGCTGTCGTCGCAGTGCACGGAGATCAGGTACGCCCCTTCACGGATGCGGCCCGCATATCGCTTGGCCTCGATCTCGGGAATGCCCGCACCGATCAGGCCGCCCACCAGACCACCTGTCGCGCCAGCGGCGCCCGCACCCGCGAGTGCGGCGACGACCGGACCGGCCGCAACGATCGGTCCGATTCCGGGAATGGCGAGCGCGCCGATGCCGACCAGCCATCCCAGCACGCCTCCAATCGCGGCCCCTGTGCTGGCGCCCGTTGTAAAGCCTTCAGGCGCTTTCGTATTGATCTCTGCCGCGAGGTCGCGCGTCGTCTGATCGCGGTCGGGAAGAATCGCTGAGATGTCGCTGTTGCGGAACCCGGCTGCCCGCAGTGCCTCGAGCGTTCGCTCGAACGAGGCGCGATCCGGATAAATGCCATACGCAACCATGTCTTTCGCCATAAGGATCCCCTCCGTTGATGGGCTCATTGCTCGGCCGCCTCGCGGATCTATCTCCGGCACAGTCGGCTTGCCCTGCACCTAGTGGAGCAGTAAGCATGCCGAGCGCATCACGCTCGCCAATTCTTCTGATGACCTTGGACAATGCCTGGCGTTCGACCGCGGCTGTAACGGATCGCGCGAGCGGAATACGAGGACGCGCGTCCGGACCTGATGTAGAAGGTGGAGAGCGCCGTGGAGCCGAAAAAGCGTCCCCTCAAAACACTGGAGCGCGTGTTGTCGAAAGCCGGCGTCGGCTCTCGAGTGGACGCGCGCAGCTGGATTCACGCAGGCCGCGTGAAGGTGAACGGACGGATCACACGAAATCCCGACCAGTGGATCGACATGAAACGGGATCGCGTGCTCTTCGACGGCAAGCCGCTCGTGGCTCGCGAGCGCATCTACCTTCTGCTTTACAAGCCGACTGGTTATCTGACGACTTACAAGGACCCGGAGGGACGGCCGACGGTCTACGACCTGACCGCGGATGCCGGCACCTTCTTGTCGCCCGTAGGCCGGCTCGATCTCGATACGTCCGGCCTGCTGCTGATGACCAACGACAACCAGTTTGCCGAGCGTGTGACCAACCCCAACTCACACGTGCCCAAGACCTATCTCGTCAAGGCATCGGCCGTTCTGACCGACACACAGCTACAGCAGCTCCGCGACGGAATCGAGCTTGCCGACGGCCCGACGCGCCCCGCGCTGGTCACAAGGCTGCGAGACTCCGGGAAGTACACGCACTTCGAGATCACTCTGACCGAGGGGCGAAACCGGCAGGTCCGGCGGATGGTCGAGGCGCTCGAGGCGAAAGTGCTGAAGCTGGTACGGGTGAGGATCGGGCACATCGCGATTGGCCGACTGCCGATTGGCAAGTGGAGGCGGCTGACGACCGCGGAGGTTGCCTCGCTGAGCAAAGGATCGTGATTGGCACAATGCGACGCCGGATTACCTCGTTACAGCCTGAAAGTACGCGGGAAGGTCTTTCTTGGTGTCGCGCAGGATCTCGACGATCGCCTGTCGATCCGCCTGTGACAGCGCCGAACGATATCGCTCGCTCTGTTCCTCGCCTGACAGCACCTGCCACATGCGACGGTAGATCGCATCCTTCGCGCGCGCCGGCAGTGCGTCGAAGGCCGGCGAGTAGATCAAGTAGCTGCACGGATACTTCATCAGGCGCCGGTTCAGATCGAGATCGTGCAGCGAGCGCCCCATTCGATCTCGCGGGCCGATTGACGAGAACCGCTCGGCAAATCCGGACGCCCCGCGCACGCGATCGGTCAGCCTGGCTTCGTCGATGAACAGCAGGTAGTCCACGACCTCGCTGGCGACTCCGCTCATCATCGCGGTGATCCGTTCCTCTTCGCCGGGCGTTGCCGTGAACGGCGGATGCAGCAGTGGGTCTGCCGCCCGCGCCTGCCAGCTGGCCCGAGTGAGAAGGTTGGCCATGCCGACCTGGTGAGTGAACACCAGGTGCGCGACGATGTCGCTCGAGAGAGCGCGATAGCCATCGGCATCAAAGAGACCTTCGACGGATGCGCGGTCGCGCCGGTCGCTTGCTTCGATGCTGGCGACGTCATTACCCATGTGCGACGCGGCACCCGTGCTTCCTGTGACGAACCAGCCGCCGAAGCGCCGACTGAGTGCGTCGCTCTGATCGACGGCGCGCGGCAGGCTGAATCCCTGCGACTGGTCGGGGCGCGTCGTGCTGAACATCAGAAAGCCGGGCACACCGAGCGTGTCGCCGGCCACGTGGCAACCAAGGCATTCGAATGCGCGCTTGAACTGCGGTGAGCCGGTGGCTGGATCGGTTCGCTGATCGAGCGTGTAGAACACGACACCGGCAGTCTCGTCGTGAGCGGCGACCTCGATGATCTCGCCGCCGCGGACCCAGCCCAGCGCGACGCTGTCGTTGAAGAACAGGGCCCGGGGATTCTGTTCGTTGATCAGTTTCCCCTGCAGGCTCGCGCGTGAGAAGACCAGTAACTGCGAATCAGCCGGAATCTGAAGTGCCTCGAGAGCCGAGCGCAGAAATCCGCTGCGTCCTTCCGCGGTGAGCCTGATGCTCCCGTCCTGGATTCTCCTGTTGACGTCGACGACGATGTTGTTCAGTGGAGAGGAGGAGTATTTGATCGCGGGATCCTCCGTCGAGCCACGGAAGGCGCCGGAACGTTGGGCATCGAGACGGGTCCAGATGCCGCCAATCAGGCACAAATAGAATCCGACGGCCAGGGTAGTCCGCACGTGCATCGGGTGTCCGGATCTTGAGCGTCTGCCCGCCTCTCGTCAAGCCATGAGCCCCTGACTTGTTCGCGGCGTGATCAGGAAGTTACTCTGCCCGTCTATGGTTGATAGGAAATTGCTCCTGACGGCCCTGGTTCTGGCGGCGTCGGCGTTCGCGTGCCGGGCCACACCTGCGGCGCCCGCGAAGGAAGTCTCGGCCGACACCTGGGCGGTCGTGGACGGTCGCGAGATCAAGAAAGCCGATGTCGATAAGGCGTACCAGCGCGCCAAGGATTCGGCCCAGGTCCTTTCACCGGACGAAGAAATGACGGCCAAGCTGTCACTCCTGAACGACCTCATCGTTCAGGACATCCTGCTGTCCAAGGCGGGCACCATGAAGCTCGAGGTCCCGCAAGCCGACCTCGATGCGGCCTATGCCAACGCCAGCAAGAACATCACTGAAGAGGCGTTTCAACAGGAGCTGTCGCGACGGGGCCTGACGCCTGCCGAAGTCCGCGATGGTCTGCGACGCGAGCTGCTGAGTGAGAAGGTCATCACCCAGGAAGTGAGCTCGAAGATCACCGTGAGCGAGCAGGAGGTGCAGGAGTTCTTCAACGCGAATCGCGCGCAGTTCAACATCGCGGAGGAGGCGTACCACGTTGCGCAGATCGTCGTGACGCCCGTGCGCGACCCTCGCGTCGGCAATCGCACGGGTGACGACGCGACAACGCCGCAGGCGGCGGCTGCCAAGATCCAGATGTTGATGGAGCGGTTGAAAGCGGGCGCGTCGTTCCGCGATCTGGCAGTGGGCTATTCAGAGGATCCCGAGTCGGCGCCACGCGGCGGCGATCTGGGTCTCATTCCGGTGTCACAGCTCAAGCAGGCGCCGCCACCGCTGCGCGACGCCGTGCTCGGCAAGGAGGTGGGTGCGGTGAATGTGGCCACCTCGAATGGCGCTTACGCCCTCATGCTGGTCGTGGCCCACGAGCAGGCAGGACAGCGCGATCTCTCGATGCCGCAGGTGCGCGACGGCATCACGCAAACGTTGCGCGGCCGCAAGGAGCAACTCCTCCGCGCTGCCTATCTCACGGCGGTGAGAAGCGACGCGCAGGTGGTGAACTATCTGGCTCGTCGCCTGGTGGAATCCAAGGGTGGGCTGCCGGCCGCGCCGCTCGCAGCGCCCGCGACGAAGTAGACGAGCCCCACGGGGGTCGGCATCCTTGGTGTTGACAGGCGACAACAAAGAGCGCTAGTGTCGCCAGTCGACACCATGGCGCACCAAGAGATACTGGACCTGCTCCCCGGCACACTCGACCTGCTCATTCTTCGAACGCTGCAGACGCAGCCGCTCCACGGCTGGGCGATCTCGGAACGCGTGCAGCAGATCTCCCAGGACGT
Source organism: uncultured Acidobacteriota bacterium (assembly GCA_963757735.1). GTDB lineage: Bacteria > Acidobacteriota > Vicinamibacteria > Vicinamibacterales > UBA2999 > Gp6-AA40. Next base: position 73,702 of record CAVWST010000012.1, read on the forward strand.
CCTGCAAATCAACCAGGGCTCGCTGTATCCGGCGCTCCATCGCCTGGAGCACAAGGGATGGATCGAGGCCGAGTGGGCGGTGTCGGAGCTGGGACGACGCGCGAAGTACTACCAGCTCACGGCGTCCGGCCGCCGGCAACTGGCGATCGAGGCGAGCGAGTGGGAACGCATGTCCGCCGCGATTGCGCGCGTCATGAAGCTGGCGTAGTGTCTCGGCCCCCTGAACCCTCCGTCGCGCACCTGAGTCCGTCAGCCTTGTTCTTTGTCTTCGAGTGAGCGCTGGATCCGCTCGAGCACGTCGAGTTGCTGCCGCTGGAGAGCGATGACCGCCTGCCAGTCCACGTTGCGTGCTTCGTCGAGCTTCACGTGCAGCTCTGAGATCTGCATCTCGGCGCGGACGTTCACCTGATAGTCCTGCTGTGCGTCGAAGCGATCCCGGGCCGCCTGCCGGTTCTGGCTCATCATGATGACCGGCGCCTGCACCGCGGCAAGGCACGACAGGATCAGATTCAGCAGGATGAAGGGATAAGGGTCGGCGGGTCGCGACGTGGCCGTGTTGAGAAACATCCATGCCAGCATGAAGGCCGCAAAGCATCCGAGAAAAGTCCAGCTGCCGCCGAAGATCGCCACGCGATCCGCGACGCGATCGCCAAGTGAGAGATGCTGACGGAAGGCCTCGGATGGATCGCGGGGCAACCCCTGCTTCCGTAGAACACGGGTAAGGACCTTCTTCTCGAGATCGGAGAGGCGACGGATCTGCGTCTCGATGTCAGGCAATGTTGCGCCGACGGTGGCTTCGCTGAGCTGACTCGCGCCTTGTGCGACTCGTAACGCCAGCCGTCCAACGGCCACCAGGCAAATCGCGCCAACGAAGGCCGTCGCAATGTGCGCGACGCCGCCCGGCGAGACTTCCCCTCCCACGAATCTCAACAGCCAGGCGCCGGACACGCTGCCCAGCACGCCAAGGACCGCGTCGCCGACGAATCCAAAGCCACGGCTCTTCATGACGACTCGCGCCAGGACTCCCGCAGCGAGTGCGCTAGCAATCCAGATCAGAGTGGGCATCGCCTTCTCCTCTGATCCGCAGTATGGCATCGGCTCAGTCAGCGTGAAGACTGAATCCAGTAACGAGGGCCTGCGCCGCGGCGCGCGACGCGATCGCCCGGATTGGCGAGCTGACAGCGGTCGAGTGAGAGGCAACCGCACCCGATACATTCGCCGAGCGTGGACTTCATTCGCTCGAGCTCGGCGATGCGCTCTTCGATCCGTTTCGTCCACGTGGCTGAGAGCTTGCCCCAGTCCGCCCGGTCGGGCGCGCGATTGCGCGGCAGCTTCGACAGCTGCGCCCGAATTTCCTCCAGCGACAGACCCACCCTCTGCGCGAAGACGATGAATGCCACCAGGCGCAGAACCGTGCGCGGGTACCGGCGATGCCCCGCGTCCGTCCGTTCCGAGGCGATCAACCCCTGATCCTCGTAGAAGCGGAGCGCCGACGTAGCCACGCCGCTGCGTTCTGCCACCTCGCCGATCGTCAGTGCGTCACTCACGATCTCAGTCTGCGCCACTTTTCGCTTGACTTCAAGTGCACTTGAAGTTCGATGCTGGACTCGTGCTCTCGGAGGAAGGCGAGAAACGCTCATGACTGAATCAACTCGAATTGCTCTCGTCACAGGTGCCAGTCGCGGACTCGGGCTGGTAATTGCACGCGTGCTCGGGCAACGCGGCTACGGGCTCGTCATTGGCGGTCGCGACCGTGATGCGCTGGCAGCTGCGGCTGGCGAATTGTCAGCGTGTGCGCCGGCTGTCCTGCCGGTTGCAGGCGACATCACCGACGCGCAGGTGCGCGCGAACATGATCGACGCGGCTCGGCAGCTCGGCGGGTTGAATGTGCTCGTCAACAACGCGTCACAGCTGGGTGCGATCGGACCGCTGATGGCATTCGACGTGCCGCGCTTCGGCCGGTTGTTTCCTGTCAACGTCGGGGCGCCGATGGTGCTGATGCAGTTGGCTGTCCCGCTGCTGTCCGAACGCCGCGGCCTCATCGTGAACATCACGAGCGATGCCGCAACGGCGGCCTATCCCGGCTGGGGACCGTATGGCGCCACGAAGGCAGCGTTCGAGCTGCTCACCCGCACGCTGGCGTCCGAGCTGCGCGAGCAGGGTGTGTCGGCAGTTCTCGTGGACCCAGGCGACATGCGAACGCGCATGCATCAGGAAGCGTTTCCGGGTCAGGACATCTCCGATCGACCCTTGCCTGAGGTCACGGTGCCGTTCTGGAACTGGCTGTTCGATCAGGATCCCGACGCCGTTCGCGGCGAGCGTTTCGCCGCACAACACGAGGATGCGCGATGGCTGCAACAGGTGTGATCGAACCCCTCACGCTGCCGTCGCGTCTCGAAGCGGCGGAACCGCCGGAGGCGCGCGGGCTGAAGCGGGACGAGGTGCGTCTGCTCGTCTCGCGCATCGACACGGACACGATCGCGCATTCACGGTTCAGTGAGCTGCCGCGGTGGCTCCTACCCGGCGACCTGCTCGTCGTCAACACGAGTGGAACGCTGAATGCCGCGCTCGTGGCACGAGCGAGGAACGGCGACCGATTCGAAGTGCATCTCTCGACACGCATGCCTGGACACGTCTGGGTAGTCGAGGTGCGCCGCCCGGGCCCGGTCGCGTCGCTGCCCTATCGTGATGCGCTCGCGGGAACGATCTACGAGCTCGAAGGTGGCGGCCGCATCACGCTTCTCGCACCATATCCGTTCGTCGATCGGCTGGACGCGCAGTCGCGGCTCTGGATCGCGGCGCTGGAGCTTGGCGAACCGGTGCTGTCGTATCTCGACCGGTTCGGCAGCCCGATTCGATACGGCTACGTCCCGGCATCCTGGCCCGAGTCGATGTACCAGACGGTGTTCGCCACCGAGCCAGGCAGCGCGGAGATGCCGTCGGCCGCGCGACCGTTCACCCCAGAACTCGTGACCCGGTTGATTTCCAGCGGCATTCAGATCGCGCCGCTGCTGCTCCACACCGGAGTCGCGAGTCTCGAAGATCACGAACCTCCCTACGAGGAGTTCTATCGGGTGCCGGCGGAAACCGCCGAGCGCGTCAATGCGGCGAGGCGCGCAGGACATCGCGTGATTGCCGTCGGAACGACGGTCGTGCGCGCACTCGAAACGGTGACGGATCGCCGGGGAGCCGCTTCGTCAGGAGAAGGGTGGACCGACTCTCGTGATTGGACTCCGATCGACCCTTGCGCGCGGTGAACGGCATGATCACCGGTTTCCACGAACCGCACGCCACACATCTCGCGATGATCGAACAGGTTATCGTTGCCGCCGGAGGCGAGCATCGCATCGTCACACCTCGATCGCGCGTATCGCGAGGCGCAGCACGAGGGATACCTGTGGCACGAGTTCGGTGACTCGCACTTGATCCTCGGCGGCTAGATCCTCCGTCAAACGATCACGGATCGGGCGCGCAAAAGCGCCTGGCCGAGTTCCACTCGCCCGTCGACGAGGACCGCACCTGCCGCCTCGCTTGCGGGCAACGCGTTGAACAGTAGTTTCCATGCCGTGTCGTCGTTCAGCCGGATGCGCGTTGTCGCCGACTCCAGCTCGCCGCGCCACAGGGTCCAGCGCTGCGCTTCACGTGTCAGCGTCCACAAGCCGCCGCTCGCGCCGCTGATGTCGAGCACGACTGTTTGCCCGGGTTCAGCCGTCAACGCCACGGAATGCGTGTGGCAATCCGCGCACCGCTACATCGATCACCGCGGCGAGATAGCGTGGATCCGCAAGCGAATCGGCGCCAATCGCCATTCGGATCTGTTGCTGATGGTGCCAGAGCTCCGTGAATTCGCGCCCGATGTCGAACCAACCGGCCGAAGCCTGCTCGCCCGCCCACGACACGGAGAACAGCGCCGGTGCGTCGAGTGCCAACGACTCGAACCAGTCGGCCGCCTCGGCGCTTGCGCGCTCGTAGAGATCTGTCAAGACCCGCGGACTCAGTCGCTTCGCTGATTTCACCCAGTCTGCGTTCAGGGCGTTGATGAAATCGACGAAGTCGCGTTCGGCATCGAGCGCACCTGGTGGAGGCGGAGGCGTCGCGCCGTCACGGTGGAATGACAGTCGGCGCAACGTGGAATCGAGAAGGTGCGCGACGACGTCGCGGACGAGCCACGCGCCCGCGATGGTCGGGCGGTCCCAATTCTCCAGTGGCGATCCGCGAAGCAAGTTTACGAGGGCGCTGGAAACGGGCCGGAACAAGCGACGGGTATCGATCGGCGTTGGCGACTCTAGCGGCATTCGTGATCCTCGTCTGTGACCGCTCCCTGGTGAGCCTCACTGCAAAGACACGTGCGGATTGCCAATGTGACTCGATTCGCAGTACCAGCCATCTTGACATGTGACCATTAGGTCACATATTCTCGACCGATGAACGACGACCGCGTCTTCAAGGCACTGGCGGATTCGACGCGTCGTTATCTTCTCGATCTGCTCTTCGCGCGCAATGGCCAGACGCTCACCGAGCTCGAGTCGCAACTGGAGATGACGCGCTTCGGCGTCATGAAGCATCTCCGTGTGCTCGAAGCCGCGGGCATCATCGTCACGCGCTGGTCCGGCAGAGAGAAGCTGCACTTTCTCAATCCCGTGCCGATCCGGTTGATCCACAACCGGTGGATTCACAAGTACGCGGAGCACCAGGTGTCGGCGCTCGCGGATCTCAAGGCGGAACTGGAGGCGAAGGTATGCCGGCAGACACGAAAGCGAGCGTAACCACGCAGGTGTACGAGGTCTACATCAGGGCGACACCGCAGGCCATCTGGGACGCCATCACGTCGCCGGAGTGGACGGTGAAGTACGGATATCAGGGCGCTGTCGAGTTCGAGCTGCGTCCCGGCGGGGCGTACAAGGCTCTTGCGACCTCGGACATGAAGGCGTTGGGCGTGCCGGACGTCGTCGTCGATGGCGTTGTCGAAGCACGCCGACCCACCGAGAAAGCTGGTGCACACATATCGGTTCTTGTTCAGTGATGCCCATGAAGGCCGAGGGCTTCACGCGCGTGACCTGGGAGATCGAAAAAGTCGCATCCGGCTTCTCGAGACTCACCGTGACTCACGAGCTCGAGGGCGCGCCGATCATGGCCGGAATGGTGGCCAGCAAGTTCTCGGAGCAGGGCGCTGGTGGCTGGGCCTGGATTCTCAGCGACATGAAGTCGGTGCTCGAGACCGGGAAGCCGATGTCGGCCTGACGGGAACGTTGGCGTTAGTCGGACCCGCCATCGCGGATCCATCACGTCGAGCCCGATTGCTCGCGCGATCAGCAAAAGTCCGGCACCAACGACGATCGACTCCGATAGCTCGCGCGACGTGCTCGCCGGCGGGCGCAAGCCGTTCGATGGTGATGGCCGCCGTGACGACGGCCATCGCGCCCAGGTTCATGACACCGACAACGAGAAGGATCACCATCAGATTGGCGCAGCAGGGACCGCAGCTGAAGTCCCAGTCGCACGCCATGTTGCAAGCGCGGAGCCGGCGCTCGCCGGCGCTGATGATGCCGAGTAAGGACTATCATGGCAGCCCGCAAGCTGGCGCCCTTTCCATGCGGTGAACTGCAATGCACCCGCGATCAGAATGACGACCCCGATCGCGAGCGGCACACGCGCGCGACAGCGCCGGCTGACGCATTTCGACCGCCGTCAGTGCGGCACCTAACGGAAAGATGGCAAGTCCGAAGACAGTCCAGACGAAGAAGTATCCCGCGCCTACGAGCGACGGTGCAGCCAACCGAGGGTCGATGAATGTGCCGTGCCGACTGCCTTCGTGGTAGCTCCACAGCATCGGGGCGACGGACGGCAGCATCATCGCCACCATCATCACGACCCACATGCCGATGAACATCGCAGCCACGCCGGGCCATGTCTGTCCGGGCATCCGCATCCACGTCATCGACATCGACCAGTCACCCGGCATCAGCATCTCGCCCATCGCTGACATGGACGTGGACCAGACGATCGTGACCAGTGCGCTGGCGACGAAGAGCAGCGCCGAGACGCCGAAGAAAACGTGCCTACGCGCCACGAGGGCGCCGCGCCGCTCAGCGCTTGCCGTACTCGTCATGACGTCGCCACCACACACCTGACTCGTTTCGTCCCAGCGGTGCGCGGTCGAGCCACTGGTACATGCCCCAGAGACCGTCGAGGCCGCGCGCGTAGGCGGAATACGAGTGATAGACGACGCCGTCTTCGAGGACGAACGCGCTCATGCCCGGCCGCTCGCGCGTGTATGTGGCCTCGTCGGTGCCGCTCATGGCAGCGAAGGTGGACGATCCCTCCGCGCCGGCTTTGAACGGCTTCTCGCGCCGGTAGTTGTATTCGATGCTGCCCTCTCGCTGTTGTTCTTTGGTGAATCCGACACAGAAGTCGAAGTTGAAGTCCGAGTTGATTGAGGACGCCCATGGAAACGTCCAGCCCATGCGGCGCTTGTATCCCTGCAGCTTCGCGAGCGGCGCCCGCGACACCGCTGAGAACGCGACATCGTGATTCTCGAGGTGGACGACGGAACCGTTGAAACCATCCGCGATCGCCGAACACGCCGGACATCCGGCTGAGTAGTCGGGCCCGAACATGAAGTGGTACATGAGCAGCTGCGAGCGCCCTTTGAAGAGGTCCGTCAGGGAAGCGCTGCCTTCATCGATGTCGAATCGATATTCCTTGTCGATGCGAACCCACGGCAGTTCCTGCCGGCGGCGCGCCACCTCGTCGCTGCGTCGAGTGAGATCCTTCTCTGCCTCGAGCAACTCGCGACGTGCTGTCAGCCACTCTTGACGTGTCCCAATCGCATGTGTCGTCGTCATCGTTGTCCTCCCTTCGTCGTCAGCTGTGCACGTGGTTCGCTCGTAAGTCGATGCAACGTGCCCGCCGATGGTCGTGAGATAGATTTAGCGGCAGGGCTCGAACAGGTGGGAGTGACAAGTGTGGCGGGATTTTCAGTGCAGCTCGCGAGTAGATGGACTCACTGATCACGGCGGCGGCACGTGCCCTGGCGGCAGGTGATCCACTCGGCGCGCTCAAACACGTTGCCCTGCGCGACGATCCACCTGCGCTTGCGCTTCGAGGCATCGCGATGGCACAGCTCGGAGATCTCATCCGGGCGAAGGCGCTGCTGAAACGTGCGGCCCGTGCCTTTGGTCCGAAAGAGTCTGTCGCTCGCGCGCGATGCGTCGTCGCCGAAGCAGAGATTGCGCTCGTGTCGCGCGACCTGAGCTGGCCGGCGAAGGCGTTGGAGACGGCTCGCGAGACGCTCGAAGAGCAGGGCGATCGCCTGAACGCAGCGCACGCGCTCCATCTCGAGGTCCGTCGCCTTCTGCTGATCGGGCGTCTCGATGAGGCGGAGCGTGCGCTCGCCGGTCTCGATCCCACGCCGTTTCCGCCGGCGTCGAGGACCGCTCACGAGTTAGTGGTCGCAGGGATCGCGATGCGACGCCTGAGGACCAAGGCGGCGCGCACTGCGCTCGCTCGCGCCGAGCGTGCGGCGCGAGAGGCACGAATCCCTGCATTGACGGCGGAGGTCGACAGCGCCGCGCTCGTTCTGACGTCACCAGCGGCGCGTCTGATTGCAAGCGGTGAGGAACGGCTACTTTTGCTCGAAGAGGTTGAAGCGCTGCTGGCGTCGGACGCGCTTGTCGTGGACGCATGCCGCCATGTCGTGCGCCGTGCACGCACGGTCGTCTCGCTCGCATCGCGTCCAGTGTTGTTTGCGCTTGCCCGTGTACTGGCCGAAGCGTGGCCTGGAGACGTATCGAGAGACACCCTGCTTGCGCGCACATTCGGGGCGAGGGTGGTCGATGAATCACATCGTGCGCGATTGCGAGTCGAGGTCGGGCGCCTCCGCGCGGCGCTTCGATCGCTGGCTGGCGTGACCGCGACGACGCGAGGGTTTGCGCTTGTGCCGCGTGGTGCGCGTTCGGTTGTGGTGCTGGCGCGGCCCGTCGATGAGGAGCATGCGGCGGTGCTGGCGTTCCTCGCCGATGGCGAGTCGTGGTCGAGCTCGGCGCTGGCGGTGGCTCTTGGAGCGAGTCAGCGCACCGTGCAGCGGGCGCTCGATTCGCTCGCGGCCGCCGGCAAGGTGCAGTCGTTTGGACGCGGGCGCGCCCTTCGATGGATGACGCCGCCAATGCCCGGAATCACGACGACCTTGTTACTCCCAGCGCCGCTACCGATTGACTAAGGTTGAAGCATGCGTCGATCAAACGCCGAGATCATCCGCGAGTACGGACCCTTTCCTGGCATCGACCACGTGCACGGAGTCACGTTTGACGGCAAGCGCGTCTGGTTTGCTGCCGGCGATACGCTCAACGCCGTCGATCCGGAGAGCGGGCAGATGGTGCGCTCTATCGATGTCGCGGCGCATGCAGGGACGGCCTTCGACGGTGAGCATCTGTTTCAGCTCGCCGAGAATCGCATCCAGAAGATCGACCCGAAGACCGGCCGTGTGCTCGCGACGATCCCGGCGCCTGGTGGCGGCGGTGACTCCGGGCTCGCGTGGGCAGAGGGGGCGCTCTGGGTCGGGCAGTATCGAGACCGGAAGATCCATCAGGTCGATCCGGAGACGGGGAAGATTCTTCGCACGATCGAGTCGAACCGTTTCGTTACGGGCGTCACGTGGGTCGAGGGAGAGCTGTGGCACGCCACATGGGAAGCAGACGAGAGCGATTTGAGGCGAGTCGATCCGGGAACAGGAGAGGTGCTCGAGAGCCTCGAGTTGCCTCAGGGCATCAACGTGTCCGGGCTCGAGTCCGACGGTCGCGATCGCTTCTTCTGCGGAGGCGGAAAGAGCGGGAAGGTCAGAGCCGTGCGCCGGCCAAAGCGTCGCGCTTGAGAGACGATGCGTGCTCGGGGCACCATTCGTGTCGTGCCTCGCGAGTTCACGCGCGCCATTCCATCTCTGCTGTGCGCCGGCGCGGTGCTCATCCACATCGGTTGCGCTCGAACTGATCCACATGTGCTGACGTTCGCTGGCAGCTCAGTAGGCAGGGAAGGCGACGCAATTCGGCAACAACTCGACAGCTTCCAGGCGTTGCATCCCGACATTCGCGTGGAGGTGCAGTCAACTCCAGACGCCGCCGACCATCGGCATCAGCTCTACGTGCAGTGGCTCAACGCCCGCGCTGCCGATCCCGATGTGCTGCAGCTCGACGTGATCTGGGCACCAGAGTTTGCGGCGGCGGGATGGATTCTGGACCTCGATCGCTTTCGACCTCAAATCGACGACTTCTTTCCTGCCACGTTGACGGCCAATCGCTGGAACGGCGCACTGTATGCGCTGCCCTGGTTCGTGGATGTCGGCATGCTGTACTGGCGCACGGACCTCATGGCTCGCGCGCCGGCGGATCTCGACGAATTGCGCCAGCTGGCCGCGCGCGGTACCCGCGAGACGGCGATTCCATTCGGGTTCGTGTGGCAAGGCGCGCGCTATGAGGGACTGGTGACGGTCTTCCTCGAGCTGCTCGGTGCGTTCGGTGGAGCCATCCTCGACGACGACGGTCGTGTGGTCGTGGACTCGGATCGCGCAGTCGATGCGCTCACGTGGATGCGCGATTCGATCGACGTTGACCGCATCGTTCCGGCCTCGGCGCTCACGTGGCAGGAGGAGCAGGTGCGATTGGCCTTTCAAAATGGCCAGGCCGTATTCATGCGCAACTGGCCATACGCGCACGCTCTGTTGCAGGATCCTTCGCAGTCCCGCGTCGCCGGACGCTTCGGCATCGCGCCGATGCCGGCCACCAGTGGCGGATCGCCGACGGCGGCCCTTGGTGGCTCTGTGCTGGCGATCAACGCCAACAGCGGCGACTCCGATGCGGCGTATCAACTGATCGAATATCTCCTCGAACCAGCGCAGCTCCTCACTCGCGCTCTCATCGTCGGCCAATACCCGCCGCGTCCGACGATGTACGAAACGAAAGAGTTGGAAGACGCGCTTCGAATCGCGCCGTCGGACGCGCGCCGCATCATCGAGCACGCCGTCCCGCGCCCCGCGACTCCGATCTACAGCGAACTCTCCCAGACTCTTCAGATCGCGCTCCATCGAGCGCTGACCCGGCAGCAGGAGCCGCGCGCCGCATTGCATCAGGCGGCGACGGCCATGCGCTCGCTACTCGCACGAGCCGAACTCGATGGGGAACAACCATGATGCGTGACGAGGCACGCCTCGGCTGGACGATGGCGCTGCCGGCGTTGAGCGTCATTGCGCTGATCGCGCTCGGACCCATTCTCTGGGCGGCGTGGGAGTCTCTGTATCTGCACGATCTGCGGATGCCCTGGTTGGGCCGTCGATTCATCGGGGCGCAGAACTACATCGAGGCGCTCTCGGATCCGCGATTCTGGGGAGCTATCGGACACACGTTAGCCTTTGCCGCGGTCTCGGTGACGCTCGAGCTCGTGCTCGGCCTTGCCCTGGCAGTCGCGGTCGATAGCATGACGCGGGGCCGAGGCATCGTCCGCACGGCAATGCTGCTTCCGTGGGCCGTGCCCACCGTTGTCGTGGGGCTGGTGTGGCGCTTCATTTTCGAAACACCAGCCGGGTTGATGAATGCCGTGCTCGTCGGCAGCGGCGTGATGGCGGATCCGCCGATCTGGTTCGCGGATCCGGAGGCCGCATGGGTTCCCATCATCCTCGCCGACGTGTGGAAGACGACACCGTTTGTCGCCCTTCTGCTGCTTGCCGGCCTCCAGAACATTGAGCGCTCGTTGTACGAGGCCGCACAGATCGACGGGGCCAGCGTGTGGCGGCAGTTCACCGCCATCACTCTGCCGCTCCTGAAGCCTGCTCTGCTCGTCGCGCTCGTGTTCCGCACTGTCGATGCATTTCGCGTGTTCGACGTCATCTACGTGATGACCGGTGGCGGACCAGGAACCGCCACCGAACCGATCGCGATGTACACGTTCAGCGCCCTGCTCGAGAATCTGCGATTTGGCTACGGGTCCGCGCTCTCGGTCGTGATCTTCGTCGCCACGTTTCTTCTTGCCCTCATCGCGATTCGCCTCATGGGGCGCCGTACGCTCATCGAGCCTGCGTCATGAGCTGGGGCATCGGGCGGCGGTTGGCGATCGCAGTGATGGTCTCGGCGATCCTCTTCCCGCTTTATTGGGTCGCCGTCGCGTCATTCACTCCGGAATCGCAGCTGTTTGGTCAGGTCGATCTCGTGCCGACGCGGCTCGTGTTCGACCACTATCGCGCCGTGTTCAGCGAGCGCGCCCTCGGCACGGCGGTATGGAACTCGCTCATCGTGGCCGGGGCCACCACTCTCTTGTGCGTGCCCATCGGTGCACTGTGTGCGTACGCACTGGCCCGGCTGCCATTTCCAGGCAGAACCCTGGTGCTGACCTCCGTTCTGGCGATCTCGATGTTTCCCCAGATCTCGATCGTGTCGCCGCTTTACCTGCTGCTTCGCGAGCTGCGACTGATCGACACCTACGCCGGCCTCGTGCTTCCTGTACCTGACGTTCGCGATGCCATTGACGATCTGGCTCCTCGTCGGCTTCTTCCGGCAGCTTCCACGCGAGCTCGAGGAAGCTGCCCTGATGGACGGCGCCAGCCGACTGCGAACACTGTGGACGATCGTGCTGCCGCTGTCTTGGCCCGGGCTGACCACGACGGCGATCCTGACGTTCCTCTATTGCTGGAACGAGTTTCTGTTTGCGCTCTGCTTCACGCTTGGGCCCGACCGCTACACCGTGCCCGTGGCGATCGCGCTGTTTCGCGGGCAGTACCAGGTGCCGTGGGGTCAGATTCTCGCAGGCGCACTCGTCGCGACTCTTCCGGTTGCGATGCTCGTCTTCCTCGCGCAGCGGCGGATCGTCGCGGGACTGACCTCCGGCGCAGTCAAAGGGTGAGATGGCGTCGATCTCGCTCCAGGGTGTCAGCAAGCGTTTTGCCGGCGGTGTCGCGGCGCGTCGCCGACCTCGATCTCGAGATCGCGCATGGCGAGTTGCTGGTGCTGGTTGGACCATCGGGCAGCGGTAAGAGCACCGTCCTTCGACTGATCGCGGGCCTCGACGCTCCGACAGGTGGGCGCATCCTGATCGATGGCGAGGACGTGACAGGCGTGCCGCCCCAGCAACGGGATCTGGCGATGGTGTTCCAGAGCTACGCGCTCTATCCGCACAAGACCGTTCGCGAGAACCTCGCATTCGGTCTGCAGATGCGACATGTCGAGACGGCGCGCATCGACGAACGCGTCGCGAGAGGCGGCGAGGATACTGGGAATCGACGGCCTGCTGGAGCGCAGGCCGGCAGCGCTGTCGGGCGGTCAGCGCCAGCGCGTCGCCCTGGGTCGCGCAATCGTGCGCAACCCGAAGGCCTTCCTGCTTGACGAGCCGCTCTCCAACCTCGATCCGGTCTTGCGCGTCGAGACCCGCGCCGAGCTCACGCTGCTCCATCGTCGTCTCGGCGCAACGATGGTGCACGTGACTCACGATCAGGAAGAGGCGATGACGCTCGGATCCCGCATCGCGGTCATGCGCGACGGCGCGCTCGAGCAAGTGGCCGCGCCGATGGATCTCTACGATCGGCCGGCCAACACATTCGTCGCAAGCTTCATCGGTTCACCTGCGATGAACATCTGGCCTGGCACCATGGCCATGGCCCACGCTGTTGCCGAGCGCGCTCTCGTCGGTGTCCGCCCGCACGATATCGAACTCACGCCGACCGAGGTGAGCGATACAACAGGGCGCGTAGAGATTCTCGAGCCGCTCGGTCCGACAACGCTGGTGCATGTCCGTATCGACGATGCACCGGAAAGTCGCGCACGCATCGTCGTCCCGGCCAATGCGCGGATTGCGATTGGCGACCACGTCGGCTTCAGGGTGCGCCGCGACCGCCTGCATTTCTTCGATGAGAAGACCGGCCGGCGCCGATGATTTGCGGGGTGACGGCCAGTCTAAAGATCAAAACGACGGCACGGATGTGCCGCTGAGGAGGAGATCAAATGCCGAGCACTGTTCAGTTCAATCGGGTGTTGCGTACGACGCCGGAGCGGCTCTACCGCGCATTCATCGACCCCGACGCAATGGTCAAATGGCTGCCGCCGAACGGCTTCACTGCCAAGGTGCACCACATGGATGCACGAGTGGGCGGCACGTACAAGATGTCGTTCACCAATTTCACCTCCGGCAAGAGCCACTCCTTCGGCGGCGAATACCTCGAGCTGGAAACGCACGAACGCATTCGCTGGACCGATCGGTTCGACGATCCGAACCTGCCTGGCGAGATGACTGTGACCGTGAGTTTGAAGAAGGTCTCCGTCGGGACGGAGGTGAACATCGTGCAGGAGGGGGTCCCGGATGTCATTCCGCCGGACGCCTGCACCCTTGGCTGGCAGGAATCACTCGCTCTGCTGGCGAAGCTCGTCGAGGTGGAGATTCCGGATTAACCAGTGCTGAGCGTCCGCCTTTTCAATTCAGTCGGTGCGCAGAGCGGCGAGCGGGTCGACGCGACTGGCGCGCCGCGCGGGCAGATAGGCAGCCAGCCATGCCGCGACGCCGAGCACGAGCGGCGCACCGATCAGGGCGACAGGATCGAAGGTCCCGACGCCGAAGAGCAGCGTCGCGAGGAAGCGGGCCGCGAGCGAGCGACACGGCCACGCCGATCGCGCCGCCGATCAGCACCAGTCGCAGGCCGTGCGTCGCGAGCAACCGCGCGACGCCGGCGGCGTCGGCTCCGAGCGCCATGCGGATCCCGACCTCGCGAGTGCGCCTCGCCACCGTGTAACGCACCAGCCCGTACACCCCGATGGCCGCCAGCGCCATGGCCATCGCGGCGAACGCCGAGAGCATGAACGCGCCCATCTGCGACGGCAGACGCGACATCGCCAGATGCTGCGCCATCGTCGTGGACTGGACGACCTGCAGGTCCGGATCGATCTCCCGAGCGGCGGCGACGAGCGCGGGAGTGATCCGGGCCGGATCAGTCGCCGCGCGGACGACGAAGTTGAACATGGGGCTGCCGTCACCCTGGGCATAGTTCTCGTAGACGACGTCGCGAGGTGCTTCCCCGAGCGATCGCACGTTGATGTCGCTCGCCACGCCGACAACCATCAGGTCGGGCTCGGCCGGATCGGGCCGGCGGAGGACGCGGCCCAGCGCGTCGCCGTCTGGCCAGTAGCGACGGGCCATGGCCTGACTGATGATGGCCACGGGTTGACGTGTCGCGCCGGTCGCCTTCGTTGAAGGTGCGGCCAGCCACGATCGCCATGCCGGCCGCGTCGAAGAACGCACCGTCCACGGTGGCCCGATCGGCGCGGAACGCCTCCTGGCCCGGGGGCGGGACGTGTCCGTCGATCGGTGAAGTCGGTGAAGCTGGAGGCGAACTCGAGCGGCAGCGGCCAGACGAGCCCGGCGGCTTCGACGCCGGGCAGCGCCCGAAAGCGCTCGAGCACGCGACGCGTCCGCTGCACGGCCTCGTCAGGAGTCAAACGCGCGACCGGCATCATGAGGGACAGGATCGACGTCGGAGCCCGGCCGAAGCCGGGATCGACGGACAGCATCTGCTGCCAGCTTCTCAGGAACAGCCCGGCTCCCACGAGCAGCACGAGCGACATGGCGACCTGAGCGACGACCAGCGCGTTGCGCCACCTGAGTGGGCCGGGCGCATCGCTCCCTCTGCTGCCCGTCTTGAGTGCCGAGCCGAGGTCGGCGCGTGTTCCCTGCACGGCAGGGACGAGTCCGAGGACGACCCCTGCCACGACGCCGGCGCCCGCCGTGAATGCCAGGACTCGCCAATCGAAGAGCACCGTCGAGTCGATGCCAAAGTGCAGATCGAGCTTCATGCCGATAGGGCAGCGGGAGATCGATCGACACCAGAACACGGAGGAGCCCGAGTGCCAGGACGAGGCCCACCGCCGCGCCGCCGAGCCCGAGCAGCGCGCTCTCGACGAGCAACTGGCGGACAAGCGCGCTCCGGGTCGCGCCGAGGGCCCGCCGCACCGCTACCTCTTTTCCCCGATCGAGGGCGCGCGCCAGCAGGAACGCTCGCGAGGTTCGTGCACGCCAGGAGCAGCACCAGCCCCACCACCCCGACGAGCAGCAATGCCGCCGCACGCAGCAGCGGGTCCACGCCGGGGTAGATCTGCACGTCAGAGGTCGGCACGAGAGAGAAACGCTCTCCGGGGACCCACCCTTCCGGCCGCGCGCGCGTCAGACTTTCGGCCACGAGGGAGGCGGTGTGCTCCGCCTGCGCTCGCGTCACGCCCGGTGCGAGTCTCGCCTTGACGAAGAAGCTGTGGGAGTTGCGCTGACTGAGCATGTCGACGCCCATCAGCTCGTTCGCCATGGCCATCGGAACGTAGAAGGCCGGCGTCAGGGGCGGGAGTGCGCCGCGATAGTGGGCCGGGGCGACGCCGATGATGGTGTAGCCGCGCCCTCCAAGTCGCAGCGTTCGGCCAACGACCTGCGGGTCGGCGCCGAAGGCGCGCTGCCAGTAACCGTAGCTGAGCATCACCACCGGATGGCCGCCCCGCGCGATGTCGTCCTCGGGAAGAATGGCTCTGCCGAGCAGCGGCTCGACGCCGAGGAGCGCAAACGCGCCTCCCGTCACCACCTCGCCCATGACGATCCGTGCCGTCCCGCCACCATCGATCGGCGCCGGGAAGAACGTTGACGCCGCGATGCCGCTGAAGACCTGGGTCGTCCCCTTGCGCAGGTCTTCGATGTTCGGGTGCGACATCGGATTGAAGCCGCGCCCGCCTTCCGTTTCGTAGATGTTGACGAGCGTCTCGGGCTGCGCGAGCGGGGAGGCGCGGAAGAGCATCGTCTGAACCACGCCGAAGATGGCGGCGTTCGCGCCGATGCCGATCGCGAGCGACAGCACGGCCATCGCCGAGAAAGCCGGATGCCGGCGGAGCGACCGCAGCCCGTAACGGACGTCGCGCGCGAGGTGCTCGATGCGGGCGGCGCGGAACACGTCCCGCGTCCCTTCGCGCATCTGTTCGACGCCACCGAATCGGATCAACGCCTGCCGCCGCGCTTCGTCCGGCGCCATGCCGGCGCGCCGGTTCTTCTCGGTCTGCTGCTCGACATGGAAGCGGATCTCGTCATCGAGCCTGTCCTCGAGTTCCTGACGGTCCGACCGCCAGCGCTACGGCGAGACGCCGCCACATATGCGCGAGCGCACCCATCAGACCCTCTCAAGAATTCCAACCCCAACTACCAATTCCCAATTCCCAAGAAAATGTTGGGAGTTGGAGTTGGAATTGGGAGTTGACAAGGTTCTTCACGCTTCTAGTTCACGTCGTCGCATCCAGAACGAGGTTGATCGCGCGCGACATGCGTCGCCACTGCGCCAGCGACTCGTTCAGGTGACGCCGTCCGCGCGCGGTCAATGAGTAGTAGCGTGCGCGCCGGTTGTTGTCGGTGACGCGCCACTCGGAGCGGATGAAGTCCTGCTGCTCCATGCGATAGAGCGCTGGATAGAGCGATCCCTGTCCGAGTTGCAGCACGTGCTCCGACCATTGCTCGATGCGTTCGGTGATGCCCCAGCCGTGCATCGGTTCGAGCTGCAAGGCCCTGAGAACCAGCATGTCGAGCGTTCCCTGCAGCACGTCGCTTTTGTCTTTCGCCAACGCGCGTCGCTCCTTTCGACAGACGAAAGGAGTCTAGCAGGTGCTCCTTTCGAACGTCAAGGGGAGAAGCGAGCGGCTGGGCTGGGCTGCTGCTAGTGCACCCTCCCGCTGCGGAGTTCCGCTTCGGCGGCGTCGATGAAGGCGCGATAGCCCTCGGGGTCGATGAACGGGTCCACGGGGTTCTTAGCCGTGGTGCTCGCCACGAACTTGCGGTACCTGCCCCACCATCGTGCATGACACGTCACCCAGATGTCAGCCGGGAGGCCGCGGAGCACGCGGATGCTGCGCTCGCGGTCTGCCGCTTGTTCTGGATACCGCGAGGTTGCCAGCACCCCGAGGTCACACGCGCTTACGACGTTCAGCATGCGGTCACCGTCGCGGACGGGAAACGACCACGAGGTGCATCCGCGCGTGTGGCCGCCGGTAACGTGCGCAGTGAGCGCGATCGGCCCGACACGGATCGTGTCGCCATCCTTGAACCGGTGGTCGACGCGCGGGGGCGGGTAGCCGAAGACGCCAATCCAGGTGAGGGCCCTCAATGGCAGGACGCCGTCGGGGTCGTCGCCGCCGGAGGCGAGAGAGTCGGCGCTCGCGTCGCTGGCCCACAACTGAGCACCCGACGCCTGCTGGAGCACTGTCAGCCCGCCCCCGTGGTCGGGGTGCGGCTCCGAGTTCAAGAGCACTTTGACGTCCTTGATGTCGAAGCCGAGTTTCGCGATGCTCGCCATGATCAAGCGCGCAGTGGTGGGATAGCCAGCATCGAGCACCACGTGTCCCTCGGGCCCGGTGATGAGGAAGGCCGCCACGTCGGTTGCACCGACGTAGTAGAAGTTGCCAGCGATGCGGAACGGTTCGGCGGGCCCCTGCCCGCCGATCTTGTTCGCATTCGCCCACCTGCCAACGACGACGAGCGCGAGAGCGATCAGCAGTCCGATCAGGACCAGCACGCGACGCCTGGTGAGAAAGCGCATCCTATTTGCTCGTCGCGTGTTCCGCAAAGGCCTGCGCGATCTTCAACGCGAGAGCCGGTGTGTCCGTGTAGGAGATGTTCGACGTCACGGCCACGACGAGCCCGTGCTCGGGGAACGTCATGAGAGACGCCACTGTCCCACCGAACGACGTCCCGTCGTGCCCCACCCAACGCGTATGTTCATTCGCTAGCGCGACGTTCTCGATGTCCCAGCCAAGACCGTAACCTGTCTCTTCCCCCGATCTCAACCGTTGCGACGTCTGGAGCAATTGCACGGTGGAATGTTGCAGCAGTTTGCCGCTGTTGATCGCCAGACCGAAGCGCACCAGGTCGGACGGAGTGGAGAGAAATACGCTGGCTCCGGCCCAGCACGAATAGTCGGTTGGGCGCGTCAGCTGCAAACCGTAGCGGGGATCCGCAGCGAACCTTGGAAAGTAGGGCGTCACCCGATTCGGAATCCTCTCGCTCCTGGAGTCGGGCCTCGTGTCGCGCATGTCCAGCGGCTCGAAGATCTGCTTCTGCATGAGGGTGAGGAACGGCTCGTTCGCGGCGGCTTCGACCGCCCCGCTCACCGCGATCCAGCCGTAGCTCGAATAGTGGTACTGAGTCCCTGGCTCGAACAGCATTTCACGCTCGTAGCCGCTCAAGAACTGGAATGCGTCGGCCGGCCGCTCGCAACGCTCTGTGAATAGCGGCCCCTCGTCGCCGCCGTCGTCCGGAACGCCCGCCACATGCGCCATCAACTGGCGCAGTGTCACGGGCCACTGTTTCTGCGGGAACTCAGGGACGTAGGTCTGAATGTCTTCGTCGAGATCCAGGCGGCCCTTCTCGAGCAGGATGCCAACCGCTGCGGAGGTGAGCGCAACGGATGTCGTTCCGATCCTGAACCGCGTCTCTGGCGCGACGGGTACTCGCTTCTCGAGATCCGCCCAGCCGAAGCCTTCCGCCCACACGATGTCGCCACCGACACCGACCGCCACCGAGAGTCCCGGCAGATTCTGATCGGTGAGGCCGGCACGTATGGTCTGTCGTCCCTGCTCCACGGCGTCGGCCCACTTTGGCGGCGGGGTGGAATGGATCACCGATGGCGCGTCCTCCGGGTTCGGGTGCAGGGGCGTCGCAGTGGCGCTCATGTACGCCCAGAGCCCCATGATCGCTACGGGGATCAGACCTATCCCCACGACGATCAGTGCCAGCCAGGTCTCGGTCCGGTTCCTCGACATGCTCTCAGGATCGTCGTTCGAGCCGCCGGAGTCCTCAGCGTTCGGTGAGCATCGTGTGAGATGTCGGTGAGGACTACCCTTTACAGCCTCCGTCCAATCGAGGTGGCACATCCCGTAGCGACCACGTTTCCATTGATGTCTTCAATTTCGCTGGTCACGTTCGCGTTGAACTCCTCACCGTCGGCGGTCACGTCGATCTCCTGCGTGATCCGCTGCAGTCCCGTCCGGGCGGACCCGTTGAAGAGGAAGGCTTCCGTGGTGGACCAGAAACTACCACCACGCACACGCCACCACTTCCCAAGGCCGGTCCCGCGGACGGCAGGACTCAAGCCGCCGTCGGCGGTCGTGACCGTGCCACCACGCGCGAACGAGGCAAGCGCCGGGAATGGGTTCTGGACCGGCACTCCGGTCAGGCAGTTTCGCAGGGTGATCTCGACCCGCCACGTGCCTTCGACCGTCTTGCGATCCGGGGTTGACGGTCCTCCACCGGAACGGTCATCCGGGCGTGCAGCGGCGGTGCTCTGGGCTACCACGACGATCGTCAGCATGGCGATTGCCAGTTGCGGAGAGGCGAATACGAGCCGTCGGACTCTTGACACGATAAACCTCCTGTTCTTGCGTCATAGCGATGAACGTCACGCATCGTCCGCGCCGAGATCACGAAAAGTCTTTAGAATCCGCTTGAAAGTTTTTGAGAACTTCTGAAACAGCATGGATAACAGTCCAGCGGCCTACGAGTTCAACCAGTTTCGTGTCGAACCGCGTCGCCGGCGCCTGCTTCGAGAAGGCCGACAGGTGCCGCTCACACCCAAGGTGTTCGACACGCTCCTGTTTCTGATCGAACGCCGCGGAGTGGTCGTCACCAAGGACGAGATGCTCGCCTCGCTATGGCCGGACGCGATCGTCGAGGAGAACAACCTTGGCCAGGTGATCAGCAAGCTGCGGCATGCGCTGGGAGAGGTACCGGGTGACAACGCGTATATCGCGACCATTCCCGGTCGAGGTTATCGCTTCGTTGCGGAAACGCGCGTCGTCGCGGAGCGTCCGGATAGCGCAGCGGGGGGCGAAAGTGTCCCTGCCGACGAACCGACGATACCGTCGGCCGACGCCTCTGCGACGGCCGGATCCACTGCTGCCGGCGAAGCAGTGCATCCGGGACGGCGGTGGATGACGCCACTGGTGGGCGCGTTGCTCCTCGCCGTGCTCTGCGTGCCGCTCATCTATCTCTCATTTGCGCGCTACGGGTCGGGAGCCGGGTATCGCGTCACGAGCGTCGCCGTCCTGCCTTTCAAGCCCCTGGCGCCGCAGAACCGCGACGAAGCGCTGGAATTCGGCATCGCCGACATCCTGATCAGGAGACTGGCAACTCTCCACGATCTGAGCGTGCGATCTCTCGGCAGCGTGCGCCGGTACGCAGACGCGTCGACAAATCCCGTCGAGGCTGGGCGCGAGCTCGGCGTAGATGCCGTGCTCGAAGGTCATATTCATCGCTCGGACGAGCGCATCAGGATTACGGCTCGTCTCGTTCGCGTCGCGGACGAGCGGCAGCTCTGGTCGGGCCAGTTCGACGAGGACTTCAAAAGCGTCTTCGATATTCAGGATTCCATCACGCGACGCCTTGCCGAACAACTCGCAGCGGAGCTGGACGATGGCGCGACGGAACGGATGACCAGGCGGGACACGAATGACCCGGCTGCATTCGAGTCTGTACTTGCGGGGGCCGGTTTTTCATGAGCCTCGCGCAGCCGCTGAACGCCATTCGCATGTTCGAGGAGGCGGTCAAGAGAGATCCGGAGTTCGCGGTCGCGTACGCTGGTCTAGCCGACATCTACAGTCGGCTTCCGGTTGCCACCGACGGCCCGTCACGCGATGCGATGGCGCGCGCGAAGTCGGCGGCGGCGCAGGCGATTGCGACTGACCGGGATCTCGCCGAGGCGCACACCGCGCTCGGGTGGATCGCCTTCTACGGCGACTGGAACTGGGCGGAGAGCGAAAAGCATTTCATGCGCGCGCTTCAGATCAACCCGAATGAGTTCTCAGCTCATGTCGGTTTCGCACATCTCCTTTCCAATACCGGTCGTTATCAAGACGCGTTGGGACACATCGAGCAAGCGATGGTCTTGGAACCGACATCACCACTGGCGGGAACATTGAGGGCAGAGTTTCTCTACCACGCGCGACGTTTTGATGACGCTCGGGAGCAGCTACGGAAGACGCTTATGTCGGCTCCCGATTTCTGGATCGCCCGGCATACCTCGGGCAGCTGCACCTCCTGAAACGCAACATCGTTGAGGCGCTCGCCGAGTTCGCATCGGCACGAGGCTCTGGCAACAGGTACGGCCCTTCGGCCTTGATCGGGTATACGCAGGCCGTCGCGGGCCGGCGGGCAGAGGCGACCGCTGTCTTACACGCGCTGATGAACGCGTCGAAGCAGTCCTATGTGCCGCCGTACTACATCGCACTTGTCCATCACGGGATCGGCGACGATGCAGAGACACTCGATTGGCTCGAACGGGCGTACGCGGAGAGGGACGTCCGAATGGTTTTCATTGGCGTGGATCCCTTGTGGGACGGCCTTCGCCAGGATCGCCGTTTCGACACACTGTTGAAGAGTATGAACCTGGCGAAGTGAGGCAAGCGCCTCCGCTTGAAGTATTCGAGCATGTTCACCAGCGCATCAGCTGCGTGACTTGAATGAGGTTACCGCAGGTGTCGTTCAGCATGGCGATCTTCGAGCCGGTCACGTCCGTTGGCGGCATGGTGAACTCGGCGCCGCGCGCTTTCATACGCTCGTAATCGGCCTGCACGTCGCCGGTGAAGAACATGGCCGCAGCCTGGCCTTGTGTGAACATCGCCTCCTGGTAGGCTTTGGCCGCCGGCTTGTCGTTGAGCGCCAGCTGAAGTTCCGTGCCGTTCGGGTCCTCGGCTGAGGCCACCGTCAGCCAGCGAAACGGCCCCTGGCTGAAGTCGGCCTTCTTCACGAAGCCCAGCACGTCGGTATAGAAGCGCAGGGCCTTCTCCTGGTCGACGACGTATACGCTGGTCAGCTTGATCTTCATTGATTCCCTCCCATGTCACATTCGCGGTTGCGGCCGCGTCAGTACCATGACGAAGCGCGACGAGGAAGTGTGACGAATGAACGAGCGCTACGACTCAGCCGCGCTGCAGCCTGGAAGAAGCAGGCGATCGCTTTCGGGCAACTCGCGCGGCTCGGCGCGCTCGACTTGTCGACCGTGGATTCAGATATGTCGACGGCGCTTGCCCCGGAACAGTCCTTCGTAGATCACCGGTGTGGTGCTCGTAAGGAGCGCATCCTTCCGCGGCCGATTGAGCTCTCGGAGCGGAAGCGAAGGGTCGGGTCGAAGCCGCACGTGGCGAGTTCACTGACAAGTTGCGCCTCAGTCAAAAAGCACTGTGGCTGTCCGGAGAACTGTGTGAACACGAAGGACTCACCAGGCAGCGGTTCCGCCGTATCTGCGAGTGTGCTCCGCGAGAACGTAAACAGAAACAGCGCACATCCCGGTCGCCCTACGCGCGCCGCCTCTCGGACCGCCTGTCGAAACTCGGCACCCGATCGCGCGAGGTTCCAGATCCCGTGCGCAACGATGAAATCGAACACCTCAGACGCCAACGGCAGCTGGTCCATTGACGCTCGCAGCAAGCGAACGTAATTCGCGCGCTCAGCATCCGCCACACGCGCGGCAGCCGCCGTCAGCATTTGTAAAGAGAGGTCGGTGCCTATCACCTCCCAGCCGGCGCGCGCCAACGGCATCGCGTTGCGGCCTGCTCCGCAGCCGATATCGAGCAACCGTGCCGAAGCGCGCCATTCTCGTGCGGCAATCTGGAGCAGCGTGTCGTTCGGTGACGACCGCACGAAGCCTGCAACCGTATTCGGCTGGTTCCAAGGCGAATCACTCATCGGGCTGTGATCACGAGCGTGCTCATCGATCGTATCGAATTCTCCTGTTCGAGTTGACGCACTGCCGAGGCGAGCGCTGTTATGCTGGCGCTTGCGGTACAGCGGCAAAAAAAAAAAAAAAAAAAAAAAAAAAAAAAAAAAAAAAAAAAAAAAAAAAAAAAGAGGTCAGACGAGACACGACATGCGCGAGACGTCGCTCGAGAGGATGCCATCTGGCGGTCACGTGACCGATGCGGCCGGATCCCAAACGCGCGCGCTGGTCCTTGCGACGATCTCGTTCGCACTCTCGTTCGCCGCGTGGGGCCTTGTGGGCGGGCTCGCGTCGGTCTTCACTGGCCTGTACAAGCTGACCGCATCTGAGACCGCGCTCCTGGTCGCGGTGCCTGTGCTGCTCGGCTCGTTGGCACGGCTGCCGATGGGCATGCTGACGGATCGATTCGGCGGACGCCTCGTCTTCACCGCGCTGCTCGCGTTCTCATCGCTCGCCGCGTTCATCGTGCCGCTGACCGGCAGCTACGGCTCGCTCCTCGTGGCGGCGTTTCTCATCGGCATGCCGGGATCGTCCTTCGCGGTCGGAGCCGCGTTCGTGTCTCGTTGGACCCCGGCGGCTCGGCAGGGGACTGCCCTCGGCGTCTATGGGCTGGGGACGATGGGACAATCGCTGGCGGTGTTCGTCGGCCCGCTCGTGGCAGCTCGCCTGGGCTGGGAAGTGGTGTTTCAGGGCACCGGCGCGATCCTCCTTGCTTGGGCGGCCGCCTACTTCCTGATCGCGCGGAATCCCCCGCAGGCCGGTCGTCCGGCCACAGTGGCCGCGATGATGGCCATCCTGCGTGGCGCGCCGACCGCATGGTTGCTCGGCGCCTTCTACTTTCTGACATTCGGCGGCTTCGTCGCGTTCTCGGTCTATCTGCCGACGCTGCTGCGTGCGCAATTCGGCCTGGCCCCCGCGGACGCCGGATTCCGAGCGGCAGGATTCGTGGGTCTCGCCACTCTGATGCGGCCCGTCGGGGGGTGGCTCGCGGACCGGATCGGCGGTGCCCAGGTCCTGTCGTGGGTCTTCGGCGG
>CAVWST010000013.1:0-37917 GCA_963757735.1 uncultured Acidobacteriota bacterium
TGAAACAGGTCGGCCCGAATGCCTGGGCCGCGATTGACAACCCGAAGGCCACGAGTCCAGCGGCGTCGAATGCAGGCTTCGTGATCGGTGACGATGGCGTCGTCGTCATCGACACGTTCTCGACCGAGGATGCGGCGAAGCAACTCCTCGCAGAGATTCAGCAACGCACGAAGCTGCCGGTCAAGTTCGTCGTCAATACGCACTATCACCTCGACCACGTTGCCGGAAACAGCGTGTTTGCAAAGCAGGGCGCCACGGTGCTCGCGCAGCGCAACGTTCGCGGATGGATTCACACCGAGAACCTCCGACTGATCGGCGACTTTCTAACGCCCGAACTCAAGGCGCTGACGGAATCGATCGCGGCACCGAGCGTTGACTATGAGCAGGCGAGTCATCTCTATCTCGGCTCACGCGCGATCCATTTGCGCAGCTTCCCCGGGCATACCGGTGGCGACTCGATCGTGATCGTTCCCGATGCCAGGGTCGCGTTCCTTGGCGACCTGTTCTGGCGCAACATGCTGCCCACTCTCATCGACGCCTCGACAAAGCCGTGGGTCGAGACGCTGGATGCCATCACGGCCATGAACGAGCCAGGCTACACGTTCGTTCCCGGGCATGGAGCCATCGGCGACGCGAAAGACGTCGCCGCGTTCCGCGACTATCTGACGACGCTCCGCACGCTTGTCAGTGAGGCGCGGACGCAGGGCAATGCCGGCGACGCCCTCGTCCAGTCGATCGTGCCGAGACTCAAAGAGAAGTTCGGGCAGTGGGAGTTCGCCGAGCCCGTCGCGAAGAACAACATTCTCGAGACGGATGCCGAACTCAATGGCACGAAGCCCGTGCCGCAGCCACTGCAGGGAGACTAGAGGCGGGTCTGACCCAAAGCCCCAAACTCCAACTCCCAACTCCCAAGCCCGTCTTCTTGGGAGTTGGATGTTGGGAGTTGGGAATTGACGGACTTCTTTCTACTTCATGATGCCCATGAAGAAGAGGATCAGCTCGAAGACCAGGATGAGGACGATCATCAGTTCCAGTGCCTCGCCGCGTGCCATCCCGGTCTGCTCCACCGCGAAGCGGTAGATGTCGTCGAGCGTCTTCAGCTTCTCCTGGACGTTCGCCTTCCACTGGTCCAGCCCAAGGCGCGAACCGGTCAGCGTCAGCACGCGGGCGGTGTAGATGTCGCCGGCGACGCGCAGTGCGTTCTCGGCTCTGTCGGTGAGCTCGTTGACGTCGATGAACAGCGCGTGCACCTGCTGCGCGGCGCGCGTGTAGCGACGTCCTCCCCAGCCTCTGAACCATGCGGGCGTCTGGAGGTCCGCGTAGATCCGCGCGAGCTCGCGGGCAAGCAGGGCGTCGTAGTAGCGGAACTCCAGCAGCTGCGAGTTGGCGAACTCGAAAATTTCCGACGCCGCCTGCACGCCGCTGTCATTGTCGTAGACGAACGCGGCGCTCCACGTCGGGACCAGCAGGTCGTGCTCGAAATAGGAGATGCGGTGTCGCAACACCTCATCGCATTCCTGCCGGCTCAGCGTCTCCTGCTCACCGCGCAGCAGGCGAACGATGTCGTCACCATGCCGCTCGAGGACGCTCTGCGCGGTCGGACGATTCTCGAGTGCTGTGACCGAGAAGACGATGTAGTCCTCGGCAACGAGATCATCGCGTGGCGATGTCATCGCCAATCGAAGCCTCGTCATGAGGTCGCGGCACAGCGACTCGCAGGTCGTCCCGAGACGCGGATCGTCCTGCAGCGCGATTCCGCTGCTCACCAGATCGCTCCACGTGTCCGGAAGCGCGCGCGTGAGTGCGACCGAAATCACACCGTAGTCGAACAGCTTGAAGCGAACCGCGAAGCCGAGCGCATCCGGCAGCCCGATGGCGGCGCCCTCGATGGTGAGCGGCGGTTGCTCGTACTGCACGTAGGACGGCGTGGTTGTCTTGGGCGTCAGCCTGACGCGGCTGGTCCCGCC
The DNA here is from genome assembly GCA_963757735.1 of uncultured Acidobacteriota bacterium. GTDB lineage: Bacteria > Acidobacteriota > Vicinamibacteria > Vicinamibacterales > UBA2999 > Gp6-AA40. The sequence continues at coordinate 1,968 of CAVWST010000013.1, forward strand.
GATCAAACTCGTGACAGCGCTGAGGTCGATCGCCTCAGCAGCTTCGTGCAGGAAGAATGCAGTGACGTGACCGCCTACTTCGCGCATTCTCCAATTCGCTTGGCGTTGACCTTCGACGAGACATCGCCCTCCTTGGTCTTTCCTTTGGAGACGTTGGTGTACCAGTCGGGTCCGTACGAAACGTCGTTGTTGTACGTCGAGGTGCCCCCCTCATCCTTGCACGTCATCTTGAAGGTCAGCTTGCCTCCGGCTGCCGTCTTGACGTCGCTCACCTTGCAGTTGGTTTCCGCTCCGGCTGCGGCTATCGTCTTCACGACGTCCTTCGCGTCTGCGGGCGTCATGCACAAGGTGTCCTTGTGTTTCCCGGTGGCACCGGCCGCCTCGGTTTCGAAGACTCGTTCGTACAGATCCTGGCTGGAGACTCACTTGTGCCTCCGCCTTTGCGCACGTGGCAAGCGTGATCGCAACGACGATGATGCCTATCAGTCCAGTTGGTCTCATCCGTCACTCTTCCTTCCCATCGTTCGGTTGGACCCGCGATCGTTGTCCCAATCATACTCAGCCGGTGTCAAAGACAGGAAACGCGACGCAACGGAGGTTCGAGATGAATCGACGCATCTCCTTTCTTGTGGCTGTCTGCTTGCTTCTTGGCCAACCGGGCATTGGTGCTCATCACTCCGGTTCGGAATATGACCGCACGACGATCGAAATCCAGGGCCAGTTACTCGAGGTGGCCTGGCAGAACCCGCACGTCCACTTCATCGTCCGAGCGGCCGATCCGAGCGGGAAGATGCAGACGTGGGATATCGAAGCCAATTCGCTCAGCATTCTGCGTCGAACGGACGCCACGCCGGAGAATCTCAAAGTCGGCGACACGATCAAAGTCGCTGGCTCGCCGTCGCGCCGTGCGCCAAACCGGATGTGGGCGATGAATATCCTGGCGGCCAACGGCCGGGAAATCGTCCTCGGTCCGGGCATCAAACCGCGCTGGCAAACCGCGGCCAGCGGCTCCAAGTCCACGTGGTTCGAGGGCGGCACGGCCGCGAACAAGGCGGCGGGCCTGTTTCGCGTGTGGAGTACCAAGTTCAACGAGCCAGGGGGCTTGTGGCGAAGGGACTACCCGCTGACCGACGCCGCGAAAAAGTCACGCGCGGCGTTCAATCCCCTCACCGACACCGTCGCGCCAGGGTGTCGCCCGAAAGGCATGCCCACGATCATGGAACAGCCGTATCCGATGGAGTTCGTGAGGAAGGGCGAAGCGATCCTGTTACGCCTCGAGGAGTACGACACTGTTCGCACGATCGACATGGCGCCCGGGGCCAAGGTCGACTCACTGCCAAAGACGCTCCTCGGCCGATCGACCGGACGTTGGGAGGGCGAGACGCTGGTCGTGACAACGAGCCGAATCGACTGGCCGTACCTTCGATCCCAGCGGTGTCCCTCAGGGTCCCTCGTCGAGCATCGTAGAGCGGTTCACGCCGACGAGCGATGGCACGCGTCTCAACTACACGATGACCATAACCAATCCAGCCACATTCACCTCGCCACTCGAATTGAGCCGGTCGTGGGTCTGGCGTCCGGACGAGACCGTCAAACCGTATAACTGCGTGGAGGCCGGGCGTTCGCGACGTTGAGGACGAGCTTTCGTGCGCCGCTGAGTTAGCTCGATCGTGGCTGACCGTTTGCTTCGACGAGATCAGTATGACGAAGCACTCCAGCTTGGACGTCGGAAGCTTGCCGTACTGGATAGACTCTGCCTCCTTCCCGACGTTTGCGAAGATCGACCGCGACGTTGACGTGGACGTGGTCGTCGTCGGCGGAGGCATCACCGGTTTGACGACAGCGTACCTGCTGACGTCTGCAGGCAAGTCGGTGGCACTCATCGAACGCGGCCGGTGCGCGGAAATCGACACCGCTCACACGACGGCGCATCTGACGATGGTCACCGATACCCGGCTGAACGAACTCGTCGGACGATTCGGCCGGTCACATGCACAAGCAGTGTGGGATGCCGGACGCGCCGCGATCGATCAGATAGAGCGCATCGTTGACGAGCACGCCATCGACTGCTCGTTCGAAGGCGTCGAAGGTTACTTGCACGCTCCGGCTGGAGAGCTGGACCCCGAGCAGGTGGATTCGCTGAAGGAAGACGCGAACCTCGCGCGTGAGCTCGGGTTCGGCGCTGAGTTCGTCGACGACGTTCCGCTCATAGGTGGGCCGGGCGTGCGCTTTGCCGATCAGGCTCGATTCCACCCGCGCAAATATCTCGCCGGCTTGGCGCGCGCGATCCGCACGAAGGGCGGAGAGATCTTCGAGCACAGCCCTGCGGACGAGTTTCTTGCCGACCCGCTGAGAGTCGAAGCCAATGGCCGGCGGCTGAGATGCAAGGACATCGTGATCGCCACACACAATCCGATCGCCGGCGTAGTGAGCACAACGCGAGAGGATCTCTTTCAAACGAAACTGGCGCTCTACACGAGCTACGCCGTGGCCGGACGTGTGAACCGCGACAGCGTGCCTGACGCACTCTTCTGGGACACGGCAAATCCGTATCACTACCTGCGGATCGAACCGCATCGCGATCATCAGCTCGTGATCTTCGGTGGCGAAGATCACAAGACGGGGCAGGTGTCGGACACGAGCAAGCGTTATGCGCACCTCGAAGGGGCGCTCTGCGCTGCGCTCCCGGGGATTGCCATCAGTCATCGATGGTCGGGGCAAGTGATCGAGACGCCCGACGGACTGCCATACATCGGCAAGATGGCGGACCATCAGTACGCCGCAACCGGCTTCGGTGGAAACGGCATGACCTTCGGCACGCTCGCAGGGATCATGATCGCGGACGCCATCCAGGGCCGACAGAACCCGTGGGTGGATCTGTTCGATCCTGACCGAGCGGCGATTCGGCGCGCCCTGTGGGACTACATCAAGGAGAACGCGGATTATCCGTACTACAAAGCGCGCGGTACTTCGAAGGGAAGGGTCGATCGCTTCGCTCAATCAAGCGAGGCGAGGGAGCCGTCGTTGACAACGATGGCACAAAGGTCGCCGTCTACCGTCGCGACGACGGCTCGCTGATGCTGCATTCGGCAGTGTGCACACACAAGGGCTGCACAGTCGCGTGGAACGATGCTGAGCGCACGTGGGATTGCCCGTGCCATGGCTCGCGCTTCACGGCCGAAGGGAAAGTCATCTCGGGTCCGGCGCAATCGCCTCTCGAGGAGGTCTCGCTCAGTAGGCCTTCAGGCCCGCGCTCCTGAAGAGCGCACACGTCTGCTCGACGAGTTCGTTCGACGGCGGCGGGGTGTTCTCCAGCGTGTACTCGAGGCCGAGCTGCTTCCACTTGTAGCGGCCCATCTGGTGGAAGGGCAGCACGTCGACGCGCTCGACGTTACCGAGCGCGCCGGCGAACGCCGCGGTCTGCGCGACGTCCTCCGGGTCGTCGGTCAGGCCGGGCACCAGCACAAAACGAAGCCAGATCGGTCGCTCGCCGCGCAGCCAGCCGCCGCGCGAACGCGAGCGTCGGGCGCGATGTCCATGCCGGTGAGGCGCCGATGACGCTCCGCGTCCCAACTCTTGAGATCGAGCAGCACCAGATCGATCGTCTTCGAGCTCCGCGTCGGTCAGGCGGTCGCCGAGATAGCCGTTGGTATCGAGCGCGGTGTGAATGCCCATGGCCTGCGCGGCAGAGAAGAGCTTGACGACGAAGCGATGCTGCATCAGCGGCTCACCGCCGCTCATGGTGAAGTCCGCCGGACATGACCTTCAGGCCCTGGCGGTACTTCCGCAATTCCTCGACCGCCTGCGTCACCGGCACCGGGATGCCGTTGCGTCATCGTCCACGTGTCCGGATTGTGGCAGTAGAGGCAGCGCCACTGGCAGCCGGCCGTCCACGCGACGACGCGCACGCCGGGTCCGTCCACGGTCGATCCGGTGGTGAACGAATGCAGGAATCCCATGTCGCCGCGAGGCCAGCGCCGTCCGGACGTCCGACTCCGGAACGTGCGTGCCAAGGTTCACCCGCAGCTCGAAGGGACTCTTCGCCTCGAGCGTGACTTGTGCAGCCCATCGTTCGCGTCGGCAGCGACGCGTCCGCCGTGGAAAGTGCGATTGATGACGTCCATCTGTTGTTCGCGGGTCAGCCGCACGAAGTTCACCGCGTAGCCCGAGACGCGGATCGTCAGGCTCGGATATTTCTCCGGGTGGTCCATCGCATCGAGCAGCGTCTCGCGATTCAGCACGTTGACGTTCATGTGATAGCCGGTGGTGCCGAAGAACGCGTCGAGCATGCTCGTCAGATTGTGATGCGGTCTTCCGGCACGCGGCCGAGGCCCTGCGGCACCAGCGAGGCGGTCAGCGAGATGCCGTCCGCCGCATCGCGATACGGGATTTTCGCCACCGACGCCGCGGAGGCGTGGATGCCGTGACTGTCGCGGCCGTGCATCGGGTTCGCGCCCGGCGCAAACGGCTCGCCATGCCGGCGGCCGTCCGGCGTGTTGCCGGTGGTCTTGCCGTAGACCACGTTCGACGTGATCGTCAGAATCGACTGCGTGTGCACGCGCGTTCCGATAGGTCGGATACTTCCGCAGCTTGTTCATGAACGTGCGAGACCAGCCATGACGGCGAGATGATCGACGCGGTTGTCGTTGTTGCCGAACATCGGGAACGTCGCCTTCGGTCTGATAGTCGGTCACCAGTCCGGTCGCGTCGCGAGTCGACACGAACCTTCGCGTACTTGATCGCGGAGAGGCTGTCGGCGACCACAGACATGCCGGCCATGCCGAATGCCATCGTTCGCAGCGGCGCGTAGTCGTGCAGCGCCATTTCGAGCCGCTCGTAGGCGTACTTGTCGTGCATGTAGTGGATGATGTTCATGGCGTTGACGTAGACGCCCGCGAGCCAGTCCATCATCCTTTCGAATTTTTCGATGCACGTCGTCGAAGTCGAGCACTCGCCTGTGACCGGTTCGAACGCCGGGCCCACCTGCTCGCCGCTGATCTCGTCGCGGCCGCCGTTGATCGCGTAGAGAAGGCACTTCGCCAGGTTGGCCCGCGCGCCGAAGAACTGCATCTGCTTGCCGACGACCATCGGCGACACACAGCAGGCGATGGCGCCATCGTCGCCCCAAGTGCGGCGCATGATCTCGTCGCTTTCGAATTGCAGCGAGCTGGTGTCGATGGCCACCTTGGCGGCGAAGTGGCGGAAGCCGTCCGGCAGGCGAGGCGAATACCAGATGGTCAGGTTCGGCTCCGGCGCGGGGCCGAGGTTGTATAGCGTCTGCAGGAATCGGAAGCTCGACTTGGTCACCAGCGACCGCCCGTCGTCCCCCATGCCGGCAATCGACTCCGTCACCCAGGTCGGATCGCCGGCAAACAGATCGTCGTATTCCGGCGTGCGCAGGAAGCGGACGATGCGGAGCTTGATGACGAAGTCGTCGATGATCTCCTGCGCCTGTTCCTCGGTCAGCGTGCCGGCTGCCAGATCCCGTTCGAAATAGATGTCGAGGAACGTCGAGGTGCGCCCGAGCGACATCGCCGCGCCATTCTGTTCTTTCACGCCGGCGAGGTAGCCGAAATAGAGCCATTGGACAGCTTCCCGCGCGGCGCGCGCCGGGACCGAGATGTCGAAGCCGTAACTCGGCGGCCATCTGCTGCAGTTCCTTGAGAGCGCGGATCTGCTCGGACAGTTCCTCGCGGTCGCGGATGATCTCGTCGGTGGACAGCTGCGGGTCGAGGGCGCTCTTCTCTTCCTGCTTGCGTTCGATCAGGCGCTCACACCATAGAGCGCGACGCGCCGGTAGTCGCCGATGATGCGGCCACGGCCGTAGGCGTCGGGCAGTCCGGTGAGGACGTGCGAGCTGCGGCAGCGCCGCACGTCGGCCGTGTAGGCGTCGAAGACCGCCTCGTTGTGCGTCTTGCGGTACTTGCTGAAAGCCTCGACGACGGGCGGGTCCGGCTCGTAGCCGTAGGCCTTCAGCGCGTTGATGACGAGCCGCAGGCCGCCGTTCGGCATGATGGCGCGTTTGAGCGGCGCGTCGGTCTGCAGGCCGACGATGATCTCGTTGTCGCGGTCGATGTAGCCGGGTGCGTGCGCGGTGATCGAGCTGGGAATCTGCGACACGTCGAGCACGCCCTTCTTGCGCTCCTCGACGAAGAGCTCCTTGAGCGTGTCCCAGATGCTTCGGTCCGTGCGCGTGGTGGCCGGCTTGAGGAACGAGCCGTCGCCGTCGTACGGCTCGTAGTTCTGCTGGATGAAATCGCGAACGTTGATCTCTTTCTGCCAGAGACCCGTCCGGAACCCGTTCCAGGGTGAGACGCTCCGTCGCTGTGCGTCGCTGCGACCGTCGCGGCCATGTGTCACTCCTTCGTGCGATTCGGCCCCTGCACGTTAAGATCTGTGGAGGGGTCTGACCAAGGCCCAGCAGCCGCCCGGTATGCCGGGCGATCATCAGTTCCTCGTTGGTCGGGATCACCCACGCCGAGACCTTGCTGGCCTGGCTGGTGATGCGCGGCGCTTTCCGCGCATTCGCGTCTTCGTCGAGCTCAATGCCGAGCCACGCCGACGCGACGCAAATTCGTCTTGCGGATCTCGGCGAGTTCTCTCCGATACCTGCGGTGAACACAAGGCCGTCGATTCCGCCGAGAGCCGCCGTCATCGCCGCCGATTTCTTTTGCGGCGCGATAGACGAAGTAGTCGACGTGCCAGTCGGGCGGCTGGCTCGTTGCTCGCGAGCAGACTGCGCATGTCGTTGCTGATGCCCGAGATGCCGATCAGGCCCGGACTTCTTGTAGAGAATCGTCTCGACCTCTTTCGCCGACAGGCCGAGAGCCTGGAAGAGATAGAGGACGACGCCGGGTCGAGCGCGCCCGGCCGTGTTCCCATGCAGAGGCCGTCCAACGCCGTGAAGCCGAGTGTGCTGTCGACGCTCTTTCCGTCTTTCAATGCGCACAGGCTTGCGCCGCTGCCGAGGTGAGCGACGACGACGCGCCCGCCGGCAATCTCGGGCGCGACCGATGGCAACACCGACGCGATGTACTCGTACGAGAGACCGTGGAAGCCGTAACGCTGTACACCGGCGTCGCGGATCTCGCGAGGCAGAGGTACGAGCTGCGCCACCGCGGGCTGGCCGCGATGGAAGCTCGTGTCGAAGCAGACGACCTGCGGCACTCCCGGCAGGCGTTCCCACACCGCCTCGATCGCCGACAGGTTATACGGCTGATGGAGAGGGGCGAGTGGAATCAGCGCACGCAGGTTCTCGAGCACCTCCGGCGTCACGATCGTCGGACCCGAGTAACTGCGCTCCGCCATGGACGACGCGATGGCCGACGCCGCAGACGTGGGCACCGTCGTAGCGGTCGCGAAGCCAATTCGCGACGAAGCCCAGAGCGGCCCGGGCGTCGCGGATACTGGCATCCAGCGCGACGATCACCGATCGGCGTGCCGGCGCCGTCCTTCGCCGAGAACTGCGGGCTCGTGCCGATTCCTTCGACTTGTCCCCGCGCTTCGAGCGTCCACGAATCGCTTTCGGCCCGGCGATAGACCGAGAACTTCAGGCTCGACGACCCGGCGTTGACGACGACGGTGTAGTCGTCCATGGTGATTACACCGTAGGCTTGAAGGGCCCTTCGTCGCGCGTGGGCTGCAAGCATCGCGACGGCGCAACTCGCGCTGCGCGACCGCACGCTGTCGGCGCGGCTGGTGAGGATGATCGGCACGCGCGCGCCGAGCACAATCCCGGCGCTGTCGGCGTTGGCCAGGAACGTGAGCTGCTTGGCGAGGATGTTCCCGGCCTCGAGATCGGGAACGAGCAGGATGTCCGGATCCCCGGCAACCTCCGATCGAATGCCCTTGATGCGAGCCGCGTCACTGCTGATGGCGTTGTCGAAGGCGAGTGGACCGTCGAGGAGCCCGTGAGTGATCTGCCCGCGGTCGGCCATCTTGCACAGCGCGGCGGCATCGATCGTCGACGGCATCTTGGAGTTGACCGTTTCGACCGCGGCGAGGATGGCGACCTTCGGCTTGTCGAGACCGAGCGCGACTGCAAGGTCGATCGCGTTCTGACAGATGTCGACCTTGTCTTCCAGCGTCGGTGAAATGTTGATGGCCGCGTCCGTGACGAACAGGACCTTGTGGTAGGTCGGCACGTCCATGATGAACACGTGACTGATGCGGCGGCCTGTCCGCAGTCCCGTCTCGCGCGCGACAACGGCGCCGAGCAACTCGTCGCTGTGCAGGCTGCCCTTCATCAGCAGTTCGGCCTCTTCCGAGCCGGACGAGTTCAACCGCCTTCGCGGCAGACGCATGGCTGTGCGCCGCATCGACGATGCGCGTCTTGCCGAGATCGATCCCATGCCGCTGAGCGACTTCGCGGATCTTCTTCCAGGACCTACGAGGATCGGCGATAATCAGCCGGTTTGCCATCGCCTCGAAGGCGCCGGCCAGCGACGTTTCGTCGCACGGGTGTGCAACGGCCGTGGGGATCGGGTCCAGGTGACGGGTATTGGTGAGTGCCTGCTCGTACTTTCCGGTTCCGGTTTCTCGCGTCATGTTGCCTCGCGTGGTGCAATCGGGACTCGCGCTAGCGCGGTCCGCGCCGCGGGTCCGGTTTCCTTGAGAAGGAAGGTGAGAACGAGTGCCAGCGCCACGCCGTAGAGCAGCGGCTGGAACGCCATCTGGTAGTGATCGAGCGTCATCGACGTGGCGCCGCCACTGACGGTCACGAGCAGCCACGCGAAGACGGGACCGAGGAGTGCGCTGAACGTGAAGTTGAGGAAATTGACCACGCCAGTCGCGGTGCCGCTCATTGTCGGTGGGTTCGCTTCCTTGATCACGGTGTAGGGCAGCATCGCCGCGCCTGACGCGACGCCAGCTACCAGGCCAAGCACATACGGCGGGAAGAGATTCGCGCGGCCGTAGAGGATCCAGACCAGACACGCGAACAGCACGACCGCTCCGCTCGCGATGACGGGCTTACGGCGTCCGATGCGATCGGAGATGAAACCAAGTAGTGGACACCCGATGATCCAGCCGAGCGGCACCATCGAGGAGCGCATGACGGCCGATCCGTAGTCGAGCCCGCGAGCCTCCTGCAGGTAGCGCACGCCCCAGACCATGTCGAAGATCGTGGTTGGGATGAACAGCAGGCCCGCGATCATCCCGCACAGGATCGATTGCGGGTTCAGGAACACCACTCGCATCGAGCGTGCAGCGGTCCTCACCCAGTCGTCGTCACGGCGCTCCTTGGGTTCAGGTCTGGGGAGAAGAAGGAATAGAAGCGCGCTCACGACGAGACCGACAACGCCCATCGCGATCCAGAACGTGCTCCACGCCAGGCCGGCAGCGATCGCCGGCCCTACGACGAACTGCCCGGCAGAACCTCCCGCCATGCCGAACATCTGTGTCGCGCCGATCAGCGTGGCCGCGCGCGAGGCGGGAAAGTTGGTGGTTGCGATGTAGGCGGCGCCAACGAGGGCGAAGACGCCGCCTGCTCCCTGGATGAATCGGCCGAGATTGGCGAGCCTTCAGTGCTGCCCGTCCCGAACAGCAGCGCCCCGATGCCGACGAGCGCCGCGCCGATTGGAATGACCTTGCGCGGCCCCAGTTGATCCATCGCCACGCCGGCGACGAGACTGAACGGCGAGTAGCCGTAGTAGAAGAGACCGACCATCGACGCGACGCCGAGCGCGCTGAAGCCGAACGCGTCCGAGAGCTGCGGCATCATCACCGGCTGGCGCCGAGCGCAGCGTGTACTGATAGAAGTAGTACACCGCCGTGACGAGCCACGCGATCGCTGCCGCCTTCAGGCCGCGGTTCATCGTTCGTCTACCGGACGTGTCGGGCCGCGTCAGCAGAGCACGACGGACACGGCAAGACCGCCTTCCGACGTCTCCTTGTACTTGGAGTTCATCTCCTTGGCGGTGAGCGCCATCGCTGACACCGTGGTGTCGAAGTCCACACGGCGGTTGGTCGCGATCTCGTTGCTCGCGATCATGAAGCCGGTCCACGCCTTCACCGCGCCGAACGCGCAGCGCTCGATGCACGGAACCTGCACGAAGCCGGCGACCGGATCGCACGTCATGCCGAGGTGGTGCTGCAGCGACGACTCAGCCGCGTTGGCGACGACCTGATGGTCAAGTCGTGCGCCTGCGCGATGAGCGCGGCGCCCATGGCCGACGCCACACCGATTTCCGCCTGACAGCCACCCTCGGCGCCCGACAGTGTCGCGTTGTGTTTGCAGAGGTAGCCGACCGCAGCCGCGGCGAGGAAGCCGTCGCGGATCTTTTCCTTCGGCAGATTGCGGCCGCCCTCGCCAAGCACGTAGACGAGCGCGGGCATGACGCCCGCGGATCCGCCAGTCGGCGCGGTCACCACAAGATGGCCGCGCCCGTTCTCCTCGGATCCCGCCAGCGCGTACGCAGCGACAGACACCGAGACCGCGCTGCCTCTCGTATTTGTCGTCCATCGCGCGCTTGTATACGTCGCCTGCCTTCGTTTTCAGCTTGATCGGTCCCGGCAGCGTGCTCTGCGGCGCCTTCAGTCCCGCCTTCACGATGTTGACCATCGCGGTGTGAATCTTGTCGATGAAGGCGTTGATCTCGGCCTCGCTCTTGCCGGAGACTGCCACCTCGTTCGCCATCACGAGCTGCGCGACTGAGAGCTTGTTCTTCTCGGCGTGCGCCTGCAGCTCTTGCATCGTCGAGTACGGATACTTCGGCTGCCCCTTCTTGGGCGGCTGATAGCCCTTCCACTCGATGAACCCGCCGCCGACGGAGTAATACTCCTGCTCGTGGAGGACGGTATCGCCGCCCATCAACTTGCAGGTCATGGTGTTCGGGTGCGGGAAGTCGCCCTTGGCCTCGTCGTAGACGATGTCCTTCAGCGACATGGTGAGTGTCTTGTCGCCGATTTTCACCGGGAAGGTCTGGTCAGGTTTCGCGGCCAGGCCGTCGAGGAACTCCGGTTCGACCGTCGCCGGCTCTTTGCCGACGATGCCGGCCAGCGCGGCACGCTCGGTGCCGTGCCCCTTGCCGGTGGCGCTGAGGCTGCCGAAAAGATGGACCTTCATGCCGGTTGCTTTGGCGAGCTGGTCGGCCGGCAGCTTGGTGCAGCGCTGATAGAAGTCGTACGTGATACGCATCGGCCCGATCGTGTGCGAGCTGGAGGGCCCGGGTCCGACCTTGTAGAACTCGTCGAGCGACGGTCATGACCGGCCCCTTGGACTTCTTGACGACGTCCAGATCGGTCGAGAGTGGCGGCGCCTGCTGGAGCCGGAGGCGGAGGGGTTGCGGCCGCCTTTTGTTCTCGTAGGCGCGCGCAGCCAGTGATCACGGCCGTTGCGCCGAACAGGGCGCTGCGCATCATGAATGCCCGGCGATCGAAACCTGCGGGCAACTCGGGGATCGCTGGGCTTTACGTCAGGTGACAGGACGGTCTTGTCCGGGTGCTTTTCGGACTTCATGTCGGCGCCTCTTTTGAAAGTCAGTGTTCGGTTCGACGAACGCAGGCCTGGCGGAAAGTGACGAGCAGAGGCCGTGCCGATAGGGCAGTCGCCGTGCCGACGTTGGAAGTGCTTGCCTCGACGAGAGTTAGGCGAGTACACAAGTCCGTCATCGCTCAGCGATGGACGGGGGGCCTCCGTCCTATCGGAGGACGCCAGTATTTTGGAGGTTCGACGACAGTATCGGAGCTAGGCGAACTCGATGACGGCGGTAATGATCGTGCGCTCGGCGGTATCCTGAATCGCCTGCCGGCTTTCGTCGAGCGTGTACTCTTCGTGATCACCGACGTCGCGTCGATGCTTCCCTTCTCGATCAGCTTCACGTAGCGCGGGATGTCGCGCATCACGTGAAGGCCGCCCTGCTGGCCTGGGTGAATCGTGCGCCCGAATAGCGCCAGCGAGGCGCCGGGAAACGGGACCGGTTGCAAGGTGAATCCCATGACATCACGTGTCCACCCGCACGCGTGCAGTCCCACGCCTGAAGCACGGTTTTGACGTTCGTCGGGATCGGGCTGCGTCTCAACCTTCGGGGGATGCGCCTGATACCCGGCTGCTTCCACCACGAAATCAGCCCCGCGTGAAATCACCGCGTTTGCCGCGCGGCCCCAGCTCGTTCCGCCTGCGAACCGCCTGTCGTTTGGTCCACGACACAACTCTCTGATGCGCTCGACGATGCCGTCGCCTTCGGCGTTTGGATCGAGCGTGATCGTCGCGCCGAGCTTCATCGAGAAGTCGCGGCGATACTTGATCGGATCGACAACGATGACCTGGCCTGCGCCAGTGACCCGCGCCGCCTGCACCGCGCCGAGTCCCACTGGTCCGGCACCGAAGACGACGACGTCGGAGCCTGGCTCGAAGCGCATGTCGGCGTGCCCTGCGGCGAAGCCCGACGCCAACTGGTCACCGAGGAGCGTCAGTTGCGCGGCGGGCACGTCGGTGAAGAGCGGGACGCAGTACTCCTCGAAGGCGGTCATGATCTCGCTCATGCCGCCAATGCCGGCCTGCGCGTACACAGGCGTGCCGTCGAGCATCTCGCGCGAACGGCGGAAATGCCTCGACACCCGGCGCGTTCGAGAAGAAGGTGAACTGACAGTAGTCCGGCCGCCCGTGGAGGCACTGGTAACACTGCCCGCACTGCGAGGTGCCGGCGACGAGGACGCGATCGCCGACCTGCACGCGCTTGACCATCGCGCCAACCGCCTCGACGACGCCGAAGCCGCAATGATTGGGGACCTCTGCGCGTGGAATCGAGTTGGTGCTGAGGGCGCCGCGCACGATCGTGTAGCACGGCGCAACGGCGGTGGAGCGGATGACGACCTGCCGCGGATCGGTCGGCAGCAGTCGCATCTGCTGAACGTCAAGCGTGCTGTCGTGGCGCACCAGCCCGCGGAACGTGCGTCCCGTCTGCGTGTTGGTGAGCACGGCCGGGGCCTGCGCGCTCTGCGCGCCGACGGCTGGCATGCCAGTGAGAAGAGCCGTGCCGCCGCCGAGTGCTGTTGCTCCCGCCTTCAGAACACGCCTGCGCGTCAGACGCCGTTTGCCGTTCGACTCGGTTCCCATACCGTCCTCCGGTGCCGCGTATTCTACTGTTCGTGAGCAGTTGCGGGGTCAGACCCTTCACAGTTCTGCTCTACAATCCGTGCGCTCGATCGATGAGGTTGTTCGCATCGAAGACTGATTACTGCCGTGATCGCCGGTGATGTCAATTGGTGTTGCAATCGCCCCGGCTGCGGCACAGGGCCGCGCGTCGTGCGATCGAACGTGCCTGACCGGCGCTGCTCGATCGCTACGTTGACGCACTGGTCGCTCGTCGAACCGTCACGCCTGCCACTTGCGCGACGGTCAAATTCACCGAGAACGGTCAGCGACTCGATCTCGGTGACGGCCTCTGGCACACGGTGACCGGCAAAGGCGGCTATCGCCTCGACATGGCTGATGTCGAAGCGGGTCAGGCGATCCTGATGGGCACGGTTCGCGAAGCGGACATGCCGACAATCTTCGTGTTCAGGCTCGGAGTCGTCGATCGGCGGATCGCCGAGATCGAGACGCTCGTCATTCGCAACAAGGACGCGGCCGAGAGTCTCGACACCATCGCAATGCCGCGGCGCGCATGGTCACCGCGGTGCCCGAGTCAGAGCGCCACTCGCGGGACGAACTGGTCCGCATCGCCAACATGTATTTCTCCGGGATCGAGCTGAACGACGGCAAGGGTGTCTATCCGCTGCACGAGGCGTGCGCTCGCCTCGAGAACGGATCCGTGACCGCCGGTGATCCTGCTCTGATGCCGGGTGCGCCGCCGACCTCACCGGAATCGTGTTCGAACGAGCTGCCTCCAGCAGTTCCAGTCCGGCGTATTTTTCTACGTCACGCGCATTCGCGACCGGCGCTTCGTAGCGATCGATCGTGAGCGCGGCATCGTGTTCGCGTTTGGATTCTTCGACAACGGATCTGGCGACGCGCGCCACGGCACGCTGCGCGACGGCCGAAAAGTGTCGTCCGGCCCGAGCATTCCGTGGACCTGGCAGATTGCCGAGTTCTTCAAGATCGAGAAAGGGCTGATCGGTCCCGTCGAATCAGTGCTGCATCCGGTGCCCTACGGGATGGGCTCCGGTTGGAGCACGTGGGAAGACGCGATGTCGAGCCGGCCACGCTGGTAGTGGCATTCAAGCCGACGTGCCGCTCGTCGCGCGTGGCTGGTACGTGCCGGGCACAGTGCGACCCGCAATCGCCAGGCGATTCCACGCGTTGATAGTTGCGATCGCAAACGTCAGGTCGGCCAGCTCCTTCCCGTCGAAGTGCGGGCGCACCGCTTCATAGTCGGCATCTGACGCATGGCCGTCCGTGATGAGCGTTACGGCCTCGGTCCACGTGAGCGCCGCGCGCTCGCGTTCGGTGTAATAGGGGCTTTCGCGCCAGGCATCCAAGCCGTAGAGACGCTGCTCGGTCTCGCCGTGTGCCCGCAGATCCTTCCAGTGCATGTCGATGCAGTACGCACAGCCGTTGAGTTGTGAGGCCCTGAGCTTGACGAGGTGGATCAGGCCTTCCTCGAGGCCGCAGCTGTGGAGATAGCTCTCGAGCCCGCGCATCGCTTTGTAGACGCCGGCAGCCTGGGTTTGATAGTCGACTCGTTGTTGCATGGGAGCTCCTTGCGAAGTGTCGATCTACACTGCCTCTTTCACGTTCGAGGTGCCAGCATGATGACTCGTAGAGTGTTGATCGGAAGTGCCGCTGGCCTGCTCCTGGCCAATGAGCTCGTGGCCGCTCAGGCCGGCGCCAGTGGTCCGCGGGTGGTGTTCGAGCACGACGTGCCAGATCTCACGATGAAGGGCTGGTCCGCGACTGGAGTCGAAGTGTCGTACGGGCCCGGCCAGAGCTCACCGCCGCACCGGCATCCGGGGATCACGATCGCCTACGTCCTCGAAGGCGAGATTCGATCCAAGGTGGGGGACGAACCTGAGAAGACGTACAAGGTCGGCGAGATGTTCATCGAAACACCGAACCAGCTTCACGCCGTCTCACGTAACGCGAGCGATACGAAGCCGGCCAAGCTGCTGGCGGTGATGCTCTCGGAGAAGGGCAAGCCGCGAACGGCGCAGGAGAAGTAAGGCAGTCTTGTGGCTAGCTATCGCGGCGGGCAGACCACCCCTCGTCTACGAGCAATGCTTCGACGCGTTGGCGAATATCGTCGCGAATTGCGCGGACCTGCGCGACGGGCTTGCCCTTCGGGTCTTCCAGTGGCCAATCGTCGCGCCTTACGCCGGGAACAACCGGGCACTGATCGCCACAGCCCATCGTGACCAGCATCTGCGCTTGTTGCGCCACCTCCGTCGTCAGCCTGGTTGTCTCAGCCTTCGACAGATCGACTCCGACCTCGTTCATCGCGTTGATTACTTCCGGGTGAACGCGGGAGCCCGGATCGGTTCCAGCGGATATCGCGCGCGCCTTCGCGGGATCGGCAAGCCTGTTGAACCACGCCGCCGCCATCTGTGAACGGCCCGCGTTGTGGACGCAGGCAAAGAGAACCATATTCATGATGGTGACGTTTCGGATCGCGGCATGACGACGTGTTCAGCGGTTTGGGGAAGCGCAGGCACGAGCCATCGGAAGAGCAGCGTCGCCACCGCCGCGCCGGCAAACTGCGCGACGACGAAGCCGGGGATGTCGAGCGGACGGATGCCGGCGAACGTGTCGGTCAGACGCGCGCGCAAACGTCACCGCGGGATTTGCGAACGAAGTCGAGGCCGTAAACCAATATGCCGATGTGATGTAGGCCGCGACCGCGAATGGCACGATGTCTGGGCGGCGGCGTGAACATCCCCAGATGACGGCGAGCAAGCCGAACGTGGCGACGAACTCGCTGAACATCTGCGCCGACCCACTGCGCTGGTGCAGTGACAGCATGAACACGGGCTCCCCGAACATCAGGTGGGCAGCCCACACACCAAGCACGGCGCCACCGATCTGCGCGCAGAGGTAGCCTGGCACCTCCCGCCAGGCGAGACCGCCTTGCGATGCGTCCGCAATCGTGACAGCGGGATTGAAGTGCGCGCCCGAGATCGGGCCGAACGTGAGAATCAGAGCGACGAGTGCGGCACCTGTCGCGAGTGGTGTTTGCAAGGAGCGCGATTGCCTCGTTGCCGGCCGCCAGGCGATCCGCCATGATGCCCGACCCAACAACCGCTGCCAGCAGTAGTGCGGTGCCGACTGCTTCCGCTGTCAAACGTCGACCGGCGTCGGGTGCCATCACACGCTCGTCAGACGCTTCCGCATCACGATTGCGGACGTTGGGCACGCGGACGTGAATTCCACCGACGCCTGTACCGAGGGAGGCACATCTTCACGTGCAATCTGCTCGAAACCAAATCGCGGGAAGAACTTCTCGGCCGTCGTCGTCAACAGGAACACCGCTCGAGCGCCATGCGCTCTCGCCAGCTGCAATGCGGCTTCAGTGAGCTGATGGCCGACGTGCCGGCCTTGCTGGCGAGCGTCGACAGCGACGGATCGAAGCAGCGCACCGTCGGCGTAGACCTCCAGTGCCGCACTGCCGACGATCTGCGAGTTCTCCCTGGCTACGAGCATCGTCTGCACGTGATCGTCCACGCCATCGAGTGGCAGCCGATAGCGCGAGAGAAGTTCGTGCACGTCGGGCAGATCGCGAGCAGTGGCGGCTTCGATGATCATGACCGCAGCCCTTATGCGCGTGGCGCGCAGCAGCTTCCCCCGGCGGGAGCTGTCGAGCACGTACAGCTGTCCGAACGACCGCTGGAACTGCTTGCGGTCCTGCGTTGCGGCGGGCACCTTCTTCAGCGCATCGACAGCGGCGGCCACGACTCCTCGAATCACCGGGTCGAGCGACTGCGAAATCTTGTAGTGCATCCACACCCCGTCGCGCCGGGCGTCGACCAACCCGCTGCGCCGAAGGTAGGCAAGATGGCGGGACACCGTCGGTTGCGGCAGTGCCAGCGTGTCATGGATGTGACAGACGCAGACTTCGTTGTTTCCCAGCAGCCCCAAGATCCGCAGTCGCGTCTTGTCAGCCAGTGCCTTGAAGACATCTTCCAACTGATCGATTGCGGGTCGCGTTTTCACGGTTGATGGCCGACTCATATATTCGTGTTGACGAATGTATCACAGGCCCTATATATTCGCCAAGACGAATATACAAGGAGGAGCGTATGAACGCCATCAAGGAAGCTGTTCAAGGAAAATACAGTCAGGCCGCCCGGCAGGCTCGGAGCGGTGCACCGGCCAGTTGCGGATGCGGGACGTCGAGTTGCTGCGGACCGGATCCCATCACGTCGAATCTCTACGATGAATCGCAAGCGGCAGCGATTCCCGCACAGGCGATGCTGGCGTCACTCGGGTGCGGGAACCCGACAGCGCTCGCCGAGTTGAGGGCCGGCGAGGTGGTGCTCGATCTCGGATCCGGCGGCGGCATCGACGTCCTGCTCTCGGCGCAGCGAGTCGGGCCGACCGGCAAAGCGTACGGCCTCGACATGACGGACGAGATGCTCGCGCTCGCTCGTGAAAACCAGCGCAGGTCGGGGCTGACGAACGTCGAGTTTCTCAGGGGAGAGATCGAGCACATTCCGCTGCCGGACAACTGCGTCGACGTGATCATCTCCAACTGCGTGATCAACTTCTCCGCCGACAAGGATCGTGTGATTGCGCGAAGCGTTCCGCGTGCTGAAACCTGGCGGCCGGTTCGCGGTGTCGGACGTGGTCGTCAAGGATGACGACGTGCCGGACGAAAGTCCGCCGCAGCATGGAGCTGTGGGTTGGGTGCGTTGCCGGTGCGCTCAGCCACGACAGCTACCGGGACAAATTGCAACGCGCGGGGTTCGAACGTATCGATATCGAGCCCACGCGAATCTACCGCGCCGCCGACGCCAGACAATTCCTCGATGAAGCGCGGCTCGCGGACGACGGGATGCTCGCGCAGATTGACGGACGCTTTATGAGTGCCTTCATCCGAGCGGAGAAACCGGTCCCCGCATCGCGCGCGTGCTGTGGGCCAACCTGCTGCTCTTGAGCCGGGGCCCGAGCCGCCCGCGATCGGCCGCAGGGATCGCCCGTTTCTGTGGTGAATCGCGGGATGGAGCCACGAAGAGACGCGGGCTGCGTCCCTGCGGCGGGCTGAGGACGCATTTCGCGACGCGTACTTTCAGCGTTCCTGAGCCGGTAAATTGGGGCCAGAACACTCCGAGGCGCTGGCAATCTCCTTGCTCGCACGTCGCCGTCAGGGTGTGACACCTGCTCGTCGATCACCAGCCACGAACTGCTGCGGAGAGGAACGCCATGCATCACGTTGTTCATAGAGTTATTGCGTCGCGCTTAGTGCTCCCAACGAGCATGTTCGTGGTCCTCGTTGGCGCACTCTGGCCCCACAGCGCTTTGGCGCAACAGGCACCGGCTAACCAATCCGCTCCGCAGGTCATCACCTGCGTCTCCAAACGGGTGAACGCCAGGTCTGTCCGGCCGTTACGGCGGCGGGCGTGGCGTTGTTGCGCTCGACCGGCGAGTCCAGTCTGCCTGCTGGGGAAGACCTGGGGATATGACGACGCGGGCGTCTGGGTGGTCGATGGTTGCGGCGGCGAATTTGCGCTGGGCAGCACCAGGAGGCGAGCGGCGGGAGCGACTTCGTCGGAACGTTCGAGCCGTACGGTCAGTTGCGTACCCACCTGGCCGCATACAACGACACCGCGGAGGTGCAGGACAACGCCACCCGCGTCGGCATCAATTTCCGAACCCGCGGCGCAATCAAGATGTTCGCCGGCACCGAGTGGGGAGTGAATCTCGTTCAGAGCGCGACGCAGTTCAACCTCTCCGCGTCGGGGCCTGGAGACTTTGGCGTCGTCGAGACCGAAACCAATCCAGTCTTCACCGCACGCCTTGGTTTCGTCGGCGTCGATTTCGGACCGCTGGGCCGGGTGGCCATCGGGAAGCAGACAGCGGTCCACTATGACGTCACCAGCTACACGACCGACCGATTCAACGTGTTTGGCGGCCAGGGCACATCAACCTACGTGGCGGGCACTGACGGGGGCGCCTCGGGCACCGGCTTTGCCGATCGCGTCGTGAACTACCGGAACACGATTTTCAAGATTCTCGAAGTCGGGTTCCAGGGGCAGTTCCGCGGCCCGGACTCCAACGGCGTCGGCGGTTCGCTCCAGCTCACAATCCTGCCGGGAGTGAAAATCGGCGGAGCGGTGACTCACACCAACTGGTCACCGACGACCCAGAATCTGGTGCGAGGCTTGGGCGGCGATGCCGACTATGTGGCCGTTGGGTACTCGCATCGACTGGCGGGTTCTGGCACTGGGGCTCGTCTACTCTCATCAGGAGAACGGAGACATGGTGCAGGTCCCGATCGGGACTGTGAACACTCCCGTGGCATTCGATGCGGACGGCGTCGAATTGTATGCGCGCGTAGGGTTCGGACCGATCGGCCTGATTGGCGGCTTTACGTACCTGGAACCGGACGTCACTGGACCCGCTGCTCGATCCCGACTTCAAAACCGGGTATCTGATCCTGGGCGCCGAGTGGTTCGTCGCCAGGACGGCCAAGATCTACTCGGAAAGCAAGATCGATCTCAGCAGCCGCGGCGACGGGTGCGTCGGGTGACAGCGTGTTCACAATCGGCTTCCGTTACGATTTCCTGTTGCGCATCAGTCATCAGTAGAAGGGCTGGATGCCCCGCGCGCTCAGGTGTGGACCGACACTCCGTTGGCCAGTTCCCCCGCGCCCGCACCCCACTTGGAGATGACCTTGACCGCCTGAGTGAAGGGCACGTCCAAGGGATGCACGCGCTCGCGCTGCATGATGAGCAGGGAGCCGGCCGCGGGCGTCGGCACCGAGGGAATCAGCACGGTGTATCGGCCGTCACTCAGTTCCTCGATGATGAAGGCGGGCGCGAGCGCGTCCTCGATTTCTACCAGGGCCGGTCGGAACGCGCCCTCGCGCTCGTCGCCGGAGACGCGATGGGCGAGGCCCCGCACCAGCGAATAGCCCGGGATCTTCTCGAGCACCGAGCGCTCCAGCGCGTGCTTGGCGCGCAGACCGGGACCGGTGCGCACCACGATCCCGGCCACGAAGCAGACGACGAGCACGATCAGGACGGCGATGACCTGCCGGAACTGCACGCCAGCGGGGATTGTCGCCGTGACCGGCGAGAGCAAATTCACGATCGCGGACAGCGTCTTCGCCAGCAGCAGGATGGACAGATAGATCGGCAGCACGATGAGCACTCCGCCGATGAGGGTCGTCTTGGTGAGCTCGGCCAGGCCTTTCATGCGCGTTCTCCTTGTGAGCGATGCGCCAGCCTAGCACTTAGCACTCCCGCGGTCGAACTCCGTAGGTCGACCTGTACGTTACACGGTCACATTGTGAGGCAGTGGAGCTACATTCGGTCATGGGTTACGCGCAAACCTTGATCCTTGCGCGCAGGAGGTCGACATGTACGCGCACTGCATCCCTGCCGTTGCAGTCCTCGGATCCACGCTGTTGGCGTTGCTGCCATCTCTGTCGAACACGCAGGCCCAGGCCGTCGCCGGTCGACCACGTGTTATCGAAGTCTCGAGCGTGGCGCCGGAGAAGAACGCGCAGCTCTCGTCGCTGATTGCCGAGATTCGCAGTCAGGCTGATGCGTTCGTCTTTCTGAGCGGTGGCGCCTCGAGAATGCGTGAGGACCACCAGCAACAGCTGTTGGGAATGTTCGAGGGTCTGGCCCTAATCGCGAAAGGCGGTCGACGTATCGCGGTCGGGGATGGTGGCACGCAGGCGGGGATCATGGAAGCAGCGGGGCGCGCACGGCGCGCCAGCGGCAACGCGTTTCCGTTAATCGGCGTCGCCCCCGCACGAGAGATTCCGCCCCGCGGCAAGACGCCCGTCGATCCCAATCACTCACACGTTATCGCCGTCGACAATCCGTCGGCACCAGCAAAAGACAGTTGGGGCTCCGAGACCGGCACGATGTACTGGCTCTTTGCTGCGTTGGCCGAAGGACGCCCGTCCGTCACGATAGTCGCCAACGGAGGCGGCATTACGCTGACGGAGGTGGAATCGAACGTCCGCGCCGGGCGCGCCATCATTCTGATCGAGGGCACCGGCCGCGCGGCAGATGCACTCGTATCGTTGTTGCGGAAGACGCCGGTCTCGGAGCCGGAACTCGTCAGCCTCAGAGAAAGCGCTGAGAAAGCAAGGCTCACACGCCGACCGGAACTGTTCACGATTGTCTCGCTTCAGGGGGGAGCGTCAGGCCTTCGTGATGCCATCAGCTCAGCGATCGGAGGCTCCAGGTAAGACTGAACTCAGTGCTGCGACGAGTTGCGTCGCGCGAGCCTCGGCCACGGGCCAGCCCGTATCCTCCTGGCGGTCTTCCGGTAATAGTCAACGAACCACGTGACCGACGCTGAGCTCCAGGCCGCCTTCGACCAGCACAAGGACGCCGTCTATCGGTTCGTATGGCGTATGTCCGGCTCGACGGCCGCGGAGGACATCACCCAAGAGGTGTTCGTGGGGCTTCTCCGATATCCCGACCGGTTCGACCCGGCTCGCGGGACGCTGCGCGCCTTCCTGCTTGGGATCGCCCGGAACCTCGCGCTCAAACACTGGCGATCAGAACATCGATTCGAGCCGCTCGACGATGAGGTCTTTGTCGCGAAGCCGCTCGACCTCGAGCGCGGCGACGTCGGCAACATGGTCGGTCGGGCCGTGCGCGCGCTGCCGCCGCTGCAGCGCGAGGCGGTGATCCTCTTCGAGTACGAAGGCTTGACTCTCGCCGAGATCGCGCGAGCCGTCGACGCGGACGTCGGCACGGTCAAGTCGCGGCTGCACCGCGCTCGCGAGAACCTGCGCCGGGCGCTCGCGCCCCTGCGCAGCCGGCAACCGACCACCACGTGAGAACTGTATGGACGACCGAGAGCTGAATCGACTACTGCGTGAATGGGCGGCGCCGGATGCGCCGCCAGATCTGCGTCCGCCCCGCGCGCATGCGTCTCGGCTGCGATGGTTGGTCAGCGGCACCCTTCGCGTGCCCGTACCCGTCGCGCTTGCCGCGCTGCTGCTGGTCGCGTCGTGGGTCACCTCGACGCGGCTTGGACCGGTGTCGGCACCCGACATATCCGGGCCCCGGCGATCCGGCGAGCTGGCGAGGTATGCGCTCACGGGTCCTCTCGAGGGGTTCGACGCGGTGCTCGTGGAACTGAACTTCCAGCCCGGCGTGTCAGTTCCGGAGCATCGGCATCCCGGTCCCATCCTCGGGTACGTCGTAGATGGGCAGATGCGGACCGCCATCAATCACCAGTCGGACCAGGTCGTGCCAGCGGGCGGCACGTTCTTCGAACCGCATGGCGCCCTTCACACGTCGTTCAGTTCCGCTAACCCGGATGCGCCCGTGCGCGCCGTGGCATTCCTGGTGGTTCCCAGCGGCAGCCCGCTGACGGAGCGCGCGAGGACAGAGAGAGAACGATGAAGGGGCGGACCAGCGCTGTTCTCGTGCTTGCGGCCGGAATTGCAGCACCGATCCGCGCGCAAACTCCGCCAGCGACGCCGATGCCCTACACGGCCGTCCATCAGCCGGAATTCGTGATGCCATCGGAGGTCACGTTTCTTCAGGACGACGACATCATCCTTGGCGTTGTCAGTGGCAAAGTGGCCAAAGCATTTCCAGCGGCCGACCTCTCGCAGCATGGCGCGGTGTTCGACAAGCTGCCGGATGGTCCCATCTCGGTGACCTGGTGCGTAGGCGGACTGCCCATCGTCATCGTCCATCAGCCCTCGTCTGATACGACGACGGCAGTCGACGCGCGCGGCAAAGGCAAGCAGTTTCAGGCGGCGATGACGACGCCAGCTCCGTGACCGATCTCGAAACGCGCTCGACATGGAATGCGTATGGACTGTGCCTCGAAGGTCCGCTGAAGGGCACGCAACTGAAACAGCTGATTCTCGTGCCGCAGTTCTGGTTTGCCTGGTCGCAGTTTCACCAGGGGACGAGAGTCTTCACGGCGCGTGGAGAGAAGAGGTAGCCATGCAGGATCGACGGACATTCCTTGGAATCGCGGCAGCGTCGCTGTTGCCGATTGGCGTCGAGGCACAAACATCCGCGCCACGGCCTCCCGCCGAACTCGCGAGGCACGCGTTGACGGGCTCGCTCGAAGGGTTTGAGGCGGTGCTCGTAGAACTGAACATCCCGCCAGGCCAGCGGAGTTCAGGCCCGGGGCACCGTCATCCGGGGCCCGTCCTCGGGTACATCGTGGAGGGGCAGATGCGTTTTGCCATCAACAACGAGCCGGAGCAGATTTTGCCCGTGGGCAGCACGTTCTTCGAGCCGTCTGGCGCCGTTCACACCACAGGCGGTTCTGCGAGGCCTGATGGCCCGACGCGCGCGCTGGTCTTCATGTTGGTTCCCAAGGGCAGCCCGCTCACGGCGCCCGCCTGATCCTTCTGCACTGGCCTGGGGCTCGGCGTCGAGGTGAACGGAGAGAAGTCCCGTCAATTGGTGTTTGGTATGGCGACGAAGCCGTGTAACGCGCCGCCGGCCGCGAGCACGTACTGACCAACGATGACCCCGTTCGGGTTGATGCCGAAGGCGATAGTGGCGAATGCAACCGTGCCGAACGGCGCGCCGGCACAGCCGGCGGACTCCTCGCAGGTGAAGTCGAGAGTGATGGGCTCAGAGTCATCCGGTTGCTGCACGAACCCGTGACGCTTGGCGGCGACGCTCGCCGCGCCTCGCGGTACGTCCCAACGAATTGCTTTCGCTGGGCTGATGTCCCAGATGGCCGTCAGATTGGTGGCGGGTAGTCGGATCATAGGACTCGAGCATTCCGTTTCGCACGAGGTAGCCGCGCTGTCGATTGGTCGTCATGTCCATGGAGAAGCCAACGATGGTCGTCCGCCGCCGGGAGTGGCGCCATTGTTCATCGACATCGGGACGGCCATCGGATCGGACAGTTGCCCGCCGTTGAAGGTCAGGCTGAACGTGCCCTTGCGGGTCCAGGCGGCGCCAAACATGGACGGACCCAGGTCGTGGTCGTGGACGCAGCCGTAGATATCGCCATCGGGCGTAATGCGCTGGGCGATGGCGCCTGGATGCTTCCGTGACTGCCCGTTTTCATCAACCGTGGCGGGGAACATCACTGTTGAGAATTCGCCGCGCCAGTAATGGAAGCCTTTGATGCAGGCAGGATCGGTGAGCGCTTGGGCAATAGAGGGGCGAGTCCTCTGGAGGCGGGTTAGCCGGATCGTGGACGGGAACCGTGTACTGGCCGACGATCTCGCCGCGAGGATTGATGCCGTTGGCGACGGTCGCCCGCACGCCTGGCAACGGGAAAATCGAGACTGGTGTAGCTGCCCGTCTTTGAGCAGAAATCCACGTGTCGGCCGCCGGCGACATAGAAGCCAACGACGTCGCCTTGCGCGTTGATGCCCTTCGCGCTGGTTTGTGCCGCGACCTGGCCGGGAGCGAGGCCGGCGGGACAAGCAGATGCCGCCGGCGGTGGCCGGGCAGTGAGACATCGATCGGAACGAAGCGTGTACGACTGCGCGAAGGCTTGACCGGCCAAGCATCAACGTTCCCGAAACGAACGAGAAGAGCGTCTTGTTCTTCATGGTGCCTCACTCCTGAGGCTTCCGACGACTGCCGTGTGCACAGCGGCCACCGTTCGCCATCGCGCGGCTCCGCGATCGCGCGGCGTGCTATGGCCACGTCGCCGACCGGTCAGCCGTTCACTGAAGAGATCGCGCAAAACACGGGTCGGAATGGGTCACCGCGTGGAAGCTGGCCCGCTTGCGATTGACGCTGGAGGGCTCCTATCCTGTGTCGATCGCTCAGCTGTTCACGGATTGCCGATGCCCTCAGGTCAGGACGTCACGGCGCTGCTCGACGATTGGAGCCGCGGCGATCGAGCGCGCCCTCGATCGCCTGCTGCCGCTCGTCTACGCGGAATTGCGTCGGATCGCCGCGCGTCAGCTTCGTCACGAACGCGCACGGCCACACGCTGCAACCAACCGCGCTGGTTCACGAGGCGTACCTGCGGCTGGTCGAACAGCGCAACGTCGACTGGGAGAATCGGGCGCATTTCTTCGGAGTCGCGGCGCAAGTGATGCGTCGGATCCTCGTGGACCACGCCCGCCGGCAGGCGGCAAGAAAGCGGGGCGACGGCGCGCAGCGCGTGCCGCTCGAGGAGACCGCCGAGACGGCGGCGCCGAGCCGAGGTTCCGGTGCTGCGCTGGACCACGCGTTGGCCCGGTTGGAGCAACTCGATCGCGAGCTCGCCCAGATCGTGGAGCTGCGGGCGTTTGGCGGACTGACGATCGACGAAGCTGGCGCACGTGCTGAAGGTGTCGCCGTCGACGGCCAAGCGGGAGTGGCGAACCGCGAAAGCGTGGCTGACGCGCGAGCTCGGCGGCCCGAGGAGCGCGGTCGTGACCGCCGGGTCACGACCGTCGCCGCTATGACCGATGACCGATGGCTGCGTGTCAGACGGCTGTTCGAAGCCGCCGTCGAACAGCCGCCTGTCCGAACGCTCCGCGTTCCTGTCGGCCGCAATCGCGGGCGATGAAACGCTGCGCCGGGATGTCGAAGCGCTGCTTGCGGCCGACGCCGCCGGCGCGCCCCTGTCGGAAGTGGCCGGTCGCATCCGAGTCGTTGCTGGCCGAGCTGCGAACCGCGTCCACGCGCGGCGTATCGGCGGCCCCGCGTCTCCCGGGCTGACCGCTGGCGATCGCCTGGGCAACTACGCCGTGGTTGCGCCGCTGGGTGCCGGCGGCATGGGCGAGGTGTACCGCGCGCACGACGCGCGCCTCGGGCGCGATGTGGCGATCAAGATCCTGCCGCACGCGTTCACGACGGACCCCGAGCGGCTGGCGCGATTCGAGCGCGAAGCGCGTGTGCTGGCGGCGCTCAATCATCCGCACATTGCCGGAATCCACGGCATTGAAGCAGGCCGGCGCCGCGCCGGCGCTCGTCCTGGAACTGGTGGAGGGACCCACGCTCGCGGATCGGATCACAGGCGGGCCGCATCCGCTTCGAGGAGGCTCTCACCATCGGACGTCAAATCGCCGATGCGCTCTCGGCCGCGCACGACAAGGGCATCGTCCATCGCGATCTCAAGCCGGCCAACGTCAAGGTGACACCATCCGGCGTGGTCAAGGTCCTCGACTTCGGGTTGGCCAAAACGGACGGTGAGGGAGCGACACCGGACCTCGCCCACTCACCGACGATCACGCTTGGACCAGCACTCAGGACGGCATCATTCTCGGCACGGCGGCCTACATGAGCCCGGAGCAGGCGCGCGGCAGGTCGGTGGACAAGCGCTCCGACATCTGGGCGTTCGGCTGCGTCCTCTACGAGATGCTCACCGGCCGCAAGGCGTTCGATCGCGAGACCGTCTCCGACACGATCGGCGGCGATCCTCGAGCGCGAACCGGACTGGACGACTGCTCCCGGCCGCGACGCCGGCAACCGTCCGACGCCTCCTGCAGCGATGTCTCGAGAAGGACGTCGAGCAGACGTCTCCGCGACATCGGCGATGCGTGTCTCGAGCTCGACGACGCCATCGGTCGATCCGCCGGAGCCGATCGCCTTCGCGAAGACTTCTTCGATATCGGTCGGGAACGCCGGCTGGCTACGGCGGCCGGAGTCGTCGCCGTGTCCATCGCGCTGATTGCTGCCTGGTTCTGGCCGACCTGGGCACTGCAGTCCGGCGCCTCGCGAGCTCTTGCACCCGACCTTCACGCAGATCACGTCGCAATCAGGACTCGAGTGGTTTCCGAGTTTGTCGCCCGACGGCAAGTGGGTTGTGTATGGTGGCGACGCCGACGGCAATCGGGACATCTTTCTTCAGAGCACCACCGGTCAGACGCCAATCAATCTGACGGCCGACTCGGCCGACGATGACGATCAGCCGGCGTTCTCGCCGGACGGCGAGCGTATCGCCTTTCGATCGAGCCGCGACGGCGGTGGCATCTTCGTCATGGGCCGCACCGGGAGAGGCGGTCAGGCGCCTGACGCGCCGCGGTTTCAGGCCGACATGGTCACCCGACGGTGCGAGAACTCGCGTTCACGACCGAGAACGCCGACCTCGATCCGCAGAACACGCTGGGACTGAGCTCGTTGTGGGTCGTCGACGTGGCGTCTGGCGAAGAGCGGCAACTGGGCAATGTCGACGCCGTGTTGCCGAGCTGGTCGCCGCACGGACATCGAATTGCCTACACGACGCGAGGCGCGATTGCGGGCAGTACGCGGCTGGACATCTGGACCGTCGATCGCTCCGGCGCGAATCCGATTGCCGTCACGACGGACGGTGCGCGGAACTGGAATCCCGTGTGGGCGCCCGACGGCAGGCATCTCTATTTCGTCAGCGGTCGTGGCGGTCCGATCAATCTGTGGCGCGTCCCCATCGACGAAACATCAGGGAAGACGACCGGCCCCCCGGAAGCCGTGACGACGCCGGCGCCGTTTGTTGCCCACCTCACGATCTCGGCAGACGGCACGCGGATCGCTTACAGCTCGATTCTGCGCAGCCGCAATATCCAGAAACTCAGGATCGATCCGGCGACCGGCACCCCACGCGGTGAACCGACGTGGATCACGACCGGGTCGCGCCTGTGGGCCAACCCCGATCCCTCTCCCGACGGCAAATGGGTCGTCTTCTACTCGAGCGTTCAACCCGAAGGCGACCTCTATGTGGCTCGCACCGACGGCACGGGGCTACGGCAGCTCACGAGCGGAGCAGAGCCGATCGACCGGATGCCACGATGGTCGCCTGACGGCCAATGGATCGCCTTTCACTCGATTCGCGGCAAGGATCAGTACTTGTGGAAGATTCGCCCGGACGGCAGCGAGCTCCAGCAACTGAGCCCGCTCGCCGACGCGATCTATCCGGCGTGGTCGCCCGACGGCTCCCGAATCGCCGTGCTCATGGCCGCGGGCATCGGGCATCCCGAGAACAACGTGTACATCTTCGATCCCGAACCGCCCGTGGATCGATCAGAAGCCGGAAATCATTCACGCCGCCAGCCGACAGCCCTGACGAGTTCGTCGTCAACGCGTGGTCTCCGGATGGATCGCAGCTGGCGGGCCAGGCGGGACTGGCGGCGCGCGGCATCATCACCTACTCGCTGCGATCGCGGACGGTACGAACGCCTGACCGATTTCGGCGGGTATCCCGGTGTGGCTGCCCGACAGCCGCCATGTGATGTTCGTGTCGGGTGGACGGGACTTCTATGTCGTCGACACACGCTCCAGCGAAGGTCGAGAAAGTCTTCTCGGTCCAGCGTGACGTCATCGGGCCGCCGCAGCTGACGCGAGACGGACGAGAAGGCGTACTTCTCGCGGCGGGTGACCGAAGGCGACATCTGGCTCCTGGCCACCAACGAGTCCAAGACATCGCGCTGGTACATCGGCGAGCACTCCACTCAATCCCCATCTTTCTCCGGACGCCCGGCAAGGTTTCGTGGCGTCTCCGCAAAGCATTCCAACCTCGCCGGACTGGCGGTCAAGAAATTCAACCGCGGGGGCATGGCCAGCCAATGAGAGGTCCCGCAGAATCGGGCCATGAGCGCAAGAGGCATCGTCGTTACGGTCCTCGTTGCCACCCTGTTTGTGGCCCCGGCCTCTGCGCAGTCGCCGCTTTCGCTTTCCGAGGCGATTGCGCGCGCCAAGGCCCACAACCCCGACGCCGGAGCGGCGGCGGCAGCCGAGCGGGAAGCGGCCGAGCGCGTCACACAGGTTCGCGGCGGCTACCTCCCAAAGGTGGACGTCACGGAGTCCTGGCAGCGCGGCAACAACCCGGTGTTCGTGTTCAGTTCGCGTCTTGCGCAGCGGCAGTTCACCTCGGCCGACTTCGCCCTTGATGCGCTCAACCACCCCGATGCCACGGACAACTTCCGCACCGCGTTCTCCGTCGAGCAGTCGCTGTTCGATCGCACCGTCTCGGCAAATGTCCGAGCCGCGTCGATCGGGCGGGACATGGCGGCCACCGGCAAGCGACTCGTCGACCATGACCTGACGGCGGCGGTGACTGACGCGTTTGGCCGCGTCCTCATTGCTGCCGCGACTGTTCGTTCGGCAGCGGCCGCGGTCGAGGCCGCCCGTGCAGACCGAGAACTGGCCGGCAACCGCCGCGATGCTGGTCGGGTGACCGACGCGGATGTCTTGCAGCTGGACGTCTACCTGGCACGCACGCTCGAACAGCAGGTGCAGGCGACGTCGGATGAACGCATCGCGCGCGCCCGGCTGAATCAGTTGATGGGCGAGCCCTTGAGCACGATGTTCTCGCTCGATCTCACGCCACCAGCGATCGCCATCGACATCACCAATCCCGCAGGCCTTGAAGAGGAAGCAGTGAAGAACCGGCCCGAAGTCGCGCTCGCCCTGCAGCAGGAAAAGCTGGCGGCCGCCACGGTGGACGCGGCGCACGCGGCGTTTCTGCCGCAAGTGACCGCGCAGGGCGCGTGGGAACTGAACGGCGACGCGTGGAATTCGCGGTCGTCGAGCTGGGTAGCTGGCGCGGTCGCCCGGATCAACCTGTTCAATGGTTTTGCCGACAAGGCCCGGCTCGCTGAAGCGCGCGAGCAGGCGACGCGTCGAGCGCTTGAAAAGGGCAAAGCCGAGACCATGGCGCGGCTCGACGTGCAGATCGCGATCGCCCGGCTCGAGGCCGCGCGGGCGAGCGAAGCAGTTGGTCGGGCGGCCGCCGATCAAGCACGAGAGAGCCGGCGAGGTGGCGTCGCTCCTGCTCTCGCGCATGGCCGTGCCCGTCCTCTATTACATGGCGAAGCACCGCGAGCGCACCGAACCGGTGCCCATTGCAGCGCCGATGGAGGTTACCTCGGCAATCGAGCGGTTGAATGCCGCTTCAACTCGTCGCCCACATCGGCCGCGATATCCGCCACTCCCTTCGGGGTGGACGTCAACGCCACGCCGCTGCTGATCAAGGGGTTCATGCAGGGTGGCGGCCGACGGATGTAGACATCACGACTGACGGCAAGCAGTTCCTCATGCTGTTCCGATAGCCCACGGGCGACGGCCTGTCGCCGTGTTGAGCGCCCAGGCCGCCAGTGCCGCAATCACCGCGAGCACGAAGACCGTGTTTCCGAAGTACACGCGGA
Organism: uncultured Acidobacteriota bacterium; assembly: GCA_963757735.1. GTDB lineage: Bacteria > Acidobacteriota > Vicinamibacteria > Vicinamibacterales > UBA2999 > Gp6-AA40. Next base: position 32,081 of record CAVWST010000013.1, read on the forward strand.
TGAATCGAGCGTGAGCACCACATCGAACAACAGCGAACTGACGAACGAACCGACGACGAAGGCCAGCAGGCCACCGAACCGGACCATCACGAACGCTGCGGTTCCGAAATAGAGCAAGCCGAGCATTCCTCCGAGCCAGAAGCAATCGTTGCCGAGCGCGTTGAGCAACGTGAAGAACGCGGTGAACGCGAACATCGCCGCCCATTGCCTGCGCAGCATGATGCGCAGGACAAACAAGGATGAAGAGTACAGCAGGACGTTCCTGATCGCATACAGCCCCTCCTGCAGGACGACGCCGATCGTGCTGCGCAGGCCGAGCAGGAGCCGACTTCGCCCGGGAAGTTGATGGGCCCGTCCAGCTCGAATGCGGCAATCGCTCTGAAGATCAGCGCGAACCAGATGCCGAGCGCCACGCCAATCAAGGCGTCGCGACCCACCACCGCATCAGACGCACGGCCGGTCAGTACGTTGGTCCACGACACGAGGACTCTCGGCCAGTGGCGTCTACAAAGGGCTCGAGGGCGAGATACACGGTCCACAACAACACGCCGTAGAACACCGACGTGCAGACGGCGAGGAAGAACAGCGCAAACAGCGCGAGTGTATCGGCGACATGTACCTGGCACACCCACAAGACCATCAGCACGGCACTCATGCACGCGGCCAACCGCATCGCGCCGCGACGGTCGCCTCGGCGTTCCCAATATTCCGACGGGCCAGGATCGCCGCACCGATCAGGATTGCGACCGCGACGCCGAGCAGGAGCACGACATATGCCGTGTTGGTACCGCTCGCTTCTTCCGCCATCCTCCACGGCTTCTGCCAGTCGCCGATCAACATGAACGCCACAGGACGGCCCCCGAACGCCGCCGCCTCGATGCGAAGCGGCCGGCCGCTCTCGGGCCACTTACCCGTCCACGCGGCGCGAGTATCGGATGCGGCCAGGAACGTCCACACCGGATCGACAGGTTGCAGCGTCGCTTGATCGAGGCCGGCCAGCTGAAAGAGCGGCGTCCAGTCCACCGCGGTGGCGTGCACCGGTGACGACTGCCGCTGCGGCGGAATCGCTTCGAAGAACGTCAGCCGACCCTCGTGATCGACGTTGACCTGGATCATGTCCGACGAGATCGGCGGCGGATCGGCTCGATCGACGATGCCCGGTGTGAGCAAGTCGTTATGAAACGTCGTCGCCACGAGCGGCTCGGCGCTCTGCCGATACCAGAAAGCCAGCGGGGAGGGCCGCTGCTTCAAGACCGTGTCCCACTGCGTCGATGGTCCCTCCGTCTTGGCAATGGACTGGAGCAGCAGATCGTTCCATTCGAAGCCGACCGCGGTGTCGCGCGCCCGCGACTCGTACCCGAGCCGAGCGATCGCATCCCGGGCTTTCTGGGTGAGCACATCACGGGAGTATTCAGGCCGAATGCGATCGAACGGGCTGTCATGCAGCCCGAGCGCCAACACCGCACACAAACCTGCAGCAATGGCCCCGAGCATCGACCACGCAGCGAGACGGCTGAAACCGGCCCCTTCGCCAGCCGCGGCCACCAGTTCCGGTGACGGCGTCTCGCCGGCGGCCAACGCCGCGGCGAGGGGATCGCCGCCGGGCAGCGCAGCCGCAACGGCGAGCGCGGAGGCGGGCCGCCGAGCGGGATCGGGATCGAGGCATCGCAGAATGACGTGTTCGACCGCCGGCATCGATGCGTGCTGACGACCTCCGACGGCGGGCGAGCGATCGCGACTCGTGCTGGTCGACGAGGTCGGCGACGCTCGTTGCGTTGTACGCGCGCTCGGCCGGTGAAGAGCTCGTAGATAACCAGACCCAGCGCGAAAATGTCGCTGCGCTGCGGTCACTTCGCGCCCGCGCAACTGCTCCGGCGCCATGTACGCCGGCGTGCCGGCGCTGATGTCCTCGACTGCGCCCGACGGCCGCGAGACCGAAGTCCATGATGCGTACGTTGCCCGCTGCCGTCGAGCATCACGTTGGCCGGCTTCAGATCGCGATGGAGGACGCCGCGCTCGTGCGCGGCCGCGAGTCCGGCGCAGAGCTGTCGCGCGATCTCGACGGCCTTGTCCTCGGGAAGGCGGCCGATGCGCCGCAGCGAGCGACGCGAGGTCCTCGCCGTCCACGTACTCCATCGACAGGAACGGATGGCCCGTCGACTTCGCCGATGTCGTACACGCGGCAGACGTTCGGGTGCGAGACCTGCCGCGCCGTCCGGACCTCGTTGTGAAACTGCGCGAGCCGGACCGGCTCGTCACGCGTCCGTCGGGCAGAAACTTCAGCGCGACGGGCTGCCCGAGCCTGAGATCGTCAGCGCGATAGACCTCGCCCATGCCGCCTTTGCCGAGCAATCCGATAATCCGATATCGGCCGTCGAGCAACGTGCCTGGTGCGAATCGGCCGTGGCTGATCGAGTCAGACGAGGACAGCCACCCGCTGTCGGATTTCGGCGCAGCCGCGGCCGGCGTCGGGGTGCGGCGGCTGACGACGCCAATCGGGCCGCCCGGAGGCAGCCTCGTTGGTTGCACGCTGACGCCAAGGGTCAGCGCCTCATCCTCCAATGCGGCGCCACACGCGGGACAGAAGCGGGCGCCGTCGGGAACCGGCGTAGCGCAGCGCGTGCACGTCACGACGGGGATTCTACCCGCCTTCGCGCCGTGCGCTTCGGCGGGCCGGTAGACATTCTGGACTTTGAGTGTCAGCGGTCATCACCGATCCGCCCAACGCGTTCTTCACGGCCACGTCGATGATCGGCTTCCTCGCCGGCGGGCATCGTGGTGCGCAATTCGATCATCCTGGTGGACTTCATCGAGCTGCGGTTGCGAGAAGGTCTTCCCCTCGAGCAGGCCGTCGTCGACGCCGGCGCGGTGCGGTTCCGGCCCATGGCGCTCACCGCCGCTGCAATGATCGTCGGCGCCGCGGTCATCCGGTTCGACCCGATTTTCAGGGGCTGGCGATTCGCTGATGGCAGGCGAGGTGGCGTCGCTCCTGCTCTCGCGCGTGGCGGTGCCCGTCCTCTACTACATGGCGAATAGGCACAAGCGTGTCGAACACGTACCCACTAAAGCGCCGATGGCGGCCGCGGCATGAGGGCGACACCTATTTCAAGTTCTGTGTGATTTGGCTGCTCGTGTCCGCTATCTTCTTCAGAAGGTTCGACAGCGTGCTCATCAACTTGCTCAGGCGATCCATCGCCATTTGCAAACGCAGGCTTTCCATTTCGCCCATTTCGCTCATGGAATCCAGGCTATCGAGCAGCTCGTCGGCTTCCTCGTCAAGGTGCTTCGCGTAGAGTGTTGCTATCAGGCAAAACACCGACTCAAAATCCAGCGCCCCATGCCGAACGTGATGCGTCTTCTCCTTCCTCTTGAGCAGGCGGCATAGCTCTTTCTTCGCGGCGTTGGCGGCCTTCACCTGTTCCATGATTGCCTTGAGATCGTCCTGCGCCGACCGTGCCGCCTCCATCATCACGATAAAAGCCACAGCCATGATGTCCCCGTCGGTGCCGGTGCCCAAAGTAGAGGGTCGGAACGTCACTGCCACGGGAACACGCGACGTCTCAGCGTTTGCAGCTGCACCTGCAACTGATCGGTGAGGAGGTAGACCTGTTCGGCTTGCTTACGCAGACGCGACGGTGCTTTCGGCATGAGGTCCTCTAGAGGCACAGGCGATGTGGCCGGATCGTCGTCTTCGCGTGGAGCATGTCTGGTCTGTTGTCCCAATCGATCTTGTCGGCACGCCCCAGGAGATCGTTGGCTCAGACTTCTGACCTCGGCGATCGAGGCGAGCTCGCAGGAATCCTGCTTTGGCGCCGGTACCGGGCCGGCGGCACTTCGAATGCGCGCCTGAAGGCCCGGTTGAACGCCGCTTCAGACTCGTAGCCCACATCGGCCGCGATATCCGCCACTCCCTTCGGGGTCGACGTCAACGCCTGGGCCGCCAGACGCAGCCGCCAGCCCGTCAAATACGCGATAGGAGGAACCGAGAGGTAGCGCGTGAAACGCTCCACGAGCACGGAGCGAGACAGGCCGACGTCCGTGGCGAGCTCGGCAATGGTCCACGGGTGACTCGGACGGCTGTGAAGCAGCGCGAGGCTCTTGCCCACGACAGGGTCTCGTGCGCCCGCGAGCCACCCAGTCGTCTGATCGGGGAGGCCCGTGACGTATCGCCTCATCGTGTCCACGAACAGGACTTCCGACAGCTTGGCGAGCATCACGTCGCTACCTGCGCGGTCCGAGGCGGCCTCCTCGACGAGATGCAGGATCGACTGCTCCAGCCATTGCCCGGAGCGGTCGGTCCTGATGTTCACCTTCAGCATGGGCGGCAAGCTCTCGAGAATCGGACCGCAGAGGAGCGGGTCGCACGTCAAGTACCCGCACACGAACCCGGTCGTCGCCCCACCGCCACCGGCGCGCATCGGCGAAAGGTCCCGTGTCGCGACCTTCCGCAAGAGCGCAGCACCATCGATCTGGTTCGATCCAGAGCCGCCGCTCAAGCGGTGCGGATCCCCGTGCGGAAATAGCACGATGTCGCCTGGCGACAGCTCGACATCAGGCTCGCCTTCCAGACTTACTCGGGCTGAGCCATCCACGACGAAGTGATAGATCAACATGTGCGGCGCGCCGGGCGCCAGCGTCGGCGCCAATGCGCGACAGTGGGGCGTCGAGAGCCGCCAGGGGGCCGAGAACTCCGCCCTGAAGAACATCGCCCCCTTCAACCGAACGCCGTTCAACACCTCTGAGAACGCGTCCATCCTCTTCCGGCTTCCTCCGGACGCCCCGCAACGTTTCGTGGCGCCCGCGCGAAGCATTCTAAGCCCCGGACGAGGTACCAAGTCGGCATCGGCGTGTGACCACACTTCTTGGGCGGCGTCTGAGACGAGCTGTCTTTGCGGGATGCGGCGATTTGTTAAGGCCACCGGGAATCACAGAACGGGCACACTGGAGCCGATGCCAATGTGTGCCTGTAAGGCACACATTGTGCTCACCCTGAATATCGGTGAGTACTTTGGCTGGGACGACGCGAAGAACGCGAAGCTCAGGACGGAGCGCGGCATCGGGTTCGAAGACATCGTCTTCCACATCGACCGAGGCGACCTGCTCGATATCTTGGAGCACCCGAACCCCGAGCGTTACGGCGGCCAGCGCATTTTCGTCGTCCAACGAGAGGACTACGGGTATCTGGTGCCGTTCGTCGAGGATGAGCACTCGGTCTTCCTGAAGACGATCATCCCGAGCCGGAAGGCCACGAAGGAATACCCTCGGCGAGGAGTCCCCATGAAGATTGACGCCGACGAGAAGGAGCTGCTTGAGTCCGTCGAGCGCGGCGAATGGAAGTCAGCCAAGGGTGGCAAGCGCGAGCGAACACGCTACACGCGCTACGCCAAGGCCACATTCCGCAAGGACCGTCGGCTGAACATCCGGCTGTCGAGCAAGGACCTGGAGGCGATCCAGAAGCGGGCACTTGCCGAAGGGCTACCGTACCAGACGCTGATCTGCAGCCTGCTGCACAAGGACGCGTTGGGCCGCCTGAAGGAAGTGTGATTGTTGTCCAGCGAGTGTGCCAGACCTTCGTGCCCGTGAACGCGGTTCGGCGCGTAACTGCGATCCGCCGGTGACCGTTCGACTCGAAGTCATCGATCGCTTCGGGATAGCGCCGCGCGCGAAACAGCGGCGGCCTTCCTGGCTCAAGTGATCGGGCGACAGTGGCCTTGGCTCGCGAGACGGGGTTTGGCGCGCGTCAGGGACAATCACGGGGACAGGGATTCGTTGATGCCAGGAAAAGCACGTTATGGCGTCGTCCCCGATCGCGGATTCGTTATTGCGCCGTTCAGCCT
>CAVWST010000014.1:0-60909 GCA_963757735.1 uncultured Acidobacteriota bacterium
CATACTCTGCATCGAGCGGGAAGGTGTGCTGAATCAGGAAACCGCCGTGTGTCCCGAGTGGGGACCCCGATATGGCGATCCTGCGCCAGACCCGCGTGGCGGCGAGAACGTCGTTTGCGAGTACCCATCGCCTTGTCGCCAACCGCCAGGCGGCTGATTTCATCGCCGCTGAGATGTAGCCCTGAATCAGCGACGGCGAGACGGCGAGCGTTCAGCAAGATCGTCGAATCCCTGACTCGAACCATCAGCCGCAGCAGGACGTTCACGTCGACATCGAGCGCAAGGAGATCGCGGATCGCGTTGGCGTATTCCGTCCGGTTCAGTCGATGAGCGCCGGCGTGACGAGCGCCGCGTTGGGGTCGGCAGCTTTGTCGAGGCGCTGCTCGAGGTTCGTGGCGATCGTCGAGAGCCGTTCGTCTCCAGCTGGGCGGCCACTTGGCGGCATCATGCCGGTGCGGATCTTCTTGACGACCTTCTCCCCACGTCTCGGCGTCCGGTCCCCACCTTCGAAGGTCGAGCGTGTCGAGTGCCAGGCCGGCAACCTTCGCGCGCTGGTTGTGACACCCGATGCAGGACCGCGTGAGAAACGTCGAGTCAGGAGAGGCCGTCGTCGCGGCGGCTGCTGCCTGCGGTGGTTGCGCGTTCAACGGCTCCGTGCCTCCCCCTACAAGGGCGAGCGCAGCCACCCACATCAATGTGGCCAGAGGAAGGACTCCGAAGAGGGTTCGTTTCCGATGTTTCATGGTTTCGCGGATGTAGCGGCAGACGATGAGGTCGACGCCAGCTGCTTGAGCAACTCGATCGAGCTTGGCTTTGGACGTGCGGGGTGGGTCGCGAGGAATACGCCTTCGGCCCATGTCAGCGGCGTGCGTCCCTCCGTATCTTTGACGTCCACTTTGGCGCCCTTGCTGAACGAGGTAGCGAATGATTTCATCCGAGCCTCGATTGGCTGCCCCGTGCAGCGCCGTCAGGCCCATTGAGTTGACCGCGTTGACGTCCATGCCGAGCTCGACGCACAGCTTCACGGCTTCGAGCAGTGCCGGTTCGGTCCTTCGTCGATAGGTCTGATTGAAGACCCAGTTCACCCCCGCGGCGGCCATCAAGCCGTCGTACCGAATGGTCGGGATGTTCGGATCCGCGCCGTGCTCGAGAGCAGCTTCATCACCGTCAGGTCGCCGGCGAGCGCCGCCGTCAGAAACGAGGTCTGTCCGGTGAAGTCTACCCACGAGCAGCGATCCTGTGATGCGCAGGAAGTCGCGGCGAATCGGCGGCACTTCCTTCGTGCGCGCGTTGAGGTCGGCGCCGCGGTCGATCAGCACCTGAATGAGCTCGAGATACGGCGCACGGTCGATGCTGTTGACGAACGTGGCGTTGTCCACGTCCATGTTGCGCGTCTCGACAGCGGCCCATAGCGCCGTTCGACCGTACCAGTCCACTGGCCTTGATGTCGGCGCCACGGTCGATCAGAAAGCGCGCGACGTCCGGATGGTTGTTCGTGATCGCGATAACGAGCGGTGTGATGTCGTTGGCATCGCGCTCGTTGATGTTCGCGCCTGCGCGAGCAGCATGCGAGCAATGTCCATGCCGCCCATCGCGCGCGGCGTAGAGCAGCGGCGACATCCCGCCGGGAACCGGTGCACGCGATCCGCGCGGCGGGAGTCCGCCGCGCACGATCCCGATCCCATGACCGAAGCCGGGCACCGAGTTCGGGAGATCCACTGCGGTGTGCGACCGACTCGTGTTTTCGCGTTGACCGTCGCGCCGCGTAGACCAGAAACTCACGACTCGGGGTGATTTTCGCGAATCGCGACCATGAGCGCGGTCTGCTGATACGACGTATCGGCTGGCGTCGATCGTCGAGCCGCGATCGAGCAGCACGGTCACGGCATCCATGCTGCCGACTCGCGCCGCGTTCATCAGCGGGGTGTCTCCGGCGGGATCGGGAGCGTTTGCGTCCGCACCGGCGTCGAGCAGCACGCCGATCATCGCCGCGTTGCCGTTGGCAGACGCGATCGCGAGCGGTGTCAGTCCGTATCGATTCGCCAGGGTTGCTTGCGCGCCCGCGCCCAACAGGAGCTTCGCCGTCGCCACATCGTCCACGCGCACGGCCCAGTGAAGTGCGGGGGTGCCGTCCTGCCCCGGAGTGTTGGCATCGACCTTCTGCCCGATGAGCGTGCGAACCGCAGCCACGTCGCGCCGCATTGCCGCCTCAGCCAGGCGCGTGTCGTTGTCGGCAGCTTGGCCCGAGGCGGCCCTGGCCAACAGTAATAGCGTCGCGAGGCAAGCTCGGCGGAACGACACACCTCTCCAACTCATGGACACTTCACCCATACGACTCCATTAGACAATCCATTCGGCCCGGATTTCAGCAAATTTTTGGCTAGGTCGAATTGCTGCGCACGCCCGCTCGCCCGAGGCAATTGCTGGGCACTTTTGCCTGTCACGCCTTGACAAAAACAAGGTTCAGGATCAGGCTTCGGGCCTCCAAGGAGCTGTCATGAGACCTCGTCGTCGCCCTGATCGCAGTGTTTGTTGTCGTCGGAGGTGTGAGCGCTCAGCAACCCGGTTTCTCACGCACGGTGATTCAACGCGGCGACCTGTCCACTCCTGGCAAGGAAGTCGTGAGCGCGCTCGCGGAGTTCCAGCCTGGCGCGACTGTCGGACCGCATACGCACCCGGGCGAAGAGGCAGGATACGTCCTCGAAGGCACGCTGATGTTCGAGATAGCGGGGAAGCCGCCTGTGACGCTCAAGGCCGGCGAAACGTTCTTTGCTCCGTCGGGTACCGTGCACAACGCAACCAATAAGGGAACGGCACGTGCCCGCGTGCTGGCTACCTACATCGTCGAAAAAGGAAAGCCTCTCGCGACGGCAGCGAAGTAGTCAATCAGTCGAGAGGCACCTTTCCCGTATACCGAAGAATGTAAAGACCCCCGGTGAAGCGATCGTTCGCATAGATCAACCCGCGCTCGTCAACGATCGCGTGATTGATCTGGACGGTGCCGCTCGGATTCTTCGGCGGCGCCTCCGAGGGACGTCATACCCGGATCTCCCTCAACATGCGGTGGTGCGTCAAGTACACCGGCTCGGGCTCTCGACTGCGCGAAACAGACGCACACCACGTTGAACAATTCGGCACCGTCTGACGCCCACGCGAGCCGTCTCTTGAACATCGGTTGAAACGTGTGGGTCCACGCCGGATACGGTGGATGGAACTGCACGCGGCCAAGCAGTCGAGGCGTGTACGAACGCGCGCTTCCTGACGCAACCTGCGCGAGCCCGGCGATGTCGAAGATCATCCGCCGCCGTCGATGTAGGCGACGTACGCACGGTCGGCACGCTCCGGCCAGATCTCGATCTGATGCGGACGATAGCCGTTGTCGAACGGCGAGTGACGCGGCGGCAGGCATCCAGGGAGGCACGCGTCGCCTTTCCGCGTGCCGGGCAGCCACCAGCGTCCGACTTCCTGTGGACGCTTTGGATCACGAAGGTCGACCGTCACCCAGATCTGATCGTCGAGCGTGTTGCTCGGTTCGAAATCGCGCATGCCTGTCGTCAGGTGCGCGAACTGACCGTCAACGAACCAGAGGTTGTGCACGCCACGAGAGTCAGGCCCCGATGTGTCGAAAAAAGGAAAGCTTCAGATCGTCGAGGCTCTTCGCCGCGATGACCCTCGCGGGACTTGAAACATCGAGGACCCACATGCCAGCTGGCGCCCCGCCGGCCTTCGCTGCCTGATTCGCAACCGCGAGTACGTTGCCCGAGAGTCCGAGCGAATTGCAGCGCGTGATTCCAGGAGCGGGAGAGCGAAGCTGGTTGAGCAGCGCCGGTGCCTCAGGGCGAGTCACATCGACGATGCTCAGGCAACGGTCGGGAGCTTCGTGCGCCAGATACAGGATTCGTCGCCCGTCCGGCCACATGTGCAGCGCGAGCCCCTCGCCACGTCGCCGCCGCCGTTCAGATCGTTGTGGCCTACGAGTTCCATGTTGCGCGCGTCTGCACCGCGCCGTGATTGCGCAGGCACAGGCGCATTCAGAGCAATCAAGAGGCAGGCGGCCGCGCAGACGAGACGCATCATGGGCGCGTATTCTACGCCCGCTGCGCCGGGCATAGGCTTTTCAGCGCGTAATACGGTCGAGCACCGCCACCGTCTCGATGTGAGGCGTGTGTGGAAACATGTCAACCGGTTGCATCGATGCGATCGCGTAACCGCGCTTTGTAATGCGCGCGAGATCGCGCGCCAGCGACTCGGGATCGCACGACACGTACACGGCTCTTGCCGGGCCACGTTGGCCGAGCACGCGATCGATGACCGAGGCGTCGCACCCTTCGCGCGGTGGATCGAGAACGACAGCCTCGAATTCGCGCGTCGTCAGCCGTCCATCCAGACCGAGTGCCACCTCGACGGGTTTTGCGATGAACCGGCATCGCGCCTCCGGCACTCGACTGAGCCGCAGGCTCGCCTCGCCGTCTGCAACGGCTGCTTTGTTCTCTTCGATCGCCACCACCGTGCTGCCGCGCAGAGCGAGCGGCAGGGCGAAGAGGCCGGCACCCGCATACAAGTCGAGCACCGTCGTCCCGGTTGGGATAGCCGAGAGCACCTGCTGCACGAGGATCTCCGCCGCGCGCACGTTTGTCTGAAAGAACGACGTTGGTGAAATCAGGAATGACGCGCCACCGACGTCCTCGCGCAATCGTTCAGGACCTGCGATGTGGCGCGTGTCCCTGCCGAAGATGAAGGCGTTGCCTCGCGGTTGAACGTTGATGTGCAGTGATGTTGGCGCTGCGGGCCCTGTCAGCGCCCGCCGCGATGCCTGGCGTACGTGTTTGTCGCTCTCGCTCGCGACGACCAGTGTCGCCATCGTCTCGGAGCGGCTGTGTCCGGCGCGAACCGCGATGCTTTTCACCTCGCGCGTGTCCGCCCGCTGACAGGCGTCGCGGAGCGCGAAGGCGACGGCGTTCCCCCGCTCGTCGTGCACGGGGCATTCACGAACGCCCACGACGTGACGAGAGAAACGCGCGTAATGACCCGTGAGAATCTCGCCGGTACGGCTGCGTTCGACCACGAAGTGAACCTTGTTTCGAAAGTGCCAGGGAGCGTCGATCGGTGTGGCCGCGAGCATCGGCCGGGCAGCCGCTACGGCGGGGACGCTGACGAACCAGTCGAGTGACGAGGTCGGTCTTGAGCCGGAGTTGTTCTGGATAAGCGATGTGTTGCCACGAACAGCCGCCGCAGATTCGTCCAGCTTCTGCTTCAGGGCCGAAGTGGCGGCAGGCCGGCGCAACGCGATGCGGTGACGCACGGAGCACTTCGACGAGCGTCGCGGATCTCGCGCCCGCCCGCGCGGCATTGAGGCGGACGCGAACACGTTCGCCCGGGATGGTGAAGGGGACAGTCAACGGCGTTCGCCCGATGTGGGCGACGCCGTCTCCTTTGAGCGTGATGGACTCGATATCAACGTCGGCGAGGTCGGTCAACGACGTCCTCCGCGCGAGGCGGCTATCTGACGTCCAGCAGTTCGACCTCGAAGAGAAGCGTGGCGTTCGGTGGGATCACGCCCCCTGCGCCCTGGCTGCCGTAGCCCATTTGCGGCGGGATCGTCAGCGTGCGTTTGCCGCCGACTTTCATTCCGGCGACCCCCTGATCCCAGCCCTGGATGACTTGCCCGGCACCAAGTCGAAACGAGAACGGCTCGTTGCGGTCGCGCGAGCTGTCGAATTTCTGTCCTTTGTGATCGCCGCGCGCCTGGTCGTACAGCCATCCGGTGTAGTGCACCGTGACCTGACGTCCCGAGACCGCTTCGTTGCCGCTGCCGGCGGCATCGTCCTGTTTGACAAGCTCTGTGATGTTGGGCTGCCCCATGCTCGATGACTCCGTATTCTCTGACTTCGGTCCACAGCCGTAGGCCGCGACAAGCAGGGCCAATAGCAGTGCTCTCGATAGTTTCGACACGGGGAGTGATTATGTCCCAACTCCCGGCGGTCCACGGTCCTCGGTCCACGGTCCACGGTCCACAGTCCACGGTCCACGTTAACGACCGAACCCCGAATCCCGGGTCCCGGGCCCCGTGAAGAGAGCCGTACAATGAGACTCCAACTTCCAGGAGGTCGTCGTGGCTGTACGCCGAGGTGTTCGTCTGGTCCTGTCACTCATCGGCTTGGCCGTGGTCATTTCGATGGCCTCCGTCGTGCTGATGTTCTTCGCCGCGTCTCGAGGACCATCGGTGCCGTCCTCGTCCACCCTTATTCTCCGGCCCGCCGGCGACTTGCCTGAGGTCGAACCCGACGATGTGGTTGGGCAGGTGTTCGGGCGGGATGTGAATACCGTGCGCGGCTTCGTGGAAGCGTTGCGCAAGGCCAGTCGCGACAGCCGCGTCCGCGGCGTGCTGCTGCGGCCGTCGACGCTCGAGTTGCCGTACTGGGGCAAGGTGCAGGAAATGCGCGACGCCATCACGGCGTTCCGCAAATCAGGCAAGAAGGTGACGGCGTTCCTCGAGTACGGCGGCGATCGCGAGTACTACCTGGCGAGTGCGGCTGACCGCGTGTTCCTCATGCCGACCAGTTCGCTCGACCTGACCGGCGTCGCGTCGTACGAGATGTTCCTGCGCGGCACCTTCGACAAGATCGGCGCCTATCCCGACTTCGTGCACATCGGCGACTACAAGACCGCCCCCAATCAGTACACGCAGAAGGGATTCACGCCGGCGCACCGCGAGATGGCGCGGTCGCTCAATCGCGACATGTACGAGCAGCTCGTCGCCGGCGTCGCCGAAGGCAGGAAGAAGAGCGAGGACGAGGTTCGAACGCTGTTCGATCGAGGTCCGTTCGTTGCAGCGAAAGCGCTCGAGGCTGGACTCGTGGACGAACTCGCGTACGAAGACGAGCTCGACGATCGTGTCCCGGAGCTTGGTGGCGACAGCGATCGCCGCATCGAAGGCAGCGACTACCAGCGGATCTCATTCGAATCGGCTGGCGTGCGGCCTCGTTCGCGCATCGCCGTCCTCTACATCGTCGGGACGATCGCATCCGGCAAGGGCGGCTTCGATCCGCTCAATGGGTCGATCGCGGGGTCGGAAGCGATCGTCGAACAGATTCGAAAGGTTCGCGACGACAACTCGATCAAGGCGATCGTGCTTCGCATCGACAGCCCGGGAGGATCGTCGGTGGCGTCGGATGTGATCTGGCGCGAGCTGACCATCACGCGCCAGGACAATCCGAGCCGACCAATCGTGACGTCGATGTCGGATCTCGCGGCATCCGGTGGCTACTACATCGCGATGCCTGCCGATGCGATCGTTGCGCAGCCGGGAACGCTCACCGGATCGATCGGCATCTTTGGCGGAAAGATCGTGATCGGCGGCACGCTCGGCAAGGCGGGCATCGGCACCGAGACGGTGACGTCGGGCGCCAACGCAGACATGTACTCGCCGTTCACGCCGTTCACGGCGCCGCAGCGCGCGAAGGTCGAGGAGTTCATGCAGGACTTCTACAAGGGCTTCGTCGGCAAGGTCGCCGAGTCACGCAAGACGACGCCCGAAGCGATCCACGCGGTGGCGCAGGGGCGTGTCTGGACCGGCCGTCAGGCACTTGCGCACGGGTCTGGTCGACAGGCTTGGCGGACTCGATGCGGCCGTGGCTCTGGCGAAGGAACGGGCGAAGATTCCGGCCGACGAGGACGTTCAACTCGTTGTGTATCCCGAGCGTCGCAGCTTCTTCGACGCGCTCTCAGAGCAGTTCGGCGGGACAGGTAGTGCAGGCTTGTGGAGCATGCTGGCGGGCACGAGCGAACGTCGCGCCGTCGCGGCGCTGTCGGCACCGGCGCGGCTCTTCCGGCGTGGCGAACCGTTGGCACTGATGCCGTTCACATTTGTGAGGTAGCGATGCGGACAGGGTTGTGTATCGCGTTGTGCGCGTGGGCGGCCGTTGCATCGTCGGTCCTGGCGCAGCAGCCGGCCGCGCCGGCTTTTACGAGCGCGGGCCAGTTAGTGCGGCCTCTCGACTATCGCTCGTGGGTGTTCGTCACGAGCGGGCTCGGGATGACGTACGGTCCGGCGAAGCCCGCCGAAGGGCGACCACCGCTGTTCGACAATGTCTTCGTGACGCGAGACGCCTACAACGAGTTCCTACGCTCCGGCGCATGGCCCGACAAAACGATGTTCATCCTCGAGGGGCGCCGGGCGGAGGCGAACGTGTCGATCAACAACGGCGGCCACACGCAAGGCCAGATGGCGTTCATGGAAGCCGCGGTCAAAGACACCGCTCGCTTCAAGAACACCGGAGGGCTGGGGCTACTTCAGCTTCGACAGTCGTGACGGTTTAGTCGAGAGCGCGGCGATACTGCCGCCGACCGCATCGTGCTACGCCTGTCATTCCGCGAACACGGCCGTCGACAACACGTTCGTTCAGTTCTATCCGGAGCTCTTCGCGGTTGCGAAGGCGAAGGGGACGATCAAGGCGACGTACGATCCGAGTAAGAAGCCCTGAGCCTGGATGGTGGGATAGTGGTTAGTAGTGGGTGGTTGTTCTGGGTTCGATGTTCCACCAACCACTATCCACGCAACCACCAACCAGCTAGAGTTGATACGCCGCCAGCACACGGCGAATGACGTCGGTATTGACCTCGACCTTCATCTTCTCCTTCGCCTTGCCCATGTAGGCGGAGAAGAATCGCGCGCGGCGCTCGTTGAGCAGCTCCGCGCGGAACGCTTCCTGCGCCTGCTTGCAACTCGTCCGGCGTGACCTCGTCGCGTTCGACCACGCGGACGATGACCGTGCCGTCGGTCGGTCTGAATCGGATCGCTGACCGATCCGGCCGGCAGCGAAAACGCCATGTCGACCTCGGGGCTCACGCCGACGTCGGGCATCGCGGCGCCGCGCGGAACGAGCTCGGTGTCCTTGGCCTCGAGCCCCTGCGCCTTGGCGGCGGCGGCGAAGTCCCTCGCCGACTTCAGCGCGGCGGCAACCGCAGTCGCGCGCTGCCTGGCTCAGCTCGGTGGCTCTCGCCTGGATCAGGTCCTCGCGCACGCGCTCCTTGACCTCGTCGAGCTTCGGCACGTACGGGTCCTTGCGCTCCGAGACGGTGATGAACACCGGACCGCGCGGGGTGCCGAGCGGCTGGCTGACGGCCGTGTCCTGCAGCGTGAACGCCGCGGCGGCAACCTGCGGCGCCGCGCCGAGGCCGGGCACCGGATCGTCGCGCTGGAAGAAGCCCGACTCCTGCACGGTCAGCCGCAACTCGCGCGCTGCCGGTTCCAGGTCGGCCAGGTCCTTGATCGCGGCTGGCAAGCTGCGGCGCCGATCGGTGATCTGCTGATCGGCGAGCTGCAGCGAGAGCTGCTCCTGGATCTGCGTGCGCACCTCGTCGAGCGGCGCGTCGATGCCGGCCGCTTGTCGACGACCTTGATGATGTGGAAGCCGAACTGCGATTTCACCAGGTCGCTGATCTGGCCGGGCTGCATCGCGAACGCCGCGTTCTCGAACTCCGGCACCATGCGGCCGCGGCCGAAGTAGTCGAGGTCGCCGCCGTTGGCCTTCGAGCCCTCGTCCTCGGAGAACTTCTTCGCGAGCGCGGCGAAGTCGGCGCCGGCCTTCACCTGCGCCAGGATGTCTTCGGCCTGCTTGCGCACCGCGGCTTCGTCCTTGCCCTCGGTCTTGAGCAGGATGTGGCTGGCGCGACCTGTTCCGGCGTCTGGTACTGCTGGATGTTGTCGTTGTAGTACCGCTGGATGTCGGCGGCGGGCACGGCGATCTTCTGCGCGCGCCTGATCGCGATCGAGCAGCAGGTACTTGATCTTGCGCTGCTCGCCGATGCGGTATTCCGCCTTGTGCGCGTCGAAGTGAGCCGCGACGTCGGCGTCGGTCACGTTGACACCTGCTCGCGGAACGCGTCGGCGGTGAGCGCCACCACCTGCAGCTTCACCTTCTCGTTGCGCTGCTGGTACTCGCGCTCGAACTCGCCGTCGGACACCGCCATCCAGTCGGTCAGCGCGGCGCGCAGCTTGTCGATCACCATGCTGCGGCGCAGGGTCGTCCTCGAACTGCGCCTTCGTCATCGGCGGACTCTGGCTGCGCAGCAGCTGCTCGTAGCGCTCCTCGCCGATGAACCGTCCGTTCTCCTGCAGCGCCGGGATCGAGAAGATCTGCTGCGCGAGCTCGTCGTCGCTGACCGTGATGCCGTGCCGCTCGGCCTCGATCAGGCCGACCTGCTCGTCGATCATCTGCGGCAGGATCTGCTGGTCGATGCCGAGCTGCCGCAGCAGCTGGTCGTTCATGCTGCCGCCGAACTGCTGCCGGTACGCCTGCATCTGCGCGACGTAGCGCTGCTGGAACTCGCCGGCGGTCACTGTGCGGCCGTCCACCTCGGCAACCACTTCGCGCGGCGCCGGCGCCCGTACCGGTGGGCGTGGTCTGGACGAAGTCGGGAATGTAGAGCAGCACGAAGGCCAGCACCACGACGCCAGGCTCCACTTGAGCCAGCTCTTGTGCCGGCGCATCCGGTCGAGCATGGTCATAGGCGAGAAGTCCTCGAAACGCTGATCGTACGCTAGGAAGTGACACCACGGCAATCATTTAACCGAGCTTGTCGCCCTACAGAACAACGTCTCAGGAACCGATTTAAAGAAGAGATGTCACCGGCCGGCCCTCACAAGCGGTCGTGATATATTTGTTACATTTAGAAGGACTTAGCGGCTTTCGAGCCGCCTCTGACCGACCAGATGCCCGCACCGCCTCAGCGAGTGGTGACACCCATCTCGACCAAACGTCACCGCCTCGCCGCGCTCGGCCCGAGGCACCCGGCGGCTGGACTTCGCGGCCGGTTGAAGGCGCGCGCCGCGTACTCTGCGGATGCGCGCTCGAGCGCCGGGACGCCCTCATCGAGGCCGTCCGCGAGGCCAACGCCAGCCTCGAACCCCGACAAGGTCGCCGAGTGGCTGGTCCGCCAGGCGAAGAGCTGGATTCCGGCGCCGTGCTGGGCGGTCGTCGCGCACGACGTGAACGGCAGCTGAACGTGCTGGCCGACGTCGGCCTGACGCCGAGCCTCGGTCCCTCGCTGTGGTCCGCGGCCAATGGGTATGCGCCACGGCGCCGAGTTCTTCTCCGCCGACCTGGCGAAGGACTCGCGCGGCGGCCCGGGCGCGACGGGACGGCCATCGCCTTTCCGCTGATCTGCCGCAACCGGACCGTCGGCGCGCTGGTCGGCCTCGATCCCGCAGCCGTCCGCTCGGCGCCGTCGCTCGGCCGTCGCTCGTCGTCTCGCTTGCGACTGCTGCTCGAGCCGTCGGCGATCGCGCTGGACAACGCGCTCGCCCTGCAGCGCGCCGAGGCGCTGTCGGTCACCGACGACCTGACGCGGCTGTCGAACTCGCGCTACCTGAACCAGGTGCTGCGCCGCGAAACCAAGCGCGCGTCGCGCAGCGGCCGGCCGCTGTCGCTGCTGTTCCTCGACCTGGACGGCTTCAAGCGGTCAACGACACCCACGGCCACCTGGCGGGCAGCAAGGCGCTGGTCGAGGCGGCGGCCGTGATTCGCGGGTGCGCCCGCGAAACCGACGTCGTGGCCCGGTTCGGCGGCGACGAGTTCGCGCTGATCCTGCCCGGACACGGCCCGGAAGGCGCCGTGCCGGTCGCCGAGCGCATCCGCGACCGGCTGCGAGCGTCGCAGTTTCCTGGCTCGGACGGGCTGTCGGTGCGTCTGACCGCCTCGATCGGCGTCGCCACCCTCCGGACGTCGCCGCATCGGCCGAAGAATGCTGACGAGCGGCCGACATGGCCATGTACCGGTCAAGGCAGCCGGCAAGGACGGCATTCACGTGATGCGCAGGAGTAGCCCAGGAGGGCTCGTAATCTTGCCGGCTCGGCTCGTTTTTCTCGCTGTTTTCGAGCGACCTCGCGATCGACCTCGGCACCGCCAACACCTGCGTCTACGCGCGCGGCAAGGGCATCGTCGTCAACGAGCCGTCGATCGTCGCCATCAACAAGAGTCAACGGCCGCGTCGAGGCGGTCGGCAAGGACGCCAAGGAGATGCTCGGCCGCACGCCCGGCAACATCGTCGCGATCAAGCCGATGAAGGACGGCGTCATCGCCGACTTCGAGGTCACCGAGAAGATGCTGACCTACTTCATCAAGAAGGCGCACAACCGCAACGTCTGGGTGCGCCCGCGCATCGTCATCGGCGTGCCGTCCGAGATCACGCAGGTCGAGAAGCGCGCGGTGAAGGACAGCGCCTATCGCGCCAAGGCGAGCGAGGTGCACCTCGTCGAGGAAGCGATGGCGGCCGCGATCGGCGCCGGCATGCCGATCACCGAGCCGTCGGGCAACATGATCGTCGACATCGGCGGCGGCACCACCGACATCGCCGTCATCTCGCTCGCCGGCATCGTCTACAGCAAGGCGGTGCGCGTGGCCGGCAACGAGATGGACGAGGCGATCATCCAGTACATCAAGAAGGCGTACAACCTGCTGATCGGCGAGCGCACCGCCGAGCAGATCAAGATGGAGATCGGCTCCGCGTTCCCGCTCGACGAGAAGATGACGATGGAGATCAAGGGGCGGCACCTGATCGAGGGCGTGCCGAAGACGATCACCATCACCGACGAGGAGATCCGCGAGGCGCTCGCCGAGACGGTCAACGTCATCGTCGACGCCGTGCGCGTGGCGCTCGAGCGCACGCCGCCCGAGCTGTCGGCCGACATCGTCGATCGCGGCATCGTGCTGACCGGCGGCGGATCGCTGCTCAAGAACCTCGACAAGCGGCTGCGCGAAGAAACCGGGCTGCCGCTGGCGATGGCCGAGGATCCGCTGTCGTCGGTCGTGCTCGGCGCCGGCAAGATGCTCTCGGACTTCAACCTGCTCCGGAAGATCTCGATCGACTGAGTGACTCGCCCTGCCGTCCTGCACCTGCTACCATGGCCTCCTCGATATCCGGCAGCGCACCGGCTGGCTGTTCATGGCGCGTGATCGTCGGACACATCATGCTGATCTCCGCGCAGGTGAACACCCGGCGCGGCGTGCCCATGCTCGAAGCAGTCGACCTTCGGCGCCTTCGCCGAGGTCCAGCGCGGCGCGACGTCGGCGATCGGCAGCGTCGCGACAACTGGGAGAACTACTTCGCCCTGCAGGACGTGCGCGCCGAGAACGCGAGGCTCAAACAGGAGGTCGCGTCAGCTCGCAGATCGGCTTCAGCAGGAGCGTGCGCTGGCGCAGCAGACGCGGTCCCTGCAGGAGCTGCTCGAGCTGCAAGTCCTCTGTCGAGTTGACGACGACCGCAGCGGCGCGTGATCGCCGGCGGCGCCAGCCCCGAGTTCCGCACGATGACGATCGACAAGGGAACCGGGGAGGGCTGGCGCTCCGATATGGCCGTGATTGCGCCCGCCGGCGTCGTCGGTCGCGTCATCATGCCGGCCCGCGCGGGCAGCCAAGGTTCAGCTGCTGATCGACCGCGAATGCGGCGGCCGGCGCGCTCGTCGAGCGCATCGCGGGCGCAGGGCGTCGTCGTTGGCACCGGCACCGACCGCTCCGGCTGGACTACGTGCCCGGCACGGCCGACATTCAGGTTGGCGACAGGGTGGTCACCTCCGGGATCGACGGCATTTACCCGAAAGGCTTTGTCATCGGTCAGATAGAATCATCGACCGCAGGCCGGGCGAGTTCACCGACGTTGTGGTCCGCCCGGCGGTGGACTTTTCGGCGCTCGAGACCGTGCTGGTGTGACGTCGCCCGCCGGGCCGGCCGAGGCGGACCGAGCGGCGTCCGCAGTGAAGGCGGTCGGCGTCCTGATTGCGATGGCGCTGGCGCTCGCGCTGCAGACGACGCTGGCGCGATTCCTCGTTGGCGGGACAGCAGCGATCGATCTGGTGCTCGTCGTCGTGGTTACGTCGCGCTGACGACGGGGCCGGTGGGCGGGATGCTGGCCGGCAGCGTCGCCGGGCTCATTCAGGACGCGCTGTCGAGCGGCGTACATCGGCATCGGCGGGCTGGCGAAGTCGATGTCGGGTTCGTGGCGGGGCGATCGGCCAGCAGTTCATCGTGACATCGGCGCTGCCGCGGTTCGTGATGTTCGTGGGCGCGACGGTCGCGCACGCGGCGCTCTTCATGGGATTGAACATGGGCCTCGGCTTGCGCACATTTCCGTCGCCGTGGAAGGCGGTTGCGAGTCAGGCAGTCGGCAACGCAGTCGTCGGCATGGTTGCGTTCGCGATCATCGAAGCGCTGCCGGGTGTGATCGAACGGCGACGCGCCGGACGACGGCCGAGAGGCTGACGAAAGTCAAGAGGGCAAATTCATGTCCACGGGTGAAAATCGCAGGCGCGTCGCGCGTGCGACTGGTCGGTGCTCCAGGTCGCCGTGATCGTGGCGTTTGCCGCGCTCGGCGTGAGCTTCTGGTTCCTGCAGATCGTTCAGCACCAGAGTACGAGGAGATGGCGGAGAACAACCACCAGCGCACGCTCGCCCTGCGCGCGCCGCGCGGGATGCTGTTCGACCGCAACGGAAAGGTTCTGGTCGAGAACCGTCACTCCTTCACGATCTCGATCGTCCGCGAGCACTCCAAGGATCTTGATCAGACCGCCAGGCTGCTCGCGCGCGTGGCGGGGCTCGACCTGAAGCAGGTGCAGGAGATCGTCGAGCGTCATCGCAGGCGAGCCGTCGTACCGGCCGATCGTCGTCGTCGAGGACGCGACGCTGGCGCAGGTAGCAGCGATCACGGCGCGACGCCTCGACTTCGAACTGCCAGACGTCAGCGTTGAAGAAGTGCCCACCCGGCAGTACCCCGAGTCGCTGGCCGCGCACCTGTTCGGCTACGTAGGCCAGGCCAGCGACGCGCAGGTGGCGTCCGATCCGGTGGTCAAGAGCGGCGACATCGTCGGACAGTCGGGGATCGAGAAGATCTACAACGGGGCTTTGAAGGGTGCCGACGGTGCGCGCGTGGTCGTCGTCAACAGCATGGGCCGCGAGATGAGCGTCCTGCAGGAAGAGGAGCCGACCGAAGGCAAGCGGCTGCAGCTGACGATCGACTACGACGTGCAACGGGCGACGGAAGAGGCGTTCAACGCCGTCAGTATGGCGGGGCTGACGAACGCGGGCGCGGCCGTCATTCTCGACCCGCGTACGGGTGAAGTGCTGGCTACATGAGCCGGCCGACCTACGACCCGAACGCGTTCGCGGCGGGTATCGATCGCGGAACGTGGGCGTCACTGAACAGCGACGAGCAGCGCCCGCTGAACAACCGCGCGATACAGGGGCGGTACTCGCCGGGATCGACCTTCAAGATGGCGGTCGGGCGGCCGGCCTCGAAGAGGACGTCATCGATCCGAACTTCCACGTGCACTGCGGAGGCGGGGCCAACTTCTACGGACGCTATTTCAAGTGCTGGAAGAAGGGCGGCCACGGGTCGGTCGACCTCAAGACCGCGATCGCGCAGTCATGTGACGTCTACTTCTACACCGTCGCCAACATGCTCGGCGTTGACGAGATCAACAAGTGGGCCACGCTGCTCGGGCTTGGCGTCAAGAGCGGCATCGATCTGCCCAACGAGTCAGGAGGTCTGGTGCCATCCACCAAGTGGAAGCAGGAGGCCCGGCGCGAAAAGTGGTACGCCGGCGAAACGATCTCGGTAGGGATCGGCCAGGGCGCGGTCTCGGTGACGCCGGTGTCGATGGCGATCTACATGGCGACGATCGCCAACGGCGGCACGCGTGTCACACCGCACCTCGTCAAGGCGATCGATGACGGCAGCGACGCCGGCTGGAAGCCGGTGGCGACTCCGCCCGCCAGTCGAAGTTCGACATCACGCCCGAGAAGCTCCAGGCGATCCGCGACGGGATGTGGATGGTGGTCAACGGCAGCGGTACCGGTGGACGAGCGCGCGTCGCTGGAAAAGACGTCGCCGGCAAGACCGGGACGGCTCAAGTCATCTCGAACCAGGGACGCCTCGCGGCACGCGGGAAGCGCGATCTGCGCGACAACGGATGGTTCTCGTTCTTCGCGCCGCGCGACAATCCGACGATCGCCGGCATCGTATTCCTCGAACACGGGATGCACGGGCCAAACGCCGCGTCGGTCGCGCATCACATCCTCGACACCTACTTCGCGAAGCAGGATGGCCGTCCGCTGCCGCCCGCGCCGAAGCCGCGAGATGCGGCTCGACTTCTCCGACTCCGCCGGCGACAGTGGTCCGCGCGACTATCCCGATCCGCCCGCGATGCCGGCTGATGACCGGGACCAGCCGAACCGCAGCGCGAGATCGCCCTGCTCGAACAACGTCCCGCCGAACTGGTCCTGCTGTCACGGGGCTGGCGAGGTAGTCATGTTCGAACGACGCCTCTACTACCACGTTGACTGGTCGTTGCTCGGGGCCATCCTCGCGCTCTGCCTGATCGGCGTCGTCCAGATTTACAGCGCCACCGGCGGGTCAAGCCTCTACGTGACGCAGATCTACGGCATCGCGCTCGGCCTCGTGGCGATGCTCATCTGCCTCACCATTGACTACCGTTCGCTTGCGGATAAGTCGCACTTCATCTACCTGGGAATTCTCGCTCTCCTTGTGTTCGTGCTCTTCTTCGGCGTCGTGCGCGGCGGCTCGCGGCGCTGGATCGATCTGGGACCGCTCAACCTGCAGCCGTCCGAATTCGCCAAAGCGGCAGTCGCTCTCGTTCTGGCCAAGTATTTTGGCGAGAGCCGGCGCGGTGCCGTCGTCCCAAGTGACCTGATTGTCGCGGGCGCGATCGTCTTCGTGCCCTTCCTCGTGATTTGCCAGCAACCCGATCTGGGCACGGCGGCGACGCTCCTGCCCATCTTGTTCATCGTTGCGTTCGCGGCGGGCATGCCGATGCGGGTCTTCGGCGTCCTCGCGATGGTTGGTCTGCTTGCCGCCCCGATCGCATGGAAATTTGCGCTCAAGGACTATCAGAAGGAGCGCGTATCGACGTTCCTGGACCCCGAGGCGGACGCTCGGGGCGCCGGGTATCAGCAGCTTCAAGCCCGCATTACCACCGGGTCAGGCGGGCCGTGGGGAAAGGGATTTCGGCAGGGAACGCAGGGTCAGCTTCGTTTCCTTCCGGTGGCACATAATGACTTCATCTTCTCGGCGTTCGCCGAGGAGTACGGGTTTGCCGGCGTCTTCACGGCGCTGGGGCTGTATCTGTTTGTGATTTTGAGAGCGATCGAGGCGGCCCGTCTGGCGAAGGACCGTCTCGGGGCTTACCTGGTGCTGGGAGTACTGGCCAGCTTCACGTTCCAGGTGCTGTACAACATTACGATGTCGGCCGGCCTTGCGCCGGTCAAGGGTCTGACGCTTCCGCTCATGAGTTACGGCGGGTCCTCCATGATCGCTACGCTGGCGGGATTCGGCCTGATTCTCAACGTTCGGATGCGACGATTTACGAACTAATGGGTCTACAGTCTTCGGTCCTCAGTCTTCAGTCCAACACGGGCCTGGCGTGTGCGAACGCGATGGCATCGTCGCCAGGACTGAGGACTGAAGACCGTGGACTGGAGACCAATACCGGGCTCGCTTTGGCTTTCCGCGTTGTTTCTTTCCTGCGCCATCTATTCGCAGTTCTGGAAGTGCTTTTGACTGCCAGCGCAGCGCAGGACGACCTCGTCGCGGACATACCACAGGGCGAGCCGATTCGGAGTTACGGGCATGAGCAAGGAGATGATCATCTCCTCGAGCGCCCACGAAACACGGGTCGCGATACTCGAGGACGATCAGGTCGCCGAGATTTTCATCGAGCGCGAGCGTTCGCGCGGAGTGGTTGGCAACGTCTACAAGGGACGGGTCTCGAAGGTGCTGCCGGGGATGCAGTCAGCCTTCGTGGATCTTGGGCTCGAACGTGACGGCTTCCTCTACGTCACCGATGTCGTAGCCTCACTCGAAGAACTCGACCGCTTCGAGACCGAAGAGGACGAGGTTCCAGCGGCGCCCTTGGGGGCGACTGGCAACGGCGGATCAACCGGCCAGCGACGCGATCGCCCGTCGAGTCATGGCGGACGCCGCGATCGCGAGCGTGAAAAGGGTCCCGAGCCCAAGATCGAAGAGCTCCTCAAAGAAGGCCAGGAGATCATCGTCCAGGTGGCGAAGGAGCCGCTTGGGACGAAAGGCGCCCGTCTCACGTCCCACGCCACGATGCCAGGGCGTTTCCTGGTATTCATGCCGACGGTCGATCACGTCGGCGTGTCGCGCAAGATCGAATCGCGCGAGGAGCGGTCGCGCCTGCGGGGCATCGTCCGAGAGTTCCGCGAGCAGACCGGCTTCGCCGGCGGCCTGATCATCCGCACAGCCGCTGCCGGCCGTCCCAAGGAAGACATCGTCTCCGACCTGAGCTATTTCCATAAGGTGTGGACAGAGATCCGCCAGAAGGCTGAGACCTCGCGCGCCCCGGCCGTCGTCTACCAGGAGCAGAGCCTCGTCGCGAAGCTGCTGCGAGACCTGTTGACCGACGACTATCAGGCGATCCGGATCGACAACGAACTCGAGCACCGGCGCGTGATCGAGCTGATCGAGCGGATCATGCCGTCACTCGCTTCGAAGGTGAGGCTGTACCAGAAGGAGTATCCGATCTTCGAGGAGTACGGCGTTCAGGCGGAGATCGATCGCGCACTGCGGAGCAAGGTCTGGCTGAAGTCGGGCGGGTCCATCGTCATCAATCAGACCGAGGCGCTCGTCGCTATTGACGTCAACACCGGGCGCTACGTCGGCAAGAAGACCGCCGGCCGACTCGAGGACACGATTCTCAAGACCAACCTGGAAGCGGTGAAGGAGATCGTGCGCCAGATTCGCCTGCGCGATCTGGGCGGCATCATCGTGCTCGACTTCATCGACATGGAAGAGAAGAAGAACCGCCAGAAGGTCTTCCAGACGGTGGAGCAGGAGCTGCGCAAGGATCGGTCGCCGTCGAAGGCACTGCAGGTCTCCGACTTCGGTCTCGTGATCATCACACGCAAGCGCGTCAAGCAGAGCCTCGAGCGCGTGCTCACCGAGCCGTGTCCGTACTGCGCCGGGAGCGCCGTGATTAAGTCGGCGTCGACGATCTGCTACGAGATCCTGTCAGAGGTGAAGAAGATCAGCGCGGATCTGAACGGGCAGAGCCTGGTGCTGCGCGTGAACCCAGACATCGCACGCGCGTTCCGCGACGAGGAGCGCGCGGTCTTCAAGGATTTGAAGCAGTCGCTGGGCCGTGAGATCGCGCTGCGTCCTGACGCGCAACTCCATCACGAGCAGTTCGATCTGATGGCGATTGGGTAGCTGGGGCAACTGGGTAGCTGGGTGTAACTCGGTAAGCCGGTAGCTGGGTAAATCGGCTAGAGTAGGTTTCACATTCCCGTCGGTCGGCCGGACTTCCCATTCGGTGCCATGGCATCGCTCGACATGGAGGTTTCCGATGACCCCACGCGCTCTCACCCACGTCGGTGTTGTCGCGTTCCTGGCGGCGGCGCTGTGGACCGCGCCCGCGTCCCTGACCGCCCAGCGTCCTGACGCTGCAAAACCAGAGACCCCCGCAAAACCGTGGAAGGTATCGCGCACAGCGGACGGTCAGCCTGACTTGCAGGGCTTCTGGACGAATACGACCTACGTGCCCCTCGAGCGGCCGAAAAACGTCACCAAGGAGTTCTATACGAAAGAGGAAGTGGCCGAGAACATCAAGCGCGCGGCCGCGACCGAAGAAGAACAGACCGAGCCGGGAACCGTTGCGGACGTGCATTACGACTTCACGCAGTTCGGTCTGGATCGCAGCCAGGGACCGCTCGCCCTGAATCTGCGCACGTCGCTCATCGTGGATCCGCCCGACGGACGAATCCCTCCGATGACCGCGGAGGGACTGAGGCGAGCGGCCGAGCGCGCGGAATCGAGGAAGCGGTTGGGTCCGCTGGACGCCGCACAAGGCCAGCCGCTCAGCGTGCGCTGCATCATCATGGATCGCATCGGGCCGCCGATGCTGGCGGGCGCGTACAACAACAACTATCAGATCGTCCAGACGCCGGGCTACGTGATGATCCTGGTCGAGATGATCCACGACGTGCGCATCATCCCGCTCGACGGCCGCCCGCAGTTGCCCGCCAGCGTCCGGCAGTGGACCGGAAGTTACCGCGGGCGCTGGGAAGGTGACACGCTCGTCGTTGAGTCAACGAACTTCAACGGCAAGAACCCCTTTCAGGGGTCGAGCGAGAACTTGCGCCTGACCGAGCGCTTCACGCGCGTGGACGAGAACACCATTCGCTACCAGTTCACCATCGACGATCCATCCACGTGGGCGCGACCGTGGTCAGCAGAGGTGCCGTGGGCCAAGACGATTGGCCCACTCTTCGAGCACGCATGTCACGAAGGCAACTACGGCCTCGGCAACATTCTCGCCGGGGCGCGAGCCGAGGAGAGGCGCGCGGCTGAAGTGGGAAGCGCGACGGCGAAATAACGCAGTCAGCGCGTAGACGCGGCTTCGAGGTGCAGCAGGCGGCGCTTGCGCCAGAGACCGCCGCCGTAGCCGCCCAGATCGCCGTTCTTGTTCACCACGCGGTGGCAGGGAACGACGATGGCGATCGCGTTGAGGCCGTTGGCATGTGCCCACGGCGCGAACCGCTGCGGGGCTGCCGACGCGGCGCGCCATGTCCGCATAGGACCTCGTCTCGCCGTAGCGGAATCTCCCGAAGCGCTCGCCACACGGACATCTGGAACGGTGTGCCGCGCATGTCCACGGGCACGTCGAAGACCTGCCGCTTGCCTGCGAAGTACTCACCAAGCTCGCGACGCAACGTCGTCAGATGAGGGTGGCGACCCGGTGCGAGCCCGGCCTTGAAGCGACGCTTCAGCATCACGAACTGATGCTCGAGCATCCGCCGATCGGTGAACTCGAGCAGGCAGATCCCGCGGTCGGTGGCGCCGGCAACCATCGGCCCCATTGGCGTGTCGAGCCAGGCGAGTCGGATGCAGTCGCCCTCGGCCGTCCGTCCCGGTGTGAGGCCGAAAGTCTTCTGGAATGCCTCACGGAACCCGCTATGCGACTCGTATCCGGTCTCGAACACCGCATCGTCCAATGAGCCTCCGTGGCGAATGTGCTCGAATGCCTGTGCGAGCCGGCGGGCGCGACAGTACGCCTGGAACGTGAGCCCGTAACGAGTGGCGAAATAGCGGCGCACCCGCGCAGGCTCAACACCCATCGTGCGCAAATCGCGCTCGCGAATGCGCGTATCCGGCCTGCGCTCGACGTGCTGGAGCAGCCGGGCCACCCATGGCGGTGCTTCGTCTCCCTCGAGAGGACGACACCGCAGGCACGGACGATAGCCGGCGAAGAGCGCCTCCTTCGGAATGGCGAAGAACTCGACGTTCTCCGGCTTCGGCTTTCTTGCGGGGCACGACGGCCGGCAGAAGATGCCGGTCGTACGCACGCCGAGATAGAACACGCCGTCATACGACGCGTCGGAGCGTTGGTAGGCGCGCTCCATCTCATGACGGCGCGGCAGCGGAATGGACGGACGTGAAGACTCTGGCACTGAAACTGTGGCTGCGGACATCATGCGGCGATCATGCTGCACGAGGCCCGCAGGCCGCGACCGGAAAAACGACGTTGAAGTCGATCGGTCCACGGTCCGCAGTCTTCAGTCTCCAGTCATGTGGAAAGGACTGAAGACGGTGGACCGAAGACTGAGGACTAGCATGATCGATGCTAGCTCACTGCTTCACGATCACGATGTCGCCGCTGAACGACTGCAGCGTCAGCGTCGCGCCGGCATCGCCAAACGATCCGCGCACGGATCGATTGCGTCCCGGCGTGAATGAGTTGCCCGGCGACGTCTGCAACGTCAACGCGTAGTCCGATCGCACGTCGCCGCTGAAGGTCGATGCCTCGATGGCGAATCCTTTGGCATCTGCCGGAGTCACGCGAATATCGCCGGAGTGCGACTGGAATTGGTAGCGTCCGTTGCGGGCGAGACGTCCGGAGTAGTCGATGTCACCGGAGACCGATCGGATCGAGGCATGATCGATCTCGACGTCGGTCAGGCGCAGGTCACCGCTCACCGACTGCGCGTCGAAGCCGTTCCCCTTCAGCCGATTTACGATCACGTCACCGCTGACGCTGCCCAGGGACAACTCGTCGGCCTCGGACTCGGAGATCTCGACGTCTCCCGAGACCGTCTTCGCCACGCGGAGCTTCTTCGCTGTCATCGTGATGATGTCGCCGCTGACGGTTTCGGCGCGCAATTCGCCGTTGATGTTCGTCACTTTCACCGTGCCGGACACGCTGCGGAGCGCCACGCTTGCATCGCGCGGTACTGACACCGTGAAATCCACGCCGCCAGACCAGTTCCGCCGACGGGGATACTCGGCGCGCACCTCGACTCGACCGCCTCGATCCGCCACCTCGATCTGAATCTCCGAGAGCAGTGCCTTCGCCTCTGCCTCGTTGGGATGCCGCACCCGCTTGACCGCCTCGATGCGGACATCGTCACCACCGCCACCGGTGACCGAGATGTCTCCCGCAACGTTCTGGAGATCCAATGCGCCCGTGCGTCCGATCCGGACGGTGCGTGAGAAGTTCTCTGTGTACTCGGGGCCGCGTCCGGACCCGCCGCCGCGGCGGCCCTGCTGCTCGAACCGCTGCTCGACTAATCTCGCAAACTGATCGGCCTGAATCTCAACCCGCCGTGCCATCTGATCGGCCTGGCGCTCGACATGACGGGTAATCTCATCGACCTGACGCTCGACGCGGCGTGCGATATCGTCCGCCAGGTCGTCCCAGTCGCGCGTCTGCGCGGCCGCGAAACGCGGCATGGCGACGAGGACAAGGGCGACGATGACGCTTCGCTGGATTCTGCTCATTGATTGAGTCCTGACACGATGCGTGCGGCGCCTTCAGGATTGCCTTTTCGCATCTCGTTGATGAGTGACACCACGTCCTGCAGCAACTCGAGTTTGCTGCGCAGCGCATCGAAGAGGCTCTCCTGCGCCATCGGGTTATCCGGCTCGGTTTGCAGTGCCGCTCGGCTCTCGGTGATCGCTCCGTCGATCACAGTCAGATTCGCTTTCAGGACGTCCGCCGTTTCCATATCGAGCGCGGATTGCTCGTTCTTGGCGATCGATTCGAGCCCGGCGATCGCATTGGTGTACTGCATCTCGGCCAGATCGAATTCCGCTCTGACCGAGGTCGGTTCCGTCGCCGCCGGCGTCGCTGACGCGAGGCGTGCCGATGAACCGTCGATTGGGGCCAGCCCTTTGCCGATCCACACAAGGCTCGCGATGAGGGTGATGGTGACGGACGACGCCGCGAGCGACCGCTTCCACGTGAAGCCCCACCCGTGGAACGACGATCGCTGCTCGGCCTCGAACGCAGCGGCGAGCTTCGTCCAGACGTGTGCGGGCGGCAGCTCGGGCTCGAGCGCCAGCGTCACCTGGCGGAGCGAAGTGAAATCTGCCACCACGGCCCGGCAACGCTCGCACGAGGCGAGATGTGCCTCGAGCTCCATGCGCGAACGCTCATCGAGCGTCCCGTCGACGTAATCACCGAGTGCGATCTCGTAGTCCTGGCAGTTCATTGCGCTGTTCCGCTCAACATCCCACGCAGCTTCATGCGTGCCTTGTGCACCTGTGACTTCGAGGTACCTTCCGACACACCGAGGAGCTTTGCCACCTCGTTGTGCTCAAACCCTTCGACGTCGTGAAGAATGAACGCGGCGCGACACCCCTGCGGCAATCGTGCGATAGCCCGGTCGAGGTCAAGCCGGCTGACGGCCGTGGGTACCACCGGGCTGACCGCTGCCGGCTCGGCCGCCCCGTCATCGTCGAGCGAGTCGGTAACCCGTGCCATTTTCGACTGTCTGCCACGCAAGACGTCGAGGCATTGATTGACCGCCAGGCGATACAGCCACGTTCCAAGGCTTGAATCTCCCCGAAAGCTCCCGAGTTTCCGGTAGGCGTTCAGGAACACGTCCTGCAGGAGGTCTTCGGCCTCCTGTGCCGACCCTACCATCCGGAAAACGAGGTTATACAGGCGTCCGGCGTGTGCGCGATACAGCTCCTCGAACGCTGCCGCGTCGCCGTGCCGGCAACGCTGCGCCAGCTCGAGGTCGACCGCTCTCACGTCTACTGTTGGCTTAGACGGGTGTGTAGTCGTGGCGGGTTGCCCGGGAATCGCCCTAGTCATAGCGGCACATACTGCGAAGAAGACGGCTGTGGGGGCCGTCAGGTTCGCCGGCCCTGCCAACGGATCGACGAAAAATTGCGCACCCGGTTGGGTCCGACCTCGATCGACTCCGCGCGCAGCAGCTCTCGCTTCAGTTGCAGGTTGCCCCCGTAGCCACCCAATGCACCGCCTGCCGCGATCACGCGGTGGCACGGCGTTCCCGGGTCTCGGCATTCGCGCATGATCGAACCGACCGCCCGCCACGCGCGCGGGGATCCGGCAAGGGCTGCGATGTCGCCGTAAGTCGCGACGCGTCCCGGCGGAATTCTCCGCACCGCCGCCAACACCCGATGCCTGAAAGAGGCCACTACTGCACGACCGGCTTGCCTTCAGCCTTTGGAAGGCGAACGCCCGCAAAGCGAGCCAGTGTGGGAGCGATATCCGCGGGCGTCACTCCTGTTCGGCTGTGACCGTGCCGCGCAGTGCCGCCAAGCAGAATGAAGGGGACGTGATCCGAGCTCTTGTCCGAGAGCCGATCCGATCGCAGCACGTAGTCGATGCCCGGGATCGCTTTCAAGGATTGTTCGAGCGTGGCCATCGCTGTGTGAGATGCCTTGAGTCGATCGAATATGCCCGGCGCGAGATACACGTCAGTGAAGTTCGCGGCCTCGACGTAAGAGCCGAGCTTCAGCTCTCCGAACAGACCGGTGAGTGTCTCGTCGATTCGTTCGCGAACGTCCTCGTTCGCGATGCGGCCCCCAAGCGGAGCGCTCGCGAGGCTGTCGAATCAAGGACTCCGCGAGTTCCTCGAGATAGGCGTCCGAACGCGGACTGGCTTGCCAGAGCTGAAAGAACTGCGCGTCCACGCCGTTTCGCCCGGCGAGCCGATGGGGAAACAGACCGGACCATGAGGCTGGTGGACGCTCACCAGTGCCGGCGTCTCGCATCACGTATGACTCCGCAGGTGAGGACAGCCTCCACAAGCTGCCGTTCTCCCGCTCGTAGGGATGCGTGTCGATGAAGTCTTTCACCGCGGGAACAGGGGCGGAGGCGAATGCACGCGATGTCGCAAACGATCCCGACTCGTCGTCGAACCACACGACTGCGTCGCCACCGTGTCCGGCGAGGCCGATTGCGCTGCGCGCCTTCAGTGACAGCGACACGGCACGCGCGCCCGCGCACGTGAGCGTATTCAAATACGGGTATCGCGCGTTGTCGAACACGAGAACCTTCGCTGAGCAGTGTGCGAAATCCGCCGTGCCAATGGCGATCGAACGTCTGCAGGTAGTCGGCACGCATCTGGTCGACGACCAGCACCACGACGAGCCGCGGTGTGCCTTGCGCGTGAATGCCGGGAACGATCGTCAGCAGTCCGAATGCGAGTGCAAGAACTGTGGAGAGTCTCTTCATAGTTGGGTGAGCGGATCGATGCCGTAGTCAGCGGGGTCAACAGGTGCCTGAATCGAGGGTGACTGAGGGCCCTCACCTTCCCACAGATCGAGCTCGACGGGCTCTGGAATCGGCTTGCCCTCCGAAGTGAAGAGGATGCGCACTCGCGGCCGATAGGGATCGGGCGCGTATGTCTTGAGCACGACTGCGATCTCGCCGGAGTCGAGTCGCACGAGATTCCCTTCGGGATAGATGCCCACCAGCTGGACGAAGCGACGCACCAGGTTCTGATCGAACTGCTTGCCGTCGTTCTCCCGCAATACCACCAGGATGCGATCGGTCGGGAATCCCTTGTGATAGACGCGCTTCGATCGCATGGCGTCGTAGACGTCCGCGATGCCGACCAGGGATGTCCCGAGGTTCAGCTGCGTGCGCGAGGCCGCCGGGTATCCGGTGCCGTCGGCGCGCAGGTGGTGCTCGAACGCGACGATCGGCGCGAGCGCCGGCATCTCCGGTGTCTTCCGAAGGATCTCGGCGCCGTCGACGGTGTGGCGTTTCAGGATCGCGAACTCCTCGGGTGTGAGCGCGCCCGGCTTGTTCAGGATTTCGTTCGGTGTCTGCACCTTGCCGATGTCGTGCATCAACGCAGCCATGCCGAACTCGCGAAGCTGCGCGCCGTCGAGGCCGACGCCGCGCGCCTGCCCCATCGTGAGAATCGACACGTTCACCATGTGCGTGAACGTGTAGTTGTCGTAGTTCTTCAGCGCAGTCAGCGACAGCAGCGCCGTTCGATTCTGCGCGACCGCCTGCCCCAGCGAATCGACCATTGCGCGGGCGGCGTCCGAATCCGGCGCGCCTTCGGTGGCGGCGCTGTCCCAGAGATCCTCCGCCACCTTCACCGCATCGTCGTACAAACGCCGGAACGTCGCGATGTCACCGCTCGAGGTCGAGATCGTTCTTCCAGCTCGAGCCGGCCCACGCGGATATGCGGCAGCTTCCCGAGCGCCGCAGTCGAATCGCCCCCTTCACCTCTGGCGACGACGGCCACGAGCTGCTGGATCTCGGCTTCCCCCACGCCTTTGTCGATGACGATGCGCTCGATGCCGAGTTGCTGGAGGCGACGCATCAACTCGCTCATCGTTTCGGCTGCTCGAGGGACTGGGACTTCGCCGACAACGAGCTCCTGGCCGACGATGCCGATGGCGACCGATGGCGTCGATTGATGAACCAGCGTGAGGGTGTCGATGAGCGCTCGCGCACTGCGCGTGACGAGGGGGTGCGCGGGCGCGTAGAGCTGCGCTCCGCGGATCGCCGCCGCGAGACGACGCGAGAGTTCATCAGCCAGACGCGAGCGTCGGCGGCACACTCACGTCGTGCTCTTCTCTCGTTTCGGCAACTGCGCGACCTGCGCACGCGCGATCCTTCGCACGGCTCGGCCGCCGTTGTTGGCAGCGGCTTCGAGTACGGCCAGAGCCTCCGGCGTCCCGAGTTTGCGGAGAGATATGGCCGCCGACTGCCGCTGCGTGGACGTTCGAAATGGTGCCCACCAGCGCCCCCGCAGCAGGACCTGCTGGAGTGCGCGGATCGATTCCGGCCGCGGTCTCATCACACCCAGCGCCTCGATCATCGAGATGTGAATGCCGATGAGTTTTCCTTTCGGCTCGCCCCTGGTGACGACATAGCTGAAAAGCAGCACCGCTTTGTCATCGCGGAGGCTGAGCAACTCCCGCAGCGCGCTTTCGCGAGGCGTATCGGCTTCGAGCAGCAGCCGGTGCAGAACGGAATAGGCGTTGGCAGTCCCGATTTCAACCATCGCGTGGATGGACTCGCGCTGAACCTCCGGGTCGTCATCGCCCAGCATTGAGGCGAGCTCGAGCAACGCTTCCTGGCCTCCGGCGCGCCGGAGCAGCGTGACCGCCGTGCGCCGGACTGCGGGGCTCGGCGAATTCTTGAGTTGCTCGACCGATCGGCGCCCGGCGGCGCCGAAACTGAGAAGCAGCGCCGCGAGCCGTCGAATGGCAACGGCGTTCTCTTCCCTGGCGAGGGCGTCGGCCAGCGACGGCACGACGCTCGGCCCGAGCGACTGACACAACTGGTTGAACCGATCCACGTCGGAATCGATGACCGTGCGGAAGTGCATCCCGACGTGACGCGCGATTGGGCCTGCCCCCAATCGATCCACGGCCTTCGTCGCGGCAATCCGGAGTGCGGCTCGACCATCCGTCTTCGTCTCGCGGACCACCGCTTCGAGCAACGCGGAAGCGCCGGCGACGTCGCCAGTGAGCGTGCGGCGTTCGGCCTCCGATGCTGCGATCGCCGAGAGCGGTTCCCACTGCGCGACCGCTCCTTCGATGCGAAGCAGATCGAGAAGCATCTCGAGATCGAGCTGCGCCAGCGCGGATTCAGAGACGGTGGCAACCCAGGCCTGCACCCGCTCGGGCGGATCGTCAGCCACACGCTCGACCTCGATCGCATTTCGTCGCGCGGATGCGATCTCCCTCCCGTACTCCTCCGAGACGTTGGTCAGGTTCGACACGAGCGTGTAAGACATCACCGCGTTGGCGACGCTCTCCCACATCGTTTCGAACCCCGGCTCGGCGCCCAGCTCGCCCTGGAGCGCTTCTTCTTTAGCGAGGTCTACGACCACCTTCTTGCGGTCGGCGTCCGGGGCCAGGGCTTCCAGTGCCTGGGCCAAGCGCTCGGTTCCCCGACGATCTGTCGCCACCGCGCGCGCCATGAACGAGGCAATCGCCTGGTCCGTCATCCGATTGGCCACGGTCGACACGAGATCGGCTTCTTCTTGATTCGTAGCCTGCCGGCGATCGAGCATCGCGATCATCATGTCGGGGCTCAATCTGGCGCAGGAGGTCGCGATCGTTTCGAAGGCGCGATTGACTTCGTCCTCGCCCTGCGTCCGCGCGGCGTCGATCGCGGTTCGCATCAACCGCAAGAGGGCCGCGACACGAACGCCGACCTTCGTCGTGTCCGGACCGGCCGCTTCCTGCAGCTGTTCGACCAGCTTCGAAAAGCGAGCGGGATCGGCAAGAGCCTCGAGCAGCGATGCCAGAGCACCGGCATCGAGTATGCCCTTCCTGCCCTCGAGGCAGTACGCGATGATGCGATCCCACGTGACATCGTCACCGCCCCCGCGTTCGCGCAGCACTTCGGCGTAGTCGATTTCCTGGATCTCGAAATGATTCCGCCCGGTGAGCGTCCATGCCTGACGGATGCCGCCTCCCGCCATCAGGTCGTCGGGCGAGCGCGCCAGCAGCAGCAACAGTGCACGCCAATCTTCGGCGTCGGCCTGCGGTTGAACCGTCAGCCGACCGATCAGCCGTTCGTGAAGCAGTGTGGCAAGTTCACCAATGGAGGGATCCGGGCGGAGTGGCGAACGGCCATCGATGGCGAGAAGCTCCCGATGAACAGCGAGCTTCACGGGATCCTGACGGGCGAGACGCCCGGCCGACGCCACGAGCCGCGACAGCGAGCTGCCAATCGCGGGGTGAGTACCCGGGATACAAAGAGACCGCGCGCGCTGCCGCCTTACACGTTCGAGCGAAGTCGGCCAGGAGCGTGCTCTGCTCGACAGCCATCGGCTCTGTGGGCGGCGGCTGCATTCCAGGATCGATTCTACCTTCCGGGATCCGGGGCTCGGATGCCGGGATCCGACCGGATCCGAATCCGGGATCACCGAATCCCGAACCCCGATCCCGAATCCCGGATCCCGGATCCCGAATCCCGAGTCGCGGACTTTCGTATACTGCGCTCCGATGCCCTTCGTCGACATCATTGCGCGCAAGCGTGACGGGCGGGCGCTTTCGCGGGAGGACATCGACACGTTCGTCAGCGGCGTCACCAGCGGAGCCATTCCGGACTACCAGGCATCCGCGCTGCTGATGGCGATCGTCATCAAGGGGATGAACGACGAGGAGACCGGCTGGCTGGCCGGCGCGATGGCGCGCTCGGGCGAACGAGTCGATCTGTCCGACGTCCCAGGTTTCAAGGTCGGAAAACACAGCACGGGCGGTGTGGGCGACAAGGTGTCGATCGTTCTCGCCCCCGTCGCCGCCGCGTGTGGCGTTGTCGTCCCAAAGATGTCGGGGCGCGGGCTTGGTCATACCGGCGGAACGCTCGACAAGCTCGAATCGATTCCTGGCTATCGCGTCGATCTGACGATCGAAGAATTCAAGCAGGTCCTTCGCGAAGTCGGCACGAGCATCATCGGCCAGACGTCAGCGCTCGCACCGGCTGACAAGAAGCTATACGCGCTGCGCGACGTGACAGCGACGGTTCCCAGCATTCCGCTGATCTCGGCGTCGATCATGAGCAAGAAGCTCGCTGAAGGCAGCAATGCGCTGGTGCTCGACGTCAAGTGCGGTGACGGCGCGTTCATGAAGGATCTGGAAGACGCACGCGCGCTCGCAGTGTCGATGGTTGCGATCGGCACACAGGCAGGTGTTCGTACCGAGGCGGTTCTCACCGACATGAGCGCGCCGCTCGGCCGCGCCGTCGGAAATACGCTCGAGATCATCGAGTGCCTGGAGACGCTGAAGGGCACCGGGCCCACCGAGCTCACCGGTGTCATTCGAGTGCTCGCCAGACGAATGGTGATGCTCGCCGGAGTCGATCGCGACGAGACCGCCGCGGCTCGTCGCGTGGACGATGCGTTGTCTTCGGGTCGCGCGTTGCAGGTGTTTGCGAAGTTGATCGAGAGTCAGGGTGGCAATGCGCGAATCGTGGACGATTACTCGCTGCTGCCGTCGGCGCCGGATTGCGAGCTGTTGCGCGCGACGCGCGGCGGATTCATCACGGCGATGCACGCAGAAGCTGTCGGCCGCGCGTCGCACGCGCTGGGAGCCGGGCGGAGTCGAGTCGGCGACGCGGTCGATCATGGCGTGGGGATCGTCGTGACGACCCAACCTGGGGATTCAGTGAAGGCGGGCGATACACTGCTCGAGCTGCATCACAGAGGCGGACGCAATCTGGAGGCGGCGCTGGCGTTGTGTCGCGAGGCGATTTCCATCGGGGACGAGCCGCCCGCTCCCCGACAGAAGGTGCTGGGCGAAGTGCGATGAGAGACGGGAAACCGGTGCGGCCGCGTGAGCCGTGGACGAAACTCGACCTGACGCTACTCGGCGGGCTTGCCGCGATCGCGGCTGTGGCCATCGGGTTGGGGTTTGCGGGCGCCAGCCGCGTGCAGCCTGTTGCAGGCCTTGCGCTCATCCTCGCGCTGGCCTATTGCCTGTCGTCCGCGCGGCACTCCATCGACTACCGCACCGTTGGGTGGGGGCTCGGGCTGCAGTTCGTGTTCGCCCTGATCGTGCTCAAGACCGACGTCGGGCGCGCCGTCTTTCAGAGTGCGGGCGGTGTCATCACCGCAGATCCTGAACTTTGCATACGTTGGCTCGTCGTTCGTCTTCGGGCCGCTCGGCAACCCCGACGTCTGGCCGCGGATCGTCACAGGCGTGCTCGGTCCCGACGGCAGCCAGTACGCCAACATCTTCGCGTTCATGGTGCTCCCGACCATCATCTTCATCGCAGCGCTGTTCGCGATGCTGTACTACTTCGGCGTCATGCAATTCGTCGTGCGGCTGTTCGCGGTCGTCATGCGCCGCTTCATGCGCGCGAGCGGTGCAGAGTCGCTGAACGTTGCCGCCAGCATCTTCATGGGGCAGACCGAAGCACCACTGACCATCCGGCCTTTTCTGCCGAAGATGACCGAGTCCGAGCTGATGACGGTGATGACGGCCGGGATGGCCCACATTTCCGGCGGCGTCATGGCCGCGTACATCCTGTTCGGTGTCGAAGCGCAGCATCTCCTCACCGCCGTGATCATGACGGCGCCGGGGACGCTGATGATGGCGAAGATGTTCGTGCCCGAGACGGATCAGCCCGAGACGATGGGAACGGTGAAGCTGAAGGTTGAGAAGACGGACGTCAACGTCATCGATGCCATCGGGCGGGGCACCGGTGAAGGGCTGCATCTGGCGCTGAATGTCGGCGCGATGCTGATCTCGTTCCTCGCGCTCGTCGCGCTGCTGAACGCGGCTCTTGGCCTGGTTGGCGATGGCCTGCAGAGAGTCGCCGGGTTCGGTGCCGGACTGAGCCTGCAGCTGATTCTCGGCTATGTCTTCGCACCGATTGCGTGGGCGCTCGGTGTGCCCTGGCACGATGCGGCGACAGTGGGCAATCTGCTCGGGACGCGCATGGTCCTCAACGAGTTCGTCGCGTACTCGCAGCTCGGGCCGCTCAAGGACATGCTCGATCCGAAGTCGTTCACGATTGCGACGTTCGCGCTCTGCGGCTTCGCTAACTTCAGTTCCATCGGCATCCAGATTGGTGGCATCGGCGCGCTCGCGCCAGAGCGGCGTCACGATCTTGCGCGCCTGGGCCTGCGGGCGATGCTCGCGGGCACCTTCGCCAATTTCCTCACGGCGACGATCGCAGGAATGTTGCTGTGAGCGCGTTGCGATTCGCGATTGCGGAGGCGGCCGCGCAGCGGTGCAGGTGCTCTCGCGGCCCGCTGCCGGAAACGGCGGTCGTGCTCGGGTCGGGCCTTGGCGACTTCGCCGACACGCTGCGCGATGTCGGTCGCATTTCCGTACACGAGAGTTGCCGCACTGGCCTGCGTCGAAGGTGGTCGGCCACGCGGGCCGGCTGGTCGTCGGCAACGTCGCGGGCAAGCGCGTCGCCGCGCTTGCCGGCCGAGCGCACTTCTACGAAGGGCACGACATGGGCGACCGTCGTGTTCGCGACGCGCGTCATGGGCACGGCTCGGCGTCAAGCAGATCGATCCTGACGAATGCCGCCGGCGGCATCAACACCGGCTTCGCGCAGGGCGCGCTGATGGTCATCGACGATCACATCAACCTGCTCGGCAGCAACCCGCTCATCGGCCCCAACGACGAGCGCTTCGGCCCGCGGTTTCCGGACATGACCGAGGTCTATTCGCGGCGGCTGCGAGGCATCGCCGACGAGGCCGCGCGAGCGAGAGGCGTGGCCGTGAGCCACGGCGTCTACGTCGCCGTTCACGGCCCGAGCTACGAGACGCCGGCCGAGATCCGCGCCTTCCGCACGCATCGGCGCCGACGCCGTCGGCATGTCCACGGTGCCTGAGGCGATCGCCGCGCGGCACATGGGGATGGAGGTGCTCGGCATCTCGTGCATCACCAACATGGCCGCGGGCGTGCTGCCGCAGCCGCTCGTGCACGACGAGGTCATGGAGACAGCGCGCCGCGTGCGCGGCTCGTTCATCGCGCTGCTCGAGGGGATCATTGAACGCCTCTGACGCTGATCGCCGCCGCGCGGCGCGCCCGGCGCCACGCGCGCGCCGACTACTCGCAACTTCAAGGTCGGCGCGGCGCTCGAAACCGCCGACGGCGCCATCGTCACCGGCTGCAACATCGAGAACGCGACCTACGGCCTGACCATCTGCGCCGAGCGCGTCGCGATGTTCAAGGCGCTCTCCGAAGGGCATCGCCGATTCCGGCGCATCGCCATCGTCGCCGACACGGCGCGCCGACGCCGCCGTGCGGCGCCTGCCGGCAGATCCTGTGGGAGTTCGGCGGCGACCTCGAGGTCATCCTCGCCAACCTGCGCGCGAGACCGGCCGCCACCAGCTCGAGCGATCTGCTGCCGCTGCCGTTCGATGCGCGGCTGCTTCGCTCAGCGCTCGCAGGTCGATCGACGTCAGTCGACGGTACTGCGGACTCGCACGCGCCGTCGCCCTGCGGACCGTCATGCCGGCTGACTGACTGATATCATCACCACAGATGCTGCCGACGATCGAATGGAAAGACGACGCGGTCGTGATGATCGACCAGCGGAAGCTGCCGGCGTCCGAGGTCTACGTGACGTGCAAGACCGCGAAGGAGGTGGCCAAGGCGATCAAGACGATGGTGATTCGCGGCGCGCCGGCGATTGGCGTCGCGGCGGCGATGGGCATCGCGCTCGGGATGCGGCGGAGCAAGGCGACCGGCACCAAGCAGTTCGCCACCGAGTTCCAGAAGATCTGCGACCTGATGGCGGCGACGCGGCCGACCGCGGTCAACCTGTTCTGGGCCATCGAGCGCATGAAGCGGACGTTTGCCGAAGCCGCGCAGGGCGGCTGCTCGGTGGACGAGATCAAGCAGCGGCTCGAAGCCGAGGCGCAGCAAGATCCACGACGAGGACGTTGCGGAGCTGCCGGGCCATGGGCGCGCACGGCGCGACGCTGGTGCCGGACGAGGCGCGCATCCTGACGCA
The DNA here is from genome assembly GCA_963757735.1 of uncultured Acidobacteriota bacterium. GTDB lineage: Bacteria > Acidobacteriota > Vicinamibacteria > Vicinamibacterales > UBA2999 > Gp6-AA40. The sequence goes on from CAVWST010000014.1 coordinate 33,743, forward strand.
CTGCAACGCCGGCGCGCTGGCGACGGCCGGCTACGGCACGGCGCTCGGCGTGATCGCGCCGCGGCGGAGCAGGGCAAGAAGGTCGCCGGTGCTCGCCGACGAGACGCGGCCGTTCCTGCAGGGCGCGCGGCTGACCGCGTGGGAGCTGGTCAAGGACGGCATCGACACGACCGTCATCACCGACAACATGGCGGCGTCGATGATGCGCCTCGGCCACGTCGATCTCGTCGTCGTCGGCGCCGATCGCATCGCCGCCAACGGCGACGTCGCCAACAAGATCGGCACCTACGGCGTCGCCGTGCTCGCGAAGGAGCACGGCATTCCGTTCTACGTCGCGGCGCCGCTGTCGACGATCGATCTGAACACGCCGGACGGCAGCGGCATTCCGATCGAGGAGCGCAACGATCGCGAGGTGACGCACGTCGGCTCGTCGCGGCTGACGCCCGAAGGCGCGCGCATCCGCAACCCGGCCTTCGACGTCACGCCGGCGAAGTACGTCACCGCCATCATCACCGAGCGAGGCATCGCGCGCGCGCCGTACGCCGAGTCGCTCGCCGGCTGCACTCGTTCGAGCAGCTGAGCAGTAGGCGGTAGGCAGCGAAGCCCGACATGATCATCCTCGGCATCGAAACCTCCTGCGACGAGACCGCGGCCGCCGTCGTCGAGGAGACCGGCGACCCGCCGCCCGTGGCGACTGCGGTCGAGCGTCGTGGCGTCGCAGGTCGGCGATCCATCGCGAGTGGGGCGGCATCGTGCCGGAGCTGTCGGCGCGACAGCACATCCGCGACATCTGCGGCGTCGTCGAGCGCGCGCTGCTCGACGGCGGGCGACGCGCGCTACGACGCGATCGCCGTGACGCAGGGCCCGGGCCTCGTCGGGTCGCTGCTCGTCGGCCTGTCGTTCGCCAAGTCGCTCGCCTGGGCGCAGCAACGTGCCGCTCGATCCCGGTGCATCATCTGGCCGGCCACATCGAGTCGCTCGTGCTCGAGAACGGCGAGATGCCGCTGCCGGCCGTCGTGCTGTCGTGTCCGGCGGGCACACCAGCCTGTACCGGGTCGCGCGCGCCCGGCGCGTACGAGCTGCTCGGCCGCACGCGCGACGATGCGGCGGGGGAGGCGTATGACAAGGTGGCGAAGCTGCTCGGCCTCGGATATCCCGGCGGGCCGGTGATCGATCGGCTCGCCGGCGAGGGCAACGACCGCGCGGTGCCGCTTTCCGAAAACGCGGCTGACGCACGCCGATCGCAACGCGCCGCAGCTGCCCGGGCCGGCGCGATTTCAGCTTCAGCGGCCTGAAGACGTCGGTGCTGCGCCACGTGACCACGCGGCGCGACGGCGCTCGGGCCTGGCGACGCAAGCCCGCTGCCCGACCGGGAGATCCGCGACATCTGCGCGAGCTTTCAGCGCGTCGTCGTGGAGACGCTGCTCGATCGCCTGTTCGACGCGGCGCGGTGGTACGGCGCGCGCAGCGTCGGCATCGCCGGCGGCGTATCGGCCAACAGCCGCCTGCGCGCGGACGCGCGCGCACGCGGTGAGGCGCGCGAGCTGCCGGTGTTCATTCCGAGCCTCGCGCTGTCGACCGACAATGCGGCGATGATTGCCGCGGCGGGGCTGCGCGCGTTTCGCGCCGGCACGACTGCCGGCTGGGATCTCAATGCGAAGCGCATTGCTGTGAGGCCAGTTCCAGGTTCCATGAGTTCTGTGCTGTTCGGGTTCACGTGCAGTTCTGGGTTCCGGTTCGAGATCGGGCCGACCCCGAACCGCGAACTCCGAACTCGACTGAACCTTGAACCGGAACTCGAACCTAGACGCGGACTGGAACGACGATGAAGTCTATGACCGAGTATCTCTGGTTCAACACCAAGAAGCGGCAGGAGTTCATCCGCATCACCGACGAGGTCGCGGCGATCGTCAAGAAGAGCGGCGTGAAGGAAGGGATGGTGCTCGTCTCGGCCATGCACATCACCGCCGCCGTGTACGTCAACGACTGGGAGAACGGGCTGATCCACGACTTCCAGGTGTGGCTCGAGAAGCTGGCGCCGGCGGGGCTCGACTATCGGCATCATCAGACCGGCGAGGACAACGCCGACGCGCATCTGAAGCGCACGCTGATGGGGCATCAGGTGATGCTGCCGATCACCGCCGGCAAGCTCGATCTCGGTCCGTGGGAGCAGGTGTTCTATGCCGAGTTCGACGGGCAGCGGCGGAAGCGCGTCGTCGTCAAGGTGATGGGCGAGTAGCGCGTGAACGATCGACGCAAGTATCCCGAGCGTCCGTTCGTCGGCGTCGGCGCGGTCATCGTGCAGGACGGGAGGGTGCTGCTCGTCAAGCGGACGCTACGAGCCGCTGGCGGGGCAGTGGAGCCTGCCGGGTGGGGCGCGTGGAGGTGGGCGAGACGCTCGAGGCGTGTCTCGTGCGCGAGATGCTCGAGGAGACCGGCCTCGAGGTCGAAGTCGGCCGGTGATCGAGGTGTTCGATCGCATCATCCACGACGACGAGGGGCGCGTGCGGTATCACTTCGTGCTCGTCGACTACCTGTGCTGGCCGGCCGGCGGCGCATTGCACGCCGGCTCCGACGTCGACGAGGTCGTGTTTGCCGATCCGGCCGAGCTCGCCCGTACCACCTGACGGCGAAGGCGACGGCGGTGATTGCGCGGGCGCTGGAGCTCGACTCGCCAGCGCTGCGGAGTCACACCAATGACGCTGTCGCGCGACGCGGCGTGGGCGCTGCTCACCGAGTGGACGCAGGGCGAGAGCCTGCGCAAGCATGCGCTGGCCGTCGAGGCGGCGGTGCGCGGCTACGCGCGCACGTTCGGCGAGGACGAAGACGACTGGGGCATCGTCGCGCTGCTGCACGACTTCGACTACGAGCGCTACCCGACGCGCGGCCGATCATCCGTTCCGCGGCTGCGAGGAGCTGCGGCGCCGCGGCTATCCGGAGTGGGTGATGCGCGCGATCCTGTCGCACGCCGACTACTAGCGGCGTGCCGCGCGAGAGCCGGCTCGAGAAGACGCTGTTTGCCTGCGACGAGATGGCCGGCTTCGTCACCGCCGCCGCGCTGGTGCGGCCGTCGAAGAGCGTCCTCGACCTCGAAGCTCGCCTCGGTCATCAAGCGGATGAAGGACAAGGCGTTCGCCCGCGCCGTGTCGCGCGAGGACCTGCGCACGGGCGCCGAGGAACTCGGGCTGCCGCTCGAGGAGCACGTCGAGCAACGTGATCCAGTTCATGCGCGAGCAGGCCGACGCCCTCGGCCTGCGCGGAACCTTGTGAACCTGACGAGCCCTCTGAACTACCTCTGAACCCCTGAACCCGCTGAACCCGTGACCAGTCCGTCGTCCAGCTCGAGCGCGTCAGCGTGCGCTACGCGAAGAACTGGGCGCTGCGGGACGTCACCGCGTCGTTTCCCGGCCGGCGCCGTCGGCCTGCTGGGCCCGAACGGCGCGGGCAAGAGCACGATGATCAAGGCGCTGCTCGGGTTCGTCGCGCCCGACCGGGCAGATGAGGGTGCTCGGGCTCGACGTCCGACAGTCGCCGCTCGCAGATCCGCGCGCGCATCGGCTACATGCCGGAGAGCGACGCGCACATTCCCGGCATGAACGCGGTGTCGTTCGTGGCGTATTGCGGCGAGCTGGCGGGCCTGCCGCGCGCCGACGCGATGCAGCGCGCGCACGAAGTGCTCTACTACGTCGGCCTCGGCGAGGCGCGCTACCGCAACGTCGAGACGTACTCCACCGGCATGAAGCAGCGCATCAAGCTGGCGCAGGCGCTCGTGCACGATCCCGACCTGCTGTTCCTCGACGAGCCGACCAACGGCATGGACCCGAAGGGGCGCGACGAGATGCTCGAGCTGGTTCGCGACATCGCCCACAACAAGGGGCTCAACCTCATTCTGTCGTCGCACCTGCTGCCCGACGTCGAGTACACCTGCGACCACGTCGTCGTGCATGGACAAGGGCGCGGTGGCGACCGCGGGGCCGATCGACGGGCTCAAGGGACACGGCGGGCGCGTCTTCGAGCTGCGCGTCAAGGGAGACACGGACGCTTCGTCGGCGTGCTGCGCGCCGCAGGGCTCGAGTGCCACGCCACCGACGAGGACGTCATGCGCGTCTTCGTGCCCGGACGAGCGCGGGGCGCCGCTTTCTGTTCCAGCTGGCGGCGCAGGCACGGCGTGCAGGTGCGCCACCTGCGCGCCGAGCGTGCCGACGCTCGAAGACGTGTTCGCCAAGGCGGTGGGCGAGAATGACTACCGATGCCTATCCACGATCAGGGGTACCGGCGCTACGGCGGAAGCGCGCGCCGCACGGCCGCGCGTGGTGGGTGATCGCGCGCGACGCAGCTGCTGGCGCGCGCTGAAGCTCCTGTCGTTCGTCATCCTGCTGCTGTTCGCTGGGTGCCGTTCGTCGTGCGCGCCGTGCAGATCTATCTCGTCGGCGAACTTCCAGCAGGCGTCGTTCCTGGCGCCCGACGCCGCAGACGTTCCGCGAGTTCCTCGATCAGCAGAGCATCTTCGTTTTCTTCGTCACGATCTACGTCGGCGCGGGCTGATCGCCAACGATCGCCGCGCCAACGCGCTGCAGATCTATCTGTCGAAGCCGCTGACGCGGGTCGAGTACATCGCCGGCAAGCTGGCGCCGGTGCTGGCCTTTCTGCTCGGCGTGACCTGGCTGCCGGCCATGCTGCTGCTGTTGCTGCAGATGATGTTCGCGGGCAGCACCACGTTCCTGTCGCCAGAACCTGTTCCTGTTCCCGGCGATCACGCTGTTTCGCTGCATGCAGGTGCTGCTGTCGCGCGTTCGCGATGCTGGCGCTGTCGTCGCTCTCGAAGAGCCGCCGGTTCGTCGCGATCATGTACGCCGGCATCATCTTCTTCACCGCCGCGATGTACCAGGCGCTGCGCGGCATCACCGGCAGCCGCGCCTGGGCGGTCATCTCGCCCGGGGACATGCTCGACGTGATCGCCGACGCCGTCTTCCGCATCCGCTGCGACGCCGCCGCTGCCCGTGCTGGTCGCCGCTACTCGGTCATCGTGGTGCTGATCGGCGCGTCGATCTGGTCCTCGAGCGCCGCGTGCCGCGCGCGTCGAGATCGTTGCGTGACGCGCGATCGTCCGACCGAGCACCTCTCGAAGTGGTACGGCCAGGTGTCGGGCCTGAACGACGTCACCGTGTCGGTGCCGCCCGGCATCACCGGCCTGCTCGGCCCGAACGGCGCCGGCAAGTCGACGTTCATGAAGCTGATCACCGGGCAGCTGAGGCCGAGCAAGGGCCATGCGCGTGCTCGGCGAGCCGATCTGGGGCAACCCCGCGCTCTATCGCGCATCGGCTTCTGCCCGGAGCAGGACGCCTTCTACGAGCGGATGACCGGCGCACGAGTGGGTCACCGCGCTCGTCCGCTGAACGGCTTCTCGAGCAAGGACGCCGCCGACGCCGCACGCCGCGCGCTCGAGCGCGTGGACCTGCTCGACGCGGCCGGCCAGAAGATCGGCGCCTACAGCAAGGGCATGCGCCAGCGGGTCAAGCTGGCGCAGGCGATCGTGCACGAGCCCGAGCTGCTGATCCTCGACGAGCCGCTGAGCGGCATGGATCCGATCATGCGGCGCCGGACGATCCGCCTGATCAAGGAGTGGGCGCGCGCCGGCAAGAGCATCCTCGTGTCGAGCCACATCCTGCACGAGATCGAGTCGATGACCTCGAACATCCTGCTGATCAACAACGGCCGGATCGTCGCCGAAGGCAACGTGCACCAGATTCGCGACCTGATCGACGAGCATCCGCACACCGTGTTCATCCGCGCCGAGGACCCGCGCGCGCTCGCGCGCGCGCTGCTGGCCGACGACGGTGTGTCAGCCTGCGGTTCGAGGCGGGCGCGGTGGTCGTCGAGACGGCGCGGCCCGACGCGTTCTACGCGCGGCTGACCGACATGGCGGCATCGGGCGAGGCCGGGCGGCATCGAGGAAGTGACGTCGCCCGACGACAACCTGCAGGCGGTGTTCAAGTACCTGGTGAAGCAATGACCACGAGCCGCGCCTCGCTCCGATCGTTCTTCACCGGTGCGCGGCGGGTCTTCGAGCTCTCGCTCGGCGAGATGCTCTGGTCGCGCCGCACGATCTTCATGGCCCTCGTCGTCGGCGGCCCTGTGCTGCTGGCGCTCGTCGCGCGCATCGTGCAGCGAGCGGCGTCGCGCCGCTGCGCGTCAACGGCGTGCCGCGTCGGCGGCGGCGAGCATCTTCGGCATGATGATCTGGGTGCTCTTCCTCCGGTTCATCGTCCCGGTGCTCGGCGTGTTCTACGGCACGTCGCTCATCGCCGACGAAGTCGAGGACAAGACGATCACCTATCTCTTCACGCGGCCGATCCGCGCGGCGCCGTGCTCGTCGGCAAGTACCTCGCCTACCTGGTGTGCACGACGCTCGTCGTGCTGCCGTCGGTGATGATCGTGTACTTCCTGCTCGTGCCGTTCGGCCAGATCCCGGCGAGCTTCATGCTCGCTCGTCACCGACCTCGGCATGCTGGCGCTCGGGCTGGCCGCCTACGGCGCGCTGTTCGCGCTCGTCGGCGCCGCTCTCAAGCGGCCGCTGGTCGTCGGGCTGGTCTTCGTCTTCGGCTGGGAGCAGGTGGCGCTGCTCATGCCGGGCTACTTGAGGCGCTTCACCGTTGGCCTATTACCTCCAGGCGCTCGTGCCGCACGCGATGCCGACAGGGGACATCGTGTCCCTGCTCCAGGGCGGTTTTCAGAGAGCCGCCGTCGGTGGCCGTCAGCCTGTCTGGCTGCTGCTGGCCCTCGTGGCCTCCCTGGCTCTTGCGGCGCGGGCGGTCGAGCAACGCGAATACGTCCTCGAGCAATAGGCGATGTTCAGTCCATTTCCCAGGAAAACCGGCCCCGGGAACATCGTCCAGAAGGCTCGTATACTGGCTTGGGAGCGGTATAGATGACCAAGCGGACTCGCCTGTTTCTCGGCGTGGCCCTGGAATCCTGGTGGTCGGCCTCGGCACGGGCCTCGTGGCCTCTTACATCGGGCGGCTTTCAGAACCTTACCCTGATCGGGCGGATGGCCCCGCCGAACTCGCCTACGTTCCCGCCGACGCCCGCGTCGTGGCCTACGCCAACGTCCGCGACGTCATGGACTCTGAAGTGCGCCGCAAGCTTTCGGCAGTTCCAGCCCGGCACCGGCGACGGCGCTGCGCACTTCAAAGAGCAGACCGGCATCGACCTCGAAACCGACATCGATACGTCGTCGCCTCGCGTCCGGGATGGGCGAGCCGACGCACAGCGAGCCTCCGCTGGTGCTGGCGCAAGGGCCGTTTCGATGAGGTCCGCATCGAGGGATTGATTCGCGATCAGGGCGGCGATGGTCGAGGACTACAAAGGTTCGCGAATCCTCATTTCCAGGACGAGAAGAAGCTGGCCCTGGTCTTCCTCGAGCCCGGGCTCGTCGCCTCGGTGGCGCAGCCGCGGTTCGCAGGTCCATCGACACCAAAGCCGACGGATCGAACGTCAAGGGCAACGACGAGGTGATGCGCCTCGTTCGGGATATCGACGATGGCGATGCGTGGGCTGTGGCGCGATTCGACGCGACTGACCGGTGGAAGACTGCCCGCCGAGGTGGCGAACCAGTTGCCGCCAATCAATTGGTTCTCAGCCCGGGGATTCGTCAACAGCGGAGTCGACGGCCAGCTGCGCGTCGAGACGCGTGACGAGGTTGCCGCGAAGAACCTCCAGCGACGTCGTCCATGGATTCATGGCGCTCGGACGCTTACAGTCCGGGCAGCATCCCGAGGTTGCGGCGTTCCTCGACTCCGTCCAGCTCTCCGGCGATGGAAAGACGGTCTCCCTCGTCTTTTTCAGTCCCGCCGGAGATGATTGAGGCGCTCGGAGCGCTTCGAGCGCAGCGACCAGCACCGAGGACGACGCCGGCCCCGGCGCCCGCCCCGACGCCGGATGGCGCGCCCGCGCTGTAATCGCCGCGTGTCCAGCCGGTAAATGCCGGACACACCCGGCTCGTAGTTGCTAGCGTCAGGCACCTACGCACTAATGCCGAACTTGTGTTCTTCTACGGCACGCTGATGACGCCCTTCAATCGCACGGGGCGTCTGCGCATCGATCAGCATCTCGTCTACAGGGGCCGCGGGACCATCGCGGCGGCGCTCTTCGATCTGGGGATCTATCCCGCGGCCGTGCCGGATCCAGATGGACGGGTCTGGGGCGAGGTGTACGAGATGACGCACCCCGTAATTGTCCTGCGGGCGCTCGACGAGCTCGAAGGCTACCGGCCGAGCGAACCCGAGGCAGTCTCTACACGCGCCGCCTGACCCCCGTCACGAATGGAGGACGGCTCGCGTCGTCTACGCATGGGCGTATTTCTACAACGCGCCGCTCGGCCGCGCGGAGCGCATCGCGTCAGGCGACTATCTCGAACACCTGAGAGTTCGCTAGCGCCTGTACAGGCGTTCCGTGCGAACCGATTTAAGGAATTCCGCGATGGCGTTGAGACGTGTTCCGACGGTTCGACGAACTCGATGCCAGTCCAGTAGATCAGATGATCGTCATCGACATCGCCAATGTGCGAATGCACGACGCGACCCTTCACGACGACCGATCGCTCGCCGAGCTCGAGCCGCAGGTCGTGCAGCGAGTTGAGGTGCAACGGAAAACGGGTTTCAACGTGGCCCCGCGAAGGCTGATCTCCTTGATCACCATCGGCTGGAACACCATGACCTCGCCCTGGAGCTCGCTGATCATGGCGACTCGAGCGCCGTCCCGCTTTTCGTCAGACATTTGCAGCGGAATAGCGACCTAATTCATCCGAAGCGCTGCGCGGCTCGGAAACAGGTTTTCCTCTTCGTCGGTGAGCTGCGACAGCACCGTGCCGAAGTCCTGTCCTTCGGTCTCGGTGGTGTAGGTCAGCACCGGGATGTCACACGTTTCCGGATCCAGTTTGAGCATCGTCAGGATCTGAAAGCCATCGAGACGCTCGATCCGCGTGCACAGGATCACCAGGTTCGGGAGGACCTTCTTGATCTGCGAGTACGCGCGATCATCTGGTTCAACAAAAACCATGTCGTAGCGACCAGCGTCGAGCACCGATTCAAGCATGCCGAGTCACTTCGGTATTGCCGTTGACGACGACAACCTTCTGAACTGGCGTTGTGCTGAATAGGTTCGGCTCAGTCATTGAGGTAACCCGCCCTTCTGGCTCCATCGAATACAGGATCCGTGCCACGAGGGCTAGGTCATGTAGACCGCCAGTCTTACCCGTCTTATCGTCCGATCAGGTAGATCCGACATACCCCGCACACCCGGGAAAACGGGTCATAAGTTCATAGGCCAGAGCCGTTTAGTCTGTGGAAATGGCGCCGAGGTCAAGTCGCTGACGCGAACTTCTACCGAGTTTTCGTGGTCGAGGCGGGTGCCAAAACTTGTCGATGTGACCAGATTACGGCAGGCTGTGTGACCAGATTACGTCAGTCTGTGGACGGAGGGGCAGCGTGGATATCTACAACAACTTCATCGACGGAGCGTGGATTCCGGCGCGATCCCGTGGCACGTTCGAGAACAGGAATCCGGCCAATCGAGACGACGTGATCGGGTTGTTCCAGGATTCGAGCCGCGACGATGTCGAGGCGGCCGTGCAAGCGGCGGAGCGTGCCTATTGTTCGTGGCGTTTGGTGCCCGCTCCCAAGCGCGCAGAGATGCTGTTCGCTGCAGCGCAAATCATCGCCGCGCGCAAGGAAGCCTTCGCGCGCGACATGACGCGCGAGATGGGGAAGGTGCTCGACGAGACGCGCGGCGACGTGCAGGAAGCGATCGACATGACCTACTTCATGGCGGGCGAGGGCCGCCGTCAGTACGGTCAGACAGTGCCGTCCGAGCTGCGGGACAAGTTCGCGATGTCCGTGCGACAGCCGCTCGGCGTCTGCTCGATCATCACGCCCTGGAATTTCCCGATGGCGATCCCGTCGTGGAAGATCGCACCCGCACTCGTCTGCGGCAACACCGTCGTTTTCAAGCCCGCGACGTTGACGCCATTGTCAGCGGTGAATTTTGTCAAGGTGCTCGAAGAAGCGGGCATTCCTCCCGGCGTCGTGAACCTGGTGACGGGTGGGCCCGACGTGGGCGAGCTGATGACCACGCATGATTCCGTGAAGGTCGTTTCGTTCACCGGATCGACAGCCGTCGGCCGCGTCGTGAATCAGCATGCGGCATCGACGTTCAAGAAGACGCATCTCGAGATGGGCGGCAAGAACGTCATCATGATCATGGACGACGCGCAGCTCGAACTCGCGATCGAAGGTTGTCTGTGGGGGGGATTCGGTACGACTGGCCAGAGATGCACGGCCGCGAGTCGCGTCGTCGTGCACGAAAAGGTGTACGACGAGTTCCTGCGGCAGTTCACCGCGCGCGCCAGCGCGTTGCGTGTTGGCGATGGCCTGGACGATCGCACGCAGATGGGACCTTCGGTGAGCGAGTCGCAGCTCGAGACGGTGATGAAGTACGTGCAGATCGGCAAGAGCGAAGGCGCGCGACTCGTCACGGGTGGCAGCCGGCTGACGTCGGGAGCGCACTCGAAAGGCTGGTTCCATCAGCCGACGGTGTTCGGTGACGTCGAGCCCACGATGCGGATCGCGCAGGAAGAGATCTTCGGCCCGGTCGTTTCGGTGATGCGATGCGGCTCGCTCGATCAGGCGATCGAGATCGGCAACAGCGTCGCCTACGGGCTCTCCGCATCGATCTACACGCGCGACGTCAACAAGGCGTTCACGGCCATGCGCGACATGTACACCGGGATCTTCTACGTGAACGCGCCGACGATCGGCGCCGAAGTGCATCTTCCATTCGGCGGCACGAAGACCACGGGCAACGGTCATCGCGAGGCAGGCACTGCCGCGCTCGATGTGTTCTCGGAGTGGAAGTCGATCTACGTGGACTTCAGCGGCAAGCTGCAGCGCGCGCAGATAGATGCGTAGCTGGTCGATGGTGGGTGGTTGGTGGTGGGTGGAGGCCAGCGACTAAGGACCTTGGACTGAGGACCGTGGACCAAAAGAAAAGGCCGGCACGAAGCCGGCCTTTTCCTTTTGCGAGGGCCGGTCGAAACCGGCCTCACATGTTTAGAACAGGAAGCGAATCGTGAAGCGACCGTCGAAGCCAGGATTCCAGATGTCCGACTGGCCATAGCGCGGATCCTGGTATCCAGAACCCGGCGTTCCCGCCGGCTTCGAGGCATCCGGCGACGCGGCGAGCAGCGCGTTGTAGTTGTAGCCAGCCTCCAGATCCGTATGCGTCAGGTCGATGCCTGAACTGACCAACCGGCGGCCGTTGGCGCCGATGCGGTTGACCGTATCGAACTCGTGACGGGCCTGGCGCTGGTTGAAGACGTTCAACCCATTGAACTCCAGGCGCAGGCGCTTGTCGCCGCCACCAAGCCTGAACTCGTGCGACACGAGCAGGTCGGTCTGCGTCAGTGCGTCGGTTCTTCCCAGGTTGCCGCGACCCTCGACGAACACGGGGACACCCGACGTCGTCTGAACGACCTGGCTGATTGGCGTGCCGCTGCCCGCGTAGAAGTTCAGTCCGAGGTTCGTTCCGAACCCGAACAGGTACGAACCGTACACCTTCGCGACGTGCGGACGATCGGTAGGCAGACGGCCGTACACGAAGTCGCCGTGCGAATCGAACATCATCTCGATCGAGATCCCAGGCGCGGCTGGCGTTGGTGCCCGGACGTGTGCGTTGCCCGAAGGCTTCCTGCGAGCCGACGCTGGAGCGGCCGGGATAGGTGACTTCGTCAGTGTTCACGAGACCGTTGTAGTTGCCATAGAGGCGGCTGACACGTAGCTACCGCCAAGGAACCAATTGTTGCTGAAGCGGCGGTTCGCGGTGAACTCGAGCGCGGTGTAGGTGCGCTCGGCCTTCGGCATCTCGAAGGGAGCGGTGAGGCCCGTGGTGAAGGCTTCCGTTGCCAGCCCCTCTCCGGGGTTACCGTAGATGTACACCTCGCTGCCGTTGATCAGCGTGCCGATATCCTCGATCGTCCGCAGCAGGTTCGTCTGCACGAAGTTGACACCGAGGACGGTGTTGGCGCGGGCCTGATATTCGAAGCCAAGCGTTGTAGGCATCCTGCGACATTGGCTTCATGTCGGGATCGACGACGTCCGAACCGAAGCTCGGCACGCGATGATCCTTGTATGAGTCCGCCTGGCTGTCCCACAGATTCGTCCCGTGAGGTTTGCTCGGCTCAACTTCGAGATATCCGGATCGTCGAGCGAACGATACCGCGTCGTCCACACGTCGCCACCGAAGGTGCCGCGTGCGAGCTCGTACTTCGTCCAGTCGTAGTAACGACCGTATGTACCGAAGATCTTGACACGATCGTCGCCGAACAGGTCGTATGCGAACCCGAGACGCGGCGCGAACTTCTCACCCCAGCCGAAGTGGATGGCGGTTGGCTGGATGTCGGGCCGGAACGACGGGATGTCCTCACTCTCGAACCGCATGCCCAGGTTCAGCGTCAGCCGAGAGTTGACCGTCCAGTTGTCCTGCACGAAGAGGCCAGGATATCCGCGCCCGTCGCGCCGATCGTGCCAGTGTCGTCGATCGTGTAGTAGCCATAGGGGCCGCGGCCCGCGCCCACGCCCGGGACGTCGCTGATGAACTGCTGATTCCAGAAGACGCTCACATACCCACCGTTTGGATATGCCAGCTCGACATCGTTGGTTGCGTGCGAGATGCCGAAGCCACCCTTGAACTGGTGCTGACCTGCGGCGTTGACCATCTGGGTCACTGAGAAGTCCACGAAGTTGCGCGACGTGATGTCGTGGTCGTTAATCGACACGCGAGGGATGTTGCTGTAGCCGGAGGCCTGGGTACTCGGCTGGCACGCGCAGGAGCGCCGGCGGCAGCGAAGCGGTTGCCGTCACGTATTCGAACGTTTGCGACTTGTTGACGCCGGTGTCGAAGTAGTTGTCCTTCATGTAGCCGCCGCGTACGGACACGAGCGTCTTGTCAGTCGCCGTGTAGTCTCCTGTGTACGACAGGTTCCACTGCGGGATCTCGTATCCCCGTGTCTGCTGTGCCTGGAAGTACGCTGCGTTCTGCGTGGTCGTGTTCGCTATTGGCCCGTTGAAAGCGACGACAGTCCCGTCAGCCTTGTCTGGCGTGTATAGTCCAGACAGGCCAACTGCAGCCGGGAAAGCGGCGGAGTAGGTGACTTTGCCGAACATGCTCATGATCGTCGTGCGTTGCGCGATCTTACCGGCACACTTCACCGTGCTCAAAGTGTAGTCTCTCGTCAGGACTCGAAACGCGGAGACACCGATCCAAAGAAGAACAGACGATCCCTGACGATGGGGCCGCCAAAGGTGACCGCCGAATTCGTTGCGGTTGAACTCCTGGGCGTTGTCCTGGACGATCTGCGCCGATCTGGTGATCGGATCGATCTGGAGACGGCGCTGGAAACCGTTGTTTGAACGCGAGCCAGCTGGCCGAGTAGTGGTAGTGACCCGCGCCACGGAAGGTGTTCCCGCCGCACTTGGTGACCGCGCTGACCACGCCGCCGAGCGCACCACCAAATTCCGCCTCGATGCCGACGGTCTTCACCTGAACTTCCTGCAGGTACTCGAACACAGTGTTCTGCCGCTGACTGCCCGTTCAGCAGGCTGTTCATGGCACGCCGTCGACGGTGAATTGTTCTCGACCCGCTAGGCGCCATTCACTTGGAATCCGCCCTCGATATCGCCCGAGTTGACCGAGGGCGCTGTCATGGCGAGCGGCCTGGAAACTGCGACCCTTCGGCATGACGATCGAACTCCTCGGCCGGTCATGTTGTGCGTAATCGTCGTGGCGCATGTCGATGAGCGGCGGCCGGCAAGGACCTGCACGGTCTCCGTCACCCGCCGACTCGCAGCTCCGAGATCAACTCGAGTGGCGGTTGTGCCGAGTAGGACGAGGACGTCGGTGCGCTCTACGTACGAAACCCGGTCAACGAGAACCGGACCGTATAGCGACCCGGAACAAGATCGGGCGCTCTGTAGAAGTGCCGTTCGAGTCGGTCACGAAACTCGCGAGTCTCGCCTGGTCTGTATGTTTGTGGCCAGGACTGATGACTCCAGGGATACCCCACCCTGTCTGGATCCGTGACAGTGCCAGTGATGTTCCAAATCGTTCCTGAGCAGTTACGAGGCTCGGTGACGGCCAGCGCAAAAGCGACAAGCAGAGCACATATGCGTGCGTACATCGGTTCTTTCTCCTTGAGAAGCTTGTTGCTCTTTCAGTTACGGGAACAGTTACGAAAAACGTGTACCAATTGCCACCTGAGGCAATCTGGTGCATTTTCTGTAGTTTGCTGCTCAGGACGCCTGCGAACGGGGCGAAATGGATCCATGAGGAGCAACGTTACGAACCAAAATCATGGATCAGCCCACATTCGTAATGCAAGCATAACGCTTGGTCACTTCTGAATGTCAATTGGGACCAACCCTAATTGGGTACGGGCGCCCTACTTATCGGGATAAGGGGACGAAAACAGAAGAGGATAGGGGGAAATGGGAGGGCGCCTGCCAAGGGTCAGGGCGATGCCCTCGGCCCGGCGCGGGGCTGCATTTCGTCCCAGCTATTTCGTCAATGTAAACGCGACCAGCGTGTCTGTCGCAACGACCGCCACGTACTGCCTGCCATCTTTACCTTGATAGGTCATCGGATTCGCGTTGACCTGACCGTCGACGCGAGCGGCCCAGAGCTCCTTGCCGGTCTTCGAGTCGAACGCGCGGAATCGACGGTCCGTGGTTGCGCCGACGAAGACCAATCCTCCAGCGGTGGCGGTTGGACCGGCGCTCCCGCTGTTGCCCGTGAGTTGTTTGCCTTCCGGTAACGCCTCCGTCAAACCGAGGGGCGTCTCCCACGCGATCTCTCCCGTGTTCGCATTCACGGCGACGAGTCTGCCCCATGGTGGACGCTGGCAAGGCAGGTTCGCGAGCGTGCGGCCGCTCTCGTCCTTGAGCGGGGCACTGAATGTGAAGTACGGACCAGCCCCGTTCACGCTGCCGCGATCGTACGGAATCGTCGATCCCTCAGTTCCGCGCCCGTAGTTCTGACCGGGACGCTTCTCTTCGATCCATCCAACGAGCGAGGTGTCGTGCGCGTTGACGAAGACGTAACCGCTCGTCGGATCCACAGCGGCACCACCCCAGTTCACACCTCCAGTTCCGCCAGGGAACTGAATCGTGCTCTTCGGCGGCTCGCCGGGAGCGTGAAAGCCGAATGGAGTGAAGGCGCCCGCGTTCGCGAAGCCGCCGCTCTTGTCCCACAACGCCTGGCACTCTGCGACGTGTTGCGCCGACGTGTCTTCAGGCCGAACCATGTCGCGCTCTTTATCGAACTCGACGCGCGAGAGTGGACGCGCCGGCTTGATCGGAAATGGTTGCGTCGGCGCGTACCACTCACCGGGCACGCTGCCCTTCGGCACCGGGCGTTCTTCAACACCGAAGATCGGCTTACCCGTCACACGATCGAGGATGAACATCCATCCGGTCTTGCCGACCGACACGAGCGCGGGAATCCGCCGGCCGCCTGCCCCGAGCGGAGTCGAGGGGCCTGCCCCGAGCGAAGTCGAGAGGTCCTGGACGATGTCGACGAGTGCTGGTGGATTCGGCATGTCCGAGTCCCACAGGTCGTGATGCACGGTCTGGAAGTGCCAGATGTATTTACCGGTCTCTGCGTTCACCGCAACGATCGAATTGGCGAAGAGGTTGTTACCCGGGCGATCGCCGCCCCAGTAGTTGCCCGCGGGACCCGCGACCGGCATGTAGAGGATTCCGCGCTCTTCGTCGAGCGTCATGTACCACGCCCACACGTTGACACCCGATCGATTTCGCCAACCGCGATCGAGCCACGTGTCGTGTCCGAGTTCGCCCGGCAGCGGCACGGTGTGGAAGTCCCACAGATGCTTGCCCGTCCTGATGTCGAACGCGCGCGTGTCGCCGGGTTGGGCGAGCGCAACTTCACCGGTTGTCGCGCCGAGGATCGCGACGTTCCTGTAAATCGTCGGCACACCATTCCACGGCACGCCGATCTCGACGATGCCGTTGCGTCCGAAGTCCGCAGCGGGAATACCTGTCGCCGCATCGAGCGCAACGAGACGTGGACCAGCCGTCAGCAGAATGCGGGGTGCGAGCGTGCCGTCACCCGGCCAATACGCAACGCCGCGCGCGGTCGTCGCCATCCCGGGCGGCATGAGGTAGTGCCATACCTCTTTACCTGTGTGCGCCTCGATTGCGAGGACCTGATTACCTCGAGCCGGCAGATACATGACGCCAGCGACCACGATCGGCGTCGCTTGCGGATTGCTACCACTGGCGTCGAGTCCGTCATTGGCGCCGCCACGTCCCTCGACGCTGCTCGGGACGCCCTGAGCGCCAGCCGAAGGGCGAGCCTGACCAGCTGCCGGATTTCCCGCGGCGCCGGCACCGCGTCCTGCAGGCGCGGCTGCTGCTGCGGGCGCCGGACCACCACCGCGCCGCCCTGCGGGCTGCGTCAGTTGCACAGACCACGCAGGCGCAAGATTCGCGACGTTGCCGGTGTTGATCTCGTTGAGAGGGGAGTAGCGCGTGCCTGCCAGGTTGCGGCTGTATAGAGGCCAGTCAGCCGGGACGGGTCCGAGCTGGGTGGACTGTGCTGAGACAACGAGCGTGATCGTCATGAGGACGAGCGGAACCAGAACGAATCGCTTCATGCCTGCGGAGTATAACCATTCGCGGGTTCGGGATTCGGGATTCGGGGTTCGGGGTTCGGGATTCGGGACTCGGGCTTCGGGCTTCTGAGAAGGACTCTCGTGATTGAATACGACTCGTGGTTCACCGGGTTGCAGTGATCCCGGGCGATGGCATCGGGCCTGAGGTCATCGCTCAGGCTGTCAAGGTGCTGCAGGCGCTTGGCGGTGTGGAGTTCCACCACCTGCCGTGGGGCGCCGATCACTACCTCGCGACACGTGAGACCGTCCCGGCGGGTGGTTACGATCTACTTCGCTCCTTCGATGCGATTCTGATTGGCGCGCTCGGTGATCCGCGCGTGCCCGACAACAGGCACGCGCGCGACATCCTGCTCGGCACTCGCTTCGAGCTCGACCTCTACGTCAACTATCGCCCCGTGCGGCTGCTCGATGCGCGACTCTGTCCGCTGAAGGATCGCACGCCCGCCGACGTGGACTTCGTCGTGCTTCGCGAGAACACGGAAGGTCTCTACGTCGGTGTCGGCGGCCGCTTCAAGGCCGGCACCTCAGACGAGATCGCAGTTCAGGAAGAGATCAACACCTACAAAGGCGTCCATCGCATCGTCCGTCACGCGTTCGAGGTTGCACGAACGCGAACGCGTCGCGCAGTCTGCATGGCGGACAAGAGCAACGCGATGCAGGAAGGGCATGCGTTGTGGCAGCGGGTGTTTCGTGAGGTCAGCGCAGAGTATCCGGACGTCGCAGCTCGGCACCTCTATATAGATGCGTTGGCGATGATGCTCGTGCAGGATCCACGTCAGTTCGATGTCATCGTCACCAACAATCTGTTCGGCGACATCATCACGGACATTGGCGGCGCGTTGCAGGGTGGTCTGGGCATGGCCGCATCGGCGAACCTTCACCCCGGGAGGACCTCGATGTTCGAGCCGGTGCACGGTTCGGCGCCGCCACTGGCCGGTCGTGACGAGGCCAACCCGATCGGCGCGATTCTGTCCGCGGCGTTGATGCTGGACACACTGGGCCGGCGCGACGATGCGGAACGGATTAATCGCGCCGTCGAATCTGCCGTTCTTGACGGTGCCATGACGCGTGATGTGGGCGGAAAACTCGGCACGCGGGCTGCCGGTGATGCGATACATCAGCGACTGAGCTGAGTGATACACTCGTCGGGCTCAACCGGCCAAGGGCTCTGCCCTTGGCCAGTTGACAGCATCTCTTGCCGCGCTTCGCGCGGCCAATTTTCTTTCTGACGTAGGAGTGTATCGACATGGCAGCGGACTTTTTTCTGGGCGAGTCGCTCGTGGGCGATGGCAATGAGGTCGCGCACATCGACTTGATCATTGGCTCGAAGACAGGACCGGCGGGCACATCGTTCTGCAACGCGCTGGCAAATAACAAGGACGGCTTCACGACACTGTTGGCGGTGGTCTCGCCGAACCTGCCGTGCAAGCCGGATACGCTCCTGTTCAACAAGGTGACGATCAAGGGCGCCAAGCAGGCAGTGCAGATGTTCGGACCGGCTCAGGCGGCGGTCGCGCGCGCCGTGGTCGACTCGGTCGAGAGCGGCGTCATCTCCAAGGACAAAGCCGACGACCTGTGCATTCTCGTCGGCGTGTTCATCCACTGGGAAGCGGCCGACGACAAGAAGATCTACGACTACAACTATCAGGCGACGAAGGAATCGATCGCGCGCGCGCTCGGCGGCAAGCCGACCGTGAGCGACGTCCTCGCGGGCGCAAAGACGGCCAAACACCCGTTCAGCCCCAAGTAACCTTCAATTCCCAACTTCCAAGTTCCAACTCCCAACAAGAACCCCGAACGTTTGGGAGTTGGGAGTTGGGCTTTGGGAGTTGACGAGGCGCTACTTGGATGAAGAGCGCCGCGTACGGGCACTGGTCGGCGAACCATCCAATTCTTCGGCAATTGCAGTCAGTGTTCGCCGCGTCACGTTCAGCTCAGAGTCGGTCCACGTCGACATCAATCGCTTGATCGCCGATTCCACGGTTCCGACCGAGGGGACGGTGAGACGCTTTCCTCGTGCCGTGATCTCGAGCTGCACGCGTCGCGCATCGCTCGGATCGGTAAGCCGGCGGAGGAGTCGGCGCGCCTCGAGCCGCTGCAGAATGCCGGTCAACGTACTCGGATGGACATGAAGGGTTCGAGCGAGATCGCCTGCTGAGAGTCCCGGAAACGTTCCGACAATACGCAGCACCAACCGTTGAGGGCCAGTGACGCCAAACTTGGCCTGCATGCCGCGCGATGCTCGATCCAGACCGTGGTTGATGGCCCACATGAGCCGCATGAAATCGAGCACGGGCCCGAGCGGGCGGTCGCCGGGAGTTTCGGGATTGGACTTGGAAGGTCGTGCCTGAGACGGGCTGGCCAAGGCATTACTGTAACACCGGAGATACGGGGAGACGGTGGTATAGTCGTCGGGCTTCCGGCGCGCCAGGGGTCCATGCGCGCATGGATTGACACGACCAGCGACGCTGAGCACCAGCGAGCGAAGGCGCATACCAAGAAACTAGTAGACCCCTCACTTCCAGACAGGAGTGTGTCGACATGGCAGCGGACTTTTTTCTGGGCGAGTCGCTCGTGGGCGATGGCAATGAGGTCGCGCACATCGACTTGATCATTGGCTCGAAGACAGGACCGGCGGGCACATCGTTCTGCAACGCGCTGGCAAATAACAAGGACGGCTTCACGACACTGTTGGCCGTGGTCTCGCCGAACCTGCCGTGCAAGCCGGATACGCTCCTGTTCAACAAGGTGACGATCAAGGGCGCCAAGCAGGCAGTGCAGATGTTCGGACCGGCTCAGGCGGCGGTCGCGCGCGCCGTGGTCGACTCGGTCGAGAGCGGCGTCATCTCCAAGGACAAAGCCGACGACCTGTGCATTCTCGTCGGCGTGTTCATCCACTGGGAAGCGGCCGACGACAAGAAGATCTACGACTACAACTATCAGGCGACGAAGGAATCGATCGCGCGCGCGCTCGGCGGCAAGCCGACCGTGAGCGACGTCCTCGCGGGCGCGAAGACGGCGAAGCACCCCTTCAGCCCCAAGTAACCTTCAATTCCCAACTTCCGACTTCCAACTCCCAACAAGAACCCCGAACGTTTGGGAGTTGGGAGTTGGGCTTTGGGAGTTGTTGAAGACTCCCGTGAAGAAACTGCTTCTGCAATTAGATTCATCTCCACTTCCCAGCGTCTTCGACCGTGTCGTCGCGTTCGATGCCGGCGCGGACGAAGTCATGAGCTACGGCGGGGTCACGACGGACAACGTCCGCGATCTCGTGCACGGCGCGATCTTCACGCGCGGCCCCAAGCATCTGCATTCGACAGCCATCTTCATCGGCGGCACCGATATGGCTCTCGGAGAGAAACTCCTAGGCGCCGTGAAGAAGGCGTTCTTCGGTCCGCTTCGAGTGTCGGTCATGCTCGATTCAAACGGATCGAATACGACCGCCGTCGCCGCCGTCGCCAAGATGCGGCATGCCGCAGGCACGCTCGATGGGCGCGCCGCGGTTGTCACTGCAGGCTCTGGACCCGTCGGTCTTCGCGCCGCGGGTTTGCTCGCGAAGGCGGGTGCACGCGTGACTGTCACATCGCGGCGAGCCGCTGACGGTTCGCTTGCCGCGAAAATCGCGCAGCGGTTTGGCGGCTCCGTTCGCGAAGTCACGATGGCGGACAGCTCCGGTGCATCGCACGCGCTCGAAGGCGCCGAGATGTTCCTCAACGCCGGACCCGCAGGTATTTGTCTGATTCCACGCGCAGCCTGGGTCGGTCGTGCCGGCCTCAAGGTCGCCGGCGACGTCAACGCAGTTCCGCCGCTCGGGGTCGAGGGCATCGACGTCACCGACGATGGCGCAACGAGAGAAGGCGTGACGACGTTCGGTGCGCTTGGCATCGGCGGCCTGAAAATGAAGGTTCACAAGTCCTGCATCGCGAAGCTGTTCGAGAAGAACGATCTCGTTCTCGATGCCGAATCGATAGCTGAATTAGCCGAGACTTTGTAATGCAAGATGCCAAATGCAAAATGCAAACGATGTATGACTCGTCGGTTTGCATTTTGAATTCTGCATTTTGAATTACATGCCTAGAGTTGTAGGAATCGACCCCGGCACTGTCAGTCTCGACATTTGCGGCCTCGATGCCGGTCGCGTCTTTCTCGACGAAACGATCCCGACCGAAGACGCGCTCGCCGACCCGACGCTGATTCTCGGGCTGCTCGAACGAACAGCTCCGCTCGATCTCGTGGTGGGCCCGTCTGGCTACGGGCTCCCGCTCACCAACGCGCGCGACCTCACTGAGTCGGACATTCGACTGGCATGTCTGGCGCCGCGCGGCGAGAGCAGCGGCATCGGAGGACTATCGTCGCTGATGCGGGCGCTCGTCTCGTCACCCGCCCCGGTCGTGATGACGCCTGGTGTCGTGCACCTCACGTCGGTTCCTTCCCATCGAAAGATCAATCGTGTCGACATGGGGACTGCGGACAAGGTGTGCGCGGTGACGCTTGCCATTCACGAGCACACACGGCGGCGTAGTTGTGCTCCGCGAGATGTGTCCTTTATCCTCCTCGAGCTCGGCGGAGCGTTTAGTGCCGCCATCGCCGTCGAACAGGGTCGCATCGTGGATGGCCTCGGTGGTTCATCCGGGCCGATCGGCGCTATGGCGAGCGGAGCTCTCGATGGTGAAGTCGCGTTCCTTGCGGGGCAGGTCACGAAGCAGATGATCTTTTCCGGCGGTGCGCTCGCTGTTGCCGGGACCCCAGATGCGAGTGCCGAGGCGGTGGCGGACGTGACGACGCCCGCGCGGCAGAAGGCGCTCGAGGGCTATCTCGAATCCATCGTGAAGGCGGTGGCCACTCTGGCGATCTCGGCGCCATCAGCACGATCCGTCGTCCTGTCGGGGAGGCTCGCGAAGGTTGCGACGATCCGCGGAGGACTGATGTCGCGGTTGTCGCGGACGCTGCCCGGAGGAACCGTCGAGGCGCTCACCGGCATCGCAACGGTTGCCAAACATGCTGCCCAGGGCGCCGCCATCCTGGCTGACGGGCTCGCCGGTGGAAGCGCCGCGGAGGTCGTGCAGACACTCGGCATCCGCGAGGCGACTGGCACCGTGCTCGACCATCTCTACGTGATCACTCCCGAAGCCGCTCGCCAGCGATTGGGAATCTAAGATGCAGTTCCATGTTCCAGGTTCCGGGTTCCGGGTTCGTGTGCTGGGTTCGGGTTCGTCGTTCATGGTGCGTGGTTCGAGGTTCGGCGTGCCCTCGAACCGCGAACTAGGAACCCCGAACTTTGAACCAGAACCATGAACACGAACCAGGAACCTGGAACCCGGAACCGGGAACCGAAGCGCCACCGCGTATTGATCGTGGGCGTATCAACCCGGGCGGCGGCGGATTCGGCGGCGCGTGCGGGCTTCGGCGTGATTGCTCTCGATGCTTATGCCGACCTCGATCAGCACCCGTCGGTGCGGGCGCTGTCATTGCCGCGAGACTTCGGGACGACGTTTTCCCCCGAGGCAGTCGTGAACGTGGCGCGCGAGCTCCCGAGCGATGCGGTCGTCTATCTCTCGAGCCTGGAGAATCATCCAAGAGCCGTCGAGGCGCTGACGACGGAGCGTGCGCTGTGGGGAAATCGATCCGATGTGCTGCGGCGCGTGCGAGATCCGAGGGCGCTCGCCGCGGCGTTCACGAAGCGGAGCATTCGCGCGCCGCGTGTCGTCACGAGCGACGAGACGAGGTCACTGCCGAGTGATGTGGAGCAATGGATGTTCAAGCCGCGTGTATCGGGAGGTGGCCACGGCGTAAGGCTCTGGCAGCCAGGTGAAGCGGTCACGCGCGGCCACTACCTGCAGGAGTTCGTCGGAGGAACGCCAGGGTCCGTCATCTTCGTTGCCGCTGGCCGTCGTGGTGTCACGCTTGGTGTCACTCGCCAACTCGTGGGCGACGACGCCTTCGGAGCGTCTGGATTTCGTTACTGCGGCAACATCCTGACGGAGCCCGAGGCCCTGGTTCCGGACGCCGTCGGGCTCGTGGACGCAGTGGCGGCGGAGTTCTCGCTCGTCGGTGTCGGAAGCATCGACGTGATCGCGGGCGAACACGGACTCGTGCCGGTCGAAGTGAATCCGCGCTGGTCTGCGTCGATGGAGCTCGTCGAGCGCGCGCGTGGCGATGTCTATGTTTGCCACCCACGCCGACGCCTGTACAAAACGCGAGCTGCCGGTGTTCCAGGACAGTTCATTCCTCGAGAAGCGCAAGACACACGGCAAGGCGATTGTGTTTGCGCGTCAGGACGTGGTCATCGGCGACACGCGCCCATGGCTCGAGGATCCGGATGTGCGCGACGTGCCGCACGAAGGCGATCGTATTGAGGCCGGGCAGCCGATCTGCACCGTCTTCGCAGCCGGCTCGGATGAGACTAGTTGCTACACGAGGCTCGTCGAGCATGCCGCGCACATCTACGGTGAGGTTGCCTAGTTGCCGACTCTCTGGCCGGCAAGAAATTGACTCACGATTCGCATGACCTCGTCGGGCTTTTCGTCGCTCGGGTAGTGGCCGACATCGGTAATCGTGATCAGCTGCGCGTTCGGCAGCGTCTTCCGTAGTTCTTCTTGCGTCTCAGGCGGCACGATATTGCTGCGGCTACCGAGCATGTAGAGGATCGGCGACTTGATGGTGCGCACGAATCGCCAGAGGTCGGTCGCGACGAATCCATTCACGAGCTGCGGATCGCGCTTCCACTCGATTCGTCCATCGGCCCGCTTCTTCGTGCCGTAGCGGACGTACGGTTCGAGGACCGTGAGTGACATCCGCGGATCGGTTTTCCTGAGCTGCGCGAGCAGCTCGTCCTCCGACGCCCACCCGGCCTGCTCCTGCTGCACGCGCTTCGCGTAGTTGTCGGCAATCTGTCGCGGACGTTCGGGTCCGACGTCTTCAGAAACGACGTGTGACACGAGCTCAGGATGCTTGCCTGCGAAGACCTGAACGACACGGCCACCTGTCGAATTTCCCCAGAGGACGAGGTCGCGAAGTCCGAGCTGCTGCACCAGGCCTTCGAGGTCACCAACGTGATCCTCGACGAGATAACGTCCCTGCGGATCCCAGCCGGAGTCGCCATGTCCGCGCATGTCGATGGCGATCACGCGATAGGCGGGTGAGAGGCGCACGGCGAGATGGTCGAACGTTCGCGCGACACGATCGAGACCGTGCACCATCACGAGCGGCTTTTCGCTTCCGCCCCAGTCGAGGTAGTGGATGCGCAGGCCGTTGACGTCAAGGAATCGGTCGACCGGTTGGCGGTCTCTCTGCCCAACAACGGCCACGCCGATTGTGCCGAGCGCCACGGTCGTCGCCACTGCGGACCACAATGTTTTCATGGCGATCAGATTATCCTTACGCACATGGCTGAGACTGTTGAATTTCGCAGTAATGGAAACATGGCATCTGGTTACCTGGCGAAGCCCGCGAGCGGCTCTGGACCAGGCGTGCTGGTGATCCAGGAGTGGTGGGGCCTGGATGCCGGGATCAAGGAGATGGCGGATCGTCTGGCTCAGGCGGGCTTCGTGGCGCTCGCGCCGGATCTCTATCACGGCGAGGTCGCAGGGCACGACGAGATGGACAAGGCCTCGCACTTGATGCAGAGCCTTCCGCCCGATTGCGCCGGCCGCGATATGAGCGGCGCTGTCGACTACCTCGCCACGCATCCCAGCATCACCAGCAAGGGCATTGGCGTCGTCGGGTTCTGTATGGGCGGAATGCTCGCGTTCATCATTGCCGCCAATCGTGGCGACAAGGTGACGGCCGTCGTGCCCTTCTACGGATTCCCTCAGGGCCCTGCCGAGCCCGACTGGTCGAAGCTGACTGCCGCGGTGAGCGGGCATATGGCGGAGAACGACAGCTTCTTTTCACCACAGGCTGCGCACGCGCTCGAAGCGAAGCTGCGCGGCATGGGGAAGAAGGTGACGCTCACCGTTCATCCCGGAACTGGTCACGCGTTCATGGGACCGCACAATGCTCTCGGCACGTTCAATGCTGACGTTGCAGCCAAGGTCTGGCCACAGGCGATCTCTTTCCTGAAGGACAACGTGAAATAGGCTGGTCCACCGTGGCGGGTCCACAGAGCAGGACCCGCCTACTTCTTCACGTATTTCTTCACATCCATCGTGAACTCGGCGCCGTAGATGTTTCCCTGCGCGTCGGTGGTCACGCCTTCGGGCGACGTTGAACCCGCAGTGTACGGATAGGGCGTGACGTCGGGAACGAAGGACTGCACCTTACCGTCTCGCGCGCTGCCGATGCGAATCCCGCGACGCGCACCCGGGTTGTAACCGTACCCCTCCGCACCATCTCGCGATTCTGAATCCGCAACGTAGAGCGTGTCGTTGCGATCGATGTAGAGTCCGCTCGGCCGCCCGAACTGTTTCCACTCGGCGATGAATGTCCCCTCTCGATCGAAGATCTGAATCCGGTTGTTCTGCCGATCGCCGACGAACAGCCGACCGAGCGAATCGAACGCAAGCGTGTGCACGCAGTCGAACTCGCCGGGGCCCGTGCCCTTCTTGCCCCACGTCTTGAGAAACTTGCCGTTCTTGTCGAACTTCATGACGCGTGCGTTGGCGGTCGGCGCGTTGCCGTGACCGTCGGCGACGAAGATGTCGCCGTTTGGTGCAACGGCGACCTCTGTCGGCTGGTCGAAGGTGTCGAGCCCCGGACCGGCGACGCCAGCCTGGCCCAGCGTCAGCAGAACTTTTCCGTCTTTGTCGAACTTGATTACCTGCTGACCGCGCCCCTCGACGCGGCCGTTGTCGGCAACCCAGATGAAGCCCTCGCGATCGACCGTGATCTTATGTGGGCTGACGAAAAGGCCCGCGCCGAAGCTGCGCAGGAACTTGCCCGAGGTGTCGAATTGCAGGACAGGATCGAGCGGCGAGTTCGCGCAGGTCGTTCCACCCGCGCCGGAGGCGCCGCATCGATCGAGCGCCCAGATGGTTCCATCCGGAGCGGTTGCGATTCCGGCAGTCGATCCCCACTTCCTGCCATTCGGCAGCTGTCCCAACTCGTGCCGGCGTTGTAGGCATTCGGGAGATCGTTGCGTGCGCCGAGCGGCGAGACGAGCGGCAGCTCTGGGAACTTGAGAGGAGCAGGCGCCGCTGGTGGCACTTGCGCGCTCAACGTGAGAGCTGCACCGATCGCCAGCAGTGCAATCGACGAGGCGTGAACGCGCAGCGTCATAGAACTCTCCTCGAAATACGGTGAGTGCTTCAGACGGACTGTGAGAGCAATTGGTGTAGATGAAAGTGATGCTTCCCGAGCTTGCCGCCGTAGTTGCCGGCCGTGATCTCGACGACGCCAGGTCGGCACGCGGCGTCGATGCCGACGCGCATCGCGTTCTCGATGGCCGCGCGATCGAGTCCGTCCACGACGATCTCGAGGACCGAGTTCACACCGTCCGGGAGCGGCTCTTGACGCCGTCGCGACCGCGCAGCGTCGGGCAGTACGCATCGTTGGTGGACGCGGTCATCTTCTTGTATCTCTTCGCGCCGACTTTGCTGCCGGCTGCGCACGATGCCGCCGGGGAAGGGCAGGACGACGCCGCGGACCTTGCGCATCGCCCCGACAGCGGCCTCCGCCGCGGCGAGCGCGGCGTCTGGTCTTTCGGCAAGGATCAGGAAGTTGCCGCCACCGATCGCCTTCTGCACGCCGAAGGTTCCTGGACGAGGAACTCGCCCTCCATCACCGGGATGCGCCAGTAGCGTCTGCCGTCGAGAAGCTTGCTCGACTGGAACTTGTCGCCGAAGTGGCGCAGCGCTCCGCCGACGGTGACGCGCTCGGTCGGCTTGCGGCAGGCCGTCGAAACAGGCGGTTGTCGGGCAGGTCAGAATGGTCTGACCGACCCTGTCGACGAGTCGCTTGCCAAGCCTTCTGCGTCGAAGGCAAAGAGCGGCACGCTGATCCCGGGCCGTCCATCCGGTGTCTCGTCCGGAGATCTCGGCCTCGATGCCGGCTTCGACCTTGCATCCGATGACCGATGTGGCGAAGCCGGTCATCGACTGCGCCGCCGTCTGCGCCCAGGCCGGGGATTGCGCCGTGATGACGACGCGCGCGGCGCGCATGCCGAAAGCTTCGGCGAACGTGTCGACGATCCTTACTCCGTTGTGCTCAATCGCCTGCGTCGTGGGCTGAGCCGCGCCCTCTACACTCTCTGACGTCTCTCCAGTCATACCTGCCGGTATGTACGTTGAGAGCGTCAATCAGCCGCTAACGCCCAATTTCCAACTCCAATCTTCCAATGAAGTACAGAGTTCTTGGGAGTTGGAGGTCGGTAGTTGGGAGTTGCTACGGCGCTGTGCAAGGCCGAGTTCTTCGCGTCCTCGAGATCGCGAGAGCCCTTGTATTTCGCGTATTGGGATACGGACACAGCGGTCGCGACAGACCAGAACGC
>CAVWST010000015.1:0-109923 GCA_963757735.1 uncultured Acidobacteriota bacterium
GGATCGGGCAGATGCACGTCCAGCGGATACCTCGCGTCGCGATGTCCGCGTTCGCAGCATATCGAGGCACACGCGTGAAACGACAGTCGTCAGCCAGCCTCGGAGATTCGCGACGTCGCTCACATCGGTCCGGCCCAACCGAATCCAGGTTTCCTGGACGGCATCCTCCGCTTCGCTCGCCGACCCGAGCATGCGGTACACCATCGTCCGCAAATGCCGCCGGTGTTTTTCGAATTGATCAGCGAGTCGCTCATCTGTCGCCATCGGTCACCGTGCCTGTCAGCGTCCCTCGAGTCAATGACAGGATCGAACGTCCGAAATGTGACACGACGGCTGCCCTGTCCGGCAAGCGGCCCTTGCTCTGGCGCGTTTTCGACATGTTCGTAGCGGCGGCTTCCCGGGCGGTCTGGGATCGGCTCCCGATTCCCACCCCACCGCGCAGGCGCGGCGAGGGGGCCCCGGGGTTCGACGCGTGGAAATCGGGTCTTTCGGCGGGTGTGCTGACGATGACGTCGTCGCCTTGGATGATTCGAAGAGGAGCAGGAGAGAGGAATTTACCCTCTTCGCTCCTCACGCCGCGAACAGGTCGCCGACCCAAGGCTACCCAAGGCCCGCCCGGTGAGCCGCCGCACGGTCTGCGAAGTGACGACGGCGGGGCTGGGGCAGAGCGACTGGTCGCGCCGCGACACACGACAGCGGGCAAAACGGTTGGGAGCGGTCGGATCGGCGGCGGCGGTGATTCGCCACTGACGCACCGGCCACCTCCTAAGAAACTACTCCCGGGGTCACCTCACCGGTCGACAGGTTGACGAGCCCAAATCCGAGATGCTCGGCGCGTTGTCGTAGCCGACGGACGACGCGGCTCCGGTCGTGTGCCTCGTAGGCCTCGGCGCCCGGGTCGTTGTAGACGAGGTGGTCTTGAGCGTGCGATAGACCAGGATAGCGAGCTTGCGCGCCGTGGCGGTGATGGCTTTGGCCTTGCCGATGCGGAAGGCCAGACGCCGGTAGAACGCGCCGAGGGCGGTCTGCGAGCGTCCGAGCGCCATGGCCGCCATGCGCAAGATGGTGGCCGCACGATTGGCGGACGGCTGCGTGCGGCTGCTGAGCAGACGGCCGCCGGAGATGCGATTCTGGGGCGCCAGCGTCAGCCACGAGGTGAAATGCTTCACCGTCGGCCACCGCGTCATGTCGGTGCCAATCTCCGACAGCAGACGCAGCGCGTTGTAGGGGCCGATGCCGTCGATCTGCGAAGGTCGACGCCGGTGAGCTGGTGTAAGGGCGTCCGGAGGTCGAAGGCCGGTTCGTTGTCCTTCGCTTTGCGCGGCCGGCGCCGCGCGGCGGGTAAGGGAGATGCGGACGACGCGGTGACGGCGAGGTGCGCCAGATGGCCCTCGATGGTGCGATCACACGCGGCGAGTGCTGCTGATAGGTGTCGAAGAGTTCCAGATTCTGCTGGAGCACGAAGACGTGTTCGGCGCGATAGTTCCCGCGCAGAGCGGCGATGAGCTGGCCTCGGATGCGCGACACCGGACATCGCGATGCTGCGCGAGGTGCTGCGGATCGCGCTGGCCGGCGACGATGTCGCGGAGGATCCGCAGGCCGGTCACCCCGGTGATGTCGCTGACCACCAGCGGCAGCTGCACGTTCATCTGGACCAAGGCTTTCTGCATCCGCTGCACGAGCGCGCCCGCGCTCTCGATCAGCGTGGCCCGGTGTCGCAGATATCCCCGCAGCGCCACAATGCCGTCGGCGGGCCGAAAGCTCCCGCGTAAGAGTCCCAGAATGTGGAGGTCACGCAGCCATTCGCAGTCGGAGACATCGCTCTTGCGGCCGGGGAGATTCTTGACGTGGCGCGCATTGACGAGGATCACCTGAAAGCCGCGCGCGTCGAGGATTTCGAAGATGGGAATCCAATAGACGCCGGTGGCTTCCATCGCCACATGGGTGATCCGGCAGCCGTCAACCAATCGGCGAGGCGATGGAGATCACCGGTAAATGTCGGAACGGACTGCACCGGCGTGGGGTCGCAATCGGGCGGCACCGCGACAAAGTGTTCGGCTGCGCCGCAGTCGATGCCGGCGGCGTGCGGGTGAAGCCGTTCGAGGGCGGCGGGCGAGTGACGCGGCTTCGGGGCGCGGCGACGGGGCTGGTGTTGCACGGAGGCCTCCTTCTACACTGATGACACCTCCGGGAACAGGGATGCGGATGAGAGGCAATCTCCTAAACGGGATCACGCCGCGCGAACGGCGTGTCACCAGTGACGATGCCGCGAATCCCCGGACCACGCTGTTTGCGGGCGCTGAACACCAATGCTGGTGCGGTCTCGGTTCCCGGAGGACGGCAATCATACCGGCCGCGACTTTTCCCCCTCAGTTTCTCGTGTGACGAATCGCGATTCATCGCGTGGGCCGCTGGTTATCGACACGATGTGCACGATCGGGCGGATCAATCAGCCGCCGCCGTCATCGATCAGCAGGCGCGCGGACGAGCCGTTTTACCGCGGCGACGAACCGGAGCGAAGTCCCAGCCCACACCGTCGTCGCTTCGCCAAGGTGCGCCGGTGAACCGACGCTGGACATGTTGAAGACGCTCTAGTCGATCAGTCACGGCGGAGGCGTATTCTGAATTCTGCGGACTGATCCTGGCGCTGTTGAGTCATGAACACAGACCTGGTGCGCGCCATTCGCGAGAAGCGTCTCATCGAGTTCACCTACAAGTCGGGTGGCGTCAGAATCGCGGAGCCTCATGACTACGGCATCCAGAAGGGCATCGAGCGCCTTCTGGCCTTCCAGTTGAGCGAGAGCCGCACGCGTACTGAGCGCGGTTGGAGGGATCTCCACCTCGCAGACATTCGTAACCTGCGCGTTCTGGAACAGCGATTTGCCGGCTCGCGTGGCGATAGCAATCAGAAGCACCGGACTTGGGATGTGCTCTTTGCCCGTGTCGCGTCACGAATCCCTCAGCCCTGAATTTGGATCGCTCGCCGCTCGGTCGTTGGTTATAATCACCGGCGACATCCAGAGCGGCTCGCCTTAAAGCGGCGAGTCCCGGCAACCTGCCAGGACCGGCAAGGTGCCAACGCGCAATCCTGCGCGGATGTGGTCGCAGCCCGCGACAACAAAAGGTCCCGCCGAGTAACCCTCGGTCGTCTGGGTGTCTTCTCTCACACAGGAGACACCATGATCGACAGCGACACCCCCGAGCCACTCCGCGATATCCCGATCGAGATCGTGGTCGACGGCGTCGAGGTCACCGGCGAGATTCTGTTTGCCCGCTTCAACGACATGTCCGTGGTCATCGGCTCCCCGGTGTCAGGACTCGGGACAGGCCTCCACGTCCCGTGGTTCAGATATGGCTACCCGCAGTTCGCCCTCGCCACCCGAGACGCACTGACCGATCGCGGCAGGCGTGAAGCGAAATGGATGATGAAGGAACTCTACGACTACTCGCAGGGACGACGATCGGGGTGGGGTATTTCTCGCGTGGACGCGGTGGGGCGATGGAGCGAAATCGCTAGCGATTTTTGAATCGTGGACGCTGTGGGCGTGGCGAATACAAGGCGTATGACCTTGGCTGTCACGGGCCTCAACTAGCCTGCAATCATGGAAACAGCCCTGTTTGTCGTCGCGTTCGTGTCGGTGTCGGTCGCCGTCGTGATGAGCGTGTTGAGCCGGAAAGACGTTCGATCGCTCGGCACCAATATCGAGTCGTTGACGCGGACGATGGATGCGACGCTTCGCGATGAGCTGCGGCAGCATCGAACAGAAGCCTCGGAGTCGGTCCATCGGTTCGGTGATTCGCTCGTGAAGGCACAGACGGCGCTCGGTCAGACGCAGGCCCAACAGATCGAGACGTTGCGTGCCGGGCTCGAACGGCAGGTCGATGCCCTTCGAGCCACTGTCGACGAGCGGCTGCGCTCCATGCAGGACGACAACGCAACAAGGCTCGACCAGATGCGCCAGACGGTGGACGAGAAGCTGCAGAGCACGCTCGAGTCGCGTCTCGGCGAATCGTTCCGGCAGGTGAGCGAGCGGCTCGAGCAGGTCTACAAGGGTCTTGGCGAGATGCAGGTCCTCGCAACTGGTGTCGGCGATTTGCAGCGAGTCCTCGCGAACGTGAAGACTCGCGGCACGTGGGGCGAAGTGCAGCTCGGCGCGCTGCTCGAGCAGGTGCTCGCGCCGGACCAGTACGCCGCCAACGTGGCGACGAGCGACAACGGTGGTGAACGGGTCGAGTTCGCGATCCGCTTTGCCCGGACGCGGTCGACGATGCCCCGATGTGGCTGCCAATCGACTCGAAGTTCCCGCTCGAGGACTACCAGGCACTGCTGGAGGCCGCGGATCGATCTGATGCGACCGCCATCGAGGAAGCCGGTCGGCGGCTCGAGGCGCGCGTCAAGGGATCGCGCGAGGGACATCTCGACGAAGTACCTGAATCCGCCGAACACGACCGACTTCGCGATCATGTTCCTTCCCAACGAGGGACTCTACGCCGAGGTGCTTCGCCGTCCTGGCCTCGCCGATTGTCTCCAGCGCGATCACCGCATCGTCATTGCCGGACCGACGACGCTGTGGGGATCCTGACCAGCTTCCAGATGGGCTTCAGGACACTCGCGATCGAGCGGCGCTCGAGCGAGGTGTGGGCACTGCTCGGCGCGGTCAAGACGGAATTCGCGAAGTTTGCCACGGTGCTCGACGGGATCCAGAAGAATCTTCACCGTGCGGCCTCTAAGATCGACGAGGCGCGCAAAGGCACCCGGACCATTCAGCGGAAACTGTCTGACGTCCAGGACTCCCCTCGACTGAAGCGTCTGCACTTCTTGAAGGGCTGGTGATCAATGTCGAGCAGGGTGAATTGTTACCGGGCTGAGGCACAATCGGACCACGGAGGAGAGGTATGAACGTTCTGTTGTGGGTGCTTCAGGTGCTGCTGGCCGTGGTGTTCATCGCGCACGGATTGATGTTGCTCATGCCTCCACCGGACATCGCGGCGCAGATGTTCGATGAGCCTTCCCGCTGGTTCTGGGTATTCCTCCAGGCGTGGCCGAAGTTGCCGCGGCGATGGGCCTCACGCTTCCTGGGCTGACTCGGGTGATGCCGTGGCTCGTCTCGTGGGCAGCAGCTCGGCATCATCATCGTCATGATCTCCGCGACCGGCTATCACATCGTCCGTGGTGAAATCAGCTCGGCGGCAGTCACATTGGTACCTGCTGATCATGGCGACGTTTCTCGCCTACCAACGTTCGCAGCTGCTCCCGATCGCGCCACGGAAAAGCCACGCCTGAAGGGGCGATCCGAATTCGCAATCGTGGGTCCGTTTGACCATGGCGCTATCGCCGCAACGGCGCCTTCTGACCCGGCGCTCCGGTTCGACGCCGTGGAAGCCCGTTTTACTTTCTGTAGCGCGTCACGGCGCTCACATCTATGAAAAGGCCCCTCGAGTCAAGACACACGTCCAGTGAGCGCGCGCGGACGACCAGTCGTGAGCACGCCCGACGCAGAGCTGATCGGGCGCGCGCAGCAGCGATGTCGTCCGCGCGAGCGCGAAACGGTCGCGATGCCCTGGTGGTCGTTCCCTCACACATGGCTCCGGGCGCCTGACGTTTGCGACACATCTATTCGAGCACTCCCCCGCGAGTTCGGCTCGCTCTCCAGGTTGGCCCACGTGCGGTGCCATTCAGTCGACGGTCGTCCAGCCGTCGAGGCCGGAGACCATGTGAGCGCGCGGCAGTCCGCACGTGGAGAGGACGTCATGCGCTTACGCCGGGCGTGGCCACGCCGCGATCGACCTCGTCACACAGGACACCGGGCGAGCGCGACGCGGGCCTTCATCGCGCCGGTGCGCACCGCGAGCCGGCGCGCCCAGCGCCCCGTGGCGTCCGGGCGTTTCACCGCATGCATCGCCGCTTCGACGAGCGCCCAGCGTAACCAAGGCGAGCCATTCCGCGTAATCCGGCCGTGATACCGCCGGTTCGCACTCTGCTCGACGCGCGGCACCAGTCCCGCATAGCAGGCCAGTTCGGACCCGCGACGAAACCGGGTGATGTCGCCGATTTCCGCGCGCAGGGTCACCGCCACCACGGCCCGACCGGTCATCGCCGTCAGGGCCACGGCGATGGGATGGCAGCGGCCCGCTGTTCAGCTCCGCATCCGCGGCGTGCGCGTCGGTGTGCACCTCGCGATACAACCGCTCGAGGCGCCGCAGCGTCCGCGTGCTCTCCGGGCCCAGCTCCACCGCCGCGAGCCACGCCAACGCGCGGGGCTGTACACCCGTGTTCCGGCGGTTCGCCCGCATCACACCGTAACAACAGCGCGCGGATCATCTGCGCCAGGCGCGTCCGCAGCCGCACGACTTGATGACGCCCGCGACACATCTCGCGGAGCTCGCGCAGCTCCGGCGGCGGGGATGTAAATGCTGACGACACTCTCGCGGCGCAGCGCATCGGCCAACCGGCGCGCGTCGAGCCGATCGGTCTTCGCCGCGACGCCCGCTTTGAGCTTCGTCTTCCGCGGGTCGACCACACAGACCGTCGCCCCGGTTGGCGCCAGCGCATCGACGAACGCCCACGTCGGCCCACTCGCTTCCACCGCAATCGCGCGGCGCGCATCGACCCCGCGGGCGACGAACCGCGCGATCCCGTCCGGCGTCCGCGGAAAGCGGCCTTCCCAGGTCCGCTCGCCGGTTGCCGTCAGGGCGCACGCCTGGAAAAACGCCTTGTGCAAATCCACCCCGATATACTCTCGATCCATGGGCTGTCCTCCTCTCACAACCCGGAGCATGCGTGGTCGGAACAGCGCATTATCTCCGGCCGCCGAGTGGGCGACGGCCCTTTCATTTGATCAGTCGCGCCTCTCAGAAGGTCCCGGCGGCGAATGGGCTGCTCGTCGAAACTTGCGGCGGGACACATGCTGCGGCAGCGAACCATGCGAGCGGCGCGTCGCAGGCGACAGACGGGAAACCGCGAGCCGCAGGGCCAAGTCCGGCGCAGGTCACGGACCACTCTTGTCCAAATTACCTGACGAAAAAAAGGGGTGAGCTCCCGCATGATGACGGCGATCCGAGCTCGCAACTCGATCGCCATCAACGAGGAGGCCACCCCTATGACGCGATTTTGCAGCATCTTTACCCAGTTGCTCCAGCTTTTTCCCCGCAGCGAGTTTCAGCGGGCGGTGATCGACACACGCGCGGAACGCCACGCGCGAGGCTTTACGTCGTGGGGACAATTCGTGGCGATGCTGTTCTGTCAGCTGGGCCACGCCCACTCGCTGCGGGAGATTTGCGGCGGGCTCGCGAGCTGTGAAGGCAAGTTGACCCAATTAGGGATCACGGCGCCGCGCCGATCGACGCTGGCGTATGCCAACGAACATCGCCCGTGGCAGTTATTTCAGGGAGTGTTCTTTCAATTGTTAGTGCGTTGTCAGGCCGTCGCTCAGCCAAAGAAGTTTCGCTTCAAAAACAAGTTGCTGAGCCTTGACACCACGATGATCGATCTGTGCGCGGAGATATTCCCCTGGGCCAAGTACAAGCAGGTCAAGGGCGCCGTCAAGCTGCACTTCACCCTCGATCACGACGGGTATTTGCCGACCGTGTTGGTGATCACGGAAGGGCGCGTGCGCGAAACGACGGTCGCTCGCCCCCAGCAGTTCGGCCGAGGGACGATTCTGGTCTTCGACCGCGGCTACCTCAATCTCGCATGGTTCGCCGAACTGACGGCCGCCGGGGTCTTCTTCGTCACGCGCCTGCGACCCGAGGTGAACTTTCAGGTCGTCGAAGACCGCCCCGTGCCCCAGCACCGCGCGGTCGTTGCCGACCAATTGATTGCCTTCGGCGGCAAAGAGTCACGCCGGACGTATCGCGCACGTCTGCGCCAAGTGATCGTGGAGCGGCCCGACGGCGCGCCGCTCGCGCTCGTGACGAATCATCTGACGCTAGGCGCCTCGACTGTCGGACGAATCTATCGTGATCGGTGGCAGATCGAACTGTTCTTTAAAGCTTTGAAACAAAACTTGCGCGTCAAAACGTTCGTCGGCACGTCAGCCAACGCCCTCCACATTCAGATTTGGACGGCGTTGATCGCGCTTCTGCTGTTGAAATATCTGCAGCTGAAGGCGCGATTCGGGTGGTCCTTCTCGAACTTGGTCGCGCTACTACGGATGAATCTCTTTGCGTATCGAGACTTGTGGGCGTGGCTGGACGCGCCCTTCACCGCGCCGCCCTTGCCGCCCGACGCGGTCCAAGCCACGCTCAGTTGGTAACTGGGACAGCATCGATGGGGGTGTGGTTATTCACGGCGAGTTAGCAGAACGATTACCGGCCAAAACCTCCGCATTGACGGACCGGATCCGTCCAATTTGGACAGCAGTGGTCAGGGACCTGCGCCTGCTGCAACCAGTATCCCGGAGCCGCGGTTTCCCGCGCCGTCGAGCGGTTCGCCGAGCAGCGTGTGTCCCGCCGCCGCCCAGACGAGCATGGCGACTCGGGGCCTTACCGCGGACGGGGGAGCGATGCCGCTCTGCTCGCGATAGTCCACGTCTCCTCGCACTGGCGGCACCGCCAGAGCGTCGTCACGCTGATGACCTTTGCGAGTGTGTCGAAGACGGTGCCCTTGCAAAACGGGCAGTTGGTTGGGCGTGCGACAGTCTGATTAGATGGTGGATCCGGCATCGTCTCTCTTTGGACACGTCCCGGCGTGAACGTTACGCGGGTGCGGCGTCTACAGACCTCATCATCCCTACATCAGGATTTGCCAGTCTGTTCGTTTCTGCACAGGGGGTGCTGGCAGCGTCAGCATTCCGCGCGCCGCAGCCGCGTTGGACTGTTCAAGAGTGAACAGCGCTTCGTATTAGGTTCTCCTAGCATCGGTTTGTTCCGCCCGTCACCTGCGCATGTGACAGCGCTCACTCGTTTCCGCTCGAACTGACATTTGATGACAACCACTTGCCACGTTCGCATGCGATGACTCGATCCGCACGATCGAAATCCGTCGTGCCGAAATCGCTGCCCCCTTTTGATCTGCAGGGCTTTCTTGATTCGGCCGGTGTGTCACGCCGAATCGTGCGTTTCCGGCGCGCGTCAATCGTCTTCACGCAGGGCGCCCAGGCGAACAGCGTCTTCTACATCCAGCAGGGTGGAGTGAGGCTGTCGGTCCTGTCCCGCAGGGGCCGGGAGGCGATCGTGGCCATGCTCGCGCCAGGTGACTTCTTCGGTGAGGGTTGTCTGGCAGGGCAGTCTCTCCGGATGGCCACCGCAACGGCGTTGGTGCCGACGACAGTGCTGAAGATTCACAAGCGCGAGATGATGCGGACGCTGCACGAACAGCCTGCGCTTCTCGGACCGATTCATCGCGCACATGCTGACTCGCAACATCCGGATCGAAGAGGACCTCATCGATCAGCTCTTCAACTCGAGTGAGAAGCGGCTGGCGCGAACCCTCCTGCTACTGGCGCAGTACGGCCAGGACGGCGACTCTGGCCACGTCCTGCCAGCGATCTCCCAGGAGACACTCGCCGAGATGATCGGCACCACGCGGTCACGCGTGAACCTGTTCATGAACAAATTCCGGAAACTGGGATTCGTCCGCTACAACGGTACGCTCACCATCAACAGCTCGTTGCTGAGTGTTGTGCTCCACGACTGAGTCCGCCTGACGTCGGCGGGTCGGTGACGGCGCAGGGCACGATTCGCAATGAAATCTGTCGTGGCAGTGTGCTGTCCAGGACAGACGGAGCACGCCCCAGCATGTCAGGCTGGAGGTGTCGGAAACCCGGAGTCCCTTCATGAATTTTGCACAAGGTTTCGTCGTCGCGGTGATCATCCTCAGCGGGCAGACTGTATCCGCACAGGATCTGTCGCGCTATCGTGACTTCGTTCTGGAAAGCAGCGTTGACACGGTGGCAGCAGTCAGTGGGGTGCGCGCGACCGAGGCCCAGACGCTTCACGAGCGACCGGCAAAGATTCAGGAACTGCAATGGCGGGCGCCGTACGTGAACCCAGCAAGTGCGACCGCCGATCCGGTTCGCGACGTCGCATTCGCGTTCTTCAACGACGCGTTGTATCAGGTCGTCGTCACTTACAATCGCGACCGAACTGAGGGGCTGACCAACGACGACATCATCGCGTCTCTTTCGGCCTCGTACGGCGCGCCAGTAATGAAGTCGGCAATTGCGCGAACCGGTCTTCCAGCGGGCGCACTCCTCGACAACACCGTGCTGGCACAGTGGAACACCGCCGTTTCGTCGTTGACGCTACTCCGCGATACCTACTCGCCTGAATTTCAGTTGGTCCTGAGTTCGAAGCCGTTGAGCGAACGTGCCCGAAGCGCGATTCGTGAGGCTATCAGGCTGGATGCCCTGGACGCGCCACGACTAGCAGAGGAACAGCGCAAGAAGGAAGTTGCCGAGACCGACGCCGCCCGCGACAAGGCTCGCTCGACGAACAAGGGCGCATTTCGCCCCTGAGGAAACCCTCAGCGGATCTGCCGCGTGGGTTGCCCGCTACGAATGAGCTGGGCTGGAACGGCGTCGCCGCTGGCAGTCCGCCGTAACTCTCCGATGTGAGCGTGGTCACGGCCGGCGCTCGGCAGATCCGGCGCAGGGTCGGTGACGAACAAGCGACGACATGGCCGGGCGATCCATCGCGCCCATCGGGCGGAGCGATTCGTTCGCGCGCTGTCGGTGGCCATGCCGGTGTTCGCATACATCTGGCGATACAACTTTGAGATCAGCATGAACGCCAGCCTGGACCGGAGCGAACGGAGAAAGTTCGAATCGTTGCCAGATCAGGCGGATCGAATAGAACTCGTCCCAGGTGTGCTGTGTGCCCCGACGGATTTCATCGTTGGACATCGTCGGGTGGGGTAGATACACCTTCGGTCGCTTGCCGGGCGGCACGAGCCAATAGCGCGTCAGCGGCACACCGTCGATTTGTTGAACTCCCGACCCGACTTCCTTCTCCCATTTCGCAAAGTCGAGGGTGCCGGGGAACGGCGTCAGCATGACGAACTGCGCGAAGCTCACGCCCGCTCGCTGGGCGAGGTCGGCAGTCGCCTGAAAGGTATCGTCCTTGTCCGTCGGAAGCCCGAAGATGAACGAGCCCAGGATGTGAATGCCGTGCGTGCGGAATGCCTGCAGGCGGTCCACTAGCGCCTCTCCTGCGTCATTGAAATTCTTGAAGACCGCCTTGAGTCCCTCGGGGGTGACCGATTCGACGCCGACAAGAGCGCCACGGATGTGCGCCTTGCGCATGGCTTCCAGGAACTCCGGGTCCTCGGCCGCTTCCATCGTGATCTGCGTCATGAACACGAAGTCATCAGACAGACGGGCGAGTTGCTCCATGAGCTCGAATCGCTCTGCGCGAAGGGCCTGGAGTTCCTCCAGCCGGCTCTGATCGCTCCGCCGTGCAGCCTGTCGAAGATCTTCGAGCGTGACTGGATAGAAGTTGTCGTCAGCAAGCAGAATGAACCGGAAGCCAAGCCGGCGCAGTTCCATGACTTCCTGGACGACCGCGCCCGCCAGTCGCTGTCGGGGCTGCTGACCGTCCGTTCTCCAGACAGAACAGAACGAACAGTGCTTCGGGCAACCCCGGACGGTCTGAACCGATCCAAACATGTAGCTCGCGCGCGGCAGCAGGTCCCATCGGGCCGCACGAAACGTTTGCCCGCTGACACGTCCACCCTCATAGACCGGCTTCAGTCGCCCGGCGGCGCAATCCTCGAGCACTTCACCCCAGACGATGTCGCCATCGCCGCGCACAACACTGTGGGCGGCGCCGTGGTCGCGCGCTTCATCGGGGAACAGCGTCGCATGAATGCCGCCGAACACGACGTGAGCACCGCGCTCGCGCGCGAGCCGTCCCAGCGTGTATCCGCGGAACGCATTGCTCGTGTGAATGCCGATTCCGACGACATCTCCCGGCGCCCACCGCATCGAGATCCAACGGCTCGAGGGTTTCGTCGATGACGATGGGATCGCCATAGGCGGAGGGAGTCGCCGCGGCCAACACATACAGCCAGCGCGGCGTAATCACTGCCGTGCCGAACGACACATCACTTGGATTGACTAGGAATACCGGCATCTGCTCATCCAGTTACGGTGTTTGGTGACGCCTTCTTTGGAGAAGCGCCGACAGAAGATCAAGGTGCGAAAGACTGACGGAACCGCCGCAGCAGCCAGAACACGCCGGTCCCGACCGTTTCCCAGGCATCGGTCTTGTCCGCCTCAGCGAGCGAGATCAGGCGGGCCAGGGCAAGCGCCTTCTTGCGCTCTCCAGCAGTTATGCTCTGGACAGAGCCGTCGCCGATGCTGCGCCGCACGTTCCAGCTGTAGCCGGTTGGGCTCAATATGTAGTCGCCGTCAGGCGGGTTGATTGTGAGAGTCTCGCGTCGCAACATCGCC
Organism: uncultured Acidobacteriota bacterium; assembly: GCA_963757735.1. Lineage (GTDB taxonomy): Bacteria > Acidobacteriota > Vicinamibacteria > Vicinamibacterales > UBA2999 > Gp6-AA40. The sequence goes on from CAVWST010000015.1 coordinate 12,393, forward strand.
TCTACGAGGTCTTGGACGCGCGGTACTCGGCAATCCATGGCGTGCTCGATCCGGCCGAGACTGGCCTCGTGCATACTCCGGGGCGCCCGCCCCAGGTAGACGAATATCGCGGCACTCACTACGGCGAAGAATCCGATCGCGGATAGCATGATGTGGACGGATCCTCCCAGATCGGAGGACTGGCGTCTGTTCAGTTGTGCACATTCTCTTCTTGCTGCGGAACGAGACGGGCAGGGTGGCTCCGCGTCGGCAGTCGTGGGATGATCCCGGTTCAGATGCCTCAGAAAACCGCCAGGCAACCCTCTCAATTCGTTCGACGTTCAGGCGTTCTTGAAGTCGGCGGGTGTTTCTGCCCGTACGGTCAGGTTTGCGACCGGCGCCCTCGTGTTCTCGCAGGGGGCGCAGGCGAACAGCGTGTTCTACGTCCAGGAAGGTGGCGCGAAGCTTGCCGTGTTGTCGTCGGCTGGAAAAGAGGCGGTCGTCGCCATGCTCGGTCCCGGCGATTTCTTCGGCGAAGGCTGCCTAGCCGGGCAGCCTCTGCGCATGGGGACGGCCAAGACCGTGATGCCGACGACGCTGCTGCGCATTCCAAAGCGCGACATGCTTCGCCTTCTGCACGACCATTCAGAGTTCTCGGACCGATTCATCGCGCACATGCTCACGCGCAATATTCGAATCGAAGAGGACCTGGTCGATCAGCTGTTCAACTCGAGCGAGAAGCGGCTCGCCCGTACGCTTCTGCTCCTGGCACGATATGGAAAGGAAGACACGACCCAGCGAGTGCTGCCCAAGTTGTCGCAGGAGACTCTTGCCGAGATGGTTGGGACAACGCGCTCGCGTGTGAACTTCTTCATGAACAAGTTCCGCAAGCTCGGTCTCATCGAGTACAACGGCAGCGGGCTCAAGGTCAACAGCTCGCTGCTCAGCGTCGTCCTTCACGACTGAGACCCGGCAGGGGCGAGCAACCGTGCCGCACGGACGTCACTGTCGTGCGTCGTTGATGCTTTCGCTCATGGTTCGCGCCGGTTCGTTCCACAAGAGCAGGAAAGCGAGTGGCGGGAGCAAGCCAAAGCTGGCGATCAAGACGCCTCTTGTCCATGACATATCCACTGCGATCGCGATCAGCATTGCGATGAACACCCATACAGCTGAGACGGCCATCTTGATTCGCTGGAGAGTCATGATGCTCACAGCATAGGGTCCGCTCGGATCGCTTGTCTGTTCAATACCGCACTCGGGCCTCTGTGAGTCTGTCTCACGCTAGAATCCTCGAGGCAAGTCGGATCCTGCCAATCCGTTAGCGCATCCGGTCCGTAGAACGTGACAAGGGACTCTCACCTGCACGCCCCAGCTATCGGCGCGACGACGACCGACGCAGATCTACGTCTGGTCGGTCGGCTGGCATCCGGCGACCTGGATGCCGCGGGTGAGCTCTACGATCGGCACGCAGGCAAGATTCTGGCGCTGGCACGCCGGATTCTCCGAGACGAGGGCGATGCCGAAGACGTCGTGCAGGAGGTGTTCTCACAGGCGTGGCGCACGGCAACGCGCTTCGAGCCCGTTCGCGGATCGGTGGCGGGCTGGCTGCTCATGATCGCGCGCACGCGGGCGATCGATCGCCTGCGTGCACGGCAAGCGCGCCCTGATACCACCGGCGACGTTCTGCTCGAGACGATGCCAGGCAACATGGTGGCCCCGTCGGATCAGGCGATCGCGAACGAGCAATACGCCCGCATCCGCCAGGGACTCGGCGCGCTCCCCGCCGAGCAGCGGACCGCACTCGAACTGGCCTACTTCGAAGGGCTCTCGCAGTCCGAGATCGCCGAACGATTGGCGGCTCCGCTCGGCACGATCAAGACTCGTATCCGAACCGCGCTCACGACCCTGCGCCGGAGCCTGCGGCCATGACCATGGATCGCCACGACACGATCGGCGCGATGCTCGACGAATACGCCCTGGGACAACTGTCGCAGGATGAACAGCGCGACGTCGAAACACACGTCCGCGAATGCGACGTGTGCGCCGCCGACCTGCGCGAGCTCACGATCGTGATGGAAGGGCTCGCGCACTCGCCGGATCCGGTGACGCCACCGCACGCCCTCAAGCAGCGCGTCCTCGCGTCACTGGCGACCCAACCACAGGAGTCGCCACGCCGCCCTGTCGACGGCAACGTTGTCGCAATGCCTTCGAAGCCGACGTGTGATTCGCCGCGGTCTGCACTCCGGATGGCTTGCCGCCGCGGCACTCGTCATCCTCGGACTCGCAGCAGCGCTCTATTCCTCGAACGCGACTCGTCGTCTGCTCGTTGACGATGTGCAGGAGGCGCAGGCAGAGGCAGTGGATCTTCGTCAGCGACTCGACCGATATGCAGGGCAGGCGGACCTCGCGGTCTCGATCCTCACGGCGAACGACATGCAGCCGGTCGCCATGAGCGGAAAAGAAAACGCGACGGCCTCCACCGCGCGCGCCTACTGGAGTCCGACTCGCGGTCTGCTCATCGTCGCCAACGATCTCCCCGTGCCGCCGCCTGGGCGCATCTATCAGGTGTGGGTGATTGGGGGAGGGAAGCCGTTCAGCGCCGGACTGCTTGGTGAGCAGGGCGCCGGCCGAGGCATGCTAATCGCCCCGCCGCCGAGCGGCGTTGCTCCAGGCGCAGTCACGGTTGCGGTGACCGACGAACCGCCGGGAGGACTGCCCGCGCCAAGCGGATCGATCCGACTCGCTGGTTCTCTCTGAACGCAAAGCAATCGCCGCTCTGGTCACGCCGCTTCGCAAAACCGGGGAACTGACGCTGCCCAAGCACGGTTTTGCTCCGGGCATGACACAGAGCGGCTTTCTCGCACATTCGACTCATATACTCGCTCGGTTGTATCGAGGATCGCGAAATCCCTGTGGCGTTGCTCCAGGCGCAGTCACTGTGGCTGTGACGGACGAACCGCCGGGAGGACTGCCCGCGCCAAGCGGATCGATCCGACTCGCTGGTTCTCTCTAGAACGCAAAGCAATCGCCGCTCTGGTCACGCCACTTCGCAAAACCGGGGAACTGACGCTGCCCAAGCACGGTTTTGCTCCGGGCATGACGCAGAGCGGCTTTCTCGCACATTCGACTCATTTGCTCGCTCGGTTGTATCGAGGATCGCGAAATCCCTGTGGCGTTGCTCCAGGGCAGTCACTGTGGCTGTAACGGACGAACCGCCGGGCGGACTGCCGGCGCCGAGTGGATCGATCCTACTCGCTGGTTCCCTCTAAGAACGCAAGGCAATCGGCCGCTCTGGTCACGCCACTTCGCAAAACCGGGGAACTGACGCTGCCCAAGCACGGTTTTGCTCCGGGCATGACGCAGAGCGGCTTTCTCGCACATTCGACTCAGTTACTCGGCTCGGTTGTATCGAGAATCGCGAAATCCTTGTGGAGGAGTCCGACGGGTCTGCCCTGATCGCGTCGCTCGCAAGGTTCGCTGACGGAGCACGTATTCCGGCTGGAAATTATCGCGCTGTTGGGAGAGAGCGAAGCCCACGGGTGTCGGCTCTGGCCGCCTGTGCAAGGCCGCATTCAGTGCGAAGCCGGAACGCGGGAGTGGCGATTCATGCCATCGACTTCCGTCAACGCGTTCTGGTTGTCGGAGTCAGCGATGCACGTCTTGAAGCCGCGCAACGGAAGACTCGACGAGATAGCGTCTAGTCGACGCGCGAGCGAAAAGCGTACGAGCGGAGGCCGCGTTCCCGGCCGCAGCACCGGCGGCCAGAGGCGATACGTGGGCTTCGCGTCGCTCCAGGCGCAGTCACTGTGGCTGTAACGGACGAACCGCCGGGAGGACTGCCGGCGCCGAGCGGGTCGATCCGACTCGCTGGTTCTCTCTAGAACGCAACGCAATCGCCGCTCTGGTCACGCCGCTTCGCAAAACCGGGGAACTGACGCTGCCCAAGAGGTTTTGATCGGGATACGCAGAAGTCCCTCTGGCGGCGTCCGATGGGTCTGCCCGGATCGCGCGAGACGGCGGGCAGCCGAGCTAAATCCGATCGCACCGCGCCTCCCGTAGAGCGTGCAGACACGGGTAATTCGCCCGTCACGGGAGGTGCGTGTGGTTCAACGTCTTCGCTTTGCCTTCTGGGCGTTCATCGTCATCCTCGTCGTCGCGGTGGTCTCGATGCCGGGGTCGGCCTCGAGTCATCGCGAGGCGCCGCTTATCAGCCAGGATCCGCTGGCGGATAACACCGACGTGTACGCCTTCGTCAGTCCCGCCAGTCCAGACAAGGTCACTCTCATCAGCAACTTCATCCCACTGCAGTTGCCGGCGAGCGGACCGAACTTCTGGAAGTTCGATGACAACGTCCTCTACGAGATCATGGTCGACAACAACGGAGACGCGGTCGAGGACATCACGTTCCAGTTTCGCTTCCGCACGGAAACGCGTAACCCGAACACGTTTCTCTACAACACCGGCGTGATCACCTCGCTCGACGATCCGGATCTGGAACGTCCGGCAGTTCTACTCGGTGACGCGCATCGACGGCCCGCGCCGAACGGGACGCCGGACAGCTCCTGGCGGACGACGTGCCGTCGCCGCCGGTGAACGTCGGCAACCGCTCGCTGCCGAACTACGACATGGTTGCTGCCGACGCGATCCGATCGCTCGACAACGGCATCACGGTCTTTGCCGGACAGCGTGACGAAGGCTTCTACGTCAATCTCGGCGTGTTCGATCTCCTGAGCGTGCCTCCAGTCGACTTCAACACACCAGATTCGACGGCAGGACTGAACGTTCACTCGATCGCGATCGAAGTGCCGATCCGGCGCTGACTGCACAATCGTCGTCGTCCCGAGACGATGAACGAGGCGAACTCGGTGATCGGTGTGTGGTCAACGGCATCGCGTCAGTCGGTCACGGTGCGGACGCCTGGCAAACAGGAGGAGTTGTTTCAGTACGTCCAGGTGTCGCGACTGGGACAGCCGCTCGTGAACGAAGTCGTGATTCCGATGGGCGTGAAGGACACGTTCAACTCGCTCACGCCATCGCAGGATGCGGCCGCGTTGCCGTTCGTGCTCGACCCGGAAGTGCCGAAGCTTCTCAAGGCGCTCTTCATGATCGACTCGCCGCCAGCGCCGCGCAACGATCTGGTCACGATCTTCCTGAAGGGCATTCCGGGAGTGAATCAGCCGCCCAAGGTGAAGCCGTCAGAGATGCTGCGACTCAACACGGCGATCCCGCCGTCAGCGTCTCCGAATCCGCTCGGCGTGCTCGGTGGCGACAACGCCGGTTTCCCGAACGGCCGCAGGGTTGGTGACGACGTGACGGATGTCGCGTTGCGAGTGATGGCAGGGGCCACGCCGCTGACACCGGAGTTCAACAGCGGCATCAACGCGCAGTTGACCGACGGTGTGTCGGGCAATGACGTTCCGTATCTGGCGACGTTCCCGTACCTGGCTTCCCCGCAGTCAGGCAATCCGTAGACCTGGTTGGTGGTTTGTGGTCGGTGGTTGGTGGTTGGTGGTGGGTGGTGGGTGGTTGCGGAGGTATCGCACGTTCCGGGTTCGAGGTTCCGGGTTCCGGCCCCCACAACCACCGCTTAGATCGAGGGCACTCATGGATTCGAAAGTAGCCGTGGAGATCGAGGGGCTCGCGTCCGCGCAGCTCGTTCGGCCGGATGTGGCGCAGGCGAAGTGGCTGGCGTTCCCGTTTGCCGCGCTCGCGTGGGGCATGACACAACGCGCGGGCGACGTGCAGTTGAAATCAACGCCTCGAGAGAGTGGTACGGACGCGACGGTGATGTTCGTCGACCAGCTGCCTGACTTCGACGCGTGGCGCGTCGGCGGCGGCGTGGCGTTCAGATGGTAGGAGGAAGTATGCGCGTACTCGTGATTGCCATCGCTGGCCTTTCCACTCTCGCTGCGGGCTGGATGTTGATCCGGGATCCGGGATCCGGGATCCGGGATCCGGGGCCCGGGAACGTTCCCTTCGCGCTCGACGTCGCGCGCGGAGCTGGATGCAACCATCGAGTCGGACAGGCAGAAGGTCTCCAAGAATCCCGGCGACGGTGCCGCGGCGGTGCAACTGGCCGATGCGCTCATGCGCGCCGCGCGTGTCAAGGGCGATGCGTCGCTTGCGATCGAAGCGGAACACGTCCTTCGAGCAACGCTCCAGCATTCGTCGTCCGACTACCTCGCACGTCGCATGCTGAGCGTCGTGTATCTCTCGCAGCATCGTTTTGCAGAGGCGCTGACGGAAGCAAGGGCTGCCCAGAAGCTTCGTCCGAAGGACGCGTGGAACTATGCGATCGCCGGTGATGCGCTGCTCGAACTCGGGCGCTATGAAGAGGCATTCGACTCGTTCGATCAGGTGATGGAGCACAGGCCTGACGCAGGCGCCTACGCGCGAGTCGCGTACGCGCGTGAGCTGCAAGGCGATCTCGAGGGGGCGCTGCGATTGATGCAGATGTCGTCGGAGGCGACGAGCCGGCAGGACGTCGAAGGGCTGGCCTGGACGCATGCGCAGATCGGGAATCTCTACCTGCAGCAGGGTCGCCTTGACGACGCCGAGCGCGAGTTCAATCACGCCGATTTCATCTTCCCGTCGCATCCCTATGCGATGAACGGGCGCGTTCGGTTGCTGATCGCGCGACATCGCTACGCCGATGCGCTCGACCTGTCGCGGCGCGTGCCGACGACGCCGGAGTCGCTCGCGATGCAGGGCGATCTGCTCACGCGACTCGGGCATCTGGATGACGCCGAGAAGTTGTATCGAGAGGCGGAGCAGGTGGAACGCGAAGGGTGGAAGCAGGAACAGCCGCAGCCGGGAGCGCTCGCGCGATTTCTCGCCGAGAGGGGGCGCAACATTCCCGAAGCGATCGCTCTCGCCGAGCGCGCCGCGTCCGAACGTCAGGACGTGGTGACGATGGATGCGCTCGCGTGGTCTGTACTTCCGAGGCGGTCGTGTGGCAGATGCAGCGACGGCGATTCAGCGCGCGACGAGGCTCGGTACGGTCGATCCGCGTATCCGCTGTCATGCGTCCGCGATCGCGTTGTCGCAGAGGGAGGCGGTTGCTCCGGAAGCTATGAGTTGCGATCTGTTGAATCCGCAGGGGTGATTCGGCCGAGACACAGAGGCACCGATGGATTCGGGATTCGGGATTCGGGATTCGCGTGGTTCCTGGTTCCGCGTTCCAGGTTCCTGGTTTCGGTTCCTAGTTCCGGAGTGAGTAGGTCATCTCAATCGTGACCACGACGGGGATGGGAGTTCCGTGAAGCGTCCCCGGCACGAACTCCCATTCCTGCAGCGCCTCGGTTGACGCCACGTCCAGGCTTTCTTCGAGCGAGCGCCTGACGCGATAGCGTCTGCACGCTTTCCGTCGACTTCGATCGACGGCCTGGGGATGCTCGACAGTCGCCTGTCCTCGATGCCCAAGGATCACCACGGCGCAATCCGACCTCCACGCGGGTCCGTAGTCAGAACTGAAGGACATGCACACCAGCAGGAGGAGCAAGATGTTTCGAAGATTCATCATCACGTGCGCGGCGTTGTCGGTTCTGGCGGCAGCCGGCGTCGGAGCGCAGGAAAAGACAGTCATGGTGGGCGGTGCGCCCATGTATCCCTCGAAGGACATCGTCGACAACGCGATGAACTCGAAGGATCACACGACGCTCGTGGCTGCGGTGAAAGCCGCAGGCCTGGTCAGCACGCTCAAGGGCGCAGGACCTTTCACAGTGTTCGCGCCGACGAACGCCGCGTTCGACAAGCTGCCGAAGGGCACGGTCGAGATGCTGCTCAAGCCGGAGCACCTGGATCAGCTGAAGTCGGTGCTGACGTATCACGTCGTGCCCGGCAGGCTCGATTCGAAGATGCTGATGGAGTGGGCGCACAAGGGGCACGGCAGCGCGGAGCTGAAGACGGTCAGCGGTGACACGCTGTGGGTCGCGATGAAGGACGGGAAGCTCTGGCTGAAGGACGGCAAGGGGATGACCGCGGCGATCACGACGGCGGATGTATATCAGTCCAATGGCGTCATCCACGTCATCGACACGGTAGTGATGGCGAAGTAGTGACTCGGGATTCGGGATTCGGGATCCGGTATCCGAAATTTGGGTTCCGAGTTCTTTTTGCTTCTGTAGAAACGTACTGACCTGTCTACGGCGCTTGACTTACGGCCGCCCCGATAGCCAGAATCGCGCTCTCATTCTCAGTATGCAGTTATGAAGAGAGCACACACGGCATCATCGGCGGTCTGCGTTCTTGCGATCGCGGCGTTTCTGTTCAGTGGATGGGAACATCCGGCGGCCGCGCAGCAGGCGAGCGACGAGCTCGACCTGGTTCAGATACGGCCGAACTTCTACGTCATCGCCGGCGCGGGCGGCAACATCGTCGTGCAGCTCGGACCAGACGGCGTGATCCTGGTCGACTCGGGCACGACGGAAGCGGCGGATAAGGTGCTCGCGACGATCCGCCGGCTTACACCCTTACCGATCCGCTACATCATCAACACCAGCATGAACGCCGATCACGTCGGCGGGAATGACAAGCTCGCCAGGGCCGGACTCAGCATCCTGCCGGGCGCTGTCGCGGCCGGCGCGGGCTTGGACGACGACCTGGTCTCCAACTCGGGCAGGGCCAGCGTGCTGGCGCACGAAAACGTGCTGACCAGAATGACGGCCGCAACGGGCTCGGAAGCCGTCCCGTTCGCGCTCTTCCCCACGAAGACATTCGCCTTCAGGCTGTACTCGATGTACCTGAACGGCGAAGGCATTCAGGCGCTACACATGCCAGAGGCGACCACCGATGGCGATCTCGTCGTCTTCTTCCGCCGCGGCGATGTGATTGCGACGGGCGACATCATCGACACGACCCGTTGGCCTGTCATCGACATCAAGCGCGGCGGCACTGTCCAGGGTGAGCTCGACGCGCTGAACCGCCTGATGGATCTGAGCATCCTCAACGTGCCGCTACAGTGGCAGGCGGACCGCACGCTCCTGGTGCCTGGGCATGGGTCTCGTCTACGACAAGCTGGATCTGCTCGAGTATCGTGATGCGGTCACCGTCGTTCGCGACCGGGTTCAGGCTCTGATCGACGAAGGGAAGACACTGGCGCAGGTGAAAGCGGCCAATCCCACGCTCGGATACCGAAGTCAGTACGGCGCCGATTCCGGCCCATGGACGACCGACATGTTCGTCGAGGTTGTGTACAACGAGCTCGCTGCGAAGAAGGGGTCCACGAAATGAGCCGCGCGCTCGGTTGTCGTCGTCGCTTCGATGTTCTTCGCATTCGGGCTCGCGCGCCTCGATGCGCAGCGCGGAAACCCGCAACCGCCGCGCGGCACCGAGAGCAGCCGCGCCGATCGATCTCGACCGGGTACTGGGTTTCGATCGTGACTCAGGACTGGCGCTGGCGAATGGTGACGCCCAGGAAGGGCGATTACCAGGGCGTTCCTATCACCCCTGCGGCGGCGAAGGTTGCGGACACCTGGGATCCGGCGAAAGACGAAGCCGCCGGACAGCAGTGCAAGTCCTACGGTGCACCCGCGCTGATGAGCGTGCCGGGCCGTATTCACATCACGTGGCAGGACGACGACACGCTCAAGGTGGATACCGACGCCGGCACGCAGACTCGACTCTTGCGATTTGGTGCCGCGCAAACTACGGCCAACACGCCGCGGACCTGGCAGGGCGCCTCGCAAGCGGAGTGGCTGATGGCGCGCCCGAACGTGCCGCTGCAGCTCAGACCGGCAGAGCGCACGGCGGACACGCCGCCTATTCGCCCGGCCGGCGGATCGCTGCAAGTCGTTACGAGGAACTGCGTGCGGGATACCTGCGAAAGAACGGCGTCCCCTACAGCGAGAACGCTGTGATGACCGAGTACTGGGACGTCTACAAGCGGCCGAACGGTGAGGAGTGGCTCACGATCACGACGCAGGTCGAAGACGCTCTTTATCTGCGCAACCCGAGACTGGTGGCGCCGGTGTTCAAGAAGGAACCCGACGGCAGCAAGTGGGATCCGACTCCCTGCTCGGCGACGTGGTAGAGAGTCAAAGGTCAAAGCGTTAGGTACGGGAATGAATTCCAAGCTGGGTTTTGTGGCATTGATCGTTGCGGTCACGCTGTCGTGCGGCTCCCGCGTCCGCCCAGGTCGATCTCACCGGCACGTGGCAGCGTGTTGGACAGAACGACAACGGCGCCTCGCGGGAACCGGTCGATCTCCTGGGCATGCCGTTCAGCCCTGATGGCCGCGCGAAGGCGCTGAGCTACGACATCGCGGCCCTTTCCGCGACCGAGCGCCAGTGCCAGATGTACCCGCCGATCTACGCGCTCGTCGGTCCGTTCCCGCTGCAGTTTGTCATGGTGCCGGACCCAGTCACGCAGAAGCTGCTGGCCTGGAAGATCCTGGGGTGGGGCGATCGTGACGAGACGGTGATCTGGATGGACGGACGGCCGCATCCGTCGAAGTACGCGCCGCACTCGCACGGCGGCTTCACCACCGGCGCGTGGGAGGGCGACACTCTGACCGCGGTCACCACGCACTTCAAGCTCGGCGACATCAAGCGCCACCGCGGCTTCAATAGCGACCGGGCGACGCTTACCTATCGCTTCAACCGGCACGGCGACACGCTGACTGTCACCGGCATTCTCGAGGACCCGGTATATCTGGCGGAGCCGTACGTGCTGACCGAGGTCTTCCGCCTCACGACCAACCCGAATAACTTCCCGCTGACTGCGTGCGAGCCGATTGAGGAGCTGCCGCACCTGCACGAGAATCCTGCGCTCGTGCCGCACTACCTGCCGGGCCAAGCATCCCGCCATGAACGAAGTGACCGAGCACTACAACATCCCGCTCGAGGCCGTGGTGGGCGGGCCGGAGACGATGTATCCGGAGGACCCGGAAGAAGCTCAAAGACAAGTACGTGATGCCGCCGCCGTGCAAGGAAGGATGCGGTCGTCCGCCGGCCCCAGGTCAAGGTCGGGGCCAGGGTCAGGGCCTGAATCAGCAGGGCGAGCCACCGGCCGGTGGCAGAGGCGCCGGTCCCGCGGCAGGTCGCGGAGCTCCGCCGCCTCAGTAGCCTCAGACATCGGCTTTCTCGCCGACCTCAAGGGCGGGTCGTCGCTGACGTCGGGGAAACGTGAACAGCTGCTTTCGTTGATTGCTCTGAAACATCGAGCGGGGCCGAAGACGGTCGATAGGCATCCCACCAGCGCGCCGCGCTCTGTTCAGTCCACGGGCGCGCGAACGAGATGGCACCGAGGCGCGTCGAGAGCACATCGGCAGTGGCCGGTCGCGCCTCAGGATCCTTCGCCAGGCAGTCGAGAATGATTTGATCCAATGCCGCTGGGACCTCGAACTCGGTGGCCGTGCTCGGCGGTATCGGCTGACGTTGCACGTGCGCGATGATCGCCGCCATCGGCGTCGCTTCTTCGAAGACCGGCCGACCCGTCAGCAGCCAGAACGCCACGCAGCCGAGCGCGTAGATGTCGGCGCGACCATCGATGTTCGATGCACCCATCGCAATTTCGGGAGCCATGAAGTCGGGCGTGCCGGCGATATCGTTGGCGCCGGTCAGCGCTCGCGCCGCCGGCTCGTCGTCCGTGACGGCTTTTTTCACGATGCCGAAATCCAGGACTTTGACGACGTCGTATTCCATCCCGCGATGACAGAGGTAGATGTTGGCCGGTTTGATGTCTCTGTGGACCAGACCGCGGTGATGGGCCTCAGCCAGTGAGGAACACGCCTGGCGCAACAGGTACACAACTCGCTCGGGCGGCAACGGCCCGAATTTGCGCACGAGCGTTTCGAGGTTGACGCCTTCGAGCAGCTCCATCACGTAAAACAGCGACCCATCGTCTGTGACGCCAAAGTCGTACAAAGCCACAGTATGAGGAGACTGCAGGCTGGCAATGACCTGCGCTTCGCGCTCGAAGCGATCGACCGCGGTTGCGGCCAACGCGGGATCGCGGGCGAGCGTATCGCGTCGGATCAGTTTGATCGCGGCAGGGCGAGCCAGCATGCGATGCGAGGCGCGCCAGACCTCGCCCATGCCGCCGCGTCCAAGGAGCACGTCGAGTCGATAGCTCCCGAGATCGTGTGCTCGCCGTACTTCCACGCCCAGGCTGTGAACGACGCGCGCTGCCACATACGCGAGCACAGTATTCGCCGCGTAGGGCAACACAAAGGTCGGAAGGAACTGCCCGACGCTCAGCGCAGGCGCTGCACCGATCTGGACCTGCTGAAGGTAGAGCAGCGGCACGAACGCGTTCGAGATCACGAGCGCGATGAGCGCTTCGCGTGGCCGCGCCGGAACAAGAACCGTGAAGAACATCGTCCATGGCACGACGCCGTTGACGCCGATAAGATCGGTGGCGAGGTCAGATGCGTCCAGACCTTGAAACGCCACGAGGTAATCGCCGCAGGCGACGGAGACGCTCATGACCACTTCGTAGACGAGTCCGATCCGTATCAGCGTCGCGGATGACCATCGCCCACTCCGCGCAATCAGCAACATGGCGGCAGATGACGTCAGCGCGGCGATCGGAGGCGCCCACTGCGCTGGCGATCCGAACTCGTTCGCGATCTCACCTTCGAGGAAGTTGACGAGAAGCCACAACAGCAGCACGGCCACGAGCGCCACGCTGCTGACGATTTCCAGCCGGCGCGCCGCCTGGACGACGAGGTGGTTGGCGACCTGGTGATCCGTGGGAACGGTTGCACTGGCAGATTTGTGTCGGCCTATCCGAGGACGCAGAACTGCAGTTCCGTCGTCAGCGTTCGCCATGGCTGTGGTGTTGGTCCTGACGGCATCGTCTCACGCACCGCCGGGTTTCTCTAGAATTGTTCGGCGGGCTCATCGTCGGGATGTCGAAAACGGGCGATCGGCTCCGACTTCCCTGTGAAGACGCCGAGAAGGCGACTCAAAGGAGCAGCGAAATGAAGTTCATGCTGATGATGAACGCGCCGAGCGGAAACGGGGACTGGGGAATCTCGAAGTGGGCGCCGGAGGACCTCAAGGCGCACATCGGGTTCATGAAGAAGTTCACGAGCGGACTGGCCGAGTCCGGCGAGCTGGTGGGTGCCGAGGGGCTTGCCCTGCCCGCGCAGGCCAAGCTGGTGCGCGCGGGCAAGGATCGGCGCGCCCGATCACGGACGGCGTGTTCCCGGAGTCGAAGGAGTTCCTCGCCGGCTACTGGATCGTGGACGTCGACACGCCCGGAACGCGCGTACAGATAGCGGCGGAGGCGTCGGCTGCGCCGGGGCAAGGGTGGCGTGCCGCTGAACATGCCGATCGAGGTGCGTGAGGTGATGAGCGCGCCGCCCGTCGAGGTGTGACGCGAGAATCGACGGAGTTCACCCACGAGAACCTGCTGCGCGAACTGGCGCCGCAGGTTCTCGGCGCGGTGATCCGTCGCTTCGGTGACTTCGGCGCTGCTGAGGACGCCGTGCAGGACGCGTTGCTTGCCGCCACGCTGCAATGGCCGAAGGAAGGTCTGCCCGACAATCCGCGCGGCTGGCTGATTCAGGTTGCTGCGCGGCGAATCGCCGATCATCTGCGCAGCGAGAGCGCCCGTCGTCGTCGCGAAACGGTCGCGGCGACGGACCCGCCTTCGGCTGCTGCCGGATCGAGCTCGGCGTGGCAAGCCCGCTGTCGATACTCGTCGGGTCGATTTTCGGTAGCGGCCGGTTCGACACAGCATGCGGAGCAGGATGACACGCTCGTTCTTCTGTTCATGTGCTGTCATCCTTCACTCACATCGTCGTCGGCCGATCGCGTTGACGCTTCGCGCAGTCGGCGGTCTGACGACCGCGGAGATCGCCAAGGCGTTTCTCGTTCCCGAATCGACGATGGCGCAGCGGATCAGTCGCGCGAAACAGACGCATCAAGTCGTCGGGCGTGCCGTTCCGTATGCCGACGCCGACGAGCGCGCCGAACGGCTGGCCGCCGTGCTGCACGTGCTCTATCTGATCTTCAACGAGGGATATACGAGCTCGTTCGGGCACGAGTCTCCAGCGGACGGAGCTCTCGAGCGAAGCCATTCGGCTGGCGAGAGCGCTACATCACTGTTGCCTGACGAATCAGAAGTCGCCGGGCTGCTGGCGCTGATGCTGCTCACAGATGCGCGTCGCCCCGCGCGAACCGGGCCAGATGGTGAATTGATTCCGCTCGACAAACAGGATCGATCGCTGTGGGATCAGGGCGCGATAACGGAAGGTGTCGCGCTGATTTCGCCACGCTGCGAAGGGCGCGGTCGGGCCGTATCAGCTGCAGGCAGCGATCGCAGCGGTACACGACGAAGCAAAGACGTCCGACGACACGGATTGGCCGCAGATCCTGGCGCTGTATGGGTTACTGAAGCGGATGTCGGACAACCCGATGGTGGCACTCAATCACGCCATCGCGGCAGGCATGGTGCACGGTCCACGCGCAGGACTGGATCTGTTGAAGGCTCTCGACGAAGATGAGCGACTTGCTGGCCACTATCGCATGGATGCGGTGCGTGCCCATCTGCTCGAGCGGGCGGGGGACCGGCACGCTGCCATCGAGCACTATCGCGCGGCGGCCGATCGCACGACGAGCATTCCAGAGCGAGATTATCTGTTGACACAGGCTGCGCGGTTGGCCGTGCGGAGTGGTTCTTAAAGAGAGAAACTGTCAACTCCCAACCTCCAACTCCCAACGCCCAACTTTCAAGTCCAATCAAGGCCAACTTCCAACGCCCAACTCCCAAAGGGCATCGAAGAATCTGGAATTGGCGTTGGGAACTGGGAGTTGACTGGCTCAATAGAACCCGATTCCGCGGCCCATGATGCCGACGCCTGACCACAGCAAGACGGACACGACCGCCACTGCCTTCGCCATCATTGAGTTCGCGCGCGCATCGTCGCCCAGCGCAACCCGCTGACGCACGAAGAACGTGAAGAGCAGTGCTGCGACGAGGAAGTACATCTTCAGGCGGAACGCTTCGTTGAAGTCAGTACTTCGAGAACGCGAGTGACGCCAGCAGCGGAACCCGGTGAGGAACATCGCGATCACGCTGCCGATCAGCCACGGCCGCGCCTCGGCCGCGAATCTCTGCCACCTGCTGGCGAGGGAAACCCACCCGAGCGTCCGCAGATCGACGATGAGCACGGCGCCACCGATTACGGCCAGCGCCAGCAGATGCACTGCTTCGAATGCGGCAAAGGCCCAGAGCGAGTTGTTGACGCTGGTCCCGAGCCACGATTGCTCCACCCACTGAAAGAGAGGCGACATGAAGAACTCCCCGAATATGAAGGCACTGCGCTGATACGAAGCCAGGTAGCCCAAGAAAGTCAGCCACCTCGCCGCGTCTCAACGCGTCACGGCTCGGCCTGGATCGACGAAGTCGCGTTTACGCCAGCGGCGCGAACCAGTTGTACGCGACGAAACGGCCCGTCACGACAATCACGGCCCACAGACCGATCGAGATCGCACCGGCGAGCCTGGCCGCACGCGGAGTGATGGCGGATGTGTCCCACTCGACGAGCCTGCGTTCGATCCCGAAGTGAAACACCAGCGCGTTGAGAAGCGCGAGGAAAAGGCCTGACCGCTTTGAGGCGGAAGAAAATGTTGCTGTAGAAGCGAACCGGATCCGAGGCAAAGAGCAACAGACCGCTGACCACCATCAGCACGGCGCCTGCCGTGATCCAGGGGATGAGCCGGCCCCATACCTCCGACACGGCGACGCGAGGAAATGTGATGCCGAGCAGCCGCAGATCCCACAACAGCAGCAGGCCTACGAAACGCACAGAGCTAGACGCGGACAGATTCGATCGCGGGATACGTCCAGGTGGATTCGCGGATGCCCGTGCTGAACGGCGTCTCCGCCAGCCACTGACAGAATGAGAGCAATGTCGACATACGTTGAGCGTAGGCCGACGACGACGAGATGTACCTGAAGTCTTCTTAAATTCTTCGTCAGCCGAGTTGCGCGCAGGTCTGAAGCCTGCGCTCTACCAAATGGGTGAGGCCGCGCAGGCTGACCCGCGCTCTACCAAAATGTGCAGCTGACCGGACGCGGAGGCTAAAGCCTCCGCGCTAGAGGACAGCTGAGGCTAAAGCCTCCGCGCTACGAGGACAGCTGAGGCTGAAGCCTCCGCGCTACGAGGACAGCTGAGGCTGAAGCCTCCGCGCCACGAGGACAGCTGACGAGGTGTTCAGATGATCGTTGTCTGACGGGAGCCTGAAAATCGGTGTCAGGAAAGCAGGAGCCGCTGATCGAACACTGGTCGTTTGCTGCCGACGAGGACGTCCCACCACTCGAAGTGCATCGCCATCAGGTGGTCGAGCTCGCGCGTGTCGGCGCTCGGCTCGCTCTGATCGAGCGTGGGCATGCAGTACGCCGCATGCGGTGATGCTTCGAGCATGTGCAGCACGCCGTCCGAGAAGCCGCCGCCGGCGTAGGCGATGCAGCCGGCCATCGGAAGCGCCTTGAGATCGTCGAGCGCGTACGGAATCTTCTCGTCTACGGTGCCGATGCTCTCCTGAAACTTGCACTCGATCGCGAACGCCCGGTTCGTGCGCTCGCAGACGCAGAAGATGTCGACGTGCCGGTTCTTGCCGATGATCGTCTTGCCGATCTGAATTTCGCGGTACACCTTCAGACCGCGGTCCTCGAAGCGGCGTGACACGTAGAACGCCACGAGGTCGGCGTATGCCGCGCCCGTCATCGTCTGGAACCCATGAGCTCGAGAAGGCCGGGCTCGCTCTCCGAGGAGAGCCCGGCTGGTTGACTGCCTTCCCGAACTTCCGCAGCCGCTGTGCCGCCAGCCGCACGGCCTCCGGATTGAGATCGGTGCCGATGAATCGGCGTCCGAGCTTGACGCGCCGCGACGCCGACGCTGCCGGATCCCATGAACGGATCGGCCACGACGTCGCCCGGTGTGCGAGCTCTGGCCGATGACGATCTCCGAGACCGTGGCAGGCTTCTCGGCCGGATACCCGCGGTGGATGCGCGGCACGGTGATGATGTCGGCGACGCCGAGATCGTTCAGCCGGCGCTTGCCCTTCTCGAAGAACAGGATGAACTCGTAGCGCGCCCGATAGTGATACCCCATGCCGATCGTGCGCTTGTCCCACACCAGCGGCTTCCAGAACCTGAAGCCCGCCCGCTCCGCCTCCGGCTTGGCGACGAACATCGTCTCGGCATCGCAGAACAGATAGAAGTGCGTGTCGGGCTTGAGCACGCGAAACACTTCGGCGAACAGTTCGCGCAAACCGCGCGTTCGGGAAATACGCGAAACCAGTCGTTGCTCGAGGACTTGCTGTGCTTCAGCCGGGTCGTCGTGCCGACGGCGCGATGCTTCTCGAGCGATTCGTACGCCGGGTCGGTGACGACCAGATCCACGGACTCGGTCGGCAGCTCGCGCAGCCAGTCGACGGCATCGAGCGCAGCGAGCTCGAACAGGGGTTTCACGGAGGGCATTATAAGTCTCTGGGATTCGGGATTCGGGATTCGGGATTCCGGACCGGGATCCGGGACCGGGTCCTGGTTCATTGTTCTCAGTTAGTGTTGCTCTGTGTGTGACAGGGCAGGTCACAACCGTGCGCCGGCGTCTTCGTCCAGCAGCACCAGCGCCGTTGCGAGCGCCGGAGCACGAGCGACACAGGAAGCTGGCGAGTCTTCACGTCGAGCGCCTCCCGCATGACGGCGGCTTTCGATTCCCCAAGGGCCATCACGATTACGCGCTCGGCACCTGTCAGCATCGGCAACGTCAACGTGAGCCGACGTGGCGGTGGCTTCGGGAGTCGACGATCGGAAGTACCAGTCCGATGTTCCTCGGAAACGCCGATGTCCAGGAAAGAGCGAGGCGACATGGCCGTCCGGGCCGACGCCCAAGAACACCAGATCGAGCTGCGGCGTCCTGACCAAGGACGCGGACGATTCCTCGCTGTAGGCATCGGCGGCGGCCTTCAAATCGGGTCGATCGGCGGGCATCCTGTGATCGGCGGAAGGACTCGCCGCGCCGGTTTCGAGCCAGGGAATCCGGCGAGTCCGAAGTTCGAATCGGGCGATTCCGCAGGCACGGCTCGTTCGTCTACCCAGAAGATGTGCGTGACGTCCCAGTCGAGCGGCACCGACGCAATGACAGGGAAGCCGTGAAGCCGACGGATCCGCCGGGTAGCGCCATGGCGAAAGCCCGCGACGCCGGCATCTGGCTCGGCCGCTTCGACGCGTGACGTCGCTGCGAGCCGATCGAGAGCTGCTGACCGGGCGCCGACCACGTGCACCTCAGGGCGCATCAACCGGCCACCGGTTGCGGGTCAGCGGATCGTCGGCATCCAGCCGCCGATGGCTTCCACCAAGCGATCGGCCTCCGTCCGGACCCCAACTGCCGCATTCGTACTGGTCAGCGGCTTCGGCGCATTCAAGACAGGGTCGACGATCGCCCAGGCCGCTTCGACGACATCCTGCCGGGCGAAAAGCGTCGCGTCGCCTGCCATCGCGTCGCCCAGCAGCCGCTCGTAGGGACCGAGGCGCGTACCCTGGCCCTGCGCCTCGACCGTCCACGACCGACAGCGTGACAGGTTCGCCAGTCATGCCTTCTCCGGGACGCTTGGCCGAGGCGCCGATATCGATGGCCACATGTCGGCGCCAAGGTGAACCTGACGTAGTTGTCGCCGTGCGACGTCTCTCGAAACACGACCGGCGGTGCTTCTTTGAGGTTGACGACGATCTCGGTGGAGGTCGTGTGCAGGCACTTGCCGGCGCGCACGTAGAAGGGCACGCCTTCCCATCGCCACGAGTCCACGAAGAGGCGCATCGCCACGAACGTGGGCACCTGTGAATCTGGTCGCGACGCTGCGCTCATCACGATAGCCGCGAAACTGACCGACGACGAGATCGGACGCGGAGAGCGGTCTCACCGTCCTCAGGACCTTTGCCTGCTCGTCGCGCACGGCCTCGGGCTATGTCGATGAAGGCGCCTCCATCGCGAGGTAGCTCACGATCTGCAGCAGATGGTTCTGCACGACGTCGCGAATGACGCCGGTCTCCTCGTAGAAGGCGCCGCGGCCCGCCACGCCGAAGTTCTCGGCCATCGTGATCTGCACGTGATCGACGTAGTGACGATTCCAGATCGGCTCGAGAAACGCGTTCGCGAATCGGAAGTAGAGGATGTTCTGCACGGCTTCCTTCCCGAGGTAATGATCGATGCGGAAGATCGCTTCCTCCGGGAAGACCGCGCGGAGCGTCGCGTTCAGTGAGCGCGCGGACTCGAGATCCCGGCCGAACGGTTTCTCGATGACCACGCGGGCGCCGTGCGCCGTGCAACCCGTTTCGGTCAGGTGTTTACGACGGCCGGAAATGCCGTCGGTGGAATGGCCAGGTAATACAGCGGCCGCTGTGCGTTGCCCAGCGCCTGCCGAAGCGCTGTCGAACGTGCTCGCGTCGTTGTAGTCGCCGGAGACGAGCTGGAACAGAGCAGCGAACTTGTCGAATGCGGCCTGATCGAAGCTGCCGTCGGCCTCGAGGCTGGCGCGCGCCCGTTCGATGAGATTGTTCGAGCGTGCCTGAGCGTGCGACGCCGATGACCGGCACCGTCAGCCGTCCACGCCGGACCAGCGCCTGCAGCGCGGGAAAGATCTTCTTGTATGCGAGGTCACCGGTGATCCCGAAGATGACGAGCGCATCGGATGCGTTCGTGCATCACGATTTCTCCGCGTGCCCGCCGAACCCCCATCGCATGGCCGAGAGGACGCGGTTCTGGAAGTCGTCTTCGCCACGCGAGGCGAAGCGTTGAAACAGCGCCGTCGCGAGCACATGGCGCAGGCGCGCTCGACATCGGTTGCTGCGGCGAGCGCCCATCGACCTTCGCCGGAGTCAGAGACGCGGCCGGCAAAGCCATCGAGCGAACCGCTTCTGCGCGAAGGCCCCCGCCGTCAGGTCGAGCAGCCACGAGCTGATCACGCTGCCGTGCCGCCACACCTCGGCGATCGGCGCCGATGTCGAAGTCGTAGTGGTAGTGCTCGGGGTGGCGAAGCGGGCGTGGTTTCGGCGTCGTGATCGACGGAGCTGCTTTCCCGCGTTGGCATGCTTGAGGACGTTGAAGCCCTCCGCATAGGCGGCCATCAGCCCGTACTCGATCGCGTTGTGAATCATCTTCACGAAGTGGCCGGCGCCGGGCGGCCCGCAGTGGAGATAACCGCGCGAGGCGGTGCTGCCGAGGCGCGTCCGCCGGCCGGCCCGCCCGGGGACAGCGCGGCGAACATCGGATCCAATCGTCGACGACATCCTCGTCGCCACCAATCATCAGGCAGAATCCGCGCTCGAGTCCCCACACGCCGCCGCTCGTGCCCATGTCCACGTAGCGGATGCCGCGCGCCGCAAGCCGTCCATGTCGGGCAATGTCGTCCTGAAAGAGGGAATTGCCTCCGTCGATCACGGTGTCGTGCGGTCGGAGGAGAGGAACCAGCTCGTCGAGAGCGCGTCGACTGCCGCCGACCGGAACCATCGCACAGACCACGCGTGGCGTGGTGAGCCGGCGACGAGATCGGCGAGCGAGGTGGCGCCGATCAGCGCCTTCTGTGGCGAGAGATGAACGGCATCGGAGGAACGGTCGAAGACGACGAGCGAATGGCCGGCGCGCATGAGCCGGCGAACCATGTTCGATCCCATGCGACCGAGCCCAATCATCCCGATCTGCATGGCGTCTCCCGCTGTGAGGAAAAGGCCAGTATAGGACTAGTTACAGAGCGAAATCCGGGGTCGGGAGTGTTGGTCAGCGCTGCAGCAGGTGTGCGTCGCCGTAGCCGGGAAGCTCACGAATGCGCGAGAGATCGCTCGCGGCGGCCTGCGCGTTCTCGTAGCCATCGATGCGAATCTGCAGCACGAGACCGCGAGGAGGCCCGAGATTGAACTCCACCGCGCGTGCGCGAAAGCCTGCGTTCACGAGCTCCGTCACGAGACGGTCCGCGCGGTTCCGGCTCGCGAACGATGCGACCTGAATCGAGTAGCTGCCGTCATTGGCCCGCACGGTCGCGAGCGGCGCCGCCGAAGCCGCGGCCTCGCTGGCAATCGTCTGCCCGGGCGGCAGTGTTGCCTGGATGGACGTCCATCCAGGACGCGCTGGCAACGCGGCCGCATCGACATCGACTGATTGCGCCTGGTAGTACAGAAAACCAGCCGCCATGCCACCGGCGACTGCGAGCGCCAGGCCCAGCAACGCCGGAACGACGCTGGTCGAGCGCGATCCGCTCAGCGGCCCGGCGAGTTCGGCTTCCGCGGCGAACTCGGACAGGATCTGAGGTGAACTCGAGAAATGTGTCACCGGCATCGACGTCGACGTGATGATCTCGATGGCCGGAGGATCTGTCGTCACCGCCGCCGGCTTCTTCACGTCCGATGGCAGTTCGACGCGGGTCACTTCGGCTTCCAGGACCGGAGCCTCGAGGCCCAGTGATGTGATCGCCTCGTGAATCAGCGACGACTCGATGAGCATCGCGCGACTCTTGTAGCCGCGCTGGAGCGCTCGATCGCAAATCAGATTGATCAGGCGTGGAACGCCGCCGGATGCCTTGAAGATCGTGCCGATGGCGCTATCGGAGAACTGAACGTGACTGCCGCCATCGCTCGCCACATGGAGGCGATGATGGACGTAGTTGCCGACATCGGTCAGTCCGAGCGCCGTGAGTTCGCAGCGCACGGAGACTCGCTGATCGACCTGCCGCATCTGCGGCATCTTCAGGTGTTCTTTGAGCTCGGGCTGACCCACGAGCACGACCTGCAACAGCTTCTCGCGCTGTTCGAGGTCCGAGAGGATGCGGATCTCCTCGAGCAGTCCGAGCGGCAGGTTCTGCGCTTCGTCAATGATCATGACGGCGAAGGCCTGCAGCGGCACGAGGGAATCGAGGAACTCGTACAGCGGGTAGCTCAGATCCGGCCGTGACGCGCCTGCCAGGCTGCCGCGTTTCAGATCGGCGAGCGAGACGACGCCGAAGTCCACGAGCAGCATCTTGAGCAAGTCTTCGCGCGACACGAACGGGTCCGGCACGAAGGCCGTGAACGTCCGTCGATCGAGATGTTGCAGGACCGATCGAATCAGTGTGGTCTTGCCCGTGCCGATCTCACCGGTCAGGACGATGAGCCCTTCGCGGCGGCGAATGCCGGTGAGCAGTTCTTCGAACGCCGGCGCGTGCGCGGGGCTGCGATAGAGAAATCGGGGATCAGCCGAGAGGCTGAACGGTTTTTCCTTGAGGCCGTAGTGCGGTTCGTACGTCAGCGACGGGGAAGGGCTGGCAGGCACGACATGTCCCTGCATGCTCGAACGGTCCCGGGGTGGACCGGGCTGCCCAGTCCGACCCGAAAGTCACTTTCGGCATCTGCTGACTCACGACGTGCCCCTTACTACCGGCGGATCTGGTTACCCGCGGTTGCTGTGGGTATCGGCGGGAGGGGGGAGGAACTGCACTTGGTGGAGCCGGGATTCGGGACCCGGGGCTCGGGATCCGGGGCTCGGGGTCCGGGATTCGGGAGTTCCGTTCTTGGTTCCGGCCAAGCCTTCGTCGAATATGCGTACTGCGTGGTGGTCGAACACTGCGATAAGTGCGATCAGTTCACACCGTCCTCACTACTTTGTAAGGACGACAGGCGTGCCCGATCCTTGCGTGAGCTCACGGCATGACAAAGATCGTTTCGTATCGTGATCTCGAGGCCTGGCAGTTGGGAATGTCTTTCGTCGAGGAAGTGTACGCACTGACGCGATCGTTCCCGCGAGAAGAACTCTTCGGACTGACCTCTCAGTTGCGGCGCGCCGCAGTCAGCATCCCCTCGCTCATCGCGGAAGGGCATCAACAGAGCACCAAGACCTATCGGAACTACGTGATCAGAGCGTTGGGATCGCAGGCTGAGTGTGAAACCCAGATGGAACTCGCACTACGGCTCGCGTTCGCTCCGCCTAATCGGCTTCGACCGGTGAGCGCGTTGTTGAGTCGAGTGGGTCAGGTGCTCCACGGCCTTGCCCGAAGCCTGCCAGAAACCTAGCGAGGACGAATCTCCGGATCCCGGATCCCGAGCCCCGAGTCCCGAATCCCGGATCCCGGGTCCCGGGTCCCGGGTCCCGGGCCCCGGGCGACTCACCGTCCAAGAATGATGTGTTCGCTCCTGAACAGTCCGGTCGTGATTCGAATGAGAATCGCGCTGGCGAGCAGGCAGGTACCTGCCGACGTGAGAAACGCGGTCGAGTTGGGGACGCTTCCGCCAAGGACGTCGGTGAGAAGAACGTAGGGCCCGAGCATCGGGATGGCGTAGTTCCATGCGGCTTTGCCGATTGGATACAGCGCAGACATGATGCCGGGCAGCATCGGCCCGAGAATGAGGACGCCCATATAGGTCTGCGCCTCTTTGAACGATCTCGCGAGCGTCGCCACCGCGGCCTGCAGTGCCGCAGTGAACAGACACATCGGCCCGACCGCGAGCAGAATCGGACCCACGTGCTGGGGACCGATCTCGAGACGGATGCCCATGTCCTCGAGGCTGAGCAGCCTGGTGATTTGAGCACACAGCAGCGTCGTCAGGCATACGCTGACGATCGCAGCGAGCGTTGCAGCCATCCACTTGCCCGCGACGAATGCGACGCGCGGCGCCGGATTCACGAGCAGAGGTTCGAGCGACCCGCGCTCGCGCTCGCCAGCGGTCGAGTCCGTTGCGATCTGCATGCCGCCCACGAAGCCGGCGACCATGATGAACATCGGGATGAACGTCAGGATCTGCGCTGCGCGCTGCTGCGCGGTGGAGACTTCGATCTCTTCGATCGCCAGCGGCCGCATGGCAGCCGGGCTCACGCCGCGCATGATGAGGCGCAGGCTGCTGATCTCGGCCGCGTACTGCTGCAAGAGGAGTTGCACGCGCTGCACGGATGGTCGAGCGTCGTTACGTGAGCTGTCCGCGACGAGTTGCAGCGGAGCAGGGCGCGACGATCGGAACCGCTCGGCGAAGTCGTCAGGCACGATCACCACGACCGCTTCGCGCTGCTCGCGCACCGCTTTCTCCGCCTCGGCCGGTCCTTCGACGACGCTGCACGCCCCCCTGCTGATTCAGCCAGTTGACCAGTGCGGGCGCGCGGTCCATGCCCACGACGGGGATGAGTACTACATCGGCGTCGCGCTGTCGATCGGCGAGCCTGTTCATCATGAAGCCGACGAGAACAGGGCCGATCACCACGCTGAACAGGATCGACCACAGCGCGCGTCGATCGCGAAGCGAATCCCTGAGCTCCTTCCGGCAGACGATGAGCGTCTGACGCAGTGTCCGCGTTGCGCTCACTCGTACGCTCCTCGATCGAGGCCGGCGAGCGCGACGAATGCATCCTCGAGATTCTGATGGCCGGTATGTTGACGAAGTTCGTCGGGCGTGCCGTGGGCGACCACGCGTCCCGTGGCGATCACGACAATCGAGTCGCAGAGTGCCGACACTTCCTGCATGACATGGCTCGAGAACAGCACGCAACGGCCCTGGTCGCGAAGTCGCCGAACGATCGAGCGCACGGCGCGCGTGCTCATCACGTCGAGGCCGTTGGTGGGTTCGTCGAGCAGGACGTTCTGCGGGTCGTGCACGAGCGCGCGAGCCAACGCCACCTTCGTGCGCTCGCCATGTGAGAAGCCGGCAGTGCGCCGATCCGCAATCGCGCGCATGTCGAGCAGGTCGAGCAGTTCCTCGGTTCGCTGCGCGAGCCGATCGCTCTCGATTCCCTGCAGTGCGCCGAAGTAGTCGAGATGTTCACGGGCGGTCAGACGGGGATAGAGGCCGAAGCCATCCGGCAGCACGCCGAGCCTGGCTTGCGCCGCCTGCGGCGTCGCCACCGCATCCACATCGTCCACACGCACTTCGCCGCTGTCGGGTTTCATCACGGCGTAGAGCATCCGGAGTGTCGTGGTCTTCCCCGCGCCGTTCGGGCCAAGGAGACCGGTTATCGCGCCGTCTCGTGCGACAAAGCTCACGCCATCGACGGCTGTGACACTTCCGAATTGTTTGCGGGCGTTGGCAATCTGGATCATTTGGCGGTGCTGTCGCCCTCCGACGGATCGGGCCCTGCGGGTGTGAGGAAGAAGGGAGGACGGCGGACGTCGCCGACGCAGTCGGTTTCGAGGCCGTCCACCGATCCGCGTTTGATGAAGTCGCTGACGATGCGATTCCCGCACGGCGTCATCACGACTCCGTGGCCCGTTGAGGGCACGATGAGGTGCTTCCCGTGAGAGAGGTGCTTCACGACCGATTCGCCCCAGACAGGCGGCGTGACGGGATCGACCTCGCCCGACAGCACGAGCGCGGGTACGTCGGAGATCACCGGACGGTAGTAGTCGTCGTGGACCGTTCCCCTGGGCCACATCGCGCATGCCTCGAGCTGGCTGCCAATCAGGTGCGAGCCGAAGACTGACTTCGATGTCTGGTGCGCGAGCTCGTCGGGAGACACGCGAGAAGCATCCTCGCTGCACAACACCGAGAGCTGCATCCCGATGCTCATGTTCTCCCCGGCGCCTTCGCCCGCGAGCGCAAGAGCGAAGAGTCCCTGGTAGTCGTCCTTCTCAGCGCGATCGACGAGCGCCGGAACGATCGACGCCGTAAGAGGAGAGTAAAGCGCGTTGAAGATGACGCTCGCGACCAGGCGCGCATCCACATCGACGTCCTCGGCGATGCCCGTGCGTGGATGAACGATCCGCACGCGACGCGGATGCCGATCCAGGCTCGTGATCAGGTTCCGGATCCGTGATGCCATCGCAGGGAACGTCCCGTTGCAGGCCGATTCGGCTTCGCAGTCCGCGAGCGCTTTATCCAGTGCGTGCTGCGCGTCGCGAGCCGTGAAGAGCGGAAGCCGCATGTCGGTCGGCGCGACACCGTCCAGCACGATCGATCGCACGTGCTCGCCGTGCTGCCGGAGGTAGACGAGTGCCGCGCGAGTGCCGTACGACCCGCCGTAAAGATTGATACGGTCGTACCCGAGGACCGCGCGGACGTCGTCCAGATCGTCCATCGCGATGTCTGTCGTGTAGAGGCGAACGTCGGCGTCGTACCCGTCGAGGCACCGGCGAAGCCGGGCGAGCGCTGCCGCGCTCCCCTCGGTCATCTCCCGCAGCGAGCTGGCACCGGAGCGGCAGTTCAAGGGGTTGGACTTTCCGGTACCACGCTGATCGACCAGCACGATGTCCCGCGTCCGTTGAACCTGACGGAAGACGCCGCGTATCTGGCTGGCCAACTGGGCTGCGGCCTGTCCGGGGCCTCCGGCCAGAAAGAAGAAAGGATCGTCGCTGTGGCCGTCGAAGCAAGGGACGGAAGCACGACAACCCAAAGCCGAATTTGCCGTCCAATAGCGGTATGGCGGTTTTCGAAGACCGTCACAGTCCACACAAGGCGTCGGTCGGACCCTCGCTGCTCGGGCACGGGTGAAGGCGGTCGAGCGACCGATGCGATTCGGCCGTGTTGCAGGCGCCTGCGACTGAACGTAACAGGAGCAGGCAAGATGGTCAGACCGCTCTTGCGCGGGATGGTTCCGATAAGCGACTTTGTTGCCATTGGCGTCCAAACGACGAGATTTCACACTAGAATCCCAACCTTAAGGGTTTTCGGTCTCAGAACGGAAAGACAGAAGGGCTGAGAACATGAGTGACGCTGCACAACAGTCCAGTCTGGCGGCGGAAGCGTACTCCGTCGTTCGCCAGCGCATCCTCAGTGGCACCATCGGTCTGGGGCAGGTGATCTCCCGCCGGAAGCTCGCCGCCGAGCTTCGCATGAGTTTTCTGCCCGTTTCCGAGGCGTTGCTGCGGCTCGAAGTGGAGGGGTTGCTCGAAAGCCGGCCGCGTGCGGGCACGCGCGTCCGCATTCCGTCCGCCGAGGACGTGCAGGGGCATTACGTCGTCCGTGAAGCGCTGGAAGTCCAGGCCGCGCTGCGCTTTGCGTCGTTTGCAACGCCGCGTGAGCGTTCGGAGCTGAAGAAGCTGGCCGGCCGCGTCGACGTGCTCGGGATGCAGTCCGATCGCATGCTGTATCAAAGCGTGCATCTGAAGCTGCATTCCCGGATCGCGCAGAACGCGCGGTGTCCCGCTCTCCTCGAGGCGATCGAAAAGACGCACGCGCTCGCCTCGATCTGGTATTGCATGCTGCGGCAGCCGAGCCCCACGGATCCGACGACCCGCCATGCCGAATTGGCGGAGGCGCTGTGCGATGGGAGCGCCCATCGAGGTCGCCGACGCGGTGCGCCAGCATCTGGCGGTGGCCATGGCACGGTCGATCGAAGTGCTCCAGCCGTACTTCAAGCTCCGGAAGCTCACCGGCACTACCTTCTACCGGAGCGATCGCCGGCCCGTAACTCCCGCTCGCACACTAGGTCTCCGGCCGCCTCGATCCGGGGCGGCTGACCCAGTAAGATCGGCCTGTTCTTTGAGATAGCTCTGGCTTCGACTGGCTTATCACCCTGTTCTGCACCGTTGACAGGACCGCTAGGGGCAGGGAAAATGATCGTCCACAGTCCAGGAGTGACGTGATATGTGTCCGCGGTCAACGTTCGGGAGAGCTCCGCAGTATTGAAATGTCAGAGGGTCGTGACGCGACGAGTCGCCGTCGAGGACTTCGCGTGGAGGATTGTTCGATGCGAACCAAGTGTGCAGTCGTAGTTGCTGGAATCGCACTGCTGGTCAGCGTGGCCGGTGTGAGCGCGCACCATTCGTTCTCAGCCGAGTTCGACGCCAGCAAGCCGTTCAAGATGACCGGCTCGGTGACCAAGGTCGAGTGGATGAATCCACACACCTTCTTCTACATCGACGTCACCGATGAGAAGACCGGCAAGGTCACGAACTGGGCGATGGAAATGGGCAGCCCGAACGGCCTGATGCGCGCCGGCTGGACGCGGAACACGATGAAGATCGGTGACAAGGTCACGGTCGAGGGCAGCCTCGCGAAAGACGGCAGCCCCACCGGCAATGCGCGGTCGGTGGTCATGACCTCGACTGGCCAGCGGCTGTTTGCGGCCTCGAGCCAGGGCACCACGCAGTAAGTAAGGAGCGTCGCTTGAGCAGAGGTCTTCGTACCGCGCTGGCGGGCGCGGCGGCGGCGGTCGTGTTTTCAGCGAGTGCGTGGATCGTCGTCGCGCAGTCTCGTCCGGGCGACGCACCAGCGCTTCAGGCACAGGGCAGAGGGGGAGGTCGGGGCCGCGCTGCGGGCCCCGGCGCTCCCCACTCCACGACTGCCCGATGGCACCGTGAACTTCGGCCGGGTTCCCGGTGAGAAAGGTGTCTGGGCGGTTCCCTACATCACCAACATGGCCATGCGCGTGGTCGGCAGCGATGGCCAGTTGCTTCCGGCTATCCAGCGAACAGCAGGCAGCGGCGCGCGCAGGCGGTGCCGGCGGCCGCGGCGCCGGCGGCGGTGGTGGCGGACGCGGCGGATCGAAGTCCGAACCATGGATGCCATGGATGCCGTGGTCAGCTGCGGTCTACGACTACAACTCCAAGAACGAATCCAAGTACGACCCGGAAGGGTACTGCCTTCCGCCTGGTGGGCCTCGCATGATGGCGACGCCGTACCAGATGGAGATCATCCAGCAGCCAGAGCACAAGCGCATCATGATGATCTTCGAGGGCGCGACGCACATCTGGCGCGAGATCTACATGGACGGCCGCGCGTTCCCCGAGGGCGATGCGCTCAATCCCACGTATCTCGGCTACTCGGTCGGCAAGTGGGAAGGCGACACGCTCGTCGTCGAGAACAAGGGCTTCAACGAGAACAGCTGGCTCGATTACTTCGGACATCCGCACACCGATCAGATGCACGTCATCGAGCGGTGGACGCGTCCGAACAAGGCGACGCTGCACTACGAAGCCACCGTCACCGATCCAGGCGCCTACACGCGTCCGTTCACGATCGCGTGGGACATTCCCTGGAGAGAGGGTGGCGAGTTGCCCGAGTACATCTGCCAGGAGAACAACCAGTACCTGAATCGCCTGGTGGACGATTTCGGTCAGCCGATCTTTGGTCCCCGTCCGCAGCCTGGTCAGAAGCCGTCGACCGGTACCCGCTAGGAGGAAGAGAGTGAGACGGTCACCGGTTTTCTATGTTCTGGCTCTTGCGCTCCTGCTGGTTGCACCAAGCGGCGTGTGGGCGCAGTTCGGACATCCGCTCAAGGGGCAGTGGAGCGGGCAATGGGGGTCCGCGGACAGCCCGAAGCGATTGCTTCTCGATCTGCACTGGGACGGCAAAGAGATCACCGGTGTCGTGAATCCGGGAGACGAGAAGGCGACTGTAAAGTCGGTGACGTTCGACTACTCGGATCCGTCAGCGTGGAAGGTCAAGCTGACGGCCGAGGCGAAGGACAAGTCGGGTAAGCCGGTAACCATCTCCGTCGATGGAACGCTCGAGAACATCGGCGCCTACAGCAGGCTGTTTCATGGCACCTGGACCGAAGGCGGGTCAGAAGGGCGAGTTCACGCTTACGCGCAATTAGCCGGCGGTAAGCAGCAGGCAGTTCCAACTCGAGGCCGCGGTCACGCGGCCTTTTCTTTTGTGCCCGACGATCTGCCGTCTCTCGTCTCCGATGGTACTCACCTCCCAAGATGACCGGTTTGGGAATTGGATTCTGGCGGAGAACGTGCGGTTCGATTCGTCCCGCTGATAAGATCCACGAGTTGATGGTCATCGACTGCCACGGACACTACACCACTGCACCGAAAGAACTCCAGGTCATTCCGCGATGCCCAGATTGCGGCGCTCACGGATCCGTCAACTGGCGTCCCGCGCTTGCACTGCACATCTCGCGACGACCAGCTGCGCGAAAGCGTGCAGCCGCAGCTCAAGTTCCAGAGCGATCGCGGCACCGACGTGACGATCTTCTCGCCGCGCGCGTCGGCGATGGCGCATCACATCGGCGACGCGGGGACCAGCCTGGCCTGGTCGCGCCACTGCAACGACCTGATTCATCGGGTGTGCGGCCTCTTCCCCGAAAACTTCGTGGGCGTGTGCCAGCTTCCGCAGACGCCGAGCGATCCGCTGGCCAACTGCATCAGCGAGCTCGAGCAATGCGTCAACGAGTACGGGTTCATTGGATGCAATCTGAACCCCGATCCGTCAGGGGGCCGATGGACGGCGCCGCCGCTCACCGATCGGAGCTGGTATCCCTTCTACGAAAAGCTCGTCGAGCTGGACGTGCCGGCAATGGTGCACGTGAGCGCCTCGTGCAACCCGAATTTCCATGCGACCGGCGCGCATTACATCAATGCCGACACGACGGCGTTCATGCAGTTCCTCACCGCGGATCTCTTCAAGGACTTCCCGACGCTGCGCATGATCATCCCGCACGGCGGCGGGGCAGTCCCGTACCACTGGGGAAGGTATCGAGGTCTCGCTCAGGATATGAAGCGTCCGCCGCTCGCCGACCTGATTCGCAACAACGTGTTCTTCGATACGTGCGTCTATCACCAGGCCGGCATCGACCTGCTGCTCAAGATCGTTCCGGCCGACAACATCCTCTTCGGATCCGAGATGGTTGGCGCGGTGCGTGGCATCGATCCCGAGACGGGGCATTACTTCGACGACACCAAGCGCTACGTCGATGCCGCGGCGCTGGGCGAGGCAGACAAGAGGAAGATCTTCGAAGGCAACGCGCGCAAGGTGTATCCCAGGATCAACAAGAAGCCCTGTCAGTAAGCAGCAAGGGTTAGGCAGTGGCAGATAATCGTAGAGCGCACACTTCAGGGTGCGCGGAGACCTGATGAAGCCAACCATCGTTCGAAACATCAAACGCGCCGACGGGGACGTCATCCGAACGCTCGGTCAGCTCGGCGTGGCGACCGTCCACGAAGCGCAAGGCCGAACCGGGCTGCTGCGTCCCTATATGCGCCCGATCTATCCGGCGGCGACGCATGGCCGGAAGCGCGCTCACGATTTCCTGTCAGGCCGGCGACAACCTGATGATTCACGCCGCCATCGAGGTCTGCAAGCCCGGTGACGTGCTCGTGGTCACGACGACATCCGAATCGACCGACGGTATGTTCGGCGAACTGCTGGCGGTATCTGCCCGCGCTCACGGTGCCGTCGGACTGCTCATCGACGCTGGCGTACGCGACGTGGCCGACCTGACGACGATGGAGTTCCCGGTGTGGTCGAAAGCGATCTCGGCGCAGGGAACCGTGAAGGCGACGGCCGGGTCGGTCAACGTGCCGGTCGTCTGCGCGGGCGCGACGATTCAGCCGGGGGACGTGATCGTCGCCGACATCGACGGCGTCGTTGTCGTACCGCGAGACTCAGCAGTCGAAGTCGCGCGACTCGGGAACGAGCGCGTCGCGAAGGAAGAGAAGTCTCGCGAGCGTCTTCGCAAGGGGGAGCTGGGACTCGACTTCTACGGTCTGCGCGCCAGGCTCGCAGAGTTGGGTGTCCAGTACGTCGACGAAGGCTGAGGCTAGCCGCGCGCGGATCCCGATCGATAGCCTAATGCTGCTCGCGGCCTTTCTCCCTTCCAAGTTTATCGGGATCGTCTGGCTATCTCAGTTGACTTCCCGGTCTCTGAGGCATAGATTGCGGCAGCCGACGGCCTCCCCCCTGAATAGGGGAGGCCGTGTTTGTGTCCTGGCGGACGCCACGAAGCGGCCGCTGGCTCGCGTAGACCTGCGCGACGTCTCTCGAAGGTCATCGCGTGGAAACTCAAGGAGAATGCCCGACATGTGTAGAGCAGTGAAGTGTTTCCTGTGGCTGGCAGCGTTCCTGTTGCTGTCCGCCTCCGCGTTCGCCCAAGGCACCCTGACCGGTACCGTTCGCGACGCGTCCGGTGCGGTGTTGCCGGGCGTGACGGTCGAGGCTGCGAGCCCGGCGTTGATCGAAAAGGTCCGCTCGGTCGTGACCGACGGCACCGGCCAGTACCGCATCATCGATCTGAATCCGGGCACGTACTCGCTGACGTTCACGCTTCCCGGTTTCAGCACGGTCAAGCGCGATGGCATCGAGATCGCCGGCACCGCCGTGCTGACCATCCCGATCGAGATGCGCGTGGGCGCGCTGCAGGAAACGATCACGGTGACCGGTGAGACGCCGGTCGTCGACGTGCAGAGCACGAAGCGTGAAACCGTGCTCAGCCAGGAGGTCATTTCCGCGATCCCGGCCACGCGCACGGTCGGCTCGCTGCTCAACGCCACCCCCGGGCTGACCGTCGACGGCAACGGCCTCGCGGCGACGCCGACGATGACGTTCTTCAGCGCGCGCGGCGGTCAGACCAACGAAGGCCGCATGGCCGTGAACGGCATGACGGTCGCGGCGGCGTTCAACGGCGGCGGCGTGTCGTCGTACATCCTCGACTCGGTGAACGTCGACGAGGTGGCGGTCGTCGTGTCCGGCGGACTCGGCGAATCGGACATCGGCGGTCCGACGATGAACCTCGTGCCGCGCTCCGGCGGCAACACGTTCAGCGGCCAGGGATTCTTCAACAATGCCGGCGAATGGTCCAAGGGCAGCAACCTCGACGACAGCCTGCGCGCCGTCGGCATCGTGGATCCGCCCGGCATCATCAGCGCCTACGACGCCAGCGTGTCGTACGGCGGCCCGATCAAGCGCGACCGGCTGTGGTTCTTCGGCAGCTACCGCAAGCTGGATACCTCCACGACCGTCGAGGGCATCGTTGCCAACGCCAATGCCTACAACGCCGCGAGCTGGCGGTGGGCGCCGGACGACAGCCTCGCCGCGAGGCAGTTGCAGGGACGGACGATGTACATCGGCCGCCTGACGGCGCAGGTCACGCAGAAGAACCGCGTCACGTTCAGCCACGAGTATCAGCTTCGCTGCGAGGGCGCCCCGCTCAAGGTGGAAACCGATGGCTGCCACACCCGTAGCGCCAACTGGATTCCCGGAACCAACGCGACCACCTCGCCCGAGGCCGGGACCAACTACTTCGATTTCCCGTACTACCTGACGCAGGGAACCTGGTCGGCGCCGATGACGAACAAGCTGCTGCTCGAGGCCGGCTTGTCGCGCTTCTCGTACTACCATGCGGGCGGCCCGGGCCAGGTGCCGCCGGACGGGATCTTCGACCTGATCTCGGTGACGGAGCAGTCGACGGCGATCGATCCGGCTACCGGCATCCGCTATGCGCCGCGCGCGAACTATATCTACCGCGCGGTCCCGACCTACAACGACAACTACGGCAACCCGAACCACTGGCGCGCCTCGGCCTCGTACGTGACCGGCGCGCACAACATGAAGGTCGGGTATCAGGGAAGCTGGCTCATCGCCAAGTCGAAGGTCGTGACACCCGAGTCACTCGTGCAGTATCGGTTCAACCTCGGCGTGCCGAACGCGTACTCGTTCCGCCTGCCGGACTGGCAGCAGACCGATCACACGAAGGTCGCCGCCTTCTACGTGCAGGACACGTGGACCATGGGACGGCTGACGCTCGCGGGCGCGCTCCGCTACGACCGCGCGTGGAGCTACAGCCCGGCGGACGGCAACGGCACGACGAAGACGTCCATCTTCAATTCCTCGGCCATCACGTACCCGCAGACAGCGGGCGTGAACGCCTACAACGACATCACCCCGCGTATCGGTGTCGCGTACGACATCTTCGGCAACGGCAGGACGGCCATCAAGTTCAACTTCGGCCACTACCTCGACTCCGCCACGAACGACAGCATCTACACGCAGAACAACCCGGCGAACAAGACCGTGCGCCAGGTGCTGAACCGTAACTGGGCCGACAACGATCGGGACAACGTGATCGATTGTAACTTGACGAACTTCGGCGCGCAGAGCCCGGCGACAGGATCGGTGGACACCTGCGGCGCGCTGTCGAACGAGGACCTGAACTTCGGCCGGGAGGGTACGAACATCACGCAGGTCGACCCGCAGCTGCTCGGCGGCTGGGGTGTGCGGCAGAGCGACTGGCAGTGGGGCATCAACCTGCAGCACGAGGTGCTGCCGCGGGTCTCGCTCGAGGTCGGCTACAACAGGCGGTGGTGGACGGGACCGAGCGCGTCCGATGGTTTCGTCACCGACGATCTCTCCCGCGCTCCGGGCGACTACGAGGCGTTCACGCTCATCGCTCCGAGCGATCCGCGCCTCCCGGGCGGCGGCGGCTACCCGATGACGTTCTACACGCAGACGGCGGCCGCGGGCCCGCGTGCGGCGCAGAACTTCATCACGCGCGAGGACAACTACGGCAACCCGACGGAGTACCTGGCACGGCGTCGACTGGACGGTCAATGCGCGTCTCCGCGACGGGCTGTTCCTCCAGTTCGGCGCGGGCACTGGCCGCAAGATCATCGATCGGTGCGACACGATCACCAAGGTCGACCAGCCGACGATTCCGACCAACGCCATCACTGCGCCGGGGATGCAGCAGGCGTCAGCCTGCTACAGCAAGGAGCCGTTCCAGACGAACCTGCGGGGGCTGGCGAGCTACACGGTGCCGAAGATCGACGTCCGGCTCAGCGGAACGTTCCGGTCGCAGACGCCCGATTCGCGTCTCGCGACCTGGGTCGTGCCGAACACTCTCATCCAGGCGTCGCTCGGCCGTCTGCCGTTCGGCGCGCTGGCCACCGGCACGACGAGCGTCGCGCTCCTCGACCTCGACGAGCGCCGGGTGTATGCCGACAATCGGCGCTCCCAGGTCGATCTGCGCGTTGCCAAGCTGTTTCGCTTCGGCGCCACGCGCCTCGATGCCGGCTTCGACGTGGGCAATCTGTTCAACACCAACTACGCCACGCAGTACGACAACACATACCAGTACACCGTCGGCAACACGGCGCAGGGCGGGACGTGGAACAACCCGACCAACGTCATCAGTGCACGGTTCCTTCGCTGGAACGTCACGGTCGACTTCTAAGACTCGACACCGACGGGAGCCGGCTCGATGAAGAGCCGGCTCCTCGCGGTCCATCCCGGTGCGCGCTCGGTCTCCGGTCGTCAGCCCTCGCACCGTCGCACCACGCGCGAACCTGAACCCCGAACCCCGGTCTGAATCCTCGACGTCCCGACGAGTCCCGAAATCCCGAGCCCGCCCGTCTGTCCCGGCTTATAATTTCCGACCAATCGATTCGTTCCGTGCCGAAAGGAGTCTCCATGTTCTCTCGCGTGCTCGTCCTACCTGTTCTTGCTGCGTTTGCGTTGATCGCTGCTGCTTGTGGAGGGGGAAGTCTGCGTCTCTGCAGCGCCCGAGGACCACGGCGCGCACGCAGGTGGCGAAAGTGTTTTTCATGGAGCCGGCCAACGGCGCCACCGTGAAAAGCCCGGTGCGCCTGGTGTTTGGCAGCGAGACGGTGACGATCGCGCCGGTGCCGCCGGGTGAAATCACAGAAGCACAAGTGCGCCCGAACACCGCGCATTACCATCTCGGCGTTGACACCGACTGCCTGCCGGCTGGCACGGTGATCCCAAAGGCCAACCCCTGGGTACATTTCGGCGACGGGAAGAACGTCATCGACATGCAGCTCCCCCCGGGGATGCACAAGCTGGTCGTGCAGGCGGGTGACGACAGGCACGCGACGATGACCGGATTGTGCGAGACGATCACGGTCAACGTTGACAGGTGAGTAGACCATTGTTGATTTGAGGATTAGTGATTATTGAATCGTTGTTGATGGCTGATTACGATTGTTGATTTGACGCTGATTCCGAGCAACCAATCACCAATCAACAATCTCCAATCAACAACGATTCAACAATCAAAGATCGCCAAATCAACAATGCTCTAGAGACTCCCCAGAAACCCCATCACGGCTGACGTGAAAGCCTCGGCCTGCTCGACGTTGCTCAGATGAGCGGCGTCGAGCGTCAGCATCTTCGAGCCGGCGATGCGCTCGTGGATGAACGCGAAGCGCTTCGGGCGGTGTCGGTACATCGGTGCGACCCGCGACCACAAGACCGGGACAGCTGATTCTCGAGATCGCCTCCCGCAGATCCTCGTCCCGCAGCGCCGCGCAGCAGCCCAGGTAACCCGTCTGCGGGCACGCCTCGACCATCGATCTTGAAGCGCGTCACGACGTCCTCGTGCCGCTGGCGGAAGTCCGGAGAGAACCACATCGGCATCGCCAGGTCGGCCACGCCGCGCATGCCGCGCTCCTGCACCAGGGCGATGCGGTCGGTCCACGACTGCACGGTGCCGATGCGCGCCGCCGTGTTGGCGAGCACGAGGCTCGAGACGCGGTCGGCGGCGTTGACCCCGAGCCACATCGCCGTCAGCCCGCCGAGTGAGATGCCGCAGACGTGCGCCTGCCGCGCGCCTTCCGCGTCGAGGATGGCGAGCGCGTCGCGCCCGAGTTGCTCGATGGAGTAGTTGCCGGCGGGCACCGAGGACGACCCGTGCCCGCGAGCGTCGTAGCGAATGACGCGATAGGTGCCGACGAGCGCGGGGACCTGCGGCAACCACAGGTCCCGCGTCGTGCCGATCGAGTTGATGAAGAGGAGAACGGGGCGGTCGGGCGGGCCTTCGACGGTGTAGCTGATTCGGGCGCCGCGCTGCTATCTCGCACGAAGCAATCCATACGCTAGGTCAAGGTCAAACGTCAAAGGGCCAAGGTCAGGGCAAAGGACTCCGCGTTTGAGCCTTGACCATTGCCAGTTGGGCCGCCGTCAGTGCTTGCGCGGCGGCCGCCATGGCCGCCTGGCCGCGTGCGTGGCTGGTCGAGAAGATCACGTGCAGCGACATCAGCGCCTGCAGCGGATGCGCTCCTGCCTCGGCGAGCGGTCCGACGTGGTCGCTGACCTTGCCGCCCGTGACCGACGTTGATCAGTTCCTTTGCGGCCTCGCGCTGCTTGCCCTTCAACCCGTACTCGTCGGCGACGGCCTCGAAGTCGTTGATGATGCGGTGGCGCAGTTCCGCGCTGTGCCGCGACTCGAACATGCAGCTTGTTCAGCCCATACGCTTCCGACGGCGGGTGCTTGTAGAACAGGAACCCCTGGTTCATGAACTTGAAGCCGCCGAACTCCTCGGCCGCCTGCATGCGCTCCTTCGTCCGCGCGCGCTGCGGCAGGAACCGCATCATGCACAGCCCGTGGTGCCAGGTCGGGATGTAGTCGATCAGCTCGCCTTCCATCGCGCCGATCGCGCCGAACATCACGGCCCAGTTGAGCATCTCGGTGTTGCCGACTTCGTCGAGCTGCGTGCCGGTCATGTTGAGCAGCGCGTCGGTGTTGCCGGCCTCGAACTGCGAGACGAGCCAGCGATCGAAGTCGAACTCCGGCGTGAGGTACTTGGTCGTGCCGGGGAAGTGCGACATGCCGCCGCTCGCGATGATCGCCACGCGTTCCTTCCGCCCCTTCACGATCTCGGCGATCGCCTTGCCGAGCGCGGCGCACCGCCTGGGAGTTGGCAGCGGCGGAACGTACATGTTGGTGAAGAAGGGGACGACCGGGATCGGCCGCTTGCCGATCACGTACTCGAACGGGATCGAGAACGCGTGACCGAGCTCGGCGTCCTCCGAGTACGCCATGTCGAAGTTGTGGTCGACGACCAGCTTGTTGAGGATGTCCTCGGCCATCTCGCGATGGATCGGCAGGTTGTGCTCGCGTCCGGCGAACTTCGCGATCGGCGCGGTCGCCCGCCACGATGGCGAACGAAGGCACGCAGCTCACGGAGAACGTCTCAACGTGGTCGGCGCCGAAGAACAGGATGGCATCCGGCTTGGTCTCGTCGAGGACCTTGCCGAGCTCGTTCATGGCCGCGCCGGCCTGCGCGAGCTGATTCGGATCCTCATCCGGTGGCCGCGTGAACATGTACGGCGTATGGCACGTGCCGACTGCTGCAACGATCTCGCCCATCTGAAACTCCTCTTAGGTCCTCAGTCTTCGGTCCAGCTCTGGTCCTCGGTCATGACTGGAGACCGAGGACCTAGCCGGGAGCCTGTCAATTCTACCCATTCATCGCCCGGTCGATCCCGTCGAGCAGAGCCATGGTTTTCACGCAGCTCGCGGCGCTCGACTCGGGCTCGCGGCCCTCGCGGATCGCGCCGACGAATTCGACGTCCTGCCGATCGAAGGCGGCAACGCCGTCGAGCTGCACATCTTTGCCTTCGCTGTCGGTCATCGAGTCCCGGTAGACCTTGTAGGTCTCTTCTTCACCGATATAGCGGTAGAAGCCGCCGAAGGGACCCTTGTTGTTGAACGACATCGCCATGCTGAAGATGGGCCCCTTCTTCGACTTCATGGCCACGGTCATGTCCATCGGAATCTGCAGCGCAGCGTGGTCGGGCCCCTTCTGACCCCATACCTCCCAGTTGGGCTCGTCGAGAACCCAGTGCGCCAGATCGACGGAGTGGCAACCGTGATGCCAGAGCAGGTTGTCGACCCACGAGCGCGGCTGGCCGTGCATGTTGAGATTCGTCCGGCGGAAGAAATAGGTCTCGACCACCATGTGGTGCAGATGGAATGTGCCTTCCTTGATGCGCTTGCGAATCTCACGATGCGGGCTCGAAAAGCGGCGCGTGTGCGTCACCATGCACACTTTTCCGGCCGATTTCGACGCGTCCAGCATCCGCTGCGAGTCCTTCAGTGTGAGCGCCATCGGGATCTCGACCTGGACATGCTTGCCCATCGAGAGCGCGAGGACGGTCTGGTCGGCGTGCTGATCCGAGGGTGTGGTCAGGATGACGGCGTCGACGCCGGGACGATCGATGCAGGCCTTGAGGTCGGTCGAGGCGTACGGAATATTCCACTTCGTCGCGAATTCCTTCACGCCGTCTTCAGTGCGGCCGGCAACCGACACGATCTGCACATCGTTGATCTTCGCCAGGGCCTTTACGTGGATCTCGCCCATCGCCCCGGTGCCCGCCAGACAGATCTTCATTCCGACCTCCTCAGCTTCGCGCAATCACTCAATCTTTGATTTCATGATCTTTGATTGGTGATTCGTTTTCGATTTGGGATTGGTGATTGTCGATTTGGTTCCGGGTTCCGCGCGCGCAGCCCGATCATCAACAAATCACCAATCAACAATCTCCAATCAACAACGAATCAATAATCAAAGATCGCCAAATCAACAATTCGACAGATTACCACTAGCTCCAATACAGCTCGGTGGGATTGTCCACCAACAGGCGGCGCTGAAGCTCCGTAGTCGTTGCGATGTGCGGGACGTAGTCAACCAGCAGCCCATCATCTGGCATGTGGTTCTTGAGATTGGGATGCGGCCAATCCGTGCCCCAGAGCACGCGATCGGGAAACGTCTCGACGAGGCGGCGCGCGAAGGGGACGACGTCGCGATAGGCGTTCTCCTCGCCGTTAATTGCCGGCGGACCGGTCACCGTGAGCCGCTCAGGGCAGCTGACTTTCGACCAGATGTTCTGATGCTCGCGCATCATCCGCACGAACAGCCCGAACTCGGGGCCGTCGACCGGCTTGGTCACATCGGGCCGGCCCATGTGATCGACCACGACAGTCGTTGGGAGAGTGGTGAAGAACTCCCAGAGCTCCGGAAGATCGGCGGCCTCGAAGTAGATGACGACGTGCCAGCCGAGGGGCGCGATGCGGTGCGCGATCTCGGTGAGGACGTCACGTGGCGTGAAGTCCACGAGGCGCTTGACGAAGTTGAAGCGTGTGCCGCGCACGCCGGCGTCGTGCATCGCTCTCAGCTCGGCGTCGGTGACGTCCCTGTTGACGGTCGCGACGCCGCGGGCGCGGTTATTCGATGCGAGCAGTGCATCGACAAGCGCGCGATTGTCGGTGCCGTGACACGTCGCCTGCACGATCACGTTCTTGTCGAAACCCAGTCGGTCGCGCAGCGCGAAGAGCTGCTCTTTCGACGCATCGCACGGCGTGTACTTGCGTTCGGGCGCGTACGGGAACCGGTCGCCTGGCCCGAACACGTGGCAGTGCGCGTCAACGGCCCCGGCTGGGACCTTGAACGATGGAATGGACGGATTGGGATGAAAGGCTAACCATCCGGGCGTGACTGCGAACGTCATCTGCTCAACTCCCAACTCCCTATCACCAACTCCCAACCTCCTCAGTGTCGATTTCCTGTTGCACCGTCGGGTTGTAGCGCGCGCCCGACACCGTTGACGGGTTGATCAGCTCGTCCAGTTGGGCCATCGCCGCAGGAGAGAGCCGCACCTGTTCGGCGCGTGCGTTCTCTTCGAGGTGATCGAGTCGCGTCGTGCCGGGGATTGGAATGATGTGCCGGCCCTGCGCCAGAACCCATGCGAGTGCCGCTTGCGCCATCGTGCAACCAGCATCGCGAGCGACTGCCGACAGCCCTTCGAGCAGCGACAGGTTTCTCATGAAGTGCTCGCCCTGAAAGCGGGGCATCGCCAGGCGGATGTCCTTCGGTGGAAACGTGGACACGTCGCGAACCTCGCCTCCGAAGAATCCTCGAGCGATCGGGCTGAACGCGACGAACGCGATGCCGAGCTCGCGGCAGGTGTCGAGGACCGCGACTTCGGCGTTGCGGGTCCAGAGCGAGTATTCCGTTTGAAGCGCGGTGATCGGGTGGACGGCGTGAGCCTTGCGCAGCGTCGTAGCCGACACTTCTGAGAGACCGATCGCCTTGACCTTGCCTGCTTTCACCAGGTTTGCGAGTGCGCCCACGCTTTCCTCAATCGGCAGGCGTTTGTCCCAGCGGTGAAGGTAATAGAGATCGATCACGTCGGTCTTCAGACGCTGGAGGCTCTCTTCGCAGTTCCTTTTGATCATCTCCGGGCGGCCGTCGATCTCTCGCTGACCCTGGGCGTTGCGGAACATGCCGCCCTTGGTCACGAGGATGAACTCGCGGCGCCGGCCGCTGAGCACGTTGCCGATCAGCGTCTCGTTCGCACCAAAGCCATACAAAGCCGCCGAATCGATGTGCGTGTAGCCGAGGTCGAGAGCCTTCAGGAGGACTGCGGCAGCTGTCTTCTCATCTGGCGGGGTCCCGTAGGCGTGCGACAAACACATGCAGCCCAGACCGATAGCGGAGGACTCGAAGGGGCCGAGTTTGCGAGTTTGCATCAGAGCTGGTTAGTGGTTGGTGGTTAGTGGTTGGTGGACTATAGCGGGTTGCCCGGCGTCGGCGAACCGTTGAGCCACGCGGCTCCCTCCGTATATAGCGACTGGACAGCCGGCCCGCGGAGGCCGGGAAGGTTCTCCTTGATCGCGAACCCGTTCCTCGATTGCAGATATGCGAGGTGACGATAACCCTCGGGGAAGCGGCGCAAGGTGTGCGGCGTCGAGGGTCAGCTGCGCGGCGGGGTCCACCGGATCCATTCGATCCTTTTCGTAAATCGGTTGCCGGCGCACGATCGCCCAGTGCCCGCGCTTCTCGAGGAAGTCATAGAAGCGGCCCGTACAGACAACGTCCACGACGACACCGTCAACCGTCGCACGCTGGTTAATCGTCATCTTCGTCTGCGAGATTGCCCGATATCCTGCGACTTCGCAGGTGAATCCTCCGAGGAAGTGCAGGATGCTCACACCTCTCTCGAATCCTTCACGGCTCACTTCGATGAACGTGCGTGCCGGCCCTTGAAACCACGTCGCCGTCATCCAGCCATCGTCGTGCCACACCGTGGCGAAGCGATCCCAGTCGCCCGCGTCGCGCCAGAGCACCCAGTTCTCGATGACCTCGCGGATGGCGGCTTTCTCGTCGCTGATGAGTGGCTGCCGAATCATTGGACATCTCTGATTCGATTGCGCAGGGTACCGATGCCTTCGACTTCCGTTTCGAGCACATCGCCGTTGGCAAGAAACTCCTGAGGGGTGCGTCCCATCCCGACGCCTTCGGGTGTCCCGGTCGCGATGATGTCTCCCGCCTCCAGCGTGAGTCCCTTCGAAAGCCATTCGATGATCACATCGACGGCGAATATCATCTTGGCCGTGCTCGCATCCTGCTTGGTGGCGCCATTTACGCGAAGCTGCAGCTGCTTTGTCTGTGGATCGCCGAATTCGTCGGCAGTGACGACGAGCGGACCCATCGGGCAGAAGCTGTCCAGGCTCTTTCCCTTGAACCACTGCATGTGCTGCTGTTGCAGATCGCGTGCGCTGACGTCGTTGACGACCGTGTAGCCGAAGATGTGACTCAGCGCGTCGCTCTTCGGGATGCTACGCCCCGTCTTGCCGATGATCGCGCCGAGTTCCACCTCCCAGTCCACCTGTTGCGTGACGGCGCGGTCAACGACGATGTCGTCGAACGGCCCGGTCACCGTGGTCGGCGCTTTCGTGAAAATCACCGGGATGGTGGGGATCTTCACTTCCTGTCCCCGTGCGCGTGCCGCTTCCTCTGCGTGCGCGACGTAGTTGCGTCCCAGGCAGAACACGTTTTTGGTCGGCCGCGGAATCGGCGCATGCCAGCGAATCTCAGCGATCGGATGTCCGATTCCGGACGGCGCGCGATCGACGAGCTCGCGCATGCGACGCCACGCGTCCGGTCCTTGATGAATCAGATCGAGCAGGCTCGATGGCGGCCGCCAATTACCGGCGGGAAGCATCGCGGTGTCGATCACGCGATCTCCGCGGACAACACCAAGACGAGGAACGACATCGGACGCGAGCGAGAACGTGGCGTATTTCATGAGGTTTGGAGTGAAAAGTGGAATGTCAGAGTGTTGACATTGGCGCTACGGCGAGTATACTCCGGCCACTTTCTGAGCCCGTGTGCTCCAGGTTCGAGCAGACGGTCGCAATGCGCGCCATGACGCGGCATTCGCTCTCGGTGCGAGCGGACCCCCAGCCGCAGAAGGAGGAGGAACCGGGATGAGGCAGGCACTTCGTCACGTGATCGGTGGAGTGTGTGTCGTGCTTTTGACTGCAGGTCTCGCGTGGGCGCAAGCCGGCGCGACCGCGCAGATCAATGGAACCGTACGAGATACAAGCGGAGCCGTCCTACCGGGCGTCGACGTGACCGTGACGCAGACCGATACGAACTTCATGCGGTCCACCGTGACCGATGCAGAAGGCAACTATCTCTTTTCCAACCTGCCGCTCGGACCGTACCGGCTGCAGGCGAGCCTCTCCGGATTCCGCACGGTCCAACGGACCGGCATCGTGCTGCAGGTGAATGCCAATCCAACCATCGTGGTCGAGATGGCCGTCGGCGAAATCGCAGAGACGGTGTCCGTCGAGGCGGCGACACCACTGGTCGAGACGCGCAGTCCCTCCGTCGGTCAGGTTATCGAGAACGATCGAATCGAGGAACTGCCGCTCAATGGTCGCAATGCCACGGACCTGATTGTGTTGGCTGGGGCGGCAGTGCCGCAACCCGCGTTGAACGCCACGAGCCGCAGTATGCCTGGCGGGCAGGCGTTTGCGGTTGCCGGAGGGCAGGCTTTCGGTGTGGCGTATCTCCTCGACGGAGCCACGCACAACAACCCGTACGACAACCTGAACCTACCGCTGCCGTTTCCGGACGCACTGCAGGAATTCAAGCTCGAGACAAGCACGACGAACGCGAACAACGGGATGCACTCGGGCGCGTCGGTCAACGTCGTGACCAAGGCGGGCACCAATCTCCTGCACGGCGATCTCTTCGAGTTCGTTCGCAACCATCGGTTCAACGCGACGAATCCATTCAACGCGATCGATCCCGCTACGGGTAAGCGCCAGGGCGATGGTCTCAGCCGCAATCAGTACGGCGGGACGTTGAGCGGTCCGGTCGCCACCGACCGAGTGTTCTTCTTCGGCGCGTTCCAGGGCACGCGACTGCGCGAGACCCCGGCAGACCTCTTCGCTTTCGTGCCGACGGCCGCGATGCTTGCGGGCGACTTCACACAGTACGCCTCGGCCCAGTGCAACACGACCGGTGCCGTGAACC
Source organism: uncultured Acidobacteriota bacterium (assembly GCA_963757735.1). Taxonomy (GTDB): domain Bacteria; phylum Acidobacteriota; class Vicinamibacteria; order Vicinamibacterales; family UBA2999; genus Gp6-AA40. Next base: position 56,060 of record CAVWST010000015.1, read on the forward strand.
TGCGAGCCCCCTTCGTCGGGAATCGCCTCCCCGCCGCGTCGTTCAGCCCCGCAGCGCTGAAGCTGACCTCGCATCTGCCCACGACGACTGACCCGTGCGGCAGGGTGACTTACAGCCGCAGCCGGCCGCAGGACGAGGCGCAGTACATCGGGAAAGTGGACATGCAGCTAAGCCCCAACCACTCGCTGTTCGGCCGCTACATGCTCACCACGGTGAAATGGACGCCGCCGCTCGAGTTACAGCCCGAGAACACGCTCGTATCGAGCCAGGGCGGCCGTGACAACAAGGCGCACTCGTTCACCGTCGGCGACACGATGGTGCTGAGCAATGCGACCGTCAACGCCCTTCGCGTGGCAGTGAATTACACCGACGTCCATCGCACCCATGAGCCGACTAGGATTCGACGCGCCCGATCTCGGCATCAAGACGTACACCTACATCGAGGACTACCTGCTCGTCAGCGTGAACAACGGTGGTTTTCAGCTCGGGGGCGGGACCGAGAGCGAAGCGCGCTTCAAGACGCCGTCGTTCAACATCAGCGACGACGTGACGACGATCCGGGGCAATCACCAGTACGGCTTTGGTGGCAACGTTGCCTACTGGACGTCGCTCTCGCAGGCCAACGTTCGCTCGCCGGGGCAGTTCACCTTCGATGGATCGATCACCGGACTTCCTCTTGCTGACTTTCTCAGCGGCAGACTGCAGTCGCTCATCCAGGCGACGCCGAACTCGCTCGACATGAAGCAGTGGTATCTCGGCTTCTACGCACAGGACACGTGGAAGCTGTCGCCGAAGACGACACTCAACTACGGTCTGCGGTGGGAGCCAGGATTCGCGCAGCAGATTCGCAACGGCGCGATCTACAACTTCAGCGTCGATCGCTTCAACAACAACATCAAGACGACGCAGTATGCCAATGCACCGCCTGGATTCCTCTATCCCGGTGATGATGGCTTCGAGAACGGCAACGCGGGCATGAAGAACAACCTCCTGCAGTTCTCTCCACGCGTCGGTTTCGCGTGGGATCCGGCCGGTGACGGCCGCATGTCGATTCGCACGGGGTATTCACTGGCGTACGACTTCGTCAACGCGCAGTTCCACTTGAACACGTCCGTCGCGCCGCCGTTCAACGCCGAGGCTCGCGTCACCAACCCAGTCGGCGGCTTCGACGATCCGTGGCGTGGGACCGGGAACGAAAGCTTCTTCCCGTTCACCACGGGACCGGACTCGCTGTTCCCACTGACCGGGCCGTACATCTCGATCCCGCCCGACATCAAGCCGCCGCGGCAGCAGTCGTGGAACCTCAGCGTGCAGCGGCAGATCGGCAACGACCTCGCCGTGTCGGCAACCTACATCGGCACGTACTCCGATCGACTGTGGAACGTGCGTTCGCTCAACCCCGGCGTCTACGTTCCAGGATCGTGCACGTTGCAGACCGCCACCGGGCCGCAGTTCTTCCCGGTGTGCTCGGTCAACACGAACCTCGATCAGCGCCGCCTGTTAACGATGGCGGATTACGCGGACGGGAAGTATCTGGGTTCGACCGACGAGCACACCGCGTTGGGCACGCAGAAATACAACGGAATCCTGCTGAGCGTTCAGCGCCGCCTGATCAGCGGGTTCTCCGTGGCCGCCAACTACACGTTGTCGAAGTGCACCGGTCATCCCACGCAGGGGGGAACCACGCCCAACGTCAACTCTGGCTACGTTGATCCGAACAACATCGACTACGACTACGGTGCGTGTGACTCGGATCGCCGCCACCTCTTCAACCTGACCGCGAGTGCCGAAACGCCGCGGTTCGACAACGACTTCGCGCGAGCGGTGGCATCGGACTGGCGCCTCTCGGGGATTTTCCGCGCCTATTCAGGGTCGCCGCAGTCAGTGACCGTGACGGGTGACCCCGCCCGCACCGGCATCGGCGGTCAGCGAGCGGACCAGATCCTCGACGACCCCTATGGCGAGGGCACGCTGGACGACTATTACAATCGCGCGGCCTTCGGCCCGCCGGCCGTGGGCGGGCTCGGCACGATGGAGCGAAACTCGGCGTACGGCCCGGGCCAGCACTTCCTCGATCTGTCGCTCGTAAAGTCGTTCCGTTTCAATGGCAACCACCGCATCGAGGCGCGCATCGAGTCGTTCAACGCGCTGAACTGGTTCCAGTGGAACAACCCGCAGAACAACTTCAACAACGTGCAGTTCGGTCGGATCACCTCAGCGGGCGATCCGCGCATCATGCAGTTCGCGATCAAGTATCAGTTCTAGCCTCTCGCTGGTGCGATCGCGCTGACGCTGGTCGGTGCGATCGCACTTCGATTGTCGGTGCGAGCCCCCGAACGTTTGTCGGTGCGATTCTGATCCTCGTCGGTGCGACGAGCCCGAACGTTGTCGGTGCGATTCTGATCCTCGTCGGTGCGACGCTCCTTCGATTGTCGGTGCGAACTCTCTCACGCCAGTTGGTGCGATCCTTCTAACGCTCGTCGGTGCGACGCACTTCGATTGTCGGTGCGAGTCCTCACGCTAGTTGGTGCGATGTGGCTGACGCTGGTCGGTGCGATCGACTTCGATTGTCGGTGCGAACTCTGTTCACGCTTGTCGGTTGTCCGACCCTTCTGACGCTCGTCGGTGCCATTCTGACCGGTCGATGCGCGATGCGCAGCTCTCGTCACGATTCCGCTCGGCAGCAGAGCTCCCTAACCTTCGCCAGTGCGATTCTGATCCGGGCGTGTCGCCGCTCGCTGGTTCTTGTCGGTTGCGATCACCGATGCTTGTCCGTGCGACGAGGCTCTCCTGCCCGCTCGGCGGGGCCCGTCGGCTCTACTTCGCAGGTACGCCAGCAGTCGGCTGAACGCTGGATAGATTCGATTCGAGAGACTCCTTATTCGGCGCGAGTCTCGCGGAGGCCGTGACGTATTCCTGTAATTGCGCGCCGTGCAGCACGTCTGATGTACCTCGTTGCCAGCTGATCGCCGGGAGATTTCGACGAACCGCGCGAACTCGGCGTGAGTCTCGCACCCAAAGCCCTCCGCGATGTTTCGACAGACCGAGTATGCGGCATCCTCGACCGGCGGGCTCTTCGCCGTCTGAAGTCTGCCGCGAACGACGGCTAGGCGGTCGAGTTCGAACACATTGATCCGTATCTCCTCGGCGAGTCTCCAGACAATGAGCTGAGAGAAGTGGCGAACCGGCGGCATGCGGTGTCCGATCGCATCTCGCGTGCCGGGACAGCATCTCGCAAGAGTCTCGGGATTTCGAACGAAGAAGGGTTGGGCGCGCACTTATTGCGCAGCCTGGTCCAATATCGGCTGGGAGTACGACTCGCACCGACGAACGTAGACTCGCACCGACGAGCGTCGCACCAGCGTGAGAGAGCTCGCACCGACGAGCGTCAGAGTCGCACCAACCAGGATCAGGATCGCACCGACCAGGCGTCGCACCGACCGACAGGATCGCACCGACCAGGATCAGTGATCGCACCGACCCGCACCAGGATCTCGCACCGACCAGCGCAGGATCGCACCGACAAGGATCAGCGATCGCACCGACAAGATCAGAGTCGCACCGACCAGCACCAGGATCGCACCGACCAGCATCAGCGAGCTCGCACCGACAAGAGTCAGCGACTCAGTGCGCCGCAGGCGCTGGCTGTTGCGCGGCAGTCGCAGTCGACGGGCAGCTTCATCGTAAAGAGAAGCGCGATCATCGTCAGCGTCGAGATGAGCGCCGGGACCGCCGCCGCGAAGAACAGCTCCTGCGGTCCCCACTGCCAGCCCGAGAAGCTCCCCTCCGAGATACGGCCCGACGATGGCGCCGATGCGGCCGATGCCGAGGCCCCAGCCGACGCCGGTCGATCGGAGAGAAGTGGGATAGTACGTGGCCGAGAGCGCGTTGATGCCCGGCTGACCGCCGATGACGCCCCAGCCCGCGATGAAGACGATGACGGAGAGCAGCGCCAGCGAGAGGCCCGGCTGACCGATCAGCGCGATGCTGACAGTCGCGACGGCGAACGTTGTCGTCAGCATCGGGACGAACCCGCCTCGCGCGATCAGCCACGCCAGGCCGAACGTGCCGATCGTGCCGCCCACCTGCAGGATCGTGCCGACGAGCACCGCGGTCTGCGTCGTCGTAGCCCATGCCGGTGACGACGGTGGGCAGCCAGTTCGAGAGCGAGTAGAGGATCAGCAGGTTCATGAAGTTGACGACCCAGAGCAGGATCGTGACGATGGCCGCGTCCGTCGCGGAACAGGTGCACGAACGGCACGCCGCCCCGGCTCTCCTCGTTGGTGACGAACTCGCGTCGACGGCGTCGACCCGGATCGTCGGGTCGAGCTTTCTCAGCCAGCGCGCCAGCTGGTCGCGATTGCGCCCGCTGACGGCCAGAAACTGCAGCGACTCCGGCAGGCCCCAGAACATCGACCAGGGCAATGACCAGCGGCACCGCGCCGCCGAAGATGAAGACCGAGCGCCAGCCGAAGAGCGGGATCATCCACGCCGCGATGAATCCGCCGATCGCGGCGCCGGCGGTGAAGCCGACGGTGATGCACATCATCAGCGTGACGCGACTCGCTTCGGGGCTGAATTCGCCGATCAGCGCCGTGGCGTTCGGCATGATGCAGCCCATGCCGATACCCGGCGATGAACCGCAGCCAGCAGCAGTTGATCGACGTTCTGCGCGATAGGCGGTGGCGATCGTCATGACCGAGAAGAACAGCGTGGCGCCGATGAGGACCGGGCGGCGGCCGATCTTGTCGGCGACCATGCTGAAGACCAGCGAGCCGATCAGCACGCCGAAGTTGGCGGCGGCGAACACGGGGCCGAGCAGCGCGCGCGGCGACGCCCAGTCGGGGACAACAGCCGGGGCGACGTAGCCCATCGCCTGGACGTCGAAGCCGTCCATGATCAGGCAGATCATGCGACAGGATGAAGACCCGTATCTGCAGCGGACCGACGCGGCTGTTCTCGAGCAGCTCTCCGATATTGATCGTGCTGCCCGCTCTCGCCCGGTCTGTTCATCACGCGACTCCTGTCAGACGTAGGTGCCATATCAGACTTTGCGAATGCTGACCCGCGAAGTATACTCGCGGGCTGACCGTAACGGCCGTCGGCTCAGAAGTTTCGCGTCGCCGCGACGCGGTCGTCCTGCGGTCCACGCGGCAGGGGCGACCCATGACACACGTGCTGCGCGTCAGGAGAATCATCGGTCTGCTGTTCGGGATCCTGGCTGTCGTGTCGCACCGCCTCTGCGCAGATCGATTTGTCCGGCGAATGGTCGCCCGTGCGCGCGGAGGACAACGTCGGCAATACCGAGCTGGGCGACTGGGTCGGCATTCCGATGAACGACGCGTCGAGGCGCCGCTCGACGGCATGGGACGCGTCGATTCAGACGCTTCCCGAATGGCAGTGCCGCCCGCACGGCAGCGCCTACATCTCGCGCGGTCCCTCTGCGCTGAAGATCTGGAAGGACGTCGATCCGGTGTCGCGCGAGACGACCGCGTGGCACCTTGAATGGCTGCGATCGGTGGACCGGCCGATCTACATGGATGGCCGGCCGCATCCTTCACCCAATGCTGCCCACACCTGGGCGGGATTTTCGACCGGCGAGTGGATGGGCGACATGTTGCGCGTGCGCGTCACTCATCTCAAAGAGGAGTATCTGAAGCGCAACGGCGTCTGGCACAGCGACAAGATCGAGCTGACGCAGTACCTGATTCGCCGCGGCGACTATCTCACCTATCTCGTCATCGCCTACGACCCGGTGTACCTCAGCGAGCCGCTGGTGCGCAGCACCGAGTACAGGCTCAACGTCAATCAGCAGATCCCGCCGTACCCTGCACCGTGGTCAACGAGATGGACCGGCCGAAAGGTGTCGTGCCGCACTACATGCCGGGCACGAACAACGACATCACCTGGTTTTCGCGCCGGTATGGCATCCCGATGGATGTCGTGAAGGCCGGCGCCGCGAACATGTATCCGGAGATTCGCGCGAAGATTCCGCGCTCGATGGGTGGATTCGGTCCGGAGCCGCCTCCGGCTCCAGCAACACAGCCCAGAACCCAGCGTCCGGCTCCGCGCGCCGGACAGCAGTAAGGCCGTGCGGATGCGACGAACGTCAAACTGGGCGGGTTGCGCTGGGCATTGCCGTCGCGACGCAGACGCCACTCATCGGGCAGTCGCCGACGGTTGCGCCTTCCGGTCTGGTGAAGGCGCCGACGATCCAGCCGCCGCCAGCGGGCGAGATCGAGATCCTGCCTGTTCGAGGAAACATCTACGTGCTCATGGGTGCCGGCGCCAACATCGTCGCGTCGGTCGGCCCTGACGGTGTGTTGCTCGTCGATGCCGGGGCCGCGGCGATGACCGACAAGATCGTTGCGGCGCTCGCACAGCTGCAACGCGAGTTTTCCGCGCGGAACGAGCCGAAGCCGCTCGGGTGGGGAGCCGAGACGCGATCCTCAGTTGTCGATCGGCACATCGTCGCGCCGCCCAAGCCGATTCGCTACATCATGAACACCGGACCCACCGCCGATCACGTCGGCGGCAACGAGAAGCTGCGCAATGCGGGACGCACGTTCACCGGCGGCAACGTCGCCGGAGATATTCGCGACTCGGGAGAAGGCGCCGCGATCCTCGCCCATGAGAACGTGCTCGTGCGGCTCAGCCACGCCGTCGAAGGGCAGCCGTCGCCGTCTTCCGACGCGCTCCCGACCGACACGTACTTCACCGACTACTACAAGCTCAGTCACTTCTTCAACGGCGAGGGCGTGCAGCTCCTTCACATGCCCAAGGCCAGCACCGACGGCGATTCGATCGTCTACTTCCGTGGCAGCGACGTCATCGCGCTCGGCGATCTGATGGCCACCGAGAGCTATCCGGTCTTCGACGTGGAGAAGGGCGGCAGCATCAACGGCGTCATCGACGGTTTGAACGCGGTGCTCGATCTTGCGATCACCGAGTTCCGGCTCGAGGGTGGGACGATGATGGTGCCCGGGCACGGACGGCTCGTTGACTCCGGTGACGTCGCGTACTACCGCGACATGTTGACGATCATTCGCGATCGCATCCAGGACATGGTCAGCAAGGAGATGACGCTCGACGAGGTCAAGGCTGCGAAGCCGGCTGCCGACTACGACACGGAGTACGGCAACACGCCGGGCTGGACGTCCGACATGTTCATCGAAGCTGTCTACAAGAGTCTCGGCGGTGGGCGGCACGCCTCCGCGACCCGCACGAGCGCCGGCACGCAGGGGCAGATAGATGGGGCGGATCCTGCTCTCGTTCGCGATGGCCGCAACGGTCGCGCTTCCTGCTTACGCGCAAGGCGGCGGTCAAGCGCCGACGCCACGCGCGGCTGCGCCGATCGATCTCACGGGTTACTGGGTGTCTCTGGTCACCGACGATTGGCGCTGGCGGATGGTGACGCCGCCGAAGGGTGACATCCTCTATCTGCCGGTCAACGACGCAGGCAGGAAAGTCGCCGACGCGTGGGACCCGGCGAAAGACGAAGCGGCCGGCGAGGCGTGCCGCGCATTCGGCGCGGGCGGCATCATGCATCTTCCCGGTCGCCTGCACATCACGTGGGAGCAGCGACACGGCGCTCAAGGTCGAGACGGATACCGGACAACAGACACGCATCTTCTGCGTTTGGACCTGCCCATGCTTCGAGCGAAGCCACATGGCAGGGATCATCTGTCGCCACGTGGGAGCTCCCGGCCGGTCGAGGCCGCGGCCGTGGCGCTGCAGCAGGTGGAGGGAACCCGTCGCGGCCCGGCACGTCACTTCGAGTGGAGACCACGCACATGCGTCCGGGCTACTATCGCCGGAACGGCGTGCCGTACGGCGCCAACGCGCGCATGACTGAGTGGTTCACCACGGTGTCCGAGCCGGATGGCAACACGTACTTGCTCGTCACGAAGATCCTCGAGGATCCGCAATACATGAACGGTCCGTACGTGCGGACGGTTCAGTTCAAGAAGCAGCCCGACGCGACGGGGTGGAGTCCGACGCCCTGTTCCGCGCGTTGAGCCGGATGTGAGATATGCGTCTCTGTCGTTTCAATGACCATCGCCTCGGCATCGTTGAAGGAGCAACCGTTCGCGACGTGACGGCGGCCCTCGAGGTGTTGCCGAAGCAGGACTATCCGTTTCCGACCCACGATCTGCTGATCGAGCATCTCGATCGAATCGTGGAGCGCGCTCGCACGCTCCTGCCAGGCGCGCGCACGGTGGGGGTTGACTCAGTGACGCTGCTGAGCCCCGTCGCCAATCCGGGCAAGGTCATTGCTGCGCCGGTGAACTACGAGAAGCACCGCATCGAAGCCACCAAGGACCCTCAGTTGCACGGGAACAATCCAGGAAGTGCGTTCAATATCCAGACAGCGGGTCTGTTCCTCAAGGCAACGAGCTCGCTCGTCGGTCCGGGTGAAGGCGTTGTCATTCGGCTTCCCGAGCGACGCACCGATCACGAGGTCGAACTCGTCGTCGTGGTAGGGAAGCGCGCGAACCACGTCGCGCGTCAGGATGCGCTGGCGTACGTGGCCGGTTACTCGATCGGGCTCGACATCTCGATTCGAGGGTCTGAGGATCGCAGCTTCCGCAAGTCCCCGGACAGCTACACGGTGCTCGGGCCCTGGCTTGTGACCGCCGACGAGATTTCGAACCCAGGCGCGCTCGATCTGCAGATCACGGTCAACGGCGAAGTGCGTCAGCAGTCGAACACGCGGCACTTCATTCTGGGTGTTCCCGAACTGATCGAGATGGCGTCGTCGATGTACACGCTTCACCCCGGGGATCTCATCTTCACCGGCACGCCGGAGGGAGTGAGCCCGATTCGCGCCGGCGACAGCATCTTGGCCACGATCGCGAATATCGGAAGCATGGCGGTTGCCGTCCGTGCCGAAGAGGCGACCTCCGCGCCGGCCATGAGCGCCTCGTCCGCCGGAGCCTAGGACACACACATGGACGGCGCGAGCACGACGTTCTTCACCAAGCCCTCGCTCACCGAAGAGCGGAAGGAGTTCTACCGTCGTCTCGAGGCCAAGGGGGCGGCGCCGCTCTGGGAAGTGCTGGGCGCGATCATTCCGCCCGAACCTCGCCCCGAAATGGTCCCGGTGCTCTGGCACTACGACGATTTACGGCCGCTGCTCATGGAAGCGGGACGTCTGCTCACCGAGAAGGAAGCCGAGCGGCGCGTGCTCGTCCTCGAGAACCCTGGACTTCGCGGCAAGTCTCGCGTGACCGGCAGCCTCTACATCGGTCTTCAGTTGATCCTTCCGGGCGAGACCGCGCGCTGTCATCGTCATGCGACGTCGGCGCTCCGATTCGTGCTCGAGGGGAGCGGAGCGTACACCGCGGTCGAGGGTGAACGGACGACGATGAACCCGGGTGACTTCATCCTGACGCCTTCGTGGACGTACCACGATCACGGCAATCCGAGTGACGGCCCGATGGTCTGGCTGGACGGTCTCGACATTCCGATCGTCAACCTGTTCGACACGAGTTTCGCCGAGCACTACCCGGGAGAGGTTCAGCCGAACACGATCGCGTACGGTGATTCACTCGCTCGATACGGCGCGAACATGCTGCCTGTGGACTACTCACCGACGCGGCCGTCGTCGCCGATCTTCAACTACCCGTATGAGCGCAGCCGTCAGGCGCTCGAGCAGTTGAAGCAAAACGGTGCACCGCATCCCAGTCATGGGATCAAGATGCGATTCGTGAATCCGGTGTCGGGCGGATACACCATGCCGACGATCGGAGCGTTCATGCAATTGCTGCCGGCGGGGTTCAGCGGTGTGGCGTATCGTCAAACCGACGCCACGATCTACGTCGTCGTCGAAGGACAGGGCCGAACGCGCATCGGCGATCAGGTGTTCGAGTGGCGTCCACGCGACATCTTCGTGACGCCGTCGTGGGCGCCGGTTGCGCACGAGGCGCAGTCGGAGGCCGTGCTCTTCAGCCTGTCCGATCGTCCCGCGCAGCAAGCACTTGGCTTGTGGCGCGAGCAGGTTCCATTGAGATGACTCAACTCCCAACGTCCAACTCGCAACTCCCAAGGTACCTGGCGCGAATCGTAACCCTGGCGCTGATGGCGCTGGCGGCCGGAATCGCACCAGCTGCCGCGCAGGTGGATTTCTCCGGCGAATGGGCGCCGCGCTTCTGGGAGGACCAGCCGGAGCGCGTGCCCGGTCCTGAACTTGGCGACTACCTGGGCATCCCGATCAGCGACGCTGCGAGGCTGCGCGCCGAGTCGTGGGACGCGTCGATTCAGACGCTGCCTGAGTGGCAATGCCGGCCGCACTCGGCCGATTACATCTGGCGCGGCCCGTCACCGCTGAGAATCTCTAAGGAAGTCGATCCCGTCTCGCGCGAGATCGTCGCGTTTCACGCCGAGTGGCTTCGCTCCGTCGATCGAGCGGTGTTTCTGGATGGCCGCCCGCATCCTCCCGCCGATGCACTGCATACGTGGGCGGGCTTCTCGACCGCCAGGTGGGATGGCGACATCCTCACCGTCAACGTGACGCACCTGAAGGAAGGCTACCTCCGGCGCAACGGTCTTCCGCGCAGCGACAAGGCCACGTTGACCGAGCACTGGATTCGCAACGGCGACTTCCTCACGATCGTGACGATCGTGAACGATCCCGTCTACCTGACAGAGCCCTTCATCAGGACGACCGACTACGAACTGAGCCTCACACAGCAGGTGCCGCCCTATCCGTGCGGCGTCGTGCAGGAAATCGATCGAGGAGAAGGGGAGGTTCCGCACTATCTGCCGGGCACCAATCCCTACACGCGAGAGTTCGCGATTAAGCATGGCCTGCCGATCGAAGCGACTCGCGGCGGTGCGGCCACGATGTATCCCGACTTCAAAGAGAAACTGAAGACACTGCCGCCCGCAAAATAGCCGGAGCCGACATGCCCGCACAGGTCGTTGCCGCGTTGCCTCGCGCCTGGTTGTTACCGACCGTTCTCGCCGCTCTCGCCGTCGCCGCGCCGTCCGTTCCTGTTGCGGCGCAGCAGGCGCCATCGAGTCAGATTCAGGTATTGCCGGTTCGCGGCAACATTTACATGCTGCAGGGTGCTGGCGCGAACATCACCGTGTCCATTGGCCGCGACGGTGTGCTGATGGTGGACAGCGGTCTGGCGTCGATGGGCGAACAGGTGCTCGCAACGATTCGTCGCGTGCAGAATCAGATCGATCTCAGGGACAAGCCGCTGGGATGGGGAGCGGAGACGCGATCGAGTATCGCGGACAGGAACCTCGAGACTCCCGCCAAGCCAATCCGCTACATCATCAACACTCATGTGCATCCGGATCACGTCGGCGCGAACCAATTGCTCCGGCGTTCAGGGATGACGTTCACGGGCGGCAATGTCGCGGGCAACATCTCCGACGCCACCGAAGGCGCGGCCATCATGGCGCACGAGGCGGTACTCACGCGGATGACGTCGACCGCAGGTGGTGCAACGCCTGCGCCCGCGGATGCGCAGCCGACCGATACCTACTACACCGACACGATGAAGCTCAGTCACTTCTTCAACGGTGAAGGAGTGCAGCTCATTCATCAGGCGGCCGCGCACACGGACGGCGACACGCTGGTCTGGTTTCGCGGGTCTGACGTGATCGCGGCTGGTGACGTGTTTTCTACAACGAGCTATCCCATCATCGATGTGAAACAAGGTGGCTCGATCGACGGCGTCGTCGAAGGGTTGAACCGGATTCTGCGGCTCTGCATCGCCGAGTTCCGCACCGAGGGCGGCACGCTCGTCATCCCCGGTCACGGGCGTCTCAGTGACTCGGCTGACGTGGCCTACTACCGCGACATGGTCACGATCATTCGCGACCGCGTGAGTGCAATGGTGGGAAGGGGTCTGACCCTCGAGCAGGTCAAGGCGGCGAAGCCGACGGCGGATTACGAACCTCGCTACGGCGCGACGAATGGTGCATGGACGACGGATCAGTTCATCGAGGCGGCTTACGTGTCGCTCGGTGGAGGAAAGACAACAGCGCCGAAGACCGCGCCGGGGCGATCGAAGTGAAGTCGCTCGGACGTGATTTGGCGACACGGATCTGGATCGTAGTCGTGTGTCTCGCGAGTGTTGCGCCTTTAGCGGCGCAGCGCGGCGAGGGGCGGCAGGGTGGTGCGCCATCCGCACGGGCATCTGCGCCAGTCGATCTCACCGGCATGTGGGTCTCGATCGTCACGGAAGACTGGCGTTGGCGCATGCACACGCCACCGAAGGGCGACTACGCAAGCCTTCCGCTCACCGACGCCGCGGTCAAAGTAGCCGACACTTGGGATCCGGCGCGCGACGCGGCAGCCGGCGAACAGTGCCGGCCGTTCGGTGGCGCGGCGATCATGCGAGTGCCCGGCCGCATTCGTATCAGCTGGAACGACGACACCACTATCAAAGTGGAAACTGAGGCAGGCACACAGACGCGTGCGTTCGCGTTTGGCTCGGCTCAAGCTGCCGAACCGAGTTGGCAAGGCGTCTCAGTGGCCAACTGGCAGGTAGCAGGCGGTGGACGTCGCGGCGGCGGTCCTCCACGAGGCGGCTCCCTGCGCGTCGTGACGACGAGCCTGCGGCCCGGATACCTGCGGAGAAACGGCGTTCCCTACAGCGCAAACGCCCGCGTCACCGAGTACTTCAATCGCGTCAACGATCCGAACGGCGATTCCTGGCTCATCGTGACGACGATGGTTGAGGACCCGCAGTATCTGAACGCCCGATTCGTGACGAGTTCGCATTTCAAGAAGATCCCGGACGACTCGCCCTGGAAGCCCACGCCATGCGAATAGCCTTGTTGAGTCTGGTGATCGCGTTCGCGATGCCAGTCGTGTCGGCTGCGCAAAGCGCTACCGATGTCGCTGAAGGGAAGAAACTCTTCGGCGGCTTGTGCGTCACCTGCCATGGCTTCGACGGAGCCGGTGGCGCCGGGCCTCCACTCAATCGACCACGGCTGCTCTCGGCCCCTGACGATGCGTCGCTGCGCAACATCATCGCGGAAGGGATTCCCAACCGCGGCATGCCGAGAGTCCGTCGCGTCACCGACGATGAGATGCGTCAACTCGTGGCATATGTGCGGTCGATTGGGAAGATCGCACGCCCTGCTATGCGCGGCGACGCTGCACGCGGCGGGCAGTTGTACGCCAAGCTCGGATGCGCCGGCTGTCACATCGTGAATGGGACCGGCGGCAGCCTTGGCCCCGAGCTGACCAGCATCGGATGGATTCGCGGACCCGGTACCTGCGCCAGGCGGTGCTCGAGCCGGCGGCACGCCTGCCACAAGGGAACCTGCCGATTCCCGCGCGTGGTTACAACGAATTCCTCCCGGTGACGGTCGTCATGAAGGATGGAGCGGAGGTGCGCGGGATTCGTCTGAACGAGGATGTCTTCACGATTCAGATCCGCGACTTAACGGGGAAGTTCCACTCGGTGCGGAAGAGCGATGCCGCGGTCATTCGAAAGGAAATCGGAGCCAGCTTGATGCCGAGCTATGCCAATCGGCTCGCCGGCGGTGAGATTGACGATCTCGTAGCGTATCTGTCGAGGCTCGGAGGCGCGCTGTGACCACACGAACCGGGATTCGGGATTCGGGACTTGGGATTCGGGATTCGGGGCTCGGGATTCGGGCCATCGGGACGAGCCTCCTCATGTTGTTTGCGTTTGTCGTCTCGGTGCACGCACAGGTGCCGTACGAGCGGCTGCTCAAGGCCGAGAGCGATCCGCAGAACTGGATGACGTACGCCGGGTCCTACAAATCGCATCGCTACTCGGCGCTCGATCAGATCAATCGCAAGAACGTGGCGTCGCTGAAGCTGGCGTGGGCGTATCAGATTCAACGGGCCGGCATCGTCGAGACGTCGCCGCTCGTCGTCGACGGCGTCATGTATCTGACGGAGCCGCCGAGCACGGTGACTGCGCTCGACGTGCGTAGCGGCCGGCCGCTCTGGACGTACTCGCCCAACATTCCGCCCGACGTCATCGTCATCGGATCGCCGCCCGTGAATCGGGGCGTCGCGATTCTCGACGATCTCGTCTATGTCGGGACCGTGCACGGTCACCTGATTGCGCTCGACTCGAAGTCGGGCACTGTCAGATGGGATATCACGGTCGGCGACAACAAGTCCGGCTACTACCTGACGCTCGCGCCGCTCGCGCTCGACGGGAAGATCGTCGTCGGCGTCTCGGGTGCGGAGACCGGCATCCGCGGCTTCATCGACGCGCTACGACGCCAAAACAGGGAAGCTCGCATGGCGCACGTACACGATTCCCGCGCCGGGTGAACCTGGCTTCGAGACGTGGGGCAAGGGCAACGGCTGGCAGACCGGAGGCGGTTCGACCTGGCTGACAGGCTCGTTCGATCCCGAACTGAACCTTCTCTATTGGGCGACCGGCAATCCCGCGCCTGACTGGAACGCTGACAATCGCCCGGGCGACAACCTCTACACCGACTCTGTGCTCGCACTCGATCCGTCCACCGGAAAGATCAGGTGGCACTTCCAGTTCACGCCCGAGGACGTGCACGACTGGGACTCGAACGAGACGATGATCCTCTTCGAGGCGCAGATCGGCGGACGCGAAAGAAAGCTGCTCGCGCAGGCGAATCGCAACGGGTTCTACTATGTGCTCGATCGCAGCCACTGGAGAGTTCCTGACTGGCGTACCGCGTACGCAAAACAGACGTGGGCAGACGGCCTCGATGCGAAGGGGCGCCCGATTCGCAAGAAGGGAATTGCACCGAGCCTCGAGGGGACGCTGGTCTTCCCCAACATCGGGGGCGCGGCCAACTGGTTCAGCCCGAGCTATAGCCCTCAGACGAAGCTGTTCTATCAGGCGGCGCGCGAGATGGGCACGGTCTACTTCAAGGGCGCGGCCGAGTACAAGCCAGGTACCGCGTTCACCGGCGGTGGCGGCCGCACGTCCAGCGGCGACGACGCGTCCGGCGCGATCCGGGCGCTGGACGCCACGACCGGAAAGATGAAATGGGAGTTCCCGCTGCTCTCGCCCGGCTATACCAGTCTGCTGTCGACGGCGGGCGGCCTCGTCTTCGGAGGATCGGAAGAGGGCAACTTCTTCGCGCTCGACGCCGAGACGGGAAAGCCGCTCTGGGATACACAAATCGGCGGCGCTGTGCGCGGCATTCCGATGTCATATGCTGTTGATGGCAAGCAATACATCGCGATTGCCGCGGGGTTTACGTTGTTTGTCTTTTCGCTGTAATGCAAAATTCAAAATGCGAAATGCAAACGATGCATATTTGCATTGCGTTTTGCATTTTGACCTTTGCATTTTGAATTACGAGTATCTGAGTGTTAAAAGCCGTCGAAGCTCTCATCCGCCTTCGTGAAGGCAACCGCCGATTCGTCGCCGGTGAATCCTTGAACGCCGCGCTTTCGAACAGCGCGCGCCGCGAGGCGCTCGTCGCAGGGCAGGAGCCGTTTGCGATCATCCTCGGGTGCTCGGACTCGCGTGTGCCGGCAGAGCTCGTCTTCGATCAGGAGCTTCGGCGATCTCTTCGTCATCCGCGTAGCCGGGAACATCGTCGCGCCCTCGCAGGTCGGGAGCGTCGAATTCGCCGCATCCCGCTACGGGACGCGGCTCGTCGTCGTCATGGGGCACTCGCAGTGCGGTGCCGTCCTTGCCACGCTCGAAGAGCTGCAAGGCGGGGCGACGAATCAATCCCGCAACCTCCGCTCCATCGTCGATCGCGTCCGCCCATCGGTCGAGACGTTGCTCTCGGGCAGGCGGCAACAAAGTGCCGACGATCTCGTCCGTGACGCGGTGCGCGCCAACGTCCGCGTGTCGGTCGAACCATCTACGGCACGGGTCCGAGTTGCTCGAGAAGCTGATTCAGGAGACCGGCTTGCTGGTGGTTGGCGCAGAGTATTCGCTCGAGACCGGCGTGGTCGATTTCTTCGAGAACGTTCCAGAATCCCCCCAGCAGGGCCAGTTCGGCACGGTCGGCCTCACTTCTAGGGGGCCGCCCGGGACTTTTACTCAGCTCACAGCGCGGGATGTTGGCGTAGAATCTCCGGCGGAGGCGGGTTCCATGAACTATCGCGTTCTCATCGTGCCTGCTCGCAGTCTGTAGCGGCCCTGTCCTTATCAACAGTTGTAGGCCAGGGTCCCAAGGCCCGCAGCACCAGGCTCGACCGTGCCGCGACACGCCCAAGACGGCCGTCCCGACATCCAGGGCTACTGGACCAACGATACCGTCACACCACTCGAACGTCCCGCCGAGTTCGGCGACAGACAGTCATCTCACCCGAGGAAGCCGCCGCATATGCGAAGAAGCGGATGGATCAGTTCCTCGCACAGCCCAAGGACGACATCCATTACGACGATGCCATCTGGCAAGGGGAGAACTACAACAAGCAGACCACGCTGCGCACGTCGCTCGTCGTCGACCCGAGCAACGGACGCCTTCCTCCGCTGACACCGGCGGGGCGGCGCGCTCCGCCGAGCGCGCAAAACGAGGCGGGGCTGCTGGTCCGTCAGACAGCGCACAGAGCCGCACGTTGGCCGAGCGGTGCATCTCGTGGGGCAACGTCGGACCGCCGATGATTCCGCCCACCTATTACGCCAACATGCAGATCCTGCAGTCGAGCGATCATGTCGTCATCCGGCACGAACTGATGCACGACGTGCGGCTCGTTCGACTCGACGGCGGCTCCGCGTCCAGGACCCGACCGTACAGTGGATGGCCGGTGACGCGCGTGGCCGATGGCAAGGTGACACGTTCGTCGTCGAGACGACCAACTTCACGAGGGAGACGACTTCAGGGGACCGCCGAGGACGACGCGGCAGGACATCACCACCAGCACGGAGCTCGCGTGACCGAGCGATTCACGCTCGTCGACCCGACACGATTCGTTACGAGTTCACCGTGGACGACCCGGGCACGTGGACCCGGCCGTGGTCGGGTGAGATGCCGATGCGCAGGATCGAAGGACCGATCTACGAGTACGGATGCCATGAGGGAAACTACGGCCTTGCGAACATCCTGCGAGCCGCACGGGTTCAGGAGGCGAACGCACGATAAAATAAACCCATGCAGGACCTCATCCGCCAGCTCTTGGTGGAGCTGGGCGAGGACCCGACTCGCGAAGGGCTCGTCCGGACGCCGATCGCGTAGAGAAGGCGCTGAAGTTTCTCACGAGCGGCTACGCGCCAACATCGACGAAGTCCTCAACGATGCGCTCTTCACGGTGGACTACAGCGAGATGGTCATCGTGAAGGACATCGATTTCTACAGCCTGTGCGAGCATCACGTGCTGCCGTTCTTCGGCAAGTGCCACGTCGCCTACATCCCCAGAGACATGTGATCGGTCTCAGCAAGATTCCTCGCCTCGTCGACGTGTTCGCGCGCCGCCTGCAGGTGCAGGAGCGAATGACCAACCAGATCGCCGAGACCATCCGCAGAAGATCGACCCGCTTGGCGTGGCGGTGGTCTGCGAAGGCACGCATCTGTGCATGTCGATGCGCGGGGTCGAGAAGCAGAATTCGTTTGCAGTCACGAGCGCCATGCTGGGCGTGTTCCGGGACAATGCCCGCACCCGAATGGAGTTTCTCGAGCTGATCAGGGGACGGGCGGGTGGCGCGTGGCGATGTCGGTCCTGCCGGGCTTCGCGTGCGTCGCCGATTGAGGGCGGAATCAGCGTGCGAATCGCAGCCGTTCTAATGGTCGTCGCGCTTGCCGGTCAGGTGCTGATATCAGCGCAGACCACGCAGACCAAGCGTCCGCCCGCCCGCCGGCCCGCCGTGCCGCTCAAGATCGAAGAGGCAATGGTGAACTGCCCGACGTGCTCGGGCAGGGAGCGAAAACCGGGCGGATGTTTTGCGATGTCCTGATCGAGCGAGAGCCCAGCGGCTGGCATCATCATTCCGTTTCCGCCGCATACGGGCGACGTGACGCTGAGCTTCACCTCCACAATCGGCACACGTATTCCGAGGAGGAGATCAAGAACAAGCGTGCGTACCACCGCTATACGGCTTCGATCGGAGTGATGGCGCTGGACAACACCTTCTCAGTCGCGCTGTCGTTCAGAACGAATTCCGCACGGCAGGCGATCTCGTTGACCGGGTGCGCGGCGGAAGCGGAGCGGGCGGGCTGAAGGCTGTCGCGCCGACTGGCGCCGAGAACGATCGTCTTGACGATCCCCGACGATGGAGCAGGGTGTCAGCCTGCTTGGTGAGAAGTTGTCGGTGATCCGCGTGGACGGCAAGGACGAGTTCACAACGCAGGGCCGCCCGATCGCCGTCATCAGCAACGTGATGATCGAGTATCGGCCTGCGCCGGCCCGGCCGGCGCCGGTGAGGCGCCAGTAATCTCGTGCCTTACCTGGAGGAGATGACTCGGACGGACGTCCGGTTCGCCTTCGGATCTTCGTCGTCGGTTACTTCGTCCAGTTTCTGAACAACGGCCGCAAATCCGCAGCGGTCGGGATCGAACAATCCCCACTCGTCCTGAGCGGGCCGCGTACTCTGCTTGGAGGGCTTCTTGGGTCCCTTCTTGTCGGAGCGCTTCCGCGATTTTTCGGGCTTCTCCTTGTTGACTGCCGGGTGCGCCTCGACTGGTGGAGGCTCGGCGGGCGCGATCTCGTGGAGCGGGTTCGGCACGACAGCCGCCGGTGGTGCTGCGGCCTCGAGCGCGGACTCGAGATCATGAAGCGCCGGCGACGCGCTCAGCTCGTAGACGTCCTCTTCGTTTGGAGCGGCGCCGACTGCAGTCTCCGCCTCGGGCTCTTTGAGTGCGTCGATGTCGCACGTCAAGTCGACTTCGAGAGGCCCTCGGGTCTCTCCCTGTGTTTCTGACGTCGCAATTGGCTGCGCCGTCTGAGGTGCGATTGATGCCTGGCCTCGCCACTGACTGCTCTCGAGTCCACCAGAGGCGGCTCAGAGGGTTCTTCAATAGCGGTTTCGGGGCTGAAGAGAACCGACGACGGTGAGGCCTGGCGTTTTTTACCCCACGCGCCGCGGATGGCGGCCAGCGCAGCCTCGAACGATGCCGTTCGCCGTGGTGCCGGCGGCGCAACGGGAGGCGGAGGCGCAACGGGGGGCGGAGGCGACGGAGGCACGGGTTCAACGTGATCTCGGGCCGGCTCCTCTCGAGGTTCGATTGGCGCGAGATCGTACTCGACGATGACCGGCGTGGCCACGACGTCGGAAGCCTCGTCGACGATAGGCTGAACGTCGTCCGTCATCTGGTAGGCGATGGCGACCGGCATGTCCTCGTCTACGGCATCCTGCTGTTCGATGTGAGCTGCGGGTTCGTCCATCGGGACAGACGCAGAACCGGCGACCGTGTTGTCCGATTGGTCGTCGACCGACGCGAGCATCTGCAGGCTCGCATCCTCGACATACATCGGCGCTTGCTCTTCGTCGGGCCGTGGTGCCGGGTCACAGTGTGCGACCGCATCGGGCGGAGCCACGTCAGGCGCAACGTAGGGAGCACCTGCTCATCTTCGTGTCGCTCTGCCGATTCGTCGAGGCTTTCCTCATCCCGCGCCGGAGGCGCCGGTGCGACGTAAATCGGCGTCTCGTCCTGCGCCGGAGGCGCTGGTGCGACGTAAATCGGCGTCTCGTCCCGCGCCGGAGGCGCTGGTGCGACGTAAATCGGCGTCTCGTCCCGCGCCGGAGGCGCTGGTGCGACGTAAATCGGCGTCTCGTCCCGGAATTCATGTTCGACGGGGTCCGCGATGACAGCGTCGGACGTGTACGACTCCGGCTCATACGCAGGCACGTACGTCGCGGTCACCTCGTGTGGCTCTGCGTCGGCAGGAAGAGCGGCGGAGGCTCCGAAGATTCGTTGGCTGCCTGGCGCTCCTCGGCGGCCCGTGCAAGATAGACGGCGATTTCGTCGGCGAAGAAAGTGGGATCGCAGCCGTCTGGCGCCGACTCGTTTCGGCGTTTGCGACCGAATGAGAACAGGCCACGGCCGGCTGGCTTGGCCACGCCGAGGACAGGGATGCGCAGCGTTTGCACGTGCGCCCCTGCAGGTCCGATCTCGCGCAGATACTCTGCCAGGACGCCGTCGTCGAACGGGGACAGCAACGGCGAGGTCATGATGAGGTCAGGCACGCGCTCCGCGAGCGCTTGAAGCGCCTCGCCGGCGGACGTAGCTTGCACGAACTCCGCGTCGAATCGTCCGCGGACCAGTGCCGCGAGTTGAGCGGCCTGGCGTTTATCGGCGTCGATCGCGAGAATGAGCTGCATTCTAGGTCCGTCACCATGAACAGCGTGAGCACAGCGGCCGCGACGGCGAAGATCACCATCGGAGCGTGTTCGACACTCTGATCGCGTGCCGCCTTGTATATCAGGGTCGACATGTTCTCGATGTCCGCGCCGACGCTGCCGATCTGTGAAGAGCTCGGAACCGTGGTCACCAGGCGTCCGACACGCTCTCGTACGCGCTCGTCAATCGACACGAGTGCCACCAGCAGTATCAGAACTGCTCCGAGAGAAATCAGGGCGTCGCTCACTACGCGTCGCATCGTCTTTTTACCCTTGGTGACACTCAGACCTTCCCTCCTCACGCAAGTGCCGTTCCGCGCCCGCTGAATAGCGCCAACCCACTGTCTCTTCGTCACTTGATGTAGAAGGCTTGCGGAAGACCAGGCCAGGCCCACACACGGATTTCGTCTGCGCGTTTACAGATCCGCTGCAACGGTGCCGCGCATGGGCAAGCGTTGACAACGCTTCGTCTCAATCCACCAAACACCCGTCAGGTACGGGAATCGATTGTTCGCTTACGAAGCTGGAGCTCGACAGTGACCTGGAGGAGTGTCGACTCGTGCAATGACCATGCGGTGTGAACGCAGGTCAAGTCGTTGTGACACCTGCACTTCAACCTCACTTCGCATGCCTCGTTTGTGCTGCTGGCATCGCCGTTGCGCTTAGTGAGGCTGTGGTCGCGGTCACGCCGTATCACGGTGGCCGCTTTCGGAACATTGGCGCATGCGGATCGGGCAACCGATCGCATCAAGGAAAGGGATCGTATGAACTTCATTGCTCGTTTGCGCGCGTTGCTTCGCGACACCTCTGGTCAGGACCTGTTGGAATACGCGCTCCTCGTGGCGCTCATCGCGCTCGTTTGCGTTGCGGTGATCACGTCGACGGGAACGAACGTGCAGAGCATCTTCCAGAAGATTTCGACTGCACTGTCGACTGCTGCGACGCCGCCCCCTAAACAGGGCGCAGGTATCGATGGCTGATCAGACGAAGGGCGGGCAGAACGTAAGCCCGCCCTCTCGTTCACTGGAAAGGACGGACGAGGAGAGGGCGATGAACATGATGCGAAATGCTGTTGACCTCCTGTTGAAGTCGTCCGTTCTGATCGAGGAATCCGGACAGGATCTGCTCGAGTACGCACTACTCGTCGCGCTCATCGCGCTCGTCGCGGTCGGTGCTGTCACGACGGTCGGCACGACCATCAACACCGTGTTCTGGGCCTACATCTCTGGAGTCATGAGTGCCATCTGAAGCTATCGCCCTCACGATTGTCACTGCCGGCACGGGCCTGGCGGCGGTGATCGATCTCCGCACGCGGAGAATCCCGAACGCGCTGACCGGTGCGCTTGCGGTGGCCGGCCTGGGTATCGCCGCCGCCAAGCTCGGACCGATCGGCCTCGGCGGCGCCTTGCTCGGATGCGCTCTTGGACTCGCGTTCATGTTGCCTGGCCATATCTTCGGAGCGACTGGTGCCGGCGACGTCAAGCTCTTTGCCGCAGCGGGCGCCCTGCTCGGCCCCACGACGACGGTGCAGGCATTTCTTTACACCGCCATCGTAGGAGGCGTCCTCGCGGTAGCCATTGCGATCCGTCGCCGCCGCCTTGGTCGCACGCTGGGTGCCACCGCGCGCCTGGTCACGGACCGGAATGCCGGTGTGGCCGCGATTGAGTCGCCCGAGGCCGACAACCGTTTTGCGTATGCACCGGCGATCGCCGTCGGCGTTGTCATCGCGGCCTTGCTGTGACCTGGAAGGACAGACCAATGTCGAGACTTTCCCAACGCGTCCGGAGTCAGCGAGGCGCCGCCCTCCTCGAGATGGCGCTGACGCTCCCGCTGCTGCTCCTGGTGTGCGTCGGCATTCTGGAGTTCGGCCGCGCGTATCAGACCTGGCAGGTCATCACGAATGCCGCGCGTGAGGGCGCCAGAATCGCCGTCCTCCCGGGTATGGACGACACGGCGGTGCGAAGCCGGGTGCAGCAGTACATGACCATCGGTCAGCTGCCTCAAGCCGCCAGCGCAACGATTGCGATCGACCGCAATCAGACGGTCTCAGTTGGCGGAACGGACACCGCCTCGGCGTCTCAGGTCATCGTGAACTACCCGTTTGACTTCGTCGTACTCGACCCGATTGCCACGCCTCGCCACCGGTCAGGGAAGCGGCACGCCTTCTTCTTTGAACATGGTGGCGACAGCCACCATGCGTAACGAATCGTAGCGACAGGGAGCTCGCCACATATGGCTCGCATGCGTGTTTTCATCGTTCTGGCACTGGCAATCGCCGCCGGTGGCACGTTCGCGTTCGGCACCTATCGCTACATGCAGAACGTACCTACTCAAGCCGTGAGTGTGCCGACGAGCGGTGTCGTGGTGGCTGCTGCGGACCTCCAGCTTGGCACTGAGCTGCGGCAAGAAGACCTGCGCGTCATCCAGTGGCCGGCCACAGCGGTGCCCGAGGGTGCGTTCACCAAGCCAGAGGAACTGGTTGGCCGTGGCCTCATTCAGCCCATTGCCACCAACGAACTGTTCCTGCCCAGCAAGCTCGCGCCGAAGGAAGCCGGCGCCGGTCTTCCGCCGGTGATCGCGCCGGGATTCCGCGCCCTGTCGGTTCGCGTCAACGATGTCATCGGTGTGGCCGGATACGTGCTGCCTGGTAACCGGGTCGACGTCGTGGCGACGGTGAACCCGACGCAGCAGCCCACTGACGTGACGTCGAAGGTGGTTCTCACCAACGTGCAGGTGCTGGCCTCCGGCACCAAGATCGAACGCGACGCCAAAGACAACAAGCCGATTTCGGTCAATGTGGTCACGATGCTCGTGAACCCGGACGAAGCCGAGCGGCTGACGCTCGCCAGCACCGAAGGAAAGATTCAGCTGGCGCTGCGCAACCCGCTGGATCAAACCACGCCGCCGACGCCGGGCATCAAGCCCGCCGCGTTGATGGGCTCGGCAGGCTCGGCGCCCGTGCGACGAGTGGCGGCCAACGGCAGCGCCCCGCGGGTGGACGTCAAGCCCGCGCCCGTTCCGACCGTCGAAATCATCCGTGGTGACAAACGGGCACAGGAAGTTGTGACCCAGGAGTAGTGAGATGCGAATGACACGGCACACAGCACGGATCGTCCGCGTGCGGCGTCCACATGTTCATCATCGGCGTGTTCGGCACCCACGCGACCTTCGCAGCAGGTGCAGCCGAGCCCTCGGTTGGGCTCGAGCGCCCGGACAGCTGCTGCGCTGCCGTCGGCGTCGGCGCCGTTATCGACAGCACCGACCGAAGGCGGTGCGAGCTGCTGGTCGGGCGGTCGACGCTCGTCGACATCGGCACGCCGATCGCGCGCGTCTCGCTGACCAGCGCCGACGTCGCCGACGCGCTGGTGACGTCGCCGAAGCCAGCTGCTCGTGCACGGCAAGATGCCCGGCGCCATCTCGATGTTCGTCTGGGATCGCGGCGGCGCCGTGCGCGATACGAGATGGCGGTGCAGCGCGACCTTGCACGCCTGAACGATCAGGTGAAGCAGCTGTTCCCCGGTGAAGCGATCCAGGTCGCACGGCAACGGTAAGGACGTCGTGCTGTCCGGCAGGGTCACCAGCAAGGAGGTCGCGGACAAGGCGGTCAGCGTTGCTGCCGGCTTCGTCGACAAGCGGCAGACGTCGTCACGCTGCTGCAGGTTCAGCCGGGGCCGCGAAGCAACCAGGTGCTGCTGCGCGTCCGCTTCGCCGAGGTCAGCCGCTCGGCGATGACCGAGTTCGGCATGTCGCTCTTCACCAGCCCGACCGGCATCAACAACACCATCGGCCGCGTGACGACGCAGCAGTTCGCCTCGCCCGCGTTCACCGACATGGCATGGACGAAGGCGAACTCCGATTTCGGCTCCGAGGTGACGAGCGCGGAAGGCAAGCTCACCTTCAGCGACTTCCTGAACGTGTTTCTGCTGAACCAGAAATACGACCTCGGCGTGCTGATCAAGGCGTTGCAGAACAGGGGGCTGTTCCAGAGCCTGGCCGAGCCGAACCTGGTCGCCGAGAGCGGCAAGGAAGCGAGCTTCCTGGCCGGCGGTGAGTTCCCGGTTCCGATCGCGCAGGGCTCAGGCGCGAACATCGGCGTCATCGGTCCAGTTCAAGGAGTTCGGCATCCGGCTGAACTTCACGCCGACGGTCGAAGGGCGACCGTGTCCACCTCAAGGTTCGTCCCGAGGTCAGCACGCTCGACTACGGCAACGCGGTCCTCCTGAGCGGATTCCGCATCCCCTCGCTTTCGACTCGCCGCGCCGAGACCGAGCTCGAGCTGCAGAGCGGCCAGACGTTCGCCATCGCCGGTCTGATGAGCAACCAGATGCAGACGACGATGCAGAAGATTCCCGGCATCGGCGACATTCCGATCCTCGGCTACCTGTTCAAGAGCAAGGCGTCGAAGAAGCGATCAGACCGAACTCGTCGTGATGATCACGCCGGAGATTCTGCCGAACAATTCGCCGGGCGTGACGCCGTCGCTTCCGAATTACCCGGATACGTTCATGCCGCCGCTGTCGGATCTGAAGAAGACGTATCCCGCTCCGGCGCCCGCGTTCACCGAGTCGTCACGGTCGCAGGCGGCGAATCCGGCGCGCCGCGCCCGTTGCGGACAACCGCACCGAGGTCGAGCGCGCACAGGATCGGGCACTCGCAGCGCTCGACGGTCAGAGCCCAGCGCCAGCCGCGGCCGCCGTGGCCGCCGCGCCCGCAGCGGCGAGCCCCGTCGAAGCACAGCCCGTTGCCGCGCAGACTCCAGCGGAGCAGGCAACGGATCCGGCGAGCGCGGTCGCTGAGCAGGCCGACGCCGATGTCGCCGAATTGTCGAAGGAACAGCGTCAGCTCGAGAAGGCCGCACGCGAACAGGCTGAGCGTGATGCGAAGGCTGCCGACAAGGCGCGGAAGGAAGAAGCGAAGCGCGCCGCTGCGCGCAGGCGAAGCAGGGCGAGCTCGATCGCGAGCAGGCCAAGAAGGATGAGAAAGCCGCCAAGATTCAGGCGGAGAAAGATGCCGAAGCGGCCAAGCTCCAGGCCAAGGCCGTCAAGGAAGCCGAGGCAACGGCGCAGCGTCAGATGCTCGACGCCAGGCGCGAAGCCGAGCGCGAAGCCGAGCGGCAACGAGCGATCGATGCCGCGGCCGAGCGACTGCGCACTGCCGAAGCGGAATATCAGGCCGAGTTGGAGCGACGCACGCAGCGCTGAACGTTGCCCGAGTTTGCCGAGTCAGGACTGAGCCGCGGCGGGTTGTGAGGCCCGCCGTCGCAATGGAGCGCACATGATGGGAAGCCGTTTTGAACATTTGCGACGCGACGAACGAGGGATGTCGTTCGTCTGGGTCGGGATGGGCTTCATGACGTTCTTTGCCGCGTCAACGCTGGCCATCGACGTGGGCATGTTCATGACGGCGCGGTCGCAGGCACAGAACGCCGCCGATGCCGGGGCGCTCGCAGGCGCAACGGCGCTCGTCTTCAACGACTACTACGACCGATCCGCCGGCGGCCCCGTGGTCCGCAGCGCAATAACCACGGCGGAATCCAATCTCGTGATCGGGAACACCGTCTCCGTGCAGACGGGAGACGTCACCTTCCCGCTCGGGCCGACTGGTTTGGACAACCGGGTGCAGGTGAACGTGTTTCGGACCACCAACCGGAGCAACCCCGTCGCGACGCTCATCGGGCCGATGTTCGGCATCAACACCGTCGACATCGGCGCCACGGCGACGGCAGAAGCGTCTCCGGCCGAACGCCGTCGAGTGCGCGAAGCCGTTCACCGATTCCAGATCGCTGGAAAGAGAACTCGATTCCGCCCAACGGGACCTTTGACCGATACGACAACAAGGGCGATCTCGCTCCCGAATGCTGACGATGCTACATCCCCCGGGCACGCCTGGGCACGCGATGTATGGCTACTCCGACGCGTTGCCGCCAAGCGGAGACAGAGGGCTGCTGTTGACGCTTCGTGCCGGCACCGGCAACAACATCGAGCCGAGCTTCTATTTCTCGTGGGTCATGCCGGGCGGGGAGAATCGGAGGCGACTGCTACCGGGAGAACATCGCCAACTGCAATAAGGGGCAGCTGGGTCGTGGGTCGGACATCACGCAGGAGCCCGGAAACAAAGTGGGCGCGACGAACCAGGGGATCGACGATCTGATGGCCAAGGATCCACTGGCGTACTGCGACACGACGCGCAAGAAGGTGGTCAGCACCGAACAGCCCGAGCCCGCGGGTTTTCCCAATTCCCGTTGTTCGACCCCGACTACTACCAGAGCGGCATTGCGCACGGCCGCAACGCCTCGCTGAGGATCGTGGAATATCTCGGCTTCTTTCTCGAGGGACGCAGCGGCAACGAAGTGTATGGCCGGATCGTGCCGTACCTCGGCGTCGTCAATGACTCCGGCGGGCCCGCGCCGGCGGACTCGTTCCCGAAAGCTATACGACTGGTGCAATAGACATGGCGCGACTGACAGGCTCCCTCTACACCCCCGACGACTCGTTTCGAACCGACGTAGCGACGTTGCTACGAACGACATCGGTGCAGGTCTCGCTTGGCGACGAGCGATCGGCCCGCACGGGCGCGCCTCCCGACATCATCTTCGTCGATGGCCGCGTGGACCTCGACGGATCGTTGGATGCGGTTCAGCGTCTGCGCGCCGAGCACCCGGTGGCCGTCATCCTGTTCATGGCGGCGGAAGCGAATCCGGATCTGATCCTGCAGGCGATGCGTGCGGGCGCCAACGAGTTCTTCGCGTGGCCTCCATCGCGCAGCGCTCTCGACGAGGCGCTGCAACGGGCGGCGGCGCGGCGCGCCACATCCCCATCGGGGGCGACCGGAGTCGACCACGATCGTGTTCTTCGGCGCCAAAGGGGGCGCCGGCACGACGACGATCGCCGTCAACTGCGGCGTGGATATCGCGCGCCTGCGCAAGCGGCCGACACTGATTGTCGATCTGAAGCCCGGGCTGGGCGAGGTCACGCTCTTCCTCGGCGTCCGCAGCCGCTACACGCTGCTCGACGCGCTGGACAACCTCCATCGACTGGACAGCGAGTTCATGCGGGAGCTCGTCGTCAAGCACAAATCAGGGCTCGAGATCCTTGCCGGCTCCGATCTGTTCGACAGGCCTGGCGGCAGCGACAGCGCCGCACTCGAGGAGATCTTCCGGATCCTCGGCCGCCAGTACGAATACATCCTCGTTGACGCCGGCTCGCAGTTGAATGCGCCGGCGGTCGCGGGTCTGTACACCGCCGATCAGATCTGCCTGATCGCGTCTCCCGACGTGCCGTCGCGTGCGAAATGCCCAGCGGCTGCTCGATCGCATCGGGCAGCTCGGGACTTCGGGCGGACGCGTGCGCCTGCTCTTGAACCGCGCCGCGGAACCTTACCCGATTCCGCCCGCCCAGATCGAGAAGGCGATCGGCCTTCCAATCTTCCAGACGTTCCTGAGCGACTACAAGACGGTCTCGACGGCGCTCAATTCGGGCGTCCCGATCGCGCTCGCGGGGAACAGCGAGCTGGCGTCGCAGTTCGACCAGTTCTCCAAACAGATCGTGGATCCCGGTGGAGCCGAGGAACTTCCGGTTAAACGCTCGTCGCTCGGCCTCCAGCGACTGGCTTCGATGTGGTAACCGATCATGCGTAGTGCTGCTGCCCCCAACGTTGCTGCCGCTGCCTCTCCGGTTCAGGCGACTGTTCGACATCAGTATCTCGAGCTGCGCGCCAGCGTCCATCGCAAGCTGCTCGGTAGATTGAACCTCGAAGCGCTCGCGCATGTGGAGCGTGCCAAAGCGGAAAGCGAAATCCGTACGCTGCTCGCGCAGTTGCTGTCGGAGGAATCGACTCCGCTCAGCCTGGCGGAGCGGGAAACCCTGTTTGCCGAGGTCCTCGACGACGTGTTCGGTCTCGGTCCCCTCGAGCCGCTGCTGCGGGATCCGACGATCAGCGACATTCTGGTCAACACGCATCGAAACGTGTTCGTGGAGCGCCGCGGCGTACTCGAACGTGTCACGGCCACGTTCCAGGACGATGCCCATCTGCTTCGCGTCATCGACCGGATCGTGAGCCGGATCGGCCGCCGCGTCGATGACAGCTCGCCGATGGTCGATGCCCGTCTGGCCGACGGCTCTCGTGTGAACGCCATCATTCCGCCGCTGGCGGTCGATGGTCCGCTGATGTCGATTCGCCGATTCCCGGCAGAGCGTCTCAAGGCCGACGACCTCGTGACTCTGGGTGCGTTGACCAAGCCGATGCTCGACTTCCTGTCGCACTGCGTGCGCGGACACCTCAACTGCATCATCAGCGGCGGCACCGGCGCCGGCAAGACGACGTTGTTGAACGTGCTCTCGAGCTTCATCTCGTCGCGCGAGCGCATCGTGACGATCGAGGACGCCGCCGAGCTGCAGCTCCATCAGGAGCATGTCGCCCGACTCGAAACGCGCCCGCCCAACGTCGAAGGCAAGGGCGCCATTCGTCAGCGGCAGCTCGTGGTCAATGCGCTGCGTATGCGCCCCGACCGCATCGTCGTGGGTGAGGTTCGCAGCGAGGAAGCGCTCGACATGCTTCAGGCGATGAACACCGGTCACGACGGATCGCTGACCACGGTCCATGCCAACACGCCGCGCGACGCGCTGACCCGTATCGAGACGATGATCGCGATGGGCGGCACGACGCTGCCCGACAAGGCGATGCGGCAGCAGATCGCGTCCGCCATTCACCTGGTCGTCCAGCAGACGCGGTTGGCCGATGGCACCCGCAAAGTCACCAGCATCTCGGAGATCACGGGCATGGAAGGTGACGTGATCACGATGCAGGAGGTCTTCGTGTTCGAGAAGGCCGGCCTCAACAAAGACGGGAAAGTCGTGGGACGTTTCCGCGCGACCGGCGTGCGGCCCAAGTGTGCGGAGCGACTCAAGGCCGCGGGCATCCTTCTGCCAACGGAAATGTTCGAAGGCATCACGGAGGTTCGGTGATGCTGATTGCCTTCATTGCCTTCCTCGTCGTGACCGGACTCGTGGCCGCGGCCGGCATCGGCGCCCTGCGTCTTCCAGGGACGCTCGCCGATCGGCGCATGGAGCGGCGTCTGCGCGAGGTCTCGGATCGGGATGACACTCCACAGACGGCGTCGTTCATTCGCGAGCGCAAGTCAGGACCGATGCCGGCATTGGACCGTGCGTTCGGCGGCACGGGATCGCCGCTGTCGCGGCTGATCGAGCAGTCGGGCGTCGTCACGACTCCCAGCACCATCATCCTGTCCAGTATCGGGCTCAGCGTGGTGCTGGCCGTGGCCTCACTGATGTTCGTCCGGCAGCCGTTCGCCTGGGCGGGCGCGGGGCTCGTCGGCCTGGCGCTTCCGTACGGCTATCTGAGATATCGCAAAAACGCGCGCATGAAGCGATTCGAGGAGCAGTTTCCTGAGGCGCTCGACTTGCTGTCTCGAGCGATTCGCGCTGGTCATGCGTTTCAGACGGCGATGGGCATGTGCGCGGACGAATTGCCGGCACCCGTCGGCGTTGAGTTCAAGAAGAGCTTCGACCAGCAGAACTTCGGTCTTCCGCTGAAGGACACGCTGAACGAGTTGGCCGAGCGAGTGCCGCATCTGGATGTGAGGTTCTTCGTCACTGCTGTTCTGATTCAGCGAGAAACGGGCGGCAATCTGGCAGAGATTCTCGACAACCTCGCACACGTTGTCCGTGAGCGATTCAAGATTCTGCGGCAGGTCCGGGTCCACACGGCGCACGGCCGTTTCACCGGCTATGTGTTGCTGGCACTCCCGGCCTCGCTGGGTGTGGTGCTGGCGTGGATGAATCCCGAGCACATGGATCTGCTGTTCAAGGAAAAGATGGGCCAGATGATGATCATGGCCGCCATCGTCATGCAGACGATTGGCTATTTCTGGATTCGCAAAGTCATCAAGATCGAGGTATAGCGTGACGGTCCTCCTTCCGCTGCTCGGATTCGTGTTCGTCTCGCTGCTCATTGCTGCAGCCGCCATGGTGCTGTCGCCGAGCGGAGCCGCGATCATTCAGCGTCGCCTTGGTGAGCTCCGCGGCGTCCCCGTCGAGGAGCCTGTTTTCACCGAGAAGGCGGTCAAGACGCTGAAGCATCTGGCCAAATACGCTCCGCAGTCGCCCTCTGAGATGGGGAAGCTGCAAAAGAAGCTCGTCTGTGCAGGCTATCGCAATAAGGAAGCGCTGACGATCTTCATGGGGATCCGCCTGGCCGCGTCTATCACGGCCTTCGCCATTGCGTCATCGCCTCTGGTCGGCAGACCGAATGTGTTCCTCGCCATCGGGGTGGCGGCGGTTGGCTACCTGCTCCCGAGCATGGCTCTTGGGCGAATCGCGAAAAAACGACAGCACCGGATTCGCCTCTCGCTCGCCGATGTGCTCGATCTGCTGGTCGTGAGTGTCGAGGCGGGACTCGGTCTGGACCAGGCCCTTCAGCGGGTTGGAGAAGAACTGTCGTCCACCCACAAGGACTTGTCCGAGGAGTTGCGACTCGTCAACCTGGAGATGCGGGCTGGCAAGGCACGGTCGGAGGCGCTTCGTAATCTAGCCGACCGCACCGGCGTCGACGATTTGACTTCGCTCGCGGCGATGCTGATTCAAACGGACAAGTTCGGCACCAGCGTGGCGCAGTCGCTGCGCGTGCACTCGGACACGCTTCGCACCAAGCGACGACAGCGCGCCGAGGAAGCCGCAGCCAAGACGGGCGTGAAGATGGTGTTCCCGCTCGTGTTCTGCATCTTCCCGGCGATCTGGGTGGTGACAATCGGACCGGCAGCGATTCGCTTCGTGCAGGTCCTCTTCCCGATGGCGCAGCAGCAATGACGACCGCAGCAGCGCTCACCGCGCCCTCGCTCGACGACATCCGGACGACGGCTCCGCAGGTTCCAACGACGTTGGAACAGACGGGGCTGACGACCGACATGATCGAGCAGCTTCTGGTCAAGACGCTGTACAGCGGCGAACTCACGGGCTTGATGCTCGCCGAGCGGCTTCGCCTCCCCTTCACGATCATCGAGCCGATTATCGAGCGTATTCGTGGCGAGCGCTTGCTCGAGGTGCGCGGCGGAACGACCACTGCGAGCTACCGGTATGTGCTGACAGATCTGGGGCGCGACCGGGCGCAGCAGTACTTCGCCATCAATCAGTACACGGGTGCGGCGCCTGTGCCGCTGGCTACCTATGTGGCGCAGATGCGCGCCCTCGCCGCGTCGCGTGGTTACATCGATCGCGAGCGGCTGCGACAAGGGCTTCGCCCACCTCATCGTCCGTGAGCATGTGCTCGAGCAACTCGGGCCAGCAGCGAACGCGAACAAAGCGATCTTTCTGTACGGCCCTCCGGGAAATGGCAAGACCGTGCTCGCTGAAGGGCTCTCCACGAACGCTCGGCGGCGACATGTACATGCCGTACGCGATTGAGATCGAAGGTCACATCATCACGATGTACGACCCGATCAGCCACGAGGCGCTCGATGCCGATGTGCCGGACGCGTCCAGCATCATCGCCGCCGCGCCGCGCGACCGCCGCTGGGTCCGCATCCGTCGTCCTGTCGTCATCGTCGGCGGCGAGCTCACGCTCGACATGCTCGACCTGACGTTCAACCCGCTCGCGAAGTTCTACGACGCACCGCTGCAGCTGAAGGCAAACGGCGGCATCTTCCTCGTGGACGACTTCGGCCGTCAGCGCATGCGGCCTGAGGATCTGCTCAATCGCTGGATCGTGCCGCTCGAGAGTCGCGTGGACTATCTCACGCTGCACACCGGCAAGAAATTCCAGGTGCCGTTCGACGTGTTGACCGTCTTCGCGACGAACCTCGATCCCGCGTCACTGGCAGATGAAGCGTTCCTGCGCCGTATTCCCTACAAGATCGCGATTCAGGATCCGTCGATCGAGGACTTCACGCGCATCCTCGAGCTCAATTGCCGGCGTCGCGATCTGCGCTTCCATCCAGTGATGGCGGCGTACCTGCAGCGACGGCACTACCTTCCGATCAATCGGCCGCTGCGTGCGTGTCATCCGCGCGACCTGCTCGATCAGGTGACGGCGCTCTGCCGATACCGCGGGATCGAGCCGATCCTCAGCCGCGAAATGCTCGACGCGGCGTGCCACGCCTACTTCCTCGACGACAAGGTGTCTCAGCCGGAACCCGCGAAAGTTCGTCCACGGCGAAAGCGGGGCGCTCCGGTCGAGGTGAAGTAATGACGGCCCCTCGGATGGCGTTGGTCAATCAGCGTACGGACGAAGCGCTTGCCGACCGTATCGAGCTCGCGGTCACGCGAAACGATCGGCGCAAGGGTCTGCTCGGACGCGACGTCTTCGAGACCTCGAGCGCGTTGATCATCGCTCCGTGCTTCTCCATCCACACGATGTTCATGCGGTTCGACATCGACGCCGTGTTCGTAGACGACGACGGACGTGCGGTGAAGGTGGTGCAGGGAATGGGCCCATGGCGAATCGCGGTGCAGCCGTTCGCGCATGCCGTCGTTGAACTGCCGGCCGGCAGCCTGCGCGAGCGTCCGGTGGACGTGGGCGATCGCCTGTATCTCGTGAACAGCAGCGGTGAACGCGTCGGGCTGTCGGTGGACGATCTGAGGGAGCGGGTGTGCTGAGCTCCCGCGCGCAAAAGCCCGAGGTCTCCGGGCAGCAATACGCCGTCGTCCTGGTAAACGAGGATCAGCTCAGTCAGCTGATGAAGCGGCCGGCGATGCGTCAGGTGAATTCGCGTTTCCTGGCGCAGGACGCGTACTCGCGCTACGAGAAACTCAAGCACCGAACCACTGCAGCAGCCATCCTGCTGCTCGTCCTCGTCGCCGGCGGCCTCGCCTGGGTCTTCGTGCCACAGCCTGCGATGGCATCGATGTTCGATTGGTCGAAGCCCGCAGCGATCCCGACGCTCTACACCGGCGCCAGCTTCAGCGTGACGATTGCCTCGGTTGACAGTGCCGACGGCGCGACCGTCGCGGCGTCGCGTGTTCGCGCTCTCGGGTTGCCCGCATTCACGCGTCGCTCTCCCGGCAAGGATCAGGTGTACCAGGCGATGGTGGGTCCGTTCGCATCACTCGACGAAGCCGAGAAGGCGCAGCGGAATCTCGGAAGCCTGGGATTTCGGGCCGCGCGGATCTTCGTTGACGAGTCGCTGCGCACTGCGCCTCGCGGCGAGCAGCCCATCGTCGATACGTCAGCGGCCAACCCGGGAATACTGCTCCTCGGCGCGCCCGATCGCGTGTCGCTCGTGTTCGAGATGCAGTCTGAGCCGCGTCAGGTGAGTTCGTCACGGCCGGATGGCACGACCGTCCAGATCGAGGCCGGCCCGATGTCCACTCCAGCGCAGCCCCAGCAGTGGAGTGCGCCGGAGGGTGTTCATCTGCTTCATACCGTATCGATTGAATCGCTGTCTGCTCAGGGCGGATTGAACTACGTGCGTGCGCGAATCGCGTTGCCGGAGTTTGCGAAGGCCAACGTGCGAACCGAAGGGCGCCGCGTGTATGTCGACCTGGCATGGCCGCTCGACGGAGTAAACGCGCGCGCACCGAAGCCCATGACGGTCATTCAAGATGGCGATCGAGGAGCGGCCTCGACGCCAAACCAGGCCGCAAGTGTGCCGGCAAAACAGAGCACAGCGACGCAGGCAGTGCGAAGAGCGGTATCGCCAGGCGATCGAGCCGATCCACCAGCGCATCCGCGAGGTGCGTCCGTTCCTGTTGTCCGCTGCGCAGTCAGGATCGACCGACGTCTACGCGGCGCTCGATCAGACGTTCGCGGCGCTCGAAGCGTCGCTGACCGGGATCAACGTGCCGCCGTCAGAGGCCGGACAGCATCAGTTGCTGCTGAGCGCCACGCGAGCTGTCAGGCAGGGATTGGATCCTGCGTTCGCCGGGGATCGACTGGCGAATGCGCAGAAGGCGCTCGTCATGTTCGATGGAGCGATGGCCGCGCCCGTCGTTATAGCCGCTCCGTAACGGATGCGTCTGAAGACTCGCCTGTGCAAATCTATGAAGGGGTCTGACCCCTTCACACTTCTACGCCGCCAGCCACACGCCTCCAACCACAATCGCCAGAAGCGCAGCGGCGGTCATCATCGCGCGGTACGCGCGTGGGCCGTGTATGCCGCGAATCGCAATCGTTCCGACCGCTGCTGCGAACATCGTCATTGCCGCAACGGTGCCCACGCCGAAGGCCGCGATATAGAGGACCGCAGCTGTCGTCGTCGGCAAGGCGAGTGCAGGTAGTACGCCGAAGAAGTGGGAGCTCCCTGCAACGCCGTGTAACACGCCCATGCAGAATGAGGCGTGGGCGTGTCCCAGTCGGCGGATCCATGCGGGGCCAGCCTGCACGTGAAGGTGGTCGTGAGTGCGTTCGTCGTGCTGGTGCGGCGCTCGGCCAACGTGGAGGCAACGACTCAGGGCCCACAGGCCGATCCCAATGAGCGCCGCTCCAACGACGCGCTCGCTCCATGTCGAGAGGATTTCGATCGGCGGCAGAAGCTCGCGCAGGAGGACGCCGAGTAGCGCGACGACGACGACGCCCGAGGCGTGACCCAGCCCCCACGTCCATCCGGCAATCCAACCCTTGCGGCGCCCATCGACTGCCAGCGGTGCGACTGCGGCCAGATGATCGGGTCCGGAGAGCACGTGGAACAGGCCGGCAAGCGCGCCGGTCACGAGGATCAGCATCCGTTAACTCCCAACTCCCAACTCCCAACTTCCAATTCCCAATCCCTTCCGAATCCCGGGTCCCGGGTCCCGAATCCCGGGTCGATCACTTTGGCGCCATTCGAATCGCGCCATCCAGCCTGATCACTTCGCCGTTCAACATCTCGTTCTCGAAGATGTGCCTGACGAGTGCCGCGTACTCCTCAGGCCGGCCGAGACGTGGCGGAAAGGGAACCTGCTGCGCGAGCGACACGCGCGCGGCCTCTGGCAAAGCGGCCAGTAGCGGCGTGTCGAATGTGCCCGGCGCGATCGTCATCACGCGGACGCCGATGCGAGCGAACTCGCGTGCGATCGGCAGCGTCAGCGCAACGATGCCACCCTTCGAGGCTGAATACGCAGCCTGACCAATCTGGCCATCGAAGGCCGCGACCGATGCCGTGTTCACGATCACGCCCCGTTCGCCGCCGTCGCTTGGCGTGTTCGTGGCCATGGCCGCTCCAGCCAGCCGGATGGCGTTGAACGTGCCGACAAGATTCACGTGAATGACGCGCGTGAAGTGATCGAGCGGTTGAATGCCTTCCTTGCCGAGCACGCGCTCGGCGGCGGGAATGCCCGCGGCATTGACCAGGCCATCGAGCTGGCCGAATTCCCTGGTGGCTGTGTCGACGGCCGCCTGAACGTGGTCCTCGCGGGTCACGTCGCCTTTGACGAACCGCACGCTCGACCCGTGCTGCGCCGCTTTTGCGCTCCCGACGTCGTCCTTGAGGTCGATGACGACCGCTCGTCCACCGGCAGCGACAATCGTGTCGACGGTCGCGCCGCCGAGGCCGGACGCGCCGCCTGTGACGAGGACCGTTCGCCCTTTGAGCAGCACACGGCGATTCTATCAGGCGGCTCATTCGTCCAAGGCTCTGTGACAGTGACGACGCATATACTTGTCGGTCACTCAGCGGAGGACGCTCGGTATGCAATCCAGGCGGATAACCTCGTCTCTCGTCGGCACGGCGTTCATCTGGCTCCTCGCACAGACGGCCGACACCCAACAACAAAATGCGGCCACTGCCACCGACTGGCCGTCGTACCGACACGATGAATCGGGCACCGGCCATTCACCGCTGCGACAGATCAACGCGGGCAATGTCGCCTCGCTGATTCGAGTGTGGACCTATTCGCTCCAGGGCGAGGCGTCCGCGGCCCCGAACGCCGGGAGAGGTGGGGGAGCCGGCGGCGTGAACTCACAGGCGACACCTATCGTGGTGAACGGCGTCATGTACCTCCCGGCTGCGAATCGCGTGATCGCGCTTGACCCTGAATCCGGCAAGAGCATCTGGGAACATGTCATCGTGGGTGGCGCTCCCTCTCGTCGAGGGCTCGCGTACTGGCCCGGAGAGGGTGCGATAGCGCCTCGCGTACTTGTTACTGCCGGACGACGACTGCTCGCGCTCGACGCCCGGACCGGATCGCCATCGGCAGGCTTCGGCAACAGCGGAGAGGTTGACCTCGGCGTGCCGTACAACTCAGTGCCGATCGTAAATCGCAACGTCGTTGTCGTTGGCGCGAATACGCCTCCCGGTACGGCTGGAGGCATCGGCAATCCGCGAGCCTTCGATGCACGCACAGGGGCAAAGCTCTGGGAGTTCAGTTCCGTGGCCCAGCCAGGAACCAGGGGCAACGAGACATGGGAAGGCGAGAGCTGGAAGGGGCGACTGGGCGCGAATGCCTGGCCGTTCTATTTCACCGTCGACGTCGCGCGGGGTCTGCTCTATCTGCCACTCGCCTCGCCAATCCCTGGCAACTACGGCGGCGATCGAAAAGGCGCCAATCTGTTTGGAAATTCCGTGGTCGCCGTGGATGTGGAGACCGGCGCCTACAAGTGGCACTTCCAGACCATCCATCACGATCTCTGGGACGCCGACCCACCAGCGCCACCCTCGCTCTTCGACATCGTCCGGAACGAGCGCACGACTCCCGCGCTCGCGCTCACCACGAAGTCTGGATACATGTATGTGTTGAATCGCGAAACCGGTCAGCCGATCTTTGGCGTCGAGGAACGTGCCGTCCCAGCGAGTGACGTTCCGGGCGAGTCGACGTTTCCCACTCAACCCTTCCCAGTGAAGCCGGCGCCAATTGCGCGCGTGAGCTACACACCGAACGATCTCGTGACAGCCGCCGACACCACGCCCGAGCATGCTCGTGCGTGCGCAGAGCTCGTCGAGAGAGTCGGGGGCGTCGTCAACGCGGGTCCGTTTACGCCGTGGCGTTTTCGAGGCGATGGCCGCGTGTCACCGAGCACACTGGTCTTTCCCGGTGGTCTCGGCGGAGCCAACTGGGGCGGCACCGCCTTCGATCCGCAGACCGGCTACGTCTTCGTGACGACGCAGGATGTGGGTGCGCTCGGCTCAATCGAGCGGACGAAGGAGGGCTCGCCCGCGCCGTTCGAGAAAACCTCGCCAGGGCGCGCGACCTTCGACGTCCGCATTGGCGAGGCGAATTGGCCGTGTCAGAAGCCGCCCTGGGGACGCATGACCGCCA
This sequence comes from uncultured Acidobacteriota bacterium, assembly GCA_963757735.1. Taxonomy (GTDB): domain Bacteria; phylum Acidobacteriota; class Vicinamibacteria; order Vicinamibacterales; family UBA2999; genus Gp6-AA40. Next base: position 93,474 of record CAVWST010000015.1, read on the forward strand.
TCGACATGGCGACCGGTGATATCGCGTGGCAGATCCCCCTCGGCATCACGGAGCAGCTGCCGGAAGGGAAGCAAAGAACCGGGCGCCCGGCGCTTGCCGGGCCGATTGTCACGGCCGGCGGCGTGCTGTTCGTTGCGGCCACCGACGACGACCGGTTCCGCGGGTTGGACGCAAAGACCGGGCGTGAGCTTTGGGTGACGAAGCTCGAACGGAGAGGAAACGCCAATCCCATCACTTACCAGGGGAGAAACGGCAAGCAATACGTCGCGATTGTCGCGACGGATACGCTGGCCGTCTACGCGCTGCCGTGATCGGAGCGGATTGCTCGCGCCTCACACTGTCGATGCAACGGGCCTCATCGGAATCAGGCACGTGAATGTCGCGCCGCGGTCGGGATTATTTTCAGCCACGATCTGTCCGCCGTGGGTGAGGATGATGGAGCGGCTGATCGCGAGGCCGAGGCCGAGTCCCTGCTCTCGAAACGTCACAAACGGTTCGAAGACAGCGGCTCGCTGATCTTCCGGAATACCCACGCCGCGATCGGAGACGGCGAGCTGCACGAACCCGTCATTCGCCGTCGTCGTCACCGTCAAGCGGCGTTCGTTCACGTCGTTCGCGTTCATCGACTCGCAGGCGTTGAGCACCAGATTCAGGAGCACCTGTTGTAACTGCACCCGGTCGCCATCGATGCGCGGGAGTGCCGGGGCTAGGTGTGTTGTGACCGAGATGCGTCGGGCGAGGAAATCGCTGCGCGTGAGGTCGAGGACGTCTCTGGCGACGTCGTTCATGTCGAGTGCCTCGAAGGCGACGTGGCCCTTCTTGAGCAGCGTTCGAAGCCTTTCGATGACCGCACCCGCGCGTTTGTCGTTGGAGATGATGTCTTCAATGGCGGCCTTCGCCTCGGCCAGATCCGCGGGCTCCTGCGACAACAATCGCATCGCTGCATACGCATTGATCAGGATCGCTGACATCGGTTGGCTCAGCTCGTGAGCCATGGCGCCCGACAGCTCGCCCAGCGTCGCTACGCGACTGAGGTGCGCGAGCTCGCGGCGCTGGACATGGGCATCCATTTCCGCGCGCTTGCGGTCGCTGATGTCCCTGACGATGCTGAGGATCTTGTTGGCGTCACAACGGACGACGCACGCTTCGTAGAAGTGCTGCGCCTGATCGGATTCGAGCGAGGTACTCGAACTTCCTCGGCTCGTCTGACGCCAGGGCACCGGCCATTGCGGTCGCAAGAGCACTCGAGATGACCGGCGGCAGCACGTCCCACATCGCTTTGCCGAGGAACACCTCGGGTGGGACCAGGAGATCTGCTGGATTCTTCGCGTGGTAGTCGACGAACACGCCATTGGGGTCCAGGATGAACATCCAGTCTGGTATCGCGCGCAGAATGGCGCGATTGCGCTCTTCGCTCCGCCGCAATGCTTCCAGCGTCCGGTGGTGCTCGATCGCGATGCCGGCGATGTTGGCGGCGACTTCGACCAGCCGCGCTTCTTCGTCGAGCGGCGGCCTCGGGTCGGGGTAGTACATCGCAAATGAGCCGAGCACACGCTTTTGCGCCGAGAAGATCGGCGTCGACCAACAGGCGCGGAAGCCATGGGCGACGGCGAGCTCACGGTAGTCCTCCCAGACGGGATCGACGAGCACGTCGGTGGCAATGATCGTACGGCCGAAATACATGGCGGTCCCGCAGGATCCCGCTCGCGGGCCGATCGCCGCGCCCTCAATCGCCTGGTTGTAACCTTCCGGCAAGCTCGGCGCCGCGCCTCGCCGCAGGTGCATGCCGTCTTCGTCGAGGAGGATCACCGAGCACCACATCCCGTCGCTGTGCCGTTCGACCAGTTGCACGAGGCGCGTGAGGATGACATCGAGTGCGGCGCCGGTCGCAATCATCTCGAGCACGTGCTGCTGCCCGGCGCGGAAGTCGGCCGCTTGCCGCTTTTCAGTGATGTCGCGGGAGATGGCAAGAAGTTGCACGACCGTTCCGTCGTTGTCCGCAATCGGCGTGACGACGACGTCCCACCACTTATCTGCACCGCGGGCGGTCCGGCAGAATCCTTCGAACGAAGTGCGTTCGCCGGCCATGGCGCGTGCGACTGCGGCACGTGCGGCCGCCTGGTGTTCACCCTCCCAGAGATCCACCCAGACCCGGCCGATCAGATCGTCGGTGCAATTCAGATCGAGCAGTTCCACGCCGGCAGAGTTCAGGTAGACGACGCGGCCGTCGAGGTCGACGAGCTTGACGCAATCGCTGCTCCCCTCGATCAGGTGGCGCCCGAGTAGTTCGAAGGGTGGGAGTCCCACAATCATTGATTCAGTTGAGCGAACCGACGACGTTGCTCAAGGCGGCGACGAGGCTGTCTTCGTCGAACGGCTTGCGGAGTGTTGGAACGTCAGCCGGGATGTCATCTCCCAGAAAGTAATCGCCGTCACCGGTGATGAACACGAGTGGCAGGCGACGGCCGGCTGTGCGCATCTGTTCGCGCAACTCCAGTCCGTTCAAACCTGGCAGCCGGATATCCAGGATGACGCAGTCGAAGTCGTGGCCGTCGCCGGCAAATTCTTCAGCGGAGGCAAAGAGCCGGACTTGATGGCCCATCGCGCGAAGAAGCCGGTTCAAAGCGGCGCGCACATCGACGTCGTCATCGACGACGGCGAGGGTCATGGCGGTGGAGTCTACCATCGACACCGCGGCCCAGGTTTGAGCCACGTCAAGTACGTCTCTAGGCCCTAGCTAGGGCTTTGGGCTCTGGACTCCGGGCTTCCGGTTACGGTTTTGGGGCAGGTGGGACCTTTGCTTTGCCATTCTCCAGTTCCACGAGTCCGACGCTGTTGCCGGCGGGATCTTTGAAGACGGCAAGGACGACGCGGCCGGGGACTTCAAAGCGGGGGAATCGGATCGTGCCGCCTCGCTCCTTCACCTTGGCAAGAGTCGCCGTGATGTCGTCCACGCCGACGTAGACGATCGTCTCGGCCTCGCCCTTTCCGATGTTGGCCGGCAGCGGCGACCAGACGGCCGTCATCAGGTCGCCACCCGGCGCGATCGTCCACTCGAAGAGCCCGGCGTAAAAGCGCTGAAGCTGCTCGCCCTCGGGACCAAAAATGCTGAAGAAGACGATGGGTGGTCCCGTGGCGCCTGAGGTCTGCGCGGATACGATCGTTGGAGCGAGCAGGGCACACGCGAGCACGATGTGTCGAATCATGCGCGCGAGTGTAGCGAAGCAGGCGGCAAGCGTCTTGATGTTTCTTGCGGCGTACACAGCAAGGGCGGGTCGATGAGACCCGCCCTACCGGGAACCGTGAACACGAACCGGGAACCTGGAACCTGGAACCTGGAACCTGAACTGCGGCTTACTTCACGTCCTTGTGCGTGACTTCCTGGACCTTCTGCTTCTTGCTGCCACCCACGTTCAGCCCCTGGATCTGGAGCGTCGGCTGCTCCTTGAGCACCTGCTGACGATAGAGCCGCTCCATTTCCATGTGCTGACGAATCTCCTCCGGCGACATCTGCGACTTCTTACGTGCGGCGAGCTTCTCTTCGCGCGCGTTCTTCGCGATGCCAAGCTCGTCGAGGTCGGTCTGACGGCCGGCGGCGACCGCTTCGGCGTTGAGCTGACAGTGAGTGTTCCTTGCTCGCCATCGGCACGTTCTTGTTGCCGGCGAAGATCTCGTGGCGGCCGTTCTCTTCGTACCACTTCGTGAGCGTCGCCGTCATGTGCATCTTCTCGAGGATGTTCCGCCAGCCGATGCCGGTGTTGTAGGCGCAGAACGAAATCTCTCCCTGCTGCGTGCCGTAGGGGATGATGCACATCTCCGTGCGGCGGAAGTCGTAGTTGAAGAGATCCTGGAACCACATCCCGGCAATGAAGAGGAAGTTCCAGCGATCCGCGCGCCGCTTCTCGATGTCGCTCATCGTGCGGTCGCCCGTAACCTTGCCGTAGTTCTTGCCGGTGGCGCCGAACGTCTTGTCGAACTTCTTCATCAGGTCGGCGATCCGGAAGTGCGTGGGCGCCTTGAACGGGTCGTAGTTGCGCATCAGCGCGAGCGCCATGCCGACGACCGAGAGGAACTTGCCGCGCGCGGCGTCGTTGACCTGCGCCACGTCCTTGGCGAGTTGATCCGCGTTGAGGAACGCCGTCACGGGAACGGCTTCCTTGGTTTCCTTGTCGATCATCAGCGCCATGCCGATGCCGCAGTTCGGATGGCATCCGCAGGTGAGCTGTCCCCATTCGCGGTCGGGTCCGTGCACGACGTCCGCCCAGTCGGTGAACGTCGACATGAACGAGATCGGGAACCAGTCGCGCGTCGGTTCGCCGATGCCGGTCTGGTTCTTCACGTCGTGGGCCAGGTGCGACAGCGTGTAGCGCTGCGCCGCGCGCCGCTCGGGCGTGATTTCTTCGTCGCGTCCGGTGAACGACACCGGCTGGAAGGAGAGGAAGTTGATCCGCTTCGGGTTGTCGAGCGCAAACTCGATGACGCGTCCGACTTGCTCGTTATTGACGCCGTTGACGATCGTGATGACCGGGACGATGTCGACGCCTGCGTTGTGCAGGTTCTCGATCGCTCGCAGCTTGACGTCGAACAGATTGCCGACACGGCGGTGCGAGTTGGCGGCGTTGCCGATGCCGTCGAACTGCAGATACGCGTAGCGCAGGCCGGCTTCGGCAGCGGCCTTTGCGAACTCAGGGCTCTTCGCGAACTCGATACCGTTGGTCGCTGCCTGCACGCTGTTGTAGCCGACTTTGCGCGCGTAGCGGATGGCATCCAGGAAGTACGGCGACATCGTCGGCTCGCCACCGGAGAACTGCACCGACATCTGGCGGCGCGGCTTGATCGTGATGGCGTTGTCGAGGACCTGCTTGATGTCCTCCCACCCGAGCTCGTGGACGAAGCCAACCTGATTGGCGTCCATGAAGCACGGGTCGCACATCATGTTGCAGCGATTGGTCAGGTCGACGGTCAGTACCGACCCGCGGCCGTGCAGGACGGTCGAGGAACCGTGGTTGTGCAGCTGCTCGTCGTTGTGCGCGCGGATATCGCGGCCGGGGAACACGTCTTCGAGGTGCTTGAAGAACGCGGTATCGATGGCCATCACGTCCTCGAAGTGGCCGTGAATGGGGCAATCCTTCACCATCAGGATCTTCCCGTCGCGTTCGAGGATCGTGGCCTTGATCTCGCCGACCTTCTCATTCAGGAGGACGCTGACGTCCTTCTTGCCATCGAGGATGTCCTGCCGCGCCTCCCGCGTGCAGGTGGGGCAGAGTGAGTCGGTTTGACGGGGCCAACCCAGTGGAGGCTTGGTCTTCTGATACGACTTGAGCAGGGGCTTGTCCGACCAGCGCGGGATGAACGAAGGGTTCTGCTTGATTTTGTTGGCTGTCGAGAACACCTGCCACATTCCGTTGGCGGCGATCGACAGACCCTTCTCGACGTACTTCATCGGCGCATGCATTGAGCGGCTCCTCTACAAATCTCTGCTGTGGACTCAGACGCGACTCTGGGTAGGTGCTGGCCCCGATTACCTGGCCAGAATGTCGGTCATCATACGGGAAAGTTGAGGGAATCAGGCCATTTTTCAGCGGATTGGCGATTTACGAGCCGTGGGTGGGCCGGAGAGGGCGTCGGTCTGGCATACCCGATAAGAACACGTCTTATATGTCGATATGAGATTGAGGCGCTCAGATCATTGTATTTCCCTTATGCTGAGATCCCCCACAGAATGTGCCGACCATGTCGAATTCGGGAATGTCCTGTCCACCTCTCGCTCAGGGTTTGTACGACCCCACTGCCGAACACGACGCGTGCGGCGTGGGATTTGTCGTGCACATCAAGGGACATCGCTCACACGACATTGTCGAGAACGCGTTGCAGGTCCTCGTCAACCTGGAACACCGCGGCGCGTGCGGCTGCGAGGCGAACACCGGTGACGGCGCCGGCATCCTCATTCAGATGCCCGACGCATTTCTGCGCACATGCGCCCCGGCCACGCTGCCTGCGGCCGGCGAGTACGGCGCTGGCCTCGTGTTCCTCCCGCAAGACGAGTCGGACCGCAATCGCATCAAGGATCTGATCGCGAAGATCGTCGACGAAGAAGGACAGCGCCTGATCGGATGGCGCGACGTCCCGACGGACAACGCCATGGTCGGCCCGAGCGCCCGCGCGACGCAACCCGTCTTCCAGCACGTGTTCATTGCGGGCAGTGACGCCGCATTGCGCGATCGCGCGCGCGTTTCGAGCGCAAGCTGTACGTCATTCGGAAGCGAGTCGAGCACGCCGTCGACACGCTCAAGATCAATCCGCTCTCGCGCCGGTTCTTCTACATCGTCAGCTTGTCTGCCAACACGCTGACGTACAAGGGCATGCTCACGGCGCGCCAGTTGAGGCCGATGTTTCCGGATCTCACGAATCCGGAACTGGTTTCCGCGCTGGCGCTGGTGCATCAGCGCTTCAGCACGAACACGTTCCCGTCGTGGCCGCTCGCGCACCCCTACCGGTTCATCGCGCACAACGGCGAGATCAACACGCTGCGCGGCAACATCAACTGGATGCGCGCGCGCCAGGGACTGCTCGAGAGCGATCTGTTCGGTGACGATCTCAAGAAGCTGTTGCCGATCATCCGCGAGGGCGGCAGCGACACGGCAACCTTCGACAACGTCCTGGAGCTTCTCGTCGCGGGCCGGTCGATCGCTGCCGCATGCCATCCTGATGATGATCCCCGAGCCGTGGAGCGGCAACGAGGAGATGTCGGCCGACCGGAAGGCATTCTACGAGTACCACTCCTCGTTGATGGAGCCATGGGATGGTCCGGCCTCCATCGCGTTCACCGACGGCACGATGATTGGCGCCGTACTCGACCGCAACGGCCTGCGGCCGTCGCGGTACTACGTCACGAAAGACGACCGCGTGATCATGGCGTCGGAAGTCGGCGTGCTCGACGTTCCGCCCGAGAACGTCCTCGTCAAGGGACGCCTGCAGCCAGGCCGCATCTTCCTCGTCGACACGTCCAAGGGCCGGATCGTCGACGATGAGGAGATCAAGAGGGAGTTGGCGGCCGAGCATCCGTATCAGGAGTGGCTCGACACGCATCTCGTGGACATCGACGATCTGCCGGCAGCCCGGGCAGTCGAACCCGACCACGAGACCGGTACTGAAGCGACAACTCGCCTTTGGGTATACGCAGGAAGACCTGCGCGTCCTGATCGGCCCGATGGCCACCGCTGGCGAGGAGCCCGTTGGCTCGATGGGCACCGATACGTCGCTGGCCGTGCTGTCCGAGCGGCCGCGCGTGCTCTTCGACTACTTCAAGCAGCTCTTCGCGCAGGTGACCAATCCGCCGCTCGACGCGATTCGCGAGGAGCTGGTGACGTCGATGGGTTCGACGATCGGTCCCGAGCGCAACGTGCTGAAACCCGAGCCGGCGTCGTGCGAACAGATCACGATCAAGTACCCGATCATCCACAACGAGCACGTGGCGAAGCTGCGTCACCTTGCACCGGACTCGCCGTTCCGGTCCACGACGCTCGCGATGGTGTTCGACCCGGAGAAGGGCGGCACGTCGCTCGAGCAGGCGATGGATGAACTCTGCAAGCAGGCGAGTGAAGCCGTTGCCGAGGGCTTCAACATCCTGATCCTCTCGGACCGCGCACATGACTCGCGCCGTGCGCCGATTCCCAGCCTCATGGCGACGGCTGGCGTTCACCATCACCTCGTTCGCGAGGGGACGCGCACGCGGTGCGCGCTCGTCGTCGAGTGCGGTGACGCGCGCGAAGTGCATCACGTCTCGCTGCTCCTCGGGTACGGTGCAGGCGTCGTCAACCCGTATCTCGCGTTCGAGACGATCGACGACATGATCCGCCAGGGCATGCTGACCGGGACGACCCGCGAAGCGGCGGTGGCGAAGTACATCAAGGCGCTCAACAAGGGCATCCTCAAAGTGATGTCCAAGATGGGCATCTCGACGCTGGCGAGCTACTGCGGCGCCCAGATCTTCGAGGCCATCGGGCTGAAGCAGGAGTACATCGACAAGTACTTCACGCATACGACCTCGCGTGTCAGTGGCGTGGGTGTCGACGTCATCGCGGAAGAAGTGCGGCTGCGTCACGAGCGCGCCTACGGCCGGCGTCCGGCCGGCGTCTCAGAACTCGACGCGGGCGGCGAGTATCAGTGGCGTCGCGATGGCGAGTACCACCTGTTCAACCCCGAGACCGTCTTCAAGCTGCAGCACGCGACGCGCAGCGGCCAATACACGATCTTCAAGGAATACACCCGCGCCGTGAACGCGCAGCACGAGCGACGCGCGACGCTGCGAGGTCTGTTCCGTTTCAAGCCGGCAGGTCCGCCCGTCTCGATCGACGAGGTCGAGTCGGTCGCACAGATCGTCAAGCGGTTCGCGACGGGCGCGATGTCCTACGGCTCGATCAGCAAGGAAGCGCACGAGACGCTGGCCATCGCGATGAATCGCCTCGGCGGCCGCTCCAACACGGGCGAGGGCGGTGAGGATCCGGAGCGCTTCCTGCCCATGGCGAACGGCGACTCGAAGCGCAGCTCGATCAAGCAGGTCGCGTCGGGACGCTTCGGTGTCACCAGCGAGTATCTCGTCAACGCCGACGAGTTGCAGATCAAGATGGCGCAGGGCGCCAAGCCGGGCGAGGGCGGTCAGCTTCCCGGGCACAAGGTCTATCCGTGGATCGCGAAAGTGCGCTACTCCACGCCGGGCGTTGGTCTGATCTCGCCGCCACCGCACCACGACATCTACTCGATCGAAGACCTCGCGCAGCTGATCTTCGATTTGAAGAACTCGAATCCGCGCGCGCGGATCTCGGTGAAGCTCGTGGCCGAAGGTGGCGTTGGCACAGTGGCCGCGGGTGTGGCCAAAGCGCACTCCGACGTCGTGCTCATCTCTGGTCACGACGGCGGCACCGGTGCATCACCGCTGACGAGTCTCAAGCACGCGGGCTTGCCGTGGGAACTCGGTCTGGCGGAAACGCAACAGGTCCTCGTCCTCAACAAGCTGCGCGACCGCATCGTCGTGCAGGTTGACGGACAGATGAAGACCGGGCGCGACGTCGTGATCGGGGCGCTGCTCGGTGCCGAAGAGTTCGGTTTCGCAACCGCACCGCTCGTCGTCATGGGCTGCATCATGATGCGCGTGTGTCACCTGAACACCTGCCCGGTCGGGATCGCCACGCAGGATCCCGAGCTGCGCAAGAAGTTCAATGGCTCGCCGGAGATGGTCGAAAATTTCTTCCGCTTCATCGCCGAGGAAGTGCGTGAGCTGATGGCGGAGCTCGGGTTCCGGACGGTCAACGAGATGATCGGCCGCGCCGATTGTCTCGACATCGAAGGCGCGGTGAATCACTGGAAGGCCAAAGGGCTCGACCTCAGGCCGCTGCTGCATCAGCCAAACCTGCCCGACACCGTCGCCCGTCGTCGTGTGATCGAACAGGACCATGGGCTCTCGGAGGCGCTCGACAACGATCTGATCCGGGCGGCGATGCCCGCTCTCGAGCACAAGCAGCCGGTCGACCTGACGGCATACATCCGCAATGCGGATCGAACGGTCGGCACGATGCTGGGATCCGAAGTGACGAGGCGTCACGGCGCCGCCGGCTTGCCGGCAGACACGCTTCGAATCACCTTTACCGGTTCTGCTGGCCAGAGCTTCGGCGCATTCGTGCCAGCGGGCATGACGATGAGGCTGGTGGGGGATGCGAACGACGGCTTCGGCAAGGGACTGTCCGGCGGCCGTCTCATCGTCTCGCCGCCTACGCTCTCCGCGTTCAAGTCACAGGAGAACATCATCATCGGCAACGTCGCGTTCTATGGTGCGACGAGCGGTGAAGGCTACGTGCGCGGCGTCGCAGGTGAGCGCTTCTGCGTTCGTAACAGCGGCGCGGTGGTGGTGGTCGAGGGCGTTGGTGATCACGGGTGCGAGTACATGACCGGCGGCCGCGTCATAGTGCTCGGCCGCACGGGCCGTAACTTCGCTGCCGGCATGAGCGGCGGCATGGCGTATGTGCTCGACCTCGATGGGAAGTTCCAGCGCCGTTGCAACAAGGAGATGGTGGACCTGGAGCCGCTTGCCGACGCCGAGGACATCGACTTCCTGCGCGTCGCCATCATGAAGCACGTGACGTACACGGGAAGCATTTACGCCGAAGGCTTGCTCGCGGACGTTGCCACCGTGCGGCGTCACATGGTCAAGGTGATGCCACGCGAGTACAAGCGCGCGCTCGCGGAACAGGCAAAGCGTGTCAGCGAGGAACAGCCTCTGGTCGAACAATTGGTTGTCACGCAGGTGGTGGCGGCAGTATCGAACGCGGGAACGGCAGTCCATGGGTAAGCCGACCGGGTTCATTGAAATCCAGCGTAAGAAGCACCCTTCGCGTCCAGTCGAGGAGCGTGTTCACGACTGGCGCGAGGTCTATCTCCCGTATCCACCGGGCGAGCTCGAGAAGCAGGGTGCTCGCTGCATGGACTGCGGCATCCCGTTCTGTCATCAGGGCTGCCCGCTCGGCAACCTGATTCCGGACTGGAACGATTTGGTCTACCGCGATCGCTGGCGCGCGGCGATCGATCGCCTGCACGCGACGAACAACTTCCCCGAGTTCACCGGCAAGCTGTGTCCCGCTCCGTGCGAAGGCGCCTGCGTGCTCGGCATCAACGACAACCCCGTCACGATCAAGTCGATCGAGGCGACCATCATCGATCGCGCGTGGGAAGAGGGGTGGGTCAAACCGCGGACGCCCGCAACCAGTACCTTCAAGCGGATCGCCGTCGTGGGATCGGGTCCTGCCGGACTTGCGGCCGCCGACCAGCTCAATAGCGCCGGTCACTCGGTGACGGTCTTCGAGAAGTCCGATCGCATCGGCGGGTTGCTCCGGTACGGGATTCCCGAGTTCAAGATGGAGAAGCGCATCCTCGATCGCCGGCTGGCGGTCATGGAGGCGGAAGGCGTGGTGTTCAGAGCAGGCGTGAACGTCGGTGTCGATGTGCCTGCCACGCGTCTCGTCTCCGACTATGACGCCGGTACTCCTCGCGGGAGGAGCCGAGAAGCCGCGCGATCTGCAGGTGCCTGGCCGTGAGCTTGCCGGCGTCCACTTCGCGATGGAGTACCTGACGCTTCAGAACCGACGCAACGAAGGCGACAGGGTTCCTGCCGAGAAGTTCATCAGCGCCAGGGATCGTCGCGTTGTCATCATTGGTGGTGGTGACACCGGAGCGGATTGCCTGGGCACTGCACACCGGCAGGGCGCACGTTCGATCTATCAGCTCGAGGTGATGGATCGGCCGCCTGATGCGCGCGCAGAAGACAACCCGTGGCCGCTCTGGCCGCAGATCTTCCGCGTGTCCTCGGCGCACGAGGAGGGCGGAGAACGACTCTACGCCGTCTCGACGCAGCGGTTCTCCGGCGACGAACACGGGCGCGTTCGCGTCTTGCACGCGGTGAAGGTCGAGGTCGTGAAGCAGGACGGACGCATGCAGTTCGTGTCCGTTGCCGGAAGCGAATTCGAGATTCCCGCCGATCTCGTGCTGCTGGCGATGGGGTTCGTCGGTCCCGAAAAGGGCGGCCTGCTCGAAGGACTCGGCGTCAAGCTGACCGATCGCGGCAACGTGGCGCGCGACGCGCAGTGGATGACGAGCGTCCCAGGCGTCTTTAGCGCTGGCGACATGCAGCGCGGTCAATCACTCATCGTCTGGGCAGTCGCAGAGGGCCGCAGTGCGGCGCGAGCGATCGACAAGTACTTGATGGGTGAGTCGCAGCTCCCGGCACCGCTCTCATAAGCAGGTCCTCAGTCCCCGGTCCCCAGTCCTCCGTAGGGCGGGTCCTGTTTTGTGGACCCGCCGGTGCGGCTGCCGTGGCTTAGGATCGACGTCGGAGGTGGTGCATGCCACGTGGTGGTTCGCTCGTCATCATCGTTCTGTCGATCGCGCTCACTGCGCACGCCCAGGAGGCAATCGCTCCGTTCGTGCCGCCGAATGCCAACAGCGCCTCCGGTAACGTTCTCAGGGGGCAGTTGTTGTGGGGCCGTACCGACAGCTGGCCAGGCGCGCCGGACTTCTTCTGCCGACAGTCGAACTCGCAGTCGAACGTCCTGCATCCGCTCGCCGATGGCACGCCAAAGTGCTACGCCAAGGGGATGGTGCTCGGCGACATCGGCGACTCGCCCGATCTCGTGTTGCGGCGGGCGGGTCCGGATGGGGCGGACTTCAATGGCAAGCCTCAGCACGTGCCCGATCGTACTGTGCTGGGCAGCCTCTACTGGCAGGCGTGGGGCGCGCGCTGCGAGCCGGGGCAATCGGGTTTCTGGTCTGGCTGCGGCGGAAATGGTCGCACCGCGCAGATCTACTCCCGCACCTCCGGCGACCAGACGGGCACGTCTCGTGCCGGAAGTCTGCATCTGGGAACTACACCGCCCGACGACAATGGGAATCCCATGGACCGAATTGTTATCACCGCTGAGGGGCAGATCATCATCAACACGTTTGCCGGAATGCGGGAGATCGAGATCGGCTCCGCAGACTCATGCGGAACTGGATATCGCTGTCTTCGCGTGGCTAACTGACGCATGTCCAACGACCATCTGAGATTCCTATGCGCTCAAGACTCCCTCTGATTACGGTGTGTGCGCTCATTACAGCGGCATGCGGATCCGTGTCGGCTCAGAACGATGCGACCACCGCCGTTCCCCCGGCGCTGATGGCAAGCGCGGAAGCGTGGAATAAGGCCGACCTGCCAGGCCACATCGGCCTTTACACCGACACCGCCACGTTCATGGGCGGCAATGGTCCAATTCAAGGACGCGATCGCGTGGGTGAATCACTCGCGAAGTCGTTCTGGCGTGACGGCAAGCCGAAGCAGACGCTCTCGTTCGACCGCATCGAAGTCCGGCCGCTCGGAGACAGACACGCGCTATCGACAGGGCACTTCGTTCTGACGGGCGGCGGGGAAACTGACAGGAGCGGCTGGTTCAGTCTGACGTGGGAAAAAACCAGCACGGGCTGGCGGATCATTCACGATCATTCGAGCTAGGTGCTCGCTCGATCGCACCCTGGTGATCGAACACGTACTCGGCCAGCACCTGTTCGTTGGCGCGGATCGTCAGGCGCATCGGGTTCCTCGGGGCAGTGCGGACAACAGCCGCCGGCAGGGCCATCACCAGCTCTGTCGCACCTTCAGGTACGGGGATGTCGGTTGTGTGCGACCATTCCTCGCCCGAGTCGAGCCGCATCTCGGCGTCGACTGACTCGACGCCAGCGAAGTTTCCCCGCAGCCTCGTGACGAGTACGTCGTCGTCCGACCACACAGCGCATCGGACCGACTCGCCTGGGTTGAGCGCGTAGTACCTGACCCGAACACCGTCGCGCGCGAGGCGATTCAGCACCGCATCGTTGACGAAGGCCTGAATGCTGCCGGCACGCGCGAGGGCGCCGATGCCGTCACGCAGATGATCGGCTTCCGCCAGCATTCTCGCGCATCGTTCGCAGTCGAAGATGTGTGCTTCGATGCGCTCTGCATCACCCGGTGTGATATCCGAGGTCCAGTAGTCGGCCAAGTCACCGAACGATGGGCACGGCGCGCTCGTGTTGGTCATGACGCCCTCCGTGCCTCGATGCAGTCGCGTATCGACGCGAGCGCGCGATGCCGGCTGACGCGGACCGCGCCAGCCGTCGTGCCGATTACCGCAGCGATTTCCGTTGCCGACCTGTCGGCGTAATACGTGAGCAGGACGATCGTTCTCTCGCGTTCGCGCAAGCCGCGAGACACGGCGCGAGCCGCCTGCTGTCGAGTGCGAGATCGTTCGGTGTCTCCGCGGCCTCATCGAACGGCTCGAAGCGCGCGACGATTGCCGCCCGCCTCCGTTCGCCCCGCCTCTGACCAACGACCATCATCCGGCTCGTGCCGAGGACGAACGATCCGATCTGATCGGGCTCGCGGACCTCGCCCGCCCTGAGACGCGTGATCACCACCAGCATCACCTGCTGCGCCAGATCGTCAGCCGCGGATCGGTCCGGCAGATGCTTCAGTCCGAACAGCCGCACGCGCGGCGCGAATCGTCGATACAACTCTGTCTCGGCGGCGGTAGCTTCATCGGCATCCGTTGCAGCGACCGCACGCGCCACCACACCGTCGTCGCACGTGCTCATCGGCCTCGCACGCGAACTCGTCACGACGCTACGGTACAGGCCGCGCGCCGGACGCGTCAATCACTCACCGGCTGTTCATGGTCTGCTGGCCGAGGTGTCGCTCCATCACGTCGCCGGCCGCGCGCAGCGCCGTGGCGCCGTCGCCTTCGAATGTCGAGCCGTGCATCGCCGCCAGCAGTCTGGGCTGTAACAGCGCCAGCGTCTCGAGACGGTCGCGTGTCTGTGGCGTAAACGGCATGTAGTCCATGAGAACGGGATGCGCCTGCATCATCGCGATCGCCTCGTCATAACGGCCGACGACGTCGTCGCGAGTAACAGCCTCTCTGGGCCCGAGTTGGTGAAAGAGATCAGAGCAAAACAACACGCGGTCCTGCTCTTCGAAAAGCATGCCGGCATCCCACCCGTGCGGCAAGTGAGGTGTGGGGACCCACCGGAATCGATGACGCCCGGTCGAGAGAACGTCGCCGGGAGCCAGCGCGAAAGGCGGACGAGTCGCGAAGTCCGTGATGTTGACCATCGCCCCCACCTGGCCGCACGCCGCTTGTGCATGGGGAGCTCGGGCCAGCCACTCATTCAGCGCGCCGCATTCGTCCACCTCGAAATGGCTCCAACTGATCCAACGCAGCGACGCGGGATCGATCAGGCGGCTGACGGCTTCCCACATCTCTGGAAACATCGTGCGCATGCCCGTATGGAAGAGCAGCGGTTGTTCATCTTTCACGAGGAAGTGATTGAACTGCAGGTCGAACTGCGGAACGTGAATCGAGATCCGGTACACGTCGCGTGCGATCTCGTCGATGACGGCCATGAGCACCTCCCAAATGTGCGTCTCATCAGGGAAGTGCCACGAGTTCAAGGAGTGTTACACGTGTGTCACGCGCGGGAGAAGATCATTCCGAATCCCTGGCGCGCGCGGATTGACACCGAGCAGGCGCACCCCGTTCATCAGTCCGTGCGGCGTCGACGAGACGACAGGAACTTTGATCCTGTTCTCGAGCGGCACGATCAGATCGAGGGTCCGGAGTGCGCCGCACGACACAACGAGAGCGTCTGCTTTCCCCGAGTTGGCGTACGCGTCGGCGCCGAGGTTGAAAAGGATTTCCTGCGTGGCGGCTCCCTCGGGTATGCGCTCGTACCCGAGGCCTTTTGCCGATGTCACCTCGAAGCCGTGCTCCTCGAGGAACAGCTTCAGTCTGCCGGTGACCACATCGGTGTACGCGGTGGCAACCGCCACACGCTTCGCATTCGCCGTCCGCAGGCCGTCGATCAGGCCGTTGCTCTGCGTCGTCGCCGGAACTCCCGTTGCCTTCGTAACGCGCTCGACCAGATCCTGGTTGAACTTGGCGCCCTTATAGAAAGTCAACGACGATCCGAAGACCGAAATGATCTTCGCGCCTCGCTTCTTGAGCGCCTCGGCCACAGGAACGACTCGCGGAATGGCCTCTTCGTAGCCCTCGACCGTCATGCCGCCCGGCAGGCCGACGCCGTCTCCGAGAAACTCGACACCGGTTGGATAGAGACGCTTGGCGTCTGGCGGAATCGGGTAGTCCTTGGGCGGAAAGATCAGGCCGAGCGCCGGATCGCTCGCGAAGCCGGCCACAGGGGCGCCCGGTACCGCGCCTGCAGTGGCGGCACCGGTGATCTTCACGAAGTCGCGACGGGACGTCGACATATGGCCTCCCAGCCCTGAAGTGGTCGCTGGAACTATACACCGCCGTCAGTTGGCCCCGGCACGTCCCAGCCATCGCGTCAGCTCCGCCATCGTGACGACGCGATTGTCGGCGGGGTAGTGCACCGGGATGATTCGCTGCACGTCGAGTTTCAGGCGCTGAATGTTGTCTGCGAGGCTCAGCGTGTACGGGCTCGGCGGGTTCGGCGGTATCGCAGCCGGGGGCTGCGGATTGTAGGCATCGGCTTCCAGCAGGACCTTCTCTTTCGGCAGATACGCCACGAGCATCCCGTCGTGGTGGAGGAAGTTCTTCAGATGGTGAAGTTCCAGCACATGGGTCCCGTCCGTGAGGATCTTCCGGTCACCCATGCCTTCCACGATCGGCTTCTTCCCGGATGCTTGCGCCTTGTCCGGATTCAGCGTGTGCGGCAGTGAAAGCACTTTTTCCAGATACGCCTTGTTCGACTCGTGCGTCAGGATCGTGGACCCTTCGGCGACGAATGCGCGCAAGCCGCCGGCGTGATCGAAATGGCTGTGTGTGTTGATCACGTATCGAATCGGTTTGTTCGGGATGAGGCGCTTGGCTTCGGCGATGACGGCCAGTGCTCGCTCTTCGTTCTGCCCCGATTC
>CAVWST010000016.1:0-23159 GCA_963757735.1 uncultured Acidobacteriota bacterium
GTAGTAGAGCGGCAATTGATCCAGGGTTCGGATGGGTCGACAACAAGGATCTGAGCTGGAGGCGATCGACGTGCCGCAGGTGACGCGCATCACTAGCGCGTTTTCGACATGTTCGTAGCGGCGGCTTACCGGGCGGCCTGGGATCGGCTCCCGGTTCGATGGCGTGGAAAATCGGGTCTTTCGGCGGGTGTGCTGACAATGACGCCGTCGCCTTGGATGATTCGAAGGACAGGGAGGAATCGTTTCGGTCACGAGCTGGCCCGTACGCCGGTGGCGAATCCCCGCGACGGCGCTTGCCGCGCCTCCAGACCCGATTTACCCCCTTCGCTCCTCACGCCGCGAACAGGTCGCCCACCGCAGGCAACCGCAGGCCCACCCGGTGCGCCGCCACACCGTCGTCGCGTCGCCAAGGTGCGCCGGTGACTCTGTCCACAAATTGCCTGGGCAAAGCTGAAAGCGCTGAGTGAAGGCGCGGCATTGGCGAGCAAGGAACTCTGGCGGTGACCGGTTCCTCGGTCGCTGGCCGTCACCGCGGCGCGACGATTCCCATCCACCACAGCGGCTTGCGGGCGACCGCGACGTCGTAGCGCTGCACGAAGGTGAGTGTTCCATTAGTCCCAACGCGGAACACCGCGAGATTGGCGGGCACCAGCTTCGTCGAACCACCCTCGCTGACGGACACCGAATTCTGGTTTCCGACGACGAGCAGGCGGCCGGAGGGGTCGAGCGCGAACGTCCGCGGCGTGAAGCCGTGTGTGTCGACATTCTGGACAAGCGAGGGCTCGCCGGTCGTTTCGTTGATCCGAAAAACAGCGATCTCGTTGCGTCCGCCCGCCGGCGCGGCCCGGTTGCCGACATAGACGAACTGCCCACTCGGATGCACATGGACCGTGCTGGCCGTCTGCCCTGGTCTGACACCACCTCCGTCAGACAGCGTGCTTGCGCTGAACGCCGGCGTCGGCTCCAGCCCCACGTCGCTCCTCCGGTACACCTGTAGCCTGTTCTGCGCTTCGATCGTCAGGAACACCCAGGGGCGCGTCGGATGGAAGTCGAGATGGCGAGCGCGGAAGCCGAGACCGTTTTGTGGCGCGATGGAGATCTCATCCGACAGCTTTCCGGCATCGTAGCGGAAGACCTTCAGAGCGCCGGGGTCCTCGCGGGAGGATGCAGTCGGTTCGTTGCCGCGAGTGACGACGACGACCACGCGGTTCGAGGGCAGGACGCGAACCTGATGCGCGTAGATGCCAGCATCGAGCGACGCGCGCTGAGGCACCTCCGCACCCACACCGCCGTCGGCATTGATCGCGTGAACCGATACCCCGCTGGGATCGTTGTACGCCACGAGCAGATATCGTCCGGGTCCATCGCCAGTGATGTGGATTGGACGTGAACGCAGTGATGCTGGCGGACCTTGTTGGCGTAGTGCACCACGGGCGTCGACACGGAAGGCCGTGATGCCGTGCTGGTCTCCCCGTGGTTCCACGCCGGAACCGGTGTAGCTGGAGCCGCCGTTACTCCAGGCGACGTAGAGGAAGGCGCCGTCTGGGGAGGCCCAAGCCTCCTGGACGAAGCCAGGAAGTATCAGGGACGACTGCCGACTGAGCGTCGCGCGCTCCACGTCGACCCCGAACGTGATCAACTCTTCGCCTACGCCGGCGTACAGCGCGACGCTCGTCGGTGCGTCCGCGGGGCGTTGGGCGGAGACCGCCGCAAGGCACATCGCGGCAATCATCGTCGCAATGCCGACGCGAGCCACTTGTGTTGGCATAACCGACATCCGCGGATAGTAATGCCGAAGGCGCTAGCCAGGAAGGGGCGGTCGGTAGGAAACACTGCGCAGGAGTAGAATCTTCGCCAAACAGAGGAGGCGAGATGAAGAATCTGGTAGCAGGCGTGGTTCTCGGGGCCGCGATGTTCACGGCCGGGGCGGTGTTCACGGCGTCGAAATCGGACGATGACGTGCTGCGGGAGGCGCGGGATCGCCAGCAGATCGACGAACTGATGTGGCGCTACGCGCGGGCGCTCGACACGGGAGACGCCGACGGTTACGCAGCGCTCTACACGACCGATGGGCAGTTCAGCTCGGGCGCGAACGCAACCAAGGGACGCGACGCGCTGAAGAAGATGATCGCGGGTGCCCGCCAGCCTCAGCCAGGCGCGCAGCCGGCCGCCCCACGGCCGCCGATGTATCACACCACCGCGAACCACCAGATTGTTTTCACCGACAAGGATCACGCACGCATCGACGCATACCACATCACGATGGTTGCGGGAGCCGGACGGGAGACGCCGCCGCGCGTTGCGGGCGTTGGCCGCAGCATCGACGAGCTCGAACGCGTGAACGATCAGTGGCTGATCAAGTCACGCAACGTCGCGCCGATGGACTGACGACTACGTATCCCGCCCCTGCCCGAACGCGTGAGCCGCCGATGACCTTGCGCTACCAGCTCCCGTTCGGGCTCTTGATCGCTCCGGACAGAACGGCGCTCCGAACGTCGTCGATTGTCTCGAGGCCGCCTGGCGCGACACCGCCCCACTCGAATCGAGTGGCCGCCGGTGTCCAGTGAAACAGCGCCACCTGCCACGTGTGGGCGATGCCCCCGCGCTCGTAGTAGACGAGGCAATGATCGGTCGAGCATCCGGCTGCGACCAGCCGACGGATCGGTAGCGTCGGATTGCTACGCACGTCGGTGACCTGAAATTCGGCTTCTGGTTCCGCGATGTCGAGTGTCTGGCTGCCGAACAGCGTCTGCAACCCGTCGCGAACACCGAGTGGCAGTCCCCTGACGGACGTGACAATCTGGAACCGCTCGGCCTTCACGTGGGCCCGCAGCGCCTCGGACAGCGCAGCGCTTGGCGCCGCCTGCCTACCGGTAACCGCCGCTGACCAGAGGCTCACGCCGATCGCACAGAAAAGTCGTGTGCGGCGCATTCAGACTCGCCTCGTTCGGGCGCGTGTGACTGTGATAGGCACCCGAACTCCTCTCTACTTCGGCGTCACTCGAAACAGACCGCCGGGATTCGCGTCTTCGAGCATCCACACCGCACCGTCAGGAGCGACCTCGACGTCACGAATGCGATGACCAACGCCCCAGCGCTCCGCTGGCGTGGCGCCGCCCTTCCCATCGAACGTGATGCGATTCAGCGACCGCGAGCCCATACCGCCGATCAGCGCTGAGCCCTTCCACTGCGGGAACAGTGCGCCGTTGTAGAAGGTCAGGCTGCCGGGCGCGATGACGGGCGTCCAGTAGATGACCGGTTTGGCCAGATCCGGTCGCGTGTCAGGACTGGGGATCGGAGTGCCGTTGTAATTGGTGGCGTAGGACACGAGCGGCCAGCCGTAGTTCTTGCCAGGCTCGATCAGGTTCAGCTCGTCGCCGCCTCGCGGGCCGTGTTCGACTTCCCAGAGCCGACCGTCAGGCGAGAACGCAAGCCCGTAGGGCGTGCGATGACCAGTGCTCCACGTCTCCGCAGGCGCGACGTTCGATTCGGGGAACGTGTACGTGCTGACGGCCGGGGCGGTCTTGGCCAGCTCCGTGTCGCGCGGCGGATCGATCAGGGACACACTCGCTGCACCGGTCTTCCCGGCCATCGGGTTGCCCGGCGCCGGCTTGCCGTCGAGCGTCAGGCGCAGGATCTTCCCGAGTTCCTGATTCAGATCCTGAGCCGGCGTCATCCGCTGGCGGTCACCGACCGTGAGGAATAGATACTGACCATCCGGCGAGAAGGCGATCTGCGCGCCGAACTGACCACCCTTTCCCTTGGGCATGTCGCGCCACAGAACGTTGAGTCCATCGAGGCTTGCCGTGCCCTCGCCGATGGCGAGGCTCGCGCGTGCGAGCGCCAGGCTCGAGCCGCCGTCGCCCGGCTCTGCATACGTCAGATAGACCTGATGGTCGGTCGCGTAGCGTGGCGACACGAAGACGCCCAGCAAACCTCCCTGGCCCTGGTGCAGAACTGCGGGCACGTTGGTCACCGGTGTCTTCGCACCCTGTTGTGTCACGAGCCAGACCGCGCCCGGCTTTTCGGTGATGAGCATGCGCCCATCAGGCAGCAAGGCGATGCGCCAGGGGAGATTGAACGTCGCCACCTGGGTCATCGTGAACGGCAGGTCCGCTTCAGGTTTCTGCTCTCCTGCGTTGACCTGGGCTCGCGCCGGCATCGACACCAGCGTCAGTAACAGAGCGGTATGTATCAGTGTCTTCATGAGTCTCCACGTCCGAAATGCCCGTCGGCCAAATCACGTCAGATTTTACAGCCTCATAGTTTCGTCGGGTTGATGATCTTCGTCCGGCCGCCAAGTCGCTTTACTCGCGTGGCGCAATCAGCAGTGCCGCCCGGGCCGTCGCCACTCGGCTTCTCGTCCCACACGAGCAGCGCGTGCAGGTTCTTCGGATCGCTGATCTCCACGCGCGCCGTGTTGATGATCCACAAGTTGTTGCGGGCGTAGACCGACGCACCCTTCGGCGGCGCCTTGAGGCGATCGGGCTGTGAGAACGTCTTCACGCCGTCGCGGCGGCTCAGATCGAAGTAGCGGTCTTCCCAGTTGGTGTCAGGCAGTCTGACGGACTCCTCGAGGAAGTCACTTTCTGGTAGCGGCAACATCAACCAGACCTCGGCTCCGCGTTCGGCGCAGACCTCGGCGAACAGTAGATCGGCGCCGCGTGCGGCGCCGCAGATCGCCAGATCTCCTTTGCCGATATTCCAGGTCGCGAGCTGCGCCACGATCTGATCCGTGACCACGCCTTCTTTGCGAGCAGGGAAGCGCTCCTCCTTGCGATCGGGCTTGTCGATCATGTGGCCGCTCGCGATCGCGACCTTGCCGAAGCGCGGCTCGGATTTCTTCAGACCGCCGATCCGATTCTCGAGCGCGGTGCGCCGTTGCTCGAGCACCTTCTTCACGGCAGCGACGCCATCAGGCTGGAAGCCCAGTTTCTCGAACAGGTACACCTGGTCCAGCATCGAGTTGACGTTGAAGTAGCTGGTCTCCGCCGCGTTGGCGGCGTCGCGGTAGAGTGCGCGAGCCTTGTCGCCGTTCCCCATCACCAGTTCGAGCTCACCCAACGTGGCGGCCGCCCACACACCGTCCTGGCCGACGGCGAGGCCGGCGCTGTCGAGCGTATTCTTCGCCGCGAAACGCACCACCGACGCGAACGTGTCGACATCGTCGACCTTGCAGTCAGCGGGTTCCTCGCCGGTGATCGCCTTCAGGTGCGCGAGCAGCTTCACAAACGAGACGACGTTGATGCCGGTGTAGAAGTCGAACTTGCGGCGCGCGGCCTTGTCGTAGATCGTGATCGCACTGGCGATGTAGTTGGAGGTCGTGACCGCAAGCGACTGCCGCTCCTGCAGCGTCGCGCCGTCCTTCCATTCCAGGCGCCATAGATCCTTGAAGACGCGGCCGAGGATGCCGGAGGCTTCGGTGTCGTCCTTGAAGTCTTCGGCCACTTGCAGCATGTGAACTTTCGCGTCGTTGACGCGGCCGAGGCGGGCAAGCACGAGGCCCTTGCGCGTGAGCGCGTCGCGATTCTTAGGATCGATGCGCAGCAGATCCTCGACGACGGGCAGCGCCGCTTCGAAGCGGTGCATGCTGCACAGCGCATCGACAGCGTGCCACAGCAGTTTCCCTCGATGAAACCTTGTCGGGGCATCGTCGGCGAGCGTGAGGATGTCGCCAGGCCAGCCATTCAGCTTGGCGGCGTCGACGCGCGCCTTCCAGTCAGCGAAGACGTCGCCGAAGTACTGGGCGCGCGCCGTCTTGATGTTGGACCAGTCGACCGGCTTGAGGCCGACGACCTCCTTGTAGACCGGGCTGCCGATCGTCTGGCTGTCCACTTCGAACGACTTGCGGAGCACCTCACCGAGCCGAGCCACTTCCGCCTCAACCCTCTCCTTCCACTGATCCGGCGGATTCTTCGCGTCTGGCAGGAACAGCTTCCCGTTGTATTCGAAGCGCCGGTCGGAGGCGATGTCGAACGGCGGCTTGCCCCAGCCGCCGTGAATCATGAAGACGCCGCGCGGCGTGACGCCGTGCCGCACGCCGAGCTCGTAGTAGACGTTGGCGTTGAGGATCGAAATGTCCGCGATGATCGCGTCGGCCGTCACGAGCTCGAAGAACATGTCGGTGCGGATGTCGCCCGCGCCTTCTTCCTGGTCCGCCCTGAACGGGATGCACCCGGCCTTCTGCAGCGCAGGGGCGATCAGCGTCGAGTAGACCTCGTCGAAGTCCACAATGACGCCCGCCTTCACTTCCTTGGCGTCAAAGGGCATTGCCACGAACACGTGTGCTTGCATGGCGGTTCCTGCTACGGCGCGAACGATCCGAAGTGCCCTTTTACGTCGACTTGCTCCGCCGCGGCGGCACCGATCTTCATCAGGAGCTCGATATGCGGTCGATCGGCCTTATCCAACTTTCGAACCGTCTCTGGAGTGACGTTGGGGAACTCGATCGCGTCGAGCCCTTCGCGACTGAGATCGACGTTGTATCGCGTGTACAAGAAGGCGCGGCCCAGATCCTTCTCGAGCGGGACACGCGGCCGCGCGAGCCGCTGCGCCAGCTTGCCTTCGTCTGGCCCTTCGCGCGGTACCATGTCGAGCACTTCGCGGTCGATCAGCGCCCCGTAGGTGCAGCGCCCGATCGCGCGGCAGTTCACATCCTGGTCGACGAGCGCGCCGTACAACAGCGCGCCAGGAACTGCGAGGCCGGCACTCAGTAAGTTGCTCGTGGGATCGTCGGCCGACGCGCCCTGGGTCGCTGCCGTGCCGGTGCCGACCGAGACAAGCAGCATGTTGCGCTCGCCTGTGGGCCACTCGAGCCGGTACGCCGGGTCGGTTGCGAAACGGAAGAGCACCCACGCGGGGTTGTTGTAGGGCGTAATGGCGCCATCGACGAACACGAACGATCGGCTCTCGTCTGTGGGATGCACGCGAATCACTTCCGGTGGAAAGTAGATCGGCGCCGCTGTGCTGGCGCGAACGATTTGCCACAGTGGAATGCAGAGATTGCAGTCGTCACGCTCGGGCAGGTTGTAGCGCGCTTCGGGGTGGCTGCTGATCGGCCATGGCGAGTCGGTGGTCACGTTCTGAGTGACCGCGAGCAAAAGGGTCTTCAGATTGCCCGGCTTGAGGTCGCGCTGCTCGAAGACGTCCTGGAGCTTCTGCTGCAGCGGTCCGTTCTGATAGAGGCTGTTCAGGCGCGCGAGGTAGCGAGTCTGCTGGAACATCTCGGTCCCGGTCTCGCGGTAGAAGTCGATCAGCTCGTCGACCGACTTGCCGATCGAGAGACCGGCGGCGATGATCGCGCCCGTGCTCGTGCCCGCGATGTAGTCGAAGTAGTCGCACAGCTTCGTCCCGACCTGGGTCTCGATCGACTTCAGGATCTGCAGCGTGAGGATGCCCCTGATGCCTCCGCCATCGAGCGCCAGCATCTTTCTTGGTGCAGCCGACTCGTAACGAGCCCTGAGCGGCCCCCATAACTCTGGCCTCTTCATTCTTGGCTCCCTGTGATTCGCGACACGTAGCAGAGCTAGCCGCTCGTCTATATCACAAGGACAAGTCAAAGGCGGCCTGTACGAAATCAGGATCCTCGACGTTTGTCAGTTCGCACTCCCGCAGCACCGATCACCTCGAGGAGCTCGTCCATGAAAATTGCAATGTTTCTCCGCGTAAGCGTTCTCTGGCTTGCGCTCGGCGGTCCTGTACTCGCCACAACCTACGGATCAGTCGAGCCTATTGCGTCACCGGAGGTCATCGACATAGGAATTTTGCGGGCGCAGCAGCTCGATGTTCGAGCGGCATTTGCGGAGCGGCTCCTTCAGTGCGGAATCGTGGACCAGGTGATTGGCGCGCTCAGCCACAGCAAGAGCGTGAAGACCATCAACGGTCTGAACATTCACGTTGAAGTGGGGGCAGGAGGGTTCGCCGGCGCAACCAACCCGTCGTTCGTCTACACAGTAATCGACAGCGGCCCCAACGCTGCGAGCCACGACGACATCAAGATCGTCACCGACGGCCTCGGATACGTGTTGTCCCAGGGGAGCGCGTTCCTCCTCGACGCTGCCAATACGGCGAGCTTCGACTTTCCAGCGAACTACGTCGTGTTGAACTTCGACACGCCTCCGCCCTTGAAGAAGTCCGCAGCCCTCTTCGAAGCCGTAGGGCGAATCGACCCGGAACTATTCGAGACCGACGGCAGCGGTTACACGCAGTTCGGCCGCGCGTATCTGTCACTTCAATCGTTCGTGCCGGACGGTCAGTTCATCGCTGGGTACGTTGAGGCGGCCGCACAATTCGGTGTCGAATACACGCCGATCGTCGGGGGAGTCCCGTCGCTGTTCTCTGGAGGCGCTGCGTTCCCTGGCAATAATTGGATTCTCAATCCACGCGGCGAGGAGTACCTGGCTCGGATTCCAGCCGAGAGCCACCAGGCGCTGCGAAGGCTACGGAACGCGCATCTTCGTTTCACGCGCGAGGCGATTCGCGATCTCACCAACGAAGACGATGGCAACTCACGAGATCGTCAGGGCGCGCGCCACAAGATGGGCCAGCTCCGTTGCCTACAATAAAGGATGCGTAACACATCACCTGCCGGGATGCCGATCCAGCCAGGTCACGCGTCTGGCGTCGTTGAGTAGGGAGCGTGCGCTAGACTCCCTATGGGGCTTCGGCGCGAACAGCGATGGCCAAGAAGAAGAAAGCCACACGACGAAAGAAGACCGAGGCGAAGTCTGTCGGCTTGACAACCGCGGAAGTGCGTGCGACGAGTGATCCACGCGTGCGGGAGCTGACCGCGCTCGTCGAGAACGACGGCGGCGCAGTGCTCGGGAGTTACTGCGATCCCTTTGGAGGCACGCCCGTTCTCCTCGTCGCGCTGCCGATTGACGGCGTTGAGCCGACGCCTTACCAACGCGACCCATCAGAGCCTCACGTGAAGCGGCTGATGACGGTCATCGAGAAGGTCGGCCGTTTCCTGGATCCCCTGGTGATCGTGCGCGACGGCGATCAGGTACTGGACACCGAACGGCAACCACCGCCTGCAAGCCATGAGGAAGCTTGGGGCGAAGACGATCACCGGCCTGCTGGTTCCTGAATCCGATGTCGCGTTCAAGATCCTTGCGCTGAACACCGAGAAGGCGCACAACGTGAAGGAGAAGTCGCTCGAGACGATCCGGATGGCTCGTGCGCTCGCCGAGCGCGGTGCCGGAAAGGAGAGCGATCATGCGTTCGAGTTCGAAGAGGCGCCTTATTTGACGCTCGGCGCCGCGTATGAAGAGCGTCGCAGCCTTGGTGGCGGCGGCTATCACAGTGTGCTTCGCCGGATCGACGACTTCCTCGACGAGTCGCTCACAAAAGCGGTACGCGAGCGTGAGCGTCGAGCGGCCAAGGTGCTGAAGCTGGATGACGCGGTGTCGAAAGTTGTCGCGGCGCTGAAGGAGAAAGGTCTGACCAGCCCCTATCTCAGGCCGTTCGTCATCGCCCGCATCAATCCGATCCGGTTTTCGAAATCGACCGAGTTCGACTTCGACGAGGTCATGGACAAGATGATTGCTGGCGCCAGCCGCTTCAACGTGGACCGCGTGCGGCAGGAAGACGTGGCCAAGATCGGCGGCGCACCCCCTGAAGAAGGTTGAGGTATAACTGCGCGATGGAGTCCTCGATGCGCAACGCGATCCTGGGTGTCTGCGGGCTGCTGCTCGTGACGACGACGATGTCCGCGCAACAGCCAGCGGCCGCAGGCCGTGGGCAGGCTACGGCGCCGCCGCCGATCAACTGGCCGTCGCCGCCACTGCCGGACGGCCCGCTGATGATCGACACCGGTCTCGTGCGGCCGATCAAGGTCACCATCACCAAGGGGCTGACGCAGCCGTGGAGCATGGTGTTCGTGCCCGAGAGCGGCGGCGATTTCACGGTCGTCGTCGCCGAACGTGGCGGCACGCTGCGGAAGATCCGCAACGGCGTTCTCGACCCGTCGCCGGTCGCCGGATTGCCCGCTGATATTCAAGCGGCAGGCCTTGCCGGCCTGATGGACATCCAGCTCCATCCAAAGTTCGCGGACAACAAATTCGTCTACCTCACGTATCACAAGCGCCAGGCTGGTGCTGCTCCGGCGGCTCCGCCGGCGAATCCACCCGCCGGACGCGGCGGACGTGGCCCTGCGCCGCCTCCTGGAGTGGTCACGCTCGCGCGCGGACGCTGGGACGGAAGCAAGCTCGTTGACGTGACAGACATCTTCACGGCGCAGCCAAGCGGCAACGCATCACGGATCCTGTTCGCGCGCGACGGCACGCTGATCATGTCTGTCGGCTATGGCGATCCGCCGCAGGCGAATCAGGGCAATCCCGATCCAGACAAGATGCCGCCGCAGGATCCGATGAACCTTGCGGGCAAGACACTTCGACTGAAGGACGACGGCACGGTGCCGCCGGACAATCCATTCGTGGGAAAGGCTGGATACCGGCCGGAGATTTACACGCTCGGTCATCGCAACATCCTGGGCCTCGCGATGAACCCAGAGACCGGCGCGATCTGGTCCGTCGAGAACGGGCCGAATGGCGGCGACGAGGTGAACGAGCTGATGCCGGGGAAGAACTACGGCTGGCCAATCGTCAACGCGGGGCGCTTCTATCTGGGTCCGCGCGTCAGCGTGGATCCGTACCGGTCCAACATGGAGCCTCCGGTCGCGTACTGGGTACCGGCGATTGCGGCGTCGGGCCTGGTCTTCTACACGGGCGACAAGTTCCCACAGTGGAAGAACAACCTGTTCGTCGGCGGCATGCGGCAGGGCGAAGTGCCACGCTCCGGACACCTCGAACGCTTCGACTTCAACGAGAAGTGGGAGGAGCTGCACCGCGAAGGGATGCTGCGCGACTTGCAGCAGCGCATCCGCGACGTGCGGCAGGGGCCCGATGGCAGTCTCTATCTGCTCACCGCGGAGAACGACGGTGCGCTGATGCGCATCGAACCCGGCAAGTAGGCGCCTTCTGAGAACTGGGGTCTGACCCCTTCACAGTTCTTCACACACAGCAGGCGCCGTTCGTCGCGTCGAAGGGATATCTCGTGCAGGTTCCATATCGAACCTTCTACACGATGGAGACTGATGGCGATCGATCCTCACTGCGGCTCGAGGTGAACATCGCAAAAGCACGCAAGATGTACCCGCTGAACAGCACACCGGTCCGGTACCCGGTGTCGAATACGTGCGTGCTCGTGTTGCCGGCAAGGGAACGTACGAGGGTGGAAACAAACCATACGTGGACTTCAACGCTGTGGTTGCAGGGACCGATCGCACACGTCAGTTCGTCAACGATGCCCGCGCCGTCGCGAACATCATCCTCGGCCGTGGCATTCCGCCGCCGCCGCCGTCGGACAAGGGACACTTCCACACGGAGAGCTCGGAGTTCTGGTTCATTCTCCTCGGCCAGATTCGCTACACGATCGAGGGATTGCCAACGTTCGTCGCAGAGCAGGGCGACATCGTCTACGTGCCGAAGCAGCGATGGCACCTGGCGAGTCTTGCCGGCGATGGGATGTCCGCACGACTTGCGATGAATGGATACCCCGATCTGGCGCACTCGTTCGAGGCGCCGGACCCGGGAGAAGCCAGCCGCTAGCTGGCGCGTTTTCGCGGCAGGTGCGTAGCGTCGGCTCACCCGGTGGGCCTCGGATCGGCTCCCGGTTCGTCGGCGTGGAAAATCGGGCCCTCCGGCGATGGTGCTGACGAGGACGCCGTCGCCTTGGATGCTCCGAACGACAGCGAGGAATCGCGTCGGTAACCAGCTGGCCCGTACGCCGGTGGCGAATCCGCGGCGACGGCGCTGGCAGCGCCTTCAGACCCGATTTACCTCTTCGCTCCTCACGCCGCGAACAGGTCGCCGACCCTAAGCCCGCCCGGTGAGCCGCCGCACGGTCTGCGAAGTGACGACGGTGTGGCCGGGGCGGAGCGACTGGTCGCGCCGCGACACGCGACAGCGGGCAAAACGGCTCGGGAGCGGTCGGATCGGCGGTGGCGGTGATTCGCCACTGACGCACCGTGCACCTGGTTATCGACACGATTGTGCGCAGTCGCGCGGATCAAATCAGCCGCCGCCGTCATCGTCAGTACGCGCGCGGACGAGCCGTTTTGCCGCGGCGACGAACCGGAGCGAAGTCCCCGCCGCACCGCTGTCCCTTCGCCTCGGTGCGCCCGTGAGCCAACGCTACAGAGATGTCGAAGACACTCTAGAGGATCGCGACTGGTCTCGCAGGCGTTACTCGTTCTGCATGTGCGAGCGCTGACGGGCGGCCAGGTAACGATCGAGTTCCGCCATATCTTTGAAGACCGCCACGCCCGGCAGCGACTTCATGATCTCGAACACTTCCTGGATCTGCGGCTGCATGTTGACGAATGACGCCTGTCCACCGCGCTCCTTGAGCATTGCGCGTCGACGCAAACACACGCAGCCCGGCGCTGCTGATGAATGTCAATTCCGCCAGGTCGAACACGATATCTTTACATCGAGCGCGCCAGGACGGGGGCCAGTTGTTCCGCCAGTTCGGGCGCGGTCGCAGTGTCGAGGCTGCCTTTCAGCTTGACGGTGATGATCCCGGCGCCCTGGTCGCTGATGTCTTTCTGAATCCTGATATCGAGTGGCATGGCGGCTCTGTGTCGGAATGTCGCTGGTTGCCTACAAAGACTATTCGTCGGAGGACGCCGATACAAGTCGCTTTATCAGGCGCAGAATATTCCTGCCAGCTTCGCGCCGATAGTGGATGCTGTCGACATTGCGCCGGACCAATTCGAGGCCCCAGCCACCGGGGAGGTCATCATCCTCGGCTTGCGACTCGAGCGATGATCGCAGCCGTGGGATCGAACTCCGGACCATCGTCGCACAATTCGATGACGAACGAGTCGCCAGCGCGCTCGAACGCGACTTGAAACGTCTTCTGGGCGTCCTTCAAGGCGTGGTTGACGATGTTGCTGGCGCATTCCTCCAGCGCCAGCGCCAGGCCGAAGGTCGCCTTGTCAGGCACATGCTGCGCCGGCGCGAATTCCTGCAGCGCCTCCACCCCGCGCATGACTTCCTGCGGCGTTGCGCCGAGCGCCAGCTTCATGCGATCGCCGGTATGCACCTTCAACGTCAGAATCGCGAGATCGTCAGACTGCGGTGCGGTGCCGGTGAACTCGCGCACGCTCTGGAGCAGGCTCGCGGTGATCGCCGGGGCGGACTGACCGGCGAATCCGCCAGCGTCAGCGAGTAGGCGGTCGTTGCCGTAAGCACTCCTCCTGCGGGTTGAACGCTTCGCTCACACCATCGGAATAGAGGACCAGCGCATCGCCCGGATTCAACGTCAGCTCGGTGCGCTCGAATTCCAGCCCTGGCTCGAAGCCGAGTGCGGTGCCCAGGCTCTTCACCGCCCAGCGCGGCGCCTGGCCGGCGGGTAACAAGACAGGTCGACAGTGTCCCGCGTTGGCGAGTGTGAGCCGATGCGACCTCGGCTCGAACACGGCGCACAGGAACGTCACGAACATGCCTGACGGATTGTCCGCGGAGAGCTCGTCGTTCAGTCGCGCAAGGATGCGCTCCGGCTCCGCAATCTCGCGTGCGAGCAGTCGCGCCAGGCTGATCGCGCGCACCATGAACATCGACGCCGGAATGCCCTTACCCGACACGTCGCCGAGGAACATCACCAGTCGCTCCGGCCCAGCCGCACAAACGCCGTAGAGATCGCCACCAACTTCCCGCGCCGGTTCCAGCACCGCGCCGAAGCTGACGCCGAACGCCTCTTCGAAGGGCGTGAAGTCCTGAGGCAACATGCCCATCTGAATGTCGCGTGCGACGCGCAGTTCGGCTGGCGATCTGCTCCTTGACGGCGTCGCTGTAGGCCTTCGCCTTGAGCAACGACCGCACGCGCGCTTTCACCTCGAGCATCTCGAATGGCTTGGTCAGATAGTCATTCGCTCCCGCCTCGAAGCCGCGTGTCTTGTTCTGCACCTCCTCGAGCGACGAGAGAAACATGATCGGCACGTCGGCGGTTTCTGGCATCTGGCGCAGCCGGCGGCACACCTCATAGCCGTCCAGGCCGGGCATGACGATGTCGAGCAGCACGAGATCGGGTGGGGTGCGCGCCGCAACCTCCAACGCGGTTGCTCCGTTCATCGCGACACTGAGCTTGTGATCGGCCTTCAGGCCCTCGACGAGGATGTCGAGATTGGCTTTGGCGTCGTCCACGATCAGCACGCGACAGTCGGAGAGCGTCTTCATGCACAAGAGATATCGGCGGCAGCCGCAGGTTCCTGCGGCTACCGCAGGTGTGCCCGGTAGGCGCGAGGGCTCATGCCGAATTCCGTTCGGAAGGCGCGATTGAAGTTCGAGACGTCGCCAAAGCCGCAATCGAGCGCGATGTCCAGGACGGTGAGGGGCTCAGCGACGAGCCGCATCGCCGCCTCGCGCAACCGGGCGCGGCGCACGTATTGATGTGGGGTGACGCCAGTCAGTTGCTCGAATGTCCGCAGAAAGTGATACCGGCTCAGGCCCGCCTCGCGCGCGAGCGCGTCAAGCGTTAACCCAGCCTCGGGATGCCGGTCGATTGTTCGCACCGCCCTCGTGATTCGAGCCTCGGCGTTCGACGGCAAGGCCGGAGCGCTCCCATCGTTCACCGCCCAAAGACATCGCGCGCGCGGCCAGTATCACGCCGAGTTCTTCCCACGAGACGTCGAGCGAACCGGTGGCGCCGACTCCGGCGTGCGCGACCAGCGGCGACAACTGACGCAGTGCGCGGGAGTTGCGACAGGCGGAAGCCTTTGGGCGCGCGCCGCACGCCCGCATCGACGCCCAACTGCTCGAAGTACTGCGGCTCGTACCAGAAAGACATGCAGCGATCGCCCTCGCCATGTTCATGGCCGCACTGGAAGCTGTGCCCGGGGTTGCCGAGCATCAGCGAGCCAGGCGTCAGCAGGCCGCGGCCGAGAGGGGAGCGGTGCTGAAAGGTTCCTGCAAGAACGACGGCGATGACGTAGCGATCGTGTTGTTCTTCGAACGGGCGATCCTGCGGCCCGGCCGTGCACACGACGTCTGCCACCGTCCAGCCGTCGCCGCGAGCGAGCATCCGCGGCGTCGTCTGGCCAGGCTTGCCGTGTTCTCGACGGTGTGACAGCGCGCGGTCCAGTTCGACCGCAATTTTTGCCAAGACCTGTTCTCCGCCTGCGCCCTATAACAGTGTGACACGTGAGCCGCTGGCTCACGTTGGCTCATCAAGGGGTTGCAGGAGTAGACCATGGCTTCGATTCGAAAAGAGCTCATCGTCGATGCGCCCGCCGACCACGTCTGGGCGGCCCTACGCGATATTGGTCAGGTTCACACGCGGCTCGCTCGGGAGTTCGTGATCGATACCAGGCTCGACGGCGATTCACGTCTCGTGACCTTCGCCAACGGGGAGGTCGTTCGCGAGCGGATTGTCGACATCGACGATCGCGCGCGCCGCCTGGCGTATGCGGTCGTCGATTGGCGGACGACTCATCACAACGCGTCGTTTCAGGTCACGCCTGACGGTGACGGTCGCAGCCGCCTTACATGGATCACCGATCTGCTGCCGGACTCGCTCGCGGATCTCGTGGGCGGCTTCGTCGATCAGGGTTGCGTGGCAATCAAGCGGACACTCGAAACGTCCGCAGCAGGCGGGTAGCCTACGAGGCGACTATTGCGTGATCAGCCGGTATCCGTCGCCGTATGCCTTGCGAATGTAAATGGGATGGCGAGGATCGGGCTCGAGCTTGTGGCGAAGCCGGAAGATGAAGTTGTCCACGGTGCGCGTGAGCGGCGCGTCCGAGTAGCCCCATACCCGGTGGAGCAGCTCGTCCCGGGTCACCACGTGGCCGGCCCGTTCAGCCAGGCAGTGCAGGATCTCGAACTCTCGGTCGGTCAACTCCAGGCGTTTTGCGCCGCAGTACGCCTCCAGGCGTCTGAAGTCGATCACCGTGTCGCCGAGCCGCAGCTGGTCGATGGGCGGCTTGGTCCTGCGCAGGACCGCATGCACCCGCGCAAGTAGTTCGTCGAGGGCGAAGGGCTTCGTGACGTAGTCGTCGGCGCCGAGCGTCAGTCCCCGGATGCGGTCCTCTTTCTGCGCACGGGCCGACAGGATGATCACCGGCACACGAGTCGGGCTTTCGTTGAGCGCCCGACAGATGTCGAAGCCGTCGGCGCCATGCGGGAGCATCAGGTCGAGGAGAAGCAGATCCGGCGCGAATCGCCTGACCGACGGGAGCGCGTCGTGGCCGTTGTCGCACGTTTCGACGACGAACCCTTCGTACTCCAGGTTGTCGCGGAGCAGCCGGGCGATTGCCTTGTCGTCTTCGATGATCAGGACGCGCTTGGTCACCTGCATACCTCGTAGGGCACACTCACGCGCTTCGACGGCGGCCGATCGGCAGCGTCACGTCGACCTCGGTTCCGGATCCCACGACGCTGCGTACCTCGATCCAGCCTCCGTGGCTCTCGACGATACGTTTCGCAATCGGGAGGCCCAGGCCGCTTCCGCTGACGGTGACGTTGCCACCCCGATAGAAGCGTTCGAAGACGCGTGAGAGATCCTTGCGTGCGATTCCGGTTCCTCTGTCGTGGACGGTCAGTGTGACGTTCCTGGAGGTGGCCCGGCCCCTTACGGCCAGGTGCTTGTCGGTCGTCGAGTACTTGATCGCGTTGTCCACGATGTTGTCGAGCGCCCGAATCATCGCGGACCGATCGATGCAGATCTTCGGGAGATCGGGCGGCACATCGACGACAAGATCGAACTCGAGGTTGGCCAGCACCGGCCGAACTGCCTGCAGCGCGTCCTCGACCAGATCGGTTGGCTCGACGTCGGCGAGGTCGGTCGCCGACGCCGCAGGCGAACTGCTGTACCGCGCGTAGGTCAGGAGGTTGTCGATCGAGGTCGAGACGGGACGCTTCCACTGATAGCAGGCCGGCGTACTCCTGCACGGTCTTGGGCGACGTGTAGCGTCCGTTCGAGAGCGTGT
The DNA here is from genome assembly GCA_963757735.1 of uncultured Acidobacteriota bacterium. Lineage (GTDB taxonomy): Bacteria > Acidobacteriota > Vicinamibacteria > Vicinamibacterales > UBA2999 > Gp6-AA40. The sequence continues at coordinate 16,991 of CAVWST010000016.1, forward strand.
CGCCTACGAGGCGGATGGTCGCCACGGGCGTCTTCAGCTCGTGCGTCACCGCGGCAACGAAATCGGATTTCATCGACGCGAGCGCCGCGCTCGCCCGATCGGCCCGAACCGTCAGGACCAGCGCCAGCAGACTGGCACCGGCGGCGATCGAAATCAGGAAGAACATCCGCCGCGCGCCCTGGAGTGTCGCGAGGAGCGCTTCATCCGGCAGCGACCTGACGTGCACGGTCCACTCGCGGACGCGCGTCGGGCGCGTCCCTCGACTGCCGCTCGGGACGTCCCGGGCGTACCCCGGGGACGAGATCGACTTCACGAGCGCCGGATCGATGAAGAGGAGCGGGAACCGCGTGTGTAGTTCGCCGGCACCGTCGTGTTCGATCGGCGCCGCCGGCGTCACGACCCGGCTCTCGTCGTCGGACACGGTAATCGAGAGGCCGCCTTCGCCTCCCCCGATCTTCGCGACCTGTTCCACAAGCGGATCGAAATACTGCGCACGCAGCGATTGCTCATTGACCGTGAAGGCCATGAATCCCAGGAGCGCGTGTGACGGGCCGGACGCGAACAGTGCGTGCGCGACGATTTGATAGGGCATTCCGAGGACTGGCTGTTCCAGCATGATGAAGGGCGACGCCGCTGTCGCATGTTCCCGGACGGCGGCAACAGTCCGGCCAGTGCGGGAGGGTCGCGGAGCAGACGACAGGGAACGGGTCGTCAGACGAGGGCCGCGTCTCCCATGGCGGCGGGCGATCCGCGCGGTTGAACACGTATGTGGTCCCTTCTCGACCGGTGTCCTTCCATAGAACGAAGGACTCGGGATATGGGAACTGCGCAAACGTGCGCGCAGCCACCTGGAACATGCTGTACGGGGGATCCTCGTCCAGGTTCGTGGTGTTGAATGGGACGATGGCCGTGATCCAGGCCCCTTTCATGTCGGCGCTGAGCGCCTTGCGCACGAGTGCGAGCGTCTTGTCGGCGCGCCGCTCGAGGAGCAGGTTCGCGCCGCTCCGCCACTCGCGCGTGGCCACGTAGCAACCACACCAGCGCCATGGTCGCCGCGAGCATCGCGACGACGAAGGTCATGACAATCGGAAGGCGAACCGCGCCGTCGGTGACCCGCCGTCCGCCGAATACGCGACGCGTCTCGATCATCGCAGGATCTCGCGTTCGCGATAGTAGCGGGCCGCGCCGGCGTGCAGCGGGATCGGCGTCGCGGGCGCCTGCTCGGGATCGATGAGCGCGGCTTCGCCGTGCGCGCGCGCCAGCGCCGGCAGCTGCGCGAAGAACTCGCGTGTCAACTGATAGACGAGCTCTTCCGAGAGATCGCTGCGGCAGACGAGCAGCCACTCCGCGCCGAGCGTTTCGATCGGCCGGCTCTGCCCCTGGAGCTGGTAGGGTGCGAGCGTAACTGGCTTGAGGAATGGATAGCTGCCACGAAGCCGGTTGACCTCGGTGCGGCCAATCGGCAGCAGCCGGAGCGGCACGGTTTGGCTGAGCGCGTGGGCCGCGTTCAGCATGAGTGGGTTCGCGCTGAACACGGCGTCGATCTCGCGCGATCCGAGCTTCGGCATGAGGTCGTCGGTGGGCTCGAAGATCGGCTGCACGTCGGCGTAGCTCATGCCGTGGGCGCCGAACACGATCCGCGTCGAGAACTCACCGGACGTCCCCGGCCGGATGATGCCGACGCGTTGTCCCTTCAGATCTGCGATCGACTGGAAGCGGCTGTCGCGGCGGACCAGCACGTAGAAGGTGTTGACCCACAGCACGGCAATCGCGCGCAGGTTCTTGTGCGGATACTGATTGCGCTCGATGCCGCGCCGGTACGCGAGATATACGACGTCGGACTGGGCGAGTCCCAACTGCCCCTGCCCGCTGTCCACCGCCGAGACGACCACGACGCCCCCAGATGTTGCCTGCAGGCCGATGTGAGTCTGCGGGAGCGCGCTGTTGAAACGCTGGATCAGATCGTTGGTGAACCCCGCCGCGATGCCAGACCACAGAGTGAGCTGTTGCGGCTGCGGTGCCGCGGCCCCAGACGAGCAGGCGGCGATGCACAGCGAGGCCATCAGCGCCGCAATCGCGAACCGGCGTGGAGCTGGTATGCCAGACGCTGCGACCGGACGACAACGGGATCGAAAACGGGATGACGTCGTGGTCACGGCCCCTTCTTCCGGCGAACGAAGCCGGATTATACGGGAACTCAACCGGTTCTCAGGCCCGGTGACAATTGATGACAAATCTAGCGGCTGCAGCCCGGGCGCTGCTACGGATAATGCGCGGAAAAAAACATGAGGCAGACGACGATCTGGGCGGCGTTCATCGTAATTTGCGGGTCGATCGGACTCGCGGCAGGGGACGCGGACAAGGCGGCGAAGGTCGGGCGGTCATCCTCGAGCAGGCGCCCAAGGACCGTTCGATCGCCATTCCCAGGGATAAGCTCGCGCAGTACCTCAAGGACATGGATGCGAAGAAGCTCCAGACGCTTCGCATGATCGAGGGCGGCAAGTACAACGTGAACATCCGGCGTATCACCGCGGCGGAGACGGGGCTCGACATCCGAGCACCGCGGACCTGTGGGTCGTGCTCGAAGGCGGAGGAACGCTGACAACCGGAGGCGTGCTCGAGAACGGCAAGATCAACGGTGGCCAGACCCAACAGATCAAAGCGGGCGACGTTGTCTACATCCCGTCGGGACTGCCGCACGGTGTGAGCGGTGTCAACACCAACATCACATGGCTCAACGTGCGATGGGACACGGACTGGCCCACCGATGCTCCGATGGGCGCAGGGAATTTGAACGGCCTGCTCGGACGGGCGGGTGGTGCGCGCGCCGGCGGCGCGCCGCAGCCGGCCGCAAGCCAGCAGCGCCCGGCGCTGCCGCCCGGCAGTCAGCAGGTGCTGCCCTACAGCTACGGCGGCAGTGGCGCGCTGTTCTTCTCGAAGGAGCAGCTCGATCAGATCATGGCGGGCATGCGGCTGAAGAAGTCTGTCAACACGCGGCTCATCGAGGGCGGACGCTACAACGTGAACCTGCGCTGGAACGGCACGCCGACGGTGGAACTTCACGAACAGACTATCGACACGTGGGTACCTGCTGGCGGGTGGTGCGACGGTGAACACGGGGTATCAAGTGAAGGACGGCGCGCGCGTGCCCAACACGGGCGTGTCGGTCGTGAGCAACCGGGCGATGTGTTCTTCCACCCGTCGAACTTCTACCACGGCTTCAGCGAGGTCACGCCCGACATCTTCTGGCTGAACATCCGCTGGGACGACAACTACGAAGAAGGACTAGGCGAGTCCATGGCTGGAGTTATCTACATTTATAGTAAGATGATGAAGGCGCGCGCCGCTTCCAGCGTCGCGCCGGCTTCTAAAAAGATCCATCGATCGATCGCGATGGCTCAACCTTTCGACATCTGGCGTCGTGTTGGCATGCGTCGCCGTGCTAGCGGCAGTGGCGACGCTTTCGAACATCGCGCGCGGGCGCAAGCGTCCCCGACTGCCACGCGAGTCCCCGTTTTCGAGGTGGATCCGGCATGGCCGAAGCTGCCGAACAACTGGGTCCTGGGTCACGTGGCCTCGGTGGCGGTGGATCGCCGAGATCACGTCTTCATGCTGCATCGGCCGAACACGATTCCCGAAGATAGGCGAGAGCCACGCGGCGCCGCCGGTGCTGGAGTTCGACGACAAGGGAAAATTCGTGAACGCGTGGGGCGGCCCCGGCACGGGCTACGACTGGCCGGACAGCGAACACGGCATCGCCGTCGACCACAAGGACAACGTGTGGATCGGCGGCAGCGCCCCGGTCGCGCCGTCGCTCCGGAATCTCGACGACGACATGATCGTCAAGTTCGGCAACAAGGGGAAGTTCCTGCTGCAGATCGGCGGCAGGAGCGTCAGCAAGGGCAACGCCGACACGAAGACCGTGCATCAGTCGGCGGACGTCTTCGTGTGGCCGAAGACCAACGAGGCGTTCGTGGCCGACGGCTACGGGAACCGCCGCGTGATCGTGTTCGATGCCGACACCGGCGCGTTCAAGCGGCAGTGGGGCGCATTCGGTAACACGCCCATCGACGTGGTGCCCGCGCCGCGAGGAGGGGCGGAGGCGGCGGCGGTGGCGGCGGGGGCCGCGGTGCCGCGCCGGCTCTCGATACCGAGGGCCAGGGATCGCCGCAGTTCGGCGGGCCAACGCACGGCGTCAAGGTGTCGAACGACGGGCTGGTCTACGTAGCCGACCGCCCCAACCGGCGCGTGCAGGTGTTCACGCCGGAAGGGAAGTACGTCACCCAGGTGTTCGTCAATCGTGCGGGTCCGTCGGCGCAGTCGGCGGCCGGCGTGGCGTTCTCCCCCGACTCGCAGCAGCGGTTCCTCTACGTCGCGGACTACGGCAACTCGCGCATCGCGGTGCTCGATCGCAAGAGCCTGCAGGTCCTGTATCAGTTCGGACAGCGCAGCGAGAAGCCGGGCGACTTCCAGGGGCTGCATCACATGGCAGTCGATTCGAAGGGGAATCTCTACACGGGCGAGGTGGCGCCGGGCGCGCGCGCGCAGCGTTTCGCGTTCAAGGGGCTCTCGAGCACGCCGCCGCCCAACGCGCTCAGCGCGGCGCAACTCGGCCGCGCCGGCGCGGCCGCCCAGGCGGCCCCGGCAGGGGCCCCGGCGCAAGCCGCTGCGCCTGCACAGGGGCGCGGCGGAGGGGCCGGCGCGCGGCAGGCGTATCCGCCGTGGACCAGCACGATGGCCAACCCGTACCGATCATTCCGAAGTGGCCGAACCTCGGCGACATCAAGCCGGGCGCGGCGATCGGCATCATTCCGGACGGTAAAGGCGGCACCTGGCTGCACCACCGCTCGGAGCCGCCGATCCTGCACATCGACGCGTCGGGCAACGTCGTGCGGCAGTTCGGCAACGGCATGTTCGTGCAGGCACACGGCTTCTGCCAGGACCGCGACGGCAACTTCTGGGCGGGCGACAGCGGGCCGTTCCCGGACAACCCCGCGACCAAGGGGCGCGGCTTCCAGTTGTTCAAGTTCAGCCCCGACGGCAAGGTGCTGCTGACGCTCGGCCGGGCAGGGGTGTCGAGGGCCGACAAGGCGACGACGTTCATCGGTCCGACGGCGTGCGCGACTGCGCCCAATGGCGAGATCATCGTGGCGGACGGGCACTGGCCGCGGCCGACCGACGCGCAGCAGGACGGCGATCGCCTGGTGCGAATCAAGACCGACGGCACCTTCGTTGCGGAGTACGGCAAGATGGGCCCCGGGCCGGGCGAGTTCATGGGACCGCACGCGCTTGCGTTCGATTCGCAGGGGCGGCTGTTCGTGGCGGACCGGTCGAACAACCGGGTGCAGATCTTCGACCGCGACATGAAGTTCGTCGACGACTGGCGTCAGTTCGGGAGGCCGAGCGGCATTGTCGTCCTGCGCGACGACACGCTGATCGTGGCCGACTCCGAATCGCACCAGTTCATCGGCGGTCCCCCCAGGCGCCGGAAGGCGGCGGCAGCGTGCTGCGCAATCCCGGGTGGGGCAACGGCATCCGCATCGGCAGCGCGAAGGACGGCTCGCTTGGGTACTACGTGCAGGGCACGCGGCCCGAGGGCATGAGCGCCGACGAACAGGGCAACCTGTTCGCCGGGCTGACCGGCGGCTGCGACGCGAGCCCGTCGGGCGGCTGTCTCCAGAAGTGGGTGAAGAAGTGAATCATTCAGAAATTTCCAACTCTCACCCCTCGACTACGCTCGGGGTGGCCTGAGCGACAGTCGAAGGCCAAACTCCAACTCCCAAGCAACCGGCCAGATTGGGAGTTGGGAATTGGAAGTTGGGAGTTGCTCTCGGAATTCGTTTCAACGAGGAGTTGTCATGTATCGGATCACTCTTGCTGGCGTTTGTGTCCTGGTGGATGCTGTCGCAGGCCGGCACCTTCACGCAGGGCGCGACCGGGCCGGCGACGCTCGCGACCGACATCACCGCCGCCGAAGTGCAAACCGTGATCAACGCGCCAACCGGGGGCGGGGATCGGCAGATGAAGGTCGTGGACATGGGTGAGTCCAACGTCAGCGTCGGCGTCCTTCGCCGCGGCCAGACGAAGCCGGGCGCGCCGGTGGGCGCAATCGATCACGAGCACGTGACCGAGGTCTACTACATCGTCTCGGGCTGGGGACGCTGTTAAC
>CAVWST010000017.1:0-70483 GCA_963757735.1 uncultured Acidobacteriota bacterium
TGGACATGCATCGGCAGGGCGACCTTCCCCACGAGGAGCTCCTGTCGCGGGTGGCCGGAAAGCAGGGGCTTCTGTCGGTCGTCACCGACACAATCGACGCGCGTTTTCGATGCCGGACGCGATCTCAAGGTCGTGTCGACGATTGCCGTCGGCTACAACAACATCGACGTGGCCGCCGCGCGCGAACACGACGTCGTGGTCACCAACACACCTGACGTCCTGACCGAAGCCGCCGCCGATCTGACGTGGTCGCTGATCCTCGGCATGACGCGCCGCATCGTCGAGGGCGATCGCCTGGCGCGGCGCGGCGCGCTGGAAAGGATTCGCGCTCGACTTCATGCTCGGCACCGATCTGCGCGACAAGCAGCTCGGCATCGTCGGGTTCGGCCGCATCGGGCAGGCGGTTGCCGCAGGGCGCCGCCTTCGGGATGCGCGTCGCGTATACGTCGCGCACGGCGGCTCGTCGCCTCTGCGGCGAGGCGATGCCGCTCGATCGTCTGCTCTCGACCTCGGATGTCGTCACGCTGCACTGCCCGCTGACGACGGATACTCGACACCTGATCAACCAGACGACGCTGGCGAGGATGAAGCGGAGCGCCTATCTGGTCAACGCGTCGCGCGGACCGGTCGTCGACGAGGCCGCGCTCGTGTGGGCGCTCGAGAACCATCTCATTGCCGGCGCCGCGCTCGATGTCTACGAACGGGAGCCGGAGATTCACCGCGGACTGCTCGCGCTCGAAAACGTGGTGCTGTCGCCGCACCTGGGCAGCTCGACCATCGAGACGCGGACCACGATGATTCAGCTCGCGGTGGACAACATCATCGCGGTGCTGTCTGGACAGCTGCCACTGACGCCGGTCTGAGTCACGGGATTCCTCAGACCGCACTCGAACGCCGACTCTACGACGGCACGGGCTGAGTTCTCCGTAGCGTGCGGTTTCAGCCGGCTACGGCAGCAGCTTCACGTCGGGTCCTTGCGACCCGTCGCTCCACGTAGGCGCTGACGAGGCTCTCGTGGCCGTCGGCGCCGACTGCAGCCACGCCAAAGACGTGGTCGTCGATCGAGAGGCCCGGCAGCGTGAACTGAGTCTGGTCGCCGACCAGGCGCGAGTCGCTCCAGTCGTTCGCCCAGGCCTCGCGCCAGTAGATTCGATAGGCAACGGCGCCCGGCGACGCATTCCACTGCAGGTTGGCGTCGTAGCCCGAAGGCTGCCGTCCGATCGTCGGCCTGTCCCCGCTCGTTGGTCACGACCGGTGCCGGCGGCGCCAGCGCGAGCGCCGCAAGGCTCGGCGACATTCACCCGCGCGTTCTGCGCCAGGTAAGCGACATCGACGCCGTCGACCGTGTCGCAGCGCCGAATGCTGCTTCGCGAAGTTCTCGTTGGCCTCGCGGAAGGCGACCGCCGGGTAGCCGCGTCGTTGAACGACGAGTGATCGCTGCCGCGGCTGAAGCGATCCGGGCGTGCCATCAGCCGAATGCGATGCGAGGGCACGTAGAGCGCGGCGACACGACGCGACGTAGCGCGCCAGCGACCGCGACGGTGAGTCCTCTGGCCCTTCCGAATACACACGCACGGATTCGCTATCGACAACGCCGTTGCCGCCGTGAGAGTTGCCGACGATGTCGTTGTTGATGTTGGCCTCGACGACGGCCTTTCGGCGGCAAGGCGCTGAGCGTGCGCTCGCGATCCGACCAGGCCCTGTTCTTCGCCGGCCCAGAGCGCGAACACGATCGTGGCGTCGAACTCCAGGCCGCTCGTGGCGAGCACGCGCGCCAGCTCGATGGTCAGCGCGGTACCGCTGCCGTTGTCGTTGGCGCCTGGAGCGTCGACGTCGTAGTCCTGGTCCGCGCGCAGCTGCGGGTCAGCGGCGGGTTGGCCACTGGGGCGTGTGTTGGAGCCGATCTGACCCGTGCCGCCGATGTTGACCGTGTCGTAGTGTGCGGTCAGATAGATCCGTCGCGCACTTCTTCCGGGCAGACGGCGAGGACGTTGCGCAGCTCCACGTCGCGCGTGATCCGGCCGTCCTTCGCGACCTTGTAGGTGTCGAACGAGACTTGAAGCCTGGGGCTGGAGCGATGGAGCTCGTCGAAGATCCACTGCCGAGCTGCGCCGATGCCTCGCGTTGGCGACGGTGTGCTCGACAGGTGTTGCGTGTTCCGAATGCGGCGAGCTTGTTGACGAGCTCGCTCAGTCTCGCCTCCGACATGGCGGAGACGAGCTGTTCGAGTCGCGGGTCGACATCGACGTGGCGAGTGATCGACTGGCTGAACGCGGCCGGCGTGGAGTGAGCGCGAGACACGCGAACAGTATCGGTGACAGTGCGGTGCAGTCTCATGGTCGCCTGCAGTTCGAATTGCCGTCACGCCGACTGCCAGAGAATAGACGCACGCACGATTCGAACATGAATAGGAGCCAGGAATCAAGGCCCCGCCCGCGCACGGTCGACCGGATCATGCGGACAATGGCCGCGTGAGATCACCGGCATGGAGCTGCCGGCGGTCGAGAAGATCTCGGAGGCCCAGGCAGAGGATCCATTCCAGATACTGATCGCGACGCTTCTGTCCGCGCGCACGCAGGACGCGACCACGCACGCCGCGTCGACGCGCCTGTTCAAGCGGGCTCGCACGCCTCGAGCGATGGCCAGGCTCCCGGTCGCCGAGATCGAGCGGCTGATCTATCCGGTTGGCTTCTATCGCAACAAGGCGCGGCACGTGAAAGCGTGCTGCGAGATGCTCGTCGCCGACTTCGATGGCCGTGTGCCGTCGACGATGGAGGAGCTGGTGACGCTGCCGGGCGTCGGTCGCAAGACCGCGAACCTCGTGTTGATCCTCGGGTTCAAGAGCCGCCGCAACATCTGCGTGGACATCCACGTCCATCGCATCTCGAATCGCCTGGGCTGGGTGCGCACCGCGCAGCCCGAGGAGACCGAACAGGCGCTTTACCGAGCGATCCCCGCGCGGTGGTGGCCGGTCATCAATTTCTATCTGGTGACGTGGGGACAGAACGTCTGCCGTCCCGTGCATCCGCGCTGCGGGGATTGCGCCATCGCTAGAGATTGTCAAAAATTGGACTATAAGAATGCGTATGAAACGAGTCATCGCGATCGTGGTCGGCGCGCTGGGATCGTGTGCGGCGGTTGCTGTGACGGGTGCGTCCGGAAGCCGTGTCGGCTCAGGGAGCCGACGGCGAAGCCGCCGCACCGGGTCCAGCAAAGCCCCCGCGCCAGCGACCAGTCCGGCGGCGCGGCGCCGCGCCGTTCGCCTGGCGCCGGTCCGATCATCGTGTTCGAGACGGTGAAGGGCAGCTTCGAGATCGAGACATATCCGAACGAGGCGCCGAAGACGGTCGAGCACATCCTGGCGCTCGTCAAGCGCAACTTCTATAACGGCCTGCGCATCCATCGATACGAGCCCGGATTCGTCGTGCAGTGGGGCGACCCGCAGACGCGCGACATGACGAAGCGGGACTCGTGGGGAACGGGCGGCAGCGGCAAAGCGATTGGTGTCTCCGAGGTCAGCCCGAAGCGAACTCACCAGATCGGCGCGGTCGCCGCGGCGTATGCTGGCGATCCCCGCGCATGCAGACAGCCAGATCTACGTGGTGCTCTCGCCGCAGCCGCAGTTGAACGGGGCTACACCGTCTTCGGCCAGGTGATCTCCGGCATGGACGTCGTCAACAAGCTCAGGGTGACCGACGTGATTCGACGGGCAACCGTAAAGGGGCGCCGGCGAAGTAGTGACCAGACCCGTCAGTTCGGGATAGCGCTCGACGAGCTCCGGAGGGTACTCCCCCTCGATCGGCTCGCCGAGCTGCGCTTTCAGCATCACCGCGTTGACGACCGACTTCGATGAGAAGTGGTTGTTCGTATAGAGATACGACTTCTTCACCAGCGTCTTCGCCGCGCCGGCGATCTCCGAGAACTCCTTCAGCTCGTTCGCTGAGTACAGGTAGTTGTAGCGGTCCTCGCTCTTGTCGTGGCGCCACCACTGCGCCGCGTTCCGTCCGTGCAGACGCATGTAGTAGAAGCTCGTCACGTTCGGCAGGTAGTTCTGCCGAATCGAGAATCTGAACTTCGGCTCGTCGATCTGCACCCAGGCCGCGTCGAACCCGTTGAGCAGCGTCAGCGTGTCGCCGATGGCGTCGCTCCAGCTTTTGTGGCGAAGTTCCACGGCGATGGGGTAGTCGCCGAACGCGCGCAGCAGGCTTGCGAGGTAGTCGCGTGACTGCGCGTCGTTCTTGAAGCTGGCTGGAAACTGCGCGAGCAGCGCGCCGAGCCGGCCGGCATTGGCCAGCGGCTCGATGCCGGCGCGGAACTCGTCGATGTCGCTCTGCGTCACCTGTGACAGCAGGTCGAGCAGCGGTCCTTCCGAGCCGGGCGCCCGGGCCAGCGCGGCCTCTCGAAACATCTTCGGGTGCGTGAACTTCTGGTAGAGCTTCAGCGAGAACTCGAAACCCGGAGGCGTGCGCTCTACCCAGGCGCGCGTGACCTCGGGCGTCGGCTGGCCGTAGAAGGTCGAGTTCACCTCGACGGTGTCGAAATGCTCGGCGTAGAAGCGCAGCTCGTCGAAGTCGGCCGTGCCCGGCGCTTCGACCGTGTGGCCGGGTAGAACAGGCCGTTCCACTTGCCCTTGCCGGTCGGGTAGCTCCAGCCTGAGGTGCCGATGCGGAGACCCATCTCGGTACAATACGACTGGATACATGACTTCCAAGGGTCCGCGGGCGTCGACTGCCGAGCTTGGAAATTGAACTTTGGGAGTTGGGAGTTGACAACTGATGCTCACGATCAACGAGATCTTCTACTCCGTCCAGGGCGAGTCGACCTATGCCGGCCGGCCGTGCGTGTTCGTGCGCCTCACGGCCTGCGACCTGCGCTGCTCGTGGTGCGATACCCCGTACGCGTTTCACGAGGGAAGCAAGCGCAGCCTCGAGGACGTCCTGCGGGAGGTCGAGCGCTACGAGTGCCCGCTGGTCGAGGTGACCGGTGGCGAGCCGCTCCTGCAGGAGGCTGTCTATCCGCTGATGGAGTCGCTCGTGGCGAGGGGGAAGACGGTGCTGCTCGAAACAGGTGGTCATCGCAGCACCGCACGCGTCCCGCCGACGTGGTCACGATCCTCGACGTGAAGTGCCCGGGCAGCGGCGAGTCGCAGCGCAACTGCTGGGAGAATCTGGCGAACGTGCGCCCGCACGACGAGGTCAAGTTCGTCGTCAAAGACCGCGCTGACTACGAATACGCGCGGGACGTGATCGACGAGCGCGTCGCTGCCGGGGCGAGTGGCGGCCATCCACTTTTCGCCGGTGCATGGCGTGCTCGATCCGAAGACGCTCTCGGAGTGGGTGCTCGCGGATCGCCTGCCCGTCCGCGTCCAGCTGCAACTGCACAAGTACATCTGGAGCCCCGACACGCGCGGCGTGTGAAAAACTGGGAAGGGGGGTCTGACCCCGCACATATGCGCGACGCAGTCGTTCTTCTCAGTGGTGGGCTGGACTCCTACACAGCCGCCGCGATTGCGCGAGCCGACGGATTCCGCCTCAATGCCCTGACCGTGCGCTACGGTCAGCGTCACGCGAGTGAGGTGGAAGCCGCCCGTGCCGTTGCAAAGTGGCTCGGCGTGGCTCGCCACGTGGAAGTCGACGTCGGGCTGGGTGCGTTCGGCGGATCTTCGCTGACGACCGATGCGCCCGTGCCCAAGGATCGCCCGATCGATCCGAATGAAATCCCTTCGACCTACGTACCGGCGCGCAACACAGTCTTCCTCGCACTAGCTCTTGGATGGGCCGAGGTCCTTGGCGCTCATGACATCGTCATCGGCGTGAACGCTCTCGATTACTCCGGCTATCCGGATTGCCGTCCTGAGTTCATCGCCGCCTTCGAGCAACTGGCGTCTCTGGCGACGGCACGTGGCGTCCATGGCGAGCGGTTTCGCATACACGCACCACTGCAGATGATGACGAAGCGCGACATCATTCAGCGCGGCGTGGCGCTCGGGCTGGACTACGGCACTGACCCAGAGCTGCTACGATCCCGGCCCGGCCGGTCCGTGCGGCCGTTGCGATAGTTGTGTGCTTCGCGCCAACGGGTTCGCAGAAGCTGGCCTCCGCAGATCCCGCCTACCGCCGATGACCGAGCGCATCTACTACACCGAGCCGTCATGCCGTGCGTTCGAGGCGACGGTGACGCGGACCGGCGAGCGTGACGGACGCCCGCTCGTCACACTGGATCGCACGGCGTTCTATCCCACATCCGGCGGGCAGCCCTTCGACACCGGTCGTCTCGGGTCGGTCGACGTTGTCGAGACGATCGACGAGGACGATGACATCGTTCATATGGTGAGTGCACCGGTCGCGCCAGGCGTTCGTGTACGAGGCGAGATCGACTGGGCCCGCCGATTCGATCACATGCAGCAACACACGGGTCAGCACGTGTTGTCGGCGGCATTCGATCGGCTCTTCGAGAATCGGACCACCAGCTTTCACATGGGCGTGGAGGTGTCCACGATCGACTTGGCGCGCGAAGCGACATCGGACGAGCTCGAACGAGCCGTTGCCGAAGCGAATCACGTCGTCTGGGAGGATCGCGAGGTCTTCGTGCGCTTCGTATCGGCAGGCGAAGCCGCGCGGTTGCCGCTTCGCAAGGAGCCGGTCCGCGAGGGGACGCTGCGCCTTGTGGAGATCAGCGATTTCGACCTGTCTGCCTGCGGTGGGACTCATGTCTCCCGCACCGGAGCGATCGGCATGATTGCTGTCACACAGTCGGAGCGTTTCCGCGGCGGATCGAGAGTCACCTTTGCGTGTGGCAGCCGCGCCTTGCGAGTGTTTCGCGGATATCGGGATGCGGTCGCGGGAGCCGTCCGCGTACTGTCGGTCTTGCCGCACGAGCTCCCGAGCGCCGTCGAACGCGCGCAGCTCGATTCCAAAGATCTCCGCAAGACCGTGAGCCGACTGCAGGGGGAGCTCGCCGGACACGAAGCTTCTCGTCTGCTCGAAGACGCCGCCTGGCTGGAGATCGTCGCGTCGTCGTGCAGGCGCTCGAAGGATGGGACGCGGCGGGCCTCAAGGCTATCGCCAGTTCACTCGTGGCTCAGAGCGGTGTGGTTGCCGTGCTCGTGTCCGCAGGAAACCCGGTCGCTGTCGTGGTGGCGCGCTCGCAAGACGTTGCGCTCGATTCGAGCAAGGGACTTCGCATGTTGCTCGATCGCTTTGGCGGTCGCGGCGGTGGGCGACCCGAGCTCGCTCAGGGTGCAGGCCTGGTCGGTAAGATCGAGGACATCCTGACCGCCGCGCGTGAGGCCGTTAGCGTGTGAACTCGGCGATGCGAACGGCAACGGCATCGATCGCCTGGTTCGCTGCTGCGCTCGTTCCCTCGAAGTTGTTGATCAGGATGGCGAACGCCAGGTGCTCGCCGTTCCGCGCGGTGACGTAGCCAGCCAGCGATCGAATATTCGACATCGTCCCGGTCTTGGCTCGAAGGTTCCCTTCCGCCGCGGTTCCCTTCATGCGCGCCGCGAGTGAGCCGTCGACGCCGGCGATTGGCAGCGCCATCAGAAACGGCGCGGCCTCAGACGAGCTGGACATTCGCTGCAGCACGGCCATGACCGCCTCTGGCGAAATGGCGTCGCGTCGCGACAAACCGGATCCATCCACGAGCTGATAACTGCCGTCTGACAGCCCCCAGGCCGTCAGGCGCTTTCGCAACCCGTCCAGCGCAGCATCGTTGGTTGGGAACACTCCTTTGTCGGTGTTGAGTCGCATGAACGCCTCGCCATAGAGGTTGATGCTCTCCTTGAGCAGCGGGCGAGCGATCTCCGCGAGGGTCGGAGACCTGTAGGTAAAGAGCATCGTCGCATCCGATCGATCGGGAGGCGGTGAGAGGTCGTCGAGGTCCACTGCTTCGCCGGTGACGACGATGCCTTCTTCGATGAGGCGATTGCGCAGGACAGTTGCGAACCAGAGCGTCGGATTTCCACTCGAGATGCCAAGCGGTGTCGGTGACGCACCCAGCGGAATGGATCCCGCGATCGTCAGCGAGGTCTCGCCAGGACGCTGTTCGGGCCATACGAGCGAGGGTGAACCTGCTGGTCCGGTCACTACGCGATTCACTATCGGACGCCCTTCGGCGCGTGCCTCGATGCTGATGTTCGCCGGTGCTTCTGCGGTCGACGCCGGAGTCACCGTCACTACCGTTCGATTCTCCGCAAGGTTCAAAGCCCCGAAGAGTGAGCCGGTCGTGTAGCCAAGGTCGTCCCACGCCCACGAAAGCTGCGGACGCGGCTCCTCCAGCGCGTCATCGTCGCCCACGATTCGCCCTTCGATGCGCTCGAAGCCAGCTGCTTTCACTGCGGCGACAAATGCCGAGAGGTCGCCGCCACCGCGACCCCCAATCGACGGATCGCCGGAGCCGACGACGATGAGGTCGCCGAACAGCCTGCCCTGGGAGACGGAGCCGGTCGTGAGGAGGCTGGTCTCGAATCGATAGTCCCAGCCGACAGCTTCAGCGGCAGTGGCCACGCTCACGAGCTTGGCGACCGATGCCGGAACAAACAGTGTGTGCGCGTTCAGATCGACGAGGCGGTCGTGGCGATCGAGCGAGTTCACCACGATGCCCCAGGAGGCGCGGCTCACGCCGGGTCGTTGTGTTGCGGAGAGGATCTCGGCACGAAGCCTAACGAGTGGGTCGGCGCTCGACCCTGGACGCCTCGCCGCACAACCCAGTAAGGCAAAGTCGAAAACGCAAAGTGCAAAGAGAGCCGCGGCTGCGCGACGTCGGGGCGCGCGAGGCATCTCCCTGATTTGCATTTAGCATTTCAATTTTGCATTACTTCACGGCGTCTATCGCCTTCATCACATCATCCAGCCCCATGCCCTCGACTTTCGCCGTGCCCGGTTCATCAGCACGGCTGGCGAAGACCTCGGTGCCCGTTCGCCCGAAAGTCACCGTCTCCTGCTTGTTCTCCGCGAAGGTGACCGTGACGACAAGCGCCGGTGACTTGAGCGATGCGTTGGCCTGATCCTCGAATGACGCTGCCCGCAGAGCCGTGACCTTGCTCAGAAGGTCGTCGGCCTTGGCGGAATCGACGTCCTTGCCGCCAGCCTTCCAGACGTCCATGTTGTCCTTGCCCTTGCTCTTCTCGAGCGTGATCGTTTCGGCGCCGCGCTTGAATTCGGCTTTCGTCGCCGTAAACGCGCGGCCGTCGAACAGATCCTTCCGCCGGAAGTCGGCGACGGTCCTGATCACGTCCTCCTTGAGCACCGGCGCGATCGTGAAGACCAGCGGTCGCGACGCGTCCTTCGCAAAGAGCAGTGCGTTCTCCGTTGAGCCGAGCGTGAGCGCAGCGCTCGAGCTCCCGGTGTTGACCGTGATCGTGCCCGTTGGCTTCGTGAGCCCGTACTTTGCGAGATCCTTTCCTTCCGGGTCGACGATGCCCTGCATCTGGGTGGACGACAGGCGTTCGAGCGCGCCTTCAACTGCCGCGAAGTCTGCACGAACAGAGATCGGCGACGCGAGTCGCCAATCGGATCCGCTCTTTGTCAGGCGCGTCTTCGTCGTGCCGCTGGTGAGCTCGAGTCCATCGACCTTGTTGCGATCGAAGATGAGAATCCGGCGATCGCGCAGCGCGAACGTGTTCTTGTTGAACGTGGTGTCGAGGAACGACGAGACGAGGAACACCCGTTTCTGATCGGGGAAGCGGGCGTAGAGGTCGGTGCCGGTCGGCGTCTTCTCCCCGATCTGGAGTTGCTTGAGGTCCTTCTGACCCTTCGACCGGAAGGCGACCTCGAGGCGCACGGGCTCGAGTCCGTACTGCTTCAGATCCGTCGCGTTCTCATCGACTACACGGTTGATCTCGAACGTGGCGATGCTGCTCGCGATCGTTGTGAGCTCGCTCGTATCCGCGTCCGTTGTCACCGGCTCGACGACCTGCCACTTGCCGTCGGTCTTCTGGAGGCGTGTCGTCTCTCCGTCAGCGCTCTTGACCTGCACTTCCTCGATGTCGTCCGCTTGCAACGAGCCGAACGGCTTCTCCTTGACCGTGCTCCCGCCAGGCTCCTGTTTCGAATCGACGAAGTAGATGTAGCCGACCAGTCCCGCGAAGACGACGACGAGAGCGAGTGTGGACCAACCGCGCATGCTATCGCCTCCGCCACCAGGAGAAGACGCCGGCCCCGAGGACGATCGCCGGGATGAAGACGATCGTGATCCAGAACATGCCGACTGATGTGTTGGCCGTCAGCGTGATTCGCCGGTCCGCCGCCTCGCGCGGTCTGATCGCAATCAAGCCCTCCTGCTGCGACAGCCAGTTCACGGTGTTCATAAACAGATCGCGGTTGCCTTCGATCCCAAGGTAGGCGTTGGCTGCGAAGTCGGAGTCGCCAATTGCGGCGACTCGCGTTTCAGGCTTCGGCCCCTGATCCGCCTCGGGTGGATTCGAGGCGGGAGTTGCGTCCGGCTTCTCGGGTGATGCGGCAGGGACGGCAGTGGCCACAGCGATCGAGACCGGGCCAGCCACGTCACCCTTCTCAGGTTCGGAGGCAAGCTTCGAGGGATCCTCGAGCGACGCCAGGTTCGTCTCTCCCCAGCTGCGCGGGGCCGTCTGGACGAACGATTGTCCCGTGTGACCCTGGGGCGCGTCTTTTGCCGGTACGATCGCGCGAACCAGCGGGAACATTGTGATCAGGCCAAAGTTCTGCGTGATGGCGTGAGTCGGATAGGGGGGCGCACCCACTGGCACCGTTGCCACCTGCGTCCGTCCGCTCAGATCGACGACGACCGATTCGGTGGCGTCGATGCCCCACGCTTTCAAAAGAGCAGTGAGCCTTGGCATCGGTGACGGCTGCTTGAGATCTTCGGATGGGTCGAGCATGACGAGCAACTTCCCCGTTTTCTTGGAGAGGTACTCCTCGAGGATCGGGACTTCCTGCTCGAGCACGTCCGTGCGCGGACCGGCGACGACAATCATCGTCGCGTCAGCAGGGATCTCGTTGGTCTGCGCCAGCACAAGCTTGTCGAATTGATAGTTGTCGCGCTTCAACGCGTCGCCGATACCGCTGAGTCCGGTTCGGTCTGAGCTCGCTGGGTCCTTCTCGCCGTGTCCACTCAAGAAGTAGGCCTTCCGCTGCTGTGGATTCAGCAGCTTGATCAGCGCGTTGGTCAGGTCCTGCTCTGAGTCAGACGTCACGCGCTCGACACGGCCCATGTACTCCATGACAACGGTGCCGTAGGTGTCGACGTTGTACTGTTTCGTCTGAACCGGACGGCGGTCGGCGTCGATGTATTCGACCTGCACCTGTTTCGAGTTGTACGCGTAGCCCTCGAGACGTGGCCGGAAGCGGTCGAAGTTGGCTTCCTGGTCGAACACCATGAACTTCACCGGCGACTTCATGCCCTGCAGCAGCTTCACCGTTTGCTCGGACAGGCTGTACTGCTTGTTCGCCGTGAGGTCCCACCGCGTGTTTCGTCGTGTGGACAAGTAGTTCACGGCGACGAGGATGCCGAGGAAGACGAGGACGCCGACGCTCGCGATTGCTCCATATCGCGCATTTCGTTGCCGGAAGTAGGCGACGATCTCGCGCCATTGTCCGATCGTATAGAGCACGACGAGCGCGAGACCGCTCCAAGCGGCGTAGATCGCGTACTGATCCCACTCCGGCTTCAGAAACCTGACGGCCAATGCTCCAAAGACCAGGAGCATGCCGACATAGCTGAGTACTCCGAGAAGTCGTTTGATCATGGCGTTACCCGCGCCACCTTTCCGTATCAACCGACCGCATCGTCAAGTACAGCCCGAAGCTGATGAAGCTGAGGTAGTAGACCAGATGCTTTGTGTCGATGACTCCACGCGTGAAGTCGTCGAGGTGATCGGTGATCGACAGGTAGTTGAGAATCTCCTGCGTCCGCGGGCCGGTGAACGACGCTATCCAGTTGATGACCCACAGCATCAGGAAGACCGTGAACGTAGCCATGACAGCCACGATCTGGTTTTTCGTCAGGCTCGAGATGAACAGGCCAACCGAGATGAAGCAGCCGCCCATCAGCAGCAGACCGAGGTAAGTAATCACAATCGGAATCCACTCCGGATTGCCCAGGTAAAACAGCAGCCCGATGTGTGGAAGCGTGATTGCCAGCATCGCCGCATAGAGTCCCATTGCGCCAAGGAACTTGCCGGCGATGATCTGGAAGTCCGTGAGCGGCGCCGTGAGGAGCAGCTCAATCGTTCCCGAGCGTTTTTCCTCCGCGTACGTCCGCATCGTTACCATCGGCAGGATGAACAGGAAAATGACCGTCGTGTTCAGGAAGACCGGCCGAATGAGCTGCTCGTTGACGTTGACGGCGCCGCCTCCGCCGCCGAGACCAGCCATCTGCATACTTTGCCGATCGAAAAAGAGCAGGAGCGCGTAGAAGAAGTAACCGAACATCACCGCATAGAGACCGATGACGACGTAGGCGATCGGCGAGGCGAAGTAGCCTTTGAGCTCCTTGTGGGCGATGGCGACGATGTTACTCATGGCTGACCTCCGCTGCGGCCTCGGGTGCCGCAGCCGCTTCTTCGGTCGTGATGATTTGCAGGAAGATTTCTTCCAGGCTCATCCGCATCGGGCGCAACTCCAGCAGACCCCAACCTTGACTCACGACAGTCGACGCCAGGTGCCGGCGCACGTCGCGGCCGGCTTCGCTTTCGACCTCATAGCCGACGATCCCGTCACGCCTGTCCGACAGAGATACGCGCGTGACGCCTGGAACTGATGACAACGTCCCTTCTGCGTCTGCGCCCAGCGCGTCCACCTGCACGTACATCGATTCCGACCCGCGCACGCGGGCGGTCAGGTTGTCGGGCGTGTCGACGGCTACGACTTTTCCGCGATTGATGATGACGATGCGATTGCAGGTCTGGCTGACCTCGGGAAGGATGTGCGTGCTGAGGATGATCGTGTGGTCGCCGCCAAGTCCCTTGATGAGCCGACGTGTTTCGTTCTGCTGCTTCGGGTCGAGGCCGGCGGTCGGCTCGTCGAGGATCAGCACATCCGGGTTGTACAGCAGCGCCTGAGCGAGGCCAACGCGCTGCCTGTACCCTTTCGAGAGTTTGCCGCAATGGCGGTTGCGCATATCGGCGATCTGCGTCTTCTCCATCACCGACTGAAGTCTCGACGTGCGTTCGGATCTCGGCACGCCTTTGATGCGGGCGCAGAAGGCGAGGTAGTCCTCGACAGTCATGTCCGGGTAGAGCGGCGGCGTCTCCGGAAGGTAGCCGGTTCGTCGCTTGGCCTCGACCGGTTGCTCGAGCACGTCGTAGCCCGCGACGATGGCCCTTCCGTCCGTGGCCGGCATGTATCCGGTCAGCACGCGCATCGTCGTTGTCTTGCCGGCGCCGTTTGGTCCAAGGAACCCGAGAATTTCTCCGCGCTCCGCTTTGAAGCTCACGTCATCGACGGCCGTGATCGGGCCGTAGCGCTTCGTGAGATGTTGAACTTCAATCACCGCTGACTCCTCCGCCGGGGCTACATCCCGGTCGCATTCGTTTTGTTTCCTCGCGTAACTCGTAGAGCACGTGTGTTTTAGGCGTGCCCAGCGCGCCATCGTAGCCGAAGCGCGGCTGCGGCGGCAAGCCCATTGTAGTAATATATGAACAAGTATTCATATGTCGCAGCTCGATGCGCATACCGTCGAAGGGCTGACCGAGATCTTCCGCGTGCTCGGCGATCCCACACGTGTGCGAATCCTCGATGCCCTCTCTCGTTCTGAACTCTGCGTCGGCGACCTCGCGCTGCAGCTCGGCGTAACCGAGTCCGCGGTCTCCCATCAGCTGCGTCTCCTTCGGAATACGCGTATCGTCCGGTCGCGCCGTGAGGGCCGGATGATCTTCTATGCGCTTGATGACAAGCATGTTCTGGCGCTTTTCCGGCAGGGCTTGCGCCACGTTCTGGAGGACGGCCGGCGGGCCGATCACTAATGGACACCTCCGCCGCGCCCGTCTGTACAAACTGCGAGATCCACGCAGAAGCAGTGTTCCGCGTCGAGGGGATGGATTGTAACGAAGAGGTCGTCATCCTCGAGCGCCGGCTTCGTCCACTTGCCGGCATGGAGGCGCTCTCAGCCGACCTCGTCGGCCAGCGCCTGCACGTCTCATATGACGCCGCAAAGCTCACGACGGCCGCTATCGTCGACGCCGTCGGGCAGACGGGGATGCGGATGTGGCTGGAACACGAGGGCTCAGGCGCCTCGGGACCTGACGTCCGGGTCCGGTTCTGGCTGACTCTGGCCTCCGGCGCAGGCATTCTCGCGGCGCTGGTAGCCAGCCGCCTGAGCCCGGCCTGGTCGATAGGCCTGTTCGTGGCGGCCACCGTCGCGGGTGGTGTGTTCCCAATCAGTCGGGCGCTCGTCGCGATCCGGACCCGAACCGTAGACATCAACGTGCTGATGGTCATTGCCGTCTGCGGCGCCCTCGCGCTCCGGCAGTGGTTCGAAGGCGCGAGCGTAGTGTTCCTGTTCGCGTTTGCGCAGTGGCTCGAGGCGCGGACGCTCGAACGCGCGCGTCAAGCCATCCGTGCCCTCGTCGAGCTCTCACCGCGCGAGGCCATCGTCAAGCGAAACGGGGTCGAGCATCGGGCGCCGGTGGAGACGATTCCCGTCGGCGCTGAAATCGTCGTGCGGCCGGGCGACAAGATCCCTCTCGATGGGCGCGTGCTCGCGGGCCATGGCGATGTGAATCAGGCGCCGATCACTGGTGAGTCGCTCCCGGTGGACAAGGGCCCCGGCGACGAGGTCTACGCCGGGACGATCAACGGTCGTGGTTCGCTCGACCTCGAGGTCATCCGCGTCGGACGCGACACACGACTCGCGCGGATCATTCATCTCGTTGAAGCCGCGCAAGCGCGGCGCGCGCCCGTTCAGTCTTTCGTCGATCGCTTCGCGCGCATCTACACACCTGCGGTCATTGCGCTGGCGGCGGTCGTCGCGGTGGTACCACCACTGGCGCTTGGAGGAGACGCTTCGACCTGGATCTATCGCTCGCTCGTGCTTCTGGTCATTGCCTGTCCGTGCGCACTCGTCATCTCGACGCCGGTCTCGATCGTTGCGGCACTATCTGCCGCAGCCAAAAATGGTGTGCTGATCAAAGGGGGCGCGCACCTCGAACGTCTCGCCGACGTTCGCGTGGTGGCGTTCGACAAGACCGGGACGCTCACGCGTGGTGAGCCGCGCGTCAACGATGTCATTGCCGTTGACGGTGAGCAGCCGTCGCACGTCCTTCGCTATGCGGCCGCGGTCGAGGCGCGCTCGGAGCACTCGCTTGCGCGGGCGATCTCGCACCGGGCGAGCGAGCTCGGTCTGGATGTGCCCGCAGCGCAGGGTTTCATGTCCACACCCGGGCGCGGTGCGGAGGCACGTGTGGATGAACGGCACGTGATCGTCGGCAACGATGCCCTGCTCACCGCGCGTGGCATCGCGGTTCCGACTGAATCGGTGGAAGCGCTGAGACGGCGCGGTTCCACAGTCATCTCCGTGGCTGTGGATGGACAGTTGCTGGGGTTCATCGCCGTTGCGGACCCGTTGCGTGACACGGCGCGCGAGACGATCGAGATGCTGCGTTCGCACGGCGTTCGTCGTGTGGCGATGTTGACCGGCGACCATGCAGTGACTGCACGAGCCGTGGCGGCAACTCTCGCTCTCGACGAGGATCACCACGGCCTGATGCCGGACGAGAAACACGAACGCATCCTCGCGATGCGATCGGACGGCGCAGTGCTGATGGTCGGGGATGGCGTGAACGACGCACCTGCTTTGGCAGCGGCGGACGTTGGCGTCGCAATGGGCGCGGCTGCATCTGATGCTGCGCTCGAAACCGCTGACGTCGCGCTCATGTCTGGCGAGCTCTTGAAGTTGCCATACGCCCTGCGTCTGGCACGCGCGACCGTTCGCAACATCAAGACCAACCTCGTGGTCTCGCTGGCGCTCAAGGCCATCTTCCTGGTGACCGCTATGACAGGTTCGGCCACGCTGTGGATGGCCGTTCTGGCAGACACGGGTGCGTCGGTTATCGTGGTCGCCAACGCCTTGCGCCTCTTGCGCGCCCGCTAAGCGCCGAAAGGATCCTGAAGTAATCGCTGCGGTGTGAGCCCGAGGACGGACACCTTACGCTTTGCGATTCGAGAAGAAGTGCGACTGAACGTAATGGTCGATTTGAGCCTGATCGGTCTTGCCGATCTTTGTGAACTGAACACCCATCCCAAGCCGGCGATCGGCCCAGCAGACGCGACCCTCGACGTCGATTTCGTTTTTTCCCGCCGGCATACGAAAACGCACGCGCACAGCCGTATCGACGGTTAAAGGACTGGTCGTTCGAATCGCGAGCCCGCCATGGCTGACGTTGATGGTGAGCGCGGCCGCGATCGTGTTGCCGAAGCGGTAGGCGACGGGAATTCCAAGCGAGACGCGCGGACTCGAGCGCCGGTTCAACGCGCCAGGAAACAGGTGCGGCAGGAGAGACGGCAGGATGTGCTGCACCGCGGTGTACTCGTTGATGTAGCCGACGACACCCAGCGTCTCGAGCTGCCGGACCTCGTCGGCACTGGCAATCGTTCCGCTGAAGATGACGACGCCTGTTCGATGGTCGAGCTTTCGAATGGCTTGCAGAAGTGTGACGCCGTTGCCTTGTGGAAGCCGCAGATCGAGGACGATCAGGTCGAGGCGAGCGCCATTTGCGCGAAGCTCCGCGAGGAGTTCCTGGCCCGTCTTCGCGGTCACAGCGCTGTGACCGGCCGCTTCGATGGCTGCCTTGAAACGATCGCGCACGAACGCGGTATCGTCGGCGACCAACACGGTTCGCCCGGCGAGCCTAGTCTCAGCGGTCATCGAAAGTTCTATCGGTAATCCGCAGCATTATCGGTAGGGTTCATTGGCCAAATCAGGGGGGGCTCGATATAATTCGAAGTCTTGGCCGGGATGGGACCAAATCCGCTCGCGACCCTCCGTTCCCGGAAATCTTCGAGCGGCCGTTCGACTGATGGAGCCCGTATGGCGACCTGCCCTGAGTGCGAATTCGACGAGATTGACACCGAGGACCTCGAGGAGGGCGACCGCCTGAGTTGTCCGGAGTGCGGCAAGAGCCTCGTCATGGTGGGCTCCGACGACCTCGACGTCGCCGATGAAGACGACGATGACCTCGACGACGACGATCTCGAAGACGAGGACGAGGAAGACGGCGACGATGATGACGACGACCTCGATGACGACGATGAGGAGGAGGAGGAGGATTACGACGAGTGATTCCGGTGAGCCTGTCGCGGTGTTGCCCTCTGAGCCGCTCGAAGCCAAAGAAGCACGCCTGCGAGAAGTGCTCGCCAGTTATGAGTCAGTAATCGTCGCGTTCAGTGGTGGCGCAGACAGCGCCTATCTTGCGTGGGCAGCTACGGGCGTTCTTGGGCAATCCGCGCTCTGCATTACGGCCGACAGCCCCAGTTATCCAGACCGACATCGTCAGCTTGCGTTAACCGTGGCGCGCGAGGCCGGTCTGCGCCACGAGATCATCCAGACATCGGAACTCGATCGCGCCGAATACCGCGCAAATCCGACCAATCGCTGCTACTACTGCAAGCACGAGCTCTATACGTCGCTCACCGCCCTTGCCTCCGATCGGGGATTCGCGGTCGTGGCTGATGGCAGCAATGCCGACGATCGCGGCGATTACCGGCCCGGCCGGCAGGCGGCCCGCGAGTTTCGCGTCCGCAGTCCGCTGGACGAGGCCGGCCTGACGAAGGCGGAGATTCGCGAGCTCTCTCGTCGCGCGGGCCTTCGCACGTGGGACGAGCCCGCGTCTGCGTGCCTGTCATCCCGCATTCCCTATCACTCGGAAGTGACGGTGGAAAAGCTGCGCTCGATTGAGCGCGCCGAGGAAGTATTGCGCACGCTGGGTTTTCGCGTGTGCCGCGTCCGCCATCACGAGCTAGCAGCATCTGGAAACGGATCACCGTCGACGCTCGCGCGACTCGAGATCGCGGCAGACGAACTGCCACGCGCACTGGAGCCGGAAATTCGCAGCCGGATCGTGGGCGAGATCCGGGCCGTCGGTTATCAACACGTGACGATCGATCTCCAGGGCTATCGCATGGGCAGTCTCAACGAGGGTCTTCGTCTCGATCCGATCTAGCGAACGCCGGGCCTTCTCACCCTGGCACGCACCGTGGCACCTCCGCCCGACCGAACCCTCGCACTTTTGTTGCGTCATACCTCTCAAGTCTGCGGCCATTCATGCCGACATTAATTGACACGGGATCGATCGGACGCTAAGCTCGACCCGGCTTAAACCCAGATCAACGGAGAGTGACGATGAATGTGCGCCGGTACGTGTGGTTGACCACAATCGTCTTGTTTGTCACGTTGACCGTGACGGCTTGCGCGAAGAAATTGCCGCCACCTCCGCCGCCTCCACCACCGGCGCCTCCTGCTGCACCAGCGCCGCCACCGCCGCCACCGCCCGCGCCCGCCCCGGCGCCAGCGCCGGCGCCGCCCAGGCCGCTGAGCGAGGAAGAAGTCTTCTCGCGCAAGACGGTTAACGAGCTGAACGCCGAGATGCCGCTCGTAGACGTGTCGTTCGATTACGACATGGCGCTCATTCGCGAGGACCAGCGCGCGATTCTGCAGAAGAACGCCGATTATCTGCGCCGCTGGACGTCGGTCCGCGTGACCGTCGAAGGACACGCCGATGCTCGGGGTACTGGCGAGTACAACCTGGCGCTCGGTGAGCGTCGAGGCAACGCCGTAAAGGGCTACATGACCGGTCTCGGCATCGCGGCAGAGCGGATGATCGTGATCAGCAAGGGCGAGGAAACACCCCTGTGCACAGAAGAAACTGAAGGCTGTTTCGCGCGGAACCGCCGAGGTCACTTCATCATTACGGCGAAGTAGCTATTCCGGGACCCGGGACCCGGGGCCCGGGATCGGGGACTGAGGACCGTGGACTGAGGACCGTGGACCGAGGACCGTGGACCGGGGACTGAGGACCAGGCGAGTGGACGACCGTCCGACTCGCCTGTTTGTCTTTAGACGACTGCCTTGATTTCTTCGACGATGCCCTGCGCGGCGCGTCGAGGATCGGCGGCGGCAATGATGGGGCGGCCCACCACCAGATAGCTCGCTCCCGCCCTCACCGCTTCACCGGGACCCATTGTGCGGGCCTGATCGTTTTTCTCGGCACCGGCAGAGGCGCCTCTGATGCCCGGCGTGACGATGGCGAAGTCAGGCCCGCATGCAGCTCGAATCGCGGCCGTTTCCTGCGGCGAGGCCACGACACCATCGAGCCCTGCCTGCTGCGCCATGCGCGCAAGCGCGACGACCTGATCGAAGAGCGGACGCTCGACGCCGCCGGCACGCAGCGTCTCCTGGTCCATGCTGGTCAAGACGGTCACGGCGATCACGAGCGGCTTCGCCTGGCCGAGTCGCGTCGCGGTCTCTGTCGCTGCCTTCGCGGCCGCCTGCATCATCGGCACCCCGCCGGACGCGTGGACGTTGATCATCCACGCGCCTGTCGTGACCGCCGCCGCAGCTGCCTGCGCGACGGTGTTCGGGATGTCGTGAAACTTCAGATCGAGGAAGACGCGCGTGCCCTGGTCCGAAAGGCGACGAACCAGCGCGGGGCCTTCCAGCGTGAATAGACGGCTGCCGATCTTGACGCCATCCACGAGGCCGTGGAGCGTCGTTGCGAGCTCGATTGCGCGGGCACCCGAATCGACGTCGAGTGCGACTAGGAGCTGACCCACTCTTTTTCCCGGGAGCTGGTGTCGATGGTGCCGACCAGATCGGCGATGCGGCGTACGCCGTGGCGCTGCAGGTAGTCCTCGATGCCGGCTGTCAGCTTCGACCAGATGAAGGGGTCGACGAAGTTCGCTGTGCCAACCTGCACCGCCGTTGCGCCGGCGATGATGAACTCGAGCGCATCAACGGCGCTCGCGATTCCGCCCATGCCGATGATGGGGATCTTCACCGTGCGGCGGCACTCATAGACCATGCGCACCGCGATCGGACGGATGGCTGGTCCGCTCAATCCGCCGACGATGTTCGACAGCTTGGGCCGTCGAGTCTCGACATCGATCGCCATCGCGAGGAACGTGTTCACGAGCGAGACGGCGTCGGCGCCTGCATCCTCTGCAGCCTTGGCGATCGAGGCGACATCAGTCACGTTTGGCGTCAGCTTCGGGATCACCGGCAGGTGCGTAACCTTCTTCACGGCGCTGACGACATCGAAAGCGCCGTGCAGACTGCATCCGAACGTGATCCCGCCTTCCTTGATATTGGGGCAGGAGATATTGAGCTCGAGCGCGTGTACACCCTCGGCATCCGAGAGGATTCTGGCGAGCTCGACGTACTCATCGAGCGTGCTGCCGCAGATGTTGATGATGTTGGTAACGCCAAGCCGCCGCAGTTCCGGCAGCTTCTCGGCGATGTAACGGTGCACGCCAATGCCCTGCAGGCCAATGGCGTTGAGCATGCCTGACGGTGTCTCGACGATCCGCTGCGGCGGGTGTCCTTCGCGTGGCGCGAGGAACAGCCCCTTGGATGCAACTGCACCCAACGTGGACAGGTCAACGGCGTCGGCGTACTCGACGCCGTAGCCGTAGCAGCCGCTCGCGGCAATCAGTGGATTCGAGAGCCGCAGTCCTCCGACCTCAACTGAGAGATCGATGTCAGTCATGATCCCAGACCAGGTCGGCCGCCGTGAATACCGGACCGGCCAGACATGAGCGGACGAAGTGGTGGCCGCCGCCCGTGTCGTGCACCGGGATGACGCAGCTGTAGCAGCCGCCCATTCCGCACCCCATCACGCGCTCGACGGAGACTTGGGCCGCCCTCTTGTATTTTCCTGCGACGCGTGAGACCGCTTCGAGCATTTTCTCCGGACCACACGCGTAAATCATGACCTCAGCGTCGGTCTCCCGCAGCGCCTGCTCGAGCGGACCCGTGACCCTGCCGCGTTCCCCGATGGACCCGTCCTCCGTGCTGAGCACCACGCGCACATCACGCGACGCGAACCAGTCCAGGTAAAACAGCTCCGGCCCTGTCCGCGCTCCGTAGAACAGCGTCGTCTTCGTGCCGCGCTCCTGCAGCGCCTCCGTCAGCGTAGCGAAGGGCGCGAGTCCGACACCGCCAGCGACCATCCATGCTTCCGCCGGGGAAGACACGGGCTCGAACGGACGACCGAGCGGCCCGAGGCACGAAATGACGTCGCCGTAGACCGCGTCGTACAGCAGCCGCGTCGTAGCACCGATGCGCTTGCTGAGAAGAGACAATCCCTCGATCCGGTTGCCAGACCTAATGATCTCGAAGACCGAGAACGGCCGGCGCAGCAACGGATCGCTCCCGTGGCCGGGCCTGACCATGACGAACTGTCCTGGCTTGGTCGCGGCAGCTATTTCTGGAGCAGCGAGGGTGATGACGTTGTAATCGGGCGAGAGGCGCGTGTTCTGAATGACCCTGGCCTCGACATCGAGAGGCATTGGAAGGAGTATACCTTGCGATGCGCTACCTCCGGATGCTGAGCAACTCCGCGTTTGCGGGGTTGCTGGCCGCCGCGTATTTCACGCTCCTCCTTCTGCTGCTCAATCCAGAAGTTCCGCTCGCTGCGGCCGGTCCGGTGCTGACGGTGGTTGTGTTGTCGTACGGCCTGCACATCACGGCGGTCTCGTATGCGCTCTACGTGCTTCGCCAGATCGTGGTCGTGGAGCCATCGCCGCCCGGCTGGATCAGCCTGCGTCTGCTCACGTGGAGCGCGGCGATCCTGAGTGGCACGGCCGCGGTGATCACGTGGCTCCACGCGTCTGGTCTTCGAACCGCGCTCGACCCACGCGCGATGCCGATGCTCGGACAAGCCGTCATCGCTTTTGCGCTCGCAGCGTTCGTCTTTCTCGCACTCGGGCTCGCGCAGAATGCAGCCGATCAGAGACGACGGACGATCGTCGGGATCCTGTTTACGGCTGCCACGATCCTTTCCATCGTGTCACCGCTCTGGATTCGAGGGACAGGGCTCGGGCCTCTGACGGCGGCGCACCCGCCGTCGACGGTGACGGCGCTCCCTGTCGAACGTCCCCGCGTCGTTCTGCTGTGCCTCGACGGCGCTTCGCTGGATGTGATCTCGCCCGCAGTCGCGGCTGGCCGGCTGCCGAACTTCGGCCGCATGCTCGACGCGGGCGCCTCCATGCACCTGGCGACTACTCGCCCAACCCAGCCCGAACCGGTCTGGGCGTCGATCATGACCGGGATGTGGCCGTCGCGGCACGGTGTGCGTGGCTCGTCGCGGTATCGGCCTTTCAACGGCGACGCCGAGTTGGAAGTGTTGCCGGACTATGTGTTCTCACAAGCGCTTGTCCGCGTCGGTCTGCTGGTCGAAGAACCCTATTCCTCCGCCAGCCTTGCGACGCAGCCGCTGTGGCGAATCGCCGCCGGATACGGCGTGCGAACCGGATTGGTCGGCCTGCCTCTGACGCATCCCGCCACCGGTGCCAGCGGCTTCATCATCAGTGATCGCTTCCATCGTCGAGCCGATCGTGTCGTGACGCTCGACGGCGAGCCGGCCGTGTCGCCGAGCCGGTTGGACGATGTGGCTCGCGGCGTTCTAGCGGAGGAACAACCGGACCTCGAGCTACGCGTGCGACTCGATCTGCTGCCGTGGACCGGTGAAAGCGGATCGACCGTCGAGGCGGATCGCCTGCATCACCGCCTTGCGCAGCAGCTTGCGGCAGTCGAGGACGTTCAGTTGCAGGCTGTTCGCTACGCGGGGCTCGATGCAGTTGGTCACTATTACCTGCGCTACGCCAGGCCCGAGGCGTTTGGGGACGTGACGGAAGACGAGCGCCGTCGCTTTGGCCGTGTCCTCGATGAGTACTACGCCTACGTAGATATGTTCGTCGGCGAAGCGATCGCGTCACTGCGCGAGGGAGATCTGCTGATGGTTGTTTCAGGCTTCGGGATGGAGCCGCTCACCGTTGGCAAACGTGTGCTGGAACGAGTCGCCGGCGACCCGAAGTTCAGCGGCACACACGAGCGAGGACCGGACGGATTCCTGCTCGCGTACGGGACGCCTGTCGTCGCAGCTCGTCAAAGTCGCGGTGCAGTGGTTGACGTTGCGCCAACGCTCCTGTACTTTCTCGGCCTGCCGGTCGCGCGCGACATGGATGGGTTCGCGCGCACGGATCTCTTCACTCAAGCCTTCAACGAACAGCGCACAATCACGTTCATTCCGACCTACGGGGCTCAGTAAATTCACGGCTTGCTGAACCTGCTATAATTCGATCGCTTCTTTAAACGCGGTCCAGAGAGTCCGCGAAGAGGTGTACATGCCAAGGCTCGCCTTTCACAACACACGCACAACTTCGCTCGGGAGCTCCGCATGCCTGTTGTAATGGATGCGGATCGCATTGGTCGGTACGCTCACCCGAATCGCGCACGAGATCGTCGAGCGCAACAAGGGCACCGACGACCTTGCGCTCGTTGGAGTACCGTACTCGCGGCGTACCGATTGCGCGACGCATTGCGCGCACGCTTCGCGAGATCACCGGCCAGGACATCCCGACCGGCTCGCTCGACATCACGCTGTATCGCGACGATCTGATGCGCCACGCCGTGGGTCCGCAGCCGCTCGTTCGCAAGACCGATATTCAGTTCTCGATCGACAACCGCAAGATCCTGCTCGTCGACGACGTGCTCTACACGGGCCGCACCACGCGAGCGGCGCTTGATGCGCTGATCGACTACGGGCGGCCGAAGGCGATCCAACTCATCGTGCTCGTCGACCGCGGTCATCGCGAGTTGCCGATCAAAGCGGATTACGTAGGAAAGAATCTGCCGACTGCACCTGAGGAAAGCGTGCAGGTGCGCTTGCTCGAAATTGACGGCGAGGACGAGGTCGTTCTGGAAACTGGAGGTGGGGCATGAGTACGACCAGCCAGGAACTGGATCAGAAACAGGCGGTCACTGCCCTCCGGCGGAAGGACCTCCTCGGCATCGCAGAGCTGAGTCCCGGGGAAATCGAGCTCGTCCTGGATACCGCCGAGGCCATGAAGGAAGTGGGCACCAGGCCGATCAAGAAGGTTCCGGCACTCCGAGGGAAAACCGTCGTCAATCTGTTCTATGAGCCGAGCACGCGGACACGGACGTCGTTCGAAATTGCCGAGAAGCGTCTGAGTGCGGATACGCTCAACATTGCCATCGGCACGTCGAGCGTCGTCAAGGGCGAGACGCTTGCAGACACAGCTCTCAACCTCGAAGCGATGTCGCCGGACATGATCGTCCTGCGCCACGCATCCTCAGGTGCGTGCCACTTCCTGTCGCGCGTCTGCCGCTCCGCCATCATCAACGCCGGAGACGGGATGCATGAGCATCCGACGCAGGCGCTGCTCGATGCATTCACGATTCGCGAGCGCAAGAAGAAGCTGGCGGGACTCAAGGTCGCGATCGTCGGCGACTTGTTGCACAGCAGGGTTCTGCGCTCGAACATCCACCTGCTGACCAAGCTTGGCGCGGACGTCTGGGTCTGCGGACCTCCGACGCTCATCCCGACCGACATCCGTCGCTTCGGCGTGACCGCGACGAGCGCCGTGGAAGACGCCGTGCGCGATGCCGACGTCATCATGCTGCTGCGGATTCAGCTCGAACGCATGGAAGGCGCATACTTCCCGTCGCTGCGTGAGTACTTCCGAGTGTTCGGCATGACCGAGGCGCGCATGCACCTGGCCAAGTCGGACGTGATGATCATGCACCCCGGCCCAATGAACCGCGGTGTCGAGATCGCGTCGGAAGTTGCCGACGGTCCCTATTCAGTCATCCTCGACCAGGTCGCGAATGGCGTCGCGGTGCGGATGGCGGTGCTGTATCTCCTGGCGGGCGGAGCTGAACATGAAGAGGCTGCTTAAGGGCGGGCATGTCGTCGATCCAGCGAATGGGATCGATGGCGTGAACGACATCCTCATCGAGGACGGCCGCATCGCTCGCGTCGGTCGGGATCTTCCGGCGGATGGCGCCACGATCGTCGAGATTCCATCCGGTCTTGTCGTCTGTCCCGGCCTGATCGACATGCACGTGCACCTGCGCGAACCAGGTCAGGAGCACAAGGAGACTGTGGCGAGTGGCGTCGCATCTGCGGTTGCCGGTGGATTCACGGCGGTTGCATGCATGCCGAACACGTCGCCGGTCAACGACAACGCGAACGTCACGTCGCTCATTCTCGCGAAGGCTGCCGAGGCCAACCTCGCGCATGTGTACCCGATCGGAGCCGTTTCGAAGGGCTCGAAAGGCGAGCTGCTCGCAGACATCGCCGAGCTGAAACAGGCTGGATGCGTGGCGATCACCGACGATGGGCATCCGGTGTCGACGGCGTTGCTCTTGCGGCGAGCGCTCGAGTACGCGGGGATGTTCGGCATACCGGTCATCGAGCACTGCGAGGATGCGACGCTCAAGGGCGACGGTGTCGCACACGAAGGGTTCCACGCGTCGTCGCTCGGGTTACGAGGGATTCCGGGAGCAGCAGAAGCGCTCGGCGTCGAGCGCGGAGTGTTGTTGTCAGAGCTGACCGGATCGGCGTTTCACGTGGCGCACATGAGCGCTCGCGCGTCGATACGAGCGGTGCGCAAGGGCAAAGAGGCGGGCGTGCGTGTCACCTGTGAAGTCGCGCCGCATCACTTCACGCTGACCGACGAGGCACTCACGTCGCCGATTCCCTACGACACCAACACGAAGATGAACCCGCCGCTGCGCGAGATCGCGGACCGCGACGCGATGTTGGCCGGGATCGTCGACGGCACGGTTGACGCGATCGCCACCGATCATGCGCCGCATCACTACGACGAGAAGAAAGTGGAATTCGATCGCGCGCCATTCGGGATCGTCGGCCTCGAGACAGCCGTTCCGCTCTCGCTCGATCGACTCGTGCACGCCGGCCTGATTCGACTCCCGCGGCTCGTGGAACTGTTGTCGACCGGCCCCGCGCGCATCCTTCGGGTGCCAGGCGGAACGCTTTCACCGGGCAGTCCGGCTGATATTACTGTCCTCGCACCAGATCTGAAGGTCCGCATCCGCGCGTCGCAACTGCGATCGCGTTCGAAGAACACACCGTTCGACGGCTGGGAGCTGCGCGGAGGCGTCGCCGCGACGATCATTCACGGTCGCACTGTATACGTGAATCCTGAAATGGGGTCGGGGGTCATTTGAAAGGGACAGTTCTCGAGTGTCGTTGCCGCACACGTGTCCTCATCAAATGACCCCCGACCCCCTTACACACATGAATCGACAGGACGAGACCCGCCAGAAGGCGCTCAAGGATCTGCAACGCTACGAAGTGCTGATGCTCGATGGGCACTTCGATTTCGGGAACGGCTATCACGGCCGTGTGTATCTCAACCCACATCAGCTCTTCAGGCAGCCTTCGACGATCTGGCGCTTCACGCAGGATCTGATCGACGTGCTGCCCGGCTCCATTCTCGAAGCGACTGAGGTCGTAGCGGGCCCTGCCACCGGCGGCGCACTCCTCGCTCATACGATCGCCGGCCTGCTCGACAGCCGACGAGACATTACTCGGCCCCCGACGCTGTTTGCTCCACTCGTCGGTGACGCTTCGGGCAACTACTCGCTGAGTCGCTTCTACCAACAGCAGGTCAAAGGACGAAGCGTGCTGCTGGTGGATGACGTCCGCAACACCGGCCACACGTTGTCTCGATGTGCAGCGGCAGTGCGCGCCGCAGGCGGCACGCTGCTGGCCACGGCCGAGATCTACGATCGGCTCGAGGCCGTTGTTGATCTCGATGTGCCAAACGTTGCGCTGGCAGAGTACAAAGCACCGGAGAACTATCCCGTTGGTGCGTGTCCGCTCTGCGCCGCCGGCACGCCGGTGACAACGTTCTAAGATCAGGCGGGTCTGCCTTCGACTGTGCTCAGGCCAGGGAAGACCCGCCTCTACCTGATATGACCAGCATCCAAATAGTCCGGGCTCGTCCTGACGACGTCCCAGTCATCCTGGAACTGATTCGGGGCCTCGGGGAGTACGAGCGCCTGTCTGACGAGATCGTCGCGACGGAAGACGGATTGCGGAAGTGGCTCTTCGGCGAGCGACCCGCCGCCGAAGTGGTCCTCGCGTACGTCGACACGACCGTCGCCGGGTTCGCGCTGTTCTTCCACAACTTCTCGACGTTTCTCGGACGGCCAGGTCTCTATCTCGAGGATCTGTTCGTGAAGCCGGAATGGCGCGGGCGCGGAATCGGACAACGGCTGCTGGTTCACCTCGCTGGGCTTGCGGTAGAGCGCGGATGCGGACGCATGGAGTGGACGGTGCTCGATTGGAACGAGCCGGCGCTGCGCTTCTACGAGCGCATGGGCGCGCGCGTGATGCAGGAGTGGAAGCTCTGTCGGCTCACCGGCGAGAGTCTCACTCGCGTCGCGGGAGGGAAGTCATGATGCTCGCGGCAAACCGCAAGACGATCGCGACTGCAGTTGCCGGCGAGCGGCTCGACGATCTGTATCGCTCGTTCGATCACGTCACCTCGGCCACCGATCCCGTACACATCGTCAGACGATTCAAGTTGCCGGCGGACAGGGAAGTCGTCGGCTTCTGCGCCGCGGCGCTCGCGTTTGGCCGTGTGGCCAGCGTGCTGCAGTCGATCGAGTCGCTGCTGGCGGTGATGGGTCAGCATCCTGCGCAGTTCGTCCGCGGCTTCGATCCAGCGCGAGAGCGATCGCGACTCGCGCCGCTGGTTCATCGATGGATTTCTGGACGCGATCTGATGGCGCTGCTCATCGTCCTGCAGCGGATGCTCACAGAAGCGGGCTCGATCGAAGCATTCTTCCTCGAGGGAGACGAGGCCTCGTCGCCGAATGTCGGTCCGGCGCTCGATTCGTTTTCAGCGCGTGCCCTTGCCACTGACATGCGCGCGGCGTACGGAAAACGGGTGCCGCGCCAGCGCGGCGTCTCGTACTTCTTTCCACGGCCTGCTGCCGGCAGCGCCTGCAAGCGGCTCAATCTGTTCCTGCGGTGGATGGTTCGACGCGACGAGATCGACCTTGGCGTCTGGTCGAAGGTCTCGCCGGCGCGACTGATCGTGCCGCTCGATACCCACGTCATCCGCCTGGGCCGATGTTTGAAGCTGACGCGCTACACCAGCCCGGGATGGAAGATGGCCCTCGACATCACGAACGCGCTGCGAGCGTTCGACTCGCAGGATCCGGTTCGCTTCGATTTCGCGCTGTGCCACGTCGGGATGATGAACGCCTGTGGCTTTCAGAAGCCTCAGGGCAGCGCGCAGTGCCCCCTGCGTGGCTTGTGCGCTCCCTCTCGAAGGGGTCAGCGCCCCTTGCCGCCGAGGAGCCGCTCGTAGACCGCCATCGTGCCGTCGACCATGTGCTCGACAGTAAACAGCTTGCGCGCGCGTTTCAGGCCCGCTTCTCCCATGCGCGTTCGTCGAGCGCTGTCCTTCAGCAGCGCGGTGATGCCCTCGGCGAGGGCTTCATGATCGCGCGGGGGAACTAGACAAGCCGGTCTCGCCGTCGGCCACCACTTCAGGCACCCCGCCCACACGCGTCGCCACAGACGCTTTTGAGGCTGCCATCGCGTCTACCAGCGACGTACAGAGGCCTTCCTGCAGCGAGCTCAGAGCGAACAGGTCGACCCCTTTTAGCAGTTCCAGCACGTCAGGTCGAAAGCCAGCCAGGAACACATGACGTTCGAGATGCTTGCGTTTGATCTGATCTTCGAGTGCAGGACGCAGTTCACCTTCGCCAAGAATCACGAACCGGGCATCCGGGACAGCGCGGAGGACGATCGCGGCAGCATCAACGAGATGGTGCTGGCCCTTCTGCGCGACGAGCGCGCCGATGTTGCCGACGACAGGCGCATGAGTAGGGAGAAAAAATGCGGCATGTACGTTGGCCGCCGGAAGGTGCACGATGCGCTCGACGTCAACGCCTTCATGGACGACTGTGGTCTTCTGCCTCGGGATGCCGTCCGCGATCAGCCGATCTCGAACGGCCTCGCTAATTGCGATGAAACAGTCGACGCGTCCGTACTTCCATCTCGAAAACGAGTTGTGCGCGATCCGGAACTCGATGCGTCTCGACGCGACGAGCGGCGGTTCCGGTGATGGCGACGCCATCGACAAAGCCGTGGCCGCCATTGCCACGCCATGCGGATCGTGTGCGTGAATGACATCTGGCCTCAGCTGCTTGAGCACGCGTGAGAGCCGCCACGCGGCTGTCAGATCGATCTCATTTCGCGGGGCCAGCGGGATCAGGTCTGTGCCCTCCGACATGCGGCGAAACAGTTCGCCCTCTGCGATGCGCGGCCAGAAGCAGCACGCTGCCGCCTGCGCGCGCAGGCCCATGTCACGGTAGTGCATCACCTGGACCCTGCCCGCCCACGCCACGTGCGTGCAGTGTCTGGATGTGGAGCGAGAACACCGCTGCAGTTCCCAGAGTTTTGCGAACTTCAGGAAGACGGAATAGGCGTTGACGATCGAGAGCGTCAAGCCGACAGCGCCGTCGAGGAACCCTCGCCGCAGGATGTAGTTCCGAAGAAACGCAGCAGGCGGATGAAACAGCAGATGCAGCGCATTGGCGCGGCGGCCGCTTTCGTACATTTGCCGCGCCGCCAGCGTGGAGTAGGCGTTGATGCGATCGAGGTGATCGCTCAGGTTTCGATACGAGTAGTGCTCCAGTTCCTTCGTCAGCTGACCCGAGGGCCCCTCGACCCTGACCGACTCATGCACGTGGCGGCCATGCCATTTCGCCCTTCGCCGGTCGTACAGCCGCGTCTGGTAGTCAGGATAAAAGTCAGTCGTCCTGATCCACCGACCGAGATGATGTGTGACTCGTGGGACTCGATACCCGCCGTGTGGCGGCTCTGAAGACAGAACGCTGCGAATCTCCGAGGCGAGAGGCGGCGGGAATTCGCTCGTCGGCGTCGAGCGAGAAGATCCAGTCGTGGCTGGCGAGGCCGGCGGCGAAGTTCTTCTGATCGACGTAGCCGGTCCACGACCGGGTTTCAGTGCGGGCCCCCCTGGCGCGGGCGATGGCGAGCGTGTCGTCCGCGCTGCCGGAGTCGACGACGATGACCTCGTCGGCCCAGGCAGCGCTCTCGATGGCGTCAGCGATATGTGCGGCTTCGTTGAGCGTGATGATCGTGACCGTGACACGCGGCACGGGCTGATGTTATCGCACGGCCGCGCTTTGCGAGCCTCCACCCTGCAATGGCGCCTCTTGCACGGTCTCCAGGTCGACGACCGAGCGATGGAAATTCAGGACGTTCTGCAGCTCCACGTTGCGCGCCTGCGAGAGATCGCGCTGGGCCTGGAACACGAGGAAGCTCGTAGACGTGCCGGCCTCGAACTTGCGCTGTTCGGCCTCGAGCCGTCGCTCGGCGAGCTGACGCGCGGAACGTGAGCTTTCGACGCGCTGCTGGTTGGTCTGCACCTCTCGGGCGGCGACGCGAACCTGGGTGGCGATCTGCAGCTCCTGATCGCGAATACGAGTTTGCGCCTGGGTCTTTTCCAGCTGGCACCCGCGCCAGGTTTGCCTCTGCGGTACTGGTGCCGATCGGGTAGCTGATATTCAGCTGCGCCGTCCAGTTCGGATACTGGTTCTGAAAGAGGTCGCCGATCACATTGCCGAAGCCCCGTTGCGAGCTGCCAAGGACATCTCCTGTACCCGGTCCGAACGGGCCGTGCCCGCGCACGAGCTGCGTCCCGCCCAGGCCCTGCAGGCCGTAGTTGAGAGCTGGCGCTCACGTCTGGCAGCGTCTGATTGCGGTAGAACCGGATGTTGATGTCGTCGGCCTCGATCGACTTGCGCGACTGTTCGAGGTCGGTCCGTCGGCTGAGCGCGTTCTTCACTGCGGCGTCCACGTTCACGGTCGATCGGCGCGAATGCAGGCAGGTCGGACGGCTCGATCTTGATCGTCCAGAAGTCCGGCATGTTGGGATCGAAGACCAGCGTGCGCAGCGCATCTTCGGCGTCGCCGATATGCCCTTCCGCGACGATGACCGCCTCCTGGCGCCGCGCGACCTCTGCCTCGGCCTCGACGATGTCGATGGGCGGTGTGGTGCCGATTTCAACCCTGGCGCGCGTATCGCGAAGCGATTCTTGCGCGAGATCCAGCGACTGTCGTTGCACGCCGAGCGACGCGATCGTGTAGGCGAGGTCCCAGAACGCATTGCGCACGGTGCTCGTCGTCATCGCGACCGTCTGGCGAAGACTCACGTCTGCGATTTCGCGGTTCTTCGAGTGATGAGCACCTGCTGCCGCGTATTGTCGATCTTCCAGTTGCGGAGCAGCGGCTGCGTGTAGTTCAGCGCGAAACTGGATCGAAGCTGGGGAGAGAACGTCGAGAACGAGCTGTTGGAGTTGAATCGCGAGTTGTCCCACCCGACGTCGTAGCTGCCACCCCAGGGCAGCAACTGCGTGACGCCCATGTTGCGCGTGAACTGGTCGCTGCTGGTGATGGTGCCCTGCGCGCCGGCCAGGAAATTCTGATTCGGGCGCGTCGTTGCTGTTGGTCTGAGAGCGTCGTGCTGAACGACGGTGTCCACCCGGACTTGGCGTTCACAATATTCAGGTCCTGGATCTGGGGATCGATGCGGGCGACCCGGATGCCCAGGTTGTTCTCCAGCGCCAGTTTGACGGCCTCGTCCACCGTCAGCCGCCTGACCTGCGGGGCTGGCGGCCACCTGCTGCAGCTGGATTGCGACACCTGTGCGAAAACGGACGCCGACATTCCGAAAACGGCCAGTAGCGCAACGCCGCACCGACACTTTATCCGATGTCACCGAACTCTGTCCGCATTTCTCCGCAACTCCAACTTGCTTGGTTTCCGCCGTGACGTCTGAGAACAGCCTTGTCACGACGAACGGCTTCGAACGCCGCAGATGTTCTGACCGTGCAAAAGGTATACTCGCCGAGAATGCCGTCCGTCACTGTTGATGCCGTTCTCGAGAGGTTCCGGCGGGTGGGTGCCCTGCTGGAAGGTCACTTTCGACTGACCTCCGGACTGCACAGTCCAGGCTACCTGCAATGCGCCCTGGTCCTGCAGCATCCCCGCGAAGCTGAGGCCTGCGGCGCCGAGATTGCCGCGAAGGTTCGGGATCTGGACGCCGCAGGTCGTCCTGTCTCCGGCCCTGGGAGGCATCGTCATCGGTCAGGAGGTCGGGCGGGCGCTGGGCGTTCGCGCGATTTTTGCCGAGCGTCAGGACGGCACGCTCATGCTTCGGCGCGGTTTTTCGCTGGAGCCTGGGGAGCGCGTGCTCGTCGTCGAGGACGTCGTGACGACCGGAAAGTCGACGCGCGAGACGATCGACGTGGCGCGTGCGGCGGGTGCAACGGTGGTCGGGGCGGCGGCGATCATCGACCGCAGCGGAGGGCAACAGAGTCTGGACGTTCCTTTCCACGCGCTGGCCGCGGTGTCGTTGCCCACGTATCAGCCGGACGTCGTGTCCGCTCTGCGCGGCCGGGTCAGCCAGTCGTGAAGCCGGGATCTCGCGTCTGAGCGCTGCGCGCCTGTCAACTCCCAAGTCCCAACTCGCCAACTTCCAAGAACCCCATCGACTTTGGACTTGGGAGTTGGAGCTTGGGAGTTGACACGGTTCGTGACACAGCGAACCCTCAAGCTCACACTCGTCGTACGACGGAACACGCTTTGTCGGCTGGCAGCGGCAGGCCGAGGGGGACTCTGTGCAGGGTCTGCTCGAAGAGGCGCTCGCGCGATTCGAGGGCGCGAGCGTGACCGTCCACGGCGCCGGGCGCACCGATGCGGGCGTCCACGCGCTCGGTCAGGTGGCCAGCGTCGCCGTGACTTCGATCACGATGTCACCACGCTGCAACGTGCGCTCAACGCGCAGCTTCCTCCCGATGTGAGGGTGCTGTCGGTTGCCGAGATGGAGCGAGACGCTTTCATGCGCGCTTCAGTGCCCGCTCGAAGACGTATCAGTACCGGATCAGGAACACCGCAGTCTCGGATCCCTTTGACCGCGACTACGTCTGGCATCTTCCCGAGCCGCTGAACCTGCGAGCAATGGAACGTGCCGCCGACATTCTCGTGGGCACCCACGACTTCATGGCGTTTCAAAGCTCGGGCAGCGAGACCAGCGGAGCCGATACGCACGATTACGCGTTCGGTCTGGTGTGATACTCACGGCCTGCTCGCGTATGAGATCACCGGCGACGGGTTCCTTCGTCACATGGTGCGGGCGATTGTCGGCACGCTCGTCGAGATCGGTCGTGGCTGGCGCGAGCCCGCGACAATGGCCGCGTTGCTCGAGCACCGTCCACGCGCCGAGGCTGGGGCCACGGCACCCGCACACGGGTTGTTCCTCCTCCGCGTGGATTATCATTGAGCTCAGGGAGATGCCGGTTTGCGACGGGATTCTCGCCCGCGCGGATCGGGCTCCTGCATGCCGCCGACACTCGCGACAGCAAGGGTGACTGGTTGTCAGCAAACGAGCTGGGGTTGAGCCGTGTCGCGTGACGATCTCCTGGCCTGGATTCCGTCCGGTCACCCGGACGAGTCGCTCGTCCGCGAGATCCAGTTCGACCGGTTGCCGGTCCATGTCGCGATCATCATGGACGGCAACGGGCGGTGGGCCGCGCAGCGCCACCTCCCCCGGGTGGAAGGGCACCGCGCCGGCATCGACGCCGTTCGCGATTCGGTCGAGACCGCGGCTCGGCTTGGCATCCAGGTCCTCACGCTGTACGCCTTCTCGATGGAGAACTGGAAGCGGCCCGCCAGCGAGGTGGGCACGCTCATGCAGCTCCTGAAGCGCTATCTCCGATCCGAGCTCGACACGCTGCTCAGCAACGACATCCGCTTTCGCGTCATCGGGCGGATGGAGGATCTGTCACCGGATATTCAGGACGAGCTGCACGCGGCGATTCAACGAACCGCGGGCAGCCGTGGGATGCTGTTCAACATCGCGTTGAACTACGGCGGCCGGGCAGAGATCGTCGACGCCGCCAGACGCGCGATGGCGTCCGGCGTGCGGCCGGAGGATCTCGACGAGCAGCGATTCGCCAGCTTTCTCTACACCGCCGGTCAACCCGATCCCGATCTCCTGATCCGCACGAGCGGCGAGATGCGCGTCAGCAACTATCTGCTGTGGCAGATCGCGTACTCGGAGATCTACGTCACCGACACGCTGTGGCCGGACTTCCGGCGGCGCCATCTCATCGAAGCAGTGCTCGCCTATCAGAAGCGCGAGCGGCGGTACGGCGGGATCAGCTCGCCTGCCGCCATCGGAGCCAAGTGAACCCGGACTCGGAGTCAGGGGCGGCCCTCAGCCAGCTAGGCATGGTTCGCTTCGCCAGCGGGATCGCTCTGGTAGCGGTTGCGCTCGCGGCGATCCTGTTCCTGCCCATCGTCGCGCTGCGGGTGCTGGCGTGCGTGGTCGCTGCGCTCGCCGCACGCGAGTATCTGGAGATCGTGGACACGCCCATTCGCGCCGTCGTGCTGGCCGTCGCCCTGTGCTGGGTCTCGTCCGGGTTGACGATGCCGCCGCCGCAGTTGCTGTTGATGATGGCGCTGCTGTGGGTGGCCGCGGAGGTGCTGGTCGCGGATCATTCCGTCGCGACAGGCGACGTCCGGAGTGTTTGCGGCCGTCTACGTCGGGATGCCGCTCGGGATGCTCGTGGCCGTCCAGGCGCTTCAGGGCTGGCCTGCGACGCTCCTGCTTCTCGGCACGATTGTCGTCAGCGATTCCTCGCAGTACTACGTGGGCCGGATGCTCGGAAGACGACCGCTGGCGCCGGCGATCAGCCCGAAGAAGACGATCGAAGGCGCGATCGGCGGCCTCATCTTCGCCACCGCGTTCATGGTCTTCGCGGGCGCGAAGATGCTTCCCTTCGTCGGTTACGCGCCGTTGTTCGTGCTGGGCATCCTGGTCGTGGGTCTTGGCATCTGTGGTGATCTGTTCGAGTCGCGGCTGAAGCGCGCCGCTGGGGTGAAAGACAGTTCGTCGCTGATTCCGGGACACGGCGGCGTGCTCGACCGGATCGACGCGCTGCTGTTCGCGGTTCCTCCGTTCTATCTCTTCGTTCGAAACATCTCGTGAGACGACTGGCAATTCTCGGCTCGACAGGCTCGATTGGTCAGAGCGCGCTGGCGGTCGTCGATGCGCACCCGTCGCGGCTCGCGGTCGTCTCGCTGGCCGCAGGCGACAACGCCGATCTTCTCGCCGAACAGATTCGCGCGCTATCGGCCGCGGGTCGCGGCGTTGGCAACGTCGGCAGCGGTGGACCGGCTGAGAGCAGCCTGCGGCGCCGGAGCATCGGCGACATTGGCCGGTGGCGCAGAAGGTCTCATGGCGGTCGCGACGCTGTCCCGAAGCCGACATCGTCATTTGCGCGTCGGCCGGTACGGCCGCTCTCGAGGCGGTGCTCGCCGCCATCGACGCCGGAAAAACGATCGCCATCGCCAACAAGGAAATACTCGTGATGGCGGGCGCGCTCGTGACGGACGCAGCGCGCCGCAGAGGCGTGTCGATCCTTCCGATCGACAGCGAGCACAACGCGGTGCATCAGTGCCTGCACGGCCGTCAGCGGCAGCGAGATTCGCCGGCTGATTCTGACCGCGTCCGGCGGACCGTTCCGGCGCTTCACGCGCGACGAGCTCGAACGCGTGAGCCCCGACCAGGCGCTCAGGCATCCCACCTGGAAGATGGGCCGCAAGATCACCATCGATTCGGCCACGATGATGAACAAGGGCCTCGAGGTCATCGAGGCGCACTGGCTGTTCGACGTCATCGGCCGATCAGATCGACGTCGTCATCCACCCGCAATCGATCGTCCACTCGCTCGTCGAGCTCGGCGACGGTTCGGTGATCGCGCAGCTTGGCGTGACCGACATGCGGCTCCCGATCCAGTACGCCTGCTCCTATCCGGAACGTTGGGACGCGTTGCTGCCGTCGCTCGACCTGACGCGGGCAGGTCAGCTGGAATTCTTCGCGCCTGAGTACGAGCGGTTCCCCTGTCTCGGGCTGGCATATCGGGCGCTGCGGACGGGGGGACGCTGCCGGTGGTCCTCAATGCGGCCAACGAGATCGCGGTCGAGGCGTTTCTCGATGGAAAGCTCGGCTTTACATCGATTCCTGTCGTGATCGACCGGGCAATGAACGGACACGCCGTCGGAGAGCGTCTCAACCTTGGAAACCGTGCGCAGGGTCGACAACTGGGCGCGCACCTACGCCCGCGAGCGAGCCGGCGAGTTAGAATTGACGATCTTGAGGATTTCTCTCCGTTGACGACGCTGCTGGCCTTTCTTTTCGTTCTCGGCGTCCTGATCTTCGTCCACGAGCTGGGGCATTTCCTGGCGGCACGCCGTCATGGCGTTCGCGTGCTGACGTTCTCGCTGGGCTTCGGCCCGAAGATTCTGAAGGTGACGCGCGGAGACACCGAGTACTGCGTCAGCGCGATTCCGCTCGGCGGCTACGTGAAGATGGCGGGCGAGAACCCCGAGGACCCACGCTCAGGCCAGCCTGACGAGTTCCTCTCCAAGACGAAGTGGCAGCGCTTCCAGATCCTGTTTGCCGGGCCGGCGATGAACATCCTCCTGGCCGTGGTCGTGCTGCCGTTCGTCCTCTCACAGGGCGCTCAGGTGTTCGCTTATCTCGATCAGCCTCCTGTCGTTGGCGCGGTCGCTGCCGGATTCACCTGCGGCGCAAGGCGGTATCCGGCGCAACGATCGCATCCTGACGGTGGCGGGCCGAGAGGTCCCCACCTGGGAAGATCTGCAAATCGAGATCAGCACGAAGCCCAATCGTGACATCGGGCTGACGCTGCTTCGCGACGGCAAGTCCGGTATCGACGAACGTTCGGCCGGTCGGTGAGGGCAGGTACGA
Source organism: uncultured Acidobacteriota bacterium (assembly GCA_963757735.1). Classification (GTDB taxonomy): domain Bacteria; phylum Acidobacteriota; class Vicinamibacteria; order Vicinamibacterales; family UBA2999; genus Gp6-AA40. Next base: position 36,840 of record CAVWST010000017.1, read on the forward strand.
GATCGGGAACATCGGCGTCCTGCCCGACATCAATCCGGTCGTTGACTCCGTGATTGCCGGCGACATCGCCGAGAGGCCGCAGGGTTCAAGGCCAGGCGACGTCGTGCTCGCGATCAACGGCGAGCGCGTCGTCACCGCTGACCAGTTCAGGCAGATCGTGGGACGCACGGGCGAGAAGGAAACTGCGCTTCACCGTCCAGCGAGGGAATCAGCGAGTCGAGCTGCGCGCAACTCCGAAAGACCGCGGCGACGGCGCCAAGATCGGTCTCTACATTTCGGATCCGAGGAAGTCGTTCAAGCCTGGGCCGCTCGAAGCCGTTCGCATGAGCGTCGAACAGAACATCAAGTCGTCCGGCCTGATTTTCCGGACGCTGGCAGGTCTGTTCACTGGAGCGACGTCGGTACGTCAGCTGCAGGGTCCGGTCGGAATTGCCCAGCTCTCCGGAGAGTCGGCGCAGGAAGGCTTCATTGCACTGCTGTCGCTGATGGCAATGTTGAGCATCAACCTCGGCATTTTGAATCTGATGCCGGTGCCGGTGCTCGACGGCGGCCACATCCTCATCATGGCGCTCGAAGGAATCGCGCGGCGCGACTTCAGCATGCAGGTCAAAGAGAAGATGCTGCTGGCTGGGTTCGTGGTGCTGATGATGCTGATGGTGACGGTCATCTACAACGACCTCACCCGAATCAGTTGGCTCGAACGCCTCATGCCGTGGCGTAACTGAAGGAGCAATCAATGAACCTGCGACACCGGGCCCTGCTTGGAGCAGTGGCTCTAGCGATCATTGCTGCGCCTGCGTATGCGCAGCAAAGCTCGACCGTCACACAGGCTGATGTGCAACGTTTACAGGACAACGTGTATCTCGCCGATCGCGACATCTCGCAGCTCCGAAGTCGCGACGCGACGCGCGCCACTCAACTCGGAACGGAGCTGGACGATCTGCGGGACGAGGTCGTCTATCTGAAGGTCAAGCTGCGAAAAGAGCGGACACTGTCCCGAACTGAGTACGCCGACGTCAGAGATCGAATCGAGGATCTGCGATCTCGCGCGCGCGGTGATGTGGCGGCCGCGGCACCCGCTCCTTCGTCGTCCACCGCAAGCAACGCGACGACTGCGTCTCGCTCGACGTCGGCTCCTGCGAACACCACGTCCACGCCATCAACGACGACGACTGCGAGCAGCGTCGAAGTGCCTGTCGGCACCGAGATCGACGTTCGCCTGCAGAACACACTCAGCTCCGGCACCGCGCAGGTTGAGGACCGCTTTGAAGGCACGACACTCGCAGACGTGACCGTCGATGGTCGTCTGGCGATCCCGGCTGGCTCGATCTTCCGAGGTGTAGTGACCGCGGTGGAGCCCGGTACACGCACGAACCGCACGTCCAAGATGACGGTGAGCTTCGACCAGGTCACGCTCAACGGCCGGTCATACCCGATTCGTGGCACGGTGACGCAGGCCATCGAAGGCGAAGGCATTCGGGGTGAGGCCGGTCGAACGGCAGCCGGCGCGGGTGTGGGCGCGATCATCGGGGGCATCCTGGGTGGATTCAAGGGCGCGCTCGCCGGAATCCTGATCGGTGGCGGCGGGACAATCGCTGCGACCGAAGGCAAGGAAGTCGAACTGCCGCAGGGATCAGTGTTGCGCGTGCGGATGGACTCGCCGGTTCAGATCGACACGCAGACTAGACACTGACGAGTTTCTTGACGTCCTTCATCGCCGCCCTTGCCGCCGCGATCGTCTTTCTGATGTGCGCGTCGGTATGGGCGGCGGAGAGGAACCACGCCTCGAACTGCGAAGGCGGCGGATAGACACCGCGCTTCAGCATTCCATGGAAGAACACGGCGTATGCGCTGGTACTGGCGGCCAGCGCGGATTGATAGTCACGAACCGGCGTTGACGTGAAAAATGGCGTGAGCAGCGATCCGAACGCGTTGACCTGAAGCGGCACGTCGGTGTCGCGTGCGGCATCGGCCAGGCCTGCCGCGAGAGCCGCCCCACGTCGTGCGAGGTTTCGATACAGCGTCGGCACAAGATTCTTCAGCGCCCAGAGACCCGCAGTCATCGCCACAGGATTTCCCGACAACGTCCCGGCCTGATACACCGGACCGGCAGGCGCGATTCTGCTCATGATGTCGGCGCGGCCACCGTACGCGCCGACAGGCAGGCCGCCGCCGATGATCTTGCCGAGGCATGTCAGATCGGGATCGATGCCGAAGAGACCCTGTGCGCCTCCGGCAGAGGCGCGGAAGCCCGAGATCACCTCGTCGAAGATCAGCAGAATGCCGTGCTGACGGCAACGATCTCTCAGGCCCGCGAGGAAGCCGTCAACGGGTGGAACGACACCGATATTGCCGGCAATCGGTTCGATGATGACGGCCGCGATCGATGCGCCTTGAGCGGCGAGCAGCGAATCGACGGACGCCAGATCGTTGTAGCGTGCGAGCAGCGTGTCGGCGGCCGCGGGAGCAGGAACGCCAGGGCTCGTCGGTATGCCCAGCGTCATGGCGCCGGACCCGGCCTTCACGAGGAACGCGTCGCCGTGACCGTGGTAACAGCCTTCGAACTTGATGATGCGGTCCCGTCCGGTGAACGCTCGCGCCAGGCGAATCGCACTCATCGTGGCTTCTGTTCCCGAGCTGACGAACCTGACTCGCTCCATCGATGGAACGAGTGACCTCACGCCTCACCGAGTTCGTGCTCGAGCGCACTTGGCGCGCCGAAGCTCGTGCCCTTCTTCGCTGCCGCTGTTATCGCCTTGATCAACGGGCGCGGGGCGTGGCCGTGTATGAGTGGCCCCCACGACATCACGTAGTCGATGAAGCGATTGCCGTCGACGTCTTCAATGATCGCGCCCGCCCCACGCCGGATGAAGTGTGGCGTTCCGCCGACTGCTTGAAACGCGCGAACCGGACTGTCAACGCCGCCGGGAAGGATCTGACTCGCTTTGGAAAAGAGCTTCTGTGATTGGACGGGTCTTTTCATCAGAGAAGCCGCGACGCTGCGCGCGCGTAGTAAGTGATGATCATGTCCGCACCAGCACGCCGAATGCTGGTGAGTGTCTCGAACATCACGCGCTGCTCGTCCAGCCAGCCATTTTGCGCCGCCGCCTTCAGCATCGAGTATTCACCGCTGACCTGGTACGCAGCCGTGGGCTGGCCGAATCGCTTTTTCACCTTGCTGAGAACATCGAGATAGGGAAGCGCGGGCTTCACCAGGATGATGTCGGCGCCTTCGGCGATGTCGATCTCCACTTCGCGTAACGCTTCGTCCACGTTGGCGGGATCGAGCTGGTGGCTGCGGCGATCGCCGAACTGCGGCGTCGAGTCCGCCGCTTCGCGAAATGGCCCGTAGAAGCCGGAGCAGTACTTCGCCGCGTACGACATGATCGCGGTCTGCTCGAACCCGCGCTCGTCGAGCGTGCGCCGAATCGCAGCCACGCGTCCGTCCATCATGTCTGACGGCGCCACGATGTCAGCGCCGGCCACTGCGTGCGACAGCGCCGCCTGGGCCAGGTGCATCACGGTGACGTCGTTGACGATGTCGTCACCCTCGACGATGCCGCAGTGGCCGTGCGACGTGTACTCACACAGGCAGACATCGGTGATGACGACGAGGTCCTTGACCTCGCGCTTCAGTGCGCGAATGGCGCTCTGCACTGGCGCGTCCGGATCGGACGCGGCGGATCCGTGGGCGTCCTTCTCGGCGGGCAAACCAAAGAGCAGAACCGCAGGAACGCCTTCGGCCTTGGCGGCGGCAGCTTCCTGAACGGCCTGATCGACTGACAGCTGAAATACGCCCGGCATCGATGGCACTTCTCGCCGCACACCGGTGCCTTCGACGACGAACAGTGGGTAGATGAAGCAGTCGGGCGTGAGCCGAGTTTCACGAACCAGCGAGCGGATAGCCTCGGTGCGCCGCAGCCGACGCGGCCGCCGGGTCAACGACAGTTTTGCGGCTGTGGTCGTTGCCATAAGGCGATTGTGTCACGACACCGACTTGGTTGTTGCCGCGACGGAGACGTGCATGGCGATGGCATCGACCAACGCCGCGACCGTGGACACGGTCGGCTGCACGGTCACCTTGATGCCCAACTGGTGCGCCGCCTCTGACGTGACAGGTCCGATTGCGGCTACTACGGTGCGCGCGAGCAGATCGATCGTCTGTTCCTTGCCGTAGATCGCCGCGAAGTTCCGCACCGCCGATGGACTGGTGAATGTCACCACGTCGATCGCATCGTCGAGCAGCATCCGGTAGACATCCGGGCCATCGTCCTGCTGGGCGTCTTCGAGGACTGTTTGGTACGCAACAACGTCGGTGACGAGCGCACCGCCATCGCGGAGGCCTTCCGCGATGACATCGCGGCCGATGTCTGCTCTGGGCACAAGTACGTGTTGGCCCTCGAGCGATCCGGTGTCGGCCATCGCCGTTACCAGCGCCTCCCCTCGGAACTCGTCAGGGATCAGGTCGGCTTTGACGCCATAGCGGGCGAGTCGCTCCGCCGTGCCGGTTCCCACACAACACAAGCGGGGCTTCCTCAGCCAGCGCACGTCGCGCGTGCCGTCGAGCAGGGCGGACATGAATGCCTCGACGGAGTTGGCACTGGTGAAGACGATCCAGTCGAAGTGGTTCGCGTCATCGGCCGCCCGGAGAAGAGGATCGGGGTCTTCAGGAGGCGCGATCCGGATCATCGGCGCTTCGATCGCTTCAGCGCCCATGATCGACAGTCGGTCGACCATTTCTGCGGCCTGATCTCGTGGGCGCGTGACGAGCACGCGCTTGCCGAACAGCGGGCGCTCGTCGAACCATCGCAGATGATTTCTGAAGGCCACGACTCGACCAACGACGACGATGGCAGGATCGCGGCGCGGATGTTCGTGTGCGCGCGACGCGAGTTCTTCGATTGTTCCGGTGACTGTGATCTGGCTTGTGAGCGTGCCGTTGTACACGATCACCGCCTGTCCATCGGTTGGCCAACCGCCCGCGATAAGCCGGTCGAACAGACGAGAGAGCTGTTGCGATCCCACGTAACAAACGACCGTGCCATCGAGTTTCGCGAGGCTTGACCAGTCAACGTCGGGGAGGACGCGATTGTCGTCCTCGTATCCGCGCACGAGCGTGATCGTGTCCCCGCCGCCGGGGTACGTCACCGGGACGCCAGCGTACGCTGGCACCCCGATTCCGAGCGGAATACCGGGCACAACCTCGTACGGAATCCCTTGCGCGTGCAGAAACAGTGCTTCCTCGCCTCCTCGATCGAAGACGAACGGGTCGCCTCGTTTGAGCCGCGCCACGAGCTTTCCTTCACGAGCCTTGTCGGCGAGGAGGAATGTGATCGCGTCCTGCTCCATCGGCTGTCGCCCCGAACTGCCGACGTCGATCAACTCGGCGCCCTGTCGCGCCTGTTTGAGTATCCGCGTTGGAACCTCGTGATCGTGAATCACGACATCAGCACGTCGCAGGCATTCGAGGCCGTGAACGGTGATGAGGCCAGGGTCTCCAGGTCCGGTCCCGATCAGATAGACAGCAGGATTCTTCATTGGTGATGACTTTCCGTCTCCGAAAACGCCCGCCTGGCCTCCACGAGGATGCTCTCTGCGCCGTCCGCCAGAAGCGTGTCGGCCGCTTGTCTGCCGAGTTGTTCCGGCGCGTGTACCGATCCTTGAACAGTGGCGCGGACCGACCGGGACCCGTCTGTTGAGACCACGATACTCGTGATCGACATCTCGTCGCCCGTCATGATCTGCGCAAAGGCGCCGATCGGCATCTGACATCCGCCGCCAAGTCGATCGACAACGGCGCGTTCAGCTCGCAATGCCACCGACGCACTCGCATCGTCGAAGGCTTTGATGAGTTCTGCCGTTCGAGCATCGCCCTGTCGAACTTCGACGGCAATGATGCCTTGGCCTGGTGCCGGCACACAGAGTTCGACTGGCAAAAGCGCCGAGATGCGAGCGCCGCGCTCCAATCGACGAAGTCCGGCAGCGGCCAGCACGAGTGCATCATAGTCGCCGGAGTCCAGTTTCCGGAGCCGTGTATCCAGATTGCCACGAACTGGCAGGAACGTTGCCGCCGAGGCGAACTTCGCGAGCTGGGCAATCCGGCGAACGCTGCTCGTGCCGATTCGTGGCGCACTTCCAAGCGTCTCGCGGATTCGATCGATCTGCTGATCTGCACCATGCCCAGCCGGGAGAACGATCGCGTCCCTCGGATCCTCGCGTGGCAGCACGCCGGCGATCTCGAGCCCGTCCGGAAGAAGCGCAGGCATGTCCTTGCTGCTGTGAACGGCGAGATCGACCTCGCCAGCCAGCAGCGCATCTTCGATCTCTTTCACGAAAAGACGCTTGCCGCCGACCTCCGAGAGTGGCGCCTCGCCCAGTCGGTCGCCGGACGTTTTGATGCCGACGATTTCGCTCTGTGTGCCGACGCGATCACGGAGAAGCGCGGCAACGGCGTTGGCCTGATAGAGCGCAAGTGGACTGCCGCGGGTGCCGATCCTGAGTATCGAGTTCACGTGTGTGATGTTGAAGAGACTATTTGCGCCGCCGGTCGGCCGGCGTGACCTCGGCCGCTCCATCGTCCACCGGCGAGAGCGATTCGCTTTCGCGAAGCCGGAACAGACGGTTGATGGCTTCAGTGTAGGCGACCTGCGTTTCCTCGTCGGGAAGTCCCTTGAGCTGCTCGGTTGGCTCGAGGAGAAGCTTCTCGACGATGAGCCGAGTCACCTCGTCGACGCGAGCTCTGGCCTCTGGTGTCAGGCCGGACAGTTTTCCATCGAGTCGATTGAGCTCGGATCGCCGAATGCGATCGAAGCGCTCCCGCAGCGCCACGATCGTTGGAACCGCGCCGCGTGAACGTTGCCACGCGCCAAATTTCGCCACTTCCTCGGCAACGATCGCTTCAGCGCGGTCAATCTCCGAACTGCGTCGCGACAGGTTCTCCTGCACGAGTGTCTGCAGATCGTCGACGTTGTAGAGGAAGACCTGCTCGATGTCGCCGACGGATGCTTCAACGTCGCGGGGCACGGCGATGTCGATGATGAAAAGCGGATCGCGCCGATGCCGTCCGGTGCCCGCCTCGACCTGCGCGCGCGTGATGATCGGTCGCTGCGATCCGGTCGCCGTCACGACGATGTCAGCGACGGCGACGCCTTGCGCCAGATCGTCCCACGGCATGCTTCGTCCGTTGACTGAGGCCGCCAGCGTCTCTGCATGCGCTGGAGTACGGCTCGTCACGAGAATCTCGCCAACGCCATTGGCCCTGAGGTGCTGGGCTGTCAGCGTGCTGATCTCGCCCGCGCCAACGACGAGCACGCGCCGGCCATTGAGTTGCCCGAAGATCTTTCGCGCGAGTGCGACGGCGGCGAAGCTGACGGACACGGCACCCTCGCCGAGTCCTGTTTCCGTCCGCACGCGTTTACCGACCAGGAAGGACCAGTGAAACAGCTTGCTCAACATCGGGCCGGCACGGTGATGCTCCGCGGCAGCCTGAAAGGCGTCCTTCACCTGTCCGAGGATCTGCGGCTCGCCAACGACGATCGAGTCGAGTCCAGCGGCCACTCTGAATAGATGACGGACAGCGGCCTCGTTGTCGTGCGAAAACAGATGCGGCGTGAATGCGGATTCCGGCAGGCTGTGGTACTCGCTCAGGAATCCTGTCACTTCCTCACGTGCGCGTGCTGCGTCGCCGCTGACTACATAGATCTCGGATCGGTTGCACGTCGACAGCACGACCGTCTCGGCGGCGGACGGCCGCAGCGCGAGGGCCTCGATGGCCGCGCCCAGATCGCGGCTCGAGAAATCGAGCTGCTCTCGCAACTCGACTGGCGCAGTCCGATGGCTTACGCCGAGAAGGATGACCTGCACTTCCAGCTTTCACCTTTGCGCTTCATTGGAAGGTGTGGCTTGTCGTGACGAAGTAGCTCACCGGCAGGAAGTTGAGCAACACGATCACGAAGCCCACCGCCGACAGCCACGCGGCGCGCCTGCCGGTCCACCCAAGCGTCTTGCGAGCAAACATCGCGAAGGAATATACGGCCCACGTCAGGACGGCGATGAAGATCTTCGGATCCTGCAGAGACATCGCCCGCAGGTTCGAGTTGTCGGGTGACTGGGCCAGCGCCTGCGCTGCCCAGACCCCTCCGACGACGACGCCGATCGTCAGGAACAGCCATCCGACGGCGACCGCGCGCGAGTTCATCGCATCGAGCACGTGTAACGACGGAAGCCGCTCGTAGAAATAGCCGAGATGTTTCTTTTTGATCTCCTTGAACTGAAGCACGTACGTCAGCCCGAGCATCGCCGCCAGGGCGAACGTGGCATACGCGAACAGCAATGAGGTGACGTGGACCCAGAACCACGGGCTGTCGAGTACCTGGATCTCTGTAGTCAATCCCGGGATTGATCGCAGGAATAGTCTGCAGACCGACGAGGATCGGGACGATGAACACACCCATCGCGCGCTCGTCGGTCGTGACCTCGAGGTAGAGATACGACAAGGCCAGCATCCAGACGAAGGACGACACAGCCGTGGACGTGTTGGAGAACGGCACGTGCCGCACTTCCATCGTCTGCATCCCGATGACGAACGTATGGGCGAGGACTCCCAGCAGGAGCAGAGTGGTGGCCGCTCGTCCGACGGACGGCTGGCGCTTCGCGAAATGAATCGCGTAGACGACAACCGCGACGGCGTACAGACCTAGTGGTAGAAGATTCAACGGACCGTCGGGGCGTAGTACCCCTTCTTCGTCCGCGGGGTGACGTTCGGTCGTGATACCTGGACCACGATCCGCCGCCATGCACCGTCGCGACGGGGATTCGCCGATGTGTAGCCGAGCGTGTACTGGCTCGCGAGCTCGTCAGCGATTTGGGTGTACACGCCGTTCAAATCATCGATTTTCGCCGGGAAGAACGCGCGTCCGCCGGTTTCCTGCGCCAGCGTTCGCATGACGAACTCGGCTTCCCTGAAGCCTTTGGCCTGCACGTCGGCGCCGCGCAGGGCGATCGTGTAGATCGACGTTTCCGAGCGCTTAGCGAGATCCAGCACCTCGTCGAACGACACAAGGCTGGACGTGTCCTCGCCGTCGGAGAAGACGATCAGCGCCTGTCGACGCACGTCCTCCTCGTTCACGGCCCGAACCTTCCGCAGTTCCTTCAGCGCGATGTAGATAGCGTTATGGAGAGACGTAGAGCCGCCAGCCGCCAGTTGCGTGATGGCAGTATCGAGCTCGGCCTGATTGCCGGTGAAACCCTGGCGGATTTCTACACGGCTGTCGAAGTCGATCACCTGGGCGATATCGTTGGACTTGAGCTTGTGAACGAAGTTCGATGCCGCCGTCTGGAGGACGGGCAAGTGCTCCTCCATGCTCGCGCTGCTGTCGAGCAGGAGCGACAGCGCTATCGGCGACTGACGCCGCGAGAAGAACGTGACGTTCTGCTTGATCCCGTCTTCGAACACCAGGAAGTTCGATTCTTCCAGATCGGTGATGTAGTGAGTGGCCGCGTCCGTGACCGTGACGTTGAGGGAGACGATGTCGACTCCCGCACGGAATGAAGGCTGTTGACCAGACAGACTAACGATCACGCCAACCGACAGGAGAACGACGACGAACGTCAACCGCTTCACGTCAGGCTCCAGACTCTCCCCGCGCCCGTGCACCACGCATCGTCACGCCAGCGCGCGCCGAAGACACCTCGGCGCGCTCGGGAGCTATGAGCGACTGCGGGCGTCCGTACACAACCTTGTACTGCGAAGACAACTCACGCGCCAGCCGTTGCAGCGCGTCATCGAGCCCATGCGGGCTGAGCAGCGAGATGCGCTGTCCCCCCGAACCTCGGGGGCCGGCATCCAGCAGGAAGGAGCGTTCGCGCGTCGAATGTTCCTCGGAGTGATAGAACTGGCCAATCGTCACCATGTGCAGAGCCACATCCTGCGTCTTGCAGTGCCTTGACGACGTCGTTGGAGTAGCGATTGGTGAATTCGATCCCGTCAGTGAAGACAGGAACGATGACGGCGCGAGGCGTCTCGCGGCGCGCGAGCCCGCGGCTGGTCTCGTAGATGCCGTCGAGGAGCGTCATGCCGCTATTCGACATCGCGAATAAGCTGCCGACGGCGGCAGTCAGGCGCTTGGTGTCGTCCGTGTAGTCAACGAGGATCGTCGGACGATCGGCCAGAGCTATCACCGCGACATGATTGCCAGTGGTGATTCTCGCGACGAAGTTCGACAGGGCGGTTCGAAGAAACGTGATGTCGTCGCGCGCCGCGGCGCTGTTGTCCACGAGGATCGCGACGTCGATCGGTTCGGTCGCGCGCGATACACGCAGAACCTCGCGCCTCATTCCGTCTTCGCGAATCTGAAAGGCATCGGGGCCGAGATTGGACACTGGTTCGCCCTCGCGATCGACTGCGCTGACGAACATCACGCCTTCACGGACATCGCGGCCGGCCTGGGACGCGCGGGGCGTGGATGAGAGAACGGCCATCGCGGCAAACACGGCCGCGGCTACAACGAACGATCGAATCAGTGTGAAGCGCATGGGCATCAGGAGGCAGGTTCTGTAGGGGCAGTATAGGCCCGCCCGGGACGAGCGTCAAGGATTATGGCCGACCTGAACTCATTGAAAATATTGGACTTGATCGCGCAGAGGCGACTCTGATTCGGGCCGCACTGCCGCGGGACATGACGGCTGGTGAAGTTTTTCACAAAGTGAGGATATACTGAGGGGCGGTACAGCCTTGCGACGAGGCTGGCTGTGGGTCAGACCGCGCGGGCAAGGTTTTGAAACGTAGCGGCACCATGGGAAAAAATCAGTCGAGCTTTTCGTTCAAGCGCTCGGCAGAGTCGCTCCAGGACAACGTCACGACGGGCGGGACCAGCCGCCGGTGCGAGTTACACGTTGATTGGCGCCATCATCCTGCTGGGCGGGATCGGATATGGCCTCGACCAGTGGCTGGGCACCGCTCCGTGGGGCTTGCTTGTCGGTCTTATGCTGGGCTTGATCGTCGGGTTTTACGAGTTGGCAAAGGTCGTCTGGCATCGATGACGGCGGTGGCGTGGATGGTCGGAGCAAGCCTCATTTCATGGCTCGTCGCGACCCTGAGCACGAACGGGCGCGGCGAGCCTGAGGTTCTCCTGGGGATGGCGGGCCCGCTGACGTCGGCGGTTGTCAGTTGGGTGTTTTACGAGCGGGCGCATCGGTTGGCACCCGGCCGGCTGACGAATGTGATGATCGCCGCGCTGGCGCTGAAAATGGTGTTCTTCGGCGTCTACGTTGGCGTGATGCTGCGGGGACTGAATCTGCGTCCGGTGCCATTCATCGTGAGCTTCGCGGCGTACTTCATCGCCCTGCACACGATGGAGGCGACGTTCCTGCGACGACTGTTGATGAACGATCTGCGCTCGCCGAGCAGCGAACGCGCTTAGGATTACGGTTCCACGTGATGTTTCAGCCCGACCACGCAGTCGAGACCGCTGCCGGTGCGGTTTCAGAAGCCGCAGAAAAGTTCAATGCCGGCGCGGTCATCATCGAGCACGTTTCGAACAGCTCGATCGATCACCCACTCATTCATCTCCCAACCGTCCTCGGGATCGACTTCTCCGTCACCAAGCATGTCTTCATGCTGTGGGTCGTCGCGGCGCTGGTGTTCCTGGTCGTGACGACGACCGTGCGGCGCTATCTGCGCCAGGATCGCCTTATTCCCTCGGGCTTCATGAACGCGCTCGAGAGCATCGTCGAGTTCGTCCGCGACGGCATCGTCGAGCCGAACGTCGGCCGCAAATGGGTGAACTCATGGACGCCGCTCCTTCTGACCCTCGGCGTCTTCATCCTCGCGTCGAACGCCATCGGGCTCATCCCGATTTTTGACGTCCTGTCGCTGCTCAATCACACAGTGCTGCATCTGCCCGAGGAATCGTTCATGGCGAAGGTGCTTCATGGAGGCACCACCGCGACGGGCAATTACAACGTCACCGCGGCGCTCGCGACGATCACGTTCTTCGCGATCATCGTCGCCGGTGCACGCGCGCACGGCTTCGTCCAGCACTGGAAGAATCTCGTTCCGCACGGCCTGCCGTTGCCTGTGACGATCATGCTGATCCCGATCGAGATCATGGGCATGTTCGTTCGCCCCTTTGCGCTCACGATGCGACTTGCGGCCAACATGACGGGCGGCCACATCGCGATTCTCGCGATTCTGTCTTTCGTGTTCATCTTCACCGAATTGTCGGGGCAGGCGCTCGTCGGCGTCGGCATCGGCGTGCCGTCGGTCGTGCTCGCCGCACTAGTGTCGGCGCTCGAGATCATCGTCGTGGCCGTTCAGGCATACGTATTCACGCTTTTGTCGGCTGTGTTCATCGGCATGGCCATTCACGCTCATCACTGAGCGTTTTCGGCGGGTCCAGATGGACGCGCCCAACGAAGGAGAGACGAATGGAAGGGTTCGCACTTGCATATATGGGCGCGGGGATCGGCCTTGGCCTCGCCGTGATCGGCGCAGGTCTTGGCATCGGTCGGCTTGCCGCCGGGGCCGCAGAAGCGATCGGACGGCAGCCTAGCGCAACCGCGCAGATCACGGGTGCCGTGAACCTTCCGCTCTTCCTGCTCGAAGGCGTTGCGATTCTTGCCGAAGTGTTCGCGCTGCTCATCGTGTTGATGAAGTAGGCAGGACTCCGAAAAGGACGTTCGATTATGAACACACTGGTCCAGCCCGATCCCGGGCTTTATATCTGGACCATCGTCACGTTCTTGGTCCTCGTGGCGGCGCTGGCGAAGTTTGCCTGGCGCCCGCTGCTCGAGGCCCTCGAGCGGCGGCAGGACCAGATTCGCAAGTCGCTCGACGACGCGCAGAAGGCCAAGCAGGAGCTGGAAAAGCTGAACGTGGAGTCGCAGCGCATCCTGGCGGCGGCGAGAACCGAGGCCGAACAGATCCTGTCGAATACACGCTCGGACGCGAATCGCTTTCGCGAGGAGTTGAAGCAGAAGGCGCAGGCAGAAGCTGCCGGCATCGTGAAGAACGCCGAGAAGCAGATCGAGCTTGAAACCGCGCGCGCGCTTCAGCAGATCCGAACGGAAGCGGTCGACATCTCAGTGGCGATTGCCTCCAAGCTGCTCGCTCGCAACGTGTCGAAGGAAGACAACGAGCGCCTCATCGAAGAGACGTTCAAGCAGATCGAAGAACGTCGTCCCAGTTAACCAACGCCCTAAATCCAATTCCCAATTCCCAAGCAGCTCGGCGTTTGGGAGTTGGATCTTGGGAGTTGGGATTTGATGCGAGTCTTTCAGACTCGTGGCACTCCTAACGGCCGCCGCGGCCGAGCAGGGCTAAAGACGGATCCCCTCTGAATCGCATGCGCGCATCAGATCTCAGTGCTTCTGCGCGAGAGGGATCCCCGAGAATCGTCCACAGCCGGGCCGCCACTCCGTAGCCTTCAGGCGTCGGTGTCGAGGCGACGAGCTCGTTCAGGACATCCTCGACGGCCGCATCGCGATTCGATGCGCGGTACAGCATCGCCAGGCTCGTGTAGGCCTGCATGCTGCGCGGAAAGTCTCGGAGCTCCTCACGGAACTGCGACTCGGCTTCGTCGTAGCGATCGAGGCGCGCGAGCGACTCTCCCAGGTACAAGTGCAAATCGGCGAGGGAGCGATTCGTCTCCGCCAGTGTCATTGCGGCCTGCGCAAAAGTCGTCACGGCGTCTTCGTACTTTCCCTCTTCGTAGAGCAGTCGTCCCTGCACGAACTGCCGCACAGGAATCGAGGGATCGGCTTCGTGCGCGGCAGCGGCGTGTTCCGTGGCCGCTTCCTTGTCGCCGCTGACGAGCGCGACGCGAGCCGCCATTTCGTGGGCGGCGAAGACTTCAGCCGGGCTCTCGGCTTCGGCCAGCATGACGGCTACAGTCGCCTGCTCCTTTGCGGCGTCAGTTTTTCCCGCCTTGACCAGCGCATCGGCCAGCGCGCGTGCGGCCGCCGATGCTTCAGGCCGAAGCTCTCGAACCTTGCCGAATTCGAGGATCGCCTCTTCGATGCGGCCAGTCCTGGCGAGCAATACGCCGATCTGGAAATGAATCGGCGCGAGCGAAGGATGCGCGCGTGAGATCGTTTGAAGCGCGCGAATGCCAGCCGTGTATTTCTTCTGGCCGATCAGGATCGCGGCCGCGCGATGTCCCTCGACGATCGTGCGCTGAGCGGACGAGTCCAGTGCGACCTCCACCGCGGCGGGGCCGCTGTTACCCAGATATCCGAGCAGTGCGTAGCGGTCCTCCTCGCGTGCCTCGAGTGGTGCCGGCGCCGGAATCATTGCCGTCCCGACGAGTCCCTCGAGATCGGATCGAAGGCGAGCGGCCTCGTTGGCTTCGCCGACGGCTTCCTCTCCGGACTCGAGCGGAACCAGGTCTTCTCCAGTGCCTCGAACGAAGCGGAAGTGTTCGCCAGTCAAGGCGTAGACAGGCTCTCCGCCGAAGCTGAAATACGCCGCGAGCGATTCCGCGTAAATTGGCGACGCCGGTAGCACCGCGTCGGTGTCGTCGAGAACGGCACGCAGCGATCGACCGGGAAGACCCGCCGGCACGGGCGCGCGAACGAGGTCGAGAATCGTCGGAAGAACATCGACGTTCTGCACGGGCGACAGGATTCTGCGGCGACTTCCCTGACCGTCGGGTTGCTTGACGATGAAGGGCACGCGTAGCGCGCGATCGTCGAGCGTCAGGCCTGAGCCGACATCGCCTCGATCGCCAACGACCAGGATCGTCGCGTTGTCGTACAGCCCGCGCTGCTTCAGCGCACCGGTCAGTCTCATGACGGCCGCATCGCCATCCCGCCCGGGCACTTGCACGAACAGAAAGAAGCGCTGGCCGCCTTGCCGCGCCATCCATCGCTCGGCGACGTCGATCGTCTGGGATCCCGTTCGCTCGACCGCCGCGATTTCCTCGGACGGGCCTGAAGGCATTTCATCGTCGAAGAAAGAGAATCCATGGCCGATGCCCGTCCGCGCCTGCAACAGGAACGACGAGACCGTCCCTCCAGTCGCGAACCCGCGGTTGCGCAGCAACTCGGCAAGCGTGCTCGTATCCGCGGCAAGTGAGAACCCGGCATCGTCGCGGACGCCGTGGTCGAGCGGCAACCGGCCGGTCAGCAGCGACGCATGGGCAGGAAGACTCTGCGGCGAGTGCGTATATGCGCGCTCGAAGACGACGGACTCGTTGGCGAGCGCATCGAGTGCCGGTGTATCGGATCGCTGAGCGCCGTAGGCGGAGAGATCCGTGGCGGGAACGCCGTCCATCGAGACGAGAAGAATGGGGCCCTGGTGAGGAGGTGACTCGCGCGCGTACCACCAGCCGATGGCTGCGGATCCAGCCACAGCCACAAAGAACAACGCGATGATCAGCCCGGCCACCCAGCGCCGGGTCCGGACACGGGCGCGAGCTGGCATGGTTAACGCGAAAGAGCCTGTAATTCAGAGCGCGTCGATTCGAGCTCTGCCTTCGCCCGCACGGTGAGCGCGTCGTCGTTCAGCAACTGCGTGTAGGTGTCGATCGCTCGATCGAGAAGCGCGCGCCTGGCCGCGGGATCAGTTTCTGACGTGGCCTGCTTGCGATACAGGCCGGCGACGACAAACGTCACTGACGTCAGCTTGGGATTCTGCTCGCGGATCTGCTGATATGCGGCGAGCGCCTGATCGTATTGACCACGATCGCGGAGCGCGTTCGCAGCGGTGACGGATTGGACGACGTTCTTGTCGAGCGCACCTGGAATCGGTCCGGGATCGCGTGCGAGGGCGAAGCCCATTGGCGGCGTGGCCGCGACGCGAACTGGTGCCGAGGCCTGTACCGGAGTGAACCCAGGCGCTTCAACCGTGAACTGCCACGTGCCCGTTTTGAGACCGATCATGGCCCAGCGGCCTTTGTCGTCGGTGGTCGAGGTGATCTGTGATGGTGAAGCGTCGCGATTGACCGCGCGCACGGTCGCGCCCTTGATTGGACGGCCGTTCGTGTCTTTCACCGTCCCGACGGCGCGAGCCGACTGTGCGAATGCCGCGGTTGACAAGAAAGTCGTGAGGAGCACGCCGACAACGATGCGGAAGCCTGACATCACGCGATCCTCCAGGACGAGGCGGCCCGATCGGTCGGCCGCCAAAACGCAGGCAATTCTATCGCAAAGGTTCATGGCGCGGACGTCAGTAGATCTCGTAGAGCATCAGGTAAATCACGACGCCAGTTACAGATACGTAAACCCACATAGGGAACGTCCAGCGTGCGATTCTGACGTGCTTATCGAACTGCGACCTGAGGCCGCGGACTGCGGTGAGGAGTGCGAGCGGCACGATGACGGCCGCCAGGATGACGTGGGTAATCAGGATGGCAAAGTAGACGACTCGAATCGGACCCTGCCCCGGAAACGGACGCGAGCCCGCATGGAGGTGGTAGGTCACGTAGCTGACGAGAAAGAACGCCGACGTCGTCAGCGCGCCGAGCATGCACCACTGATGCTGACGCCGACGTCCTTGCTTGATGAACAGATACCCGGTGACGAGAAGGATCGCCGCGATGCCGTTCAGCGTGGCATTCAGGGCGGGCAGATCGGAAATAGTCAGCATGTCAACTTCCAACGCCCAAGACACCGACTACCAAGGAAACACGTTTGGGAGTTGGGAGTTGGAGCTTGGGAGTTTTCTCAAAGCCACAATCGATCTGCGACGAGTGCTCCGAGCAGCAGCGGCAGATACGTGATCGAGAAGAGGAAGAGTTGACGCGCGGACTCGTGCGAACGATCGCGAGCGAACACCACGCTTAGCCAGATGAAAACGATGCCGAGGCTCGTAGCCACGGCACTGTACGACGCTCCCGCAAGACCGACAAGAGCCGGCAACAGGCTGACGGGCCAGAGCGCCGCCGTGTAGAGAAGTGCCTGCCGTCCCGTTCGCCGTCCATCAGGTTCTACGACCGGCAGCAGCGGAATGCCCGCGTTCCGATAGTCGTCCTTGTACATCCACGCGATGGCGAGGAAGTGCGGCATCTGCCAGAAGAAGACGATGCCGAAGAGGACGATTGCTGGCAGGGTGATGTCGCCCGTTGCGGCAGCCCAGCCGATCACTGGCGGCAGCGCACCAGGTACTGCGCCGACGATCGTGGCGAGTGACGTTCGTGTCTTGAGCGGCGTGTACACGACCACGTAGCTGATGAGAGTGGCGGCCGCGACTGCGGCAGCTGCGAGCGTTGCTCCGAGCGCCAACTCCACGAGACCAGCGCCGGCAAGCAGTACGCCAAACCACGTTCCTTCAGCGACACCAAGTCGGCCGCGTGGCAGTGGCCTGGCACTGGTGCGTCGCATGCGGCGATCGGTCTCGCGCTCCCATACCTGGTTCAACGCTGCGGCTCCGCCGGCGACGAGCGCCGTGCCGATCAGCGTATGCGCCGCGAGCGCCAGCGCGACGCCGTTCGGCGAAGCCAGATAGAGACCAGCGACAGTCGTCAGGAGAACGAGCAGGTTGAGTCGAGGCTTGGTGAGCGCGACGAAATCCAGTGCACGACCCGATCGAGCGACAGGACTGCGCGCGGGACTCTGGGCCGGAACCGACGTGCCGCCGACGATCTGCGTGCTTGTCTTCACGCGTGACCTCGAACGGGACGCACATCCCGATGCATTCCGTAGGACTCGTCGTGTTCTCGCGATCCGGTGAGCCTGTCAAGGCTGCCGCGACGGGTTCGGAGCGTAAGCACGAGCGACGTGGCCAGCACGGACGCACCGGTGACAACGTGCAGCGAGTTGATGATGTAGTGCTTGTGGCTCAACACTGTCAACGCGCCGAGCGTGATCTGCAGGGTGATGAGTACGAGCAGCAATGCCGACGGCCGCCACAACTCCAGACGCGATCGATGGTGGTAGAAGACGTGACCAGTCGTTGCGATTGCGAAGATGGTGACCACCAGAGCGCCAATGCGATGCGCGAAGTGCACCGCGATCTTCGGATCCCAGCTGGGCGGAATGAGCTGCCCGAACGCCAGCGGGAAGTCCGGTATTGCGAGCCCCGCATCCGTGTGTCTCATGGTCGCGCCGACCAGAATCTGCCCATACACGAGGACCGTCGTCGCCGTCGCAATCTGCTGAAGGATCCGATCGTCGGCGGTACAGGTCCGCGTCCCGCGTACGCGCGCTTCCATCCAGGAGACGTCGTCAACGCGATCGCGATCGTCAGACAGAAGACGAGTTGCGCCAGGCTCGCGTGAGCAATCGAGATCGGATCCGGAAGGAACCACAGCACGGTGATGCCGCCGAGGATGCCCTGCGTGACGACTGCGCCCAGCGCGATGTAGCCAAGCCGGCGCACCCATTGTCTCGGTTCCGCGAGACGGAGCCATACGGCAAGAACCAGGATCAGGAAGCCGACCGTGCTCGCGATGAGTCGATGAGTGTGCTCGAAGCGAATGCCCCCGACCATCTTCTCGAGCGGAAACGTGAACATGAACCAACCGTACGTGGTGGGCCAGTCGGGCACCGACAGTCCCGAACCCGTGCTCGTGACGAGGCCGCCGGCAAAGATCAGGACTGCCGTTGAGAGGGCGACGAGCACCGCGTAGAGATGGAGGCGCATTGCTTGGGATCGAGGGCTATAGCTTGAACGTGAAGGACAGTTCCTTCGTTTCCTTGGGGCCGATGGTGACCATCTGCGTCTGCGTGCCGAACTTCTCGTGCCACGCTTCGATGGTGTAGGTGCCAGGCGGCAGGTCGTTGATGTCGAAGGTGCCGCCAGAGCCACTGACGGTGTAGAACGGGTGATCGAGCACGCCGACCCACGCATTCATCCAGCTGTGGACATCACACTTGAACGGCACCATCACCTCGGCCGTCGTGAACACGTGCGTGTGCTTCAGTCCTTTGAGCGCCTGCCCGCGATTGAACTCGCGGTTGTTCATCGGCAGTGCGTGAATGTTATGCAGCGTTTCGTCGCTGTTCAGGATCTCGAGCGGCTGACCGGCCTGAATGCCGAAGACCCGCGGCACGTAAGTGCAGCCCTTCTGATCCAACACCACCGGCGTGGTGGGACCGGAAACTTCATGTCGCCGAGCCCGTCCTTCACGTAAACGAACACGTTCTCCAGTCCGCCATTGCTGACGATGAAGTTCTGCGTCGTTGGCTTCGCCCTGTTGCTCGCAGAACGGGTCTGAGCGACGGTTGATCGTTTGCGGTGCCGGAGGTGTTCCCTCGAGCTTGATGGATCCCTTCAGGCCTCCGGCAGTTTCCGGGTTAACCGGATCGCCAACTGCCGCAGCGGGCGGAGTGGCCGCGTTCTCGCTGTTGCCGCCTCCGCATGCGACTGGAACCGAGCAGTAGACAAACGCAAGGCAAAGACGAAGGTATGTGTTCATGAAGGATGGGGCTCGCGCAACCTTCAATTATCACACGCCACCGGCTGCCACGATCTTGCGGCGGACGCGGTCCTCGAACCACTGTTTGCTCCACCAATCGACTGGTGTGACCTGCTGTCCGCCGACGAGTATCGTGAAGTGGAGGTGATCCCCGCCGGCGAGGCCAGTCATTCCGCTGCGACCGAGTTCTGCCCCTTTTTCCACGCGATCGCCGACTTTCACGCCAATCGACGACAGGTGCCCATACAGCGATTGCACGCCGACGCCGTGATCGATGACAACACAGTTCCCGTAGATACCGAGGTCAGAAGCATGGACGACCGTCCCGGCTTCCGCGGCGACAACCGGGACGTTGGCGGTGACGGCCAGATCGAAGCCGAGATGCACTTGCCGGTCGACTTCTTTGCCCTTGTAGACGTAGGTGCGCGTGTCGGCGAATCGCGCCTCGACCTGCGAGTTCCCGAGTTGCTGGAACGGACCCTTGAAAAGCATCTCGGGGCCGACTTCTTCGCCAGGTCGGTCAGGTACTGATTGTTCTTCCGCCGGAGGTCGCCGTTGATCATCAGGAAGCCTGACAGCAGATCGTCAGTGGGAATCTTCTCCTGAGGCGAATTGCCTGCGATGGCTGGAACGACCCGGCCGATGAACTTATCGTCGATCTCGATACGGCTCTTCGATACGGCTTGGGGAACACCTGATGATCGAGTGCGGCGAGCGCCTCGTTCCCAGCAGGGTCGCGAGCGAAGACATTGAAGTCCGTGTTGAGATCCTGATCGAACAGAAGCGCGAAGAACGCGACGCGCAGAGCGGGATCGGACGTGATGCCGGCTGCGCTCGCCGGGAAACCTGGGTACTCGATGTTGCCGACGCGAACTCCGGACTCCACGTCTGCAGGCGTGGCGCGATACACGACAAATTCACTGCCGCCGTGATTGATGTAGTGAAACGCCGAAAGCACGCTGACCTGTGGCGGATCGAGTCGCACCGTCACGTCGTGTGTCGTCGTCGAGCTCACGTTGCGGAGCCCGAAGAGCACGGGCCGCGAGGCTTTGATGACGATGCGTGCGGGACCTGACTGGAGATCGGGTAGCGCGCGTTTGCCGATGGGGCGCATCACGTACAGCCGCTCCGCAGACTCCTGCCGTATGTCGCCCTGCGGCTGGTCCAACGTGAAGACCGGGAACGACTTGCCCGATTGTTCGACTGTGACGTCGATGGCTGTGAACTTCCCCTCGGGTGCTTCGGCCATCACCTCGAGCGAGGAGTTTTGCCCGACGAACTTGCCTGGCTGACGGATGGTGATGGTCGGGCCCGCGGAGCGTCCGGCCCAGAACCAGGCGACTCCGCCCACGAGAACGGCGAGCACGAGCAGAAAGACAAGAAACCTTACGAAAGCGCGCATGGTCGAATCATAGCGCGCCGACGATCGTCTTGCCTTATTTGCGGAACTGGCTGCTGAACTTCTCGTTCTCGAGGCACACGAACTCGATTAGATCCGTGTCGACCAGCAGGCGTTGATTGACGCGTACCGTCCACAGCTTCGTGTAGGCCATGGGATCGTCAATGGTGACGTCGATCTCGAGGCGGCCGAAGGTCGGCCGGCGGAATCGCTCGATGATTTTTCCTTCGGAAGTCAGCGGTGCGCCGTTCACGTCGAGCCAGCCGAGATCACGGAAGTGAGTCGTTTCGACGACCAGCGTGTCGTCTTCCCACCATCCGCGTGAGTATCCGAACCACCAGGGTTGCGGGTCGTTGTTGGGAGCAGGCCGGCCATCCAGGAAGATCTGACGCACACCGGCGTTGGCCTCGTAGATGATGACGATCAGATCCTTGGTCTGAATCATCTTCCGCGGCTGCGAGTGTGTGTGCAGCTGCATGTGTCCGAGCGGAAGGCAGGCTGCATCCGGGTTGTCCTTGCTCTCGACCGCCATGCGCTGCTTCCGCAACTCGGCGGCCCACGGGCGGAACGGCAGGCCTTCCTTGATCCCGGCCTCGATGTTCCAGAACGTCGCCTCGGGTGGAGTGCCTGGAGGTGACGGCGGTGGTCCACCGCGGAATCCGAGCACGCCGGCGTAGTTCCACACACCGGTCAGGTCGGGTTTGCCCTCTGCCGTGCGAGGCGCAGGTGCTGCGAGATCGGCTTTCCCGTCCGCCGTTCGAGGAACCCCCGCCGTCGGGTACGCAGGCCACTGCCCGAGGAGCGAAATGGGCGCGACGACGATCGTGCCGAACAAAATTACGACGATGAACGGTCTTGTGAGACTTCGGCCCACGGTACATCCTCGCTGAGAGAGTCGATTCTCAGTGAGCGACAGTCGCAAACGCAAGCATGACTACCGCGACGGCGTTAGTCGTTCGCTATCGAGACGAATGTGCACCGGAACGGCCCGCGGAATGCTCTGTCTGATTTCCGATCAGCACCGCGACGTTGCCAATCTTGTGACCGGTATCGGCGTAGCGGTGCGCTTCGGCGATCTCGTCGAGCGTGTATCGGCGCCCGATCACGGTGCGCAGCTTGCCGGCGTCGATCAACTCCTGTAGGAAGACGAGATCGGCCTGCTTCGGATCGGCTGCGCCGGTGACGAATCGCGCCCGTCCGCAGAGGTGTACGAACCCGCCAGTCACCAGCGCGCGCGCAATCCCCCCGAGTCCCCCTGAAAAGCCGACGAGCAGATAGCGTCCACCGGGCTTCAGCGCGCGCAAGCTGCGCGGGAATCCGGCCTTGCCGAGCACGTCCACGATCACGTCATGGACCGGTCCACCATCGGTGAAGTCCTGCGCCGTGTAATCGATCACGTCGTCGGCCCCGAGCGATCGCACGAGGTCGACGTTGGCGCTGCTGCACACGGCGGTAACGTGCGCGCCGAAGTGCTTCGCCAGCTGCACGGCGAACACGCCGAGGCTGCCAGACGCTCCATGGACGAGAACCCGTTCGCCAGGCTTCACGTTCGCCCTGCGCAGGAAGTATAGCGAGCACGCCGCGCCCACGAACACGGTGCCGGCTTCCTCGAACGTCATGGTCGCGGGCTTACGCGCGAGGAACCCATCCTCCGCCACGCACGCGAACTCCGCATGGGCGGCGAACTTGTCGCCGCGCGCGCCATACACCGCATCGCCTGGCGCGAACCGCGTCACACCCGGTCCGACGGTTTCAACGGTGCCGGCGAGATCGACGCCCAGAATCGGGTGCCTGGGTCGAAACCCGCTCAGTAACCGAATGAGGAGTGGGCCGCTCCGGAGTATCCGGTCGCCAAAGCACACGCTCGACGCGCGGACGCGGACGAGCACCTCGTTGTCGGCGGGCGTCGGTGTCGGTACCTCCCGGACCTCCACCACCTCCGGAAGTCCATAGCGCGTCGTGACAGCGGCCCTCATAGCTGGACGCGGATACGGCGAGCGGCGCGGGAAGTTCCACCGGGTACGCCATCCGCCGGTGCAAATCTCTCGCAAAACCCCAAGGTGTTGTCTCGTTACGGGAGCTCCCGGAAAACGCGCATCTGGCCGCGAGTCCCGAACTAGTTGGACCGCAACTCGCCGACCGTGCGGACGGGCGGGCCGAGGTCCAGAGGCTCCGCATATCTGATCACGGGCATCAGCGGCGTCACAGCAAACGGGATCTTCTCGCGAACCGACATCAGGGGTACGGCGGGCGAGCGATCGAGCGTCACCCTGCCGCTCCACGCATCGATGACGAGCCGCGCGCCGAGCTGGAGCGCGGCGATCTGTTCGAGGCTGTCGGGCCTCAGCGGCGGGGCCTGTTTCATGAGATCGGCAAGCCGTGTCATCTGCCCATTGGCCGCCATGTAGTCTCCGATGTGCGGCTGGATGAGCCGAGGCAACTGCTTGGCCTGCTCCGAGAGCGTACGAAGAAACAGGCCGGCGTCGGCCAGCTTGTCGCGATAGGGCGACTTGCCGAGCAGCTCGATGACCCTCTCGTCAGCTGCGGCCTCCTCCTTGGGCGTGCGGCGGAACCTCAGCGCCTGCAGCAGCTCGGCATCGGACACCATCAGACGATCGGCGAACGAGAACTTCGTGTCGATTAGCTGGTGGCCGAGCGCCACGTGGCTCAACTCGTGCGCGAGCATCGTCGCGAGGCTCGCTTCGTCGGGCAGCACGTCGATGAGGCCGCGGCTCAACACAATCGTGTGCCCGACCGTGAACGACTCGAGCGGCGAGGTCAGCAGGATCCGCGAGTGCAGCGGCCGTTCGAGGTTCAACTTGTTTGTGACGACGAGGTTGTTGAGGACGGTCTCGAGGATCTTGTCCGCTTCGCCCACCGGCGCGAGCAGGCCGATCGCTTCGAGTCTCTCGAGGACGTTCGCTTCGGCCTCCTGTTCCCATCGGCGCTGGCTGAGCACGGGCGACAGCTGCGCGGCACCTTCGGTGGTGTCGGCGACATTGGGCTCGTCGATCCGGATCGTCGTCAACGAGCCGGTCTTGTCGGCGTTCTGAGCCTGGTATCCCCAGATCCGTGTCTGGCTCTTGAACCGGGTTTGCTTCTTCGACGACGACTTGGAGGAGGATGCGCTGCTCAAATCCGTCTCTTCCGAGTAGACGTACGACGGCACCCACACGCCGGGGGCGACGTTCACACGCCAGCCGTCCATGTGGAATGACGCCTTGCGCTTGAGCATGCCTGACAACGTCTCTCCAAATCCGAGGCTGGCGCCGTTGAAGCGGACCAGGTTGTAGTCGCGATCCTCAATCCAGATCCGGCCGACGAAGCCCTCCTTGCCCTCGCGAAGCGGCCTGACGTCGAAGACGAAGCAACGGGATTCGCCGAGGAACTCCCGGCGGACGTACTTGAATTCGTATCGCTTTCGATCGAGTTCCCGCCAGTCGGGTGCCACCATCGCGGCGAAGGCATTCCCCACGTTGGGCGGGTCCGAGGTGAGGCGCAGCCTCACCCCGCTTCCTCGCTGTTCCTTTTGTCCGAGCGGACGAAGCGTGGGCCCGTCATCGAAGTGGAGCTGGCCGAGGAAGTAGTTGTCGTCGGTGGGGACCCAGCCGCGCGCCTCGTCCGGCGCAACATTCTGGATGTACACCTCCATCAACGGGTGGGACGTCCGCAGCCGGTCGAGCACCGCGCGTTCCGCCTTGCTCATGCGGTCGATGATGGCGTCGGCTTCGACCTGTCCTGCGCGGCTTGGCGTCTGGGACTTTGAAGCTTTCTGATTTTTCTCCTGCGCACCGGCGATCGACGCCGTAACGGCGAGCGCGAGCAGTGCAGCGAGCAGCAAGGGAAGACGTGCAAGTCGCATGGGTGCCTCTGGCTAGGACAAGCGGAACGTGATGTGAACCGTGGCGCGGGAATCGACGGGCCGGCCGTCCGACTGCGCGGGCTTGAAACGAATGCGGAGTGCCGCCCGCTGGGCCGCTTCGTCGAGGCCGTGGCCGAGTCCGCGCACGACGCGCAGCACGCGGACGTCGCCGGCGGCGGTGAATTCGAGCTCGAGCGACACGGTGCCTTCGATGCGGGCGCTGCGCGCTTCGTCGGTGTACTCCGGCGTGGGCTTGAAGACGATCTCGACCGGCCGATCGATGGGCTTCGTCAACGCTGCCACGGAAGGCTGGGCGGGCGCATTCGCCCGTTGATCGAACCCCGCCGTCTGCACCTCGCCGCCGTTTGCGGCCCCACGCGGCGCGGGCGCCCCGCTGCTGAATCCACCTGTCGTGACGGCGCCGGGTTCGTTTGCGGCGCCGCGCGGCGAGGCCGCCTCACTTCCGAATCCGCCGGTCGTGACGGCAGCTGCGGCCTGGCTCGTTCGCGCGCCGTTTGTCCGCTCGAAAAGGCCGGTCTCGGGGGGACGCTGGATCACTGGCCTTTCGACGGGCCGTTCGACCGCGGGCACCAGCGGTGCCGGCGCTGGCTCGACCAGCTTGGCGACGATCGGCGTGACAGGAAGCGGCTTTGGCACTTCCGCTCTGGCTAGTTCGCGCATCGGCCGCGGCGGGGCCGGCGGAGCAGGAAGGCGCGGCGCCACGACATGGGTCGACGGCAACTTCACCGGTTCGGTCGCAGGCAGGATGAACACCCTAGTCGATCGCATGCGCGGCGTCGACGGTTTCTCGGACGCACGAATCGGGACGACGATCAGGACGACCGCGAAGATGGCGGCGTGCAACACGACACTGAGCCACAGGCCGGTGGTCGAACGGGCGCGTGCTCAATCGTGCGTCGTCGAACAAAATTGACATGTGTCGGACAGAACTGAAATGCCGAAGCGTGCTGCTCCAGCGGCGATGCTGTTTGGGGAGTTCTTACAGCAAGCGAAGTGCCGCCGCGATCGGGGACATCGCTTCCTTCCGTCTCGGGCGAGATATTGCGATCAAGATCTGGCGGGTGTCTTCCTGGGCGGTGCCGAAGCAATCCAGACACGGGTTAGCGGCAGCGGAGCCTTCCTGATGAACACTCCCGTTGCTTCTGGGAATGCTGGCATGGGGCGGAATCTGGCTGCGGGATGAGAGACTACGGAACCTAATCCCGCTGCGGGCTTCATTGGCGAAGCGTGGAACCGAATGACGTGTGCGCAGGGCGTTCGAGACTGAGCGGCTTTCGCGGGCGTGCAGCGAGAAGTCCACCTCGCCGACGCCCGGTTATCCGGGACCCCGACTTGATTCTTTCTGGTACCCGGTACGGGTTACGCGAAAGGTTGGAGCGTGAAATTCAAGGGAATTGCTTCCTGAGTTCCCGACACGGCTTCACGCACAGCGCAGGCCCGGTCGCTTTTGGTGCCGACGAAGCTTCAAGCAACACGACGGCGTTTATCGCGAGCTAACGACCGACGCTCACCGCGGCGCCGGTCACGCCAATCTGGAATCAGCTGAGCACTCACACGGTGCTGTCGGGTGCAGCGCTTAGGCTTCATAGGGCAACAATTGGCTCACCGCGACACTTTCAGGCCAAGCAGCCGATCGCCATCGGCTTGCAGGAAGGCGGCGAGCGACTCACGATGGCGCACTTCGGCATGGCGCAGGATCTTCGTGAATGCGGGATCGGCGCGGAGCGTGTCGAGCCAGGGATCGCGGGCCATCGTGGAGAAGGCGTAGTAGCCTTCCTCGACGGCGCGGGCGAGGAGGGCCAATGCGGTGGCCGAGTCGCCGTATTTGGCGAACTGCCTGGCAACAACGTAAGGACCTTCGGGATCGCGGAAGCCAGCGAGGAGTGTCCGCATCGCGGCGAGTCCTTCGGCGCGATTCCCTTCCAACAGCATCCGCAGCGACTCGTTGAACTTTCGTGCGGTGACGTCGCCCACCTCCTCGGCCTTCCGCAATGTGGCGACGGCCTCCTGCTCGCGGCCAAGCATCACGAGCGCGAGAGCGTCGAGATAGCCGGTCGGCTCGCCGGCACTGACTTCGTGCACACGCTGATAGTCGCCCAGCATGAAGTGGGTGATCGCCACGCTCGTGCGAATCAGCTTGTCGAGACGGCGTGCCCGCTCGTCTGCCGCGCGCGAGGCATCGAGCAGACCGCAATACCGACAGGCTTGCACTAACCCCGCGAACAGCTCTGGATCGGTGGTTCGCGACTGCGCCCGCTCGAGCAAGCGGGTCATCGCGTGCTGGGCTCGGCCGAGATCGACCTCGAGATGCGCATAGAGGTTGTGCGCCACTGAAAGGTCGGGGTTGATCTCGAGCGCCCGAGTGAACGCTGATTCCGCCCGATTCAGGTTCTCTTCCGGATTGGTGTCGAAGAACTTGGCGAGAATGCGGTGGACCCGGCCAAGCCGCGCCCAGGCAGGCGCGTACCGCGGGTCTTCCTGCAGGCACTCCAGGTAGAGATCACGCGCAAGCGACGCCTTGGAGTAATTCGTCGTCGCCAACTGGTTCGCTCGCAAATAGAACTCGTACGCTTTGGCGCTCGCCGGCACGTCGTGCTTCAACATCCGCTGCTCCCGCGTCGTCAGCGGCAGTGAGAGCGACTCGACGATGCGAGAGGCAAGATCGTCCTGGAGTGTGAAGAGATCACCGAGTGGCAGTTGCGAGGTCTGCGACCAGACGAGCGTGCCGTCCGGCGCTTCGACGAGCTGCGTGCTCACGCGAAGCTGCTCGCCGGCGCGCAGCAGCGTGCCGGTCAACACAATGTCGACGCCGGCTTCGTCGGCGATCGTTCTCAGATCCTGGGCGTCGCCGGCGAATCGCGACGCGACGATGCTGGATCGGACGATCAACGACTCGAGCCCCGAGAGGGAGCTGGTGACGGCGTCGGCCAGGCTAAAGGCGAGAAAGTCCGTCTCGGGGTCCGAGCGCAGAATCCGGAGAGGCAACACGATGAGGCGCGTGATCGGGCGGGCGGTCGGGCGCGCGCTCGCGCCGGCCACGTCGGTGTCGGCCACCAGCAGCGTCGCGCGAAGGTCCTGCGCCATCGCGTCGGCCGTCTGGTAGCGGTCCTCCGGGTTTTTCGACAGGGCGCGATGAATCACCCGGTCGACCGCGACAATCGCGGGCGATCCGCTCAGCGCGGGCGGCTGCTCGGCGGTGATCGCGTGAAGGACGTGCACGACGTTGTCGCCCGCGAACGGCGGCTTCCCGCACAGCATCTCGAAGAGCACGGTGCCCGCGGCAAACAGATCGGCGCGAGCGTCGACGGTCTGCCCAAGCACCTGCTCGGGCGCCATGTATGCGGGCGTGCCCATGATGGTGCCCGGGAGCGTGAGACCCGTCTCGGTGGCGCTACTGTCGGTGAGCATTGGCCGCGCGAGCCCGAAATCGAGCAGCTTCACGCCATGAGGCGTGAGGAACACGTTCGAGGGTTTCAGATCGCGATGCACGAGGCCGCGGCGATGCAGCGCCTCGAGCGCGGTCAGAATCGCCAGTACAATCTGGACCGCTTCGGCGCACTGCAGCGGACCCCGCAGCAGCCTGACGGCGAGCGATTCTCCGTCGAGCAGTTCCATGGTGAGGAACAGCACGCCGTTCTCTTCGCCGATTTCGTAGAGTTGGCACACATTGGGATGGTTGAGGCTGGCCGCCGCCCGAGCCTCGCGCCACAGCCGGCTGCGAGCCGCGGGATCGCTGAGGGCAAGCAGCACCTTGATGGCGACGTCGCGGCCAAGCTGCTCGTCGTGGGCACGGTACACTTCCCCCATGCCACCGGCGCCGATCTTCTCAAGCATCCGATAGTGGGCGAGTCGCTCACCAACGAACCGCGTGTCGCGGTGGGCCGCCAGCGCCGTTGCCGCCACCTCCAACGCCGACCCTTCCGTGAACTCGTGTGTCTCGTTCCGCGAGCCGAGCAGCGACTCGATCTCGCGACGCAGCATGGCATCCTCACCGCACGCTATGGCCAGAAACGCTGCGCGTTCGGTTGGATCTCGTTCCAGCGCAGCGTGACAGAGCTGCTCGATGCGCTTCCAGCGTTCAGACTTCATCTCGGGTTTGGCGGCGTGAGCGTCCGGACATTCTATCTAAGCCTGCGGCATGCGTGTGACGACGGCGACGTCTCGTCCGTGATGGGAATTGGACGCCGTGGCGCGAGTGATGGGTGGGGGAAGGCGCGTAACGCATCGGAGGCGTCAGATGCTCGACATGCGTCAGACGCGCTTCG
Organism: uncultured Acidobacteriota bacterium; assembly: GCA_963757735.1. Taxonomy (GTDB): domain Bacteria; phylum Acidobacteriota; class Vicinamibacteria; order Vicinamibacterales; family UBA2999; genus Gp6-AA40. Next base: position 65,742 of record CAVWST010000017.1, read on the forward strand.
AACTTCTTTCACTTCATCCACTTTTCAAATTTGAAATTCAAATGGTACCGGTACGGGGTTATGAGAAAGGTTGGATCGTGAGCTTCGAGGGAATTGCTGCCTGATGCTCCGGCACGAGTCAGGGCGACAACACCACCGGTCCTGTGCCAAGCCAGATGGGTAAGGCAAGTATCACCACGATGACGACGACGAAGATCACCACGCGAACAACTCTCTTCGCTGGTCTCGATCTCATTGACGCCTCACTCCCCTACCAGGCAGGGAGCATTCAAGAACGCTCATACATGAGACACCGCCAACCGTAGTTTGGCCTGGCGCAGTGTTGAATTCGGGGACCCGCACGGGGTTATGAGAAACGTTCCGCGCTACAACAGTCGTGGGACGGGCAGGGCCTCCAGCACACGGGACCTCGATTGAGAGGAACAAGACTAGTGCCGCATTTGCGTGGAGACCTCTTTCAACTCGCTCCCTGCAGCTTCCTCGCTCTGCGACGATCACCGGGTTATTGGAGAGCCGCCGGGTCCGGGCGGGCATGACCCATGGCTCGACCAACACCTCCGGGTCATCGACCGTCACTTCGTAGAGCAGCTGGTTTCCGGTCCGGATGAACTTCTCGATGACACGCATCTGGTCGGAGTGAAACCAGCCGCATCGGCCCAGCCAAGTCTCGTCGGAAAAGCCCATGGAGTCGAGTACCAGCGTGTCCCCGTCCCATCAGCCGATCGTGTATCCCATGTACGTGTACTGGGCGGCTGTCCGGATTCCGTGTTCATCGCCAGGATGCCGAGCAGCGCGAAGCCACGAAGGACGTCCAGCGTTTCGAGCCGCTGAGTGGAAAAAACGGGTGCGACCTGCTGCACGGAACGCCTCTCTGGATGACCGACCTGACGATCCGCAGCCACCCGCCGACAACCGAAGGAGATCCACGCCCGCGGGACGTTCGCAGTCAAGCGCCCATTTGGCCGCTTGATTTAAGGGCGCTCGGCGGCCTTCCGTCAACATTGACCGGAGACGTGGCCGCCGGCGGGGCGGCGCTTTGGGCGTGTAATACCACCAGCTGGACATAAGACCCGAATTCTACCGAACTAAATTCTTGCGCCGGTACGGGGTTATGACAAAGGGTGTTCCGCCGAGAGCGTAGAGTTCGCCGGCATGGCCGCGTGACTGGTCGAAGGTCCGCCGGAAAAGAGTGAGACAATGTTCGCCGCGTGGTCGGACCGTTCGGGGACGCCGAGGGGACAAAGATGACAAGAGTGACACACGCGGTACTCGTCGCCACCCTGCTCACGGTACCGGTGCTCGTCGAACGCGCCTACGCGCACCACGGCGCCGGCCGCTACGATACAAGGAAGAACGTGGAGCTCGAGGGCAGGCTGACACGGCTCGACTTCGTCAACCCGCATTCGTATGTCTATTTCGATGTCGTCGGTGACGACGGTAAGGTCATCGCGATGAAATGCGAGATGCGGTCGGCCACGGTGCTCCGACGCTCGGGCTGGTCGCCGGAGATGTTCGTGCCGGGCGCGTCCATCAAGGTGACGGGCCACCCGCATCGCGACGATCCGACTGCGTGCACTGTGGAGACGTTGACGCTTGGCAATGCGCCGACGCTCGAGCGCTATCAGCAGCTGAGCGACGCGAAATCCGTCAATCGCACGAAACGACCTTTCCGGCTGCCGAACGGCAAGCCGAACCTCGCCGGCGACTGGGCGCAGGAGCAACAGGTCCTGGCAACGCCGCCCGGCGGGCGCACCGGGCTCGTGCCGATCAGCCAGGCCGCCGCGATCAGGGCCGGCAAACTGCCGATGCCGGACGGACCCGCCGGCTGGTTCCCGCCGCCCGTGACGTTGACCGCAGCGGGACGTGCGGCAGCAGAGGCGCTGCGCAAGCGGCCGACGTCGGAGAACCCGCGGCTCTCCTGCCAGATCACGAGCATCCTGTTCGACTGGGTGTTCGACGGCACGATCAACCGCATCACGCAGAGCGCGACTGTCATCAAGATGGAGTATGGCGCCGGCCTGACCCGGACCGTGCATATGAACATGACCGCGCACCCGGCTAAGGTCGCGCCGAGCCGCGCCGGTCATTCGATCGGCCGCTGGGACGGCGATACGCTCGTCGTCGACACTGTCGGCTTCGAGCCCGGCAGCCTGGCAGGCTCACTCCCCCACAGCAGCAAACTGCACGTCGTCGAGCGCTTCACGCTGAATCCCGCAACGCTCGAGCTCACCCGCGGCATCGTCGCCGAAGATCCCGTCTACTTCGCGGACAAGTACGTGGATTCCGATAGTGTCCTGCCGGCGGATGCGCCGTTCAGGGTCGAGGCCTGCAAGGAGCTCGCGCCGGAGTATCAGCAAACCGGGCGGAAGTGAGGCGGGCTGTCGCTGCCGGAGGGAAGGAGATGCGTCCTGTCCTTCCTGGCATTTGGTTCCGGTACCGGGTTTTGCGAAAGGTAGGAACGTCGGAATTGCTGCCTAGGTACACAGCCCGCAGGTCGGCACCACGATTCGCGCGTGCGGGCGGCCTCGCAGCTCGCGGGCCTCGCGTGACGTTTGGAACGGTCGCTTCGGCAAGCGTCATCGACAGCGTGACCGATGCCGTATCAACCGTTCCTGCAGGCTTGAACCCGGCTTTCGTGGTGGTCAATCCCGTGACCGGCTACGCATATATCTCCAACTCGAACAGCAATACCGTGACGGTGTTCTACGGCTACGGCGAGGGTAAAAAACGGGGAGTCGTCCCGGTTGGCACGGGCCCGTTCAAATGGCGATCAATCCGAACACGAATCGCACTTATGTCGCGAACTGCTGCAACGACACCGTGACCGTCATCGACAGCGATACCAACAGACCGGTGAATATCCCCGTCGGCACCCGCCCGATTGGCATCGCTGTCAATCCGGTGACCAACCGCGTCTATGTCGCGAACGATTGGAGCAACGACGTCACGGTGATTGACGGATTCACGAATCAGTCGATCGCGACGATACCTGTCGGCGAAGCACCGTATTCAGTGGCGGTGAACCCGTCAACGAACAAAGTGTACCGTCGCGGTCCAGGGATCGGGCTTCTATTACGCGCCCGGCAACGTAACCGTGATCGACGGAGCCACCCATGAAACGGTCGAGATTCCTGCCGGCCTTCAGCCGGTGTCCCTGCCATCAACCTGACGACGAACAAGATTTACGTGGCTGGAGGGCAGTCGAACGGCGACGTCACGGTCATGACGGAGCCACGGGCGGGACCGCTCACGTGGCGATTCCGTACGGGCAATGGGGGTTCGCGGCGCTCGGCTCCGTCGCCGACGAGGTGACGAACACAATCTACCTGACCGACTTCATGTCCACCAATCTCATCGTGATTGATGGGAACACGAAGAAGTGTCGCTGCGACCGGTTCCTCTGTATTCAAGCTTCGTCACGGTCAACCCTGCGAATGACCGCGTTTATGTCTCTAACAGCAACGACGCCATCGTGACGGTCATCCAGGAATAGTCTCTCCAGACGGCCGCAGTACTGCCGTGGCCACGCCTATGCCGTCGCTCGCGAGTTCGTCGAGGAAGGGCGAATCCGCGAAAACAGCAGACCCGCACGAAGCTGCAAGACTACTGGCGTACTGCCGACAGAACAAAGGCAACATCGAAGCAGTAGCGAACCTGGGTGGGTCTGCGTGACGCCTGACGGCCGCTACATCATCACGGAGCCGCGGTACACCTTATTTGAGGCCCTGAAATCCCAAACTACACGCGATCGAAGCGATCTCCGGAGATGGCAGGCGTCTTCTCGTCTCGCGTCGAGACTGCGAAATGGATTGCAAAGAAGTGCGCGTCGAATACTACGAGCTCATTCTGCCGTAGTACAGCAACTCGACGGGTTGGTTTACCGGTACGGGGTTATGCGAAAGGTTGATGCGTGACGTTCTGAATCTCAGCGGCAGATTCGCCTCCGCGCCGTCGAAGGCTTCCGAGCAAAGGGGTGCACTGCCCGGACGGAAACGAACCAGAAGGTACAGCGCGAGCTCGTGATAGCTCCATCCTTCGGTACTCAACGACACGGTAGTTGAAACGGCGGTTCCCCTGATCGAAACGAATCATCAGGCGCAGAACGGTACCGGCAAACGTCGACCCGCCAGCGTGTGACGCTGAAGCGCGGGCTATTCCGCCCGCAGTGCTTGGACTGGATCAACGGCAAAGGCTCGGCGCGCTGGAAGATAGCTGGCCAGCACGCCGGCCACGATCAGCAGCGCCGAAACAGCCGTGTACGTCAGCGGGTCAAGTGCGGTGACGCCGAACAACAAAGACGACATCAGGCGTGTGAGTCCGGCAGCAGCCCCGAGCCCCAGGACGGCTCCAATCCCGCAAAGCCACAGACCATGGCGCACGAACATTCTCAGTAACCCAGCCGGCTGCGCGCCCAATGCTGTTCGGATGCCGATCTCTCGGATCCTCTGCGAAACCACGTAGGCGATCAGCCGTAGATCCCCACGATCCCGAACACGAGACCCATCCCCCCGGCGATGGCCAGCATCACGAGCGTAAACGACGTCCTTGCCATGGACCGGTCGTAGAGCGCCTTGAGTGTAGTGACGAGGAACACCGGACGCCTGCCATTCACGGACCACATCGCTGGCTGCACCTCGGCCAACAGACCTCCGTTCCCGTCCGGCTGGAGCGGATCGCGTAGGTGCCGAAGCTCAGGACGAATCCGTTTTCGCCGCTCCCGATGTATCGGTCCATCAGGGCCG
>CAVWST010000018.1:0-17598 GCA_963757735.1 uncultured Acidobacteriota bacterium
CGTTTGAGATCGCTGTCCTGATCGGTGCCGGCGGTATGGGCGAGGTCTATCGCGCGGGCCGACAGCGATCTGAAGCGGGCGGTCGCGATCAAGGTGCTTCCCGCGTCGGTGGCGCGCCGACGGCGGATCGCCTCGCGCGCTTTCAACGCGAAGCCGAAGTGCTCGCGGCCCTCAACCACGCCAATATCGCGGCGATCTACGGTCTGGAAAAAGAGACCCCCGATGTCACGGCGCTGGTGATGGAGCTCGTCGAAGGAGCGAGGATCTGTCGGAGCGCATTTCCCGGAGGCGCGATTCCGCGTTCAACGAGGCACTCCCGATTGCCAGGCAGATCGCCGGGGCCCTGGAAACGGCGCACGAGCAAGGCATCATTCGCCGCGACCTGAAGCCGGCCAACGTCAGGCGGAGTACCGCGCACCGACGGCACGGTGAAGGTGCTCGATTTCGGTCTCGCCAAGGCGATGGAATCGGGATCGGGGATCGGGGACCGGAGATCGGTCTCACTGTCACCCACGATCACATCGCCGGCGATGACGCAGAGTGGCGTCATCCTCGGCACCGCCGCCTATATGAGTCCCGAGCAGGCGCGCGGCAGGCCGGTCGACCGGGCCGTGCGGACATCTGGGCATTCGGTTGTGTGCTGTTCGAGATGCTCGCGGGCCGTCGCGCCATTTGGCGGCGACGAAGTGGCGGATGTGCTCGCCAATGTGCTGGCGAGAGAGCCTGACTGGCGTGCGCTGCCGGCAGGCACACCGGCGAGCCTTGCGTCGGCTGATCGTTCGCTGTCTGACGAAGGACCCGCGGGAACGGCTGCACCACATCGCCGATGCTCGACTCGAACTCCAGGACGCGCTGGCAGAACCCTCTGCCGATGCCGTGTGCGGCAGCGCCTGCGCGGACGCGTTCACCTTGCATCGTGGCTGATGGGTGTTGCTGATGATCGGTGTCGTGGCGCTGGTCGCCGGGCTTGCCGCTGGAGCGGCCATGTGGCGGGGGCCGTTCGGTCCCGCAAGTTTCAGTGGTTCGCGCGGCACTGGACACGTCGCCCGCCGATGAGATCACCACCGGGAGCATTCTCGACATGCTCCCCGCCGGCGGCCGGCCCGCGCTGGCCTGGGCTCCAAGCGGACGGACCCTGGCCTTCATCGGAGCTCGAATCGGGGATGTGGAGCAGGTGTACTCCAGGGACCTTGCCTCCGGCGAGGCAAAAGCGCTTGACGGTACCCAGGGCGCACGGGCCTTCGCCTACTCAGCCGATGGCGCGTCGCTGGTGTTCTGGACGGGCACCGAACTACGAAAAATACTAGTCTCCGGAGGCCCTTCAGCGCGCATCTGCCCCGCCATTCAGGTCACTGGAATCACCTGGGGACCGACGCGTGTGGTCTTTACGACGCGTTACCAGGTGTTCGAAGTCGATCCTGACGGCGGGACTGCGCGAGCGCTGACGGAGTCGGACAAACGGCCGTCGAAGCCATTCCTGCTGCCGGGTGAGAACGCGCTGCTCTATACCGAATACGGCAAGCCGTTCACGTCGGGCGACGAGCAGGTGATGATTCGCGGACTGGAAGCTGACGCCAAGCCACAGGTTCTCCTGTCGGAGGCCGCTGACGCGCGCTACCTCCCCACCGGTCATCTGGCGTTCATGCGTCAGGGCACACTGTTCGTCGTGCAGTTCGACGCGCAGACGTTCGCCGTGAGCGGCAGCCCCGTTGCTGCTGAGCAATGTGGCTCAATCGGCGGCCGCCTGGTTCGACAGACGATCTGACGATGGCGGGCCAGTTCGCGATCTCGCCGGAAGGAGCTCTCGCCTATGTGTCCAGCCCGTCGGTGTCGCTGCCTACCTCGGACGTGGTGCGAGTGAATCGACGGGGCGACGTCAGCGCCCTGGGGGCGCCTCCCAATACTTATCGCGAGCGCGTGGAAGTGTCACCTGATGGCACGACCCTGGCGGTGACGGTACAGTCGACCACCGATGTTCGCTTGTTCCTCTACGAGATGGCTCGCGGCACGCTGGCGCCGGCATTTGCGCAACAAGCTGCGCGCGACACGATACGACCCATCTGGTCCGCGAAGGGTCCTATCGCGATGCAGGTCTATCGATCGGGGGGAAGCCACCTCGCTCTCCTGAGCGCCGATCGAACCAGCGTGGTCGAAGAGCCCTTGTTGCCGCAGAGCGGATTCGCGCCCAGTTCGTGGCTGCGCAAGGGTGAGGCGCTCATCGGCCAACGCGATGGCGATCTCTGGATGTACAGGCCGTCTGCCAGCGGCGAGAAATTGGAACGCCTGACCAACAGCGCAGCACAGGAGCGTTACCCGTCTGGTCTCCCGACGGCACGTGGCTCGCCTATGCGTCCGATGTTTCTGGGCGCGATGAAGTGTACGTCCAGCGATACCCAGAACCGGGTTCACCCATTCTCGTGTCGACCTCAGGCGGCCGTGCTCCCATGTGGAATCCCAGGGGAGGCGAGTTGTTTTACACCGAGCCCGCCGGGGGCTTTCAACCCAACGACCCGTCAGGAAGGTTCCGGCTCATGGCAGTACCGATGGCCGATCCCGCGCGTCCCGGCAGGCCCCAACGGCTGTTCGAGGCGCCGTATGGAGTTCTTCCACTGGACGCATGTGCATCCACTGCCTGCTATTCCGTCAGTCCGGATGGAGAATCGTTCTACACGCTGCAGTTGCGCCCGCGTGACGTACCTCGCGTCACCAGCCTGCGGCTGATTCTCAACTGGTTCGAGGACGTCCGCCGCCTCGCGCCGACGAACTGAAAGCGTCGGCTCTGCTATGCCGGCTTGCCGGTGAAGATGCTTGCGGCGTCGACGAAACACAAAGGGTTGCCGAACGGATCCTGCAGGTAGAAGGATCGTTCGCCCCACGGGCGACGAGCGATCTCGCCCATTGGAAGGCCGCCGTCACCCACCTCTTTCGACAGCGTGCCGAGGCGCTGGGCGCGCGCGAACACAGCCTCGAGATCGTCGACCGCGAAGTAGACGTGATCGAAGTTCGGTCGCGGCGTTCGCGCATCACCATCGGCAGCAGGGTCGTACACAGCAAGGGTCACCTCGCCGCACCTGAAGTAGTGCCGGCCTGGCGAGATTCGCATGCCGGCGTCATCGAGCAGAGCGGCGTAGAAGCGCACGGCATCGTCGAGGGAGTCGACGGGAAGGATGACTCGGTAGAGTCGGGCGGAAGCCATGCCTCACTCTAGTGACGCGCTGCAGTGGTTGACAAGAAGGCACTTCGAAGTACCCTCCGCCATGTGAGACAAGAACTGACGCACGAGAGCGAACGTGAGCGGGAGGCCTGCCCACTCTACACAGCCATCGCCGTCATCGACGGCCGCTGGAAGCCGATGCTCTTTCAACGATTGCTCGATCAGCCGCGCGGGTTCGGTGAGTTGCATCGCATGCTCCCGGGCGTCACCAGGAAAGTGTTGCGTGAGCAGTTGCGACAGATGCAGGCCGACGACCTGGTCCAGCGCAGGCAGCTGTCCCCCGCGTCAACTGGTGTCCGCTACACGTTGACGCCGTATGGTCGCACCCTTGCGCCAGTATTCGAGATGCTGTGGCGTTGGGGATCGTCACATCTCACTCGCGGCGGTGCGGGGCGAGGCACGATGGTCGCTCCTCCCATCAACCGGGCATGAATTTGTAGATTGCACAACCGCTGCAGCGTTCATCACAGTTCGTGGCTCATGCGCTCACTCCCTGAGCGGACTCGAGCTTGCAAGGACTCTCCCCGCGGACCCACGTCATCAAGGGCCGAGGAGGCAAGATGAGTCGAAGCTGGAGCGCAACACTCTCGTGCGTGGGAATTCTTACCGTGGCTGCCGGGCTCGGGATCGCCAGCGCGCAAAGTGCGGCTCAGCCTGCCGGCGACCACGACTTCGTCTCTCGAGCGGCAATGTCCAACATGGCCGCGATTCAGCTCGGACACTTGGCGACAAAGCAAGCGCAGCGTGCAGACGTAAAAGAGTTTGCACAGGCGACGATCGAAGACCATCTGAAAGCGCAGAAGCAGTTGGCCGATGCCGCGTCTGGCGCCGGCATTCGATGGCCGACCAAGTTGGATGACAAGTATCGTCAGATCGAGCAGCGCCTGTCGAAGCTGAGCAACGATCAGTTCGATCGCGAATATGTGAAGGCGATGATCGATCGCGATCGCGACGTCGAGAAGATGCTCGCCGCACGTGCCAGCGGCAGTGGCGAGACGGACACTCTCGCTGCGAAAGTGAATCAATGGGCGGCCGCAACGTTGCCGGAAGTCCGAGCTCACCTCAAAGAGGCGGAGCAAGTGCTCGCTCAAATCGGCAAGGGAGAATGAGGCGTCATCGCTGGTACATCGTCGGCCACGCGGCATGCCGCTAACGGCCGAACTAGAACTCCAGGCCATCGATGAGAACGATGTCGGTCTGCAGTTCCGCCAACGCTGCATACACCGACTGCCCGTCGGCCGACCACGAGACGGCTCTCGCGATGAGCGTCTGACGATCACCAAAATCCGTCAGCGGCTTCAGCGGCCCTCCGGAAGACGGCAACACCCAGAGATTCGTCGTCGAACCGTCGATCAACGAGGTCGCCAGCCATTGGCCGTCCGGTGAGATGGCAGCGTGCCCAAGGGGCGCACCCGGAGCGCCGGGCACTCGATCGCCTGGGATGCGCACAATCGTTTCAGCCGAGGCGCTCTCGGGACGCGCTCGGCAGACCTGCGTCAGGTAATTGAACGACACGCCAAAAAGCCGCTCGCCTCCGGGGATGAGGAGATACAGCGTCGAGCCGTCCGGCGAGATCACGGGAACGACGATGTGATGGCCGTCCGGGTTTCGCAGAACAACAGATGGTCCCCCATCAATGGGCAGCTTCTCGACCTGGCCCATGTGCTCCCCTACCCGGGAGTAATAGAGCCAGCGTCCATCGCCTGACCAGCAAGGCGCCCAGCCCTGGACGATATGTCGCAAGCCCGAGCCGTCGGGCCGAATTGTCCAGAGCCCTCCTTGTCCGTCGCGGTTCATGACGACGGCAATGAGGTCGCCTCGCGGGGACCACTTGGGCACGCCGACGCTGGTGGTACGGTCTGTTTCGAATGTGATTTGTCGTGCGCCGGAGCCGTCCGTGTTCGCCACCCACAGATTGCCATGTCCGCCGTTGTCGGAGACGTACACGATGCGCGTGCCGTCCGGACTGACCGACGGAGTCTGCACGTGCCCCGTCTGATCGGTGACCCGGACGGCATCACGTGTGTTCTCCAGCGGTGATCCTCCCACCGGAAACCGCCAGATATCCGAGTGCATGCGGAGGCGGCTGACCAGCAGCCTGCCGTTCTGGTCGACGTCGGGCTGAAGGTAGGAGTCGTCGCCGAAGGTCAACTGCCGATCGCCGCTGCCGTCACGGCCGATCCTCCGCAGATTGCAGACAGGCGGGTAGAGCAGCGTGCTGCCCCGCGACGAGCTGTAGACGAACCCCGTACCATCAGGCAGCCACGCGAAGCCGTTCAGCGCCGAATCACGAACCACCTCTGACCGTTCGCCGCCGCGAGCGGCGACGACGTCGAGCGCCACGTCGAACCCGGCGGAGACGCTCGATCGTTGAAGAGCAATCCACTGATCGCCAGGCGACCACCGGAGCGATGAGTACACGGCCGGCGGCAGGCGAACGACATCTTCGAGGTCCGAGCCGGATCGCGACATGGTGGTGAGAACGAGTTGATCGCCGACCGCCCGGAGCAGCGCGACGCGCTGACCGTCGTGACTGATGTCACCGCCAGACAGGGCCGACGTCACAGGCCGCGGCCAGCCGCCCAGCGCACCGATCTCGAAGATCGTTCCCTCCTCGAGCGGGGTGGCGCCGGGCGTGAAATAGATCAGCGTGTTCGAGTCGGGCGCCCATCGCGGGTACCGGTGATCGGTATCGTCGCGGGTGAGCTGCAACAGCGCTCCGCCGGCCAGGAGGCGAATCCAGATCTGGCGCCTGCCCGCAACGAGCGCCACAAACGCCACCATCTTTCCGTCCGGGGAAACGACGGGTGTTTCCTTGAACCCGACGAAATCGGTGATGCGTCGAAAGTCGAGGTCGCGTGCGGCATGAACGCTGCTGGGCGCCTCGAGTACCTCGGAACCGACCGTCGCCAACTCTTCGACTTCCAGCCGAACGTCGGCCATGGCGTAAAGGCGTTGTCGTAGATCTCTCGCCAGACACCGCCGCAGCAGCCGACGCAACGCGGGCGGGGTCGCGTCCGGGAGTGCGCTCCATTCCGGCTCGCGACTGAGAATCGCGGCAAATACATCGGTGACCGTTTCGCCGACGAAGAGCTGCCCGCCGGTGAGCATCTCGAACAACACGCAACCGAAGGCCCAGATATCCGTGCGATGGTCGACGGCGAGACCGCGCGCCTGCTCCGGGCTCATGTACGCCGCCGTGCCGAGGATGATGCCGGCCCGCGTGGCGCTTGGCAGCATCGTCGGTGATTGCGTCCTGTCGCCACCAGTTGACGGGGACCCCACACCGACGATCGACGCATGCTTGGCGAGTCCGAAGTCCAGAACTTTGACGCTACCTGCCGACGAGATCTTGACGTTGCCCGGCTTCAGATCGCGATGGACGATCCCGCGCTCGTGCGCGGCGGCAATGGCGTCGGCGATCTGTCGCGCAATGGACAATGACGTCTCGATTGGCAGCCCCCGCGCTCCACCTCCTTCGGCGATGCACTCCGCCAGCGTACGGCCATCGACGAACTCCATCACCAGCGCCGTCATGCCGGACGCCTCTTCCACTCCGTACAGCGTTGCGATGTTGGGATGGTTGACGGCCGCCAGCAGACGACCCTCGCGATCGAAGCGGGCGAGGGAGTCGGCGTCGGGGGCGACATTCGGTGGCAGAATCTTCAACGCCACGTCGCGCCCGAGCTTCAGGTCACGGGCGCGATACACGACGCCCATTCCACCGACGCCGACGATCGACACGATCTCGTAGTGACTGAAACGGCTCCCGACATCCAGAGCCATAGCGGCAATCCTCTGTGATTCGCCCGATTATACGTAGCCTCACGTGGGACCCGGGACTTCTCCCCGACTACGGGGGGTCCGATCGAGCTCCGATTCCGATACCCTACATGCATAACTCTCGTTCAAAGAGGTGCATGGTTTGTTTCTTCTCAGACGCTCGACTCTGTTCGTCATACTCGCCGGACTACTCGCATCCAGTCCTCTGGCCGCCCAGTGGATTCGTTATCCCAGTGCGGGAGCACCTCGCAAAGCGGACGGCACCGTCGACATGTCCGCCGCCACGCCTCGCACCGCAGACGGCAAGCCCGATTTCTCCGGGATCTGGACCAGCGACGAAGTCGATCCACGCAGGCCAAACGTCCCGCCCAATCCCCGTGACGCCACGACATCGCGCCGCATGATCAACATCGGTGTGGAGCTTCCTGGCGGACTTCCCTATCAACCCTGGCTCGCTGCGCTGGTCAAGGAGCGTTGGGCCAAGAACGCGGTGGACGACCCGCACGTCAGGTGCTTCCCCGACAACTTTCTTCGCGCCTACGGGACGCCGCACCTCCTGAAGTTCGCGCAGATGCCAGGGCTTCTGATCGTCCTCAATGAATGGAATGCCGGGTATCGGCAGATTCACACCGACGGGCGTCCGTTGCCCGAGGATCCAAACCCGTCGTTGATGGGATACTCCTCGGCAAAATGGGATGGCGACACCCTGGTCGTCGATACGAATGGTGTGCGTGACGACACGTGGATCGATTGGCAGGGCAGCGTGCTGACCGAGGCGGCGAAGGTGCGCGAGGAGATGCGGCGAACAGACTTCGGGCACATGGAGATTCGCGTGACCGTTGACGATCCCAAGGCCTACACGAAACCATGGACCGTCACGATCAAGGAGCGCCTGATCGCCGACGCCGAGTTGATCGACGAGATCTGCCTGGAGAACGAGCGCTCTCTCAAACACATGAAGTGATGTCGAAGCTGGACGCTCCGCTGCGCATGGCTTCGGCAGACTCGTTGGCCGAGTTCGTCGAGCGCCATCCCAGACTGTTCGTGCTCACCGGTGCCGGCTGCAGCACCGACTCGGGCATTCCCGATTACCGCGACGCCGCCGGCGAGTGGAAGCGTCGCCCTCCGATCATGTTCCAGGCGTTCGTCGCGGACGAACGCGCGCGCAAGCGTTACTGGGCGAGGAGTCTTGTCGGCTTCCGCCGCATGCGGTCTGCGCGCCCCAACGACGCGCACATCTCGCTCGCGACCCTCGAGCGACGCGGGCGCATCGTTCAACTCGTTACGCAGAACGTCGATGGGCTGCATCAGGCGGCCGGCAGTCAAAACGTGATCGATCTGCACGGCCGCATCGATACGGTGCGCTGCCTGGGCTGCGAGCGACGGAGTTCTCGCGAGCAACTGCAACTGGAGCTCGAGCGACGGAATCGGGACTTCGCGTCGCTCGATGCGATGGAAGCGCCAGACGGAGATGCCGATCTGGAAGATGCCGCATTCGGGACGTTCGACGTGCCTGCCTGTGATTCGTGTAGTGGACTGCTGAAGCCGGACGTCGTGTTCTTCGGCGAGAACGTGCCCGCCGAACGTGTGCAGCGCGCGATGGCCGCGATCGAGGTCTCCGACGCGATGCTCGTCGTCGGCTCGTCGCTGATGATTTACTCCGGCTATCGCTTCGCCACAGCCGCCGCCGACGCGGGCAAGCCGATCGCCGCGATCACTCTGGGCCGTACCTGAGCCGACGACATCCTCACGCTCAAGATCAGTGATCGCTGTGCGAACGCGCTGCGCGTGATCACGGCGCCTTGGGCGGATCGATAAGCACTAGCGACTACACGCGAGTAATCGACAACCCGCTGTCGTTAGACGCTTGCCAGGCGTTCGTGCGCGTCAGCGCTTCAACTGAACGCTCCAGCTCTGGACGACGGTGATCGGCGACGGCGCCTCTTCAACGCGAGTGTTCAAGAGGAACCGGCCGTCGCGGCTTATGTGGTACTGCTGTCTGGGTAGTTCTCCTCGTGCGAGGCGTGGGCGAAACAGCGCTAGAGGGGTGCCGATGACAGCCTTGCTTCCGTCCGCGGGCAGCGCCACCGATACGGCCATGAGGTCTCCGTTCGGAGCCACGTAGAAGATCTTCGTGGCCCACACCTTCGTGACCTTCGTGGCCCCGCCTTCGTGACCTTCGTGTTTCCAGTTTCTGGATCCTGGATTCGAAACTCGTCACCCGATCCTTCGCCTTGCGGGTCGGATCTTCACGCTGCGGCACGGGCGCGTAGCTTGCACCCTTGCTCCGCATGCTTCGCCGGCGGAAACCTCTCATCGTGACGACGGTAATTTGTCTGGTCGGCGTCTATACGACTCCTGCGCAGTCGGGACCGCCGGCAGCGGCGCCCCCCGCGGGTGCGTCCAGAGTCACGAGTGACGTCGTCGATCTGACAAACGTCGAACGGACTCGCCGCGGGCAGACGCCGCTGCGTGCCAATCAGCGCCTGATGCGGGCGGCGCAAATTCACGCCGAGCAGATGGCGCGTGCCGGGCAGATGGCGCATGACCTGCCGGGCGCAGCCTATCCACACTCTGAAGATCGACTGGCAGCCGCGAAGTATCGCTGGACGGCGTACGGGGAGAACGTGGCGATGGGGCAGTCGAGCGCCGCACACGCGCTAGACAGCTGGATGCATTCGCCTGGTCATCGGAAGAACATCCTCAACCCGGTCTACACGGAGTTGGGCGTCGGCTACGCGGTTGACAGGGCGGGCCGCCCCTACTTCGTGCAGGTCTTCGCAAGGCCATCCTCTTAAGACTGTCTCCGTCGCGACCTTCCTGTTCGCGCCGCGCTTCGCGCGGTGCACTTCAATGCGCGATGCCAAAACACATCATTCCGAATGCGCCTTTTATGAAATCGAACGCCATCCTGGTGCTCGCCGCGCTCGCCATTCCTGTGGCCGCGTCAAACGTGGTCACAAGGCGGGCGAGCGCTCACGCGGCCGTAGTGTCACAACCGCCGAAGCTGCATGCGGTGGACATTGCGGCGGCACGCCGGCGCGACGACCTCGCGGCAATGCAGACCTTCCGGCCGGGTTACCCGTTCTGGCAGTACGTGTTCACTCTTCCCGACCGCTCGATCGCATTTGGCAGCGCGCTCGACGGGCGGCTCCTCGCGACTTTTCCCGCGAAAGGAAATTGGACGCGCGACGCCGTGTGGGCCGACCCCACACTGGCCGGCATACTCGAAGACCAACAGCTCGCGCGCAAGGCGGGTGAGCGGCGGGAGCAAGTCGCGCTCCTTTTGGAACGCGTCGCAGGACCGGTGCTGCACAACTCAACGCGCGGAGATGCCCTGCTGCCGAACGTCCGCAAGGTACGGGCCCTTTCTCGCGGAGTGGGGAGCGATCTACGAGCGGTTCGGTGTGCCTGCGGAAATCGGCCTCGCTCAAGTCATTCTCGAATCAGGTCTGAGCGGCAAGAGGAGATCGGAAGCCAACGCAGTGGGATTCTGCCAGTGGCTCCAGGGGAACTGGAGGCGGTTGAGCTACTTCTCGCCAACACTCATCGAAGGGCAGAACCAGACGACGCAGGCTCCCTATTGCGCTGCGTATCTGTCAGTGCTCGCCACCAAGTACGGATCGTTCATCCCCGCGCTGTCCGAGCACAATGCTGGCGGCACGAATGTGGGGCGAACGCTGATCAACGGTGAGCACCTCGGCGCAGGAGACGTCCGTGCCCGATACTTTCTAGGCTCGAAGCTTGCCCGCGACTTGCGTGCCCTCCCCGGCAAGGAATACGAGGACGTCTTTCGGAGCTATGGTCCCCGCTCGTATCTCTATTCGGAGATGGTGTTCGGCAACACGTTCATCGTCAGGAACCTGATCGCGTCGACGCCGCAGGCGCCGATCTATGCGATGCGCACCCCGCGTACGATCCCGCTGGGCGAGATCATGCGCTGGACGAGTCTCTCTGCGGACGAGGTGCGTCGGTTCAATCCCGCGCTCGTCGACCAGGTCCGGGCGGAGGCGATGCTCTACCTGCCGTCCTATATCAGCGAGTTTGGTCCCGACGTGGCATTCTGGCGCCGTCCCCCGAGTCCCTCGTATGTCGCTGTGCTCGACGACTTCATGCGCCTTCCCTCCGGGCCTGAACGATGGGATAACCCCGCTTTCTCGTCCGTCCTCATGGAGTTCAGGCACCGCTTCAGCGCGACGCAGACTGAGGAAGGAATGGTGATGGACACGGTGCTGGCGTATGCGATGGACCAGGCGTACACAAGCAGTCGCCGCGCCCTCCTCACTGAATTCCGCAGCAGCGACCAGGTTCGGCGGCTGATCGAGCGCGGGGTCGTCGAACTCGACACCTTGCGTGACGCAGAGCCGCGTGTCTCGCCGCAGTGAGTTTCTCATACGCGGCCGTGGCGCAGTCGAAGTCCCGGATCTGCTCTTGTGCGCGTTGACGTAAACGCCGGAGGATGCGAGCGCGCTGTTGGGCAGAATGGCGAGCTTCCGCGCGGTGGCGGTAACCGCTTCGGGCTTGTATCGCAATTCCACGGACGGTGTATGATGCTGAGCTTCCGCCAAGCGGCTAATCACATCGAAAACGAGGCTCACTATGGCAATGACGACTGTCAACAACGGAGTCAATGTCCAGGCGTTGCTGGATGCGCGAGAGGCCCTCAAAGGCGCTCCCGAGGCGGCAAAGTTCACGTGGCGTGCGTCCTGCAAATGGCAGAACGGCACGCACAGCAAGACAAAGGTTCAGAGCTTCTTCGGGCTCGGGCAGGAACAGCAGCACAAGACCGAAACCTCCTGCGAGGCGGATCATCCGGAAGTGTTCGCCTCGGAAGACCACGCCATCACTCCGATCGAGTACGTTCTCGTTGGCCTCGCGAGCTGCCTCACCGCCGGCGTCGCCGCCGTCGCGCAGAATCGCGGCATCCAGCTGCGTTCGGTAGAATCCAACCTCGAAGGTCGAATGGATATCCGCGGCATCCTGGGCATCGACAGCGACGTGCGGAACGGTTACGACGATGTCAAGGTCACGTTCAAAATCGACGCAGACGCATCGAAGGAAGAGATCGAGGCCATCGTCGCGCAGTCGCAGAAGCGCTCCGCGGTGTACGACGTCATCACCAATCCCGTGAACGTGACCGTCGAAGTAGCCTAGCCTCGCCCGCATAAGCGGCGTGCACCTGAAGCGGAGCATCACCATCGAGCAGATCACCACGGTCGTCATCGGGGCCGGGCATGCGGGTCTCGCGGCAAGCCGCTCTCTCACTGCTCGCTCCATCGACCACGTCGTGCTCGAGCGTGGAGAGGTGGCGAATTCCTGGCGCCGGGAGCGCTGGGATTCGCTTCGTCTGCTGACGCCCAACTGGCAGAGCCGACTGCCCGGGTATCACTACGAAGGCCGTGATCCGGACGGCTACATGACCATGCGCGAAGTGGTGGAGTTCATCTCGCGCTACGCGGTGGTGACCGCCGCTCCCGTGCGCACGCACACCACCGTCACCTCTGTCACACCTGACAGACGTCGGGTACACCGTCACGACGAATACAGGCGTGCTGCAGTGCCGCGCCGTGGTGCTGGCGAGCGGCGCCTGCAACCTCCCCAGCGTGCCGTCGCTCGCGCAGGCGCTGCCGCCACACGTCCAGTCCGTGACGCCGTTCGATTACCGCAATCCGGGCCATCTGCCCGACGGCGGCGTGCTGGTCGTGGGAGCGTCGGCGACGGGCGTGCAGCTCGCCGACGAGATCGCCCGGTCGGGCCGAGCCGTCGTCCTTTCGGTCGGCGAGCACGTGCGCCTGCCGAGGACGTATCGAGGTCGCGACGTACTCTGGTGGATGGATGCCTCCGGTGTGTGGAACCAGCGATACGACGAGGTCGACGATCTGATGCGCGCGCGACGACTCCCCTCGCCGCAGCTCGTCGGCACGCCGGAGCGCAGGACGCTGGATCTCAACTCCCTGACCGCCGCCGGCGTCGAGCTCGTCGGGCGGCTTGCCGGGGTCCGTGACGGACAGGCATTGTTTTCGGGTGGGTTGCGGAACCAGTTCGCGCTGGCGGACCTCAAGATGAACCGGTTGCTGACCACGTTTGACGACTGGTCGCGAGTCCACGGCCGGGACGGCGACGTCGATTTGCCGGAACGCCTTGAACCCACACGCGCGCCGAGCTCGTCACGACTGAATCTCGACCTGCGGAAGGGAGAGATCCGCTCAATCATCTGGGCGACGGGGTTTCGCCCGGACTACAGCTGGCTCGACGTGCCGGTGGTCGATCACAAAGGATACCTTCGCCACGACGGGGGCGTCGTCGACGCGCCGGGACTTTACGTCTTGGGGCTACCAGTTCTCAGACGTCGGAAATCGAGCTTCATTCACGGTGCCGAGGACGACGCGCGCGAGCTCGTCGATCACCTCGTCACATATCTGTCGACGACGGCGTGGCTGGGGACTTGACGAAGGGCGCTCGTCGTTCACACGAGTGACGCGCCGGAGTCGGACTCTGCCTGCTCGCGGGCGCGGCCGAGCAGGTCCACCTCGATCGTTTCTTTCTTCAGTTCCTCGCTGAGCGCCCGATGCAGCTGCTGGACCTTGGGCAGGTCCCAGTCGAAGGAGGCCACGGCGTCTGTCACGTCGAAAAGCCCCGATCGCTTGTCGCGGGCGATCTGATAGCCGGCGAGCGCACTCTCTTCGCCCACGGCCGCCGCGTTCGCGAGCAGCTCGGCATCGATCAGCGCGTCGGTGATGCCGTGGGCCGTCAGCGGATCCTTGAAATACCCCGCGTCGCCAACCAGAGCCCAGCCAGGGCCCGTCGATTGCCGGAAGTATCCCACCTCTCCTCCGAAGCCCCGGTATTTCTCGACCCGATTCGCGCCTTCCACGACGTCTGCCAGATCCGGCCCGCATTCACGCAACAACTGGCTGTGCGCGTCGCCGGCCCCCACACGGAGCGCCTCATGGAAACGGCCTTGCGGAATCGAGACGAAGATACACGCGAGACCCTCGTTGGTCGGGATCACGCCGGCGCTCACGCCCGGGCGGTAGTACCAGTGGTATCCGTCGAACCCCGTGCCAGACCAGTAGCTGAAGATGACGCCCGTGGCATGACGACCGGTCCGGTAGGGTTCCGCGCCGGCGAGACGAGCGACGGTCGAGCGTACGCCGTCGGCGCCGATCACGAGATCGGCGGTGATTTGAACCTCGCTGCCGTCGCCACGTCTGACGCGTACGCCGCACACACGCCCGTCACTGGTGCGAACGAGGTCAACGAGCTGCGTTGAGAATTCGATCTCGGCACCGGCCAGTCGAGCGTGGTCGACGAGCAGCGGGTCGATGACGGTTCGCCGGGGCGCGTAGAGACCCTCGACACCGTTCTGAGGCTTGATGGGCACGTCCACGATTTCGTCGCCGTAGT
Organism: uncultured Acidobacteriota bacterium; assembly: GCA_963757735.1. GTDB lineage: Bacteria > Acidobacteriota > Vicinamibacteria > Vicinamibacterales > UBA2999 > Gp6-AA40. The sequence goes on from CAVWST010000018.1 coordinate 14,405, forward strand.
GAAACGACGTCGATCGAACGGCTGGCGTGCCGGCCGACTTGATGCCGTCAAGAACGCCCCACCGATGCAGCTGCAGAACACCCGCTCGCATGAGCGCATGCGTCGACAGCGTATCGGTTCCGTAGTGCGCCCGGTCGACGACCAGCACACGAAGGCCCCGTCTGGCAAGAAGCATGGCGGTAGCGGCGCCGGCGCACCGGGCTCCGACGATGACGGCGTCGAAATCGACCGATGAGGAGAAACGGGCCGTCACGCGGCCCGCACGCCTGCCGTGGAGACTCTCCGGCCCATATCGTGGCTCAGCTTACTACCAAAGGGGTGCGATGGCTCGACGATCGACGCGGGGTGGGCGAGAGGCCCGAACCGATGACGACACTAAGATGTAAAGGACCGAACACGCGGAGGTTGCCCGATCGGAGGCGTATGAGCAGCGGTGTGGACAAGATCTGGCCTCGCGGAGTTCCGAGCGTCGGGCAGGTGGCGGAGCGCTCGCGCAAGGTGGACCCCAAGGACATAGAGCGATTTACTGAGATCAGCGGAGACAGGAACCCGCTCCACTACGACGATGCCGTGGCGAAAGCGAGCCGGTTCGGCGAGATCGTCGTGCAGGGCGGCGTGACGAGCGCGATCCTCAACGCCGTCGTAGCCGAGGACCTCCCTGGACCGGGGACGGTGTTCCTCCAGGTGAACTGGAGTTTCAAGGCGCCGGTTCGGCCCGGCGATACGATCACGGGCCGGGCCGAGGTGCTCGAAGTGCGGCGGGACAAGCCGATCACGAAGCTCAAGACAAGCGTGATCCGAGACGACGGGACGCTTGTCCTCGACGGCGACGCCGTCTGCTACACCATGCCGTTGAGCCGCGAGGCTCACGATGAATGACACCGGCGCCGCTGCCGCGTTTCTCGCCAGCCGCGATTGCATCCTGAAACACCGGACCGATTACGACGCGGCGGTCCGGGAATTCAGATGGCCGCGCCAGGAGCGCTTCAACTGGGCGCTCGACTACTTCGATGTGGTCGCCACCGGCAACGATCGTCCCGCTCTGCACCTCGTCGAAGAGGACGGAACAGAGACGATTCGCTCCTTCGCGGAACTGTCGGCGGCATCGAATCGAGTCGCAAACTTCTTGTACGACCTCGGCGCACGACGGGGTGACTGCCTGATGCTGATGCTCGGCAACGAAGTGGCGCTCTGGGAAACGCTGCTCGCCGCGATAAAGCTTGGCGTTGTCGTGACACCTGCAACGACTTTACTCACAACCGCTGACATTCAGGATCGCATCGACCGCGGACGTGTTCGTCACGTGGTCGCGGGCGCGGCCAACCTGTCGAGATTCGACGGCGTGACCGGATCATTTACGAAGATTGCCGTCGGTGACGTGACGTCCGGATGGCAGCGCTACGAGTCGGCACGTCACGCCGACCTCGTATTCACCCCGAGGGGCGCGACAGCCGCCAGCGATCCGATGCTGATGTATTTCACGTCTGGAACGACGGCACATCCGAAGCTCGTGGTGCACACGCATCAAAGCTATCCCGTGGGCCACCTCTCGACGATGTACTGGATCGGTCTGCAACGCGGCGATCGTCACTGGAACATCAGCTCACCAGGATGGGCCAAACATGCGTGGAGCTGCGTCTTCGCGCCGTGGAACGCCGAGGCGACCGTCTTCATCTTCAACTACGCGCGCTTCCACGCGAAGGCCGTGCTCGATGCGCTCGTCCAGCATCGCGTGACGACCTTGTGCGCGCCGCCGACGGTCTGGCGAATGCTGATCCAGGAGCCGCTGGGCGATTACCGCGTTGTGTTGCGCGAGGCGCTATCGGCCGGCGAGCCGCTCAATCCGGAAGTCATTGAACGGGTGGAGAACGCGTGGGGACTGACAATCAGGGACGGCTATGGCCAGACCGAGACCACCGCGCAGATCGGCAACTCGCCGGGCCAGCCCCTGAAGGCTGGCTCGATGGGACGGCCGCTTCCCGGCTACGACGTAGTGCTCCTCGATCCTGAAGGACGCGTGTCGGCGACGGAGGGCGAGGTCTGTCTGCGCCTCGATGAGCCGCCGCTCGGCCTGACCGGCGGCTATGCCGACGACGACTCGAGGACGTCAGATGCGATGCGAGGCGGCTACTACCACACGGGCGACATTGCGTCGCGCGACAGCGACGGCTACTTCACGTTTGTCGGTCGTGCCGACGATGTGTTCAAAGCGTCGGATTACAGACTGAGCCCGTTCGAGCTCGAGAGCGCGCTGATCGAACATCCAGCGGTGGCGGAGGCCGCCGTCGTGCCGAGCCCCGATCCGCTGCGGCAGGCCGTGCCGAAAGCATTCGTGACACTGGCCGCAGGCTTCAGCCCCTCGCGCGAGCTCGCAGCGGCGATTCTGGCGCATTGCCGCAACACGCTCGCTCCGTACAAGCGGATTCGCCGCATCGAGTTTGCACCGCTGCCGAAAACGATCTCAGGAAAGATTCGACGGATTGAGCTGCGGCAGGCCGAGGCCGCTCGGCGCGCCTCGGGCGAACGCGGCGTGCACGAATTCTTCGAAGAAGACTTGTAGGAACCCGCCGCGCGTCTGCACGATGTCCGGTCTAGCCTGCCTCGTCAGCCGTTTGTCCGTAAGCGGGCGGCACGGGAACTCCGACGAGTCGCCGGTAGACGCCTAGCTGACCCGTCGCCGCAAGACTCAACGCCCGCGCTCTCAGCCGCCTGCCGGTCGCACGTCACTGCCCACGAACGGGCAGATGGAGGCAACGATGGCTCGCATAGTGAACTCCCGGTGCGTCCTTGCGGTGCGAGATCTGAAGGTATCGACACGCTACTACAAGGAGGTCCTGGGCTTCAGCCAGGATCCGATCGACGCCGACGGGTGGAGCTTTCTGACGCGAGACACGTTCAGGGTCATGCTTGGCGAGTGCGCAAACGAGAAACCCGCGAGCGAACTCGGGGATCACTCGTATTTCGCGTACTGGAACGTTGATGACGTCGATGGATTCTACCGGGAGATCGTCGACCGCGGGGCGCTGGTGACCTCAGAGCCGACGGATAAGCCTTGGGGACTGCGAGAGTTTGGCTTGCACACACCTGATGGCCATCGAATCACGTGTGGTGAGCTGATTCAGGTTTAGCGATAGGTAACGAGTGACTTCGATCTGGCTTCCATCCGTGGCGGGTGCCGATAGAAATACACTGGC
>CAVWST010000019.1:0-109442 GCA_963757735.1 uncultured Acidobacteriota bacterium
GCCGCCGCGCTTCGCGCGGTTCAACGTGACGTTCAGCTTCTGATATGGCACGAAGGGCCACGACGCGACACGTTCGTGGCTCTCTCTTGACATCCCCCTTGGGCGGGGTCGAATATTGTCGCGGCTAACCCGCTAGTCGTCATCATCCCGGCCGCTCCTCGGCGCACGATCTCAAATCGGCGGACCCTCGCGGTCTTCGTGGTCTTCGGGTTCTTCGTGATCTTCATTGTCGATGAAAGGAGTGGCGCATGCGTCTTCTCGTCGGAATCAGCTCCGTTCTCGTGGTGATTCTCTTTACGGCGACGGCAGCCCATGCCCAGGCGTCCATCACGGGCGTCGCCGAGACTCGTCGGGAGCGGTGTTGCCCGGCGTCACGGTAGAGGCGTCGAGCCCGGCGCTCATCGAGAAGGCGCGCTCGGTCGTCACCAGTGGAACGGGTCAATACGCGATCGTCGACTCAAGGCCGGGCACCTACACCGTGACCTTCGCCTTGCCCGGCTTCAACACCGTCAGGCGAGAGGGGATCGAGCTGACGGGCAATTTCGTCGCAAGCGTGAGCGTCGAGATGCGTGTTGGAGCCGTTGCCGAAACCGTCACTGTGAGCGGTGAGGCGCCCTCGTAGACGTGACGAACTCGAGGAGGCAGCAGACGATCAGCGGCGACGTGATCGCCGCGATTCCATCGAGCCGTCAGTATTTCGGCCTGACCACGTTGGTACCAGCACTCAACATCCAGGGGAATGACATCGGCGGCGCATCAGGGCCGATCTTCAGCGTGTTCCAGATCCATGGTGGCCGGCGCAACGAGGGACAGGTTCTCGTCGATGGACTGAGCATGGGGTTCCAGGCATGGGCGTGTCCTTCTATGTGCCGGAGGTAGGCACCGCGCAGGAGGTCACGTTCAGTCTGTCGGGCGGCCTCGGCGAGGCGCCCACCGGTGGTCCACAGATGAACATCGTCCCGCGTGCGGGCGGCAACACGTTCAGCGGCAGTCTGTTTGTGACTGGTGCCAACGGAGCGTGCAGGGAGACAACATCACACAAGAGATCCGGGACGCTGGCCTCACCGGGCGCAACGAGTTGAAGAAGTTGTGGGAGGTCAACCCTGCACTCGGAGGTCCAATCAGGCGGGATCGTCTCTGGTTCTATGGGACGTTCCGTCACCAGGGCGATCGGCAGCTCGTCGCTGGCATGTTCGAGAACAGGAACGCGGGGGATCCCACGAAGTGGACCTCCGATCCCGATCCGAGTCGTCAGGCCATCGACGACGGTACGTGGAAGAACGGGTCGTTGCGTCTGACCTGGCAGGCAACGCCGCGCAACAAGTTCAACGTCTGGTGGGACGAGCAGACCGTCTGTCAGCACTGCGTCAGCGGGCGGCTCGCGAACGGGCCTGGTGTTCGCCGGCGGTATTCAATCGCCCGAAGCGCACGGCCGGACCGAGGGCTTCCCGGCGCGAATGGCCCGGCCACATGGTCTTCCCCGCCTCGAATCGGCTGTTGCTCGAGGCCAGTCTCGGACTCGGGCCGGACCTCCAGTTCGGAGGTTTGCAGAAGAACTCCTACGACAAGACCTTGATTCGGGTCACGGACCAGGGCGGCTCGATTCCGAACCTGGCGTATCGAGCGGCGTTCTGGTAGCGTCCGCGAGGACTCACTCGCGTCGCGCAGGGATCGCTGTCGTATGTGACCGGCTCGCACAATGCGAAGTTCGGCGGGCGATACCACTACAACGATTCGTTAGGTGTGAACTTCTACAACGACAGCCAACTGTCCTACACGTTCTTGAACGGGTCGCCCACGCAGTTGACGATGTTCGGCAACCATGACGTGCGGCAGCTCGTGACGCAGGGGATGGCCTCCTTGTACACCCAGGATCAGTGGACGCGGGGGCGTCTCACTCTCCAGGGCGGTGTGCATTTCAACGTCTGAGTGCCGAGTTCCCGATCAACAGATCGGTCCGAACCTGTACATACCCAACCGCCATCAGGTTCCCCGCTCGGGACAGCGGAGTCGGCGTCAAGGACATCATGCCGCGCGTGGGCGCTGCCTACGATCTGTTTGGCAACGGGAGGACGGCAGTCAGGTGTTCATAGGCCGCTACGTCACGCCCACGAACTCGGGCGAAGCATACGCCGGTGGTCAGAATCCAGTTAACCGCGTGGTGACGATGACGAACCGGGCGTGGACCGATAGCAACCGCAATTTCGTGCCCGACTGCGATCTTCTGAATCCGGCACTGAATCGCGAGTGTGGACCTTGGTCGAACCAGAACTTTGGGAAAGAGGTCTTCGCCACCACATACGATACGGATCTTCTCACCGGCTGGAACAAGCGCGAGTACAGCTGGGATTTGACCACGGCAGTCAGCCAACAACTGGCGCCACGGGTCTCAGTCGAGCTGAGCTATGCGCGCCGCGTGTGGGGCAACTTCCAGGTTACGGACAACCGCGCCGTCGGGCCGGCGGACTTCGACCCGTTCACAATCGTCGTGCCCCAGGATCGCGGTTGCCGAACGGCGGCGGCTATTCGCTTCAGTTCTACGACGTCAAGCCGACGAAGTTCGGACAGTTCGACAACTTCATCACGTTCTCGGACAACTACGGCAAGCAGATCTATCACTTCAACGGCATCGACCTGAACGTGAATGCCCGGTTCCCTTTCGCGCTGACGCTACAGGGCGGCTTCAGCACCGGCAACATGACGGAAGACGATTGTGAGGTCGGCAAGAGATTCCGGAAATCTACATTCCGCCAGGCGGCGGCGGCACGCTCTCGGCTAACCAATCGACCGCCCAATGGTCCCGGACCTATTGCCATCGTGAGTCGGGGTATCTCACGCACGTCAAGGGACTGGCGACGTACACAGATCCGAAAGATTGACGTGCTGGTCAGCGGGACGATTCAGAGTAAGCCGTACGTGGGAGCGAACTTTCCCAGTGTCGCGTCGCAGAGCATTCCCGCAAATTCGGTAACACCGAACGCCGCGATTGCGCCAAGTCTTGGGCGGCCGCTTGCCGGGGGAGTGCCCGTCACTGTCCTGGGGCTCGTCAAACCGGGAGACAAGTACGGCGAGCGGCTCAATCAAGTCGATCTCCGCTTCGGCAAACTGCTGCGGTTCCGCGGCACGCGGACGCTGGTGGCACTCGATCTCTTCAACGCATTCAACACGAACACGACCGACGTGTACCAGACGGTCTACGGTCCCACGTACATTGAACCCGGCGTCGATCATGGCGGCGCGGCTCCAAAGATTAGCGCGCAGTTCGATTTTTGAAGCACGAAGGCCACGAAGATCGCGAAGAACACGAAGAGCAATCTTCGTGAACTTCGCGTTCGTCGTGAACTTCGTGTGTTACTTCTTCGGCGTCAGCCGCACGATGGACGCGCCCTGCAGGATGTAGATCGATGCCGTCGGGCGCCTGCCGCACTTCGCGGATGCGCTGCTTCCGATCGGCGAGCAGCTTCTCTTCGGCAACGACGCGCTCGCCGTTCAGCACGAGCCGCACCAGGTGCTGGCCGGCCATCGCGCCGACGAACAGGTTGCCCTTCCACTCGGGAAACAGGTCGCCCGTGTAGAACATCATGCCCGACGGCGCGATCGACGGCACCCAGTAGTAGATCGGCTGCTCGACGCCGTTCATCGCCGTCTTGCCGGTGCCGACCGACGACGTTCTTGCGGCCGTCCGGCTGGCGCGCATCGTACTGCCGTGCCGTAGGACGACGTCGGGCCAGCCGTAGTCCTTGCCGGCGCGGACGATGTTGATCTCGTCGCCGCCCTGCGGGCCGTGGTCGATCATCCACAGCTCGCCGGTCTGCGGGTGCAGCGCGGCGCCCTCGGGATCCTTGAAGCCGTGCGCGAACGTCTCGGCGAGCACGGTGGCGCGGCTGAGCCACGGGTTGTCCTTCGGGATCGAGCCGTCGCGGTTGATGCGGATGACGCGCCCGGAGAAGTTGCGGCGGACGTCCGGGTTGTCGGTGAACGTCGCGCTCGACGCCGTCGAGGTCGGTGTCGTAGAAGCGGAACCGATCGGCGCCGGTGACGAGCAGCGTCCCGTCGCGCGCGATCACGATCCGCCGCTCGGCGCCTTCGGCGAGCACCTCGACGTCCTCGAGCCGGCGGTTGTCGTCGCTCAGCCGTGCGCGCGCCACGCGCTCCGCTCCCGAGCTGCATCGTCCGCCGCTCGGCGAGCGGCTTCGTCCAGACGCGCTCGTAGAAGAACTCGATCGGCCAGACGCCGGGCGCCTCGCCCTTCGGCGGCGCGAAGTACGTGAAGTACAGCAGTGCGGTTGCGTCGCGAAGTCGCGGATCGAGCACGACGTCGTGCAGCCCCTGCGCGGCCACCGACTTGACGCCCGGCACGCCGTCGAGCGGCGCCGACACGACGCCGTCCGGCCGGACGATGCGCATCGTGCCGGCGTTCTGCGTGACGAGGAAGTTGCCGTCGGGCAGGAACGCGATCGCCCATGCGCCGGTCAGCCCTGTGGCGATCGTCTGCGTCGTGAACGGCGGCGAGGGCTTGGCCGGTGCCGGTGCATCGGTCTGCCCGGCGAATGCCGGCTTCGGTTCAGGTGATTGCGCGCTGACCGTGACCAGCGCCACGGTCAGCGTCGCGAGGACGCGAGAGTGATTTGTTCATGATGATGCGATTGCCCGCCTACCGCCTGCTGCCTACTGAATTTACGGCGCGGTACACTTCCAGTTCGCCGCGTCCTTCAATTCCCCGGTGCCCTTGTACTTCGCGTACTGCGGGTAGGCGCACAGCGGTCGCGACAGTCCGATTTCGGGTTGAAGGCCGTGATCTCCGCCGGCGGCGCCCCTTCTCGCGCCAGGCCTCCATCGTGCCGATGGTGTCGAACGTGTTGGGGCCGTCGCCGCCGCGGCAGTGGCCCATGCCGGGCACCATGAAGAGCCGCGCCCAGTCGTCCTGGTTCTTGCCCATCTTCGCTTCAGCACGCTCTCGTAGTAGAGCACCGTGTTCTCGGGCGTGATGCCGGTGTCGCCCCAGCCGGCGTAGAGCAGCAGCTTGCCGCCGCGCGCCTTGAACTTCGACAGGTCCGGATCGACCGCGTCCACGAAGCCGACCTTGCTGTTGATGATCGGCATGTCGCGATCGAGGTCGAACGTCTTCCAGTCGTAGTTGGCGTTCTGGAAGCCCCAGATGCGCACGGTGTCGTAGCCGCCGCCCGGGCAGCGCCGGCCGGCTGGACGCTGGAGCGCCGGCAGCGGGTTGCCGAGCGCCTGGCCCGAGAAGATCAGCTCGCCCTTGCTGTTCTTCACGCCGCCGTAGAACGTCTCGACCGTCTTGAGCTGCGCCGCGCGTCAGGCAGCTGTCGCGTGTCGGCGCCCTTGCACGCCAGCTTCGAGAAGTCGAACGTGCAGGCGCGCGGGTTGTTGAGGAAGCCTTCCTTCAGCGTGTCGCAGGCATGTCAGCACCGCCTTGCTGCACCATCTCCGCCTTGGCCGGCGGAATGCGCCGCTCGGGGTGGCGCGCCAGCTCGATGTTGCGCGTAGACGCCGGCGGTGTGCATCTGGATGTGGCGGTTGGCGAGCGCGCCGGCGATGATGCCGTCGAAGTCCTCGGGATAGCGCTGCGCCGCCATCACGCCCTGACGGCCGCCGGTCGAGCAGCCCTTGTAGTAGGAGAACTGCGGCGCGCTTGCCGTAGTAGCTGGTCGATCAGCTTCTTCGACGTCGCCGTCATCTCGTGCATCGCGCGGTAGGCGAAGTCGACGATCTTCTCGGGATGCCCGAGCGCGAACATGCCGTTCGGGCCGTCGGCGGCCGAGTGCCCGGTGTCGTTGCCGGCCGTGGCGTAGCCGAGCCGCAGCGCGGTCTGCATCTCGCCGTAGCCCTGGATCGACGCCGCCGAAGCCGCCGTTGCCGACCGCCATGAACTTGCCGTTCCAGTTCTGCCGCCGGCAGCCACAGCTCGGCGTTGATGTTCGAGTCGGACGTCGGCTTGAGCACCAGCTTCACGCGGCAGTGCGCGGGCAGCGGCGGGCGCGCTGCGCCGCCGGCTCGGCCGGGTCCGCCCGCGGCCTGCGGCTGGCGCGGCAGCGGGAGGCGCGCCGGCGCCACGAACGGGCCCGACGGCATCGCCAGCGCGGTGACGCGACCTGCGGCGTGGACATCGACTGCAGCGACTCGCACGGTCGTGGCGGGGGCAGCGGCCGAGCCGACGACGGCGATGAAGCGCGATGCCAGGACGATCATGAGTCGTCTCCGTGCCGGCGATGTCGACGTCCTCAACGGACCGATTGAACCGGTGAACGCGGCCGAACAGGTTGAACTCCGAGACGAACAGATCGCCGTGCGCGTTGACGGCCACGCCGTGCGGCGACAGCACGAAGCCGGGCCGCCACTGCGCCGGCGGGAGCTTGTTGGTGCCGACGCCCTGCTCGGTGTTGGCGCCGATGCGCTCGACGACCTCGCCGGCCTTGTCGAGAATGCGTGACGCGGCCGCTCAGCTCGCCGACGATCGCGTTGTCGCCGTTCAGGACGATCGGCGGCCGGCAGCAGCAGATCCTTCGCCACGACACCGAGGAACTCGCCCGTCGAGCGACAGGTGCACGACGCGGTTGTTGGCGCGGTCGGTGGCGATGATGCGCGCCGGCTGGAAACGCGTGTCGATGGCCAGCTTGTGCAGCGTGTTGAAGCTGTAGGGCGCCTGTCTTGCCGCCGAACGAGGCGAGGTAGCTTGCCGGTGCTGATCGAAGCGGTGGATGTAGTCGCTGGCGTAGCCGTCGGTCACGTAGAGGTCGCCGTTGGCGGCCACGTCGAGACGCTGGTGAGCAGCAGCGCCAGCTGGTTGCTGCGCGCGTTGCGCACCTTGAACTCGTCGGGAACCGCCGACGAGCCGATCGTCATCACGATCGTCGCCGTCGAGCGTCATCTTGACGATCGTCTGGCCGCGCAGCGAGGCGCCGTAGAGGAACTCGCCGTCGGGCTGCGTGCGGATCACGAAGCCGTGGAAGTCGCTCGGCGCGCCGGTCAGGTTGCGCAGGAACGCGCCGTCCGGCGCGTAGACCTGCAGCCGCGCGGCCGGGTCCTGGACGCTGACGTACACCTCGCCCTTGGAGCTGACGGCGATGTCGCCGTGCATGTTGCCGAGCTGCGCGCCGTCCCGGCGGCAGCTTCAGCCAGTCGGGAGCGACAGTGTAGGTGCTGGCAGCCGTAATCGTCGCCACGAGTGCGGCGGCTGCGAAGAATGCAAGCCTCAACGGTTTCATGGGAGTCGTTCCATTCCTTTGGTCTTGATCACGCCGTTGTTGGCAGGCGACATCAGGAACGCAACGAAGTCTTTCGCTGCTGTTCCCTTGGCCTTTGGATTAACCCCCGCCGCCATGATCACGAAGGTCTGCACATCTGCCGGAAATACTCCGCCGAGCTCAGCGCCTTTGACCGGCAGGATTTCGCTAACCGGCAGGACCGCCAGATCCGAGGCGCCACTCAGGATGTTGTGGTTGACCTCTTCACCCGAGGCCGCAGGCTTCGTCTTGATCGCGTCCGCGATTCCAAGCTGCTTGGCGGTCGCGAGAAATGCCACACCACTGGCGCCGGCCGATGCGAACGTGATCGACTGTGCCGCAAGCAACGTCTTCTTGAATGCGTCAACGGTGCTGATGTCAGGCTTGCGCGCGCCTGCTTTGATCATCAGTCCAAGGCCCGTGCGCGCGATGGTCGACTTCGCCGGCACCAGCCCCTTGGCGATCAGATCGTCGAGCAGCGGCGGCGTCAGGATCGCGACATCGAACGGTTCGCCCTTTTCGATCTGAGTCTTCAGCGCTCCCGCCAGGCCAAACACCATCGTCACTGTATGCTTCGTCGTCTTCTCGAACTGCGGAGCAAGTTCGTCGACGACCGCCTTGATGCCGACGGAGGAGAGCACACGGATCTCGTCGGCCCGCGAGGCTGTGCTGTGGAGAAGAACGGCCACCGTCACGGCAGTTATGAGACAAGCTTTTTTCATGGCACGACTCCAGATGTGCGACGGATTATATGAGGAAATCGGGCGCTCTCTCGATGTTAGACTGCAGCCGGCGCTCGCCGATTCCCGTGGTTTTTCGTTGCGAGGTGGACATGAAGCTGCGGCTGTTCTGTGCCGGCGTCTTCGGGATCGTCGTGCTCGTTTCTGCGTCGGTGTCCGCGCAGTGGCCGCTGCATCCGGCAACGGGTGCGCCTCGCACCTCGAGCGGGCGAGTCAGGCTCGATGCACCAACCCCGCGCACTCCCGACGGAAAGCCGGATCTCTCCGGTCTCTGGCAGACGATTCGAACCGGCAGCGGGCAGGTGATCGTCGGGACCGACCTTCCGCCACTGCTTCGGACGAGCCAGTTCTGGAATATCGGTGCGGGGCTCGATGGCGATCTTCCGCTTCGACCGTGGGCCTTCGAGTTGCGGAACAAGCGCATCGCGGACAACAGCAAAGACAATCCAGACGCCCATTGCCTGCCCATTGGGCTCACGCAGCTTCACAACCACCCGCAGCCACGGAAAATGGTCCAGACGCCGTCGTTCTTCTGATCCTGTACGAAGCCAATGGAGGGATCCGTCAGATCTTCACGGACGGCAGGCCGCTGCCGAGCAACGATCCTCAGCCGTGGTGGTACGGCTACTCGATCGGCAAGTGGGAAGGAGACACGCTCGTTGTTGAGACGTGCGGCTTCAGGGACGAGTGATGGCTGGACGTGAACGGTGCGCCGCTCACCAGCGCCGCAAAGATGACCGAGCGGTTTCGCCGATTGGACTATGGGAACCTCGAGATCGAAGTCACCGTCGACGACCCAAGGCGTACACGAAGCCATGGACGGCGGTGAAGGTTCGACAGCGGCTGATGCCCGACGATGAATTGATCGAGTTCGTGTGTGCGGAGAACGAGAGGTCGACGCAGCGCTTCGTGAAGTAAGTCTGCTCTATTGCGGGACGTCGCCGAACGGACGGCCCCTTTCAGAGAACTTCAGAACGATATCGTTGAAGATCGCCGGCTGCTCCCAGGCGATCGAATGACCGGCATCAGGCACCGTCGTCCACTGGGCGCCTTTCACGTGACGCGCCCAGAGCTTCATGAGGCCAGGAGGCGCAAGGAGGTCGGCATCGGCCGCGACGACCAGCGTTCGCGTGGTGATCGTGGCCAGCTTGGCGTAGCGTGTTCGGCGATCGCAGCGGCTGGGTCGGCGCGCCGGCCTGTCGTGCGTGCTCTTCGATCTCGAGCCAGCGCTTCGTGCCCTCGGGATTGGTGCCGCGATACGAAGCGCCCACCTCTCGAAAATGAGCGGGAAGCGGCCCGGATCGCCTGGAATCTCGATCCTCGCGATCACGTCCTGAATCTCCGTGTCGCTCACGGAGCCCGTGCTGGCACCGACGACGAGGCTGGCCAACCGTTCAGGATGCGCGGCGGCGTAGTCGAGCGCGACGAATCCTCCCCCGGCGACGCCGACGAGATGGAATCGCCCGAGCGCGAAGTGGTCGGCGAGTGCGTGAAGATCGTCGGCGGCATGACCGGGCTGAGCGCCGGTTGCTGCGTCGGTTTCGCTACGGCCCCATCCTCTGCGATCGAAGGCGATGACACGATAACCAGCCCGCGCGAAGGCGTCGATTTGCGGCGCCCAGCTCTCGCTCGTGCCGGTGATCGCATGCATGAGCACGATCGGTTCACCGTTACCGCCGGTGTCTGTGAACCACAGTCGAACACCAGGCAGCGATGCCAACTCGCGGCGAGCTGGAGGACTGTCTGGCCCCGCCGCGCTGCACTGCAGTGATGACAAAGGCCGCGACAGTGAGGAGAACCGCGACGAGAGCGAAGAGACGCAAGTCAGCGCCTGCCTCTCAGCGTCTCGAGGCGACTGGTAAGTTCTGCGTGTAGGGCTCGCATCAGCTGCCAAGTCTCCTCAGAGCTGGCACGAATATCCAGTCGAAGTCTTTCAAGCTTTCGTCTTCGTCACCGGGAATCTCTGGCCAGCGTGGGGAGAAATCGATCCGGGTCTTATCGTTCATCGAGGTTTCTGCAGGGGCTACGAGCGGTCTGGCGTTAATCGGCGTAGACGATCAGTGCTTGCCTCCCAGTATCTCAAGGCGTGCGACCAGGTCCTCGCACAGAATCCGCATGAAGCGTCGCGTCTCCTCGTCACGGGCACGTGCGTCCGCGCGTTGCAGAAAACTCAGCGCGCATTTCGTCGCGGAGTTGCACGATCTGCGTTTCGAGAGCTGTCACGCGCTCGGGCAATTGATCGAGAATCTCCACCCGTCGTTCCAGCATATCCACACGTTCTTCGAGAGATTTCTGCGCCACTGTCGCCTCCAGGCTCGGGACGACCGGGCATCGGCCGCACGTTGCCTGGGCGATGAATCTGCGAGCAGCGTGCCGAGTCCATCAGGTTTCCTGAAGGACGACGACGATAGCATCGTCGCGAGCTATCGACCAGTCCAATTTCGGCTCGAGGACCCGCGATCGACTTGCCGGCCGCGCAGGTAGACCTCCGCAATCCGCCTGGTGTTCACGATGCTGTCGAGCGGGTTGGCGTCGAGGACAACGAAATCGGCGCTCTTGCCGGCGGCAAGCGTGCCGAGCTGATCGAGCGAAGAGCCTCAGCGGACGTGCGTGTGGCCGCAATGATGACCTGGCCGGTGTCATGCCCGCGGCGACCATGTCGGCGATCTCTGCATGTGCGGACCATCCGTACGGTGCGCCGAGCCCGCGTCAGTGCCGAAGGCGATGGGGACGCCTGCGGCAGCGAGCTTCTTCAGACTGCGCGCCTGGACCTCGAAAAGCCGCGGCCTCGCACGGGGCCGCCACGGCGGTTCGCTTCAATGCCTCGATCTGTGCCGGTGGCAGCGTCTCGCTGCAGCCACGTCAGATCGTGAGAGAGGGAGGCGTATCCGGCAGGTTCGGGATGACGAAGACCTGCGGCGCGCCTTGAAGAGACCGATGATCTCGTCATCGACTTCCAAATCGCGAACTCCGTGCGCGAACCCGTCGATGCCGGAGCGCAGGAGGTCCTTGGCGTCCGCGAGGTAATAGACATGCGCGACCACACGAAGCCCGCGCGCATGTGCCTCTTCGATGATCGGTCGATAGAGCGATGGCGGCAGCGGCGTGACTGTCTTGTTCCTGTCGTCGACCCAGATCTTCACGAAGTCGGCTTTCTTCGCAGCGAGCTCGCGGACAGCCTGCCGGCCCTGGCCTCGGTGGTCACCCCATAGGGGGCATCCCGCCAATACAACGCGTTGGGTCCGGCGTTCGGCATCGCGATGCCACGTCCTGCCGTGAGAAAGAGCGCGGCGCCATCCACCGGCATCGCCCGCAATTCATACGGCAGTTCGCCGCGGTCCAGCCCCAGGCTCAGCGTAGCTGCGATGCCGTAGTAGGCGTAGCGGCGAAGATGGTCGAGCAGATTGTCCCGCGTGTAGTGAGGAAGACGTATCGCCAGTACGCGCGTCGGTGTAACCGAGATGGCTGTGCGCGTCGATGAGGGCCGGTATGACGGTCTTGCCCTTCAGATCGACAACCGTTGCGCCGTCGGGCTTGCGCACTGAACCGCGCGTGCCCACCTGTGTGATGCGGGAGCCTTCGACGACGAACGCGGAGTTCTCGACCGCAGGCCGGCCGTCGCCGGCGATCAGGCGCGCGCCTTCGAACAGCATCGTGCCCGTCGCCGCGGCCGGTGTTTGTGCCGCGACGGGCAGAAGGGCGATTCCTGCAAGGAGCAGTGCGCACGTCAGGCGTGTCATCATTCCCTCCGGGAATGCACGAAGATCACGAAGATCACGGAGACCACGAAGAAACGAAGGATACGGGTATCTTCGGGATCGTGCAATGTTGGGAGGTTGAGTGAGTGATCTCGGAATGAACGAGCGCGCGTGGGCGCTCGCCGATCGATACGTTGCGCGAGCCTACGACCTGCGCATGGGCGTGCGCACGCTTCGTCGGGTGCCCGCGTCATCGACGCCGGCGTCGAAGTTCCTGGCGGGCTCGAAGCCGGGTTGATGCTCGCCGAGTTGTGCATGGGTGGGCTGGGCCATGTCGTCCTACGCTCCGATCGCCTTCGCGGGTGAGAGTTGGACGGGCGTGCAGGTGTGGACGGATCATCCGGCGGCGTCGTGCATGGCATCGCAGTATGCAGGCTGGGCGATCAATCCCGACGGATTCTTTGCGATGGGCTCGGGTCCGCTTCGCGCCAAAGCACGAGTCGAAAAAGAACTGTTCGAAAAGCTTGGATATGCGGAGCAGGCGTCGCGCGGAGTGCTGGTGCTCGAAGGACGTGCGCTGCCGACCGACGACGTCGCCGCATGGGTGGCGAAGAAAGCAGATGTCACACCGAAGGCCATCACGTTCGCCGTTGCGCCGACGGCGAGCCTGGCGGGCGGCGTTCAGATCGTCGCGCGCTCGATCGAAACCGGACTGCACAAGATGGACACGCTCGGTTTCGACGTAGCGAGAGTCGTGAGCGCGATCGGCACCGCGCCGCTCCCGCCGATCGCGAAGAACGACCTCCGCGCGATCGGACGGACGAACGACTGCGTGCTGTACGGCGGACAGGTGCGCTACGCGGTTATCGGCGATGACGATGAACTGGCGCAACTGGCCGAGCGATTGCCCTCGTCCACATCAGCCGACTACGGCACGCCGTTCTACGACATCTTCAAGCGCTACAACAACGACTTCTATAAGATCGATCCGATGCTGTTCAGTCCGGCAGAGGTGTGGCTGACCAGCGTGCAAAGCGGGCGCACGTTTCACGCGGGACGGACGAACGTCGACGTGCTGCGGGCGTCGCTCTTCGGAGGCTGAAGATGCGCGTCGTGATCCTGAGCGCGCGCACCGGCTGGCATACCGACGAACTGATTCGCGCCCTGACCGCGCGTGGCCACCTCGCGGCAGTCCTGCCGTACGAAGGCCTCGACCGCTCGGCAGGCGGGCCTCGGAGCCAGGTCATGACTGCACGCCTGACCAGCGAACAGATTTCCATCCTCGACGCCGACGCCGTTCTCGCGCGCATCATCCCGGGCGGCTCGCTCGAACAGTTGATCTACCGCGTCGACGCGCTGCACTGGCTGGAGAATCGTGGCGTGCGTGTCGTCAACTCGCCGCGCGCGATCGAACGATCGGTTGACAAGTTCTATACGACGACGCTGTTGCACGACGCTGGCCTGCTCGTGCCAGAGACCGTTGTCTGTGAGCGTGTGGAAGACGCAATGGCCGCCGTCCGCTCCATGGGCGACGTCGTCATCAAGCCGATCTTCGGATCGCTTGGCCATGGAATGGTGAGGGTCAGCGATCCGGACGTGGCGTTGCGTGTCGTGCGCGCGCTGGATCAGATTCGTTCGGTGTTCTACGTGCAGCGCGCCATCGATCACAGCGGCCGCGATCTGCGAGTGTTTGTCGTCGGTGGTCGTGTGCTCGGAGCGATCGAGCGGCGAGCTCCGGCAGGTGAGTGGCGGACCAACGTCGCCATCGGCGGCTCCGCGACGGCCGTGGACATTTCCCCTGAGATCGAGCAGGTGGCGCTCCGCGCTGCAGCGGCTGTCGGCGCTGATTACGCAGGAGTCGATGTATTGCCCGCGCGCGATGGATCGCTCTACGTGCTCGAGGTGAATGGCATCCCTGGATGGGAGGGGCTACAGCAGGCGACAGGTCTCGACGTGGCCGCAGCCATAGTCGAGCATCTCGAGCGTGTTCTGCAGCCGATCTCGCACCATCCGCAGGAAAGCTTGCCGGTATGAGCGGCGTCTACCGCGAAGTCGCCGAGGCGCTTCTTGCGGTCGATCGAGATCATCGGCCCCTCAACGTGGGTGTCGCCGCGCAGCTGGCGTGCCTCCTCGAGGTGAGCGCGCCGAAGCCGGGCAACGTTTCGCCCGGCCGTCATTTTGCCGATCTGCGATATGAAGATTTCCTGGCGAGCGCGCTCGCCATCGGTGAGCCGCTGGCACGGGCAGGCGAGTGTAGTGTCGGTTCAACGATCAGGCTGGCGATCGAAGCCACCGCAAAGCTGACGCGCTCGAACACCAATCTGGGTATCGTGCTCCTGTTCGCGCCGCTGGCTCGAGCCGCGTCTCTTCCGGGACAGAACCTGCAGAGCGCAGCGAAGAGCGTGCTCGAAGCCACCACGGTCGATGATGCGCGGGAGACATACGCGGCGATCCGATTGGCGCGACCGGGCGGACTCGATCGCGCCGAATCACAGGACGTGTCCACGGAACCGACGATGACGCTGGTCGAGGTGATGCGGCTGGCGGCGCACCGGGACACGATCGCATCCGAGTACGCCACCGGGTTCGATGTGACGTTCGGAATGGGTGTGCCGGCGCTCGAACGGGCGCGCCGCGATGGCCTTGCGTGGGACGATGCGGTTGTGGAGACGTTTCTGACGCTGCTCGCGGAGATGCCGGATACGCATATCGCGCGTCGCAGCGGCGCTGGTCTCGCCTCGGACGTGACGGCGCGTGCCCGTCATGTGCTTGCGGCGGGTGGCGTTCGATCCCAGAGTGGGCGGCGGGCGATCGACGACCTGGATGGTGGGCTGCGCGACGCACGCAACAGCGGCAACCCCGGAACGACAGCGGACCTGACGGCGGCGGCGATTTTCGTCGTCTTGCTCGGCGGTGGATTTGCGTAGACCTGCGTCATGGAGGATCGCGTAGTGCATTTCGGAGGGACACATGCCGCGGAGTGAGTTCCGCGTCTCGGTCACCAAGGACTACCTGGTGTTTGCGTCGGCGCACTTCATCACCTTTGCCGGTCACCGGTGCGAAGGCCTGCACGGGCACAACTATCGTGCGCGTGTGACGGTCGAGGGCGCACTCAACAAGGAGGCCTGGTTCGTCTTCGACTTCGTCGAGCTGAAACGGATCATGAAGCGGCTGTGCGACGAGATCGATCATCTTGTCCTGCTTCCGCTCAAGAGCGATCGCGTCCGGGTGGTCGAAGACGGGGAAACGGTATCGGTCTCGGTCGACGGTAAACCCCGATACGTCTTCCCGCGTAAAGACTGTGCGCTCTTGCCCATTCCGAACACGACGGTCGAAATGCTGGCGCAACTCCTGACCGAACGTCTGCAGCACGAGTTGCAGACGATGGGAGCTCAGGAACTGAGCGCCATCGAGATGGAAGTCGAGGAGAACTTCGGGCAATCGGCTGTGTATCGGGTGACACTGCCGTGATGAGGCGCCGGGTCTGAAGGGCAGGACCCGAAGTTAGCGAAGGCTACGCTCGAAGGAGACATATGAGGGTTGCCCCGGTCTGTAGTGTTGCGTTTCTCCTCCTGCTTCCGTGTCTGGCCGGCGCGCAGCAAGCCGCGCCATCTGGTGCTGCCGTCTACAAGCAGCGCTGCGCGGGGTGTCACGACGGCAGCCTGCCCCGCATGCCGAGTCGTCAGGCGCTGGGAGCGATGTCGCCGGAGCACATCGAAAGCGAGCTCGCCTCGTTCAGCATGCGCCGGCAAGGCGCATCGCTCAGCCCCGCAGAGCGAAGAGCGGTTGCCGAATTTCTCACTGGTCGTCCCGCAGGCTCATATCGCGCGCCGATCGCAATCATCCCGAAGAGCGCGTACTGCACCGCCGCATCGTCGACAGGCGATCCGTTGGACGGCGCGTCGTGGAACGGGTGGGGGATCGATCTGCAAAACACACGGCATCAGCCGGCGGCGGCCGCGGGACTCACTGCGAATGACATTCCGCGTCTGAAGCTCAAATGGTCGTTTGGGTTTGCGGGCGCCTCCGCCTCTGGTTCTCAAGTGTCCATCGTCGGTAACCGCGTGTTCGTCGGTAGCCGCAACGGTGTGATGTATGCGCTGGATCGCCAGACCGGCTGTCTCGTATGGGCGTTCGAGGCTGACGCGGGAACGCGATCGACGCCGGTTGTCGTGCGGGCAGCAGGGCCGAATGCGGCGACCGTGTACTTCGGTGACGCGCACGCACAGGTCTACGCGCTCGATGCCGCAACCGGCGCGCTCAAATGGAAGGTCAAGGTCGAGGAGCATCTCGACGCGATGATCACTGGCGGCGTGGTCTTCCACGACAACCGGCTCTACGTGCCCGTGTCGTCCCTCGAAGAGGGCACCGCCGTGCTGACGTCCTATGAATGCTGCACCTTCCGCGGGAGCGTCGTCTCGCTCGATGCGGCGACGGGAAAGCAGATCTGGAAGACCTACACGATCCCGCGCACACCGGAACCGGCGGGAAAGAACAGCGTAGGGACGCAGTTGCGTGCGCCGTCCGGTGCGGCGGTGTGGTCGGCGCCTGCGCTCGACCCGGAGCGCAATCGTCTCTACATCACAACGGGGGACAGCTACTCGGCCCCGGCAGCGCCGGAGAGCGATTCGATCATGGCGCTCGCGATGGATACGGGTCGCGTGCTCTGGATCCGCCAGACGCTCCCGAGCGATGCATGGAACACGGCGTGCCTCGGTACGACGCCGGCGGAGAAGATCAACTGTCCTTCCCAGAGTGGGCCTGACCACGATTTCGGAAGCTCGCCTGCGCTCGTGACTATGCCGAACGGGCAACGGCTGCTGCTGGCGGGTCAGAAGTCGGGCGCCCTCTTCGGCATCAACCCGGACACGGGCGATGTGCAGTGGAAGACGCAGGTCGGAGAAGGCGGCGTGCTCGGCGGCATCGAGTGGGGATTCTCCGTCGATCGCGACGTCGCGTACGTGTCGCTCTCGAGCGCGTTCGAAAAGAAACCCGGACAGGCAGGTGGTCTCGTTGCGATCAACGTCGCGGACGGAAGCCGCCGCTGGTCAGCGCCGCCGGCGGCCGACACGTGCGCGGGCCGGCAAGGCTGCAACACCGCGCAGCCGGCCGCGGTGTCATCGATTCCTGGCGCGGTGTTCTCGGGCAGCCTCGACGGTCACTTCCGGGCGTACGACAGCAGCAGCGGCAAGGTGCTGCTCGACGTGAACACGATCAACGAGTACGACACGGTGAACGACGTGCCGGCGCGCGGCGGGTCGATCAACGGCCCCGGTGCATCGATCGCGGGAGGCATGGTGTTCGTGAACTCCGGCTACAGCACGATCGGCTTCATGCCCGGCAACGTGCTCCTCGCGTTCTCGGTGGACGGGAAATAGGCTCCCGGGACTCCGGGCCCTCGGCTTTGGGAGTTGGGGCCCGGAGTTTGGAGTCGAGTTAGAGCTTGTGCGCTTCCGCGATCTCGGCGGTGCCGATGCGTCCGTTGTGCAGCGCTGTCGCGAGAAGGGCGCCGTTGCAGCCCGACTTCGCGACGCGCACGAGGTCGTCCCACTCGCGCACTCCGCCACCGGCGATGAGACTCAGGTCGGGAGCCGCTGCGCGGATCCGTTTCAGTAGATCGACGTCGAGGCCGCGACCGGTTCCAACGCGCGCGAGATCGATCACGATCAGCGTGCCAACTCCCGAACTCGCCGCCGTCTTCGCGATGCTTTCTGGCGACAGCGCACTCGGAAGCTGTACTCCGTTGGTGACCATCGGTTCGCCATCGCGCAGGTCGAGGCTGAAGACGACGGGCTCCTTCCCGAGCGCCGTGCAGATGTTCGAGAGCACGTCGAAGGTCGGAAGCGTCTCGAGGCCGACGATGACGCGGCTTGCGCCGAGTTCGATCGCCCGCCGTGCATCGTGAACGGATCGCACGCCGGCATCGAGCCAGAGGGGCGCGGACATCGACGCGAGATCCTTCGTCACATCTTCCTGCGGCCGACGCTCGATGATCGCATCGAGGTCCGCGGCGTAGATGTCCGAGACGCCGAGAACGTCGGTGTAGATCTCGGCCAGCGTCCGCGCGTTGCCGGGATCGATTGGCCAGCCCGCCGCGTTCTGAACCGCCGAATACCGATCGCGTGCGCCGGCACGCGCATGAACGGCGCGGCCGCCCCGCAAATCGATGACACCGATGATCTGCAGTCTGTTGCCCTCCTTGTTGATCGCACCATGGTGCTTCCCCGATGGTCGCGCGTCAACTCGGGCGGGAGTAGACTTGCTCGCGTCATGACGACAATGCACGGTCCGAAGGGACGACGGTGCGAGGGTGCGAAGGTGCAGTCCGAAAGTGCGACAGTCCGGTGCGACGGTCCGGAAATTCACGGAGGACTCTCGGACGACCGCACGTGATGAGGAACCGCAATGAAACGAGTGATGTACTTCGGATTGACCGTGATGCTCGTGGCGGCGCAGTTGATCTTCGCGGCGGGTTCAGTGCCGATCGGCAAGGCTGAGGACGTCGGCCTCTCGACGGAGCGGCTGAAGCGAATTAGCGAAGCGGTCGATCGTCACATCGCGGCGGGCAACGTTGCGGGTGCAGTGACGCTCGTCGCTCGACGGGGCAAGATCGCGCACTTCGAGGCGCAGGGCGTCATGGACCTGGACACGAAGAAGCCGATGGCGAAGGACAACCTGTTCCGCCTGGCGTCCATGTCGAAGCCGATCACGGGTGTCGCGATCATGATGCTCGTCGAGGAAGGGAAGATCCGGCTGACCGATCCGGTCTCGCGATTCATCCCGGAGTTCGCCAGTCTGAACAAGGTCGCTGTGCCGCGACCGGGTCCACAGGGTGCGGCGCCCGGTCCGCCCGCGCAAGGACAGGCAGGCACGCCCGCGTACGATGTCGTCTCCGCGAATCGTCCGATCACGATCGCAGATCTGCTGAAGCACGGGTCGGGTCTCGTGAGCGGTGGCCTCGGTGCGAGTGATGCCGCACGCCTCGCTCCACGCACACCAACCGACACGCTGGCGACCTACATTCCGAAGCTCGCCAGCGTCCCGCTCGACTTCCAGCCCGGCACGCTGTGGCGCTACAGCGGACAGGCCGGCTTCGATGTCCTCAGTCGCATTGTCGAAGTCGTGTCTGGGCAGACCTACGACAAGTTCCTCCAGGAGCGACTGCTCGGTCCTCTCAATATGCCGGACACCGGGTTCTTCGCGCCGGCAAACAAGGCGGGGAGAGTCGTCACGATGTCGGAGTCGACGCCGAACGGCCTCCGCTCTGCCGCGCGCACCGATTCGACCTGTGTACTTCTCAGGCGCCGGCGGCATGATGAGCACCGCCGAGGACTACCTGCAGTTCGCGCAGATGATGCTCAATGGCGGTGAACTGAACGGGCGTCGCTATCTCAGCCCGCAGACAATGGCGCTGATGACGTCGAACCATACGGGCGACATGGTGAACGGACAGTTCGGCCGTCCGGCACGCGGGATGGGATTCGGATTGAGCATGCAGGTGGTGATGGATCCGGTTGCTGCGGATCTTCGAGTCTCGAAGGGCGCGTTCGGGTGGGCTGGTGGCACGGGCGTGAGCTTCTGGGTCGAGCCCGCGGAGCAACTGGTGTCGATCTATTTCGTCCAGGGCGGAAGGGGTGGCCAGCTTCGCGGCGACGTGGAGAATGCGATCCGGCAATCGATCATCAATTGAGTTGTTGGAGATAGCGGAGGGTTCGGAGGAAACGGTCAACCGCGAGACGCGGAGACGCGGAGGACAAAACGGCGGTGCCATGCGTGGCGTCGCTCTATCCATTGGCCGGCCGAATGGCCGGCCCACCGGCATGGCGTCTATCTCCGTGTTCTCTGTTTCTCCGCGCCTCCGTGGTGATCCGATAACTCCGTCATCTCCGTTGCCTCGAGCGTGAGGAGACCCATGATGCGATAAGACTGACGTGGCTCGGTATAGCGGTGATAGTGAGCGCACTGATCGGTGTCGATGTCAGCGCGACCGACGCAGCCGGCGGAGCCGCCGAAGAGCCCTCGGCTCTACATCTTCGACTGCGGCGTGATCAGCGTGAATCGCGCGGGCACCGAGCGCTATAAGGTCACGCCGGAAGAAGTCGGCGAGACACGGTTCTCGGTGCCGTGCTTCCTGGTCGCGCATCCGAAGGGCACGCTGATGTGGGACCTCGGCATCCTGCCCGACGAGACAGTCGAGGCCCGCGCGCGCGGCGAGCAGGGAAATCCGACCGCGACGTCTGCGGCAGTGACGACGGTCCCGCGTACGCTCGCGAGCCAGTTGGCGGACCTTGGGTATCGTCCGGCGGACATCACCTACTTTGCGTTCTCACACGCGCACACTGATCACAACGCCAACGCGAACCTGTTCGCCAGTTCGACGTGGCTCGCGCGGCCGGCCGAGCGCGCGTTCATGTGGGAGGAAGGCAATACGCGCGTCAACCGCACGTTCTTCGACAAGATCAAGGACTCGAAGTCGATCAGCCTCGACAAGGACGAGTACGACGTGTTCGGCGACGGGAGCGTGATCCTCAAAGCGGCTCCCGGCCATTCGCCCGGCCATCAGGTAATGGTGCTCAATCTGCCGAAGACGGGCCGCATCATGGTCGCGGGCGACCTTTATCACTACCCGCAGGAGCGCACGCTGCATCGGCCGCCGCCGGATACCGAGTTCAACGTCCAGCAGTCAGCGGCGTCGCGCGTGATGATCGAGGAGTATCTGAAAAAGACGAAGACCGAGATCTGGGTGGAGCACGACTTCGTCGCGAACGCGAAATTGAAGAAGTCGCCGGAGCCTACAAGTAGTCCACGGTCCAGCCTCGGTCCTCGGTCCTCGGGCTACGCCAGGCGCGGTAACAGCTTCACGGCATTGTCGCGGTCGATCCCTCGCAGGTCGGCCGCGCTGAACAGCTTCAACTCGCTCAACGCCTTCACGTACTCTGCGCTCGTGCCGCCGGGCGGGAAGTCGGTGCCGAACAGAATCTGCGACGGCTTGACCAGTTCGAGGAGCGACGCCACCGCGCCACGATTCGATGCGCCGGCGAGGTCGTAGTAGAACTTCCTGATCTCGGCGATGAAGCCGTTCGGCAGCCGATCCTTCGCGTTGTTGGACGCGCCCTCGATGCGCCCGGCGAGGAACGGCACCGTACCGCCGGCGTGCGACCAGATGAAGCGGACATCAGGGAAGCGCGCCGCGTCGCCGCTGAACGCGACGCCCATGATTGCGCGCGTCGTGTCCGTGCCGTACTCCATGCTCCCGGGCGCGACGCCCTGCGCGTAGTCGAGATTGCGGCAGCAGTTGGCGGCCGTCGGGTGGACGTGCACGACGGCCTTGCGCCGATTCAGTTCCTCCATCACGGGACGGAACTTCGCGTTGCCCAGCCACATGTCGCCGTAGCTGGTGAAGAAGCCGACGCCGTCCACCTTCAACGTGTCGTAGGCGTACGCGATCTCCGCGAGTGTGGCGTCAACGTCGGGCAGCGGCATGGCTGCGAACAGTCCGAACCGCGTCGGATGATCCTGAACGAGCTTCGCGCCGTACTCATTGCACGCCCGCGCCAACTGTCTGGTCATGGGCGCATCGCCGAACCACAGTCCCGGGTTCGTGATTGACACCATCGAGGCTGCGACGCCACCGCGATCCATGTCTTCGATCGACTTCTCCGGCGTCCACGTGGTGTTTGCGGGCTGCAGCAGCGGCCGCCCTTTGACGGCCGTGACCCACGCGGGCGGCGCGAAGTGATGGTGGATGTCGATGCGAAATGGTTTGGCCGTTGATGTTGACTGAGCGAGTGCGAACAGGCGTTCTGCGCCGGCGCTCGCCGCCAGCCCGGATGAGGCGAGCAGGCCGGCAATGAGATGCCGCCGACTTACTCTACAGCTCGCTTGTGTTGAGGCTTTCAACGGAGGCTCTCGGAAAGAATCGGCGTCCCAATGGCGAGAACAACGTGGCTGACGGGATCGACACAAGCGAGTTCTTAGGGAGATCGGTCATTTGCTACTCCGATGCGCCGAGCGATCGGAGCAGATCGACCATGCTCTTTCGTCCGGCTCGTGTGGCCACTGCCGCGAGCGGCGTCAGCTCTTTTGCGTTGCGGACGTTGAGATCGGCGCCCTGGCTGGCGAGCCGCTTCACCACCTCGCCGTAACCCTGCGCTGCCGCGATGTGCAGCGCGGTGTCACCGGCGGGATTGGACGCGTTGATGTCGCTGCCGAGAGCGAGCGCTGCCGAGACCGCCTCCAGCACCTGACTGTCAGGCTCGACCTTGCCGCCGTCGAGAATCGCCAGCCCGCGACGGTCGGTGCCGCGTTTCTCGTCCTGAACCGGTGCGGTGATACCCATGCCGGCGGCGGCCATGAGCGGTGTGGCGCCGTCTTTCATCGGCAGGCGCGTGTCGGCGCCGGCGGCGGCGAGCGCGCGCATGATGTCGGCCTCGAGGAACTTCGCCGCAAGCAGATATGGCGTTGCGCCGATCAACGTCTTCGGCAGCTCGAAGTCCTGGCTGTTGCGCCGCACCGGTGTGCCCTTCGTCATCTGTGCGTTCGGGTTGGCCTGATGCGCGAGCAGCGCTTTCACGAGGTCCAGATCGCTCCGCAGGACGGCCGCGTGCAGGGCGGTGTAGCCGACCGCCGCGGCATTCGCGTCGGCCCCCTTGTCGAGCAGCACCTTCGCGACGGCGCTGTTGCCGCTGTGCGCGGCGACGACGAGCGCGCTTGCGCCGTCGGGGAGCGCATCGTTGACATCTGCGCCGGCGGCGATCGAGTAGGCGTGCAGACTCGGCGTCGCCCGATCGCGCGGCGAACAGGATGCTGTGCTGCCCCCACGGGGAACGTCGTAGTTCAATTCCTCGCGACCGGCACGTTGTGTCACTTCGCTCGTGACGGTCTGGATGTAGCTTCGCGATCGCGCGCGGACGTCCGCACCTACTTCCAGCAGCGCGTTAACGGCCTCGGGATGCGCCTGCGCCGCGGCCCACATCAACGCGGTCTGATCGTGGCCGGGTTCCTTCGCGTTGACGCTCGCACCGCGAGCCAGAAGCGCCTTCACACCTGCGGCGTCACCGGTGCGTGCGCACGTCATCAGTGCGGTCTCACCGCTGGCGAGGGCAGCGTTGGCGTTCGCGCGTGACTGCAGGAGTCGTTCGACCAGCGCTCCCTGACGATTGAGGCAGGCCAGATAGAGCGGCGTGACGCCGGTATCGTCGGCGACGTCGGTCCTGGCGCCGGCGCGCAACAACAGGTCGACCGAGTTCGCGTCGCTGAGATGTACGGCCCAATGAAGGGCAGTGGCGCCATCTCCCTGGCGGGCGTTGACGTCGACCTTCTCCTTGAGCAGCGATTGGACGGTCTCGGCGTTGCGGGACTTGATCGCGTCGATCAGTCGCAGGTCCACACCCGCCGCCTGAGACGCGGCGAGCGCAAGAACGACGATCGATGTGGCCGCCAGCGCTTTCAGCACACGCATTCCCTAGATGCCTGCAAGTACCCGGTCGTCCAGCCGTCCCGTGCTGTCGCCCATGCGATCGAGATGCACGCCGAGTTTGTCGAGCAGCGTGAGGTGCAGGTTCGCGAGCGGCGTCTCTTTCGCGTACGCGATGTGACGGCCGCCTTTGAGCTGCGCCGAACGTCCACCGGCCAGCACGAGCGGGATGTTGCGCGGGTCGTGCGCGTTGCAGTCGCCCATACCGGTCCCGTACACCATGATCGTGTGGTCGAGCAGCGAGCCATCACCGTCGGGCGTCGACCGCAGCTTGTCCAGCAGATACGCGAACTGCGTGACGTGATAGTGGTTGATCTTCGTCACTTTCACGATCTTGTCGGCCTCCTGCTGGTGATGGGTGATCGGGTGATGCGCATCGGGCACGCCGATCTGCGGATACGTGACGCCGCTGAACTCGCGACCCAGCATGAACGTGACCACTCGCGTCAGGTCGGTCTGGTAGGCGAGGACCTGCAGATCGCACATCAACCTGACGTGCTCTTCGTAAGTTGCCGGGATGCCCGCGGGATGATCGAGGACCGGCAGTTCCTTGTCGCCCTTCTCCTCGGCTTTCTGAATGCGACGCTCCACGTCGCGAATGGCTTCGAGATACTCGACCAGCTTGACGCGATCGCTCGCACCGAGCGAGCCCTGCAGGTGCGCGACTTCATCGCGCACCGAATCGAGCACGCTGCGATCCTGCTTCATGCGAGCGAGACGCGTGCGGGCATCGGTGTTCTGGCTGTCACCGAAGAGGCGCTCGAACACGGCGCGTGGATTGTTCTCTGTCGGCAGCGGTGTCGCGGAACCGAGCCACGAGATCGTGTTCGTGTAGGCGCAGGCGAAACCGACGTCGCACGCGCCGGCGGTTTCCGTGGACTCGACGGCCAGTTCGAGCGATGCGAGCTGCGTGGATGCGCCGATCTCTCTGGCGGCGAGCTGATCCATCGAGATGCCGGCGTCGAGCCACGTCTCGCTGGTCGGCGGCGAGATATCGGTGAGGAAGCGCGTGCTCGCCTTCGCATGCGCACCGCCCGGACGTCCCGGACTGGGCACGCAGGCCAGGTTGCTCAGCACGAGCAGGTCGTCGCGGAACGGCGCGAGCGGCGCGAGCGTCGGTGTGAGCTCGAAGCCCACGCCTTCGGCGACCGGTGTCCACTGGTCCATGACCATGCCGTTCGGCACGTACATCACGCCGAACCGCGTCACCGGTTTCGCCGCAGTGTTCTGCAGCGCTGTCAGCGATGGCACCATCGCGTCCAGCAACGGCAACGCCATCGTTGCGCCCAGACCTCGCAACACCGCGCGCCGCGGAATGGCTTTCTTCGTGATCAGCATCTGCACTGCTCCTATGGTGCTGTGGCGGTCGAGACCGGCGCCCGATCGCGGGCGCGCGTCGTGCTCATCGTGAACGGCGTGCTCCGCGCGATGCCGATGATGAGCGACGACCATCGGTAGCCGCCGGGTGCCGCGTTCTTCGTGATCTGCCGAATCGCTGGAAGGTCGGTGGATTCGACGCTGCGTCCGAGCGCAAATCCCATCAGCTTCTGCGTGAACGTGCGCGCGAAGTCCTCCTGGTGGCTCCCCATCAACTGGCGCAGGCCGGTCACGCCGTCGAATGTCGTGCCGTCCGGAAGCGCCGCAGACGCATCGACCGGGAGCGCATCGACTGAGGTGCGCCACTTGCCCAGCGCATCGAAGTTCTCGAGCGAGAAGCCGAGCGGATCCATGCGGACGTGGCACACCGCGCACGACGGGTTCTTGCGGTGCGCTTCCATCTGTTCGCGGATCGATTGCGGACGCTCTGTCGATCCTTCCTTGAGCGTCGGAACATCGGGTGGTGGCGGTGGTGGCGGCGCCCCGAGGACGTTGTCGAGCAGCCATCGCCCGCGCAGCACCGGCGACGTGCGATTCGGGTACGACGTCACAGTCAGGATGCTGCCTTGTCCGAGCAGTCCCCCGCGCCTGCCATCGGCGAACGTCATACGCCTGAAGTGGCTGCCATACACGTTCGGGATCTGGTAGTGACGCGCGAGCCGCTCGTTGACGTAGGTGTAGTTGGCCGTCAGAAGCTCGCCAACGCTGCGATCCTCGCGCAGTTGCGTCTGGACGAACAGCCGCGTCTCCTGACGAAACGCGTCGCGCAGGTTCTCGTCGAATTCCGGATACGCATCGACGTCGGGCACGACGCCGGCCAGCTTGTTGAGCGTCAGCCACTGGCTCACGAAGTTGTCGATGAGCGCCTCGGATCGCCGGTCGGCGAGCATCCGCTTCACCTGCTGCTCGAGGACGGCAGGCGTGCTGAGAGTTCCCCGCGTCGCCGCATCAAGCAGTCGATCGTCCGGAATGCTGCTCCACAGGAAGAACGAGAGCCGCGACGCCAGGTCGATGTCATTGAGCCGATAGACCGAGCCAGGCAGCGAGTTCGCCGGCTCGCGCTCGATGCGAAACAGGAAGCTCGGTGACGCCAGCATCCGCCGCAGCGCACGCTGGATGCCAGCGTCGAATCCCTCTTCCACCTGACCCGTGCGATAAAACGCGAGCAGTGTGTCGAGATCCTGTTCCGTCACAGGACGTCGATATGCGCGACGCGCGAGCCTGGACAGGATCGTCCGCGCACAGCGCTCATCGGCAGACGTTGCCGTCGCAGGACGACAGACGAACACCGCCTTGCGGCTTGGTGTGTCCGTCGCCGGCTTCGCGGAGTACGGGCCCGCGATGGTGACGATGTCCACGGAGGGGTTGCCGTAATAGAGCTCGTTGGTCGTGCGTGCGAATCCTCGCTGCGGTGGCTGCAGGATGCCTTCGGGCTCCCAGTGCCTTCTGACGAACGACACGCCGACGTTGTGTTCACCCGCCGTCACCGGAATGCTCACCGTCAGCCCCTCGTCCGCGGTGTGCATGTAGACTTCCCAGCCCGGTTCGCCCTGCGTGTTGCCCGCGAAGCTCTCGGGCGCCGTCCGGCCTTTTCCTTCGCCGCCGATCGTGAAGCGTTTGATCAGCGTGCCATCCAGGCGGATGTCGACCTGGTGCGGCTCACCCATGCCGATCAGGTACAGATACAGCTGACGCTTCAGCAGCACCTTGATGCGGTACTCGCCATCGAGCGGGAAGTGATACGGAACGGAGATGCCGCCGCGCGATCCGAACGGCAGGTCGTCGCTGATGCGATCGTCCTGCGCCAATGCCGTCGGAATCTTGAACGAGTTCTCGACGGTGCCGAGCGATCGATCGCCGACGGCGAGTCTGCTCACGGTGCCGGCCGCCGAGAGGTAGTTTTCCAGAAGCCGGGGCGAGACTGAGAGCACGCCTGCCACGTTGTCGAAGCCCTGCTGATCCGGTTCGTCGGCGGGCAGGAGGGATCGCCCGTCAACGTCGAGCGCCAACAGATCGCGAACCGCGTTCACATACTCTGTCCGGTTCAGTCGATGGACGATGACGCGACCGGGATCGGGATGGGCGAGGGCCGCGGCATCGAGTGCGGCTTCAAGTGTCGATGTCGCGCGTTCGTAGGTCTCGCGATCGGGTCTTGGGAGTCCGGGCGGCGGCATCTCGCGCGTGCGCAGCTTGCGCGCGACGCGCTCCCACGTATCGGCGTCACGACCGACACTCGTCATGTCGAAGCCATCGAACACCAGACCGGCGGTCTTGAGCGTCTTGTTGTGGCAGGTGATGCAGTAGCCGATCGAGAACCGGCCGCAGCATGTCCGTCGTCGCAACTTCGGCCTGGGACAGCCGTGCCGCATGCGGGTGAGCGTGCCAATGGCCGAGCGCGGCGATCAACGCGCCACAGCCAACCAGCCACGCGGCTCCGGGTTTCAGCATCACGGCTCGAATACCCTCGTCAGACTCCCAAAGTCTGAAGGAAAACGAGGGGAAGTTAAATACCGAGTTCTAGGTGCCGAGCCCCGGCTGGATTAGGATTAGCGCCGAATTTGGAGGTGCGCCTCGTGGTCAAGCTCGCGTCCGTTCTTGCCTCCTTGCTGGGGATGGCCTTTCTGGCTGTTGCCGGTCACCGGATCGAAGCTTCACAGCAGGCACCCAAACCCGACTCACCCGAGGTTCAGCAGCTCCTCGAGGCGGCGAAGAAGAGCGCCGGCACCGAATGGGCCGAGGCATTCGACTTCATCTGCGCGCTCAATGCCGGTCGCGCGAACAGTCCCACCGATCCGGTCATCGAGCCGACGAAGGTCTTCGATAACCTCTACGTGATCGGCCGCACGAGCACCGCGGTGTGGGCCGTCACGACATCCGCGGGTATCGTCCTCATCGATGCCGGCTACGGCGATCAGCTCGAGTCGGTGCTGTTGCCGGGGATGAAGATGCTCGGTCTCGATCCCGGGCAGGTGAAGTACGTGATCGTTGGCCACGGCCACGGCGATCACTTCGGGGGCGCCGCCTACTTCCAGCAGCGCGGCGCGCGGATCGTCCTGGCGGGGCCCGATTGGGATCTCGTCGAGACGCCGCCTCCCGCCGGTCGCGGTGCCGCGGCCGTCCAGCCACCGAAGCGCGACATCGTCGCTGTGGAAGGACAGGCGATCACTGTCGGTGATGTCTCGTTTACTCCCGTGATGATTCCCGGCCACACTCCCGGCTCGATGGGCGTCATCTTCCCCGTGAAGGACGGACGTACGACGCACATCGCCGGATTGTTCGGCGGAAGCATCCTGACCCCGGGCCGCATCTCCGATGAGGGCCTTCAGCAATACATCAATTCAGTCGAGCACTGGGGTGACGTCACGCGACGGATGAAGGTCGAGGTCGAAATTCAGAATCACCCGATGTACGACGGCTTCGTCGCCAAGCTCGAACGCCTGAAGCAGCGCAAGCCGGGCGATCCCAACCCGTTCCTGGTCGGCAGCGACTCGTATCAGCGATTCGTGAGCGTGATGGCAGGTTGCGAGAAGGTGCAGCTGGCCCGTCGCAAAGGAGCGTAGGATGACGCGCCGCGGGTTTCTTCGGCACACCGGAAGGCTCGCGGCAAGCGGGCTGACGGCGGCGGCCATTGCGGATCGGCTGGCGAAGGACACCACGGCACAGAACGTTCGCAAGGCTGCCGCCCGACGCCCGCAGCGAGTGGCCGTGATCGGCGTCGATCACTATCACGCGACATCCACACCGAACTACCTGCGCATCCTGCAGAACGAGAAGGTGGAGATCCTTGGTGTTCACGCGCCAGACGACGCGATCGCGGCGAAGTGGGCGGGCGAGTACAAGAGCACGCCTTACACCGACTACCGCGTGATGATCGAGAAGACGAAGCCCGAGTTCGTCATCGCGCTCGGCCGGCATGTCGCGATGCCGGCAGAGTTCCGGTTTCTCGTGGATACCGGTATCCCGTTCCTCATGGAGAAACCATGGGGCATCGACGACAAGACGGTGAGCGAACTCGCGGATCTCGCAGAGTCGAAGCACGCATGGGCCGCGGTGCCAATGCCGTTCCGCTACAGCCTGTTTGCGGAGACGGCCGTCGAGATGCGTCAAAGGAACGAGCTGGGGACGATCTCGCACATGCTCTTCCGCTTCAACCAGCCTGGCGTTCAACGGTACGTCGATCTGGGAAGCCCATGGATGCTGTCGAAAGCGGACGCCGGCGGCGGCGCGCTCGTCAACCTCGGTATTCATGGAATCGATTTGTTCCGCTACATCACCGCCGAGGAACCGCAGGTCGTGTCCGCCGTGACGAGCCACGCGGTGCACAAGCGCGAGGTGGAAGACTACGCTCACGTCACGCTGCGTACACCGAGCGGCATCGTGTTCCTCAACGAAGCGAGCTACACGTACCCGGGAACGGGGGGAGACCAGGAGCGAAAGCTGTCGGCGCAGAAGATGTTCCTGCGCGCGACAACCAGCGGCGGCGAGGGTGTGCAGCTCGTCGGCCCCGGTCGCGATGAAACACGCCGCGCGCCGGAGGGGTATCTGAGTGGCTGGCCGAGAGTGGTGCACGAGTGTCTCGAGCGAATCGGACGTGGCGAGCCGCCGCCGGCGTCGGCTCGCGACTGCGCTCGTGCGGTGTCGTTGATCTTCGATGCTTATCGCATGGCAGGTGAAGTAGGCATAAGCGGTAGGCAGTTGGCGGTAGGCGGTAGGCGGTAGGCAGTAAGTAGGCAGTAGGCAAGAGCTTTTCTGCCTACCGTCTACTGCATACTGCCTACTTCGTGATCGGGAGGAAGTGATGCGCGTTCTGTTTACCTCAGTTGTTCTCGTCAGCGTGCTCGCCGTCGGCGGCCTGCTGGCGCAGTCGGCCGGTGATACGTTGTGGCGGCCGAAGACCGGTCCGGCTCCGAGCCTCGTTCCGCCAGGCACGCCTGCGCCTGGCAGTGCCGAGTCGGCCGCGATTGCCGAAGTGATCGCCTTCGAGAAGGCGACTGAGGCAGCCGTCGTGCGAGGCGACACGGCCTATCTCGAGCGCGCACTGGCGCCGACGTTTCTCTTCACGCACGGCGATGGCTGGGTGGACGGCGGCGCGCCGCTCAAGATCGATACGAAGGCGAGCTGGATCGAGTACGTGAAGAGAAAGCCGTCGCCCTACATCTATCGCGAGCTCGATCATCAGCAGGTGGAGCTGCACGGCGATGTGGCGATCACGCTGGGGCGCTACTTCTATCTTCCACAGTCGAACAACGGCACCGCAGCGCACATGCACGTCTGGTTCGAGCGCGTGTATGCGAAGCGGAACGGTCAGTGGCAGCAGCTCTCGCATCGCACGGTGAAGGGACCGCTGCGGGACGATACGAGGGGCACTCAGTAGTTGCCTGGAGAATCACATGCGCATTTTCTCGCCGTTCGTGCTCGCGCTGTCCTTGTTTGCCAGTCAGGCAGCCGCGCAGTCGTGGACGCCACCCGCCGACGATCAGCGCTGTCCCTCGAAATGGGGCGCCACAGACGAGCGGGGCGCGGGGAACCACATGAGGCCGGAGACCGTCCTGCGCGCCGCACGTCTGATCAAGACGGGTGAGGTCTTCGAACTCGGGCGCGTGCTGTCCGAATCGATGCCAATGCCAGCCGGCCGGCGATTCGAGATCCTCACCAAGCGCACGAGGAACGATGCCGGCACCAACCATCGTGGCTCGAACGAGGAGCTCGTCGTCGCCGAGATCGGTCAGGTCGGCACGCAGTTCGACACCTTCAGCCACCAGATGATCGGCGCGAGCATGTACAACTGCTTGAAGCTCGAAGACATCGCGAGCCGTACGGGCTTCACGAAACTCGGTGTGCAGCAGGTTGGCGCGCTCATCACGCGCGGAGTCCTGATCGACGTCGCGGCGCTGAAGACGCACGCCGGTGCTCGCCGAGAACTACGAGATCACGCCGCAGGATCTGCAGCAGGCGCTCGCCG
Source organism: uncultured Acidobacteriota bacterium (assembly GCA_963757735.1). Classification (GTDB taxonomy): domain Bacteria; phylum Acidobacteriota; class Vicinamibacteria; order Vicinamibacterales; family UBA2999; genus Gp6-AA40. The sequence goes on from CAVWST010000019.1 coordinate 30,501, forward strand.
AGCAGAAGCTCACGCTGCAGCCCGGCGACGCGTGCTCATTCACACGGGATGGGGCACGCACTGGGGAAAGACAACGCGCGCTATCAGCGCGTGAGTCCCGGCATCGGCACGGCTGCCGCCGAATGGCTCGCGAAGCAGGACCCGATGCTCGTCGGCGCGGACAACACCGCCGTCGAGATTTCGCCGAATCCCAACCCGCAACTCGCCGGCCCGGTGCATCAGATCATGCTGGTGGTCAACGGCATACACCTGCTCGAGAACCTTCGGCTCGACGAGCTCGCGGCGCGGCGCGCGCACGAGTTCGCGCTCATCGTCGAGCCGCTGAAGATTCAGGGCGGCACCGGATCGACCGTGGCGCCAATCGCGATCAGGTGACGCTGCGGCTCATCACGACTGCCTGGCGAATTTGATCGCCGTCGCTCTGGCGCATCGAGGTGCGAGCGCGCGCCGCGCCACGAAAATGAGAATCGTATCGATCCTGCGGTGTGTCGTCGTGGCCTGCCTTGTCGCAGGCGTGTCGACAGCGACTGCGCAAGGTCCAGGTGCTCGCACCACCCCGGCCGCTCCGCAGTTGCAAGTGGACCCGTTCTGGCCGAAGCCGCTGCCGAATAACTGGATTCTCGGCCAGGTGTCGGGCGTTGCGGTGGACAAGCGCGGACACGTCTGGATCGTTCAGCGCCCGCGCTCGCTGAGCGATCGCGAGCTCGGCGCGCAACAGAAGCCGGCCTGGAGCAAGTGCTGCGTCGCGGCGCCGCCGGTGATCGTCTTCGATCAATCCGGCAACGTGGTTCGCGCATGGGGCGGACCAGGCACGGGTTACGAGTGGCCCGAGAGCGAGCACGGTGTTTTCGTGGACGACACCGACTCGGTGTGGATCGCCGGCAACGGCGACAACGACTCGCAGATCCTGAAGTTCACGCTCGAGGGCAAGTTCGTGCTGCAGATCGGGCGAAGCGGACAGTCGAAGGGGAGCAACGATACTGCGAACCTCGGAAGTCCTGCAGACATCAACGTCGATATCGCCGCTCGCGAGGTGTACGTCGCGGACGGCTACCGTAACCGTCGCGTGATCGTGTTCGACTCAGAGACCGGCGCCTACAAGCGGCACTGGGGCGCGTACGGAAAGCCGCCGAGCGATGCGGCGACGCCGCCGTACGATCCCGCGCGGCCGCCGTCCACGCAGTTCGGCCAGCCGGTGCACTGCGTGCGGCTGGCCAGAGACGGATTGCTCTACGTCTGCGATCGCATCAACAACCGCTTTCAGATCTTCCGCAAAGACGGCACGTTCGTCTCGGAAGCCTTCTTCGAGAAGGACACGCGCCTCAACGGCTCGGTCTCGGAGCTCGCGTTTTCACCCGACGCGAGCAGTCGCTGATCTATATGGTCGATGGTGTGAACAACGAGATGCGCATCGTCGATCGAGCGACGAACGGAGTGGTCGGCCGCGTCGGCCGTCCCGGCCGATTCGCCGGTCAGTTCCACGTCGTCCACAACGTTGCCGTGGACTCGCAAGGCAACGTCTACACGACCGAGGTCAACACCGGGCAGCGAGTGCAGAAGTTCCGCCGCCTCGATTAGATTCGCGCGGGAGTGAGTCTGAGGTTACCCGAAGGCGAGTTGTTCCAAGACCCGCCTCGGGAGATCGATTCCGCTAGACGGTGACGCGAGAGCGCGGACGCGAGTCGCGCTTGGTCGGCTTGGCTGGCTTGCGCGTGCCCTCCGGCATCTTCGTCAGCGTCTCTTTGAAGATTGCGCCTTCGGCGCCGCCCGCCGTCCACTGTCCATCCAGTCGCCCGTTCTCGCCGATCGAGTAGACGACCACCGATGGCGTTCCGCCGAAGTAGCTGACGGAGAGCATGCCTCCTGCGAAGATGCCGACGCCGACGACCTGAGTGTCGTCCTGCATCGTCCACCTCACGAGGTAGGTGTTTTTCATCTTGACGATATCGACGACCCCTTCGTAGGTCCCGCCGTCAGGATTGGTTCCCTCGCACGAGTACGTGCCAACGAGAGCGCTCTCCGCACTCGTGGGTTCGGGAGCAGCGCAAACCTGACCGACGACGCCGAAGATGACAAGACACGCGAGGACAGCTCTTACCATTGCAGCTCCGTGAATTTCAGCGCAGGTGACCGGTTGAGCGTTAATACGCCTTGACGCCGCCCTACATAAAGCAGCAAGAGCCACGCCACGACTTCTTCGGCCATGGCGCGGCTCTCGGTGCAGGCCGCGACAATAATTCTACTGAAAGATGACGGTATGTCGACTCTTGTCCGGGACAACGACTCGGACTTGCCTTACTTGCCGTCCACCGTGTAGGCCAGCAACGCGTTGCCTGGCATCCCGTTCTGCACGTAGCCGGAGTTGATGATGATCGTGCCGCCGCTGATAGCAGGGCCGGCAACGTTCAACGATCCTCCTCGTGCGGGTACCCCGTTGGTGGTCTCGTAAGTTTGAGCTGTATCAACATCCCAGATGATCGATCCGTCGGTCGTGGAGTAGGCGCGCAGGTGACCGTCGATCGCTCCCGAGAAGACGACGCCCGGAATCGCGCTCACCGCGGCCGATTGTGCCGGGCTGCATCGATCGCGAGTCTTGCACGTTCGCGGCGCCGGAGTCTCCCACACGCGCCGGCCGCTTTCGAGACTCATCGCGAACATGCCGCCACCTGCCTCCGGATCGGGAATCGTGGCCTGGCTGTTGGGAACAGGGAAGCGCACAAGGTCGGACAGCGCGACGTAGACATTGGATCCGTCGGAGGCCGAGCCCCACTGCACGCCGCCGTTGATGCCGCCTTTGCCGACCCGCTCCTGCCAGAGGAGCTCGCCACCGCGATCGGGATCGAGCGCGTGCACGACTCCTGACTTCTGGCCGGCGACGATCGCGCGACGGCCATTCGGCAGCGACACCAGGATCGGCGGCGAGGCGAAGTCGAAGTCGGGTGCGTCCTTGTTGGTGCAGTTGGTCTGATCGGTCAGGCGGCAGGCCGTGTTCCAGTCGTCTGACGCGGTCATCTGGCGCGACCAGAGGATCTTTCCAGAGCGTCATGTCGAACGCCACGAACGCGTCGCTGCGATCGGTTGCCGGACCGCTGTAGTTGTTGCCGGTGGTGACGTAGACCGCGTTCTTCTGCGCGTCGATCGCCGGGCTCGACCAGATCGGCGCACCGGACGGCCCCCACATCTGCGTCCCGATCCTGTTCTTCGCGCGTTTCTGCGGTTCCTCGATCGTGTAGGTCTTCCAGACGCGCGATCCGTTCGCCGCATCGAGGACGACGAGGCTTCCGCGGAAGGTGCAGCACTCGTACTCGGCGACGGCGCCGGCGGTCTCTTCGCCGGAAGCGACGCCGACATAGAGGCGGCCGTTGTGAAACGTCGGCGATGCCGTGACGCGGGCGAACGGATGATCGTCGACGTGGCTCTTCCAGATCAGCGCGCCGGTATTCGCGTCGAGCGCGTAGACGTTTGCGGCACGATCGCCGATGAACGCTACGTAGCGATTGGCGGACTCGAGCCGAGCGATCGTGATGGCCGCGCGCACCGCGGCATCCGCGGTGAAGGTCCAATGCACGCATCCGGTCGCTGCGCTCAGCGCGTACACCGTGCCGCTCTGCGTTCCAACGAACACGCGACCTCCGGCGATAGATGGCTGGCCGTCGGCGCTGAGCTCACCCGGGAATCCGAATGCCCACTTCAGTTTGAGCTTCGGCACATCGCCGGCAGCGAGACCGGCCATCTTGCCGTCCTGGTATCGCGTGTTCTGCGTGTTCGCGCCCCAGCCATTCCACGCCGGGCCGGTTAGAGGGTTCGCGAACTCGCCTGCGACCGCGCGGCACATCGCCTGTGGCGACGGCTTCGTGCTGAACGCCTCGGAGAACTTCTTTCCGGTGACGAACTCGGCGATCGCGCGTCGCTCGACGCCGGTGCGGCCGCTGGCCATCGAGAGCATCGGGCCGCTCTCCATCGCCGTGAGCACCCGCTCGGGCGTCATCGCCTGCAGGACATCGCGCGTCGGCGCGCGAGCGGCGCCAGTGTCGTGACACGACGCGCACAGCTGCTTGTACATCGTCGGGCCGTCATCGGCGGCCGCGGGTAGGGTCGTTGCGAAGGACGAGAATGCGACGATGGACCAACGCAGGGTAGTTCGCATCGGCGGCCTCCTGTGACCAGCCGACGTGCCCAGACCGACGCAGCCTCTACTGCACTGCCGGCGAGCTTGCCGTCATGACCTGACGGATCGCGGTCGCCGTGACCGGGGAACTGACGATGTTCATGCCGCGCTGGACGCCTTCGGCGATCTTGAGCGGCGTCCAGCCCTTGCTGTTCGGCCGATTCCACACATCGGCACGCGCGCCCTTGTCGGCGAGATAGTGCACGACGGTCGGCACGTGCTTGTAGGCGGCGCCGTGCATCGCCGTTTCGCCGTTCTTGTCGACGACGTTGAGATCGTTGCCAAGGTCGAGCGCCACCTTGACCGCGTCGAGCACCTCCGGCTCAGTGCCGGGATCCTCGCCAGGTGCGTTGGTGCCCAAGACCGGCCGCGACCATCAGCGGCGTCGAGCCATCCTCATTGGTCAACAGCGGATTGGCGCCGAGCTCCGCCAGCAGCTTCATCAGCGGCGCATCCGCGGTGCGGGCGGCGAGAAGAAATGGTGTCGCGCCGATCGAGTTGAGCGTGGTCACGCCCATGTTCGGCTTTTTCGTCGACGCGCGCGTCGAGCGTCGGCGCCCTTCGCGACCAGCTTTCGCACGAACGTCAGCGAGTCCATGCGTCCCGGATCCCTGCGGCGCCGGGTTGTTGCTGCCGGCGATGCCGGCCTTCCGCACCCACGAGACCTGATGGAGTGCCGTGAATCCCTGGGGCGCCGCGTTGGGATCGGCGCCGCGATCCAGTAGCCACGCGGCGAGCTCGTAGTGCGCATTCGCGGCGGCGAGCAGGAACACATTCGGTCCCGGGTCCGGTGCGAGGTGGCGGCGGCGTTCTGTACCCGGCCGCCTCCGGATCGGCAGCGAGTCGTTCATGTCGGCGCCGGCTTTGATCAGCGCATCGACCGCCGCGATCCGGCCCTCGCGCGCGGCAAACAGAATTGCGGTGAATCCGCCGTTCGAACGCGCGCTGCACGTCCGCGCCACGCGCGACGAGCGCCTCGATGACCGCGGGCATGGCCTTCGGCCGCGGCCCACATCAGCGCGGTCTGGCCGCGCCAGCTGTTCTTTCACGTTGGGATCGGCGCCGCGCGCAAGCAGCACGTTGACGGCGTCGACCTTCCCCGTGCGCGCGGCCACCATGAGGGCGGTCTCGCCTTCGTCGGATGCCGCGTGACGGCGTCGGCTCCGGCCTCGAGCAGCACTCCGATCGTTGCCGCGTTGCCATTGAGCGACGCCAGCCACAACGGCGTCGCGCCGTAACGATTCGTGGCCTTGACGTTGGCGCCTGCGCGAATGAGTAGCTGGACGATCTCCATCGCATCGCGTTCGACGGCCCAGTGCAGAGCGGTCGTGCCATCCGGCTGCACGGCGTTCACATCGACTCGTGCGTCGAGAAGCGTGCGAACGGCAGCCGACGTCGTTCGCCTTGACGGCGTCGATGAGGCGATCCCTGCGCGCGGCGCGATGCCAACGCCGACGAACCAGACAGCAGCGCGACGAGCAGGCGCAGCGATCGCGCATGCGTCCAGCCTGCTCACACCGTCAAGCGCCGTTCTACACTGACGGTCCGAGATCGCGACTCCCTGTGCTGTCGACGAAGGTGTCGAGATGCACGCCGGCCTTGTCGAGCAGTGTCAGGTGGAGATTGGCCAGAGGCGTCGGCTTCTCGAACCTGATGTGGCGGCCGCCCTTGAACTGGCTGCCTCGTCCGCCCGCGACGACGATCGGCAGGTTCGAGTGATCGTGGACATCGGGGTTGCCCATGCCGCTGCCGAGCAGATAGAGCGTGTGATCGAGCAGCGAGCCATCGCCATCCGGCGTCGCCTGCATCTTCTCGACCATGTAGGCGAACAGCGACACGTGATGGGCGTTGATCTTTGCGAGCTTGACGAGTTTCTCCGGGTTGTTCGTGTGATGCGACACCGGATGATGCGGCTCGGGGACGCCGATGTGCGGATAGGTCCGCGTGCTCGTCTCGCGCGCCATCTGGAACGTGATGACGCGCGTCACGTCTGCCTGCAGCGCCAGCACCTGCAGATCGAACATCAACCGCACGTGGTCTTCCCACACCGCCGGCACGCTCGCGGGCCGCTCGAGATCGGGCAGCGCGGCCGCGTCGCTCTGCTCCGCGCGCTGGATGCGCCGTTCCACCTCGCGCACCGAATCGAGATACTGGCCCACGCGGACGCGGTCGCCGGCGCCGAGCTCGCGTCTCAGGCGGGCCAGGTCGCTCGTCATCCAGTCGAGGATGCTGCCGCTCTTCTTCAGCTCGGCGCGCCGGCGCTCCGGGCTTCCGCCGTCGCCGAACAGCCGTTCGAAGACGACGCGCGGGTCGGCCTCGGTCGGCAGCGGCGTCGTCGGCGACGACCACGACAGGTTGTTCTGGTAGGCGCACGCGTAGCCGTTGTCGCAGTTGCCGACCTGCGCGATCAGGTCGGTGCCGATCTCGAGCGACGGGATCGGCGTATCGCTGCCGAAGGCGCTGCGCGGCGATCTGATCGACGGTCGATGCCGAGCTCGTAGTCGCTGCCTTCGGTGCGCTTGGCGCGCGAGCAGCTGAGGAACGCGCAGTTGGACGACGCGTGGTTGCCGGTGGTGTAGGCGTTGCGCAGCTCGAGGTTGCTGACGCACGGTGACGTGATCGAGCACCGGCGTGAGCGACGAGCAGCGAAGGCGACAGCTCCGTGATGCGCCCCTCGCTCGGCGGCGTCCATGCCGCGGCGTTCATGCCCATCGGGATGTAGACATATCCCAGGCGTCGAATCGAGCTGGCGAGCTGTCTGCGCTCGTACGGCCGACAGGGCCGGAACCATCGCGTCGAGCAGCGGCAGCGAGAGCGCCGTGCCCAGACCACGCAGGAACGTGCGCCGCGGGAGCGCCGTCTTCGTGACGATCATTGCGACATCCTCATCTGAAACGGGTCACTCGAGACGATGCCGAGACGAGCGAGGAGAACCGGTAGTCCTGCGCGCGGCGTCCCGCGACGATCTCGCGGACCGCCGGCGCATCGTAGTACTCGAGACCGCGGCCGAGCGCGTAGGTCAGGAGCTTCTCGGTCAGCGTGCCGACGAACATCTCTGGCTTGCGGAGCAGCGCCGTGCGCAGGCCGCTCATGCCGGTGAACGTCGAGCCGTCGGGCAGGCCGCCCGAGGCGTCGACAGCCGCTTCCCGATTCGGTGCGGATCCGCCAGCGGCCGATCGCGTCGAAGTTCTCCATCGAGAGGCCGGCCGGATCCATCAACTGATGGCAGCCGGCGCACGCCGGGATTCGCGCGATGCTGGGCCATGCGTTCGCGCATCGAGAGGACCCGTCCCTCGACGTCCGTGTCCTTCAGCGGCGGCACGTTCGGCGGCGGCGGCGGCGGCGGTGTGCCGACGATGTTCTCCAGGATCCATTTGCCGCGAAGCACCGGCGAGGTGCGGTTGGCGTACGACGTCACGGTCAGTACGCTGCCCTGGCCGAGGAGCCCGCCGCGCACGCTGTCGTCGCCGAGCGCACGCGCCTGAAGCGGCTGCCGTACACGTTGGGAATGCCGTAGTGCTTGGCCAGCCGCTCGTTGACGAACGTGTAGTTCGCGCGCAGCAGATCGAGCGCGCTGCGATCCTCGCGCACGATGCTCTCGAAGAACAGCTCCGTCTCGCGCCTGAAGGCCTGACGCAGGTTGTCATCGAAGTCGGGGAACGTCCGCGCGTCCGGACTCGCGGCCGCCAGATTCCGCAGATACAGCCACTGGCCGGCGAAGTTCGTGACGAGCGCCTCGGCCTTCGGGCTGGCGAGCATGCGCCTCACCTGCTGCTCCAGCGTCGCCGGGCGATTGAGCCTGCCTGCGATCGCCAGGTCCAGCAGTTCATCGTCTGGCACGCTGCTCCAGAGGAAGAACGACAGGCGGGACGCCAGTTCGACATCGCTCACGCGGTAGGGCGTCTGCGGCGCAACGCCCTTGGGATCCCGCTCGATGCGGAACAGGAACTCGGTGCTGGCGAGTACCGGCGCGGAGCGCCATCTCGATGCCGGCGTCGAAGCCGCCCTCGGCGCGCGCCTCCTTGTAGAACCGCAGGGGCGCCTCGATGTCGGCGGCGGTGACCGGCTCGTCTGAACGCGCGTCGCGCCACCGCCGACACAATCTGTCCTGGCGCACGGCATCCTCGGTCGCGGCGCTCGCCGGGTTGCACACGAAGAGACGACGACGGCTGGGCGTGTCGGTGACCGCTGCCTGCGTCGAAGGGCCCGGCAATCGACACCGAGTAGAGCGCGATCTGCACGCGCGGATGCCGGTCCATGTTGAAGTGCGCGAGGCTCGGCTGACGTTCCGTTTCCTCGCAGCGCGAACGTTTTTCGTGGGAACAGGACGCCGACCTCGTGCGGACCGGCGCTCACGTGAATCCGCGTTCTTCAGGTCCTTGTCGACGGCTTCGTCCGCGTAGTAGGTCCCCGACTGGTTGCGATTCGGTTTGACACCGAACATCTGCACGCGCTGGCCGTCGAGCGTGAGCTCCACCTGCTGCGGCTCGGTGAGTCCCTCGACGTTCTCGTTGCGGTCGCGCGACAGCCGCATCTGGATCTCGTAGGTGCCGTCGAGCGGGAAGTTGTACGGGACGACCGTGCCGCCTCGCGTGCCGAGCGGAAGACCGTCGAGGTGATCCTCCTGCGTGAGGTCCGACGGCAGAATGACCACGTGGCTGGCCGGCGACGGCAGCGGCCCCCCGACGGCGGGGCGGCTCGACCTTTTGTGCGGCTGCCAGGTAGCGTTCGAGCAGCGTCGGCGACAGTTCGCCATTCGCCACGTTGTCGAACCCATGGCTCGCATCGTCCTTGGGGAGGAGCGCCGAGACGTCGACGTCGAGATCGAGGATGTCGCGGATGGCGTTCTGATACTCGATGCGGCTGAGGCGGCGGAATGTATCGGTCCGACCGGGATTCGGATGTCGTGCCGCAGCGGCGTCGAGCGCCGATTCGAGATCGCGCGCGAACGCGTCGTAGGTCGCCTCGTCTGGACGCGGCAGTCCGGCAGGCGGCATCATGCGGCCGCGCAGCTTGCGAACCACCTTCTCCCACGTCGCCGGTCTCAGACGCGACGTCGAGCGTGTCGAGCGCGAGGCCGCCTGCCTTGACCCGCGCGTTGTGACAGGTCACGCAGTAGCGATCGAGTGTGGCGCGATGAGGAGATGGTGCGACGAGGGGAGAACTGGCGGTCGGCTGTTGCGGCTCGCCGGCGCGCAGCGCCACCGATGCCACGAGACACGCGGCCGAGGCGACAAGGCACGCAGTCCAACGCTTGTCCATGGCAGCCCCCAACGGCGGTACCTTAGGCGCGGCGGGATAGAGCCGCGCAAGCGGTTTTTGAGGAAGTCCCGGTCCTCAGTCAAAACCGGCATCAGGTACGAAAGTAAATCCAGTTAGGATTTCTTCGCCGACTCTGAGCCTGTGGACTGTGCACTGTAGGTTCGGGTTCATCGGTCCGCCGCTCGCGCGCCGCTCAGGATATTTCGCATCGAGTTGTTCCCCTCGTGGCAGGCGTACTCGAACATGCCGTCGGGCTGTGGCTCGAGCTCGAGCGCCGCGGTCCACGGCGCGGTCCAGGTCTGGGCGTCCTCGGCCGTGACCTCGTAGCGCAGTCCGTTGCCGACTCGCTTGAAGCGCTCCACCAGGCGCAGCGTGTCGCGCGAGCCGCGATAGTTGTTCTTGTCGCTCACGTTCGTGACGTCAACAACCAGCGTGTCGCCTTCCCAGTGTCCGCGCGAGTCGCCGAAGTAGCCTCTGACACCCGAGCCGACATGCGGCGATGCCGTCGGTGCGGATGATGCGCGTGTCGTGAATCATCTCGTAGGTCAGTGCGACGACGCCGGGCGCCTGCACGATCTGGACGTTCGCGTTGTAGACGGTTGGAAAGATCGCGCTCGGCATCCCGCGCCCGATGCAGCGCACCCACAGGCTCAAGTCCTGCGGCCGATCGGCGCCGTTGTCCCCTGAAAGTGGCGCCGCGCGTTTGACGCGCCTGCGCCTCACGCGTGAGCGGTGGCACGCGGCCGTCTGGTGGATCGATCACGAGCGAGGTTCGACGCGAGATCTTTCCTGCGTTCGAGCCAATGTGGCGGCGGCGACGTGGCCGAACCGACTTGTCCGGCCGTCGATCGATCGGCGGTCTCGAGATCGAAGTCGGAGTTGTCGCTCTGGAGCTGTCGCTCCGATTGCGTCTCTCGCTGCTTGAACTCCGCGTCGCTGAGCACCTGACGCGTTCCGTATTCGCGCGGCCGCTCGAATGGCACGCTGAGCTCCGCTTCCGCCGTCCAGGTGCCCTGCAAATCGGGCTCCCCCCACGGCGTCATCGGTGTCTTGTTCCCCTGGCCGACGACCGACACGCCTTGAACGAGTACGAACGCCGCGAGCGACGCCAGCAACGCTGTTCGTGTCATGCCTCACTCCTTCATGACAGACTTGAGTTCGACGACGATGCCATGGGATCGCGGAAGCGGAGAAGCTTCTCATCGTCGGATGGAGACAACTCGACGCCGAGTTGTTTGAATGCGGTCTCGACCGCACGGCGATCGAAGCCGGCGACGGTGATGCAGAAGTGATCGACGGCCGGCTTGCTGCCGGCCGCCGCCGATTCCAGCCCCAGCCTCGTGTTGCCAATCTGAAACCAGACACGCTCCGGTTTCTCCTTCGCGCGCGGGCGCTCGTTGCCGAAGAACGTTGCGGTAGAAGGCGACGGACTTCTCGAGATCGGAGACGCGCAGCATCACGTGGTCGAGGCCACCGGCGTGGACGACCGGGCGGGTCGAGCGACATGCGTCCGCCCGGCACGATGGTGCCCGCCAGTCCGCCGGGTACACCGAGGAGCTGAAGCCGCAAGCCATCGGGATCGCTAATCATGCCGACGCCTGCGGATTGGATGCCTCGCGCCTCGAGCACAGGACGCATCTCGCGGCCGCGATAGTCGTGAACGAGCGCACAGAAGTGATCGACGAGCGGCATAACGGTGGCCGACCCGCCGAATGCAAGATAGGCAGTTGCCATACGCATAGGGGCGGCACGCTCGCGAAACAGGCGGGCACGAAGATAGCGCCGTGGAGCCTCGCCGCAGCCTCGGGATCCAGCACTGCGGACCGAAAATGCGTCCGTCAGAACTTCGCACGGGCGGCATCGAAGGATCGGCGAACCGTGAGGCGGCAAGATGCCTGCGAAGGGGCCGGGGCCTTCGACAGAGGCAACGCCAACGCAGCGCCGAGCCCGCGGCAGACTGCACTGCCGCGATGGCGCTCTTGTCGAGAGTCACGGACACATCGACCATCGTGCAGCGCCAGCGCGGCACCGAGCCAACAGCAAAACGCACGGCTGCGAGGAGTACGGTGCTCGCGAGTACTGGCTCTGCATCCTTTAATCCTGATCGAGTCCTGCAGCCGCGCGAATCGGCGATCGTCTCGGAACGTATCCATCTTGGGATCGACGTCGATGGAGTAGAGGAATGCCGAGTTTTCGTCGAAGGCCCGCTCGATTTCCTTGAATGCCTCCGCCCGCTCACCGAGCGCATCGCGGCAGGACGGCCACGTACAGCGCGTCCGCATAGTCGGCATCACGACGATGCTCGAGCTCGTCGAGAATGGCGTGAGCCTCGGCGGTACGACCGAGCTTGGCGAGGCAGGTGCCTCGAGCGCGCGCATCCACGGCAGGTCGCCGGACATGATCGATCCGAGCTGGTATTGCTCGAGCGCCTCCTCGAGACGCCCGGAAAATTCCAACGCCTGCGCGTAGTTGGCCCGGCTGATCTGCAGGTACGGATGCAGTTCGACCGCTTTGCGCCCGATCTCCACGGCTTTGTCGTACTCGCGCCGCCACACGCGTACGTTGACCTCTACCGGCGGCAGCGTCGGCAGCAACGGATCGGCCTTGTAACCCTCCGTCACCAGTTCGAGCGCGCGATCGAGTTGGCCGAGCGTCGCGCACATCAGCGCCATGCGGACGTGCACCGTTGCAAATGCGGGCTTGTCCGCGAGCGCGCGGAGGAACTCGCCTTCAGCCTCGTGCGGGCGATGCTCGAACATGTGGAGGCCGTGCGCGCGGTTGCAACGCAGCTCCGGTGTGAGCGTCCCCTGCTCGACAGCACGGGTGTGCGCCTCGAGGAATCGCGGATACACCTCGATCGGCGCGACAGATGCCGAACGTGGCCTGCATCAGATAGCAGGTGGACAGACCCTCGAATGCGCGGAAGTCGCCGGGACACTGAGTGGCGGCCTGCTGAAAGCATTCGATGGCGCGCTCGGCGCCTTCCTTCGTCCGGCGGCTCGCGAAGTGCCAGCCTTTGCGCACGAGCTCGTCGGAAGTGGGGATGACGAGGCTGTAGCCGACCTTGGGTCGGTGGACGATCCAGCGACCGTATTCGCCGAGCACTTTCTTGACCTCGCCGACGGTGACGTCAACGGTATGTCGTGAGACAAACGTGCCGTGCCACCCCTCCGCGATCATCTGGTCGTACCCGATCGGGCGCCCGCCATGCTGCAGCAGGACGCGCAACACCTGCAGCGCCTGGGGCCGCAGTCGCACCTCAGCGTTGTCGCGCGACAAGCGGGCGGTGGTGCCGTCGAAGGTGAAGGGACCGAACGTGAATTCCGCATCGCCATTCCAGAGCAAGGAATCTGACCCGTTTGCACGAGTCCGGTCAAGCACGCGCTGCGAGAAATTTGACGCTTTTTTGTGGCTCGACCCAAATAGTAGGCGGTATGCGGTAGTCAGCAGGCAAATTGGGCGCTTCCTGCCTGCCGGCTACTGCCTACTGCATACTTCCGTCATGCACTCTTCCGCACCACAGAGTCGCAGCCGGCAGGCGCCGCTCGCAATGGATGCCGAACGCTTCCGCGCCCTCGGCCACGCGCTCGTCGATCAGATCGCCTCTTCCCTCGACGCGATCCCGCGCGGGCCCGTGACAGAAAGATCGCACGCCCACTGCCGTGCGAGAAGCGCTCGGGTTGAACGGCGCCCTCCCGACGGCAGGCACCGACGCCGCGGCGCTCCTGGCCTCGACGACGAAGCAGTTGTTCGAGCAGTCGCTCTTCAACGCGCATCCGAGGTTCTGGGGATACATCACGTCGTCGCCTGCGCCCATCGGCATCCTCGGTGACTTCCTGGCGTCCGCACTGAATCCCAACGTCGGCGGGTGGGCGCTCGCGCCTGCAGCAAGCGAGATCGAAGCGCAATCCGTGAGATGGATCGCCGAGCTCGTCGGCTATCCCACGGACTGCGGCGGGCTGTTCGTGAGCGGCGGCAACATGGCGAACTTCGTCTGCTTCCTCGCTGCGCGCGCAACGCGCGCCGGATGGGACGTCAGGCGCGATGGCCTTGCGGCGTCGGGCCGGCAATTGCTGGTCTACGCATCCGCAGAGACGCACACGTGGATTCAGAAGGCCACCGATCTCGCCGGCCTCGGCACATCGTCGATCCGATGGGTTCCCACAGACGATCGCCTGCGGATGGATGTGACGCAACTCGAAAGGCGCATCGATGCGGACGTGCAGCGGGACACGTGCCGTTCGTCGTGATCGGGACCGCAGGCTCGGTCAGTCACGGGCGCGGTCGATCCGCTGGCCGAGATCGCTCGCGTCTGCAAAGAGCGATCGATCTGGTTCCATGTCGACGGCGCGTACGGTGGCGTCGCGGCGGCAGTGCCAGACGTGTCCGACGATCTGCGCGCGCTGAGTCTGGCGGATTCTGTCGCAGTAGACCCGCACAAGTGGCTCTATGCGCCGCTCGAAGCCGGGTGCGCGCTGGTTCGCGACGCCGCCGCGCTCCGAGCAGCGTTTTCGTATCACCCGGCGTACTACCACTTCGACGAGCAGGGCATTAACTACGTGGACTACGGACCGCAGAACTCGCGCGGATTCCGGGCGCTGAAGGTGTGGCTCGCGCTCAAGCACGTGGGCGCGGACGGCTATCGTCGAATGATCGCGGACGACATGGCGCTGTCACGCGCGATGGCCGCTGCGGTGGAACGCGAGCCCGAACTACAGCTTGTGAGCCAGGGATTGAGCATCGCCACGTTCAGGTTCGTGCCGAGTGATCTGCGTCCCCAGATTGGCGAGAAGCGCGTCGACGACTATCTCAACACATTGAACGAGGCTGTGCTCGATGCGTGCAGCGTGGAGGTGAGGCATTCGTTTCCAATGCCGTCGTCGGCGGCCGATACGTGCTGCGCGCGTGCATCGTAAACTTCCACACCTCGCACGAAGACGTCGAGGCGATACCCGGGATTGTGCTCCGCGTTGGCCGCGACCTCGACGCCCGGATGCGCGAGAGCACCGCGAGCGTGTGAGCGAGGACGCTCAGTCCGTCCGCAACGCCTCGAGCGGGCTGAGCCTGGCCGCCCGGCGAGCGGGCAGCCAGCACGCCAGCAGCGCGATGCCGAGCAGGGCAGCGTCGTCACCACGAAGATGACAGGATCGCGTGGCCCCACGCCGTAGAGCAGCGACTGAATCAGGCGGCTTCCCGTAATCGCAGCCGTCAGGCCAACCGCAACGCCAACGAGCGTGACCATGCCGCCCTGTCGCAGGATCATTCCGGCGACGGCGCGAGGCTCGGCGCCCATCGCCAGACGAACCCCGATCTCACTGTTCGCTGCGCGACGATGTACAGACGACGCCGTAGATGCCGATGATTCCGAGCAGGAGCGCCACGGCGGCCGCAATGACCAGCAGCACCATCGTAAACGTCATCTGATCCGACGCTCGGTCCACGATCTCCTGGAGCGTGCGCACCTGCGCGAGCGCCAGGTCGGGATCGACGCCATCGATCGCGTTGCGTACGGCGGCGACGACATCCGACGGTGACGTCACAGACCGCACGACATAGGTCATCGTTGTGATATCCGGCCGATCAGCGCTTCCTTCGGAATGTCGGGTCCCCCGGCGATCGACATCGGCATGAACATCTGCGGCCACGGTGTTCGTTCGCCGAGCGCGAATGTAGGTGTGTTGGCGACGACGCCCACGATCCTCAACCACGGTGCTTCCGGCAACTGAGGGGCAGCGTGCCCGATTTGACCCGCTGGTCGATGAATCCTGCCCGGGAAGTACATGTCGGCGAGCGCTTTGTTGATGACGATGACCGGCTCACGTCGGTCGACGTCCTCGCGACGAATTGCGTCCGCGAAGCAGTCGCATGCCCATCGCTTCGATATAGCCGCCACCCACGCCGCGGAAAAAGACGAACGACCGGTGGCCGATTCGGTCCGGGTACTTCACCATCAACACGCAGGCCGTTTCCGTAGCACGCGGCCGCGAGCGGCGGGCACGTCGTACGCCGATGCGTGTCGAGACACCCGGGAATGCAAACAGCCGGTCGAGGATGTTCGTAGTGAGCATCGGCGGCCGCTTGTCGCGTCTGGTATTCGTCTCTGAGGAAGCCCGATGCTGAAGGTGAGCGTCGATGCCGGGTTGAACCCGGGGTCGACCGCGCGCAGTTTCTGGAAGCTGCGGACCATGAGCCCGGACGCGACGAGCAGGACGAGCGCCAGCGCCACCTGTCCGCCATCAGGAACTGTCGCGCGCGGTGGCTGCCTCGTGTCGGCGACTGGCTGCGACCGTTCTCGTGCAGCGTTGGGGCGACCGGCGCAAGACGGAGGACCGGGATCACGCCGAACACCGCTGTCGCGACTATGGTGAGCCCGATTGTGAAGGCCACCGTGACGATGTCGAGACGGACTTCGTCGAGGCGGGGCAAGCTCCCGGCCCCGAAGGCCACGAGCAGTTGGATGCCCCCCCAGGCGAGCAAAAATCCGAGCGGCCGCCGATCAGAGACAGCGAGCGCTTTCGGCGAAGAAGTAGCGCGCGACCGAGCGACGGCCAGCGCCGAGTGCGCGACGAATGGCGACTTCACGTTGCCTCGTTTCTGAGCGAACCAGGAACAGGTTGGCGACGTTTGCGCACGCGACCAGCAAGACGAGGACGACCGCCGCCATCAGCGTCCAGAGTGCTCTCGCAATTCGTCCGACCAGCGATTCCTGCAGCGGGATGGCTGTGAGATCAGCCCGCGCTGGTTGGGTACGATGCGCGACAGGTCCTCGATGAGCGATGTGATTTCCGTGCGTGCACTCTCCGTGGTCGCGCCGGTTTGCAGTCGTGCCACGCCGGCGAGCGTGAAGAGAAACGACGCATTGGCTCGTGTGGGACTGCGCCGGCCGCCACATGTCCGTGCGCGCGTCCGGGAAACTGAACGTGGCAGGCATGACGCCGACCACTTCTGTTGGCACACCGTCGAAAATGATCGAGCGGCCGACAATGCTGCGATCGCCGCCGAATCTGCACCCACAGACCATGGGACAAGACCGCGACGGGCGCAGCGCCAGTCACGCCTTCCGGTTCGATGAACCACCGGCCGAGTGCTGGCTGGACGCCGAGGACCGAGACAAGCGAGGGTGTCGCGAGTGTGATTTGGAGCCGCTGGGGATCCGCCTCCGGTGAGCGTGCCGCCACCCGAGTTGTAGACGGCCACGTGCTCAAGCGTGCCTGCGTGGTCGGCAAGGTGGAAATAGAGCTTCCAGGCCATCGAGTTCAAACCGGAAGCGGGTTCCGTGCCGGTATTCCATAGTCGAGAGCGATCAGCCGATCGGACTGCGGATAGGGCAGCGGGTTACCACGACTCGGTTCACCACGGTGAAGATCGATGCGTTCGCAGCAATCGCAAGGGCCAGCGTGAGCGCTGCCGTCAGTGTGAACAGCGGCGTTCGCACGAGCCGCCGGGCCGCCTGCCAGATCTCCTGTGTTGCATATCCATGATTCCTGCCCTCGGTCGTGAAAGCCCCTGTTGTTGTCGATGACGCGTTCCTGCCACTCCGCCAAATGGTTCGGAGACGGCGAGAGCGAGCAGGCCGGCGAGCTCTCGCGCCCATTCGTGTGCAACCGCCCGGCGCCGGGTCGTCGCGCCTCGGCAAGGCGACGCGCGAACATGTCTTCCATGGCCGCGCCGTACTCCCGCCGCAATGCCTCGGGAGACAGGCGCAGCGGCCAGGGTACATCCGCATGTCTAAGCTCGCTGGGGATACAGCTTGCGCTGCCGTGCCGCTCGCACAGAGCGCTGCTAGGCCTCGGCTCCCTGCGCCGCGGCTCGTCGTCCCGCTCTTGTCAACGGGAGGTCCTTGCGCCGCGGATCCACGTCGCCGGGTCCGTCAACCGGGACAGCGAGTCCTTCGTCCGTGAGACGGCGCGGTACCTGGGTAGAGCGCAGTGGTCGGTGGATCGAGGCGTCCCGCCGATTGCTCCTCGACGTCCTGTCCGATCGCGTATCCGTGCGACGGCCCCTGGCCGAGCACCGGAGGAGGACGTGGAACACCAGGTCGGGCAAGGCCGGAGTCGGGTCGATTTCCTTCACGGGTCGATTGGACGGCGTTCCCCGGCGGAAGGTTGGCTGACGTCAAACTATAGTTATGGCCACTATAGTGGCCGTTTAGAAACGAGTAGATTGATGGCGTGCCGGCGGTTGGCTGGGATATCGGCGAGTGAACACGAAGATGGCCCGTGTGGACGGCGGAGCCGTGACCGCCGTCGTCGGCCGCCTTCGAGATCCAGCGCGATTCGAATGCGCTCGTGCCGCTCCTGCGAGAGATGCTGACTGAGGCCGGCATCGCAGATGCCGTGCCGCACGCCGTAACGATGACGGCAGAATTGCACAACCTTTCGGACGAAACGGGAAGGTGTGCGATTCGTGCTGGACTCCATCGAGGCCGCGTTTCCCGGTGCCAGCGTGTATGTGTTCACCGTGGATGGGCGTTTTCTCACCCCGGCCGATGCTCGCGAACGCCCGCTGTCAGTCGCGGCGGCCAACTGGGCGGCGACCGCACGTGCCGTGGCCGTGCACCATCCCGATGCGCTGCTCGTGGACATCGGGACGACGACAAACCGACCTTGTCCCAATCGTCGGTGGAGAAGTCGTCGCCGTCGGTCACACGGATCGAGAGCGGCTGGATGCCTGCTGAATTGCTCTACACGGGTGCAGTGCGCATGCCGGCGGAAGCGATCGCCAGTTACTTTCCGCTTGGCAATGGACTCGCGGGAGTGTCGGCAGAAGGCTTCGGCGCTCGCAGGCGATGTTCACGTGTGGCGAGGCCGATCTTCGTCCCTCCGACTACTCGTGTCCGACTCCTGATGGGCGCCCCGCCACTGCGCGACTTCGTCGGCGAGCGCCTCGCGCGCGTCGTCTGCGCCGATCGCGAGATGCTGGACGACACGGCGATCACTCGCGTGGCTGAGGCGCTCGCGCGGGCGCAGACCCGAAGCATTCGGTCGGCGATGCAGCGCGTGCTCGAGCCCCATCCCTCGATCCAGGTCGCGGTCGTGACAGGGCTGGGCGCGTCTCTCGGCGTCGCCGCCGCTCCACGCGCTCGTCTCGAGGTCGTGTCGCTCTCGAATCAACTGGGAGGAGGCGGGTGCTCGATGTGCACCGGCAGTTGCGGTTGCCTTACTGCTCAACGCCAACACCTGGGTGGCCTCGTCGTAGACCAAGGCTTACCTCGGCATGGATGCCCTCGATCGCCAGGGTAGGGAATGCTCGAGAGAGGAAGTGTAGCAACCCCGGATCCCGCGGCGATTGTCCTTGCTTTGTGTGTGGGCCAGGCGCATGCTCGTTGCACGCCGCTTTCCTGATACTGGTTCTTCCGCACGCGAGCCTCGCGGGCAGCCCTCACTAAAGCACCACAGTCGATAGACAGCCTGTCGGGCGCTCACCGAAGTGGGCCTGTCCTAGGAGTCAGCTCATATGTCTGTTCCCTCGTACCCACCGATTCAATGGTCGTTAAGCGCGCTTTGGTCGTCGTGCGCCCTCGCCATTTTCGTCGCGCTCGGCGCAACGTCGGGCGCCAGCTGGATGATCCTTGGCGTGGTATCCGTGATTCCGCCGATCGTGTTCCTCAGCCTCTGGAACGATGGCCCTGCGCCGACGATCGCCGAAGTGATCCGCGCCACCGAGGATCGACGATGACGCTGGCGTCTGGCGCGCTGGCGGCGGTGAGTTGCCCGTTGTGCCATGTCGTCGCGCCTCCGGCGATCGTCGAGGCGCTGGCGGCGGGCGGTGACTGGCGCTGCCCGCGGTGTGATCAGAACTGGAGCGCGGCTCGGCTCGCCACGGTGGCTGCGTACGCGAACTACTGCGCTTCGCGGCCGCGATAGACCGTCGCACATGGCGACCCTGAATCCCATCTGCACTCAACGATGCTGATGTCCCCACGATCCTCCCGGCACCGCGACGTGTGACGCGTGACGAGGTCGCTCGGCGTGCGTTCGATGATTTACCGCGAACGCTCCTCTAGCGATGGCCGGCGTCAGAGTTAAGATCTGGACCTTCCGCCACCCCTGAGCAAGGTAACAGTGTGATGCATCGAGTCTGTGTCGTTGCGACAGCAACATCCTTGCGTGTGTTCTCCCCGACAAGGCAACTGCGCAACTGGCGTCGCGGCCAGCAGCGGAATGGACGAAGACGCTCGAGAGCCCCGAGCGCATCGCGAGCCTCAGAACCGCCGAGGTGATCGCGAAGCTGAATCTGAAGCCGACCGACGTTGTGGCCGACCTGGGCGCGGGAACCGGGTTGTTCTCGCTTCCACTCGCGAAGGCGGTGCCGTCCGGACGCGTGTACACCGTGGAGCTGGACGAAGGATTCCTCACGCAGATCCGAGGCAAGGCGAAGACCGAGAACGTGACGAACATCGTCCCGGTGCTCGGGCAAGTTCACCGACCGTCGCTGCCGGCGCGCGACGTTGACGTCGCGTTCTTCCACGACGTGCTGCATCACGTCGAGAATCGCGCGGCGTATCTCAAGAGTGTCGCCGGCTATCTCAAGCCGGGCGCTCGTATCGTGGTGATCGAGTTCAATCCTGGTGACAGCCCGCACAAAGCGGAGCCGCGTTGATTGTCAGCGAGAGCAGACGGCGGGATGGATGGCGGACGCGGGACTGGTCCCGGACGCGGACATCCAGTTGTTTCCCGGAAAGTACTTCGTGGTCTATAGGCGGAAGTACGAGCCACGACTTCCCTTCGGACTGGTCCTTTGTGGACCTCGCACCTTCGGACTGCTTCGCCTCGGACTCCCGCACCCCGACCCTCGCATCGGACCGCTATCGAGTTATTTTCCGTCCAGCGCCGGCTTTGCGAGGTTGTCCTCGAATCGCTTGTTCTCGCGCACCGAGCAGATCTGCTGGTAGCGCAGGAACCCCGTAGTTGGACAACGTAAAGTTCCGGTGCGCATTCCACGGCCTGGTGTACGCGCCCGGATCGTCGATCACCATGTCGAGCTCCAGCGTCGTCGCATTCACGCGCTTGTAGCGTTCGGTCAGATGCAGCTTCTCGGTGTGCGGGTGGCCCATCTGATCGAGCCACGTCTTGTCCGTGAAGCCGATCGTGTCCACAACCAGCGTGTCGCCGTTCTCATACCAGCCGATTGAGTCGCCCCACCACTGCGGATCCGGATCGTCCGGATGCTTACTGTTCAATCGGACGACGCGATAGAACGGACCGAGCTCGTGCAGGATGTAGACGGCCTCTGGCGTTTGAATGAACTTGGTCTTGATCGGCCACAGATAAATGTGCGGCACGCCTGGCGGCTCGCAGTACAGCACCTGTGGATCCGTGGTGTTGCCAAACTGCGGGTCGGGCCCCGTCGACGTTCTCTCCGACAGCGTCTTCTCACGCGCCCATGGCTGGTACGGGATGTCGTCTTCGTTGCCGCCTCTGGGCCGCGGATGTCGGAGATGCTCAGGCTCTGACCGATGCCACCACGCGTCCGTCGGGCGCCCAGTCACCCGCGAGGTCCGCGGGCTTTGAGCTTGCGGGCTGACTCTGTGGCGCCGCGCTGCCCGCCGGAGCCTGCGCACTCGCGACCAGCGTGAACGTGACGATGCCGAGTGACAGATCGCCAGGAACGTCATCCGATTTCGCATGGGAGAACTCCTCACAACTGTCGTCTATTTCGACGGAGCAGCCGGGCGCTGGCGCGGGTCCGGCCGCTGTGAGCTCCTTGCCGTCGGCCAGCACGATCTTCTGCAGGTTGCCGACCTTGGCGCCGTTCTTCGCCGCGAAGATGTAGACAGTGACCTCGTCACCCTCTTTCAGCGAGCGTCTCGTCCAGCCGCGTTCCAGCATGACCTGTGGCGGTTCGGTGGCGGCGATCCAGGCGTAGACGACGCCCTTCTCGTCGGTCACGTCGAAGTAGATCTGGTTGTGCGGGTTGAGCCACTCGAACTTCGTGATGGTGCCCTTCATCACGACTGGCTTGGAGAAGTCGTAGACGTTGGTGGCTCCGTGGTGTGCGCTGAGCCGGGGCTGCCGCTGCGAGGATGCCAACGACGAAAACCCGATGAGGATGACCGACCTGTTCGTCATGTTGCCCTTCACCCTTTCGTTTTCTGGGCGTATTATCCGCTTCCACCGAGGGAGATGGAAGGACGATGAGAACAGCTGCCGCAATTCTCGTCACGTTCATCGTTGGAATCGGCGTGGGGAACTGGATGACCGCTACGCCTCAGACCGCCCCGGCTCAGGCTGCGCCCTCGACTGGCGGCTTTGCCGCCGTGCCGGGTGCCATCGGAACCAGGATCTCACCGGCCCGTATGAGGTCGTCAAAGGCTGGCCGAAGGACATCGGCACGCTGCCCGGAAATGAGAAGTGGACCTACGGTGCGGGACAAGGCGTGTTTGCCGAGAGTCCGAATCGCATCTTCATGCTGTTCCGCGGTGAGCTCCCGAAGATGGACGCCCCACGGGCGACGTTGTTGCCACAGGTGGGCCCCAGCATCAGCTTTCCGGTGGCGGGGATGTGGAGAGACGCGACGCAGGCGTCGCTCCCTGGCACCGGCGGAACCGATCAGGACACACGCAAGTGGCTGACGGCGTGGGAAGGCAGAGACGACGTGCTCGGGATCAAGGGCCCGCCGTATCGACAGCTTGGCGTCGACGCCAAGTGGGAGCACTGCATCGTCGTCGCCGACGCCAACGGCAACATCATCGAGACGTGGACGCAGTGGGACAAGATCCTGCGGCGCCCGCATTCCGTGTACATCAGCCCGTACCATCCCGAGAAGCACGTGTGGGTTGTCGACGACAACATGCAGGTGATCTACAAGTTCACCAACGACGGCAAGAAGCTGGTGCAGACGATCGGCACGCCGGAGAAGGAAGGTGCTGATGCGACCCACTTCAATCGGCCGACGTTCATGGACTGGTTGCCGGATGGGACGTTCTTCGTGTCCGACGGTTACACCGGCACTCGTGTCGCGAAGTTCGACAAGGATGGAAAGTTCCTGATGGACTGGGGCATCAAGGGTAATCCTCCCAACGAGTCGCGTCCCGGATACATGAACAACGTGCACGGCGTGGCAGTGGATCCGACGAGCCGCCGCGTCTTCGTCAACGATCGCAACAACCATCGCGTGCAGGTATTCGACGAGAACGGCAAGTTCCTCCACGCCTGGGCGCATCGACGCGGATCCATCGAGTCTCCATCTGCTCTACATCGGTGCCGACAGGAACATCTGGACCTTCGATCGCAGCACCCACAAGCTGCTCAAGTACGATCAGGAAGGTCATCTGCTTTACGCGTGGGGCACGCTCGGCATGTTCCCCGGCGCGCTGTGGGGCGTGCACGGGATGAGCGTCGATCAGGAAGGCAACCTCTACGTCGCCGAAGTGGACAGCGGGCGCGTGCAGAAGTTCCGGCCGAAGAAGGGCGCGAATCCCGACTATCTGGTGAGCACGCCGGGCGCAAGAGTGTGGCAATGACGAGGCTGTCTTTCGTGGCGGCGACGTCTGCGATCCTTCTGACGGCGCTTGCGGTGCCGCTCGACGCGCAGTGGCCGCTCCATCCGGTCGGCGTGCCGAAAGGCGCTGATGGCAAACCCAATCTCACGGCGACCAGCCCCACGGACCGCCGATGGGAAGCCGGATTTGTCCGGGATTTGGATGATCGGCGCAGGTGGTGCCGGCACTGGAATCCCAGGAGGGCTGCCGTTCCAGCCCTGGGCCGCCGACCTGCAGAAGATGCGCGCCGCGGAAGGCGGTTTGAACGATCCTGACGGCCTGTGTCTCCCGCAAGGTCTTCTTCAGTACCACGTCGACCCGCAGCCGCTGAAGATCGTCCACACGCCGACGCAGATTCTCATCATCTACGAATCGAACTACGGACTGCGCACGATCTACATGGACGGCCGGACGCTGCCGCCACTCGGCCAGACGCAGCCGTTCTGGCACGGCTACTCGGTTGGCCGATGGGACGGGGATACGCTGGTCGTTGAGTCGAACAACTTCCGCGGCGTCGATCCGAACGAGATTCGTGGCGTCGAGCCCGCGAGCTTCCATGGCGTTGGATGGCTCGATCATCGTGGCAGCCCGTACACCGAAGCGATGAAGGTGACGGAGCGATTCCGGCGTGTGAACTACGGCCGGCTCGAGATCGAGTTCACCGTTGACGATCCGAAGGCCTATACGAAGCCGTTCACGGTAAGAGTCGTGCAACAGATTGTGCCGGATGGATCGAGTTGATCGAATTCATCTGTCATGAAAACCAGATGTTCCTCAAGCTCACCGGCCGCGAGCGCCGGTAACGGATGTCGCCGTTGGCCGTCGATTGCGTGATCAAGGTGGGCGGCGGCATGTTCGCACGAGCCGACACGTTCAACGCCGTCATTGCCGAGATCTCCCTCGCCAACCGAGAGGCGGCGCTGCTCATCGTCCCGGGTGGGGGTCCTTTGCCGACACCGTCCGCGACCTCGATCGACAGATCGGCCTGTCAGACGACGCTGCTCATTGGATGGCGATATTGGCGATGGACCAGTACGCGCACCTCATTGCGTCCCGGCTGCCGAGTGGCGAAGTCGTTCTGCGGACCTGACGAGATCGAATCGGCGCTGAAGCGACGCCGCATTCCCGTTCTGGCTCCGTATCAGTGGTTGCGCGACGTCGATCCGCTTCCGCATTCGTGGGACGTCACGAGCGACAGCATTTCGGCGTGGGTTGCGGGTCAGGTCGGTGCGGCTCGACTCGTGCTCGTCAAGCCGTCAGGCGCTTCGGGGCCCGATATCGTGGACCGTGCTTCAGCAGTGTTCTGCCGCCTCATGTCACCGCGGCGATCGTCGCGGCCGACCGGATCGCGGAACTAGCGAAAGCCATCGCGGCACTGCGATTTGAAATCGTGGCCACTCGTCGGGAAACGTGCGCGCCAGCCACGGCTCTTCATTCGACACGACCCGCGCGTGAAACAGGATCGCGACCACGACGGTGTAGATCAGCAGCGCTCTCGACCTGAAGGCGAGCGTCCAGCCGATCAGGATCAGCAGCACGCCGACGTACATCGGGTTTCGTGAGAAGCGATACAGGCCGACGCTGACCAGATGTCGCGGGGGATCCCACGGGGCAAGCGTCCCCTGCCCGCGACGTAGAAGTCCCGAACACACCACAACAAAACCAACAACCCAGCAACGAAGACAGCGACGCCTTCGCCGTGGGGCGCCCGACGTCCCGATCATTCCAACGAGCAACGCAGGCGCCAGAAACGCCACGATGCCCGGCAACCCAGGAACGCGATCAGCGCTCGCAGGAACATCATCGGAAGTCGAGGGCCCGCCGCATGATACCGTCGCGCGTCGTGGCGGCGATCGGAATCGCCGTGGCTATCGGGCTGCAGTAGCAATCAGTTCTGCGCACAGCAAACGCACGCGCTCTTCGACGATGGCGCTGGTCCGGCCGGCTCGCAGGCCGCGCCGCGTACGCCGGCAATGTCGGCGCCAGCGTCGCGATGAACGAGAGATCCTCGAGAGTCAGCTTCCCGGCAAGGGCCACGTCAGCCCTACGCGATGCGCAGAGGCGACCCAGGTCGCGAGTGCATGCGGCGTCATGAGCTGTCGGAGTCCCGGACCTTCCTTGGCAGCGGTATCGAGCAAGACGCCCGTCGCTTGCGCGCGAATTGCTGCCTCGATGAGCGCGGCAGGGTCCACGGATGTTGCTCCGCCCGTGTCTGCGTAGGCGACGGCGACGACTCCGCACGATGCTTCGGTTGCGCGCGCTCCTCTGACGGCAGCGGCGATGAGCCGCTCGACACGATCGAGGTCGTGATGCCCGCGAATCCGATCTTCACGAAGCCAACACCGATGCGTCCGTAGTCGAAAGCGAGCCGCTCGATAGCTCGTCTCGTCGCTGGCATCGCCGAGCGCTGCGGTCACGACGCGTCGACCCGCCGACGGCCGAATGGATCTGCCGAAGCGTTGCGAGCGAAACGGCGCCGAGCGCGCCGTTCAACGGATCTTTCGCGTCAATCACATCGGCGCCGCCATCCACGGCGCGGCGAGCCTCTGTGGGATTCGAACGCTGACCAGTAGCTGCACGTCGAGACTACCCGGCCGATGCCGTGGCCACCGGAGCGATGACGAGATCCTCGACCAGCTCGAAGAGCGTCCGCCGGTGACTGCGCCGATCTTCCGCCACCGTGGACGCCGAGGTTGTGACCACGACGAGATCGAGATCCGGCACGAGGATGATGTATTGACCGCCGAATCCCCACGCGAAATACGCCTGATGTCCTGCGAGCTCGCGCATCCACCAGCCATAGCCGTACCGGTGGCCGCTGATCGGTGAGACACCGCGCGGAACGAACGACCGCTCGATCCACTTCTGGGGGACGACGTGTGTGGTGGGGTCAGACCCCTTCACAGAAATGCGTCCGTGCCGCAGATACAACTCGCCGAACGAGATCATCTGCCTCGGCGTGAGCAGCATGTCGTTTCCGCCGAAGTAGATGCCCTGCGGATCCTGCGGCCAGCGCGGCAGCGTGAACCCGAGCGGCTTCGCCAGTGAGTCCTGTGCGAACTGCCAGGTGCTTGCGCCTGTGGCCTTGGTCAGGATCGCGGACAGCAGATGCGTGTTGCCGGTGCTGTATTCCATCTCGGTGCCGGGCTCCGCGAAGAGCGGCTTTGCCAGCGCGTGCTGCACCCAGTTCCGGCTCTGCACCCATGCCCCGTAGTTCCGGTTGCTCGTCGACTCCAGCCCCGAGCGCATCGTCAGGAGATCCTCAATCGTGATGCGCTGCTTGCGCGCGTCCTTGTCCTTCGCGATCTCAGGGAAGTACGTGCGGATCGGTGTTTCGGGACCTGGTACCATGCCGCGATCGATGGCGACGCCCACGAGGGCCGAGATGATGCTCTTCGAGACGGACTTGACGTTGGCGGCACGCGTTGCGCGCGCGCCGTTGAAGTAGCGCTCGAGCACGACCTCGCCGCGCCAGCTCGCGAGCAGGCTGTGCAGACGAGGCAGATCGCCGGCGGCGTTCACCGCGCCGGCGAACCGATCGCTCCTGTGCCGGGGCTGCGTGCGCGATCAATGTCAGCGCGACCCACGCCAGCACGAAGATTCTTGCGACCACACCGTAGTCTGTCTCAAATCTGGTGTAGATTTCACCGCGAAAGGAGAAGCCACCATGGTGGATCGGAGAACGTTCCTGGCAGCGGCGATTGGATCTGCGGCGGTGCGTGCGGTGGCACACGCGCAGGGCGGCCAGCAACAGATCTCGCCCGTGCCGACGCCGCGCGACTGGTCTCGACTGGAGCCGATCGCCTATCCCGATCCCGACATCGTCGCGCTCGATCCCCGCTTCCGCCAGTACATCGTCTTCAACACGTCGATCAAGCGGCATCACATCGGCACGCTGTGGGCCGAAGGGCCGGCGTGGAACGGCGTGGGTCGCTATCTCGTGTGGAGCGACATCCCGAACAACGTGCAGATGCGCTGGATTGAGGAAGACGGCCGCGTCACGACCTTCCGGAATCCGTCTGGCTACAGCAACGGGAACACGTTCGACTACGAAGGGCGGCAGTTGTCGTGCGAGCACGGCGGCCGCCGCGTGGTGCAGATACGAGCCGAACGGAACCGTGACGACGATTGCGGAACGCTTCGATGGCAAGCGGCTCAACTCGCCCAACGATGTTGTCGTCGCATCCTGATGGCGGCATCTGGTTCACCGATCCCTTCTACGGCATCCGCGGCAACTACGAGGGCTTCAAGGCGCGAGCAGGAGTCCAAGGAAGCCGTCTACCGGGTGGACGGCAAGAGCGGGCAGATTGCGAAGGTGACCGACGAAGTCGGGCAGCCCAACGGGCTGTGCTTCTCGCCCGACTACAAGAAGCTCTACGTCGCCGATACCGGCATGCCGCGCGAGATCAAGGTCTGGGATGTCGACGGTGAACGGCTGCGCAACGGCAAACGGTTCGTGCAGCTCGATATCCCCGGGACGGGCGCGCCGTCTGCGGCCGACGGCATCCGCTGCGACGCAGACGGCAATATCTGGGCGGGCGCGCGTCCCGGCGTGCAGATCTTCGCGCCGAACGGCGATCGCATCGGGATGATTCGTCTTCCCGAAACCTGCGCGCAACGTCTGCTTCGGAGGGACGAGGCGCAACCGTCTCTTCATGACGGCGAGCCAGTCGCTCTATAGCCGTTTACGTCGAGACGACCGGAGCGCACATCGCCTAGCGGTGTCCTGATGCTGGGTTACACGCGCTTCTACAGCGCGTTGGTACCGTCGTAGAAGCGACGTCGCTCAGGTTGAATTCCGCCGGTCGCTCCAGCATGATAGGCGCCTGCTCGGGCCCACCTCTCTCAGGATCGCGTGAAATAGAAGGAGGCGGCAGTCATGTTGCCAACGTCGTTTCTGACTCGAAGACGAGTGATGTCGCTTGGCCTCGCCTCGGCCGCGGCGCCTGTCGTTGCCACGATGTTTGGAGTGAGCGCGGAGGCGCAGGATTTCGGTCCGGCGAGCGGCAAGATCGGCGTGATCGGCGGGCGGGACGAGAAGGTGCTCTTTCCCGGCCCGGGCTTGCCTGGTGGGGGCCAGACTGAGATCAGGATGGTTCAGTCGATCTACACCAGTGACCCGGACGAATTGGAAGTGGCGCAGCGGCTCAGGCCCTACGACATGGAGTCGTGGCTTGCCGAATGGTCGCGCGTCGCGGAGAAGAACGAACGCCTGGCGGACGGGTACGCAGTGGCGGGCCTGAAAGTGACCGCACACGAGCACTATCGACGAGCGCAGGAGTTCTGGTCGAATGCGACTCTGTATCTCTCGGAGCATCATCCGCAACAACTTCCTACGTACCGGAAGATGCGTCAGATGTTCGACAAGGCCTGGGAGTTGAGCCGGCCGCCGTTCGAACGGGTCAAGATTTCGTTCGACGGCAAGACGCTCGAGGGCTATTTCCGCAAACCCGGAGGCGCAGGCGGCAAGAGACTTCCGACGATGATCGCGTTTCAGGGCGCCGATACGATGGCCGAGAACACGATCATGGGCGGCGCTGGCTCATATCGTCGCTCGTGGTCTGGCCTATCTCGCCGTCGATCTGCCAGGGCAAGGCAGCGCACTACGTCTGCAGGGCTTGTATCTGCCTCCTGACCCCGAGCGGATCGTCAAAGCTCTGATCGACTACCTGGAGACGCGTCCCGATGTCGATGCGACACGGATCGGCATGCAGGGCATCAGCATGGGCGGTTGGGGTGCGCCCTGCTCGGCGAGCGGAGATCAACGGATCAAGATCGTGGTCATGTCGAGCGGCTGGTACGAACCTGGGATCGGATCTGTTCGACTACTACCCGCCAATCCAGGATCGGGTCCGTTGGATCATCGGCGCCCGCGATCTCGTTGAGGCACGGAGGAAGCTTCGCGAGTACACGATGGAGACGAGAGCGCGGAACATTCGAGCGGCGATGCTCATCGGCTACGGCTCTGACGATCGCATCATGGATCCGCAGGGCGCGTACAGCCTGTACAAAGCTGCCGTCAATTCCAAGCGCGACATGATGGCGGGGCTTGGCCATCCCCACCACGCGGCAAAGGCTGGCGGCCCACGAGACGAACGGCCGGCGACGCTTCAAGACTGGGCGATGAGGGAGCTGCGCGCCGACGTCGAGTCCTGACGGTGTACTTTCTTTTCCTTCTGTCAGGCGCAAGCGGACTCATCTACCAGGTCATCTGGGTCCGCGAGTTCGGGAACGTATTCGGCAACACGATCTACTCGGCCTCGTTAGTGGTGGCCGTGTTCATGCTGGGGCTCGGCGTCGGAAGCTGGGCCTTCGGCGCGTGGTCCGATCGTCGATACGCGGCGCAGCCGCGCTCCCTTCTTCGCGCCTACGGTTACATCGAACTGCTGATCGGCATGCTGGCGCTCGGCGTCTCCGCTGCTCCTGCCACAGTTGAGCGTCGCTTCGGCACTCGTCTCCTCCTATTCGCGCGACGCGAACGGCTGGTACGTCCTTTCTACGACCGCCCACCTTACGCGGGCGGGAATTGCCGTGATCCTCCTTACGCCGATTACGTTGCTCATGGGTGGGACGCTGACCCTTCTCATTCGTCACTTCGTCCGGCGCGATCCCCGAGCCGACAGGCGGAGAATCGCGGTTCTCTATGGTGTCAACGCCGTCGGCGCCGCGGTCGGATGCCTGTTGACCGACTTCGTGCTGGTCCCGCGCGTGGGACTCCAGATCACGCAGGTGGTTGCCGTCTCGCTGAACGTGATCGCCGGGCTGGGAGCGCTCTGGATAGCGCGAGCGGCACCGCCTGCGCGTTCATCCAGGTCGAAGCGAGCCAGCGCCGATCGTTCGATTGTCAGTGTCACGTCGCCTGCGGCATCGATTTCGTCGGAAGGGGAGGTTGCGCTCACGGCTGTTGCGCTCGCGATGATGGGCTTCGCCGCGATGGGCATGGAGATCGTCTGGTTCCGCCACATGACCATCCTCCTCGGAGGATTTCGCGCCGTGTTCTCCCTGCTTCTGACGGTCGTCCTCATCGGAATCGGTGCGGGTTCGCTGATATGCGCGTCTGTCGAACGTCGCATCGCGAGACCGGCGCACTGGCTCATGGCAATCCAGGCGCTCTTCGTAGCGTTCACTCTTCTCGGGTTGGCGATGGTTGATGTCGCGACCGTCGACCGCGCACCAGGAGCAGCCCGTTACGTCGCCGCGCAGGTTCAGGGCGTTCCATTCGCGCTCAGGCTGCAATTCTCCGACGTGTGGTTCAACATACGCCCCATGCTGCTCGCCGTCGCCCTGCCGGCAGTGTTGATGGGATTCAGTTTTCCTCTCGCCAACGCGATCACCCAGCGCGCCGAGCGCGTCGTCGGCCGGCGTGCTGGTGTTCTCTATCTGGCGAACACACTCGGCGCAGTCGGCGGCAGTCTGGCTGCCGGGTTCATCCTGCTCCCGTGGCTCGGGATTCAGGCGGCGGCGAGCGTGCTCACCACTATCACGGCATTCGCGGTGGTGCCACTGTTTGTCGCGGCGGGAACGAGTTCCCCGAAGACACGACGTGCGTGCGCGGGTTCCCTTGCTGCGGCCGGTGCATCAATCGCGCTCTGGCTGCTGCTGCCCGGCGACTACGTCGTGATGCGCGCGCTTCCGCCGCTCGGTCAAGGCGAGACGATCGTCAGGCTGCACGAAGGGCTCAACGAGGTGATCAGCGTGACGGAGTCACCCGGCACCGGGAGAACACTGGTGACCAATGGTCACCCCATGTCTTCGACCAGGCGGCTCTCGCAGCGCTACATGCGCGCGTTGGCCCATATCCCGCTTCTCTCGATGGATCGTCCGGAGTCGGTTCTGGTGATCGGATTTGGTGTCGGGAACACAGTCCACGCTGCCTCCCTTCATCCAACCGTACGCCGCGTGGAGATCGCGGACCTCTCGAGAGACATTCTCGGTGATGCCGGCCTCTTCAGCGACGCCAATCACGACGTGCTGAGCGATCCGCGCGTGTTCGTCTACGTCAACGACGGTCGTCATCACCTCCACGTGCAGCCTCCAGCCTCGTACAACCTGATCACACTCGAGCCGCCACCGATCGGTTATGCGGGCGTGGCGGCTCTCTATTCCAGAGAGTTCTACGAGCTGGCGCGGACGCGACTGACGTCCAGGGGCCGCATGAGCCAGTGGCTGCCCGCCTATCAAGTGCCGACGGCGACGACGCTGGCGATGATTCGTGCGTTCGTCGACGTCTTTCCTCAGGCTGTCCTGCTCTCGGGCGCGGAAGCCGATCTACTCCTGATCGGAAGCAACGATCCGAACAACCATATCGACCCCGCACAGATGGCCAATGCCTTGGCGGCCGCTCCCGCGGTCGCGAGCGATCTGCGCCGGCTGGATCTGGGAACCGCCCGAGAGATTGTTGGTACGTTCGTCGGCTCCGCACAGACCCTTGCACGGGCGACACAGGGTGCATCACCGGTGACGGACGATCACCCCGTGCAGGAGTACGGCGTGGGCTCACTGCTCGACCAGGGCAATGCGGTGCCTGCTACCGTCGTCAACCTCACCGATGTGGCGGCGTGGTGCCCCGCCTGCTTCGTGAACGGCAAACCAGTTCCGCTCGTGGAAGGACTCGACACGTATCTTGCGCTGCTCGATCGTGCCTACGCGGCGTCACCCGAGGAAGTCGCGCACGCACGGCATCTGTCGCGCAACGAAGGGCGTCTCATCGCGGGCAGCGCCTACCTCGGTGCAGTGGTGCCGGAGTCAGCAGACGTACACGACATCCTTGGGGTCGATTTCGCGTCCAAGGGCGCTCTCGACGACGCCATCGAAGAGTTTCGTGCAGCGCTCGGTCGCGATCCACGCGCGGCGAAAGCGCATTGGCACCTGGGGCGTGCTTTGGTGTCCAGTGGACGTCGCGATGAGGGAATCGAGCATCTGCGCGTATCGGTTGAGCTCGATTCCGCCAATGGGCAGGCCCGATACGATCTGGCGATCGTGCTCCTCCAGGAGGGGCAACTCGAGGCTGCCATCGAGCATCTGCGCGCGACGCTGCAGCTGATGCCGAACCTTGTGGGTGCGCACAACAATCTCGGCATCGCACTCGCCTCACAGGGCAAGACGGACGAAGCGATCCGACAGTTTCAGACGGCGCTCGCGCTCGATCCCGAGTCCGCCGAGACGCGGCACAATCTGTCTCTGGTCATGCGAGAACGACCACGCGTGCCCGGCCGTTGAGATTCGTCGGAGCTGCGATCGTGGGCGAAAGTTTTCTGTTGACCGACCCGTGATCGTGCGCTAAGGTTCGCCCCGACTGACAGCCATATCAGTAGGACTACGTGCCCAGTCCCGGTATCGTGCGGAAGGCTGCCACGCGTTCCCCAGCTGCTGAATAAGAATGACTCCAAAGTAAACAGGCTTCCATCGAGACTGACGGAGGGTGTCCATCATGTCGCCCCGAGTGAAGCAGCTCGTTGTGATCGGCGCAATGCTTCTGGCCTCGCCTGTCGTCGCACATGGCCAGGAAGCGACAATCATCGGAACGGTGACCGACGCCACTGGTGCAGTGTTGCCGGGCGTGGCAATCACCGCCGTACATGACGCAACAGGTAATCGGTTCTCCTCGGTTACCGATGCACTCGGCAAGTATCAGATTCCCGCCCGCATCGGCACCTATCAGATAACCGCCAGCCTTCAGGGGTTCACCACCGTGGAGCGTCCCGGTGTGACCTTGTTGGTCGGCCAGACGGTGGCCATTAATATCCAGATGACCGTCTCGACTGTGTCGGAGACCATCACCGTCACTGGTGAGTCGCCGCTCATCGACATCAGCAGCTCAGCTCTCGGCGGCAACATCGATGCAAAGCAGATGGAGGAACTGCCGGTGCAGGGGCGCAACTGGGCGAACCTTGCGTTGCTGGCGCCGGGAAACCGAACCACTGCTATGGGCGCCGGTCAGCCGATACAGGACAGAAACGATGGCGAGGTTCGAGAGTTCCAGCTGAATCTGGACGGACAGCAAATCACATCGAACCTCGGTACCGGAAATCAGCCGATGTACAGCCGCGACTCGATCGCGGAGTTTCAGTTCATCTCGAACCGGTTCGATGCCACGCAGGGGCGGTCTGCTGGCGTGCAGGTGAACGCGATCACGAAGTCGGGCACCAATCGGCTTCAACGGGTCGTTCGGCGGCTACTTCCGCGACGACAACTTCAATGCCGAAGATCCTGTGCTGCACCACGTTCTGCCCTTCTCGAATCAGCAGTACAGCACGACGGTAGGCGGACCGATCGTCCAGAACAAGCTGCATTTCTTCGGCAACTTCGAATACGACCGCGCGCCACGATCGACCGCCTTTAACACGCGCTACCCGGAGTTCAACATCGAGTTGAGCGGAACCAACACGAGGAAGATGGGCGGTGGACGTGTCGACTATCAGTTGTCGCCGAATACGCGCCTGATGGGAAAGGGGCACGGCGGCCGACGTTGGGATCCGTTCGACGGACGGGAACGCCAATCATCCCGCTGGTACGCAGCACGACAGTCGAGGAGTCGAAGGAGTTCCTTGG
Source organism: uncultured Acidobacteriota bacterium (assembly GCA_963757735.1). Classification (GTDB taxonomy): domain Bacteria; phylum Acidobacteriota; class Vicinamibacteria; order Vicinamibacterales; family UBA2999; genus Gp6-AA40. The sequence goes on from CAVWST010000019.1 coordinate 63,965, forward strand.
CCAGTTCACGCGGGTGCTCAGCAATCGGGCGCTGAACGATATCAGAGGTGGGTACGCGAAGTTTCTGCTGTCGAACTGGAATCTGACGAACTGGTAGACGAACCTCCAGGCGCCGGTGACAGATGGGCTCGGAGGACCGCGCATTCGGTTCCAGGGCTTCCAGGTTCCCGGCAACGCAGAACCATCCGCGGACGCGCTACCAGGAGATGTACAACCTCCGCGATGACTTCACGTTCTCGTTCGACGGGTCGCGGCCGTCACGACTTGAAGGTAGGTGGCGAGTATCTCCACTATCACGAGCTGACGCAGAACCGCCGCAACGCCAACATGGTGATCGATGCGGCCGGAGTGCCTCCTCCGGCGAATCTGCCGGCGATCCTGCCGGACTGGGATGACGCCGATACCTGGAACCTCAACGCCCTCAATCGAGACATTCGCCGTATCACAATCGGCGTCGGCGACTTCAACGTCGACTTCAATCAGAACCGCCTGGCCCTGTGGGTGCAGGACGACTGGAAGGCATAACGACGAGCTGACGCTGAACGTCGGCCTCCGGTATGACGTGACCGTCGAACGGCTTTGCCAACGACGCGGCGTTTCCACCGTTTGTCGAGTCGGGCCGTCCCAACGACACCAACAACATCCAGCCACGACTCGGCTTTGCGTATCAGTTGAACGACCGGACCGTACTACGAGGCGGGTCGGGCATCTACTTCGGCGACGCCGTTTCCGCCGACGTGAACTGGATGTATGGCAATACTCAGATCGCGACGATCCAGATTCGGAACGATGGCCGGGCTGACTTCGCGACCAACCCGTTCAACGGGCGGCCGCTGCCGAACTACGACGAGGCACAGCAACTGTTCTGTCACGTCAATCCCGCTTCCGGGCTGCCTGGAAGCGGCGGCCCAGGAACTTGCGCCGCCGGCGGAATTCGCGCACCTGTCACGCTCGTGGCAGTCGTCCTTCGGCTTCCAGCGCCTGGTGCGTGAGCGACGTCGCCATCGAGGCCGACTACGTCTACTCGCACGTCATCAACGAGAAGCTGGTGCAGCAGAACATCAACCTCACCTACAACCCGGCGACCGGTGCAAACAATCCGTTCTCCAATCGAGCGCTCCGGGCCTTCCCTGCCTGGGGCGTCGTGTCGATGAGCTTCCACCAGGGTCTGTCGAATTACCACGGACTCCAGATGGCAATGACGAAGCGGTTCCGCAACCGGTGGCAGGGATCGGCCACATACACGCTGTCGACGCTCAGGAATTCAGAAGGGCTGCCGCACAGCGGCGTCACGCAGGTTACCTTCGACGTGGCCCCGGACCTCGGCGACGATTACAGTCTGGCGGTCACCGACCAGCGTCACCGGATCGTCTTCAACGGCATCTGGGACGTCGGCTACGCCTTCCAGTTGAGCGGCCTCTATTTCTTCGGCTCCGGCGAGCGATACGAGACGAGCTACGGCGGGGACCTGCGGGATATCGGCGCCGATGCCAGCAACCGCCTGAGGCCGGACGGTTCCGATCGTGCCGCGCAACAGTTTCGCCGGTGACGCGATCCACCGCGTCGACCTTCGACTGCAGCGGCGGTTCAGGTTTGGAAACCGCATGGCGGCCGATGGGATCGTCGAAGTGCACAATCTCTTCAACCGGGCGAACTACGGAACCTACATCACGGAGGAGAGCAGCCCGCAGTACCTGAATCCCGATGTGAATGCGAACATCGCGTACGGACCACGCGTGGTCACGTTCGGGTTCCGATTCACTTTCTAGGAGGATTCGCGTCCACTCCCAACTTCTAACTCTCAATTCCCAAGATGGCGACTTTGGGAGTTCGGCGTTGGAGGTTGGGAGTTTCTGTTATTGCGCACTGAACGCGAGGAGCACGTTCCCGGGTATGCCGTTGCCGAGTCCCGGATACCCCGACCCGACAAACAGCATGCCTCCCGCAACAGTCGGCCCGGGCGCTCCCATCGCTCCACCCTTGGCCTCGACACCGTTCACTGTCTGGAAGTCCTGGAGCATGTTGTAGTCCCAGATCACGTTGCCGGTGTCGGTCGAGAACGCGCGCAACATGCCGTCCTGCCCACCGGAGAACACGACGCCCGGAATGGCCGTCAGCGCCGCTGTGAGCCCGCGGCGAGGAGACGTTGTCCTCACCGACGTCGACCATCGCTGCAAGACCGGTCGCGATGTCCACGGCCACGAGCACGCCGTTGTCCAACCCGAAATACGCGGCGCTGCTCGTCCGCTGCGCCGCCGAAGAGTATCTCCGCTTCACCTATCTTCTTGACGAGAGTTGCCGTCCATACGCGCGCGCCTTGGCGGTCAGGGTCGTGCGCGAACACCTGGCCGCTCTTCTGCCCGGCCAGCAGCAGGCGTCGTCCATCAGGAAGCGCGTGCAGAATCGGCGGCGCACCGAAATCGAAATCAGGACCGAGATCCTTCGGGCAATTCTCGGATCGATCCTGTGCACAACCCACCAGCCAGGCGTCGTGCTCGGTATCTTGGACTGCCCACAGCACCTTGCCCGTATCCATGTCGAGTGCCATGACGGCATCGGTCGTCGTCGGCGCCGGCTCCGTGTAGGCATCACCCGTCGCAATGTAAACAGCGCGTCGAGTGAGATCGATCGTCGGCGCGTGCCACACCGCGGCGCCCGCACCGGTCCATAACTGGGTTCCGATCGAGTTCCTCCGGCCGCGTTTGGCCGGCTCTGAGATCGTGTAGGTCTTCCAGATCACTTGCCCGGTGCTCGCATCGAGCGCGAGGACGCTTCCGCGGAAAGTGCAGCACGGATAGTTGAGGCTGCTCCCGGCCGCCTCCTCTCTGGAAGAGACTGGAACATAGAGGCGACCGGCGTGCAGCGTTGGTGTGCCTGTGATCGCTGCGAGCGGATGCGTGTCGGCGATGACCTTCCACAACAGGTCGCCCGTCGCTGCATCCAGCGAGTACACGTTACCGCGTATGTCGCCGAAGATATACGGCCTCGCGCGCACCCGGTGCGTCAACCAGTCCGACGCTGATGGCATTTCGCACGCCAGTCTCCGCCTGGAAGGACCAGTGAACACATCCCGTCGCAGCGTCGAGCGAGTAGACGTAGCCGGTATCCACGCTGATGAAGACGCGCCCGCCGGCGATAGTGGGCTGTCCGTACATCGAGGTCGCGCCGGGGAACCCGAACGCCCATTTCAGCTTCAGGCGCGGCACCGCGTCCGGCGCGAGGCCACCGGCTTTCTGAAAGCGCGCGTTGGCCGAGTCGGGCGACCATCCATTCCACGATGCGCCAGCGGAGAGGATCGCCGACGGTCCGATCGCTCGAACAGCGGTTCGGCATCGCGCGAGCGTCGGCACCAGCAGTGCCACCGAGCTTGCGGCCGCTCAGGAACTCGGCCATCGCTCGCTTCACATCGTCCGCGACGTCCTCGACGTGCGCCCGCATCGATCCGCGGGTCATTGCCTGAAAGATCGTCTCCGCCGTCATCCTGCGAAGAGCCGCGGGTGGCGGAGCGCCCTCGACGGTCGGCGCGCGTTCCGCGCGGGCGTCGACGTGGCAGCCTGCGCATCGCTGATCGATCAAGCGAATGACGCGAGAAGGCGTTTGTGCGGCTGACGTGCTTACGCCGACCGCCGCGATTGATGCCGCGCAGAGGAAGCCGATTCGCCGCATGGTGTCGCTCACGAAATCCGCAACAGCTTCTGCAGATTTCCGCTGAGGACGGCGATCTTGTCGGCGTCGCTCAGAAACTTCGCGTGAAGGACGAGGTCCACCGTGACCGGCCAGTTGAGAGGCACGTCGGTACCATAGACGACCTGGCCGACGCCCATCTCCGCGATCAGGTGGCGCAGGCCTTCCTCCGAGAACACCATCGTGTCGACGATGACCTGGCTCCTGAGAATCTCACTCGGCTTGCGCTTGTTCGCGCAATTGGCGTTGTTCCGGACGTCGCAGGCGACCTCGCTGCGTCCGAGGTACGAAGGCAGATAGCCGCCGGCGTGGGCGGCGCACACCTTGAGGTTAGGGAACCTGTCGAACACTCCGTCGAAGATGAGCCGCGACAGAAAGTAGCCCTCGACCACACCCTGGCCGGCAGGCACCGAGAATCGTGCTGGAAGTCCGGGGAATCGTTGTTCGGAGTGGTCCTGAATGTCCCACGCGGCCGTGTTGAGAGCCTGCCAGATCCCTGCAGATCGGGTTGCCCGAACGCGTTTCGCGACGGCCTGTACGCAGCGGACCCACCCGTGGTCTGCGACCAGACCGACACGCTGAGCGTCAGGCCCGCCAGTAGGACGGCGCTGAAGAGGACCGCAGGGCCTGGACGCATGTCATTGGACCGCTATGCAGCTCGTTGCGAGAATTTTGTACCCGTTGTGACGCGCATAGCGGTCCTGGGCGCGCGACGCGCGCCAGGAGACACTGGCAACCAGCCAAGAGGCTCCGAGGGGATATCAAGGGGCGGAGCCTCGATGGCTGGTTCGTGACGTCGAAAGGTATGCTGCGTCGCGCGGATGCACCCGCGCCCGCCGTGGCCTCCACCTCCAGCACGTAGTGGCCGGGCGACCAGCCTTTCAACGGGACATCCGCACGGAATCCGTTGGCTCGGTCCGCGGCTTTCCTGTCGCGGCGATCGTTCGACTCGAAAACCTCGTGTCCATCGGCGGCATCGTGCACACGCATGACGAGCGCGATTCCACCAGCCTGGCGCGGTGCGTCGTACGCCTCTACGTACACACTCAGGGTCTCGCTCGTGCTGAACCGCCGAGTCGCAATAGGCGACCCGGGAAGCGCATCCTTCAGCACCGGATCTGGATTGGCCGTCACAAGCAGATCCGCTCTCGAAGATGTGAGGACGATGCCACTGAGGCCGAAACCCGCTTTCGCCGAGTCTGGCACTTCGAGATCGTATGGGACCGTACCGGTCGCCCCGCCGGTGGTTTCGTACGCCCCGACGTGAATCTGGTAGCGTCCCGGCGGCAGCGTCAAACGCGACAACATGCGGATCCCTGTGCGTCGCACTCGCTGATACGTGTCCGGCTGCAGTTTCATGTCGAATTCCTGCCGATCTTCTCCGCGAACACGTGCCCGCTCGTCGGCGGCGACTATGGAGACTTCGACCTTCTCGTTGAATCGCCCGTCGGCTTCGCGGAATCGCAAGGCGGCGCCCTCGATCTCGATCGCCAGCAGCACCGAGCCATTGGAGCCAGCCGCTCGGAACGGGGCGGCAAACACTCGAAAGGGAAGATCTCCGATGGGCACGGGTCGATTGAGCGCAGCCCTGAGCGCCGGAGACGTACCGGCCTTCGCCTCGACCTCATGCGCTTTCGTCGCCGCCTTGGGATCGGGAGGAAGGAACCCGCGGCGTGCGCGTCAGGTCACGTCCGGACGTTTGACGCGGACGTCAATCTTGACGAATCCGCTGGACCATCTCGTGGAATCGCTGCGGTATCCGAGCAGGTAGTAGCGGCTGTTATCGAGGACGATTCGACCGAGACCGCCCCTGAGATCCCCGGCGTTGACGATCGCCAGACCGCCGGTTTCGTCCGACAGTGGGATCAGGCTCTCCTGCGACAGCCTCAGCTCGCGGAGCGCTCCACGGAAGGTTCCGTACTCGAGTTGCGGGTAATCGGACAGTGCCCCGATGCCGACCAATCCGCTGAACTGGTTCAGTCCGCGCGGGTCGATTCCGTACACGTTGACATTGCTGCGCAGCGCGGCGCCGACCGCCTCCTGTACATCGGCGACGATCGCCGACGCCGACGGCGCCAGATTGAATGGCGTGTAGATGTCGTAGTCGATGCCTTCGCTGACATAGAGCAGCGCCTTGCGGCGGCCCTGGACATCGCGCAGCCAGTTCGCCACGTTCTCGATGGCCTGCAGCGCCCGCTTTGCATTCAGCCCTCGCTGCGCGTCGTAGGGGTCGCGTATTGTCTGGGCCCGCTGAAGTCCGTCGTTCGTACGAATTGGCTGCGAGCTCTCGCCGAGCACGTCGGCTGCGCCCGTGGCTCGAAGATGGAGCGCCAGTTTCTCGGCGCCGGCAGACGGCAGCTTCTCTCCCTGGAAGCGCTCGAGTGCTGCGAGAAGCAACCGGCGGCTGCTCGTCAACTCCTGTCCGGCCTCTTGACGACCGCTCGTGTACACCACTGCGGCCAGGTCGTTGTCACCGAGGTATTGCTGGATGAACTGCCTCGTCATCTCGCGGACGAGCAGCGAGCGCGTGACATCGGTGTGCAGGTCGTCCAGCAGGAAAACGTAGATGCGGCCGTCGAAGGTGTGTGTGGTCGCGCGCACGTCCGACTCCACCGCCTCCGCAGCGTCGCTCATCGTCGAGGGCCTGCCGACCGGGAGATCGACGAGCCCGAATGTCGACAGCGTCTGCGGTCTGCCGTCTTCGAGGATCTCGAAATCGTCCGCGGTGAGACCTTTCACGAATGCGTCGGTGCGATCGGTCACGATCGCGTGAACTTCGACGACATTCACTTCGGCGCTGAAGGTGACCTCTGGCTGCCCCGCAGGTATCTGCGGCGCGGCTACCATTCGTCGGCCAGCGATGCCGGCACACACGAACACGATCACAAGGAGCAGAAGCGAGTACCCGTGCTGCCGCGGCGTACGAGCTGGGCATCCTGTCCTTCGCCTCCAATTCCAGTTCCCTGGAGTCACGCGAGAACCCGCCGTCCCACAGACGCGTGGGAGTGGAAAGTGGACGGATTCTAGGGGCCGGTTTCTGACATGTCAACCGTTGCGCACAGCTCGACGATTGAGGTTCGTTTCGTCAACCACGAACTATGATTCCAAAGACATGTCGGAGCCGGTTGTGAAGCCGCTCGAGGGGCGCGGCGTGCTGGTCACGGGCGCGTCGAGCGGCATCGGGCGAGCCATTGCGATCGCCGCGGCGCGTGCCGGCGCAGATGTCGCATTGACGTATCGATCGAACGCGACGGGCGCGCGCGAAACAGAAGCGCAGATTCGCGCGCTTGGGAAAAGGGCGATCACAGTCCAGATCGATCTGGCAGACGAAACCGCGCTCGCCTCGCTCGGCGCATCAGCACGCGACGCGCTCGGCCGCCTCGATGCGTGGATCAACAACGCGGGCGCGGACATCCTCACGGGCGCCGGTGCTGTGATGTCGGACGTACAGAAGATGGATCTGCTGATGTCGGTCGATCTGCGAGGGACGATCCTGGCGTCATGGCAAGCCGCCAGCGTTCTTGCGAACCAACCGGACGGCGGCGTGATCATCAATATGAGCTGGGATCACGTACTGACCGGCATGCCCGGAACCAACCCGCAACTCTTTGCCGCAGTCAAAGGCGGCGTGCTCGCGTTCAGCAAGTCGCTAGCGCGCTCGGTGGCTCCGCGCGTACGCGTCAACGTGCTCGCGCCGGGATGGATCGAGACCTCGTTTGCCGCGGATCTGAAATCCGATCGGCGAGATGCGGTGGTCGACTCGACTCCGCTCGCTCGATGGGGAACTCCTGACGATGTCGCGGGCGCAGCCGTGTTTCTGGCGTCACCAGCCGCCGCATTCATGACAGGCCAGGTGCTCCTGGTGGGCGGCGGCGTGGTGATGTGATGGTCAACCCCCAACTTCCAATTCCCAACTTCCAAAAAGTTCGCTTGTCTTTAGGAGTTGGGGATTGGGAGTTGGGAGTTGGCAGCTTGGAGTGAGCGATGGCAAGAAAAGAGACAACTTACGACGAAACGCAGATCGCTGAGCGGCTGAAGGAGCTTCCCGGGTGGTACTTCGAAGACGGATGGATCCGTCGGGTCTACAAGACCGATGGTTGGCCGACGACGCTGATGCTGGTGAATGCGATCGGCTACCTGTCTGAGGCGGCATATCACCATCCCGATCTGTCGGTGACGTGGGGACGGATCACGGTGAAGTTGTCCACGCACAGCGCTGGCGGCATCACCGACAAGGACTTTGCGCTCGCGCGCCGAATCGAAGATGTCGTGCTGTGGCGTCCTGCCGACGGCGACGCGCTCGAGGGGACGCCGAACAAGTTCGTGCGGAGTGGCGATCCGAGGTGATCTCAGCTTGTAATGGACAGGCGAAGCGGATGAGCGAGCCGCGGCGCGTCCTCTTCGTGACTGGTCAGCTGGCCGAGCCGGCGTTGCGAACCTTGCTGGCGCATATGGCCGTGCCCTTCGCGTGTGACGTTGCGGCACTCCGGATCACCGTCGCCGCGTTGATGACCACGACGTGGATCGCGCGACATCTCACGGTTGGCGAAGACATTGACCTCGTGCTGATTCCCGGTCTCTGCGAAGGCGATCCCCTCGTCATTCAGGACAAGCTGGGCGTGCCGGTGGCGAAGGGACCGATCGATCTGAGAGAGATACCGCGCTACTTCGGGCGCTCCGCCGCGACGCAGGACTACGGCGCCTGGGACATCGAGATCCTCGCGGAGATCAACAACGCCCCACGCCTGAGCCGCGACCAGATCCGTCAAGAGGCCGAGCGCTTCCGCGCGTCTGGTGCCGACGTGATCGATATCGGCTGTACGCCCGGTCTGGCGTTTCCCGGGCTGGCCGATGTTGTGCGCGAACTCGTCGATGCGGGAATGCGAGTGAGCGTCGACACCTTCGACGTGGACGAGATTCGAACGGCGGTGCGAGCCGGCGCGAGTGTTGTCCTCAGCGTGAATCAGACGAACGTCGATATCGCCAACGAGCTCTCGTCAAATCCAGTCAGGTGGGTCGCCGTGCCGGAGTTAGGCGCGTCGATCGACACGCTCGAGCCCACGATCGCGAAGCTCGAGGCGTGGGGTGTTTCGTACCTCGTCGATCCGATCCTCGAACCAATCGGCATGGGGTTCATGGCTTCACTCGAGCGCTACGCCAACGCCCGTCGTCGCTGGCCCGACGCCGAGATGCTGATGGGCATTGGCAACCTCACGGAACTGACTGCGGCAGACTCGACCGGGGTCAACGCGCTGCTCATCGCAATCTGCCAGGAGCTGGGGATTCGCGCGGTGCTGACGACGGAAGTGATCCCGTGGGCGCGCGAAGCGGTGAAGGAGATCGACGTTGCGCGTCGGCTCATGCACTACGCGGTCACGAAGCGAACCGTCCCCAAGGGGATCGACGATCGGCTGGTCACCGTGAAGGACCCCGAAGTGTTGACGTACTCCGAGGTAGATCTGCGCGCGTTGCAGGCCGCCATCACCGACCCGAATTACCGCATCTTCGCCGATCGCGACGCGATCACCGTGTTCAACAGCGAACGCTTCGTGCGCGGGACCGACATCCAGGAGATCTTCGATCAGCTCGAGGTCGATGAGCCGACCCATGCCTTCTACCTGGGGAAGGAGCTCGCGAAGGCGAGCATCGCGGTGAGCCTTGGCAAGACCTATCGCCAGGAAGGCACGCTGTCGTGGGGGTACCTCACACCGGCTGAAGAGCGACCACGCCACGTGCGTCTGACGCACGCCGAACGCAAGCCCGGTTCACGCGACGGTCGATGACCCCATTGGTCGAGGAGATGTCGCCAGCGCCCGATCCGGTGCGCTGCTGTGAGGCGCTCGAGGGATTGCCGTACAGGCTGTTTCTCGACAGCGCGAGCACCGCGAGCCGTTTCGGTCGTTATTCTTTCCTCACCGCAGACCCAGTTGCGATCGTCCGTAGTCGAGGCGTCGAGGTGGAGTGCCTCGATCTGGCGACGGGTGCTCGGCGCGAGATGAGCGGCGATCCGCTCGTCGCACTACGCGAGCTGGTCATGCCATACGCGGCCGAACCGGTGTCCGGCCTGCCGCCGTTTCAAGGAGGTGCTGCAGGTTACGTCGCCTACGACTGGGGTCTGACCCTCGAGCGACTCCCGGCGCCGCGCTACGACGATCTCGGATTGCCGGATCTCGTCCTCGGTCTGTACGACTGGGTCATCGCGTGGGATCACGAATCGTCTCGCGCGTGGCTGATCTCCACCGGTATTCCCGAGCGCCTGCCGATGCGCGTCGCGCGCGCGCGCCTCTCGCGCCGCATCTGTGAAGCAAAGGTTAGCGGGACCATCGGGATCCGGGACCGAGACTCGGAGCTTCGCACCTCCGGACCGCACCCTCGCGACTTTCGCACCCTCGCGCCTTCGCACCTTCCTATGCCGTCGAACGAGTGCTGGTGGCCCCGTTCCTTCGAGCTGAGGTCTTCGTTTACCCGCAGCGATTATCTGGGCGCCGTCTCGACGGGTGCGCGAGTACATATTCGCCGGCGACATCTTCCAGGCGAACCTGTCGCAGCGATTCGAGGCGGCGACCACAGAACCCGCGTGGTCGTTCTACACGCGGCTGCGACGACGGAACGCGGCGCCGTTTGCGGCCTTCCTCGACTTTCCCGAAGTGACGGTGGTGAGCGCCTCGCCGGAGCGCTTCCTGCGTGTCGATGCCCACGGCCACGTCGAGACGCGCCCGATCAAAGGGACGCGGCCGCGCGGAGTCGGCCCCGAGCACGACGCGGCGCTGGGCCAGGCGCTGGCCGAGAGCGCGAAGGATCGCGCCGAGAACCTGATGATCGTTGACTTGATGCGCAACGATCTGTCGCGCGTCTGTAAGCCCCACTCCGTTCGCGTGTCAGAGCTCTTCTCGCTCGAGCACTACGCGACCGTGCATCACCTGGTCTCGACAGTAATCGGGGAGTTGAGCCCGGGCACCGACGCGATCGACCTGTTGCGCGCGGCGTTTCCCGGCGGATCGATTACCGGTGCACCAAAATTGCGGGCGATGGAAGTGATCGCGGAGCTCGAGCCGTCGCGGCGCGGCGTGTACTGCGGCTCGATCGGCTACTGGAGCGTCACCGGTGAGCTCGACACGAGCATCGCCATTCGAACCGCGGTCGTCCAGGATGGACTTGTGTACTTCAGTGCCGGAGGCGGAATCGTTGCCGACTCCGATCCGCAGCAGGAGTACATGGAGACGCTCGACAAGGCGCGCGCGATGATCGATGCGCTCGCCGATCGGTAGCGCATTGGAGAATTATGATCTTTGATTGTTGATTCGTTGGTGATTGTTGATTTGTGATTGAGGATTGCCGTCCGTCGTATCACCAACAGATCAAGAATCAACAATCTTCAATCAACAACGAATCGCTAATCAAAGATCGACAATCAACATTTGCGTTATTGCAGCAGATCCATCGGAGGCTGCACGACTCTCAGGTGCAGCGTGCCTTGCCCGAGTTCGTCGAGCGACACACGGATGGGAACGGCCACAGCCGGGCGATCACCTCGGGATCCGTCCATGCGTTGCGCGGGAGCGATGTGACCGCAACGACGCGATAGGACAACATCGGGAGAGCGTCGAACTCGTAGCGACCCTGCTGGTGTGAGAACGTCGTCCGGATCGACCGGGGATCAGTTCCATCGTGCCCGGTCCTCGGGAATAATGACGACGAGTGCATTCGAGGCTGGGCGTGCCGAGCGATCGGTCACGGTCCCGGACAGGCCGCTGACGCGATCGCTGAGCGTAATCTCGAAGCGGCGGCGGTCACCCGGCGTCGAGATCGAATGGCGCGGCGTCACGTCGACGCCATCCAGCAGCACTGATTTGACGAACCATCGCGGTGGCAGACCCACGATCCGCAGGTGCATCGATCCTGCTCCGCTCTGCATCGAGAAGGTGCCGTCAGCGGCCACCTTTGCGGAGCCGGCACTGTGCAAGCCGGGTCGAACCGGTGCGTTGCTCGGTAGAGATCTGCAGCTCGCGATGCGTCAAAGGGCAGGGGCCTGTCGGCATCCGACAACCCGGCCCTCTATGCGACACGGATGGCCCTGCGAACAGCACCAAGTCGGTGACGTCATCATGGACCGAAATGTCACGTACGGCGCTGTTCCAGCTGCGGCCTTTGGTGACGTCGCAGACCATGAGCATGTAGTCGTCTTCCGGCACCTCTCAAAGCGGAAGCGGCCGTCCGGGGTCGACTGTGCACTCCGCTCGTCGATCGCCCCGCCGGGATACTGGGCATCAGCTGAACACGGCCGTGACCAACGAAGGCCATTCGGATCGACAAGCCGGCCGCTGACCGCGCTCGTGTTCGCGGTCATCAGCGCGAAGTCCACGCCCGTGAGCTCCTGACCGCTGGCAAGGGGGAAGGGCTGTGCGAATCGTGATGTCCATTGCCTCGGCAAAAAATGTTGCCACATAGGAGAGAGACGCGTTCCCTTGCGCCTGGGACTCGATCGGACTCGCGACGTGTACGCACGAACGTAGTAGTCGCCCGGTGTGACGTCGGCGAAGCGAAACATGCCCTTGTCCTCTGTCTGTGCGAACGCAATGGCAACCGGACTCGAGCCGCCAGGCATGTAGGTGCGCCGCCGGAACTCCACCTCGACGCCCGCCAGGCCTCGCCTGGCGTCGGAGAAGAATCGGCCGCTCACCGAACCCGCGGGTTCGAGCCGAAGGTCAATCGATGCTGTGCTTTGCCCGGCCGCGACGTGAACCGACGTCTCGGGTGTGTCGTTCGACGTCTCACCGAAGTACCGTTGAACGTAGCCGGAAGCTGGGCCGCCACGAGATAGTCACCCGCTTTCATGTTCGGCATGCTGAAGCGGCCATCGATTCCAGCAGTCGCGTGATAAACGGAGAGGCGGCCCGCGACGCGATCGACGACATCCTCACAGGTGCCAATCGGGCACTTCGGCGGGTTCTCGACTCCGGTAATGTACTGCGCCCGCACGCGTGCACCGGCGATCGGCTGCCCGCTCCTCGCGTCGACGATGCGTCCGCGCAACGTGGAGTCTGGCTCCGTCTCGGCGGGCGCCAGCGTTCCCGGCAATGTGCTCTGGGCGTACGAGCCCGTGAACATCACGGCGAAAATCATCACGAGTGACGCCACCGTGACCCACAACGGGTACGCGGGCCGGCTGGTGGTAGTGACACCGAGCAGCCTCTGAATTCTCTGCAGGAACGGCCCGCCCGTCGCGCCAAGCGCCAGCCCCGGACGCGAGATCTGCATCCGCGCGACTTTCGTGAGCGCCTGCGCGTAACCGACGGCATCGCCGCACGCGTCAACGGCGATGTCGTCGCAGCAGAGTTCGCGTTCGACGCGAATGCGTCTCGACGTCGACCACACCGCCGGGTGATAGAAGAACAATGTTTCAACCAGCATCTGCAGCAGGTTGATCAGGTAGTCGTGGCGGCGGATGTGCGCGAGCTCGTGGGCAAGGAGGGCCTCGAGTTGTTGCGGCGTCACGCCGAGTGCCACCGCCGGTGGAAGCAGAATCACGGGGCGGAGCAGACCCAGCGTGGCTGGACTGTCGGTTCGTATCGAGATCCGCACCGATACCGGCCGGCGGACACCGATGCGAGCGGCCAATCTCGCGACCGTTGCAGTGATCGGTCCATCTTCCGGATCGCTCTGCCGCCTCAGCACGACGGCGTGAGCGCTCGCCAGCACCAGTCGAAGGGAACACGCAAGGACGCCGAACAACCAGACGGGAAGCGCCCACGGCGCCAGCGGCGCCAACCAACTCGTGAATCCGGCCTCACGTGGCGGCGGTGTGACGTCGTGCCCTTGTGCCTCGTCAGCGGTGTCGCGACGGTGAGAGATGCACTAATGGGCGCACGATCGTCGAATCTGTGCTCGGACAGCACGATGGTCGTCGCGACAGGAAGCGCCGCCATCAAGGCCAGCGCGGCGCAGCACACGAGGTACCGCGCGTTCGCACTCGCGCGGCGCATTAGGATCAGGGTGCCCCAGAGCAGCAGACCGACGATCGAGTCCTGCCAGAGCGAATGGAGGAGTGCGGAGTTGAGGGCGTCTGCGGTGACACTCATTTCTTGTCTCCCTCAAATCGATCCAGGAGCTTTTCGATCGCCTCCAGGTCCTCGGCTGATGGCTTGCGCGTTCCGATGGCGTGAAGCACGAGTGCCTTGACGGAACCGCCATATACGCGTTGGATCAGGTCGGTCAGGAGCTGCTTCTGGGTGCGATCCTCGGAGTGGCGCGGGCGATAGAGCTGGGGGCGGACCGTATCGTCGCGCTCGACCAGATCCTTCTCGGCCATGATCTGCATGGTCTTGAGGACCGTCGTATAGCCCGTCGGCTTTGACTGATCGAGGATGGCCTGTACGTCGCGGACGGAGAGCGGTCCTTCCGTCCAGAGCACCCGGAGAATGGCCAGCTCGGCTTTCGTCGGGTGGAAGCGCTTCTTGACCATGGCCTCGCAGTATTGACGAAGAGCTTCGTCAATGTCAACGAAGGCTTTCGTCAATAAGACATTGGAGATTGGGACGATCTTCGATTGGTGATTCGTTGGTGATTGTTGATTGGAGATTGGTGATCTATTGTGTGACGCCGAATCGCCAGTAATCTGAAATCAACGATCGACAATCAACAACGAATCAAAAGTCAAAAATCAGAAAAATCATCAATTCATGACCTCAGAGATTCCCGTCCTGATCGTGGGCGGCGGTGCCGTTGGCAGCGTGCTCTCGATGGAGCTGGCGCGCCGCGGGATCGAGTACCGCTGCATCGATCGCATGCCCGGTCCCGGCCGTGAGTCGCGAGCGATCGCGCTCCACGCCCGCACGATCGAGTTGATGGATCTCGTCGATCCGGCGTTGAGCAAGAGCCTGCTCGATCGCGATCTGTGGTGCCGCGGTTACGTGATGCACTTCCTGCGCGACGGCGAGCGAACGGAAGTTCGTCCGGGGCTCGATTACACGACCGTCGACTCCCGCTACAACTGCATCCTGTCTCACAACCAGAGCGAGACCGAAGGGTTCGTGCGCGACTACACCAGGTCGCGTTTCGGCCGCGACATCGAATACAACACGACGTTCCGAAGCCTTACGCAGGACGGAGGCGAAGTCACTGCCCATGTCACACACGACGATCGCGGCGACGAGGAGGAGTTGATTCGCTGCAAATATCTCATCGCGGCTGATGGAATCAACTCGCGCGTGCGTCGCGGGCTCGGGCTCTCGGTGAAAGGGAAGGATTACACCGGCAGTTTCTTTCAGAACCTCGACATCCATCTGAACGGGTTCACCGACTGGCAAGATCACTTTCACTACTGCGTCGGCACCGATCACTTCCTCATGGTGGCGCCGCTGCCTGGCGGTCACTTCCGCCTGCTGCTGAGTGATCGCGGCGAGGCCGCCGATCCCACGCTGACGCCGCAGCAGGCATTCATGCGACTTCTCTCGAAGCACTACGACGGCATCACCATGGGCGAGGTGGTGTGGCATTCGCGGTGGGAAACGTGGGTGAGACTGGCGGACACGTTCCGCGAGGGTGGCGTGTTCCTGGCTGGCGACTCCGCGCACGTACATTCGACGACCGGCGGCCAGGGCATGAACTGCTGCATGCAGGACGCCTTCAACCTTGGGTGGAAGCTCGCCCTCGTACTGAAGGGACACGCGAAGTCTGACCTGCTCGACACCTACGAGACCGAACGCCGGCCGGTTGCGGAGCAGGTGATCTGGGCGGCCTCGTCGCTCCACGACATCTTCATGACGCACGGCAAGGACATCGCGCAACGCAGGCAGACGATGTTCGAGCCTGGGTATACGGAGAAGGTCGTGAACTACTGCTCCGGCGTGTCCTACACCTACAAAGATGCCGTGCCGAAACCGGAGGGGCTCGCCGAGATCGACGGACCGGCGATCGGCGACCGTGCTCCCGACATCGATTTCGAAAACGGAGGCACGCTGTTCGATAGACTTCGCCACGAATACTTCACCCTGCTGGTCATGCCTGGCAGAGATGGCCAGGCGCCGGTCGCGTCGGTAGAGGAGCGCTTTGGCGCCGTGGTGAAGACCGAGGTCCTGCCGAAGTCAGCGGCCCTTTCCCGGCGCTACGGACCGGGTGACGGACGGGTCTTCCTCGTGCGCCCGGATGGCTACGTGGCGTTCAAAAGCACGGTGGAAGAGGCGGGCCTGCTGGACGCGCATCTGGGCCAAATGCTGCGATCATAGGGACAGATGATCCTGGTCCTCGATAACCGCGACTCGTTCGTCCACAATCTCGCCCGCTATGTCCGCGAGCTTGGGGAAGAGGCGGTCGTCCGTCGAAGCGACGAGATGCGGATTGACGAAGTCGAGCTCCTTGCGCCGACGCATATCGTGATCTCGCCGGGGCCGTGCACGCCGGCAGAGGCGGGCATCTCCACGGAGGTCGTGCGGCGATTCGGACCGACCACACCTATCCTTGGCGTGTGCCTCGGTCATCAATGCATCGGCGCCGCCTTTGGCGGCGACATCGTGCGCGCGGGACATCCGATGCACGGCAAGACATCTCTCGTGACTCACGACGGCTCGTCGGTCTTTGCTGGCTTGCCTTCTCCGATTCGCGTCGCCCGGTACCATTCACTGATCATCGCGCCCGCGAGTGTGCCCGAATCGCTGCGCGTGCTGGCGACGTCAGTGGACGACGGCGTGGTCATGGCGGTCGAGCATCGGACGTATCCGATCGTCGGCGTGCAGTTTCATCCCGAGTCGGCGGCGAGCGAGTACGGCTACGCGATCGTCGATCGATTCCTGCATGGCGCGCGCTCTCGATCCGATGGGTTGCCGCCGCGCGCGGACGGCGCCGAAGGGCGTCCCGATCTGTTTCTGCCATGGGCCGCGCTCCGTCGCGAGCCGGATGAGCCGTTCATCCCGCCACCTGTCGAACTGGTGAGATGACGCATGCATCCATGGCATGACACCTACGTCGACGACACGCACGTCGAGAAGGCCTTCCCCGTCATTGTCGAGATCCCGAACGGAAGCAAGAACAAGTACGAGCTGGATAAAGAGACAGGGCTCCTTCGACTCGATCGCGTGCTCTACAGCGCCGTGCATTACCCGGCCGACTACGGCTTCATCCCGCGCACGTTTTGCGACGATGGCGACCCGCTCGATGCGCTGGTGCTCGGCCAGGAGCCCGTCTACCCGCTGACGATCGTCGAAGCGCGCGCCATCGGCGTGATGCGGATGCGCGACGAGAAGGGCATCGACGACAAGATCGTGGCGGTGAGCGTGTACGATCCCGCGTACCAGCACATCACGGACAAGCAGCAGTTGCCCGTTCACGTGTTGCGTGAGCTGAAGCGATTCTTCGAGGACTACAAGGCGCTCGAGAACAAGCAGGTCGTGGTCGAAGACATGCTCGGTCCCTCCGAAGCTGTCACCGTCATCACCGAGGCCCTCGAGCTCTATCGCCGCATGAGACGCGGCGAGGTGTTGAAGCGGAAGTGATCATCGAGAGCATCGTGACGACGGTGGACGCGGACGGGCGCGTCAACTGTGCGCCGATGGGGGTGGAATGGGGTGATGAGGTCATCGTCCTCAAGCCGTTTCTCGATACCGCGACCTATCGCAACGTCATCGCCACGCAGGCGGCCGTCGTCAACCTGATTGACGATGCGCGGGTGTTTGCGCGAGCGGCGATCTCGAACCCTGAGTACCCAACGAAGCCGGCGTCCGTCGTGCGAGGAGTCGTTCTGGCTGACGGTTGTTCGTGGCGAGAGCTGGCTGTCCGTTCGATTGACAGCACGCCACCGCGCTCGCGGATCGAGATGGGCGTCGTGCATCGAGGCTTCACGCGGGAATTCATTGGCTTCAACCGCGCGCGCCACGCCGTGCTCGAAGCGGCGATCTACGCCACGCGCTTGCATCTGCTCGCGCCGGAGCTCATCGACAGCGAGATGGCGAGGCTGCAGGTGATCGTGGACAAGACTGCCGGGCAGAACGAGCAGGAAGCGATGGCGCTCCTGACGGATTTCATCGCCTCTCGAAGGAGTTAGGCACAAATCACTGCAAATCGACTCGTCCTCGTGGGCTATCGATGGTGGCGATGATGGCTGGCGCCGGTCCCTTCTGCACTCGCAGGTCGAGCCCGAGCGCATCGAGCATCTTCTGCGTGCGCTCGGCATCAGGGTGTTCGGCGCGCACAGAGATGAGCGTGGCGCCTCGTGTCGCGGTGGCGGATGGATGCGGCGACGTGCCCCAGTCGATGAAGTACGGCACGAGGCCATCAGCCAGGACGGCGGCTGGATCGGTGTAACGCCACGCGAGCACCACGCCATCGGGCCGTCGTCGGCTTCCCGGAATCACGGCGCCAAGTTTCACGCCCTTGTCTGCGGCAGCGGCCGCGAGTGCGTCGAGCTCAGTGCCTTTGGCGACCCATCCAACGATTCGCGGCCCTTTTAGTTCGTCGATGCCAAAGCGACGACGGCCTGCAGGCTTCGGCTGCTCAGGATCGGGCCCGATGATCTCCAGATAACTCGAAGGCCCCAGCGCCACGAGTGCGTTGCGCGTGCCGAGACCGGGATGTTGGCCGCCTGCAGTCGCGCGCACGCCAAGGAGCTTGTCGATCGTCTCGATGCCGAGATTGAGATCCGGCGTCGCGTACACGAGATGGTCGAGACGCATGAGCAGCGAGCTCGCAGCAGGCTGTTGCGCCTGTCCAGTCGCGATCAGCACGACGAGCAGAAGGCCGGTCGAACAGATGCGTGAAGCCGCCATGTCAGGAGTGTAGCGTTGAGCGAGTGCGCGACTGACTATAATTCGCGGATGCTGACTCGCCGCGCCTTCCTGCACGCGACCGCCGCGACAGGAGCCGCCACGCTCGCCGGAGCGAGGACGCTGCTGGCGGTTCCGTACGATCTGGTGATTCGCGGAGGGCGTGTCATCGACCCGACTCGCCGGCTCGACAGCCTGATGGACGTTGCGATCTCCGGCGGCAAGATCGCGAACGTGCTGCCGGCGGGATCAGCGACGGATGCGGTGAATACCTTCGATGCCACCGGCAAGCTCGTCGTCCCCGGCCTGATCGACATCCACACGCATGCCCGCTCGAAAGAGATGCCGTCGATCTGCCTGGCAGACGGCGTCACCTCGCTCGTCGACGCGGGGTCGCAGGGCGCCGATCGCATTGACGATGTCGTGTCGGTCGCGAAGTCCGCGCCGAACCGTGTCCGCATTCTCCTGAACATCGCGCGGACCGGCATTCTGCCCGATGGCGAGCTCATGGACATCAGCCGCGTGGACGTCGCAGCCGCGCGCAAAGCAGTCGAACGGCATCGCGACTTCATCGTCGGTGTCAAAGCCAGGCTCTCGCGGTCGGTTGCGGGCGAAAACGATCTCGAGGCGCTTCGTCGTGCGCAGGCGATCGTCGAGCCGTCTCGTCTGCGTGTCATGGTGCACGTTGGTGATACAGCCTCGCCGTTGCCCGCGATTCTGGCGCTCCTCAAAACCGGCGACATCGTCACGCATGTGTATTCACCGCCGCCGCACGGCATCTTCGACGAAAGCGGGAAGGTGTTGCCGGAAGTGGTCGCCGCCCGGCGTCGAGGCATACGTTTCGACATCGGCAACGGCCGCGTCGGTCACATCACGTGGGATGTGGCGGAGCGGCGCTGCGACAGAAGTTCCTGCCGGACACGATCTCCTCGGATTGGACGGACGTCGCCCGGAAGGATCAGGTCTTCGACTTTCCGAATGTGCTCTCGAAGTTCCTGGCGCTTGGGATGCCGCTCGATCAGGTCATCGAGCGCGCCACGATTCAGGCGGCGCACGCGTTCCCGGCATTTGGCGATCTCGGCACGTTGCGCGTCGGCTCTCCGGCAGACATCTCCGTCCTCGAGTTGAGGAGTGGGGACTTCGAGTTCGTTGACAACGCCAACACGCCACGCAAAGGGACGACGAAGCTGTTCGCTCAGGCGACCGTCGTTGCCGGCAAACTGGTGAGGAGACCTGCCTGAGTCGCGCCGGCTCCATGCCCGAGCACGGTGGTGTGTGCATCGAGGCGTACGCCCGTCTGCATTTCGGGGTGCTCGATCTGCGGGGGTCCGGTGGACGCTGGTTCGGAGGGCTCGGCGCGTCCGCGTCGGCGCCCTCGCTGCTCCTCTCTGTTTCTCCCGCAGACACGCTGACGGTCGAAGGCGACGACACGGATCGCGCGACGGCCTTCGCGCGGCGATTTCTCGAGCATCACCATCTCGAGCGCGGAGCGCAGATTCGTGTCCATCGCGCGCTGCCATCACACGCGGGGCTCGGTTCCGGAACGCAGCTCGCGCTGTCGATTGCGCGAGCGCTGGCCGAGCTCCACTCAGTCGACGTCGACCCGCGCGCGCTCGCTCGAGCAATGGGGCGAGCGCAGCGATCCGCAATCGGCACGTGGACGTTCGCTGGCGGAGGTCTCGTGGTCGAAGGAGGACGACGCGCGAAGAGTGACGAGTGTGGTCCGCTCATCGCGCGTTTGTCGTTCCCGCCATCATGGCGATGCGTCGTGGTGGTCCCCGATGGTCCTCCCGGCATCAGCGGAGCGGACGAAGCAGAGGCGTTCGCGCGATTGGCGAAGCCATCCGAGCATGACGTCGAGCACGTCTCGCACCTGGTGTTGATGGCATTGCTTCCCGCGCTGGCTGATGGCGATCTCGCTGCATTCGGCCGCGCGCTGACCGAGATTCAGGAAGTCACCGGACGCTGGTTCGCGCCTGCGCAAGGCGGAACGTTCGCATCAGGTCAGAGTCGTGCCTTTGTGCGACAGCTCGCCGAGTGGGGCGCCGTCGGCGTCGGCCAAAGCTCGTGGGGGCCAACCGTCTACGGCATCGTCGAGGGTGCCGAGGACGCGACGCGATTGGTGACGCGTGTGACGGCCGCGCTCGGATCATCAGGCCGGGTATTCGAAGGACCCTTTCGATCTGAAGGCGCGCGTGTCTGGAAACCGTAGTCGTGGGCGCGTGCTAGCATGCGGCGCCGAGGAGGCCACATGGTCAGAGTCAGTGTGATGTATCCGAACAGCGCCGGTGTGCATTTCGATATGACGTACTACCTGGATCGTCATATGCCGATGGTGGGCAAATTGCTGGGTGGCGCACTCAAAAGCATGAATGTCGACGAAGGGCTGGCTGGTGGAGCGCCGGGCGCGCCCGCGCCGTATGTCGCGATGTGTCACTTGTTCTTCGACTCGGTCGATGCATTTCAGGCCACATTCGGGCAGCACAGCGACGTCATCCTCGCCGACATCCCCAACTACACGAACGCCGCACCGACGGTTCAGATCAGTCAGGTGAAACTGTGATGCATCCTCGCCGGCTCGCGATACTCGTCGCCGTGCTCGTGACGACGGCGTTCGGGTCGATCGCCGGCGCGCAGCCGCGCGCGATCTACCAGCAGACGCAATACAAGGGGCAGGAGATCGGCAAATTGACGGGCGACGTCTACTACGCGCGGATGGACGACTACGTCTCCGTCTTCATGGTGACGCCCGACGGCATCGTCCTCGTGGAGCCGATCGGGACGGAGTTCGCGACGTGGCTCAAAGGAGAGCTCGCGGCGCGGTTCAAGGTGCCGGTCAAGTACGTGATTTACAGCCACCACCACTGGGATCACGGATCGGGCGCCGCGGTGTACGCGGACACGGCGCGAATCGTTGGGCACGAAGCCATGATTCCGCGGCTGGCGATGCCGCCGGCCACCACGCCGCTGCCGCAGAACGCGAAGACGCAGGATACGAACGGTAACGGTCGCATCGAGCAAAGCGAGGCGCAGGGGAATCTGCAGACGCAGTTCGCCCTTTACGATCAGGATCGCGACGGCGCGCTCAGCGGGGCCGAGGTGACGCGAGGCCCGCTGGCGTTCGTCCGTCCGCCAGACCTGACGTATCGCGACCCGATCACGATCCTGCTTGGCGGCAAGCGGGTTGAAGTCCTTCCAAGGCCCACCGCCCACGCCGACGACAACACCATCGTCCGTTTCGTGGACGGAACCGGCGTGCTCTTCGCGTCGGATTGGATCACCGTGAAGCGGGTGCCATTCGGCGGAGACGTCGCGACGAAAGACGAGCTCGCATTGGTGAAGGCCGTCGAGTCGCTCGACTTCGATCACTTCATCTGCAGTCACGGCATGCTCGGCAAGAAGGCCGATGTGATCAGCTAACATCGGTTATCGCGAAGAGCTTCGCGCCGCCGTCGCAAAATCAATCGCCGCCGGCCAGACGCTCGAGCAGGCGCAGGCCAGCGTGACGATGGACGCGTACAAAGATTGGGAGTTCTACGCGCAGCAGCGGCCGGGAAACGTGGCCGGCACGTATCGCGCGTTGACGAGCGGACGATGAGCGGACAGAACAATCCGATTCGCGGGCTCGATCACGTGGCCGTGCCCATGCAGAACACAGAGGCGATGGTCGCGTTCTATCGCGGGCTTGGTCTCGACGTCACAGAAACGCCGCGCGCCTGGTCCGTGCACATCGGGTCGCAGATGATCAACTTTCATCGGCCCGAGACGTGGCAGGACCCGTCCAATACGCTGCGTGCGCCGGGCACGAAGCCGCCGGCCGGTGATTTCTGCGTGGTGTGGGAAGGCACTGACGCGGAGCTGCGAGCGTTGCTTGCGGAGGTGGGCGCGTCCGTCGAGGAAGGGCCGGTCGAGCGACGCGGTGCGCGCCGCGTGATGGCCTCGAGCATCTACACGCGCGATCCTGATGGGAATCTGCTGGAGTTTATGGCTTATAGGTAGCTGGGTAGCTGGGTAGCTGGGTAGCTGGGTAGCTGGGTAGCTAGGTAGCCCAGAAACCTAACAACCTAGCTACCTCGCAAGCGGTCGCCGCTCTGGCGGCATGCTGAGCGGTGCCAACCGCGGCGGGGCCTGCGGAGTTGGCGCCGCGTTCTCGCGGAAGATCACGCCCAGCTCCGTGGGCTGACCGATTACGACTTCGACCGACTGACGACGCTCGCCCAGGTCGGGGTGGCGCACGAGCACCTCGCGCGATCCGATCGGGACGCGGAACGGCGCGAGCGGTGCTATGCCCATCAACTCGCCTTCGATGAAGATCTCGGCTCCCGCCTCTGTCGTGACGTGCAACGAGCCTTCGGGCAGATTCACTGCGTGAGTGGAGACTTCTCCTGCCTTGATCGTGAACTCTGCATCCTCGCGGAACCCGTACTTCGTGTTCACGAGGCGGACGTTGTACTGCCCGGGCGCGAGGAGGATGTGACCCCCGTCGCTCGAACCAAGCTTGCGAGTGCCGTCGAAGATCTCGACCGGAATCCGCGACGTCACGGAGAGGAATCCGGCAGTGATTTCGTAGCGCGCGACCGTGCGCTCGTTGGCCTGCACCCGCACGGTGCGCTTCAACGTGCCTGCGTCCCCCTCGAGCACGAGCGCGTGACGTCCGGCCGGGACGTTCTTGAGCGTCAGCGGGGTAAACCCGACTTCCTTGCCGTTCAGAACGACGCGCGCGCCGTCCGGAACCGATTCCACTCGCAGCTCTCCCGATCCGGCTCCTGGCGCGACATCATCCGCAACCGGCTGAACCGCCGCGGGCCCTGTGGGTGCCGCTGTGTCGGGCGCAGGCGCATCCGTGCGACCACCCTTGACCATGTAGAACACGCCACCGCCGATGAGAGCCACGACGACGGCAGCGGCCGCGATCATCAAAGTCTTGTTTCCGTCCCTCTGGTTCCGGACGACGACGGGCGGTTCACGATCGGCGATGAAGGCGTCGTTGTTTTCCCACTCGCGAACGGCGAGCTGCGTCTGCGGCTGAGAAACTGGCGGCGCCATTGTCTTTGCGCGGGCGACCTCCTTCGCGACCGCTTGTTCAGCGGCAACGCGCGCCTGCTCGGCTGACGCCTGACGAAGTCGCAGCATCTGCGCGCGGACTTCGTCGAGTTCCGTGGTTCGCCGCCGCTCGGCCTCGGCTTTGATGGAGGCGACCTCCAGCGCGAGTCGAGTGTTGGCTTCTTCGCGTGCGCGCTCCGTCTCTTTGCGGAGTTTGGCTTCTGCCGCTTCGCGGATGAGCGTGGCTTCCGCCTCGATGGCTTGTGAGGCCTCTTCGTCCGCGGCCTCGCGCAGCTCACGTGCTTCCTGTTCGCGCCGCTCGACGGCTTCGCGCTGTGCGTGCTCGAGTGCGCGTTTGGCGGACTCGGCTTCGTTGCGTACGCGGGCCAACTCCGCTTCGACGCGTGCGTCGGCCTCGGCGCGCAGCCGTTCGACCTCGGCCTCGAGCGCGCGCGCAGCAGCTTCCTCTGCGACTTCGCGCGCCCGCTGCGCGGCCGCATCGCGCATCGCATCCGTGTTGCGGAGCGACTGTTCGCTGAGCCGGCGTGCCTCCTCGGCCTCCATCCGAACGCGCTCGACTTCCGACTGCAGTCGTGCGTCGGCCTCGGCCTTGACGCGTGCCACTTCAGCCTCGAGCGCGTGCGCCGCCGCTTCTTCTGCTGCCAGCCTGGCTTCTTCCGCGGCGACCTCGCGCAGCCACTCGACTTCCTGCTGCGTCTTCTCCTGCGCGAGCCGCGCTTCGGTCGCTTCTTTTCGCAGGCGCTCGAGTTCGCCAATCAGGTTGGCGTCTGCGTCGGCCTTGACGCGAGCCACTTCGCTCTCGAGCGCTCGTGCGGCGGATTCGTCAGCCGCCCGTCGTGATTCGGCGTCACGAGCACTGTCGCGCGCGGTGTCTTCGGTGCGTTGACGCGCCGTTTCGGCCTCGACGCGTACGCGCGCGAGCTCCGCGTTGAGTTTGGCGTCGGCGTCCGCGCGGACGCGTGCGACCTCGGCCTCGAGCTCGCGTGCGGCCGCTGCCTGCGCGGCCATGCGCGCTTCCTGTGCGGCCAGCTCGCGAAGCGTTTCCGATTCGAGCTGCGACTGTGCCTGCGCGAGCCGGGCGTCTGCGGCTTCCTTGCGAAACCGCTCGAGGTCGCCCTTGAGTCCGGCTTCGGCTTCGGCGCGAACGCGGGCGACTTCGGTTTCGAGCGCGCGGGCCGCAGCTTCGTGCGCAGCCTTCCTCGCCGCGAGCGCCGCTTCGTCGCGGCGCCTGTCGGCTTCGCGCTGCGCTTCTTCCTGTGCGCGGCGTGCCTGTTCGGCTTCCTCGCGCAGACAATCGAGCTCCGTGCTCAGCCGCGCGTCGGCTTCGGCCTGCGCGCGTGCGACTTCTGCTTCGACGGCGCGCGCGGCGGATTCCTGTGCGGCTCGCTGTGCATCGATGGCAGCCTGCACCCGAATCGCATTGGTCTCGAGCTCGCTTTGGGCCTGTGCCTGGGCCGCTTCCTCGCGCAGGCGGTCGAGCTCTTTCTTCAGACGGCCTTCGGCCTCGGCTTTCACCCGGGCGACTTCGGCCTGCATGGCCAGCACCGCGGCATCTTCAGCGGCCTTGCGTGCAGCGCCTGCGGCAGCCTCGCGACGTGCTTCAGCCTCCCGCTGCGTCTGCTCCTGCGCGAGCCGGGCCCTCTCGGTTTCCTGGCGCGAGGCTTCGAGTTCGACCTTGAGCTTCGCGTCCGCTACGGCCTGCAGCCGAGCGACTTCCGCTTCAAGCGCCTGTGCGGCGGCGCGCTCGGCCTGCTTGCGGACCTCGAGCATTTCCGCCTCGCGAGCGTGCTCGGCCTCTCGCTGCGACTGCTCCTGCGCCGCACGAGCCGCATCGGCCTCCACGCGCAGACGGTCGATCTCCACTTGGATCTGAGCTTCGGCCTCGGCGCGGGCGCGGGCGACTTCGCCGGCGAGCGCCATCGCCGCCGCTTCTTCGGCAGCGCGTCGAGCCTCTTCGGCGGCTCGTCCCTCGTGTTCGCGCCGCGCACGCTCGGCCTCTTCGCGGACCCGATCAATCTCGCCTTGCAGTTGATGGTCAGCGTCCTGGCGCACGCGCGCGAGTTCAGACGCGAGGCGGACTTCAGTGTCGGCCTTGACGCGAGCCACTTCCTCGGCGGCGCTGCGGGCGGCGGCCTCTTCTGCAGCAGCTCTGGCCTCCTGCAGGTCGCTCTCGCGCATGGCCGCGGCTTCCGCCTGAATGCGGGCGACGTGCTCGGCCTTCGCCTGTTCGGCCGCTTCCTGCGTGCGCTGGAGCTGTTCGGCGAGTGCTTCATCCGCGCCTGCGCGCACGCGCGCCAATTCGTCGGCGAGCCTCTTCTCGGCCTCGTCGCGTACCTGTTGGAGTTCGGCGCTCAACGCCTCTTTCGCGTCGGCCTCTGCCGCGGCACGCGCCTGCGCGACCGCTGCTTCGCGCAACACCGCCGATTCGGCTTCGATTCGCGCCATTTCGGACGCGCGTTGTTCCGCGGCTTCGGCACGCACGCGCTCGAGCTCGGCGGCCATCTTCGCGGCCGCTTCACGTTGCCTCGCAGCCTCGGCTTCGACACGCGCCATGTCGGCAGCGCGCTGTTGAGCGGCCTCGGCGCGCACGCGCTCGAGCTCCGCCGCCATTTTTGCGGCCGCCTCGCGCTGCGCAGCAGCGTCGGCCTCGACGCGCACGCGCTCGAGCTCCGCCGCCATTTTTGCGGCCGCCTCGCGCTGCGCAGCAGCGTCGGCCTCGACGCGCGCCATTTCGGTGGCGCGTTGTTCGGCAGCTTCCGCACGCACGCGCTCGACTTCCGCCGCCATCTTCGCGGCAGCCTGCGCCTGCACGAGCGCAATCTCTGCGGCGTGCACCTCGAGATCGACGGCGTCTTCCGGCGCTGCCTTCGCACCTGACTTGCGCGTGCGCTGATACTCGTCGATCGAGACATCGACTTCAGGTCCGTGATCCTGGTCGTCCTCGGGCGGTGTATCCACGAGCCCCGGGTACGTCGAGACTTCGATCGACATCGGATCGACGGTGAGCTCCTCGATCATCGAGGAGACTGCTGGCGGAACCGCCGCAGCTGTCGCGGCCGACGCCACCACCTCGTTCACACCGCCATCGTCTTCGTGCGACTCGCTGGTCTCGAGCGCTGACGCCTGGGAGAGCAGCTCGAGCTCCACGGGATCGATGTCGTGCGTCTTGACCTCGGGTGCCGGCTTCGCGGCGATTGGCGGAGGTGCGCTGGCTTTGACAGCGGGCGCCGCAGCCGGTGTCTTCGCAGCGGCCTGTGCAGCTGGCGCGGCAGGTGCCGGCTGGCCTTTCTTTTGTCCGAGCGAGTTGCCGATTTGCGTGATGAAGGCCGCACGATTTCCGTTGTGGAGCGCAGGGACGGAGAACGTCGGTGGGGTCCCGTTGCGGCTGACGGACTTGAGGTGGTCCACCACTCGCTCACGGTGACGATCGGAAATCGATTCGGAGAAGAGGACGAGGTCCGGGAGTTGCCGGTTGATTGCGACGACGGCCGCGTAGGCAGAGGTCACCAACACGAATTCCGCGCCGACATCGTTACGAACGAGTTGGCGCAGAGCTTCCGCTTTGGACGCTTCCGGTTCGATGGATAGGACGCGGCCCATATCAGAGTTCACCCTTTGGCAAGAGCGACAGAATCGCAATTGATGTGCCACGACTGCAGGCGGAGCGCAAGTCTTGTAAGCCCGCGAGTTGGGCGGATGGTGCGTGTGTAGTAAAGAGGCGCCGCGTGACACCCGTCCGGGTGCACTGACGACTTTGGTAGCTCCATGACGGGTTTTCGGATCGGACTGACGATAACGAGCGCAATGGTGTGAACCCGTTTCAATCCCGTTGCCGGGTCGTTCGAAAGGAGTTTCGGCGCTGGAGACGCGGGGAGATAGCGGGAGGCTTCACTCAGAAGTCTGGTTGAGTTCCGAGACTCTGTTAGGCTGAGGAGTTGGGATTCGGAGGAAGAGTGACGCCGAGGGTGGTAGAGAACGCGACCTGCACGTTTTGTGGCTGCTTATGTGACGACATCGAACTGCATACCGACGGCGAGCGCATTGTCCGGGCAAGGCGCGCCTGCACGCTCGGCCGGGCCTGGTTCTGCGGTCATGGTGACGACGGCCGGCACCCGGCGACGTTGGTGGATGGACGGCCGGCGAGCATGGACGAGGCAATTGACCGGGCTGCGGAAATCCTGACACGTGCCGACCTGCCTCTGGTCTATGGCCTGGGCAACTCCACGACCGAGTCGCAACGCGCGGCCATCGAATTGGCCGAAGAGATTGGCGGGATTGTCGATAGCCACACCTCCCTGACGCATGGGCCCAGCAAGGTCGGCGCACAGCTCGTCGGCAAGGTCACGTGCACGCTGGGCGAGGTCAAGAACCATGCGGACTTGTTGATCTACTGGGGAACCAACCCGGTCGAGACCCACCCGCGCCATCTGACGAAATACACGTTCACGCCGAAGGGCAAGCATGTGCCAGCAGGGCGTCACGATCGCAGGATGGTCGTGGTCGACGTTCGTGAGACGCCGAGCGCACGGGCCGCGAACCGTTTCCTGCAGATTCGCCCCGGTGTGGATTTCGAGCTGCTGACGGTGCTGAGGGCCCTGGTCAACGATCGGCCGTTCGACCATCGCCTGTTGGAGACGAGCGGCGTCACATTGGCGGACCTCACGGAGTTGGTCGCGCAGATGAAGCGCGCACGGTTCGGGGTGTTCTTCTTCGGCACTGGTCTCACGCAGACCCGCGGCAAGCACATGAACGTCGCCGCCATCCTGTCGCTGACCGCCTCGTTGAACACCTTTACCAAGTTTGTCGCCATGCCGATGCGGGATTACGGCAACGAAGCCGGCGCAGACAACGTCCTCAGCTGGGTGACCGGGTATCCGTTCGGTGTGGATTTCGCACGCGGGTATCCCCGCTCGAATCCGGGGGAGTTCACCGCAGTGGATCTGCTCGCCCGCCGAGAGGCCGATGCGGCGCTGATTGTCGCGGCGGACCCCTGGACGACGATGCCGCAGGCGGCCATCGATCACCTGGAACGCATTCCACATGTCGTGATCGATCGGATGCGCGCGCGGCCGCGTCAGAGCGCTCGCGTGCACTTCACTGCGGCGTCGCCGGGAATCGATACGCCCGGGACCGCCTATCGCATGGACAAGGTGCCGCTCCCGATGCGACCGGCGCTGCGCTCACGGCACGCCACCGACGAAGACATCTTGCGCGGAATTCGTCAGGCGGTCGCGTTGGCCTGAGGGTGCCAGACGAGGATTTCGCCTTTGCCTGGGACGCTCGCATCACCTGTGTAGCGCTCGTACGCGCCATCCCGTTCTTCATACGGGAGTGAGAGAGCCAGGTTGCGCAGAGTTCTCGCGAGTATGCGGATGAACGTCGGGTTGTAGGTCGCCGCATAGGCGAACGTCGGCAGGAGCGGCAGGGGCTTCAGGGAGACGATCGTTCCGCGCATCATCCAGGCGCCGGTGCGCAACTCGGCGCCTCCGCCGAGGACGATGGTCCCGCCCCTCATCTGGAGACCGGCGAAGTCGCGGACCGCACCGCCAATAAAGATGACGCCGCGCTTCATGCGCATCCCGACTTCGAGACCGGCGTTGCCGTGGACGATGATCGTTCCATCGGTCATCCCAGCCAGGCTTCCACGATAGGCCGCGCCGACTTGTCCGCCGGCATTACCGCGGACTCGAATCATTCCGCCGGTCATCTCCGCGCCGATCCAGTCCGTAACGTTGCCAGAGACCTCGATCGAGCCGCCTTTCATGTAGGCGCCCAGGTGCATCCCGGCGTGTCCTTCAACCTGGATGCGCCCCCTGGTCATGCCACGGCCAATCCACTTGATCTTTCTGGCGTCGCCATTGATCGTGATTTCGTCGCTTGCTTCACCCTCGACGGTGAAGAAATCATCGAGGCGCCGCTGGCGCTTGCCCAGTTGGACCGGCAGCGCACAGAGTGCGTCGTGAGTCAGCGTGGACGTGATGTCTGGAGACAGCGTCTCGGCCTCGAGCGGGACGTTCGGCTGCTCTTTGAGAGTGAGAGTGATCATCCGTGTCCAGGCGCTACTTTGTTACGACCTCAGCGCCGCGAACGCGCTCGATCTCCACCGGGTAGTTCTCGAACGACATCGTGTAGACCTTCTGGAACAGCGGGCGGATGTACTCCTCGATCTGTTCGTCGTACGCGGGGCGGA
This sequence comes from uncultured Acidobacteriota bacterium, assembly GCA_963757735.1. GTDB lineage: Bacteria > Acidobacteriota > Vicinamibacteria > Vicinamibacterales > UBA2999 > Gp6-AA40. The sequence goes on from CAVWST010000019.1 coordinate 93,656, forward strand.
AGACGAACTCCTTGCCCTCGCTCACCGCGCGAATCTCTCCCTCTTCGACGACGATCTCGCCACCCTTCAACACGTAACGCGGGTAGGAGAACAGCATTTCGTCATTCGCGGGTCTCGCCGGATAGATCGTCACGTCCGCGTCGGCGCCCACGCCGAGATGTCCCTTTTGCGAGAGGCCGAGCGCGCGTGCCGGCCCCGCCGAAGTGATGATGGCAACTTCGGAGAGCGTGTACTCGCGATCGAGTTCACCGAGGACGATGCGTGACTGCGCGTCTGCCGAAAGCTGCTTGATCTGTTCCTTCCGGAATTCCTTGTCCATCAGCAGCCGGATGATCTCGGGATACCGCCAGAAGCATCCGCCGTTCGGGTGATCGGTCGTCAGATAGATGCGCCAGGGATCCTTGATGAGCAGCAGCAATTCGAGGCCAACCGCCCACTGAACTGCGTTGACCGTGTGGCGATTGCGATAGACGTACGGAACGATGCCACAGCCGGTTTCGTTCTCGACGTCGAGATTGCCCCACTTGCGACCCGTGAGCTGGTGCAGCATGTGCTGCCAGGGGCCATCCGCGGTGATCGTCACCGCATCACCGAAGAGCACCGCGCCGGCGTCAGTGGTCAGGTTCGGATTCTTCTCGAAGGCTTCGGCGATCTCCACCGCACCCGATCGCATCGTCGGCCAGTCGTCGCCACCGTAGGCGTGGAACTGCAGGTGCGCGAGATGCGCGCGTCGTCCCTCGAGCACCTTCATCGTCTCGATCGTCGTCGAGATGTTCCCGGGGTTGCCGAGATTGTTGCAGTGCAGATGCAGTGGATGCGGTAGCTGCAGGTCGTCGATGATCTTCGCGAGACCAGAGATGATGTCCGCCGGCGTGAGCGTCTTGTAGCCCTCGATCGTCTGGTGCAGATTGCTTGCGTTCTTACCCCACTTCCACGCGGCGACACCGCCAGGATTCACGGCTTTGATGCCGTACACCTTTGCGGCCCAGATCAGCCACGCGACGACGTGCTGCGCGCGCTCGACCTCGCCGGCCTCGATCAGGTCCAACACAATCTCGTTGTTGGCCATCAGCACGAGACACGACTTGTCGACGATGGGTGTGTCGTGCAGTTCTTCGTGTGTGTGCTTGGCAGAAAGAATCGGGACGGCCGCTTCGTTGACCGTGGTCCAGCCCATTCCCGCGTAGAGGTATCCGGTCGCGAAGGTCGTCGGCGTCATCCCGCCGATGCCGGCACGACGATTGGCGCCATGGAGGAACTTGCGTGCGGCGCGCTGATTCTCGGGCACGAGGCCGCGTGCGAAGTTGAGGGCGCCGCCGGCGACATGAGTGTGAACGTCGACGCCGCCGGGGAAGACGAGCATCCCGGTCGCATCGATCGTTCGACTGGTGCTGGCATCGGCGCCGCCGGGCGGCGCGACGATGCGTCCGCCGTCGATGTAGATGTCTTTGACGACGCCGTCGATCCCGTTGGCCGGATCGTAGACGGTCCCGCCAGTTATACGCAGCATGAGAGGGGGTCGGGGGTCATTTAACGAGGACAGTCCTGAAAGTGTCGTGGGAGGCAGGGGTGTCCTCGTTAAATGACCCCCGACCCCATTTCATCAGCTGATCCCCGCTCCTTCGTAAGGTGCCGGAGTCCACGCCGGCCTGGCCGAGACGGCCTTGCAAATACGGCGGAGCACTTCTTCGTCGGTTGGATAGGGCGATGTGAGTGCTGGTCTCAGCGGCAATGGGATTTCGTCCATTCGATAGGCGGTGCCCGGCGCGCTGATGCCGGTGACCGCGGTCGTGATGTGCACGCGGGCCAGCCGGCTCGTGTGCGTGACTTTCGGATCGAGGACGATGGTCGGAATTCGCGCGAGGTGTTCGATGCCTGGTTGCGGCATCGTGGCTCCCGGGTCTGCGCCAAGAATCAGTGCCGCGTCGTTGTCGCCGCGGACCAGCAGGTCCACCGTCGAGAACTCGCCCGGATTGAATCGCGGATAGCCGCGCGACAGGTTGATCCCGAAGGGATAGCCGGTCGTCCATCGCAGGACGACGTCGGCGCCGGTCACGTTGCCGTGACCGCGCATCGGCATGCAGACGAACTTGGTGAATGCGTTGAGCTCGGCGGCCAGCATCAGGATGGAGCCGGAGTTCATGTGCTTGCCGCGCGTCATCGACAGCCCCATGCCGAAGAAGATCACGCCGAACTTCGCGCGCTTCATCCGATCGACGATGTCCTGCAACTGCGCGACGGTCAATCCGGTTTCGGCCACGCTGGCTTCGTTCACGCGCTGCCCTTTGACCAGTGCGCGCAGCGTGGTCGCGACCTCGAAGTCTTTGCCGGGCCGGATCTGAAGAAAGATGTCCGCGGCTCTGGCGCTCGGCGTCTCGCGAATGTCCACGAGCACCATCGTGCGCCCCTTGCGCCCCTCGGGCACGAACTTGCCCTTCTGGGTCAGCGTGTATTTCGAGAAATGCCGCGGATGGCATTCCGCCGGATTCCCACCCCAGTAGACGATGAAGTCTGCTCGGTTTTTGACTTCGCCCAGAGTGCATGTGATCTTGCCACCCAACTGGGCGGCTATCTCAGTGGGGCCGTGTCAAAGCGAGGTGTGGCTGTCAACCACACCTCCAATCATCTCGCCCAATGCGACGGCCTGACGCTGCGCCTCGCACGTGACGTTGCTGAGCCCGTACACCAGCGGCATGTTCGCGTTGTAGAGGTAGTCGGCGGCCGCTTCAATCGCGTCGTCAAGGCTCGCTTCCTTGCCGTCGATGAGCGCGTCGGGATAAAGCGTGTTCCGCGGTGTGATTGCGGAACCACGACTCGCCAAGGCTGCAGGCGTTCTTCGCCTTGATGATGCGATCGCCCTCGACATGCAGTTCCATGTCGTCGCAGACACATCCGCAGAACGTGCAGGTCGCGTTCTTGACAACCGTCAGGCTCATCGTTGATCAGTGTCCTTCGAAGATCCGCCCGAACCGGGCGGCACAACGAACGTTCAACCAAGCTCCCGGCCGCGATAGCTCCCGCGGATCCGGCGCGGCATGTAGCGGCCTGCTTCGATCTGCTCCCATGCGGGAACTTCGCTCTCGGGGCTCGGGGTCCGGGACTCGGGGCTCGAAGGAGCCCCCTGTGTCACCAGCACGTCGTCATGCCACAGGCTCAACTTCAACCTCCCAGCCCTTGGATGTGGGCATCCCGGTTCCGTCGGTGTACTGGCCCATTAGATGACATGTGGGCGGACCGTACGGAACGAAAATCATCCCCGATGGGACCTTGCCTTCGACGCACTTGAACGTGACCTCGCCATGCTCCGACCGCACCAGCACGTTCCCGCCCTGAGTGATCCCGGCTTCCTTCATGTCGTCGGCGTTCATGTTGAGCGTCCCGACGATGGCCTGATACTCGGGAGAGTCCTTGCCCACGTTGATCTGCTGGCCCTGCTTGGTCGTCCGGCCCGCGTTCATGATGTACCGCCTGCCCATCGAGCGCCGATCATAACACGCGGTCTCACACCAACTTAACCCGGGTTCCCTGATACGAAGTGGCGTGGCCGACGATGGTCGCCGCTGTGACGCCGCTCGCATGGAGCTCGGCCACCAGTCGCGGTGCGTCCGCTCGAGGCAGCGCGATGAGCAGCCCGCCTGAGGTCTGGGGATCGAAGCCAATCTCCACAAGCCCGCCCCTGACGGATAGATCCACCACGACCTTGTCCTGCAGATAGGCTCGGTTCCTTCGGCAGCCTCCAGTCAGATGACCTTCTTCTGCCAGGTGCACCGCGCCGGGAAGGAGTGGGAGCGCCGTCGACTCGAGCACGATAGTGACTTCGCTGCCAGCCGCCATCTCCTGCGAGTGTCCGAGCAGCGCGAACCCCGTCACGTCCGAACACGCGTGCACCGCGAAGTTCCGCATGATCCTCGACGCCGTCCCGTTGAGCGTGGTCATCGACGTCACTGCGGCATCGACGCTCTCCTGCGTCGCCCGCCGCTGCTTGAGCGCAGTCGTGATGATGCCGGTGCCGAGCGGCTTGGTCAGCACCAGCGCGTCGCCGGGTTGCACGCCGACGTTTCGAATGACGCGGTCGGGATGAATCTCGCCGGTGACCGCCATCCCGTATTTCACTTCTTCGTCGATGATGCTGTGGCCGCCGATAACGACGACGCCCGCCTCTCGCGCTTTCTCTCCGCCGCCTCTGAGGATCTCGCCAAGCACCTCGATGTCCAGCGTGCCTCTCGGGAAGCCGACGATGTTCAGAGCCGTTCTCGGTTCGGCGCCCATCGCGTAGATGTCGCTGATCGCGTTCGTCGCCGCTATCTGACCGAAGACGAACGGGTCGTCGACGATTGGCGTGAAGAAGTCGACGGTGTTGACGATCGCCAGGTCGTCGCGCAGCCGGAACACACCCGCATCGTCGTTTGTTTCGGTGCCGACGATGACGTCAGGGTGATGAAAGGTTGGGAGATTGTGGAGGATCTGGGCCAGGTCTGCTGGACCGAGCTTCGCCGCGCAACCGGCAGCTTTGACGTTCTGCGTGAGACTCACCGCTGTTTTGGTCATGTGTGCCCTGGGATGTACATCCTATTCCGCGAGACCTCTCGGTACAACGCAGAAGACGGCAAGCTCTGAGGTCGTGGGCATGACGGTCACACGGCTCTGGTGACTTCGCTCATCGAAAGAAGAGTACATCGATTGGCTCGACAACAGGCTGTCCACCCGGCCCGTTGCCGTATTCGCGAACAGCTTCGAGGCCGCGGACCAGGTCGTCCTCAGCCAGTCTCGCGAGCACTGAATCGCCGCCGGCAGAAAGCTTGTCTGCGTACGTCGCCCAATGTGGCGCGATCGTCTGCGTGACGATCTGCGATTCAACGCAGCGAAATCCAGCGGTCTCGAAGACCGCGCACACGCGTGGGCGATCGGGCAGGAGTTCCTCAAGCATCGAGCGAGTGCTCGGAAAGAACGGCACATACGGGTACGACGGAATCTGTTCACGTGTCCCGGTCCTGACCACGACGTACCCATCCGCGCGCAGCACTCGGCGACACTCCCATGCAGCCCGCTCGGGATCTCGGAAATGGTGAAAACTCATCGACATGAAGATCATGTCGACGGCTCCGTCCACCAGCGGAATCGCTTCTGCAGTGCCGCGTTGGTAGTGAATGCCGTTCCCCTGCCGCTTCCGACGGGCTTGATCCAGCATCTTCTCAGAGGGATCGACACCGACGACACGGGCACGAAATCGAGTCGCCAAGCCTTCAGAGAACCGCCCGGTCCCGCAGCCCAAGTCGAGGATCGTGCTGATGGACCCACCATCCACCTGAGACTCGATAACGCTCATCCAAAGGTTGAGAACCTCGGGACCATGATCGCGCCCGCGATCGTAGGCGGCTGGAATACCGGTCAGGTCGTAGTCCACCTTCGGCGATTTCAGGTTTCGTTTTTGCCTGTTGATCAGGCCCGTCTTTTACCCAGGACCCTCGCGATCGCGGTCATCGTATTCCAGTTTCGCGTGGTAACTGGTACCCCAAAGAGCCGGTCGAAGGTGCCGAGATAGCCGATGACTTTCATGTGGCGGCGGTACACGCCGACGATGAACCGGTTGTCTCTCGCGAGGATTTTCAGCAGCCATGTGCCGCTGGACGGAAGGCGCATGGGCAGCGACGGCGTCGAGCGGGGGCGTCGGGACAGGACGCTTATGAAGCGGACGATGTCCGATCGCATGGGCTGGTCGGCGAAATGATTCCGAGACAGCAGCCGCACAATCTCGCGACCCTGACAGATCACGATCTCCGCATCAAACGGAAGCCTGGATACCAATTCGGCGCGGAGCTGCGCCCGGGTGACTGGCTGTCCGATCACGAAGGTGCCCGCTGCGCCAATGTTGACCGCATCGAGATGCTTCAGTTGTTTGGTGAGCGTGGTAGGTCGGAAGGTCCTGTGACCACCGACGTTGACGCCTCTCAGAAAAACCACGAGGGCCAAGAGTTCCTCCGCTGGGCGCTCGATCCTGCTCCAGCTGCTGAAACCGATCATCGTCCATGTCGCCGCGCGCCTTGACGAAGTTCACGAGTCCTTCAGTTACCGCAAGCGTGCGCTATTTACGCCGTGACTTCGCGGGCGGCTCGGTCTCCTTGGCGCATTCGAACGCGGCCAGGACGAGGGGCGAGATCGGATCGCGATCGACGGCCACCAGCCCGACGTTGTGCTCGACGAGGGGGTCGGTCAGCGGGACGGCTCGCACGTCAGAGATGGGACCCAGGACGTCCAGGAAATACTCCGGGATGATGCTGGCAAGCCCCATCAGCCGCACGTTCGCACAGAGGTTGATGACGGAATTGGTTTCCAGCCGAGGGATGGGCGCGCTGTTCGCCTCGCGGAACGCGCGATCGATGATGCGCCGGTTCTGCATGTCGGGCGTCAGCAGACAGATCGGCTGCTTGGCGGCCTCGGCCCAGCTCACCGAAGGCGCGTTCGCCAGCTCGTGGTCGGTGCGCACGAGCAGGCAATACCGCTCCATGTAGATCGCTTCGGCGCGCATGCCTTCGATTGGCTCGTTGTCGAGATACGTGAGCCCCACATCGATCGAGAAATCTTCGAGATGACGCAGGATTTCAATCGAGCTCTGCGAGAGGATGGTCAGCTCGATGCCGGGATGCCGCGCCTGAATCTCCTTGGTCATGAGCGCCGCCATCGGGAGGGCGGACGGGATGACGCCGACTGAGAGATGCCCGGTCAGCGTGCCCGATGAATTCCGCAGCGTCGCGATCTCCTGCTGGAGCGACGTCCAGTTGTCGAGGATTGCGTTGGCCCATTTGAGAACGCGTTCGCCATTGGGGGTCAACCCGTGGAAACGCTGACCACGCTCCACGATCGGGACGCCCAGCTCCTGCTCGAGCTGGCGGATGCGCCCAGACAGCGTCGGTTGGCTGACGTGGCACGCCTGAGCTGCCCGGGTGAAGTGCTTCTCCCGGGCCAGGGCGATCAGGTACTGGAGCTGTCGGATATCCATACTCAACCCAGCGTAACGGGACCACAATTCAATCGCTCATTCAAATAGAGCGTGCCGATGGGGTGATAGAAGAGCCCAATCGACCGAGATTCTCCTTAGCACTGCAGGGCCGCGGTTCGCTGCCTGGCTCAGCGTCGTTATCGTTTGCGAGGCTCATCAACTCGAGGTGGACACCATGGATCCCGCCACACCACTGGACGCTGGAACGCCGCCTCCACAGGACAACGCCCCGCGGCGGCCCGCATGGGGTCTTCTCGTCTACCTCGCTGGCGACACCGAAGAATGGGGTCAGGCCCTTCGCGACGATCTCGGCGAGATCCTGAAGGCCGGAGGGTCCTCCGATCTCCGCATCGTCGTCCAGTACGACGGAACCGAGGGCGCAGTCCGTCACATCGTGTCGTCGGGGACGTCCTGCGCGCCGACTGTCAGTCAACTGGGGCGGGTGGACTCGGGCAGCACCGCGGCACTGCTCGACTTCCTGCAGTGGGGCATCTCTGTCTGCGACTCCGAACGGCTCGCGCTCGTGCTCGGCAGTCCGCTCGTGGTCTCGCCCGGAGACGCAGAACGTGATCCCGATCGCATCAGCGTCTTCTCCCTCACGCACGATGCCGGCTCGGGCAACTACCTCGACGTGTGCGACATGGCCGGTACGGTTCGCGAAGCGTTGAAGGATTCCGGTCGCGATCAACTCGACCTGCTGGCGATCGACAGTTGCCGTGTTCAGTTCCTCGAACTCGCCTACGAGCTCGAGGACATCGTCCGCATTCTGATCGCACCGCAGACGGAGATCCCGGCAGCAGGGTGGGACTACATCCGCATCCTCACGAAGTGGAAAGAGCAGGCGGCGTTCCGTGAGCACGCCAGCACGCGCGACGTCGCCAGCGCCCTGCTCGACGACATCTCGGAGTGCTATCGCGACGGCGCGAAACTTCGCTCCGTCTCCGCGCTCGATCTCCAGCGCCTCGACGATGTGGCGAATGCGTTCGACACGATGTGCATCGGGACGATGCAGGCGCTCGGTGAGGGGCTCATCTGGGAAACTCGCAGGCTCTTACTCGCGACGCTTGCGAAGAGCGCGTCCAGGAGCGACGCGCGCACGGATGAATCATCCGCGAGCGATCCGTCCAGGAAGAACGGCGACGTCCCGGTCTACGACTGCGGCAGCTTCTTCGCGATGTGGTCTGCCGCGTTGAAGGCGATGTCCGCCGAGGCGTACCAGGGGTGGTTGGGCAAGACGTTGGAGCGCGCAAACGGAACCAAGCTCGATCGGTTCTGCGAGGCTGTGGCGCGGCAGCTCGAGTCGGCGCTTGCCAACGGCGCTCGGCCTGGCGCGGCGACCGAGGGGCGGCTCGTCACCGATCGGTTGAGGCTGCTGGTCACTGCGCTGCGCGCGAAGCCGCGCGCAGCGCCAGCGAGAGATTTCCTCCACGCTGTCGGCTTTGCCGTGAGCAATCAGGTCACGCTGCTGGAGCCCGGGGCGAGTGCCGAGGCCGCCAGCCTCGAAGCCTCGGCAGCGGCCGCGCGCGAAGCGGTCGTGAAAGCTGCGATTCAGCAGGCGTTCCATCTCCTTACGCGCGAACGCCAGTTCGATCTGCGGCGTATGGAGGAAGCGGCAGACACCGCGAGACGGCTCGCGGCTCAGGCCGACTCGGCGATCCGCACGCTGCTCGGCGATCCCTAGATCGAGCTCGGCGGCCTGGTCATCACCAGTCGCTCGACGCCGCCCGTCGATCACGGTTGGCCGCGCTGGTCGGGTGTGTCGATGTATCGACCCAGCCGGCTCGACGACATGATGAACGCGGGGTACACGCGATTCGCGTTCCATCGGCGCGTCCACTGGGCCGCGTTGCTCGGCGCTGCGAACTTGATCGACCAGCATCCGCGCGCACTGTGGCGTCTTGTGAGCTCGCTGCTCGCGACCGGATCAGCGGGAACGAGACGCGACGTGCTGCGCCGTTTGACCGGAGACGATTCAGTCGTGTGGGGATTGCGGGAGCAGTTCCAGGTGATGGCGCCCGCGCCGACGATGACACTCTCGCTGGAACGGCGCACGCGCACGATCAGGCAACGCGCTGGTGCCGACACGACCCGCGAGAATTACCTGCTGCGCCTCGAGTCGGTGAGCCGTGGAGCGGTGATCACCGAGCAGCAAAGCCGCGTGCAGCCCGACACGATGGAGCAGGCGCTCAGCGAGCTGAATCATCTGCTGCAGCGCGACGTCATGACGGCGCAGTCGTTGAGCGATCTGCGATCGATTGGCGGTCTCCTCGGCGAAGACATCTTTCAGGCGCTCGGAAGCCGGCTCGAGGACGAGCGTCGCGCCGTGCGGGAAGAGTCGCCGGATGCGACACCGCATCTTCAGCTGCAGATTCCACTCGAGCTGATGAAGTACCCGTGGGAGCTGCTGCATCATCACGGCGAATGGCTCGGCGAACGCTACGCGATGGGACGCCAGGTGTTCATGGAAACCGGCCTCGCCCGCCGCGTGCCGGGGCGGCGCCAGGGTCGCGTTCGTCCGCTCGTGATTGGTGATCCGCTGCTCGATTCCCCGAAGTGGCGGCAACTGCCGGGTGCGCGCGATGAGGCCGAGCAGGTGGCCGGCTGGTTCGCGAGCAACTCGGAGAGATCGGGCAGCGTGATCGATTTCGATCGCGCACGCGACACACGCATTCATTGCCGCCTGACGCGTGCGGACGTGCGCGCACTGCTGCGCGATGGGCGCTACGACATCGTGCACTTCGCGGGACACGGCCTGTTCCGCGCCGACGATCCCGAGACCAGCGCGTGGATCCTCAGCGACGGCGAGCTCTGGTCGCTCGAAATCCGGAACACGCTCGCCGACCATCCCTCACCGCCCTGGCTGGTCTTCGCCAACGCGTGCGAAGCCGGTATGGACGGTGCGCGTCCCAACCGGAAGTATCACGACAACGTCTTTGGACTGGCGACGGCGTTCATCAATCAGGGTGTGGCGGCGTATATCGCGCCGCTCTGGCCGATCGACGATCTGCTGGCGCAGTACATCGCGCTCAGCTTCTACCGGGAGCTGCTCTGCGAGCGCGCGACGCTTGGCGAGGCGCTGCGCCGTGCGAAAGCGGCCGCCCGTCATCTCGCGTATCCGGACGTCATCGATTCCAACGGAAACGGCGATCAGGCGTGGGCGTCGCTCGGATGGGCGAGCCTGGTGCTGTACGGAGATCCGACGGAGGAGTTGTTCCAGGCGCTCGCCGGTGGATCGCATCAGGCTGCCGCGGCGCAGTACGCCGGGACGTCGCGACAGCCGACCGTCGCTGAGAAGTCGTCCAACATCAAGGGACCAGGCGGCGGACCGTCGTCGCGACTCACGAAGTCGCTCGCGGCGATGCCGGTTCTCCATGCGCCGGATCACGTCGTCTCGCAGTGGGTGCGCGGGCCGAATTGGCGCGAGTCGCTATCCGATCAACGCGGCAACGGCAGTGCGTCCGCCGACGGCGAGATCGCGCTCGATCTGATTGAAGAGGGTGGCTTGCGTCGCTGGCGCGTGAGAAACGGCACATCTGGCAACACGCGTGGCGCCGGGAATGGCAACGACGGTCTGCCGGGATCGCAGATTGCGAAATTACTTTCGGACGAGCGCGTCCGCGCGGTGCTGCCGTCCAAGCGTGGCGTCATGCGTGTGGTGGGGCGCTGGATTATCAGCGGGCTCAAGGATGGCGCGCTTGGCCTTGTCCGGGAGTACGACCGCGAGCAGGTGAAGAACGAGGGACTCCTCATCGTGAACGGTGCGACGACGGCGAACCTCGCTCCTGCGACGCGCTCGCTCGTCGCGTCCTCGTCGAGCCAGACGAATCGCGCGCTCGTGCTCGTCCACGGCACCTTCAGCAAGACAGCGTCGCCTGTCGAGGGCTTTGGGCCGTCGTTCATCGAGTGGGCGCGTCAGAACTATCGAGTGGTCCTTGGCTTCGATCACTGGACGTTGTCGAAGTCGCCGGACGAGAACGCCGAGCTGCTGGCGAACCAGTTGCGCGCGTTCGATGCCGACTTGATGACTGGCGGGCGCGTCGACCTGGTGACGCACAGTCGCGGCGGGCTTGTCGCGCGCGCGTTCTGCCTCGATCACGCGGACGCCGTTCGCAACCTCGTGTTCCTCGGGACGCCGAACTGCGGCACCGACCTGGCCAACCCGAAGAACTGGGGCTCGTTCGCCGATCTCCTGGTGAACATGACGGGCATCGACTCGGGCTGAGCTCTTCGGGCGAATGGCGGGCCTGCTTGCCCAGCTGGCAGCCGCAGGCGTCGTGAGCGATGTGCCAGGGCTCCTCGCACAGAGCCCGGAGGCCGCATCAATGGCCGGCAGCCTCCTCAACAGGCTGCAAAGCGCGAACGTCGATCACAAGCGGATCAGGTACGGTGTCGTCTGTTCGGAGTTCGAGCCGGCAACCCTCGTCCCGAATCTCAAGAAGATCGTGAAGGCCGCGGCCGACGCGAGCCTGGACAAGGCCGTGGACGCGCTATTTGCCGGCGCGAACGATCTCGTCGTCAACACGCCGTACGCGTGGGGCATCGGTCGTGGTCCGAACGACCTGACCAGCTTGCCGCAGTTCCTCCCGAAGAATCGCGTTCTTGTGTATCGACCGCCGACGGTGGCGGGAGCGAACGAGTTTGCGCTTCCGGACGGCGTGATGATCGAGGAAGCGCTCGGGATCCATCACTGCAACCTGTTTGGTCAACGGCGCGTTCAGGAGGCGCTCAAGACCTGGCTGACTGAGGCCTGATTGGCCGCGTGATAGACCCTGGCGATAGCGCGAGACCGTCATCCGGCCGGTGCAGCAGCCGTATCCCCAGGCTAATGCGCATCTCGTCGCCGGTGGACGGCAGGAACGGTGCTCGAGCGCGTTTTGAGACCGCTTCTGTGGTCGGTCACGGACACCGGGATCGTGTTCGTTACTCGCGAGCCGGACTTCGATGCGATTGATGTGTACCGGTTCAGCGATCAACAGGTTGCGCGAGTGGGCCGTCTCGAATTTCAGGAGCCTGCCGGTGTCCCGCGACGCGCGCTGGGCATTGGCCACGAAGATGGTGCGATTCGATTCTGACCTCATGCCGCTCAACAACTTTCGATGAGACCACGCATGTGGCTTGTCCGGAATCTCGCAAGGGCACGATGGGACATCGATCCTTAGCGCTCGCGCCAGCATACTGGCCGTCAGCGCGCATGCGCGACATTGAGAGATAGATCGGATACGTGGCTGGATGAGTACTGAACAACGAGTTCCGCTGGCTGGCGCGGGGACGAAACTGATGCGGCCGAACGGAAGGTGACGCGTTATGCGGACCGATCCCGTTCACTGCCGCTCTCGCCCGTATAATCGACGCACACTTGGCCCTCACCCCCGGTATCCGCCTCGGCGTCTACGAATGATCGCCAGCCATCGGGGACGGCGGGATGGGGGAGGTCTACCGCGCCCGCGACACGACGCTGGATCGCGACGTCGCGATCAAGATCCTGCCGGACGCATTCGCTCACGATCCCGAGCGGGTCGCCCGCTTCCAACGGGAAGCGAAGACACTCGCGTCGTTAAATCATCCGAACATCGGCGCGATCTACGGCCTTGAAGAACGCGGGGGCATCACGGCGCTCGTGATGGAACTGGTCGAGGGTGAGGATCTGTCGCAGCGGATCGCCCGTGGCGCGATCCCGATCGACGAGGCCCTCCCTATAGCAAAGCAGATCGCGGAGGCGCTGGAAGCCGCGCATGAGCAGGGGATCATTCATCGCGATCTTAAGCCAGCGAACATCAAGGTCCGACCCGACGGGACCGTGAAGGTACTGGACTTCGGTCTCGCGAAAGCGACGGACCCCGTCGGCAGTGCGCCGAATGTCTCGCAGTCGCCAACGATCACGACGCCCGCGATGATGACCGGCGTCGGCGTGATCCTCGGCACGGCAGCGTACATGAGCCCAGAGCAGGTCGCCGGGCGGCCTGTCGATCGGCGCGCCGATATTTGGTCCTTCGGCGTCGTGCTGTGGGAGATGCTCAGCGGCCGGCGTCTGTTCGTCGGCGATACGGTCGCACATACGCTCGCCGACGTGTTGCGACGCTCGATCGACTTCGAAACGTTGACGGCGCCCGCGCCCATCAACACCGTGCTCCGCCGGTGCCTGGCTCGCGACGCAAAGACACGCTTGCGCGACATCGGTGAGGCGCGGGTCGCTATTGCCACGTATCTCGCGGACCCGACGAACGGTGACGTCACGCACGGGGCGAGACCTGCCCGTCAGTGGGTGGCGTGGGCCGCGGCAACGGTCCTCGCGGTGCTCGCCATCGTGGGATGGTTGCGCCCGCGACCGGAGGCGAGCGGGCCCACGGCCGACCTGGTGTTGACGATCGCGCCGGCGGCAGGAGGTCTCGCGCCCGTGGGCGACCTGCATGCCACCCCCGAGATCTCCCCCGACGGCACGGCGGTGATGTTCTATGGAGACGGGTTCCACCTACGCCGTCTCAATGAACTCACACCAGAACCCGTGCGCACGGGCCGTCTCCAAAATCCAGGGTTTTGGTCTCCCGACTCGCGGTCGTTCGTCTTTACCGACGGGACCAACCTGAAGAAGATGCGCGTGCCGGACGGCGCGCCGGAAACGGTCACCAACGGTGTGGTCACTCTGGTAGGTGGGAGTTGGAGCAACAATGGCACGCTGCTGGTCTCGGACTCAGGTCTGTATGCAGTCTCGGCGGCCGGCGGAGTCGCCAAACGAATCGACGTGAGTGGCGGAGGTTGTTCGGGGATCGACTTGGCCGAGCTGGCCGGAGTTTCTGCCGGGCAGCGAGGATTTCCTGTTCCTTTCAGCGCCGACGCGCAAGGGATCGATCAGTCTGAAATCTACCTCGCGACCCTCCGCGACGGCCGTGCCGCCGATCCCGTTCTGCTCATGAAGAACGCCACCGCGGCGCGCTATACGCCAGCGGGCGGAGGACGCCTCCTGTTTGTTCGGAACAACAACCTGTACGCGCAAACGCTGAACCGCACGGCCAGGAAACTGGAGGGTGAACCCGAGTTAGTCCAGAAGCGCGTGGCATCCTCGCCCGCATTCCATGTCGCGCACTTTTCTGTGTCCCGTACCGGCGTCGTGGCCTGGCGTCCCGGAACGGCCGGCCTGTCGCAGGTGACCATCTTCGATCGACAGGGTCGTGAGATCGGCACGGCGGGTTCTCCCACGGTCGTCCAGACCCTCAGGCTCGCGCCCGACGAGACACGTTTGCTGATGGGCTACATGGCGACCGCATGGCTCCTGGAACCCGGCCGACCGGGGCAGCAACATTTGGAGCAGGGGGCGCTGGATACGCTGTGGTCGCCGGACGGGTCGAAGTTCCTTGATAAAATTCCTTTCCGCGGGAACGACATCAGCGTAGTGGAACGTCCCGTGACCGGGGCAGGGGCACTTCGGGAACTGGCGAAGCCGCGTGGAATGGGGCGTCTGGACGACATCTCTTCGGACGGCAAGACGTTGCTGCTCAGTCGAGGCCTCCTGGATACGACGGTGTTCTCAGTGGTGTTGGATGGCGTGCAGAAAGACCCCAAACCCCTGGTACAGACGGGTGAGACAATCTCACACGCCCGCTTCTCGCCGGATGGCCGGTGGATTGTGTACACCGTCTCCGCCGGCAGTGGCCCCGGAGGGCTTTATAGCGGCGAAGGAACCTACGTGCAGCCGTACCCGGGGCCGGGTTTACGGAAGCAGGTGACCAGCCGCGGCAATTATCCCGTGTGGCGCAAGGATGGCCGGGAAATCGTGTACCTAGATGAATACCAGGGCCGGCACTACGTCTGGTCGGTTCCCGTGACCGCTGCGGGAAGTGAGTTCCGGGCAGGGACTCCGTCGCCCCTGTTTCCGGTTCGTCTTCCCGCGACGACGTTCGGGGATCTGAACTTTCTGGCCGTGTCGCGCGACGGCTCGCGCTTCTATATTCCGCAGGCCGTGGAGCAGCCAGAGTCTGACGTGATCCACGTCCGCATGGGTTGGGCCAAATGATGCTCGAAAGCACCGCGCTTCAGCTGCAACCTTAGAACAGGAAACGGGCGGCAATCACCGGCGCCACCATCATGCCGATGAGCAACCATGCGCGCGAGTTGCCGATGTTCAGCGTGTAGCCAAGGCCGACACGCTGTTCCACCCAGATTGCCGGGTCGTGCGGGTTGAAATAGATCAGGCCGCCAATTTTCCAGGCGTGGTCGGGTGTCGCGTCTCCGTGAGCCTCCTGCCGCGCGGCAGCCGGAACTGCGCGTTGGCCGCCTTTGAGCCCACCCGGAACATCCAGAAGGCAACGCCGAAATTCAACAGCATCATCGGAAGCAGCACGAACCAGACGCTTCCCGCTCAGTGTGTTACCGAACGTGGGCATGGATTCGAGCGTCGTGACAGACAACATAATCGCCATTGCGTCCAGCAGCGAAGATCGCGTCTCCGCCCTTTGCGTAAGCGCCGAAGCAATTGACCGTTTCCGCATCCTCTGTGTAGCAAGCGTCAATGGCGGCTCTCGATACTCCGCCGCCCTTCGGGGTGAGATCCTTGCAGATACGAAGAACGATCTGCACTGGGTCGACGGAGGTGGTCTAACCTTGTAACACCCCGTTGTATACGACCAAGGCCGGCCCTATTACTCCGAGGTGGCCAAATCAAGAATCCCGGCCTGAGAATCGCAAACCGGGACCGAACTGTTACCAAGGCGCGCGAGGACCGCGGAAGCTTGGTAAACACTGCGCCGTTTATTGCAGAACTTAACCTCACTTCGTACGGATGTCAGTTCGGAACTC
>CAVWST010000020.1:0-400821 GCA_963757735.1 uncultured Acidobacteriota bacterium
CTCGATGCCCGCCTTGCGGAGCGCCGCAATGGCGTTGGCCGTAATCTTCTTGCCGCTCTGGATCGAGAAGTCGCTCGTCTTGACGTCACCGGCAGCGCGCAGCCGACCAGACTGTCGGAGACCGTCCACTGCAGCGACGGCCCCTGGTTCAGTGCAATGCGATCGACAAATAGAAGGTGCGGATGATCTCGTCGGCGCCGCGCAAACCGAGCGCGCGCAGGAACACGGTGGCCAGGAACTTCCGCTTGCGATCGATGCGGACGTAGAGCAGGTTCTTCTGGTCGTACTCGAACTCCACCCACGATCCGCGATACGGGATGATCTGCGCGATGTAGAGCGTCTTGTCTTCCGAGTGGAAGAAGGCACCCGGCGAGCGGTGCAGCTGCGAACGATGACGCGCTCGGTGCCGTTGATGATGAACGTGCCGTTGTCCGTCATCAACGGGATGTCACCGAAGTACACTTCCTGCTCTTTGATGTCGCGAATCGTCTTGACGCCGGTGTCCGGATCCTTGTTCCAGACGACGAGACGGATCGTGACCTTGAGCGGCACGGCGTAGGTCATGCCGCGCTCCTGACACTCGTCGACGTGGTACTTGAGCTTCATCCCGACCGTCTGGCCGCAGATGTCACAGACGTCGCCGCGCGCCTGGTTCTCCTTGCCGCAGCGCGGGCACAGCACCTGATGATCGCCGTACGGATCGGCGACCAGCGTGGTGCCGCAGTTGCTGCACGGCTTGCGCAGGTGATGCAGACCCGCCAGCTTGCCGCACTTGCATTCCCAGTTGCCGATTGAGTACTCGATGAACTCGAGCGACGAGTTCTCGCGGAAGTCGCTGATCGGAAACACCGACTTGAACACCGACTGCAGGCCGGCGTCCTCGCGCTCGGCCGGCAGACGGTTCATCTGCAGGAAGCGCTCGTATGATTTCCGCTGAATCTCAATCAGATTGGGAATGGGGACCGTGGTCTTGATCTTGGAAAAATCCTTGCGCTCGCGGTAGACGTTCTTGGGAAGGCTGTACATCGGTTCCTGATCCTCGAGGCTCGGAGAAAAGCGGATACCGGCCCGCCGTGGCGCTGTCGCGCCAGGCAGACCGGCCAATCAACTTCCGGTCCCCGTCTCCAACGTGATGGCTTATGAGGGCTTACCCGTTGGGACGCCGGGGATCGGATCTTGGTTTCGAACTCGGTTAGGTGATCGAAACCTTCGCGCCGACCTCTTCGAACTTCTTCTTGATGGCTTCGGACTCGTCCTTGCTGACGGCTTCCTTGATTGGCTTGGGCGCGCTCTCGACGAGATCCTTCGCTTCCTTGAGGCCGAGGCTGGTGACCTCGCGAACGACCTTGATGACCTTGATCTTGTCCGCACCCACCTCGGTGAGCGTGACGTTGAACTCGGTCTTCTCTTCGGCCGGGGCCGCTGCGCCCCCGCCAGCCGCCGCCATCCCGGGCATGGCCATCGGTACCGCTGCTGCGGCCGAGACGCCGAGCTCGGATTCGAGCGCCTTCACGAGCTGCGACAGCTCGAGCACGCTGATGCCCTTGATGTAGTCAACCACCTGCTGCTGATTCAGTTCGGCCATTTCTGTTCTCTCTCCCATGCGGGCGGTCCTTGACGACACGCCCCTACGTTGACGTAAGGGGCGGCCCTATGCCGCGCCCGCTTCCTTCTTCTTCGCTGCTTCGTTGAGCACCGTCACCAGGTTGCGCGGCGTTGCGGACAACACCGTCACAAGCTGCTGCATCGGAGCCTGCAACAGGAACAGCAGTTTCGAATACAACTCGGGCTTGCCGGGCAGCGTGGCGAGGTCGTTGACCACCGCCGGCTGAACCGCCTGCCCTTGAACGACGGCCGCCTTGATGACAATCTTCGGCGTCGCCTTGATGAACGTCGTGAGCACCTTTGCGAGCGCAACGGCATCCGCGTCCGTGTAGGCAATCGCCGTCGTGCCCTCGAAGTGCGCTTCGAGAGCCGCCAGCCGGGTGCCCTTTCGTCGCCCGCTTCGCGAGCGTGTTCTTGACGACGCGGTACTGTGCCTTCGCCGATCGCAGCTGGCGACGAAGTTCAGTCGCCCCTGGAACGTCGAGCCCCTTGTAGTCCACGAGGATTGCGGTGTCGACGCCCTTGAACGTGCTCGTCAGCTCCTGAAGTTCCTGCTCTTTTTCAGATCTGGTGACAGCCATCGATCCCCCTAGAGCTTTCTGTCGCTCATCGATGTGCCCGGTGTCGATGCCGACACCCGGTCCCATCGTGGAGGACACGGTGACTGACTTCAGGTACTTCCCCTTCGCCGCCGACGGCTTCGCCTTGACGACGCTGTCGACCAGCGCGTGGGCGTTTTCGATCAAGCTCTCCGACGCAAAGGACGTCTTCCCAACCGGAGCGTGGATGATTCCAGTCTTGTCGACACGGAACTCCACCTTACCGGCTTTGATTTCCCGGATCGCCTGCGCCACGTTGGGCGTGACGGTTCCAGTCTTGGGGTTCGGCATGAGGCCTCGTGGTCCGAGCACCTTTCCAAGGCGTCCCACTCCACGCATCATGTCGGGCGTCGCGACCACCGCGTCGAAGTCCATCCATCCACCGAGGATCTTCTCGACGACCTCGTCACCGCCAACGAAGTCAGCACCGGCTTCCTGCGCTTCCTTCTGCTTGTCTGCGCCCGCGATCGCCAGAACCCGCTTGCTCTTTCCCAGGCCGTGGGGCAGAACGACCGTGCCGCGCACCATCTGGTCCGCGTGCTTCGGATCGACGCCCAGGCGCATGGCCATCTCGACTGTCTCGTCGAACTTGGCGAACTTCACCTTCTGGATCAGGGGAATCGCCTCTTCGATCGAGTACAGCCGGTCCTTGACCTGCGCTGCGGCCGCTGTGAATTTCTTGCCGTGCTTTGCCATGTGCCTCCTTGTGGTGCTAGCAGACCGCCTTCGGCGGTCCTCCCACTGTCAATTCCCAACTCCCAACTTCCAACTCCCAAGCGTTGAACCCAGAATCCCGTTTGGGAGTTGGGAGTTGGAGCTTGGGAGTTCGTCATCGGCGTCAGCCGACGACATCGATCCCCATCGACCTCGCTGTGCCGCGCACCGTTTTCACTGCGGCGGCGAGGTCGGTGCAGTTGAGATCCGGCATCTTCTGCTTCGCGATGTCCTCGACCTGCTTGGCCGTCACCGTGCCCACCTTGTTGCGGTTCGGTTCTGGCGAGCCCTTCGCGAGGTTCGCAATCTTCTTCAGCAGCACCGACGCCGGCGGCGTCTTGGTGATGAAGGTGTAGCTGCGATCGGTGTAGATCGTCACCACGACCGGGATGATCAGGCCGTCGTCTTTGGCGGTCTTCGCGTTGAAGTTCTTGCAGAAGTCCATGATGTTCACGCCGTGCGGACCGAGCGCGGTGCCAACCGGCGGCGCGGGCGTTGCCTTGCCCGCGGAGATCTGCAACTTCACCATTGCCTGTACTTTTTTCGCCATGATCCTTCGCAGGCGGATCTAAAGACCCGCCTCTACCTCAAATTTTTTCGACCTGCAGAAAATCCAACTCCACCGGCGTCGCGCGACCAAAGATCGTCACCATCACCTTCAACGTGTTGCGATCGAGGTTCACGTCCTCGACCACACCGTTGAAGCTGGTGAACGGCCCTTCGTTGATCCGCACGTGATCGCCCTTCTCGAACGTGTACTTCGGCTTCGGCTTCTCTGCCGCCGACTTGACCTGCTCGAGGATGTGCTCAACCTCTTCCTTGCTGAGCGGCGTCGGCTTCGTGCCCGCACCGACGAACCCGGTGACCTTCGGCGTGTTCTTCACCACGTGCCACGCGTTGTCGGACATCGTCATCTCGACAAGGATGTAGCCAGGGAAGAACCGGCGCGCGCTTTTCACTTCTCGCCCGCCGCGCTTCTCGACGATGTCCTCAGTTGGAATGAGGACCTCACCGATCTCGTTCTGGAGCCCATAGGCCTGGACGCGCTGCTCGAGCGATTCCTTCACCTTGTTCTCAAAGCCCGAGTAGGTGTGCACGATGTACCAGTTCTTGGTTGCAACCTCTGTCATGCCGCACCAAAACGCCGGAAGATCCAATTCACCGCCGCGTTCAACGCCAAGTCGAGTCCCCAGAGGTACAAGCCGAAAAACGTCGAAGTCAGAATCACAACGACAGTCGTTGCGTAGACCTCTTTACGCGCCGGCCACGTCACACGGCGCATCTCGTTGCGCACTTCGGTCAGAAACGTCCGGCTGTTCGACCACCATCCGGTGATCCCACCGCCTTCGCTCCCGCCTGCTGGTTTGACTTGCTCTATCGTGGCCATCTTCTGTATCTCTATCGGGATCCGGGATCCGGGACTCGGGATTCGAACGTTCCTTGTTCGAACCGTGAACCACCGAACGCCGAGTCCCGGATCCCGAGTCCCGAATCCCGTTTCATTGGCAGGTCAGGAGGGACTCGAACCCCCAGCCCTCGGTTTTGGAGACCGATGCTCTACCAATTGAGCTACTGACCTATGACACGGTCCTAGCTTCGCTCTTCCGAAATGCCTACTTATTTTCTTTGTGCGCCGTGTGCTTCCGGCAGAAGCGGCAGAACTTGCTGAACTCCAGCCGCTCCGTCGTCTTCTTCTTGTTTTTCGTCGTGCTGTAGTTACGACGTTTGCACTCGCCGCACGCCAGTTGAATGATGTCTCGCATTGCTGCACCTTACTCGATGATTTCCGTAATGGTTCCGGCACCGACCGTGCGGCCGCCTTCGCGAATCGCGAAGCGCGCACCCTTCTCGAGCGCCACTGCGGTGTGCAGCTCCGACGTGATGGTCGTGTTGTCGCCCGGCATCACCATCTCGACGCCGTCCGGCAACTTCAACGACCCCGTGACGTCCGTCGTCCGGATGTAGAACTGCGGCCGATATCCCGTGAAGAACGGCGTGTGTCGTCCGCCCTCTTCCTTCGACAGGATGTAGACCTCACCCTTGAACTTCGTGTGCGGCTTGATCGACCCCGGCTTGCACAGCACCTGCCCACGCTCGACGTCCGTCTTTTCCACGCCGCGCAGCAGCACGCCGACGTTGTCCCCCGCCACACCCGAATCCAGCAGCTTACGGAACATCTCGACGCCCGTGACCACCTTCTTCTCCGTCGGCTTGAAGCCGACGATCTCGACTTCCTCGCCGACCTTCACCTGGCCACGCTCGATACGCCCAGTCACCACCGTGCCGCGTCCCGAGATCGAGAACACGTCTTCGATCGGCATCATGAACGGCTTGTCGATCTCGCGCTGCGGCAGCGGAATGTAGCTGTCGAGCGCATCCATCAGCTTCACCAGCCCGGCTACGCCCTCGGGATCCCCCTGGATCGCCTTCAGCGCGCTCACACGCACTACGGGGACCGCGTCGCCGTCGAACTTATAACTCGTCAGCAGCTCGCGCACTTCGAGTTCCACCAGGTCCAGCAATTCCGGATCGTCGACCGCGTCCACCTTGTTGAGCGCGACGACCAGATACGGCACGTTCACCTGGCGCGCGAGGAGCACGTGCTCCCGCGTCTGCGGCATCGGGCCGTCGACCGCCGACACGACCAGGATGGCGCCGTCCATCTGCGCCGCTCCCGTGATCATGTTCTTGATGTAGTCGGCGTGGCCCGGGCAGTCGACGTGCGCGTAGTGCCGATTCGCCGTCGAATACTCCACGTGGCTGGACGCGATCGTCAGAATCTTCGTGTCGTCGCGCCGCCCCTGCGATTCCGACGCCTTCGCCACCTCGTCATACGGCACGAACTTCGCCCACCCCTTGTCCGCGGCCACCTTCGTCAGCGCCGCCGTCAAGGTCGTCTTCCCGTGGTCGATGTGCCCGATCGTCCCCACGTTCACGTGCGGTTTGGACCGATCAAATTTCTCTTTCGCCATATGCGTTCTTCGCTCGCGTTAGAAGTGATGACTGCGTCTGCTCTTCGATCTACTTACAACCCACCCCTCGAACTCGCTTCACTTCGCTCGGGGCACTCACACGGCCGCTTGCTGGGCCTGCCACGAGCGGCCGCGAAGCGGCCGAGTCGAGTGGAGCCGATGACCAGAATCGAACTGGTGACCTCGTCCTTACCAAGGACGCGCTCTGCCAACTGAGCTACATCGGCCTTCGCGCCATTCGCCTCATGCGCGCTACAGCCGACCCAATCGGCCGCAACAGACCTCCGCCCTGCTCGAGCGAAGGGTGGAGCGGGAGACGGGGATCGAACCCGCGACCAACAGCTTGGAAGGCTGTGACTCTACCACTGAGTTACTCCCGCCTACGTGCTCGCGTCGCGTCTCTCGCGCATAGCGCGTCGACTTTTGAAGCCCCACTCCGCGCCGCGTGCACAGCCACGTCTTGGCCCGACTCCCTGCCTCTCCCGACAGTCCACCTTCGCGCGACGCGCTTCGGTGGACAACCTTCGGTTGGCTTGCCAACCGTAGCTCGCGCCCTCGTTGGCAAGCGCGAGCGAAGGTTGGTGGGGAGGGGAGGGTTCGAACCTCCGTAGCCCGAAGGCGGCAGGTTTACAGCCTGCTGCGATTGACCGCTCTGCCACCTCCCCGGAAACTCGTTTGTCTGCGAGGCATTCACGATCCTGCCCGGGCAATGCCCTCGCAGACGTGATCCATGAATCCCTCTCGTCTTTTTTCGATACCGTGTATCGCTGGAATCCGTGTGTGTTCGGTGCTTCCCTGAAGATGTGGCGAGGTGGCCGATGGAGCTGGCGGAGGGATTTGAACCCCCGACCACCTGATTACAAATCAGGCGCTCTACCGGACTGAGCTACGCCAGCCAGACAAAGGGCAAATAATAGCACTTCCCGTGCCAGATGGGCAAGTCGTGTCAAGCCACCCTTTTGCGACCACTCGAGACTCCCCGGACACTCCCTTTATGCCTGGCCACGGCCTTGGCCCCGTTCACAAAACTCGGCCAAATTTCATTAACCTGCTGACTGGCCTGCGTTTCTCCGCTGTCTTACAGCCTCAAAGAGAACAACGCCGGCCGCGACTGAGACGTTTACGCTCCCCACGTGGCCGCTCATGGGAATCGACGCCAGCGAATCGCACCGCTCGCGCACGAGACGACGCAGTCCCTCCCCTTCCGCTCCCAGAACGATTGCCGACGGCAGCGTGAAATCGACACGGTCGTACGGTGTCGGCGCGTTGGCAGCTAAACCCACGGTCCACACACCAAAGTCCTTCAACTCCTCCAGCGCCCGTGCGACGTTGACGACTTCAGCGATCTTGACGTGAGCAACAGCGCCGGCCGATGCCTTCGCCGCAGCGCCCGATCGAGCCGCCGATCGTCGCGTCTGAACAACGACCCCGGTCGCGCCGGTCGCATCGGCCGTACGAAGAATCGCACCGAGGTTGTGCGGATCCTCGATCCCGTCCAACACCACGATCAGCGGCGGCCCAGATGCGCCGCGCACGAGGTCATCGAGGCTGTACTCCGCGGCGTCGTCGATGTCCGCGACGACTCCCTGATGGACGCCGCCGCGCGCGCGACGCGAGAGCACGTCCGGCGTGACGTGTTGCGGACTGATCCCGTGCGTGGTCGCGAACGCGAGGAGATCGCGCATCCGATCGTCGCGACGCTGGGCGATCCACAACTGCTTCACGCGTCCGGCTCGAAGAGCTTCGAGCACGGGATTGATGCCGTAAACGATCATGAACCGTTCAGCGCCGACGCGAACTCGCGGGCGCGTTCTGCGGCTCCGAGAATCCGCGTGATGCCCGACGCCTGGAGCGATGCGCCCGCCTCGATCGCCGGGACAGCAAGATCGAGCTCGAGCCCTTCTGTCTCACCAGTGAGCACCAGGCGAATCGGATGAAACAGCGCCTTCCCTTTCTGGCCCGTACGCTCGCGCACTCGCGTTGCGGCCGCGCGGAACGCCTCCTTGTCGAGCAGGCGGTTCGATGCGCTCAGTTCTTCCGCAAGCGCGTCGATGACGGCTCGTGACGCCAGGGCTTCTGCACGCACGGTCGGATCCTCCAGCGCACGCGTCGCCGAGTAATCGAACAAGAAATTCAACCTGGCGGGTATCTGTTCGAGCCGATCGACGGACGCAGCTGCAACTGGAATGATGCGCTCGAGGAAGGCGATGTCGGATGCCGACGGCTCGGCGACCCACTCGTGCTGCCGCAGGTACGGCAGCGACAGCCGCGCGAGCCGTTCTGGCGCCGCGACCTTGAGATAGTGCCGGTTCACCCATGCGAGCTTGTCGATGTCGAACACGCCCGCGCTATGACCGACGTCCTGCAGACGAAACCTCGGCGCGAGCTGCTCGATCGGAACGAGCTCCTCGCCCTCACCCGGCGACCATCCGATCAACGCGAGGTAGTTCGTCAGTGCCTCCGGCAGATATCCGCGAGCGCGGAACTCCGCCACCGACGTCGCACCATGACGCTTGGACAGCGGGCTGTGGTCCGGCCCCATCACCAGCGAGACATGCGCGAACGCCGGTGGTCGCCAGCCGAACGCTTCGAAGATCAGCAATCTGCCGCGGCGTGTTCGAGATGTGATCCTCGCCCCGAATCACATGCGTGATCTCCATCAGCGCATCGTCGATGACGACAGCGTAGTTGTAGGCGGGGACACCGTCGGATCGAACGATGACGGGATCGCCAATCACGTCCGTGTTGAACGTCACGCGTGCCTCGAACCACGTCATCGAAGCTGACGTCACGGCTTGTCGGGCACCCGAAAGCGAATGACCGCTTTCTCGCCGTTCTCGATGCGACGCCGTGCGTCGTCGCGCGAGATCTGACGGCACCGGCCGACGTACTTCGGCGGTCGCCCTGCGGCCAGTGCCGCGGCACGATCGGCCTCGAGCAGCTCTGCTGAGCAGAAACACTGATACGCATGCCCGCCGGCCATCAACTCCACGGCATGCGCGCGATAGATGTGCAGGCGCTCGGACTGCCGGTAGGGACCACGCTCGCCACCAACGTCGATGCCCTCGGTCCACTCGAGGCCGAGCCAATGCAGGTCCTCGATCATGCTGCGCTCGGATTCGCGCGTCGAGCGCTCGAAGTCGGTGTCCTCGATTCGCAGGATGAACGTGCCACCCTGCCCGCGCGCGAGCAGCCAGTTGAAGAGCGCCGTGCGCGCGTTGCCGACGTGCAACTGCCCGGTCGGGCTCGGAGCGAAACGGAGTCTCATCAGGTCTTTGGTCCCTTGGCTCTGGTCTCTGGTCACGTCCGATAGAGCAACGCGACGGCGTGGACCGCGATCGACTCGCCCGCGCCCATCGAATCCACGCCTTCGTTTGTCTTGCCCTTCACGCTGACCCGGGTCACATCGCAGTCGAGCGCGCCGGCCAGGTTGGCGCAAATCGCGTCAATGTAGGGAACAAGCTTCGGCTTCTGTGCGATGACGACGACGTCGACGTTCACGACACCGAATCCAGCAGCCTTCACGATCGTCATCGCCCTGCGCAAGGAGCTCGAGGCTGTTGGCCCCCTTCCACGCTGGGTCATTGTCGGGAAAGTGGCGGCCGATGTCGCCCGCACCCGCCGCACCGAGCACGGCGTCGGTCACCGCATGGCAGATCGCGTCGGCATCGGAATGCCCAAGCAGTCCTTTGTCGAATGGAATCGTGACGCCGCCCAGAATGAGCGGCCGATCAGTCACGAGACGATGCAGGTCGTAGCCGTTGCCGATTCGCATGACCGCGTTCGCAGAAGACGACAGTCCGAGCAGCCTTTCCGCCACGGCGAGATCGGATGGCGTCGTGATTTTCAGATTGCGCGGATCACCCTCCACGATCTGGACGGCGTGCCCCGCCTGCTCCGCAAGCATCGCCTCGTCAGTCGCGTCGCTCGCGAGCGCCAACGCGTCCCGCAGCACCGAGGTCCGAAACGCTTGTGGCGTCTGCGCCAGGAAGATCTCTTCGCGTGGCAGCGTGGCAGTCACGATGCGGTCCGCATTCGCCCGCTTGACGGTGTCGTGCGCCGCGATGGCCGCGATTGCGGCTCCGGACTGCGCCGCAGCGGCAACGGTTCGCCGGATCGTCTGGTCGGTCACAAACGGTCGCGCGGCGTCATGAATCACCACGATGTCCGCCCGATCGGCCACGCGCGCAAACGCATGCGCGACTGAATCCTGACGACGGGATCCCCCGGCGACGATTTCGATCGGCTTCCCGCCAGCGAGCAGAAATGCCGGCGGCGCCTCGACCACTTCGAGAGGGACCGCCACCACGAGATCGTCGATCACATCGCAGTTCCGAAAGACCTCGACACTTCGTTCGAGAATCGATCGTCCGCCGAGCGACGAGGAATTGCTTTGGCTGCGCGGCGCCGAAGCGCAAGCCACGGCCGCCGGCCGCGATGAGGGCAGACACATGCAAGGCGTGTGAACTCAGTGCACTGATTCTAGTCGCCTCGCGCGGCGCGCTGCCAGCGCCCCGAAGTAGACTGAAAAGAGATGACGTTCGTCGACCGCGTGAAGGGCGCCCTGCTCCTGGACGTCAAGACTTACGAGGAAATCGAAGCGGACACAACAGCCAACGCACAGGCCCTCCTCGTCGTCGTCGCCGCCAGCCTCGCGGCGGGGCTCGGCGCAGGAGTGCGGCTCGGCGTGATCGGCCTCCTGCGCGAGACCATCGGCGCACTGGTCGGCTGGGTGATGTGGGCCGGGGTCACGTGGGTGATCGGCGCGAAGCTCCTGCCCGAGCCGCAGACGCGCACGGACATGGGCGAGCTGCTGCGAGTCATCGGCTACGCCTATGCTCCACAACTGTTTGCGTTCTTCGCCTTCATCCCGATCCTCGGTGGAGTGGTCAACACGGTCGTGGCGTTCTGGCTTCTGGCGGCAACGATTCTCGCGGTACGTCAGGCGCTCGACTACGCGAGCACGCTTCGCGCCGCCGCCGTCGTGCTCATCGGCTGGCTGGTCTTCGTGGTCATCCAGTACGTCTCTTAGATCTGGCGGGCGCTTTCCCTGCACCCGGTGAATTCGGTCATCCGACTCGAAGTGCTGTCGAGAACGATCGTCAGCCGTCGCGCATCGACTTCGCGCGGAGCGAACACAACCAGCAACGCTCGAGTGGTTGACGTCGTCACCATCGTCCGCGCGGAATCTGACGTTGGGTTCCCGAACGGCCCCTGCGTGTCGGCGAGCGTGATCCGTCCGCCCACATTCACGTCGTCTTTTCGAATCCCCGGGTAAGACTCTCCACCGCCACCGATCCGCAGTTCCACGTCGCCGTCGATGCCGCGACGCATCGTAGAGCCCATACGGAAGCTGGAACTCGAGTGAGCACCAGTTGCAGACATCGACCATCGAGTTGATGCGCGGCAACGAGTCGCCGCGGCGCACTCGACGCAGCAATGCCTCAGACGATGGACGCGTCTTGGTGGGATCCAGCCCCACGCGCTTGTACATCGTGCGAACGGCGGCGATCTCCTCGGGAGGGTGCATCCGCACCGCCGCTTCGGCGGCGGCGAGCGGTGCGTTGAGACGAGGCTCGCGATCGACGACGGTGGCCCCGTCGAGCCAGATCACACCCGGGCGCACGATGCCCGCGAGATCAGGCGCGAGCGTGAAGCGCATTGACGTCAGGAGGCGCGGCGCCCACATCGGACTCCGCCTCGGGCGCGATGACTCGCCGCACGCGTTCGCCGAACGCCTTCGGGTCGAGCCCGGACAGCTCGCGCGTGTCGATCGGGTCGTGGACGACCAGCCGCACGGAGCCTGGATATGTCGCGAGCCGTCCTTTCAACATCACGTGACGGCTGCCGACGATCGACAGCGGCACCACAGGAAGTCCGGCCTGCAACGCGAGGAGGAACCCGCCGCCCTTGAACCTCGCCACGCGGCCATCACGGCTGCGCGTGCCTTCAGGGAAGACGATCAACGAGAGACCGTTCGACGTCAGACGCGAGGCCCACCCGAAGATCCTGGCGCGATCGGGGTGCCGCCGATCGACGAGCATGTGTCCCGTGCGCCTCAAGTGCCAGCCGAGGAACGGGACGTTGCCGAGCGATTCCTTCGCGATGATTCGAAGCTGATACGGCAGCGACCAGAACAGGATCGGAATGTCGTAGATGCTTTGGTGATTCGAGACGAAGACATACGTCCGGCCAGGCTCCAGCCGCTCGAGACCGTCGACCGTGACGCGCACACCCGTCGTCACCAGGATGAGCCGCGACCACGTGCGCGCACACCAGTGTGCGAAGTAGCCGCTGCTCTCGAAGATGCTGGACGCGATGGAGAGCGTCCCCAGCACGATCGTGTACGCGGCGATGGACGGAATGAGGAAGAAGACCGTCCGCCACCAGTGATACGGAGGAATCATCTGAATGCTGAATGATGGATGCAGAATGCAGGTGCCAGCTGGAGCGAGCCTCCTTCTGAACCCTGCATTCTGATTCTGACTTACTTCCCTGCAGCCGCCGCCGACGGCGGCACCTGCGGACGCGGACGGCGGCTGGTGTCGGTGTCGGTGGACACGACGTTGGCCGTCGGCGCTGGCTGCGCAGCCGACTCGATGAAACGGCCGAAGATCATCTTGCCCGCGGTCGTCTGAAGCACGCTTGTGACGACAACCTCGATCGTTCGTCCGATCATCTTGCGTGCGTTGTCGACGACGACCATCGTGCCGTCATCGAGGTACGCAACGCCCTGGTTGTATTCCTTCCCTTCCTTGAGGATGAAGACCTTCATGATCTCGCCGGGAAGGACGACGGGCTTCAGCGAGTTCGCCAGCTCGTTGATGTTCAGCACCTCGACGCCACGAAGCTGCGCGACCTTGTTCAGATTGAAGTCGTTCGTGACGATCTTGCCCTGAAGCGTGCGCGCAAGTTCGATCAGTTTCAGATCGACTTCACGCACGTCCGGGAAGTCCATGTCGGAGATGGTGACGTCCACCCCCGCCATCTTCTGGATCTTCTGGAGGATGTCGAGGCCGCGACGGCCACGATTGCGCTTCATCGAATCGGACGAATCGGCGACAAGCTGCAGCTCCTTGAGCACGAACTGCGGGATCACCAGAGTTCCGTCCATGAAACCGGTTTCACAGATGTCCGCGATCCGGCCGTCGATGATGACACTCGTGTCGAGGATCTTGTATCGCTTGCGCGGCCCGGCCGACCGGAACAGGTTCACGAGGTTCTCCGGCTCCAGCCACTCGCCCTTACGCGCGCCGATCACGATTCCAAGGTAAGGCAGCGCCAGCAGGATGACGCTGTGAAGGAAGACGACGCGTCCGTCACTCAAGTTGGCCCAGTAGAGCGCGGCGCCGATGGTCTTGGCCGCGAGCAGACCGACGGCTCCGCCCAACAGGGCACCCACCATGTGCGTGACGGAGATGTCCTTGAGGCGCAGCTCGAATGCGACGATCAGCAACCCCAGTACGACGCCGAAAATGGTGTTGAGAATGGCATCGCCGAGTAGCGGTTGAAGTTGGAACGCGGAATAACCAACAGCCGCGATGAAGAGCACACGTGCGAACACGAACCACGCCATGACGGACTCCAGGGTCAACTACGATCCACGCCGGGCAGAATGAGTGAACCTTAGAGCCCCCCGCCGGGAAAATCAAGCGATCAGCTGGTCGAGCGCTTCACCAACTGTTCGAACTCCGACCAATTCGCACCGGCCTTCAGCCGGCGTGTTATCAGTGGGATCGAGATTACCAGCCGGGAGAATGACGCGGCTGAACCCCATTTGGGCCGCCTCTTTCACACGAAGGGCGGCCTGTGGAATGCCCCTAATCTCCCCGCTCAGCCCCACTTCACCGAACACCGCCGTGGATGGCGCCAGTCCCCGATTGCGCACACTCGACGCGACTGCTGCGACGACGCTGAGGTCGGCCGCTGGCTCATCGATCGTCATCCCGCCTGCGATGTTGACGTAGACGTCGTCGCCCGCGAGCGAGAGACCGGCCCGCTTCTCGAGGACGGCCAGCAGCAACGACAGGCGGTTCTGGTCGATGCCGATCGCCATGCGACGCGGGTTGCCGTAGGTGCTGGTACTGACGAGCGCCTGCACTTCGACGAGGATCGGACGCGATCCTTCGATGCAGCACACCACCGCCGAACCTGGAGCACCCGACGCCCGCTCCGACAAAAACAGCTTGGATGGATTCGGTACCGGACGCAATCCGCTGCCGGTCATTTCGAAGACGCCGAGCTCGCTGACGGCACCAAACCGGTTCTTCACCGCGCGCACGACGCGATGCGAGTGATGGCGCTCGCCTTCGAAGTACAGCACCGTGTCAACGACGTGCTCGAGCACCTTCGGACCGGCGAGGCTGCCGTCCTTCGTGACGTGGCCAACGAGCACCGTCGGGATGTTCTGATTCTTCGCGGCAAACAGGAACTGCGTCGCGGCTTCGCGAACCTGGCCGATGCTGCCAGGGGCCGATTGAAACTTGTTGGACCAGACGGTCTGCACCGAATCGATGACGACAAGCGACGGTGACAGCCGCGCGACTTCTTCGAGGATGCGCTCGATGCAGGTTTCGGACAGGAGGTAGAGCGGCGAATCGCCGACGCCAAGCCGATCGCCACGGCTCTTCACCTGATGCTCGGACTCTTCGGCCGACGCGTAGAGAACCGGACCAACCTCGCGAGCGAAATGCGCCGCGGCCTGCAGCAGCAACGTGGACTTGCCGATGCCCGGCTCTCCGCCGAGCAGGATGAGCGACCCCGGAACGACGCCGCCGCCAAGCACGCGATCGAACTCATCGATGCCAGTCGACAGCCGCACGCCGTGCGACATCTCAACTTCTGCGTACAACTTCGCGGTGGACGATGTCGAAAACTGCGAGAAGCGATTGGTCGCGCCAGCGGCGGCGGGCGTTTCAGCGCGTTCCTCGACGAGCGAGTTCCACGCGCCGCACTCGGCACAGCGGCCCATCCACTTCGGCGCCTGAGCGCCACACTCCTGACAGACGAAGACGACTTTGGGGGATTTCATTCGTCAAACTTCCAACTTCCAATTCCCAACTCCCAACATATCCGAACCGGCTCCGACGTGGTTTGGGAGTTGGAAGTTGGGCGTTGGGAGTTTCACTCGTATTGTCTTTCAATCCGTGTGCCGAGGCGACAGACGATCTCCCACGGGATGGTGCCGATGGCGGCCGCCATCTCACGCGCGTCGATCCGTTGCCAGCTCTCATCACCCTGCCGTCCGAGCAGCACGACTTCGTCGCCCGGCCGCACCTCTGCGAGATCGGTGACGTCGACAGTGAGCATATCCATCGAGACGGCTCCAACAATCGGGACCCGCCGGCCTCGAATCAGCACGTGACCGCGTCCACACAGCCGAGTGTCGAGTCCATCGGCGTAGCCTGCGGGAACGACGGCAACCGTTCGCGGCTCGCTCGCCTGATACCGCCAGCCGTAGCCAACACCCTCACCCGGTCTCAATCCTTTGACTGCGACGACGCGACTCGTCAGCGACATCACCGGGATGAGATCGATCGTGGACGCCAAGGGCGGCGGCACGATCCCATACAGCAGCAACCCTGGACGCACCGCGTCGTACCAGACGCGCGAATCGCGCAGCAACCCGGCGCTGTTGCACGCGTGACGAAACACTCGGGAGCGGGATTCGGGCTTCGGGGTTCGGGATTCGGGGTTCGGGGTTCGGGATTCGGGATTCGGGATTCGCGACACAGCTCGTCGACAACCGACCAGGCAACGTCGAATCGTTCGCGCTGCGTCGTTGAACACTGGACTCTCTGGCACGTCTGCGGATGCGAAATGTGTGTAGACGGCGTCGAGCTCGCAGGTTCGAGCTGGCCAGC
Organism: uncultured Acidobacteriota bacterium; assembly: GCA_963757735.1. Classification (GTDB taxonomy): domain Bacteria; phylum Acidobacteriota; class Vicinamibacteria; order Vicinamibacterales; family UBA2999; genus Gp6-AA40. The sequence goes on from CAVWST010000020.1 coordinate 15,754, forward strand.
AGTTCGGGAAGCGTGCGACCGCAGGTTGTCGTGACGAAACCCGAGCCGGTTCATGCCGGTGTCGATCTTCAGGTGGTAGGCGATCGTCGTTGAACGCCGCGATCGGCGGCCGCCTGCACCGCACGCGCGGCACCGGGCGTCGAGATCGTCGGCGTCAGCGCGAAATCGAAGAGGCCGTCGAGATCGCTGACACTGAGCGCGCCGAACACGAGAATCGGCACGCGCACTCCAGCCTGCCTGAGCACGATGCCCTCTTCGATATCCGCGCACGCCAGCATCGTCGCTCCCGCTTCCTGCGAGTGCGAGCGCGACGCGCGGCGCTCCATGACCGTACGCGTTCGCTTTGACGACTCCGATGATCGCGGGAGGTGTTCGACCGCCCTCATGCTCGATACGTAGCGTCGAATCGCCGCGAAGTTGGATTTCAACGCGGCCAGATCGACGCGGGCGACGGTGCTGCGGATCATTTTTGATTGGTGATCTTTGACTATTGATTCGTTAGTGAATGTTGAATTCTGATTGTTGATTGAGAGCGGCCGAAATCGGCAATCCACATTCACCAATCAACAATCTAACCGCCAATCCACAGATCACCAGAATCAAAGATGCTCTACGAACCTTGCGCGAGGTTGGCGAAACGAGTCTGTTCGCGCAGGAAGGCGAGCCGCACGACGCCGGTCGGGCCGTTGCGCTGCTTGGCCAGAATCAGTTCCGCGGTGCCGGCATCAGGGCTGTTCGGATCCCGGTTGTACACGTCGTCGCGATAGATCAGCACGACGACGTCGGCGTCCTGTTCGAGAGCGCCGGATTCACGAAGGTCGGACGAGCTGCGGGCGGTGGTCGGACCGCGCCTCGGGCGCGCGGCTCAGCTGCGACAGCACCACGATCGGGACGTTCAGCTCCTTGGCCAGCCCCTTCAGCGAGCGCGAGATCGACGCCAGCTCGAGCGTGCGGTTCTCGAAACGGCCGCGGCCGCTCATGAGCTGGATGTAGTCGACGACCAGCAAGGTTGAGCCCATGTTCGGACTGCAGGCGGCGGGACTTGGCGCGCATCTCCAGCACGCCGATGCTGGCCGTGTCGTCGATGAACAGCTTCATCGCGTTCAGCTTCTCGAGCGCGTGCGAGATGCGGTGGTAGTCGTTGCCGCCGATCGCGCCGCTCATCAGGCGGTGCCCGTCGATCTGCGCCTCGGACGTCAGCAGGCGAAGGAACAGCGACTCCTTCGACATTTCCAGGCTGAAGAACCCGACCACCTGATCGCCGAGCGACGCCACGTACTGCGCGATGTTCAGGACCAGGCTCGTCTTCCCCATCGACGGGCGGGCCGCGACGATGATGAGGTCGCCAGCCTGTAAACCGCGCGTCATCTCGTCGACATCGACGAAGCCGGTGGGCACGCCGGTGATGAGCCGCTTCTGCTCGAAGAGCTGTTCGATCTTCGGGAAGCTGTCCTTGACCAGATCGCGCATCGCGCACGAAGCCGGCCTTCAGCCGGTCGTCGGCGACGGCGAAGATCGCGCTCTCGGCCTCGTCCAGGATCAGGTCGGATTCCTGCTCGGCCTCGTACGCGTTGGCGACGATCTTGTTCGCCGCGTAGATCAGATTGCGAAGCGTCGACTTCTCTTTGACGATGCGCGCGTAGTACTCGACGTTGGTCGCGCGAGGCACGCCGTCGGCAAGGGAGGCGACGTAGGCGGGTCCGCCAACCTCGTCGAGTTCACCGGCGCGCGACAGTTCCTCTTTCAGCGTGACGAAGTCGATCGCGTCGTGCCGCTCGTTGAGCGCGACCATCCGATCGAAGATGCGACGATGCGCGTCGCGGTAGAAGTCCCGGCTGTCGATGACCTGCGCTGCCAGATTGAACGCGTCGTTGTGGACCAGAATCGCGCCGAGCACCGATCGTTCGGCTTCGAGATTGTGCGGAAGCGTGCGCTCCGCCGTGGCAACAGCAGTATCGGCCATGAAGAACGAAAGATTTGTAAACGCGGAGTGACGAAGATGGTAGCGGGAATTTCGGACTTCTGGGCAGTGACCGAAGGATGAGTCAAGGCGGCAGTCAACTCCCAACTCCCAATATCCAATTCCCAAGTGCAGCAAATTTTGGGACGTTGGGAGTTGGAGGTTGGGCGTTGACGTGTTCGTCGAACTCCCTAGAGGCTGGCGAGCGTCTGCTTCACTTTCGCGTAGTCCGGTTCGTTCCGCGCGTCCTCGAGAACTTCGGCGTGACGCACGACGCCGCTGCGATCGATGACGAACGTCGCGCGCTTGGAGATGTCCTTGAGCCCGATCATGTCCGGGTTGACGACACCGTACTTGCGAATCACGTCCTTGTTGAAGTCGCTGAGCAGCGGAAACTTCAACGACTGCGCGTCGCCCCACGCCTTGAGCGCGAAGAACGTGTCGACCGTGATGCCCGAGCACCGTCGCGTTGACCTTGTTCAATTCGGCCGCCGAGTCGCGAAACGTGCACATCTCGGTGGTGCAGGTGCCGCTGAACGCCGCCGGCATGAACGCCAGGACCACGGGCCCCTTCTTCAGCTGCTCGCTGAGCGTGACGGGCTCTCGATCCTGATTCGGAAGGGTGAAATCTGGCGCCTTTGCGCCGACAGCTACCGACATTCCTCGCTCCTTTCCCGGCTTACCCGGGACAACGAGCAGTCACTCGCAACTCCGCTGATCACTCGCCAAGTGCGCCTGGCGGCAACTCCACAGTCAGCTTGGGAGCATCTGGAGCGTCGCGATGCCTCGCGGGACGTTCCACGATCGAACAGTGCCATTGTAGCGGTTTGCTCGTCCGACTGTGCTCAGGGCACGGCTTGACCGCATCGACGGATGCTACGCTCGCGCGACTTTCGGTCTTGCACTGCTGTCGTGGAGCGTCGGGCTTAGCGCGTGAACCGTCGACGTCTCGACAGCGCTCGCGCAGCGCCTACCGGTCTGCCGCGGTGGCTGAAGGCGGTCTACGACGTTCATGGAAGCACGGAATGCAGGCATCGAGCCGTCCATCGCGGCGATCAGCGTCCGACGTTCCGTGGTATCGCACGGTCACGCGCGAGCAGTGGCGCGTGCTGCTGGCCGCGAAGTTCGGCTGGATGCTCGACGCCATGGACTTCATGCTCTACACCATGGCGGTCGGCCAGCTGCGCATGTACTTCGGCTTCGGCGACGACACGGCCGGCATGCTCGGCACCGTCACGCTCGTCATGTCGGGCGTCGGCGGCACGATCTTCGGTTACGTCGCCGATCGCTTCGGCCGGACACGCGCCCTGATGGGCACGATCCTGATCTTCTCGCTCGCGTCGCTCGGCGCCGCGACGTCGCAGAGCGTGATGCAACTGCTGTTCTGGCGCGCCGTGCTCGGCATCGGCATGGGCGGCGAGTGGGCGTCCGGCGCGGTGCTCGTCAGCGAAACATGGCCGGCGCATCTTCGTAACAAGGCCATCAGCATCATGCAGTCGGGATGGGCGCTCGGCTACATGATGGCGTCGATCTCCGCCGCGATCATCCTCGGCGTCGCCGTCGCTCGGCGCTGACGCCTGGCGCTGGCTCTTCGTCGTCGGCGTCATCCCGGCGTTCTTCACGCTGTGGATTCGACGCTACGTCCACGAGCCGGAATCGTGGACGCGCAAGCCGACAGAAGACGGACGGGCCAAGTCCGTTCGCCGTCATCTTCGGGCCGACGCTGATCCGCCGCACGCTGCTCATCATCGCGCTCGGCTCGGCCGTGCAGTTTGCGAACTGGGGTCTCTTCTTCTGGCTGCCGGCGTTCCTGGCGCGTCCGGTCGAACAGGGTGGCGCCGGCATGGGGGTCGTCGGATCGCTGCCGTGGATCATCCCGGTGCAGCTCGGCGCGTACTTCGGCTACCTCACGTTCGGCTTCATCGCCGACAGGATCGGCCGGCGGCAGGCGTTCGTGCTCTACATGATGGGCGCGGCACTGCTCGTCCCGATCTACGGGCAGATGGCGCGGAGCCCGTTCGTCCTGCTCGCGCTCGGCCCGCTTGATCGGCTACTTCGGCTACGGCTACTTCAGCATGTTCGGCAGCTTCGTCGCCGAGTTGTATCCGGCCGCCGTGCGCGCCACCGGACAAGGCACGAGCTACAACATCGGCCGCATGGCGGGCGCCGTCGCGCCGTTCACCATCGGCGTGATCGCGACGCAGCCCGGCATCGGCATCGGCCTCGCCCTCAGCGTCACCTCGGCGTTCTTCCTGCTGGCCGCCGTTCTGGTCTTCACGCTCCCCAACCGCAGCGGCCAGGCCCTCGACGCCTAACGGAGACACGATGACACAAGCCACCACGGCTCGCACACCTGCAGCCGCCGCGACGACCGCAACCACCTGGCAGATGTGGGTGCCCTGCATCGGCATGGCGCTCTGCTCGTGGCTGTCGTTCGTCGATCGCCAGGTGCTGAACATCCTGTCGCCGACGATCATCGCGGACACCGGGCTGACACCGCAGGACTTCACGACCGCCACGTCGTTCTTCTTCCTGACCTACACGCTCGGCAACCCGGTCTGGGGTTCGGTGCTCGACCGCGTCGGCCTGCGCATCGGCATGCTGCTCGCCGTCGGGGTCTGGACCGCGGCGAGCATGTCGCACGCGGCGATGGCGAGCTTCGCCGGGTTCGCGCTCGCCCGCGCCGTGCTCGGGCTCGGCGAAGGCGGCACGTTCCCAGGCGGGCTGCGCACAGCGGTCGAAACGCTGCCTGCCGAACCTGCGCGCGCGCGGCATCGCGCTGTCGTTCAGCGGCGGCACCATCGGCGCGGTCATGATGCCGCTGCTGCTCGGACCGCTCGCCATCCAGTACGGCTGGAAGATCGCGTTCCTCGCCACCGGCGTCCTCGGCGTGATGTGGATGCTGATCTGGGCGGCCATCGCGCGTCCCCCGTTCCTGCGCGAAGAGCGCGCACACGACGTCGAAGATGCGTGGCCGAACCTCCGCGAACGGCGGGTCTGGGCGCTCATGTTCAGCTACGCGCTGCCGGCGATTTCGCCCGGACCCGTGCTCACCATTCTCGCGATCTATCTGGCGCAGCGCCTGCAGCTGACGCAGGCCGACGTGAACGGCGTCGTCTGGATTCCAGCCGCTCACCTGGGGTATCGGCTACTTCTTCTGGGGCTGGGCCGCCGATCGCTACGCCGCCAACAACCCGCGGCCGGTCGGCATGTTCCTGCTGCTGACGGTGATCTCGCTCACGCTCGGACTCACGACGATGACCACGTCGCTGCCGATCGCGATCGGACTGATCTCGCTGTCCACGTTCATCGGCGGCGGCTTCCAGATGGTGGCGCTGAAGGTCGGCTCCTACGCGTTCCCGCGCGAGCAGTCGGCGATGATGTCCGGCATCGCGTCCGGCTCGTGGTCGCTCGTCAACTTCATCCTGCTGAACGCGATCGGCGCAGGCGTGGCCATCGGCAGCGTTCGGATCCTTCCGGGGGCCAACTTGATCAACGGTCAGCGCTGGGAGGAGATCTTCTGGATCATCGCGCTGTTGCCGGCGGTCGGCATCGCGATCTGGCTGGTCCTGAGCCGCAGTCAGGCGGTGGCTGCGCGCGGGTAGTTACGAGTCCTCAGTCCTCAGTCTACGGTCCTCAGTGGAACGAATCAGCTCGAGGCTATCTGAATTGTGGACTGAGGACTGATGACCGATGCTCACTTCACCGCCGCGAGACTCGCCTCGTACTCCGACGGACAGCCGAAGCCTTCGACCTTCACACCCATGCCGCCGCAGCGCATCCAGGGCCACCAGTCGTTGATAGGTGTTGAACGTGATCACGTGCGCGAACATGCCGCCAAAGGTGAACGTCTCCGCCGGCTCGCACAACGCATCGACGAACGTGTCGCTCCACGCGTTGCGATTGCGCACGTCGCTGAGCATCCGGTTGAACTCGGCATCCACCTTCTCGCAGCCGCGCGAGCAAGGACGTCCGGCGTGCCTTGCTCGGGCGGTTCTGCGTTGGGGTCCGGGAACGTGCCACCGGTGAGCGCTGCCGTCCAGATCTCCTTCGTCTGGACCATGCCGCCGCAGCAGATCGCGCAGGCTCTGCGCCGGCGAATCCCAGGGAAAGACATACGCCTTGTTGTCCAACGGGGCATCGAGTTGCTCGGGGCTGAGCGCACGTGCATGCTCGAGCAGCTTCCGTGTGTGAAACGATTCGGCTCCCGCGAAGATGTCGTACAGATCCATGTCGTCTCCTCCCGAGCGGGACGTTGGAGCACAGAAGTGAATCGCCACGGGCGCCGGAAGGTGGTAAGTGCGTGGCACCCATGCGCCGGTAGAGGCTGGGCGAGATGCGGAAGGCCTTGCGGAACGCTCGCGTGAAGGCCTCGAGCGATCCGTAATCGGCATCGAGGGCGATCCGCGTAACGGACTGCTGCGTCCGTGCCAGCTGCCAGGCCGCCCGCTCCAGCAGCAGCCGCCTGCGCATAGCCGCCGGCGTTTCGTCGATGACGGCGCGGAAGATCCGGAAGAACTGCGTCCGGCTCGCATACGCCCGCCGCGCGAGCGCGTCGCTGCTGCCTTCGTCGTCCAGCGAGTCCAGCACCACGGCGGCGAGACGTTCAACGTCACGGCGTGCGCTCATGCGTCCTGCTCACGACGAATGTAGCGGCTGGGGACGCGGGGGATCTAACTTCGCGTCCCAATTTTTGTCCCCAGTCTCCAGTCCCCGGTTCCTCAGTGCACCGAGCTACTCGAGGCCCACCGAGGACCGTGGAATGAGGACCGAGGACTGAGGACTCGAGACCGAGCTAAATCCCCCCGAGGCAGAGGTACTTGATTCTCGAGATACTCCTCGATCCCGTACTTCGAGCCCTCGCGTCCGAGGCCGGATTCCTTGACCCCGCCAAACGGTGCCACCTCGGTGGAGATCAGTCCCGTGTTGATCCCGACCATGCCGGACTCGAGCGCCTCAGCCACGCGCCACACGCGCCCGATGTCGCGACCATAGAAGTACGCGGCCAGCCCGAACTCGGTGTCGTTGGCCATCGCCACAGCTTCGTCTTCGGTCTTGAACCGGAACAGCGGAGCGACCGGGCCGAACGTCTCTTCCTTCGCCACCATCATCGCGGGCGTCACGTTCACAATCACAGTCGGCTCGAAGAAGCGGCCACCCAGAGCGTGACGCTTGCCGCCGAGCACCACCGTCGCGCCCTTGGTGACCGCGTCAGCGATGTGCTCCTCGACCTTCGCGACCGCCTTGTCGTCGATTAGCGGACCCTGAGTCGCGCCGGTCTCGAGTCCAGGCGCCGGCTTCAGCTTCTTGACGGCCTCGGACAGCTTGCTCGCGAACGCGTCGTAGACACTGTCCTGCACGTAGATGCGATTCACGCACACGCACGTCTGACCGGTGTTCCGGTACTTTGATGCGATCGCCCCCTCGACCGCCGCATCCAGATCCGCATCGTCGAAGACGATGAACGGTGCGTTGCCACCGAGCTCGAGCGACAGCTTCTTCACGGTCTGCGCGCACTGGGTCATCAGTACCTTGCCGACCTCGGTCGATCCGGTGAACGACAGCTTCTTCACGATCGGATTGGCCGTGAGCTCGCCGCCAATCTCGGCGGCCGATCCCGTGACGACGTTGAAGACGCCCTTCGGGATGCCGGCACGCTCAGCCAGTTCGGCAAGCGCGAGCGCGGAGAACGGTGTCTGCGATGCCGGCTTGAGGACGACAGTGCAGCCTGCCGCGATTGCCGGGCCCGCCTTGCGCGTGATCATCGCGAGCGGGAAGTTCCAGGGCGTGATGCAGGCCACGACACCAATCGGCTGCTTGATGACAACGATCCGCTTGTCGGCCTGGTGTCCCGGGATGGTGTCGCCATACACGCGCTTGGCCTCTTCTGCGAACCACTCGAGGAACGATGCGGCATAAACCACCTCGCCCTTCGACTCGGCCAGCACCTTGCCCTGCTCCGTCGTCATCAGGCGAGCGAGATCCTCCTGATGCTGAAGCATCAGCTCGTACCACTTCCGGACGGCAGCGGCACGCTCCTTCGCGGTCTTCTTGCGCCATGCGGGCAGCGCACGATCCGCGGCCTCGATTGCGGCCCGCGTTTCAGCTGCACCCAGCTTCGGCACGGTGCCGATCACTTCGCCGGTTGCCGGATTGTCCACCGCGACGGTGCCTCCCGACTGCGCATTCACCCATGCGCCGTCGACGTAGCACGATTGCCGGAACAACTTGGAATCGGTGAGCGTGACACCGGTTGGAACGGATGTGGATGTCGTTGCCATAGCTAGCCTGCCTCTTCGAACTCAAAACAAATCGAACCCCGAACCCCGAATCCCGAATCCCGGGTACAGGGTCCCGGGTCCCGGTTAAGAGTTCCTGACGTTGATCGTGTATCCGCCGTCCACGGTGATGCGCGCGCCGTTGACATAGCTGGCGCGATCGGATGCGAGGAACGCGACGACGTCGGAGACTTCTTCCATTGTGCCCCACCGCCGTGACGGGATTCCCCAGTCACGACACGTGTCGTCGAGGAACTGCTGCTTCGTCTGGCCGCGCTGGCGTCCCATGTTCTCGGCCCAGCTCTCGCGCCATTCGGTGGCGATGAGCCCGGGAATCACCGAATTGACTGTGATCCGAGAAGCCGACAAATCCTGCGCGATGTAAGTCGTCACGTGATTCATCGCCGAGTTGTTCAGCCCATGCGTCAAGGCTGAGGACAACACGCTCGAGCCCGCGATGCCGCTGATGTTGATGATGCGGCCCGTCCCGTCCGTCGGCATGCTCGGCAGCAGCGCCTGGATCATCCGCAACATGCCCATCGTCTTGATGTTCACGTCGTCCATCCAGTCGGTGTCTGGCCAGGTGATCTGCCGTTCCTGCCGCTTGATCGGTCCGCCGGCGTTGTTGACGAGGATGTGAACGGTCTTGAGTTCGCTGGTCGCGCGATCGGCCGCCGCTTTGACAGCGGCCGTGTCTCGCATGTCGGTGGGAACGGTGACGACGCGGACGCCTGTCGCCTTGCAGATCTCGGAAGCGGCGCGCTCGAGTTCCTCGACGCCGCGCGCGAGCAGAACGAGATTGACGCCCTCGTCAGCGAGTCCGCGCGCGATCGCCTTCCCGATGCCTTTGCTGGCACCAGTGACGAGCGCGTTGCGTCCTTTGAGTCCGAGATTCATAGTCTTGTAGGCCGGGTCTTGTTCTTTAGACCCGGCGGGTCCAAAAAGCAGGACCCGCCCTGCGTCAGGCGAGCCATTTCCCCGGATCCGACAGCGTGCCGACGACCTCCTGCATGAACTGTGCGGCGCGGGCACCATCGATGATCCGGTGATCCGACGAGAGCGTCAGCGTCACCATCGGACGAATGCCGATCATGCCGTCGACCGCCACGACGCGATCGGCGATCGCCCCGACAGCAAGAATGCCTGCCTGCGGCGGCACGATGATCGCCGTGAACGCATCCACGCCGAACATGCCGAGATTGCTGATCGTGAAGGTCGCGCCGGAGATGTCCGCCGGCTGCAGCTTGTTCGCCTTCGCGCGCTCGGCCAGTTCCTTGCGCTGCTTGGCGATCGCACCGAGCGGCAGCTTGTCGGCATTGCGGATCACCGCGGTGACGACGGCGTTGTCGACCGCCATCGCAAGCGCGACGTTGATGTCGGCATTGAGCGACACACCGTTGTTGACCCAGCTTCCGTTCATCCGCGGGAACTGCTTGAGCGCACGCGCGACGGCCGAGACCATCAGGTCGGTGTGGGTGATCTTCACGCCGTGCGACTTCTCGATCACCGGGATCAGACCTTCACGCGTCGCGTTCAGGGCCGTGGCGTCGACGTCGCGAGCGACGAAGAAATGCGGGACCGTCGTCCAGCTCTGCGTCGTCCGTTCGGCCATGATGCGGCCGATCGAGGTGACGGCGTCCGCTGGACCCGTGGCCACTGGTGGCGGCGGCGCAGCAGGACGAGCTGCCGGAGATGGAGTGGATTGCGCAGCCGGCGCGGGAACTGCCGCTGGTCCGCTCGCGGCCTGCGCGGCCTTGAGAATGTCGTCCGCGAGGATCTCGCCTCCCGGTCCGGACCCTCTGAGCCTGGCAATGTCAACGCCGTGCTCGCGCGCGAGCCGTCGCGCCTTCGGCGAAATCTTCGCGCCCGCAACGGACGCCGGCTCGGGAGCGGCCGGCGCGGCTGCAGCGGCAGTGGCCGCAGGTGCCGACTCCATCTTCCGTCCGCTCTGCGATTGGGCACCAGCGGTCGGAACCGACTCACCCGGCTTCAGCAGCCACGCGATGGTCTGACCCACTGGAACGACGTCGCCGACCTTCGCGGTAACACCAGACAGCACGCCGTCTCCGCCCGCTTCGATCTCGACGACCGCCTTGTCGGTCTCGACCTCGAGCAGCATCTCGCCTTTCTTGACCTGCTCGCCTTCTTTCTTCTTCCACGAAACCAGCTTGCCTGTTTCCTGCGCCATTTCGAGCGCAGGCATCACAACGCTGACCGCCATTTACCGGAACATCCTTCCTACCTAGCTACGGCCGCTCCGTTGTCGCGGCCGATGAATCGCGCTCGAAGGCTCGATGTGCCCCCGGCAACTCAGCTGATGCTATCCGCGAGAGCCCGCTCCGACTTTTTCGCCCTTGGGCACTTCAGCCTTCGCGGCGGCGGCAACCATCTTTGCGACTTCCGGATTCGGCGGCGCCTCGGTCTCACGCACGAGCGGCAGTTGCCCACCGACCGTCACGAACGGCGCTCCGGCGACGAGCAACTCCTCCGCCGGGAATCGCGTGATGACCTCATGCCCCGTTGCGGTCACGACAATCTCTTCTTCGATGCGCGCCGCGCTCGTGCCGTCCTTGGTCGGCCAGAACGTCTCGAGCGCGAACACCATGCCCGGCTTGATCTCGTGCGGATGCTCGAGCGAGACGAGCCGGCTGATCATCGGCTTCTCCCAGATCGCCAACCCGATACCGTGTCCCATCTGCAGTGCGAACGCCGCTTCCTCGTCGGGGAAGCCGAACTCAGTGGCCTTTGGCCACACCGACGCGACTTCCGCCGTCGAACGGCCGGGACGGATCAACTCGATCGACGCGTCCAGGTAGTCGCGGCATCGCTTGTAGGCATCCACGAGCTGATGCGACGCCGAGCCAATCGCGAAGCAGCGGTAGTAGCAGGTGCGATACCCCATGTAGGAGTGAAGGATGTCGTAGAACACCGGATCACCCGGGCGCATCATGCGATCCGAGAAGACGTGCGGGTGCGGGCTCGCGCGCTCCGCCGAGATCGCGTTGACGCCCTCGACGTACTCCGAGCCCATCTCATAGAGCTTCTGCGCGACGAGCGCGACCGCGTCGTTTTCGCGCATGCCTGGCTTCATCGCGCGATAGAGGTCGTAGTAGGCGGCGTCCACCATCGCCGCCGAATGCGTGAGCAGCGAGATCTCGTCCACGGTCTTGATCTCGCGGGCATCCGACATCAACTGCTGGCCGTCGACGACGTTGAGCCCTTCCTTCTGCAGCGCAAAGAGCACCGGCGGCTCGACGACGTCCACGCCGACCGGCTCCTTGTGCAGGCCGCGCGACTCCAGCTCGATCCTGATCTTGCGCGCGACGTCCTCTGAGCGCCCCATCTCCGGGGTCATGGCGCCGCGCATCAGCGGGATGCCGGCGCGCGAGCGCTCGCCCAGCCAGTCGCAGTTCTGCTGGTGGTGACGCGCAGCGGACCCGAAGTCCCAGAGGATCGGCTCGTCGTTCTGCGGCAGCAGCGTGAAGCGGCTGATCTTGTCCTGCGCCCACGTGCCGATGTGCGTGGCCGTAATGTAGCGGACGTTGTTCATGTCGAAGCAGAGCACCGAGCCCATCTCCGACTTCGCCAGCAGCCCCTTGATGCGATCGAGCCGCTCCCGCCGCAGCCGATCGAAGTCGATCCGCCGCTCCCAGTCCACCGCCATCGTGCCGTAGGTTTTGATTGCCACTTCGGACTCCCTTCGGGCGCCTTCGGCGCCCTACGCTTATTAACTCCCAACTCCCAACTTCCAACTCCCAACGCACGTTTGGGAGTTGGCGCATTGGGAGTTGGGAGTTGACGCTCGAAGCGTCCCCTATCGATTCACCATCTGGCGAGCCAGATCGAAAACTTGGCGCTCAGACGGGACGGTCACGTCTTCGAGCGACGGCGAGAACGGAATCGGCACGTGCATCGCGCCAAGCCGCCGCACCGGGCCGTCGAGGTCGAAGAATGCCTGCTCCTGAATGATCGAGGCGAGCTCGCCGGTGATGCCGTAGCGGAAGTAGCCCTCGTCGATGACAATGCACCGAGAGGTCTTCTTGACGGACTCGACGAGTGTCTTCTCGTCGAGCGGCCATGTCGTGCGCGGGTCGACCACCTCTGCGCTGATGCCGACTTCCTCCAGCATCTTCGCCGCACCGAGCGCCACCTGCACCATGCTGCTCAGCGCGATCAGCGTGATGTCGCTTCCCTCTCGCTTCACGTCCGCGACGCCGAGCGGAATGATGTAGTCCTCGTCCGGCACGTGACCCTTCACCTTTCGGTAACTGATCTTGTGTTCGAAGATCACGACCGGGTTGTCCTCACGGACCGCGGCCTTGAAGAGACCCTTTGCGTCGTAGGGCGTCGAGGGCACAACAACCTTGAGACCAGGGATGTGGCTGGGCCACGCGTGCAGCGACTGCGAGTGCTGCGCCGCCGACCGTCTCGTTGCGCCCATCGTTGCGCGAATGACGATCGGCACCTTCCATTTGCCGCCGGACATGTAGTGGATCTTCGCGGCCTGGTTGGCGACCTGGTCCATGATGATCATCAGGAAGTCGCCGAACATGATGTCGACGATCGGCCGCATGCCCGCCATGGCCGCGCCGACGCCCAGTCCCGTGAAGCCGGCTTCCGAGATCGGCGTGTCGATGATCCGGTCCTTGCCAAACTCGTCGACGAGGCCAACCAGCACCTTGAAGGTCGTGCCGGCTTCAGCCACGTCCTCGCCCATGAGGACGACCTTCGGGTCGCGGCGCATTTCCTCGGCGATGGCTTCCTTGATGGCGTCGCCGAAGGTCAGTTCCCTAATTGCAGTCGCTAATTCAGGCATAGATGTCCTGGTCTACTTTGCTGGGGTCGGGATACGGGCTGTTCACCGCGAATTCGACGGCGGCATCCATCTCGGCGATGAGGTCGGCCTGCACCTTGTCGAGGGCGGCGCGATCGGCCACGCCGTTGTCCATCAGCCACTGACCGTGCAGCGTGATCGGATCCCGCTGCGTGACCCACTCCTGCTCCTCCGCTTTCGGGCGGTAGTAGGCGCGCGCGATGTCGCCGACGTGGTGTCCGTGGTAGCGGTAGGTCTTGAACTGGAGGAACGCGGGCCCTTCGCCTCGGCGCGCCCGTTCGATGTACTTCGACGCAACGGTGTAGACGTCGCGAACGTTCTGCCCGTCGATCGTCTCGTTGGCCATCCCGAATGCCGCGGCGCGAGCGCTGACGTCGCCGGCGGTCGACTCGGAGAAGTGCGTGTACTCGTTGTAGCCGTTGTTCTCGCACGCGAAGATGACGGGCAGCTTCCACAGCTGCGCGAGATTGAGCTCCTCGTAGAGAAGACCCTGCCCGAGTGCGCCTTCGCCGAAGAAGCAGACCGCGACGCGATCCTGCTTGAGGTACTTCGAGGCATACGCGGCACCCGTCGCAATGCCGGCGCTGCCGCCGACGATCGCATTCGCGCCAAGGTTTCCCGTGGCAGGGTCGGCGATGTGCATCGAGCCGCCCTTGCCCTTGCAGTAGCCGGCTTCCTTGCCGAGCAACTCCGCGAACATCAGATCCGGCGTCGCGCCCTTCGCCAGGCAGTGGCCGTGGCCGCGATGCGTGCTCGTGATGTAGTCGTCTCTCCGCAGCGCCTCGCAGACGCCGACGGCGATCGCTTCCTCGCCGATATACAGGTGCGCGAGTCCCGGCATCAGCGCTCTCGTGTAGAGATCGTTGACGCGCTCCTCGAACAAGCGGATGGCGACCATCTGCTTGTACAACTGGAGCAGCTTGTCGGTCGGGATCTTGGAAAGGGACTTGCTGGTCGCAGCGGTGCTCATGCCTGGACTCCTGAAAGCTTGGCGATCACGTTGAACACGGCGGCGCAGTCCTTCTTCTCGAGGCCGAGGCCGCGCGCGGCCGTCAGCATCTCGTTGGCAACCGCCGTCGTCGGCATCGCCACGCCAAGCCGGCGGCCCAGATCGAGCGCCAGCGTCGTGTCCTTCTGCATCATCTTCATGTCGAACCAGGCCTCCTCCGGCATGTTGAGCACGAAGGGGCCGCGATACTGAATCAGCGGCGAGGCAAGCACGCTGTTGGTGTAAACCTCGACGGCGGTCTTGCGATCGATGCCGGCCTTCTCGGCGAGCAGGATGCCTTCGGAGAACGCGAGCATCTGCGTCGTGATCGCCAGGTTCAGCGCGATCTTCATCGAGAGCGCCAACCCGTTGTCGCCGACGTGCGTAGCCTTCATCCCGATCTCGAGCAAGAGCGGCTTGACCTGCTCGAAGGTCTCTGCCTTCCCTCCCACCATCATCGTCAGCTTGCCCTGCTCGAGCGTGCTGATGCTGCCCGAGACGGGCGAGTCCACCATGTCGGCGCTCTTGGCCCGCACCTTGGCGACGGTCTCGCGACTGACGACCGGACTCACCGTACTCATGTCGATGATGGTCTTGCCTGCGCTGAGGCCGGCGATGAAACCATCAGGACCGTCAGCGACGCCCTCGAGGGCAGCCGAGTCGGTCACCATCACGAAGATCACGTCGGCGCTTTGTGCGACTTCGCGTGGCGTGGCGCCCCACTTCATCCCTTTGTCGAGCAGCCACTGCGCCTTCGACTTCGTCCGGTTGTAACCGATGACCGTGTGGCCTTTGGTGAGGAGGCGATCGACCATCCGGCCGCCCATGGCGCCGAGGCCGATGTATCCGAGGTTTGCCATAATGCAGGTCGCGCTTGGGCTACGGTCAGCGAATCTGACCCGTAAATACAGCCCTTCCAAGAGACAAGAACAGCTCATAAGTATTTCGTAGAAGCGAAGGCAGACGCAAGGTGCCGCAGATGCACAACGAACGGAGCCATACGCAGGAAAAACCTGTGTCCTCAACGCTCGCGAGCCTCGGCCTCCGCCTGTCGGACTGGTTCGAGCGCTGGTTTCCTGACGCATTCGCGCTCGCGCTCGCTGCCGTCGCCGTGGTGTTCGTTGCCGCGATGGCCGTCGGGAACTCGTTCGTCCAAACGGCGCAGTGGTTCGGCGCCGGTTTCTGGGATCTCGTCGCCTTTACGATGCAGATGTCGATGATTGTCGTCACCGGGTACGCGGTGGCCACGTCACCGCCGGTCTACGCCGTGATCAGGAAACTCGCAGCGTTTCCGCGCAACGGCCGCACCGCGGCAGCGTACGTCGGCCTGTTTTCGATGCTGGCCTCGCTGGTGTCGTGGAGCTTCAGCCTGATCTTCAGCGGGCTGCTCGCGCGTGAGGTGACCCACCGCGTGCGCGGCGCAGACTATCGGGCGGTCGGCGCGGCCGCGTATCTCGGTGTCGGCAGCGTGTGGGCGCTGGGCCTGTCCTCGTCAGCGGCGCTCATCATGGCGGCCCCGGCGTCCTTGCCCGATGCCATCGAGAAAATCAGCGGGGTGATTCCGCTCAGCCAGACGCTCGGCTTGTGGCAGAGCATGCTCATCGCAGCCTCGCTCATCCTCGTGTCGATGACGCTCTGTTACTACTCGGCTCCGGGCGACTCGGAAGCGCGCGGCATGGAAGAAATGGGCGTGGTGTATCAGCCTGCCACGCAGAAGCTCGACACGCGTCAGACCCCTGGCGAGTGGCTCGAATACAGCCCGCTGCTCACCATCGTCGTGTCCACGATGGGTCTTCTGTATCTCATTCGCGAGGTCGCCACCAGCGGACCGTCGGTCATCCTCGAACTGAACCACTACGTTTTCCTGTTCCTGATCGTCGGGATGCTGCTCCACTGGCGCCCGCGTTCGTTCGTCCAGGCGATCCTCGCCGCAGTGGCGCCGGTTGGGGGCGTGCTGATTCAGTACCCGCTCTACGCGGGCATCGTGCGAATGATGACCGAGTCGGGCATCGCCACCCAGATGGCGCACTTCTTCGTGGCTGTGTCCAGCGCGCACACCTACCCGGTGATGATTGGTATCTACTCGGCGTTCCTGGGACTCTTCATTCCGTCAGCAGGTGGCAAATGGCTGATTGAAGCGCCGTACATGCTCGAGGCCGCCAAGACGCTGAACGTCCATCTCGGCTGGGTCGTGCAGACCTACAACGCCACCGAAGCGCTGGCCAACCTGATTCATCCCTTCTGGATGCTGCCGCTGGTGGGCATCCTCGGCCTGAAAGCCCGCGACATCGTCGGCTATTCGATGCTGCAGTTCGTGGTGCACGTCCCGCTCGTGCTCTTCCTCGTCTGGGCGCTGAACTACACCCTGCAGTACGTTTCCACCAACTTTGCCGTAGACATCACCACGAAGGGCTTCGCCACACACGAAGGTCACGAAGGCAAACCTAGCCGGTGCGGCCACTCGACGCTGGTCTATCTCGACGCAGAGATCGCCGAGGGGAATCGGCTTCCGTGGCCGGTATGGAGCCATGAGTGGCCCGCGCTGTGCGCGGCATGGATCGCGCGAGCCGCGGTCACAAGCCGGTGTGTACGCGATCGGCTTGTGATCGTGGCAATCGCGCGACCGATGACCGGGCCGATGGCCCGGTGCCACTCATGGCGCCCCTGCGATCCCGGCGATCATCTGCGTTGAACACCTCCGCGGGCTCCCGGCTCCCGATGAATGCTGATTGGCCTCTGCCGGCAGTCTTCGTGGACTTCGTGCCTGGCCGCGAAGCGGCCTTCGTGGTTTCACCGATAGCTGCGTATAAGCTTGAAGAGTGGCGGCCCCACGTCTGCGCCTCGAGTTGCTCGGAGGCTTTCGCGTACTCACGGAGAGCCGCTTCGCGGGCCGCGCCCCGAGTGCTCGGCAGCAGGAGCTCGTCGCCTTCCTGGTTCTTCATGCGCGGCGCGCGCCAGTCCCACGTCAGCGAATCGCTGGATCGCTCTGGCCTGAATCGAACGACGCGCAAGCGCTCACCAATCTTCGTCGCGAGCTGCATCATCTTCGCGATGCCTGGCCTGGACTCGAGGCGCTCATCGACGTCGGCTCGCGAACGCTGGCGTGGCGCGACGACGCCGGAGCGCCTGTAGATATCGTCGCCTTCGAGCAAGCGGCCGATCGCGGCCTCGCAGGAGATCGCGCTGCACTGCACGATGCCGCGCGACTCTACCAGGGCGATCTTCTGCCGGACATCACGGTCGAGTGGATCGAGACGGATCGAGAACAGCTTCGACAGCGCGCAAAGGGCGTGTTGTCGCGTCTCATCGCCACGCTCGAACAGGAGCGCGCCTATGGCGAGGCGATCGAGCGGGCGCAGCAACTGTCGCGACTCGATCCACTCGAAGAACAAGCCTGGTGCACGCTGATGCGCTGTCACGCGCGCCGCGGCGATCGCGCCACCGCCTTGCACCTGTATCAACAGTGGGCGGCAATCCTGAAGCGAGAGCTTGGCGCACAGCCGAGTGCCGCGACACGCGCCACATATCGGGAGATTCTCGACCTCAACGAAGCTCCTCCCAGTCCGGCGCCGCCGCGCACGAGCGTCTACCCGCTTGTGGGCCGCCACGCCGAGTTCCGCACGCTGCTCAACGCGTGGTCCATCGCTGCGGCGGGCAGGCCTTCGCTGGTCCTCATCCGCGGCGAAGCGGGCATCGGCAAGAGCAGGCTCGCCGAAGAACTCATCGACTGGTGCCGCCTCGAGACAATCACCGCCGTCACCGCACGTTGTTACGCCGGAGAAGGACGATTGGCCTATGCGCCAATCGCGTCGTGGCTGAAGAGCGACGCCCTTCAACCCACGCTGCGGACGCTCGACGAAGGCTGGCTCACGGATATCGCGCGCCTGCATCCGGCGTTGGCAGCCGCCCGTCCCGACGTCACAGCCCCGATTCTGCAGCTCGAAAGCTGGCAACGCCTGCGCTTCTTCGAAGCACTCGGGCAGGCATTCAGGTCCGCGGCTCCCCTCGTGCTCGTCCTCGACGATCTGCAGTGGGCGGATGCCGACACGATCGAATGGCTTCACTATTTTCTGCGTTCGGCCTCCGGATCCTCCTGCCTCGTCGTCGCCACCGTGCGCGCCGAGGAGGAACAGGACAATCCGCCGCTGAGTCGACTGCTCGGCCAGCTTCGACATGACGACCTGCAGACGACGATCGCACTCGGCCCGCTCGACGAGGCAGCGACCGCCCTGCTCGCAGGTGCGGTCGCCGAGCGCACGCTGGATGAGGCGGCGCAGGCCCGCACGTTCCGTGATACGGAAGGCCATCCGCTCTTCATCATCGAACGCGGCCGCATGGAGCTGGCGGGACAAGCCGGGACGTCCACCGTCGGCGAGTTGTCGCGCGTGCAGTCTGTTGTTGCCGCGCGCCTTGCGCTCCTCTCCGACGAAGCGCGCACAACGGCAGAAGTCGCCGCCGCCGTCGGCCGCGACTTTCAGTTCGATCTCCTGGCGCGGGCAAGCGATCTCGAAGAGGCCGTGCTCGTGCGCGCGCTCGACGAACTCTGGCGGCGTCACATCGTTCGCGTGCAGGCGGACGAACGATGGGACTTCAGCCACGATCGGATTCGCGAGGTCGCGTACGGCGGAATAGGCCCCGCGCGACGACGGCTCATTCATCGCCGCATCGCGCAGGGCATGGAGCTGGTGTTCGCCGGCCGGCTGGACGAGGTGAGCGCGTCGCTCGCGGTGCACCTCGATCGCGGCGGACAGGTCGCGCGCGCGGTCCCGTTTCTGGAACGCGCCGCCGCGGTGGCCACCCGGGTCTCAGCGAACGAAGAGGCGATCCGCTGCCTGAACTACGCGCTGTCCCTGCTCGAGACGCTGCCCGCGACGCGCGAGCGCGACGAGCGTGAGCTGTCGATCCGCTCCAGTCTTTCGGTCGCGTTGAATTCTGCGCGTGGGTACGCGTCGCTCGACGTCGAGCAGAACCTCGATCGGGTGTTCGCGCTGTCACGAGCCGAGGGTCAGGAACAATTGCCGGTGCGATGGCTGTGGGTCGCGTTCACGCATCGGTTCATGCTGGGCGACTTGAAAGGGACTCGCGAAGCCTCCGAGCAGGCGCTTGCCAGCAGCGTCTCCGATCCCTCGTGCCTGTGCGAGGCGCACCACGCCATGGGCGGCATGTTGATGAGCGTCGGAGAGCTCGACGCGTCGCGCGACCATTTCGAAGCGTCGCTCGCGGCGTACGACGAGCAGCACCCGCAGCGTTCTGCGCTCGGCTCGGACCTTGGCGTGTTCGCTCACGCCTGGTACTCACACGCACTGTGGCTCCTCGGCGAAGAGGACCTGGCACTGAGGCACGTGGATCAAGGCATCGCACTCGCGCGCCGGCGCGATCACCTCTTCAGCCAGACGATCGCACTCGCGTATGCCGCGCTCGTTCACCAGATGCGCCGCGACTCCCGTCGCGTGCTCGAGTACGCGGAAGGTGTCGTGACGCTATGCGAGCGCTACGGGTTTGCCTACTACGGCGATTGGGCGCGTGTGCTTCTCGGATGGGTGTACGGTCAGGAGGAGCCGACTCGCGGCATCCAGACGATCGAATCAGCGCTGGAGCGTCTCGATGCTCAACGTGCGCAGGCTCGCCGGCCGTACTACCTCTCCCTGCTCGCTGACACGTACCGCCTTGCCGGGCAGACCGACCGCGCGGCCTCGATTGTCGATACGGCTATTGAGATGGCACTCGCGCGAGGAGATGCGTGGTGGCTGCCTGCGCTGTTGCTGCAAAAGAGTGAACTAGGCCCACCGGTCGAGCGCGATCGCTCGCTTCGCCGGGGCCTGGAGATCGCTCACGGACAACGCAGCATGAGCCTGGCGCAGCGACTCACGTCCGCGATGTCAGCAACGACCTGACGCGGAGCGATCGCAGATCACCTCGGAAAAAGGCCCAAAAGACCCGGAACGCTTTCACGAACGCTTCTGGAACGGTGGCTCTCTTACGCTCTCCCCCACAAGGAGGCTTATGAAGATCATCTCTTCCGCCAACGTTCGTTTCGCGGGTCTCGCTCTGGCCGTCGCCATCGCACCCGCTCTCGCCCAGTCGACACACGTGCTCGTGCCGGCGGACAAAGTGCAGTGGGGACCGGCCCCGCCAGTTCTCCCAGCCGGTGCCCAGATCACCGTCCTCGAGGGCGACCCACACGAGAAGGGTCCGGTGACGCTGCGACTGAAGTTCCCGGCGAACTACAACATCCCGCCGCACTGGCACAGCATGACGGAGCGGGTGACCGTTCTGTCCGGAGCGCTGCATGTGGGCATGGGAGACACGCTGGACCGCCACACCAGCCAGACGCTCGAGCCCGGTGGGTTTGTCTCGCTGCCGGGGAAAATGCACCACTTCGCGTGGACGGCTAGTCCGACCATCGTGCAGATCAGTCTCGAAGGGCCGTTCGACATCTTCTACATCAACCCGTCTGACGACCCGCAAACGAAGTCGAGCACAAGGTAAATCCCAACTCCCAAGAACCAACTCCCAAGACGCGAGATTCGGAGATTGGGATTTGGAGGTTGGGAGTTGAACCTCAAGGAGCAGTCGTATGGGAGCGACGGACATCGAACAGCTGCGAGCGCGCGTACGCGGAACCCTCATCCAGCCCGGCGACGGCGAGTACGACTCGGCGCGCAAGGTCTACAACGCGATGATCGACAAGCGGCCCGCGCTCATCGTGCGCTGCGTCGATACGGCGGACGTCATCGCCTCGGTCAACTACGCGCGCGCTAACGACATGGTGACGGCGATCAGAGGCGGGGGCCACCACGGTGCCGGTCTCAGCACGTGTGATGACGGGATCGTGATCGACCTGTCGCGCATGAAGGGCATCCGCGTCGATCCGGTCGCGCGTACAGTTCGCGTCGAGGCCGGATGCACGGGTGGCGAGATGGATCACGCCACGCACGCGTTCGGCCTGGCAACGCCGAGCGGCACGGTTTCAACGACAGGCACGGCCGGCCTGACACTGGGTGGCGGCATCGGCCATCTGACGCGGCCATTCGGGCTCGCCATCGACAACCTGTTGGAAGCCGATGTCGTGCTCGCCGACGGCCGTTTCGTCACCGCAAACGAGAAGCAGCACGCCGATCTCTATTGGGCGCTGCGCGGCGGCGGCGGCAACTTCGGCGTCGTCACTTCGTTCCTGTTCCAACTGCATCCGGTGACGATGGTGAGCGCGGGGCCGACGTTCTGGCCAATCGAGCAGACGCCGGAAGTGATGAAGGCGTATCAGGAGTTCATCCTCCAGGCACCCGTGGACGTGAGTGGCTTCCTGGCATTCCTGACCGTACCGGCGGTACCGCTCTTCCCGCCGGAGATCCACGGCAGGCGGGTGTGCGCGATCATCTGGTGCTCGACGGCGGATCCGGAGAGAGCGGACAGGGCGACGAAGGCGATGCGGACCGTGGGCACGCCGCTCCTCGACCACGTCGGGCCGATGCCGTTTCCCGTCCTGCAGGGGCTGTTCGATCCGCTTCTGCCGGCCGGGATGCAGTGGTACTGGCGTGCGGACTTCGTGAAGACGTTCGGGGCTGATGCCATCACGACGCACCATCAGGAAGCGCTGAAGATGCCTCCTGGTCTGTCGCAGGTGCACATCTATCCGATCAACGGCGCCGCACACCGCGTCGGCAGCGGTGACACGGCCTTCAGCTATCGCGACGCTAACTTCGCGGTTGTGATCGTAGGCGTCGATCCGGATCCGCGGCAGAAGGACGTCATCACCAGTTGGTGCAAGGCGTACTTCGATGCGACGCACCTGTATTCAGCGGGCGGCGCTTACATCAACTTCATGATGGAGGAAGGCCAGGAGCGGGTGCAGGCGGCATTCAGGGACAACTACAGCCGTCTCGCGCAGGTCAAAGGTCAGTACGACCCGGACAACCTGTTCCGCGTAAACCAGAACATCCGTCCGGCAGGAGTGACGGTCTAATCCACGTCCGGGTCACGATGATGCAGGGATCCTCGTGACCCGGAACGCGCGAAGATAGAGGCGTGAACAGCCAACGCCCTCTCGATCGCGCTCGCTCCTTCTGCTCGACCTACGGCCTCGACTTTCCGATTCTGCTGGCACCCATGGCGGGAGCCTGTCCGGTGACGCTGTCCATTGCGGTCGCCAACGCCGGCGGCATGGGGGCGAATGGCGCACTCCTCGATCCGCCGGCGAAGATTCGCGAGTGGGTCGGCCAATTTCGCGCGGCCAGCACGGGCCCGCTCCAGCTCAACCTGTGGATTCCCGATCCACCGGCGCTGCGAGATGCTGACAACGAGAAACGCCTCCGGCAGTTCCTCGCCGCGTGGGGACCAGAGGTGCCGGAGTCCGCGGCCGACGTCAAGCCGCCGGACTTCAGCGATCAGTGCGACACGTTCGTCGATCTTGCTCCGCGCGTCGTGTCTTCGATCATGGGACTCTACCCCGCTCCTCTCATCGAGCGATTCAAAGCGAAGGGCATCGCGTGGTTCGCCACCGCCACCACGCTCACCGAAGCGAAGCAGGCACAGGCAGCCGGCGCCGACGCGATCGTGGCGCAGGGATTCGAGGCAGGAGGCCACAGAGGCGCATTCGACCACGCCGCAGCCGAACGCCAGACCATCGGGCTCTTCGCGCTGGTCCCGCGACTCGCCGATCACATCGACGTGCCGATCATCGCCGCCGGCGGCATCGGCAACGGCCGCGGGATCGCCGCAGCGCTTACGCTCGGCGCGAGTGCTGTGTCAATCGGTACTGCATTCCTGCGCTGCCCCGAAGCACAAACCCATCAGGCCTGGGCCCACGCGCTCGACAACCTCGAGCCCGAAGGGACGATGCCGACTCGCGCGTTGACGGGACGTCTCGCGCGCGGCGTGGCGACGGACTACGTGAAGGCTGCGGCGTCAGCGGACGCACCGCGTCCCGCACCGTATCCGGTGCAACGGGGTTTGACCGCAGCGATGAAGGCGGCCGGTGCGGCGGCGAACGACATGCACCGGATGCAGTTGTGGGCGGGCCAGGCGGCGGCGATGGCTAAACCCATCGCCGCCGGTGTCCTCGTTCGCGAGATGTGGGAAGACGCGAAGACGCTCTTGTAGCGAGCTACTGAGCTTCGGTTCCTTCTTTGACGACCTTCACGACCAGCGGCACCGTCACTTCGCGATGCAGCTTGAGCGGCACGTTGTGCTGGCCGATGGTCTTGATCGGCTCGGGCAGGATCAGCTTTCGACGATCGACCTCGAAACCCTTGGTCTTGAGGTAATCGGCGATGTCCACAGCGGTGACCGAGCCGTACAACTGGTCGGTCTCGCCGACGCGGCGCGCGATTGAGATCTCGATGAGCCCAAGGCGTGAGGCCATGGCTTCCGCCTGCCCCTTCTCTTCGGCCTCGCGCGTCTCCATGATCTTCCGCTCGCGCTCGACGTGCTTCTTGTTGCCCGCGGTCGCCAGCAAGGCCAGCTTCCGCGGCAGCAAGTAGTTCCTCGCGTAGCCCGCGGCCACCTTGACGATCTCGCCACGGCGGCCCAGGTTATCGACGTGTTCTCTGAGAATGACTTCCATATCCGTCTCCGGTCTTCGGTCCGCGGTCCTCAGTTCCGCCGCACGATGAGCCCGAAGCCCACCGAGGACTGGAGACCGAGGACTGAGGACGGTTCTACTCCGTCGTGTACGGGATCAACGCGAGCTGCCGCGCACGCATGATGGCCGTGCGCAGTTTGCGTTGATGCAGCGCGCAAGTGCCGGAAATGCGACGTGGCAACACCTTGGCGCGCTCGGGGACGAACGGCATCAGCATGCGTACGTCCTTGTAGTTGATGTCGTCGATCTTGTCCGAGCAGAACTTGCAGACCTTGCGGCGCCGGAACATCGGACGACGCTGGCCGTCCTTGCCCTGCTGACCGGTTGCAGTCTTCCCGCGTCCGCCTCCGCCTCCGAAACTCTTCCTGCCGTTCATCGGAGTTCCTCCCCCAGGTCAAAGCGGTCGTCACGGTCGTCATCGACGTCACCACGCTGGCCCTCGCCCGGCTGACGGTCCGGCGGCAGCCCGCGCGCAACGCGCCGGCGGCGGGTCGTATCAGTGCGGCGCGCCTTGGTCCGGTCGACGACACCCTGCTCCTCGTCCACGCGCACGACGAGATGACGGATGACCAGATCGATCACCTTCAGGCGGCGATCGATTTCCTTCATCAGGTCACCGGTGCCGTTGATCACTTCGAGGACGTAGGTGCCTTCCTTGTGGCGGCCGATTTCGTAGGCGAGCTTGCGGCGGCCCCAGTTCTCGGTCTTCTCGATCTGGCAGTTCATGCGCTGAACGGTCGACTCGATCTGCGTGTGCAGATCGGTCACCTGTTCATCGGACGCTTCGGGCGACACGACGTACACGAGTTCGTACCTTCCTGTTCATACGTCTCCTTCTGGACTACGGCTGCCCTCTATCGCACGATCACGAAGTTCTCGAAGCTCACGAAGATCAGACGTCCTTCTTCGTGTCCTTCGTCCCCTTCGTGTCTTCGTGCTAAGCAGCAAGGAGTCAGTCAAGTTCCGGGTCTGCGGTCTCCGGGTTGTACATGTTCATCACCTTGAGGATGCCCTCCGCAGCGAACATCTCGGCGGCGTCCGCCGCCCGGGTGATGAACGTTTCGAGCTCGGCACGTTCGCTCCGCTCGAATATCGAGAGCACGTGGTCGGCCAGCTTCCGCTCGTCCCCGCGCCCAACTCCCAGCCGAAGCCGGGAAAACTCAGTGGTCCCAATCCGCTCGATGATCGACTTGAGACCGTTGTGCCCGCCTGCCGATCCCCGCGCCCTCGCGCGCAACCTGCCAAATGGCAGGTCCGCTTCGTCCACGACGATCAGCACGTCTGCCGGCGGCACGTCGAAATAGCGCATCAGACGCCGCCACCACCTCGCCACTGAGATTCATGTACGTCAGCGGCTTCGCCAGCAGCACCGGTTCCGTTCCGTAGCGCTTGGCAATAAACGCGTCGGGAACCTGCGATGGCGCCTGCGCCCAACTGAGCGCATACCGCCTCGCGATTTCGTCGACCACCATGAAACCGACGTTGTGGCGGGTCTCGCGGTACTCGCGTCCCGGATTCCCCAGACCCACAATCAGCTTCACTACTTCTTCTTTTCCTCTTCCTTCTCTTCGGTCTTGCCCTTCTTGATGACTTCGGGCTCGGCCGCGGCCGCAGGCGCTGCGGCGGCATCCGTCGCCGCCGCCGTCGCGGACTCCTCGGCCTTCGGCATCACGACGTGCACGAGCATCGTCTCGCCGTCAGTAACCGCCTTCCACTTCGGGTCGACCGCCAGCTCGCGCACGCGGATCGACTCGTGGAGCATCAGCTCGCTCACATCCACGTCGATGTGCTCGGGGATGTCCGTCGGCAGGCACTGCACCTGTATGTCGCGCGTGACGAAGTCGAGCAGGCCGCCCTGCAGCTTGACACCCTTCGGTTCGCCGTTGACGACGATAGGCACCGTGACGGTGATCGCCTTGTCCATGGCGAGCTGATAGAAGTCAGCATGCAACAGGTGATGGGTGATCGGGTCGAGCTGATATTCCTTGACCATCACACGCGACTGCCCGCCATCGAGCTTCAGCGTGATCAGCGTGTTCGCGCCCGAGTCCGAGTGCAGGATTCGCAGCAGCGCCTTGGGATCGACGGCAACCGCCACACCTTCCGGCGCCTTGCCCTTCGAGGCGGTTCCGTAGACCACGCTGGGAATCCGGCCGGAGGCGCGCAGACGGTTCGCCTCGTTCTTGCCGCGGCCCTCTCTCATGACTGCTTCTAGTGTCGCTTCCATATCTCGCTCTTTCAGTCTTCAGTCTCTCGACTCTGGTCTGTGGTCTTACACAAACAACGAGGACACCGAGGTCTCCTCGTGAATATTCCGTATCGCTTGTCCGAGCAGGCGCGCGACCGTCAACACGACGATCTTCTTGCAGTTCTGCGCCTCGCCCCGGAGCGGCACCGAGTTGGTGACGATCAACTGATCGAGCGGGGATTTCTCGATCCGCTCGATGGCCGGCCCCGACAGCACGCCGTGGACGGCGCACGCCAGCACGCGCTCCGCGCCCGCGTCCTTCAACGCGACTGCCGCCTTACAAATCGTGCCCGCCGTATCGATGATGTCGTCCTGCAGGATGCACGTGCGTCCGCGCACGTCGCCGATCACGTTCATCACCTCGGCGGTACCGTCCTCGGTGCGCCGCTTGTCCACGACCGCGAGCTCGGCATCGAGCCGCTTTGCATACGCACGCGCACGCTCCGCACCACCCGCATCCGGCGACACGATCGTCAGGTTCGACATCTGCAGCCGGGCGCAGTACTCGATAATGACCGGCGCCGCGAACAGATGATCGACCGGGATGTCAAAGAACCCTTGAATCTGCGCCTTGTGCAGATCCATCGTCAGCACGCGGTTCGTTCCCGCCGCGCTGAGCAGGTTCGCAACCAGCTTCGCCGAGATCGGCACCCGCGGCTTGTCCTTCCGGTCCTGCCGCGCGTACCCGTAATACGGCACCACCGCGGTAATGCGCGATGCCGACGACCGGCGGAACGCGTCGATCATCACCAGCAACTCCATCAGGTGCTGGTCGACCGGGGTCGACGTCGGCTGGACGATATAAACATCGGCGCCGCGAATGTTCTCGTCGATCTGAAACGAGACCTCGCTATCGGGAAACCGGCGCAACCGCGCCTGCCCAAGCGGGATCCCGAGGCAATCCGCGATCTCCTTGGTCAACAGCGGATGGGCGGTCCCCGAAAATACTTTCAGGTCGCCAAACCCGGTCGACAGAAGGCCGTCTCCGCTGAGAGGTCGTCTCATGCTCTCGTATCCGGGCGCACCAGCGCGCCGAGCTGGTTGGGGCGGGAGGATTCGAACCTCCGAATACGGGATCCAAAGTCCCGCGCCTTACCGCTTGGCCACGCCCCACCACGTCACCTCGTCGCCCGGGCAGTCGAGGGGTTCAGCTGTACGCTACGTGAGAAATCTACTGGAGTCGCTCAGCGGCGGTGGTGCAAACCCTTAGTGTAGTCGAGACTTGTTGTTCCGGGCAAGATTCAGCGCCGCAGGACGGCTCCGGCGTGAGTACTCGCCGCGGCCCAGCGACTCCGTCAGGATGACCCGCCAGCCCGATCCCGACAGCCGTTCGACCGCCAGCGACGGCATCCTTCCGCTTCTGAAACAGGCCAAACACGGTCGAGCCGCTGCCCGACATCGCCGCGGCCAGTGCCCCTGCCCGTCGCAGCGCGGCCTTCATCTGTTCGATCTCGGGATGGTGCCGGGCAATCGGCGCCTCGAGGTCGTTGATCATCTGCGCGGCGCGCGAGGGCCAGGGACCGGGGACGTATTGCGCTTCGCGGACCATCGGATCCGTGCCCTGTATCCCGCTCCGCGTCGTACCAGCCGTACGCATCGACCGACGACACGCCAAATCCCGGGAATCAGCAGCACGACCCAGTGACGCGGCAAATCGGCGAGCGGATAGATCTCGTCGCCGCGGCCGAGCCCGAGCGCCGTCCCGCCGGCCAGAAAGAACGGAACGTCGGCGCCAAGCGCCGCTGCCACGTCCGCGAACTGATTGGCCGCACGGGAACGCGCCAGGCGTGCGCCAGGCCGAGGAGCGCGGCGGCCGCATCGGCGCTGCCGCCGCCGAGCCCGGCCTGCAGCGGAATCCGTTTCTCGAGTCGCACCAGCACGTCGCGCACGGATCCGCTCGCGCGCAGCGAGCGCCACAACGCTTCCGCCGCACGCCAGACGAGATTCGATCGATCGAGCGGCACGCCTGCCGCCTCGCACTCGATCGCGAACGGCCCGTCGCGCGGCACACACTCGAGCGTGTCGTGCAGCGAGATCGCCTGGAAGACGGTGCGCAGTTCGTGAAACCCGTCCGGCCGCGTCCCGAGCACGCGCAGGTCGAGATTGATCTTCGCGTGCGCGCGAACCGTCACCGCTCGTGCCGACGATGCGATGGCCATCGTCTTCACGGCCGTCACTTCTCTCCGAGCGGACCGGTCGCACGCAGCTCGTCGAGGGTCAGCGGCACGCGTCCCCGGCGGAACGTCAACGTAAACGCCGCGGGATCGACGATCGATGTTGGTCTCGATCTGCGCGACCGTCGCGGTCATGTCCACGACGGCGGCTCGGACGCCGAACGCAGGCGAACACCTGCGGGAAGGCGCCCTGCCACGTCGGGTACTCGACTTCCCAGCCGTTGCGGCGCGCCGGCCGCGATCTGCCACGCGCCCATGCGCGCGCAGGTACATCGTGGCACCGCCAGCGAGATCGATCGAGGCCCAGCCGTTGGCGTGCAGCCGGCCGCCGACAGG
The DNA here is from genome assembly GCA_963757735.1 of uncultured Acidobacteriota bacterium. Classification (GTDB taxonomy): domain Bacteria; phylum Acidobacteriota; class Vicinamibacteria; order Vicinamibacterales; family UBA2999; genus Gp6-AA40. The sequence goes on from CAVWST010000020.1 coordinate 44,152, forward strand.
CTCGGCTCGGGAAGGACACATCCGGTGAGGACGGCCTGCAGATCCGCCGGCGCCAAGCGCGACGCCGGTCAGCGCGCCGAGGATCTCTTCGGCCGTTCGCCGCGCACGACGCGCTCGTCGCGCGGCAGCAGCAGCACGGCCTGCTCGCCGCGCGCGGCGAGGATGAACGCCGGCGGGCCGAACGGCGCGACGCCTTCGAGCCGCATCGACGCGGCTGCTCGAAGCCCGCGATGACGCGTCCGCGGAGACGACGAGCTGCCGGCACGCCCGCCAGGCCCAGTTCGGCCGTGAGCGTGCGCACGCCGCGGCACGACTTCGTGAGCTCTGCGTGAATGTCGGAGAATTGGGAAGGGGGGACCCGGGGTCGGTGGGAAGGGGGATGCGCCTCGCGCCGCAGGCGGCGCTTAGCGAGAGACACGTAATGCAGAATGCAAAATGCAGAATGCCAAACGCGCAGAGCCGTTTTCATTTTGCATCGTCATTTTGCATTTTGAACTTTGCCTTTTGCATTACTGATCTTCTTCTCGATCGCAGCCCGTGTCGACGTCCTGGCCATCGCCATCGAGCGCGCGCGTCCAGGCCGCGATGGCGTCCGCCAGCGGCCGCGCCGGGCGAGCAGGTCGCCCAGGTGATCCTGGACCACGGAGTTCTTCGGCATCTGCTTCGCGGCGGCGCCAGATACTTCTCGGCCTCGTCGAGATCGCCGCGACGGAAGTAGCGCCCACCCAAGGCTGTCGAGATAGGCGCGGTTGTCCGGTTCCTCTTTCAGGGCGCGCTGCACGAGGCGGATGGCCTCGTCGAGTGCTCGCCGCGATCGGCCAGCAGGTAGCCGAGATAGTTCAGCGCGTCGGCGTTCCTCGGCTCGACGGCTAAGATCTGACGGAGCGTGCGCTCGGCATCGCTGCCTCGTCCGGCGTCGTTGTAGAGGTCGGCGAGCGCGAAGTGCGTGTCGGTGTCCTTCGGGATTGCCTTCGCCGCCGGCTCGAGCAGCAGGATCGCGCCGGACCGATCGCCTCCGTCGAAGAGCGCACGCGCCTGCAGACGCGGGAACCGCGGATCGTCCGGATGCTGCTCTGCGCCTCGGCCGCGAACGTGGCCGCGCGTCGAATTCCTTCGCGTCGAGCAGCACGGCGATGCGCCGGACCTTCAGCTCGCGGCTCGTCGGCTGCACGGCGAGCGCACGGTGTAGTTCTCGACGGCTTCCTTCAGCAGGCCGGCCTGCTCCTGATACTGCGCGAGCGCAGACGCGACCCGCGGCTCGTCCTCGACGATCACCTCGAGCGTGGCAATCGCGCTCTTCAGATCCTTGTTCGCCGCGTAGGCCTGAGCGAGCGACAAGCGCCCCTGGACAGAATCGGGGTTCTGATTGAGGACTCGCGTTGAGCGCGTCGACCGCCTTCGCCGGCTCGCCGGTGCGGAGGTAGAGACGGCCGAGCGTGAAGTGCAGCTGATGTCGGCCGTCGGGCCCGAGCACGCGAATCGCCCGCTCGAGATGCGTGATGGCGTCCCGCAGGTTGCGTCTGCGACCTGTGCGCGTGGCGTCTCGTCCGCTCGCACCTTCAACCGTCGCAGCGTTGATCAGCCCGAGCACGCGATGGCGTCGACGTTGTCGTCATTGAGCGCCAGCGCGGCCTGCGCGGCCGCTTCGGCCTCGGTCCGCTCGTTCCGCCGCAGGTGGAACGACGCGATCTCGGCGCTGGATCTCCGCCGAGCGCGGATCGGCGGCGGCGGCGCGCTTCAGCGCCGCGAGCGCGCCGGCGTTGTCGCCCTCTGCCTCGAGGCGCCGCGCCATCAGGAACTAGAGATAGGCCTCAGACGATCCCTGCGCGAAGGCGCACCGCGGCACGAGCCCAACGAGCACAGCACCACGAAGCAGCGACGCGGCGGCGCGCGTGTAAGGCATAGCTAAAGGATTTTAGCTCAAGATGTTATAGTTCCAGACGTCAGTCCGGAGGACTATGCCCGTCGACGCCGAACTGCTCGAAATTCTGGCCTGCCCGAACTGCAAGACCCCCGTGACCTCGTCAAGAACGGCCGGGCCTCAAGTGCGACCAGTGCCACCGGGTGTATCCGATCAAGGACGACATCCCGGTGATGCTGATCGACGAGGCGACCATCGACAAGGAGTAGTGCGGATCCTGCTCGTCCGGCTGCGCCTCATCGGCGACGTGGTGTTCACGACGCCGCTCCTCGCGCGCTCCGGCGGCACTACCCGACGCTCACATCACTTACGTCGTCGAGCCCGTGGCCGCGCCGATCGTCGCGGCAATCCCCACCTCAACGAGATCATCATCGTCCCCGACCGGCGCGGCATGGCGCGGCTGGCGGACGACATGGCGTTGGCGCGCCGGCTGCGCGCGCGCGCGCTTCGACGTCGCGATCGATCTGCACGGCGGTCCGCGCAGCGCGTGGCTCACGTGGGCCAGCGGCGCGCCGATGCGCATCGGCTACACGATCGCCGGGCCGGACCTGGATGTACACCCACGCGGTCCACGATCGCCGAAGCTGCCGCCGCGCCACTCGGTGCTCAATCAGTGGGACCTGCTCGCGCCGCTTGGGCATCCCGCCGCTGGATCCGGCGCGCGACCCGTGGAGATGGCGGAGAGTCTGCGGCGAGCAGCGAGCGTCGATGCGGATCTCGCCGGCAGTCACGTATCGATCGCGAGCGATGCGCTCGTCGTCATTCACGTCAGCGCCGAGCACCCCTTCGCGCTGGCCCGAGGAATCATTCGTCGTCACTCGTCACCGAGCTCGTCCGGCAAGCGATCGAACAGGCGATTCATCCTCACGTCAGGACCATCGGACGCCGACGCCGCGCAGCGAATCGCTGACGCCGCCCGCGAACAGCTCGGGACGCTCGGGCCGTGCGGTCCTCGAGACAGGCCAGTTCGAGCATGCCGAACTTCGGGCGCTCACCGCCCGCGCCGCGGTGTACATTGGAGGCGACAGCGGTCCCTTGCACATCGCCGCCACGACGCGGCGCCCATCGTGGCGCTCTTCGGCCCGACGCTGGCGGAGCGCTCGATGCCCTGGCGCGACCCGCGCTGGTTCAGCGGAAGTCGTCGACCCGGGACCGCTGCCGTGCCGGCCATGTCACCAGCGCACGTGCGAGCCGGGCGACTTCCGCTGCCTGACGAGCATCGGCGCGGACCGAGTGCTCGCGGCAGCCGAGCGCGCATTACGCTCGACAGGCCGAACCGACGGGGATGCCGCGCCGGCAGCGAACGAACATAGAATTCCTGTAGTGCACTGATGAGTGCCACGATGATCGGCATGCCGGAGACGCCCGCTGCGCCCGGCCTCGATCGGCTGACGACGATGTTGCTGCTCGGGTTCGTGGCAGCGCTGCAGATCTCGATCGCGGCCGCGCAAATCCTGCTCGCCGCGCTGCTCGTCTGCTGGATCGCCGGCATGGTTCGCGACAGCACGCGGCCGTCTGCGCCGACGTTCTTCGTCGCGCTGCTGGCCTACGCGGGGATCACGCTCGTCTCGTCGGTCGTTCTCGATCGATCCGCTCGACAGCTTCATCGACAACGCCAACTCTTCCTTTTCGTCATCGTGCCTGCGGTCTACGACATGGCTCGCGGCCCGCGCGCCACCACGGTGGCCGACGTCATCTGACCGTGGGCGCCGCTGCAGCGCACGTATCGGCATCCTGCAGTACGGGGTGCTCCACTACGACAACCTCGGCCAGCGACCGCAAGGCACACTCGCCCACTACATGACCTACTCGGGCGCGCTGATGCTGGTGATCTGCGTTGCGGCGCGCGCGGCTCATCTTCGGCACCCGCGATCGCATCTGGCCGGCGCTCGTCATGCCGGCGCTGGTCGTGGCGCTGTCGCTCACGTTCACCCGCAACGCATGGGTCGGGGCGTGCGTCGCCGTCGGTGTGCTCTTCATCCTCAAGGACTTGCGGCTGCTCGGGTTGCTGCCCGGTTGTGGCCGCGCTGTTCTTCGTGTTGGCGCCCGACAGCGTCACCAACCGCATGATGTCGATGTTCGACGCCGCGACCCGAGCAATCAGGACCGGTTCGCGATGGCCCGATCGGGCACGGCGATGGTGCGCGACAACCCGCTTACCGGCGTCGGTCCGAACATGGTGCCGCGCGTGTACACGCAGTATCGAGATCCCGATAGCGGTGAACGCGATCAATCCGCACCTGCACAACGTGCCGCTGCAGATCGCCGCCGAGCGCGGACTGCCGGCGCTCGCCGTCTGGATCTGGTTCGTCGCGCGTTCTCGCCTACACCCTGTTTCGCGATGTTCCGATCAGGAGCGCGAACAGACGCTTGCCGCGCCGGCGCTCGCGGCGGTCGCCGGGATGCTGGCGGCCGGGCTCTTCGAATACAACTTCGGCGACTCCGAGTTCCTGATGCTCTTCCTCGTGCTCGTCACGCTGCCTTCGCCGCAGCTCGCCGACGATGCTGCTACCGCCACTCGCGCCTGAGCGCGCGCGCGAGATCGTCGCGCGCGTGAGCGGCGTGCACGTCCTCGTCGTCGGCGACGCCATGCTCGACAAGTTCATCGTCGGCCGTGTGACGCGCATCTCGCCGGAAGCGCCGGTCCCGGTCGTCGCGTTCGACCACGAAGTCACCGCATGGGCGGCGCCGCCAACGTCGCGCACAACGTCACCGCGCTCGGCGGCCGCGCCACGCTCGTCGCCGTCACGGGCCTGGACGAGGCGGCCGCGACGCTGGCCGAGGCCTGCCGCGACGCGGGCATCGCACCGTCGCTCGTCGGTGACGCGCGCCGGCCGACCACGACGAAGATGCGCATCGTCACGGAACGCAACCAGCAGGTGGCGCGGGTCGACTACGAAAGCGACGCCGAAGTCAGCGGAGAGATCGAACAGCGCGTCATCGCCGAGATCCGGCAGCACGCATCCGCGATGCTTCGGCGATCGTCGTTTCGGACTACCTGAAGGGTTGCGTCACGAGGCAGGTGATGCAGGCCGCGGTCAGCGGTGGGCGCGGAGCGCGGGATTCCGGTGCTCGTCGACCCGAAGATCCCCCACGTCGACTATTACAGCGGCGCCACCATCGTCACGCCGAACCATCACGAAGCGGAGTCCGCGACGCAACATGCGCGTCCGCAGCGACGATGATGCGCGCACGGCGGCGCGCGTCTTCCGTGAGCGCGCAGGCTGCGGCGACGTGCTGATGACGCGCGGTGATCAGGGCATGTGGCTGCTGAGCGGCGGCATCGAAGGGCACTGCCGGCCGCGGCGCGCGAGGTCGCCGATGTCACCGGCGCGGGCGACACCGTGATTGCCACGCTGGCGCTCGACGCTGGCGGCCGGCGCCACGCTGGCCGAAGCCGCGCGTCTGGCGAACGAGGCGGCGGGCATCGCCGTCGCGAAGTTCGGTCCGGCGACGGCATCGACGCCGGAGTTGCTCGCGGCGATCAACGCGCACGCGGGCGTCTAGAACCGTAGGTTGGGTCCTGGCGTGTGGGACCCGGCGGGTCTGAGGAACAGGACCCGCCCTACGGCAGACCCATCAACCCAACTGTCACGAGCAGCGGAATCACGACGGCAACCAGCGCCTCGCCTGCGATGAGACCCGCAGCGACGGGGATCGAATAGCGCTCGTGTGACTCGGGCGATACCTTCCCCCAAATCGCATCCGCGGCGGCGCCGATGAAGATCATCGTGACGGCGTTGACGGGAATCAACATTGCAATTCCCATCCCCGTCGGTGACGGAATGTACGGCCGCCACTTCTCCTTCTGCTCGAGGAACGTCAGGATCACGCCGACGAGCGCGCCCACAGCGAGCGATGTGGTCATCCACGAGACGCGCGCAGCCACCGCTGGATTGGCCGCCGCCGGACCCGTGAGCTCCTGAGTCACGAGCTTCGCGAAACCGACCCATCGCTGTGACGTTGGGCTAAGCAACTGCGCGTCGTCGCCAATGACGCCGTATGTGTCGCGAAGCAGCGGATACATGAACGCGAGCGCCAGCGCACCCACGGGCACGGCGATGAGCTGCATATAGGTGAGCATCCTCGGCGTGGAGCCAAGCATCTGGCCCGCACGGAAGTCCTGCATCAACCCCTCGGATTCCGCTGCGACGGCGGCCGTGATTCCACTCGAGACCATGTTGGCGCGCAGATCCCCGGGAGCGATGCCCCCGAACGCAGCCTGGATCACATTGGTCATCGTGCTGATCGGTCCCCAGTTCGTCTCGCCGAGCACGCGCAGCGCCACGAGACCCAGCGGAACGGACAACAGGATCGCCACGACGGAATGCCAGATCGGGGTTCCGAAGAACAGCGCCTGCACTCCGATGAGAAACAGACTTGCCGCGACACTTCCAATCCACACCCAGCGAAGTGGAAGGTCACCCGACATGGTCGCCGACGAGGCGAGCCCTTTGAACGTTCGAACGAGCACGGACCACCTGAGAAGGAGCGCGGACATGCCTCCAGCAACCAGCATCCCGACCGCAGGCCACATGATCAGGAGAAGGATGTCCACGCGGCGCGCGTCTGCGGCGATCAGTCCCTGAGACAGCAGCCACGGCGGAGCGATCACCCAGCCGATGATGCCGCCAATCAGCATGCTGGCGCTGATGCGCAGGCCGATGATCATCCCCGAGCCGATGTTGAGCAGCGAGACGCCGAACCCGAGACCGACCCGAGCAGAGAACGCGTTCACCGCAAGCGGAATGCTGTCGATGATCCATCGCAGCTGTGTGGCGAGAAACATCAGCCCCGAAAGCACCAGCGCGCCGATCATCACGAAAGCCGACTTGCGCGCCTGCTCGCCCCGCGAGTCGAGCATGATCAGCGTCTCTCCTGCGGCAATGCCGTCAGGAAACGGCAGGTTCTCATCCTCGATGAAGTGCTTGCGCAGCGGGACCGCCAGCAGCACGCCGAGCAGTCCGGCCGCCGACAGCCACACGAACGTCTGCATTCGCGTCAGGTGCACGTCGAAGCCGCTGCCCGGTTCAGCAGCGAGGATGTCGAATGCCGCGAGCAGCCAACACAGAAATGCGATCTGTCCGGCCGTCGTGCCGGCCGTCTGGACGATGTTGTTTTCCCAGCGGTTGTAGTTCTTCGTGAGGCCGAGCGCCATGAAACCGAAGAAGGCCGAAACGACCGAGATGTTTGGTCCGAAACCGAACTTGAGGACCACGTAGGGATAAGAAGCCCCGATGACGAGCGCGACGATCAAACCGACGATGACCGACCTCGGTGTGATCTCGCGAATGTGCGGGGGCTTGGTGGATGTGGGCACGGTGCGGGAGAGTATGCAGGAGCCAGGTTGCGTCAGCTACTGGATTCCCTGCTCGGTGCCGAACGAGACGCGGCGCAGGATGGGCCCGACGACGTCCGCAATCGCGAGGCCGAGCCGCTCGTGTTGATCGTCCCACACGCTGCGTCTACCGTTCAGGCAGTCCTCGATGACGCGAAGGTCGTGACCAGCTGTCACGAGCGCATGTTCCATGACGCCGGGCCAGCGCGCGCGAACGGCCGCGTCATACCTCGTTCGCGCCCTCGGGTGATCTACTGCACCTGACGATCAGGAATTTCTCACAGCGCGCCGCCGACGCACATGCCACGAACGCAAGGCTCAGTAGCGTGAGTTTACTCAACACTGAGATTCGCGTGGATGCGCGCGTACGAATTACATCTCTCCCGGTGAGCGCGAACGAAAATGTCGCCGTCCGCGCGTCAGGCGCGAAGGTACGACCGTTGCCATCGGTGCACCGGCTCCGAACGGGCGACCAAATCGCTGCGACTCGCGTCTACACTTCCGACGTCACGAGACGCGCATCGTGCGAATGAAAACGGAAGCGCGCAACCCCATAGAGTTCAGCTGCGCCGTGTGTCGCCCGATCGGTGCCTCGCGACAATCCGAACCCATCAGGGAGGAAATTACATGGGAGCACTACAAGGACTCGGCACAACGTCAGCATATCCATATCCGTCACAACCCGTGCCGTGGAGTAACCCGTTCTACGGCTCTACCTTCGCGCAGTCACCGCTGGGCGTTCCGTTCGGAATTCATCAGGGGCTGGCCGGCTCTATAGCGGGCTATCCGCAACAGCAGATCCTGCAGTCGCTTCAAGGGGTCTTACAGCAGCTGCAGATCGTACCGTTGCAGCTCCAGCAACTGCAGCAGATCCTGCCGTGGCAACTGCAACAGCTGCAGCAGATCGTCCATGTGCTGGCGCAGCAGTCCCATCAGATTCAGACGACCGGGATGCCATTCTTCCAGAATCCGTCGGCCTGGCTCCCTGGCACGCAGACCGCGCAACCCCAGATGTTCGGCGGTCAGGCAGGATACGTGATGTAGGAGACGTGTTGTTCGCCAGGCCCGCGGTCGAGTCGTCCGCGGGCCTGCGACGCGCGACGTTCGCTGCAAGAAGGAGAACTCAGATGCTACAAGCACCCTTTGGATCGACGGGTCCCGGTTGGATGGGCCTGTCAACGCCGGTCTGGTTCGCGCCCACAGCCGCGGAGAGCAGCGGCTCGCCCGGCGCAACGCCGCTCGGCTACGCGCAAACTGGTGGCCTTGCCCAGCTCGCGCAACCGGCGTTCGGGTGGGGAGGTCTCGGCAGGGCACTCTCGCTAACACCAACGCCGCTCAGCATACCGTTTGTCGCTGCCGACGGCATCACGGCTCCCGCTCTGCTGACTGCCATCGCGCTCAGGCGTGGCCAGCCGCAAGGTCCGGTCAGCGATCAAGACGTCGAGGAATTCATCTACGACGCCGTGGAAGTGCTCACCGGCGCCGGCGACGTGGAGGTTCGCTGCGAAGGCGGACGTGTCACGTTGAGCGGCTCGGTTCCTCACAAGCGGTTCAAACGAGACGTCGGTGAAATTGCGTGGGCAATTCCGGGGATCAATGACGTCCAGAATACCGTCGCGATTACGACGAGGCGGCGATCGCGTGCGTTCGTGCGAGAGGGTGAGGCTCAGTCGAGCGCGCCGGGACGAAAACAAAGTTGAGGGCGGTCGTCAGTGCCGGAAGTGCCGGCGCCCGGTGAAGACCATCGCGAGCCCGTGCTCGTCGGCGGCGGCAATGACTTCCTGGTCGCTGCACCGATCCGCCCGGCTGAACGACGGCGGTGGCGCCGGCAGCGGCGACCGCGTCGAGGCCGTCGCGAAACGGGAAGAACGCGTCCGAGGCGGCCACGGAGCCCACCAGGAGGTCCGGGCGAATCGCAGCCGCCTTCATCCGCGCGACCTTCACCGCGTCGACGCGGCTCATCTGCCCCGCGCCGATGGCCAGCGTGCGATCGGCGCTCGTGAAGATCACGGTGTTCGACTTCACGTGCGCGCAGATGCGCCAGGCAAAGCGCAGCGCCTGCCACTCGTCTGCCGTCGGCTGCCGCTTGCGTCACCACGCTGAAGATCGGCAGCGGGCCACGGCTCCTGCGCCTCGCGTGACGATGTCGCGACTCTGCACCAGCACGCCGCCGACGATCGAGCGCAGCTCGAGATCCCCGGCCGACGCTGGCGCACGGCATCGGCTGCCGCTCGTCGGGCACGACGACGCGCATGTTCGGCCTTGGTCGCGAGGATCGCGCGCGCCTCGTCGTCGACGGCCGGCGCAATGACCGCCTCGATGAGGGTCGACACGATGGCCCGGGCCGTCTCGGCGTCGATCGGGCGGTTGAGCGCCGACGATGCCGCCCGAACGCCGAGAGCGAATCGGCATCGCGCGCGCGCACGTAGGCGTCGGCCGCGCTCGATCCGGTGGCGGCGCCGCACGGATTGGTGTGCTTGATGACCGCGGCGGCCGGCTCGTTGAACTCGAGCACGATGCGGACGGCGGCATCGAGATCGAGCAGGTTCGTGTACGACAGCTCCTTGCCCTGCAGCATCGCGAGTACCCAGGATGCGGCGCCGAACCCTGCGTAGAGCGCGGCGGGCTGATGCGGGTTCTCGCCGTAGCGAAGATCGCGCACCTTGCGGAGCTCGAGCGTCAGGCTGCGGGAAACCCGCTCGCCGCCACACGCGTGAACCCGGCGTCGTCGTGCCGTGACCGAGCCAGCGTGGAGGCGATCGCGCGTGTCGTAGCGCGCCGGTGTGCGCGAACGCCTTGCGCGCCAGCTCGAAGCGGAAGCTCGGCGCGGTCCGCCCGCGCGATCGAGCTGCTCGAGCACGCGTGCGTAGTCGGCCGGCGACACGACGACGAGCACGTCGCGCGAAGTTCTTGGCCGCGGCGCGCACCAGGCTCGGCCCGCCGATGTCGATCTCCTCGATCAGCGCGTCGAACGGGGTGTCCGGGTTCGGCGCCGCCTTGACGAACGGATAGAGGTTCACGACGACGAGATCGATCGGGCGCGATGCCGTGCGCGGATCGCCGCGAGATCGTCCGGCCGCGATCGCCGCGCGAGGATGCCGCCGTGCACGAGCGGGTGCAGCGTCTTGACGCGGCCGTCCATCATCTCTGGGAAACCGGTGACTCGGAGACGCCGATGACCGGCAGGCCTGCCTCGCTGGAGCGTCAGCGCCGTGCCGCCGGTGGAGACCAGCTCGAAACCGCGGCGCGCCAGCCCGCTGTGCAAACTCGACGAGACCGGACTTGTCGGAAACGCTCAGTAGCGCTCTAGGCATGGCGATCGTGTGCATCCTGCGGAAAAATCGGCACTTAGACAGACAAATCCTTGACACTCCTGTTACAGCGCGCATAGGATAGGCTGCGTTCGAGGGGCGTTCCCCGGACGTTGCAGTCGAGGCCGCGCAAGCACTCGCGGTCTTTTTTTGTGCCTCGAAGCTCATCTGCGGCTTCGGAACGCACGCGATCCAGCGGGTCCACTGTCGCAGGGGTCCGCCAGCAAGCAGGGAAGAAGAACGATGCGTATTACAGGCAAGGTCAAGTGGTTCAACAACGCCAAGGGCTACGGATTCATTGAGCGCGAGGGTGGCAGCGACGTGTTCGTGCACTACTCCGCGATCAGTGGCAACGGCTTCCGGTCCCTGGAAGAGGGTCAGGCGGTCGAGTTCGAGATCGTCGACGGTCCGAAGGGTCCGCAGGCAGGGAACGTCACCAAGCCCTAGAACCACACACGACCTGCCCGGCGCCGCCCGCGGCGCCGGGCTCACACGCCCGGGCGCTTCCCACTCTCCCCGTCGCGCTCTCCCTCCGACCACGTCTTACTTGTCCGCTTTCCCTTTGAGCGCCGCGTGCGGTGAACGCGACCTTCCCGTCCTTCACCGCCACGCGGAACGCCACCTCTGGCTGCCCTTCTCCTTCAGCGACTTCACCTGCGTCTTGACCAGGTCGGCGAACTTGTGGAACGGAATCGCTTCCTGCCCCGCCTCTCGGCGCGCCTCGAGCCAGGCTCGTCGTAGAGCTCGTGCAGCTTCTCCATCTCGCGCAGCGGATCTGCGAACGTCGTGACGTGCAGGACGCGATCCTCGGGCCGTGCCGGCTTGGGCTCTCTCGACGACGGCCGCGGCTGCGCGAACGGACCCGGCGCGTCCTTCCTCGCGCGCCCGCAGCCCGCGATCCCAGAGGTCGACGAACGTCGCGAACCGGGACTGCAGCGTCGTGAAACGGAAACGTCTGCCGTAGTTGGCGATGTGCGTCCGGTCGAGCTGCTTGACCAGCGCCTCGACGCGCCTGCGCGTCTCCCACGGCGGACGCGGCAGCCGCCCGGCGAAGAACATGTTGTACTCCGCCTCGAGCCGCTTCAGCTCCGCTTCGAGGAAACTGAGCTCGACGGTCGATGTCGTCGGTCTCGGCCACGGAGACTCAATTGTGACACTACGCGGTCCACAGTCCACGGCTACGGGCTTCAGGCTTCGGCGTTCCGGGTCAGGACCGGGTACGGTCGGATCTGAGGACGCCGTGGATCTAGAAAATCGTCGCGATCGACTCGGCGGCGAGGTCCAGGACCTGCGTCGGCAGGATGCCGAGATAGAAGATCGCGACGATCGAGACGGCAAGCGCCGCCATGCCGACGCCGGTGATACGGACGTGCACGGCCTCGCCCTCGCGCTCGGCCATGTACATCATCACGACGACGCGCAGGTAGAAGAAGACCGAGACGACGCTCGTCAGCACGCCGATGATGGCCAGGCCGTAGTAGCCGGCGCTGACGGCGGCGCTGAAGATGTACCACTTGCCGATGAAGCCGGCCGTCGGCGGCAGGCCGCCGAGCGAGAGCAGGCACACGGTCATCAGCGCGGCGAGCGCGGGACGCGTGTGCCACAGGCCGGCGTAGTCGCGCAGCTCGTCGTTCGGCTTGTCGCGCGTGCCGAGCAGCGCGATCACGCCGAACGCCGCGAGGTTGGTCACCGCGTACGCCAGCAGGTAGAACAGGATCGCCGCCTTGCCGACCTGGTTGGCCGCCACGAGGCCGACCAGCAGGTATCCGCCGTGCGCGATGCTCGAGTACGCGAGCATCCGCTTCAGGTTGCTCTGCGCCACGCCGACCACGGTGCCGAGGATCATCGTCGCGACGCGATGAGCGCCACGACCGGCGCCCAGTCGCGCCTTGAACGGCTCGAACGCCGAGAGGAACACGCGCGCGAACGCGGCAAACGCCGCCGCCTTCACGCCGGTGGACATGAAGCCGGTGACGATCGCCGGCGCGCCCTCGTAGGCGTCCGGCGTCCACATGTGGAACGGCACGGCGGAAATCTTGAACGCGAAGCCGACGAGCAGCAGCCCGAGCGCCAGCAGGATCATCGGGTTGTCGCTCATCGACTGCGCCGCCAGGAACGAGCCGACGCCGCCAGCCGCGTGCTGCCGGTCACGCCGTAGGTGAAGGCGATGCCGTAGAGGAAGAACGCGCTCGAAAACGCGCCGAGCAGGAAGTACTTGAAGGCCGCCTCGGTGCCCGGCAGGTGGTCGCGGCGGATGCCGGTCAGCACGTAGACCGCGAGCGACAGGATCTCGAGCGCGATGAAGACGACCAGCAGGTCGTTCGCCGTCGCCATCATGATCATGCCGACGATCGAGAACAGCACGAGCGCGTAGTACTCGCCCTGCCGGCATGCCGTCGCGTTCGAGCACCTGCGACGAGAACATGATCGTCAGCACGCCGACGATCGCCAGCACGAGCGTCACGAACAGGCCGAAGTTGTCGGCGACGATGACGCCGAAGCCGTCGGCGTTGCGGTTCCAGAGCAGGCGCGACGGCCGCCGCGCGCCAACGATCAGGCCGATGATGCCGAGCCCGCCGATCGGCATGCGCTCGCCGGGCCGCGGAACGCTTCGGCGCCCATGGACGCCAGCGCCGCCAGCGTGACGCACAGCATCGGGACGATGGCGTCGAGCTGGGTGTTGAACATGAGTCTCTGTAATTCAAAAGGCAAAAGGCAAAGGTCAGGACAACCCAGGTTCAACCGATACGCTGTTGCGACGAGTCGCTGACGGTTTGCATTTTGAATTTCGCCTTTTGCATTTCGTTCTGCACGCGCAACGGCTGAACCGACTGCACCTGCGCCACGAGTCGCTGCACGGCGGGCTCCATCGGCGTGAGGAAGATCGTCGGGAACACGCCCATCACGATCGCCATCGCGCACAGCGGCACACGCTCGCCCACTCGCGCGGCTTGAGGTCCGGCAGCGTGGCGTTCTCCTCGTGCGTGACGCTGCCGAGGTAGACGCGCTGGAACATCCACAGCATGTAGACGGCCGACAGAATCACGCCCAGTCCGGCGACGACGACGAAGCGCGGATCCCACCGGAACGCGCCCAGCATCGTCAGGAACTCGCCGACGAAGCCGTTGAGCGCCGGCATGCCGATCGAGGCGAGCGTGATGATCAGGAACGCCGCCGTCAGCCGCGGCATCGACGTTCTTCAGCCCGCCGAACTCGCTGATCAGGCGCGTGTGGCGGCGGTCGGACAGCATGCCGACGATGAGGAAGAGCCCGCCGGTGCTGATGCCGTGCGCGAGCATCTGGTAGACCGCGCCCTGCACGCCCTGCACGTTCATCGCGCAGATGCCGAGCACGACGAAGCCCAGGTGGCTCACCGACGAGTAGGCCACCAGCTTCTTCATGTCCGGCTGCACCATCGCGACGAGCGCGCCGTAGACGATGCCGATCACCGCGAGCAGCGCGATCCAGGGCGCGAACTCCGCGGCGGCCATCGGGAAGAGCGGGAACGCGAATCGCACCAGGCCGTAGGTGCCCATCTTCAGCAGCACGCCCGCCAGGATGATCGAGCCGGCCGTCGGCGCCTGCACGTGCGCATCGGGCAGCCAGGTGTGGAACGGGAACAGCGGCACCTTGATCGCGAAGGCGACGGCGAACGCCAGGAAGAACCAGCGCTGCGTCTCCGGCGCGATGTCGAGCGTGTACAGCTTCAGCAGATCGAATGAGTAGCTGCCGGTCGCCTCGCTGTGCAGGTACGCCAGGCCGAGGATGGCGACGAGCATCAGCACGCTGCCCGCCATCGTGTAGAGCATGAACTTGATGGCGGCGTAGATGCGCTGGTCGTAGCCCCAGATCCCGATGAGGAAATACATCGGGATGAGCATCGCGTCCCAGAACACGTAGAAAAGGAAGAGATCGAGCGAGACGAAGACGCCGATCATCGCCGCCTCGAGCGCGAGGATGAAGATCGAGAACTCCTTCACCTTCTTCTCGATCGACTCCCAGGACGAGAGCAGCGCGATCGGCGTCAGGAACCCGGTGAGCACGACGAGCAGCAGGCTGATGCCGTCGATACCGAGGTAGTAGTCGATGCCGAACGCAGGAATCCACGACACGCGCTCGACGAACTGGAACTCGGCGGATGCCGAGTCGAATCCGGCCCACACCGCCAGCGTGACACCGAAAGTCGCGATCGAAAACGCGAGCGCCAGCCAGCGGATCAGGCCGTTGCGCCGCCCGTCGGCGTTGCCGACGAACAGCAGCATTATGGCGCCAACCAGTGGCAACGCCCAGGAAAATGTCAGCATCCCAGATCAACTCCCAACTTCCAACACCCAACTCCCAAACGTTCCCGATGAATTGGGAGTTGGGATTGGGCGTTGGGAATTGTCGTTGGTTCATCGCCATAGGTAGTAACCCAGGATCATGACCACACCGACGAACAGCGATCCTGCGTAGGCGCGCACCGAGCCCGACTGCAGACGCCGCAGCACGCCGGCGCTGCCGTCCACGATCGACGCCGTCCCATTCACCGCGCCGTCGATCACGCGCACATCGAACCAGCGCCACAGGCCTTCGGTGGATGCGACCTTGATTGGCTGGACGATCGTCGCGTCGTACAGCTCGTCCACGTAGTACTTGTTCAGCAGCAGCCGATGAAGGCCGGGAACTCGCGGGCCACGGTGTCGGCAATCCTGCGTCGCCTGACCCAGACGAAGTAGCGCGAAGGCAATGCCGGCGAGCGGCGATCGTCAGCGACACGCCCATCAGCGTCAGTTCCAGCGCAGCGTGCTCGGCTGCAGCCGCCTCTCCTGCTTCCGCAGCCGCCTCGCTCACGGCAGCTTCTCCGGCGACACGCGGTGCGGAAAACGAGGGCTCCAGCCAGGCGCCAAGCTCGTTGTGCCCGCCGAGGACGTGCGGGACGCCGATCCAGCCAGCCGCCACCGAGCCAATCGCCAGCACGATCAACGCGAGCGCCATGGCCGGCGGTGCGTCATGAAGGTGCGAATCCGAGATCCATGTCCGTGCGACGGTCCGTGCAGCGTCCGCGCGCATGACGCAGCGCGCTGCGGGTGCCTCGTGCCGTCGCTCACCGTGGAACGTGAGGAAGACCAGCCGGAACATGTACGTCGCGGTCAGGAGCGCCGTCAGCGCACCGATCGTCCACAGCAGCGTGTGCCCTTCAACGAAGGTCTCGAACAGGATCTCGTCCTTGCTGAAGAATCCGGACAGCGGGGCCACGCCGGCAATCGCAATCGCGCCGATCAGGAACGTCCAGTACGTGATCGGCAGTTCCTTCCTGAGGCCGCCCATGTTCCTGATGTCCTGCTCGCCGTGCAGCGCGTGAATCACTGCGCCGGAACCGAGGAAGAGCAGCGCCTTGAAGAACGCATGCGTGTAGAGATGGAAGATGCCGGCGCCGAACGCGCCGACGCCCATCGCCAGGAACATGTAGCCAAGCTGCGAGACCGTCGAATACGCGAGCACGCGCTTGATGTCGTTCTGGACCAGGCCGATCGTGCCCGCCATCAACGCCGTCAGCGCCCCGATGACGGCGACGATCGTCAGCGTCTCAGGCGCGTGGCTGAACAGCACCGCGTTGCGCCCGATCATGTAGACGCCGGCCGTCACCATCGTCGCCGCGTGGATGAGCGCCGAGACGGGAGTCGGGCCTTCCATGGCGTCCGGCAACCAGGTGTAGAGCGGAATCTGCGCTGACTTCCCTGTCGCGCCGATGAACAGCAGCAACGTCGTCAGCGACAGGATGCCGAATCCGGTTTCCACTGGCATCGCGGCAACCGCCGACGCGACGCCCTGGAAGTCGAGGGTTCCGAACTTCGCGAAGAGCGCCAGCATCCCCAGGATGAACGCGTAGTCGCCCACGCGATTGACGATGAACGCCTTCTTGCCGGCGTCGTTGGCCGACTTCTTCTTGAACCAGAAGCCGATCAGCAGGTACGAGCAGAGGCCGACGCCTTCCCACCCGACGAACATCAGCGGGAAGTTCGCGCCCAGGACGAGCACGAGCATGAACGAGGCGAACAGGTTCAGGTACGAGAAGTAGCGTGCGAACTCGCTGTCGACCTCGTCGTGCATGTACGCGGTCGAGTAGATGTGAATCAGCGAGCCGATGCCGGTGATCACCAGGATCATCACAGCCGCCAGAGGGTCGACACGGAACGAGAGCGCGATGTTCAGGTCGCCGGATGCAATCCAGGTGTACAGCGTCTGCTCGATCGCCCTGGCCTCTGGCGACATGCCCGCGAGCTGCCAGACGGTGATGAGCCGACACCGCGAAGGACGCCAGCATCGCGAGCGACGCCAGGCCACCCGAGACGCTCTTCGGCAACCGCCTCCCCATCGTCGAGTTGACGAGGAAGCCGACGAACGGGAAGAGGGGAATCAGCGCTAACATCACCATTTCAGCGAGGTGAAGGCGTCCGGGTTGAGCGATTCCCGATGCCGGAACAGCGCGATGACGAGCGCCAGGCCAACCGCGGCCTCGGCGGCGGCCACCGTCATCACGAAGAAGGTGATGATCTGGCCGTCGACGTCGCCGGCATAGCGCCCGAACGCCACGAACGTCAGGTTCACGGCGTTCAACATGATCTCGATCGACAGCAGGATCGTGATCAGGTTGCGGCGCAGGAACACGCCGGCCGTGCCAATCGCGAAGAGCACCGCCGAGACGATCAGGTAATGACTGAGGGGAATCACTGGTCGCTGCCCTCCCGTCGGGCGAGGACCACCGCACCGACCATCGCGACCAGAATCAGCACCGACGTGGCCTCGAACGCGAACGTGTGCCGGGTAAAGAGGACGCGACCCAGCTCCACGACCGAGCCGACCGATGCGGCATCGCTGCGCGAGCCCACAGGCGCCTGCGAGCTCGCCAACCTTCGCCAGCGCCCAGACCAGCTGCACGATCAGCAGCGTAGCCAGGAGCGCGCCGAACCTCCCGATGTTGGGATGCGCGAACGGGTGCGACCGGTCGTACTCGGCGGCGTCCTCGCGCGGCGCGTTGAGCAGCATCACGACGAAGAGGAAGAGCACCATAATGGCGCCGGCGTAGATGATGATCTGCGCCACGGCGACAAACGGCGCATCGAGCTGAATGTAGAGGCCCGACAGCGCGCCGAACGACGCGATCAGCAGCATTACGCTGTACATCGGGTTCCGCTGACCGATGACGAGCGTCGACGCCCCGATCGCGACCGCGGAGAACGCGTAGAAGACGAATGTCTCAGGCATCGAGGTACAGCACCAGAGCGGCCGTCGCGATCAGATTGATCACGGATGCCGGGAACAGCCACTTCCATCCGAACTGCATCAACTGGTCGTAGCGATACCGCGGAACCGTCCAGCGCATCCAGATGTAAGCGAAGAGAATGACTCCCACTTTGGCGAGGAACCAGATCCAGCCGTACTCTGCCGGCAGGAACGGGCCGTGCCATCCACCGAGATAGAGGTCGGTGGCCACGGCGGACATCGTCGTCATGTTGATGTATTCGGCCTGCGGGAAAAGCGCGAAGCGGACGGAGCTGTACTCGGTGTTGTAGCCGGCGACGAGCTCCTGCTCTGCTTCTGGGAAGTCGAACGGCGCGCGGTTGGTCTCTGCCACGCCTGCGATCACGTAAATGATGAAGCCGAGAGGCTGCAGGAAGATGTACCACCTCGGGATGAACCCGAGCCAGGTACCCGCCTGGGCATCGACGACCTCGCGCAGCGAGAGCGAGCCGGCCAGCAGGATCACGGCGGCCAGTGACGTGGCATAGGCCAGCTCGTAACTGATCATCTGCGCCGAGGCGCGCAGGCCGCCGAAGAACGAGTACTTGCTGTTGGAGGCCCACCCTGCGAGCACGATGCCGTACACACCCATCGATGTGACGGCGAAGACCACCAGCAGCCCGACGTTGACGTCGGCGATCCCGAGTTTGATCGGCTCGTCCAGCAGACCGAAGAACGTCGTCTCAGCCCCGAACGGCACCGTCGCAAACGCGACGAACGCCGTGACCACCGACAGCACCGGTGCGAGAGTGAAGAGCCACTTGTCGGCGCCCTTCGGTCTCAGCTCCTCCTTGAACAGCAGCTTGAGGATGTCCGCGATCGGCTGCAGCACGCCGTGCGGGCCCACTAGGTAGGGACCGTAGCGCTGCTGCATGAACCCCATGATCTTGCGCTCGGCCAACACGAGAACTGCCGACGCGATGATCAGGGCGTTGAACGCCACGAAGATCATGATTCCGATCGTGGCGGGGCGGATGTAGGGCGCCAACGCTTCCATCTCAGTGACCCGCCAGCATCGGCTGCTTCGCGCGCCAGGCTGCGGGCAGCGTGCAGCGGCCCTCCTTCACGTGCGCCTCGAACTCGTGGCGGAACAGATTGAGCGTTGTCAGCACCGGCGTCGCGGCGGCATCACCAAACGCGCACAGCGTCTTGCCGACGATGTTGCTCGCGACGCCGTACAGCAGGTCGATGTCTTTCGTGCGACCCTCGCCGCGCTCGACGCGCTGGAGCAGCTTGTACAGCCAGTCGCCCCCTTCGCGGCACGGCGTGCACTTGCCGCACGACTCGTGACGGTAGAAGTGCAGCAGGTTCATTGCGAGCCACACCATGCAGACGCTGTCGTCCATGACGATGAGACCCGCCGAACCGAGCAGGGATCCCGCCTTCTGAATGTGATCGAAGCTGGCCGGTGTGTCGAGGTCCTTGTCGAGCAGGATCGGCACCGACGAGCCGCCCGGGATGATCGCCTTGAACTTGCGTCCGTTCAGCATGCCCTGGGCGTACTGCTCGCCGTAGATCAGCTCGCGCAGCGTCGTGTGCATCGACGCTTCGTACACGCCAGGCCGCTTCACGTGGCCGCTGATGCAATAGAGCTTCGGGCCGCCATTCTTTTCGGGGCCGAGCCCGGCAAACCACTCGGGCCCGTTGAGGACGATCAGTGGAACGTTGCACAGCGTCTCGACGTTGTTGACGGCGGTCGGACACTGATACAGGCCGGCGACAGCCGGGAACGGCGGCTTGATGCGCGGCTGCGCACGCTTGCCTTCGAGCGACTCGATGAGCGCCGTCTCCTCGCCCGCCTCGTACGCGCCGGCGCCGCGATGCACGTAGACGTCGCAGTCGAAACCGCTGCCCAGGATGTTCTTCCCGAGGAAGCCGGCGCGATAGGCCTCTTCGATCGCGCGCTCGAGCGTTTCCTGCACGTGGTAGAACTCGCCGCGGATGTAGATGTAGGCGACCTTGGCTCCGATCGCGTAGCAGCCGATCGCGCACCCTTCGATGAGCAGGTGCGGATTGCGCTCCATGAGCACGTGATCCTTGAACGTGCCCGGCTCGCTCTCGTCAGCGTTGCACGCGATGTACTTCGGCTTCGGCGTGTCCTTGAGGACGAACTGCCACTTGAGCCCCGTGGGAAATCCGGCGCCGCCACGGCCGCGCAACCCCGACGCCTTCACCTGCTCGATGATGTCGTTCGGCTTGAGCGTCAGCGCTTTCCGGAGTCCGTCGTACCCGCGCGCGTTCTTCAGGTAGAAGTCGAGCGTGTACGAGTTCGGTTCGCGGACGTGGTTAGTGAGAACTGGTTGAAATGAAGCCATTTGTGATTCACGTAGTAGGCAGTAAACAGTAGGCAGGCCTGTCTTTGCGCTCACTGCGTTCCGTTGCCTACTGCATACCGCCTACTGCCTACTACTTCTTCTCAACGTGCAAGTGACAGCCAGTGAAGGCCGCCCTGCCCCGCTTCTTGATCTCGTCAACGAACGCGCCGGCCTGCTCCGGCGCGAGCCGCTCGTGCCAGTCGTCGTTCACCATCACGACCGGCGCGCGATCGCACGCGCCCAGGCACTCGACTTCGATCACCGTGAACTCGCCATCCGCCGTCGTCTGGCCGGGATGAACCCCGAGCTTCGCGCACAGTTCCTCGGTGACGCGCTCCGCACCCAGCAGCGCGCATGACAGCGTGCGGCACACGTTCAGCACGTACTTCCCGACCGGCTTCGTGTAGAACATCGTGTAGTACGACACGACGTCCTCAACCTCCGCCGCTGTGCACCCGATCTGCGTCGCGACAAACCGCATCGCCGCACCGGTGATGTACCCCTGCTGCTGCTGGACCAGATACAACGCGTAGAGAATCGCCGACTTGCGCTGATCGGCTGGATAGCGCGTGACGTTCTCGTTGAACTTCGCCTGGTTCTCGGCGCTGTAGACGAACGCCTCACCCGCGTCTGCCAGCTTCCGTTCCGACCGATGGAACCGGGCCGGCGCGTAATCCATCTCGGGATGAAAGCTCACCGGTCGCAGTCTCCCATGACAACGTCGTTGCTGCCGATGACGGCGACCAGATCGGCGATGAGGCCGCCCTGCACGAGCGAGGGCAGCGCCTGAATCGCCATGAACGACGGCGCGCGCATCTTCACGCGCCACGGACGATTGCTGCCGTCGGACACGATGTAGCAGCCGTGTTCACCGCGGGGCCCTTCGACCGGCACGTAGCAGTCGCCTTCCGGAACCGTGAAGCCTTGCGAGTAGATCAGGAAGTGCTGAATCAGCGCCTCCATCTCCGTGTAGACCTTGTCCTTCGGCGGCGGCACGACACGCGTGTCGTCGCATGCCCACACGCCGGTCGGCGAGATTCGCTGGATCGCCTGTTTCGCGATGCTGATGCTCTGTCGCATTTCCGCGATGCGCACGCGATATCTGGCATAGACGTCGCCTTCGCTTGCCGTCGGCACCGAGAAGTCGTAGGTCTCGTAGCCGCAGTACGGGAAGTACCTACGTACGTCGTAGTCCGAGCCAGCCGCCCGCGCGATCGGGCCGACCAACCCCCACTGATAGGCGTTCTCGAGCGAGACGGCGCCAACGCCTTCGGTCCGCCGCCGGAAGATGTCGTTCTTCGTCAGCAGGCGCTCGAACTCGTCCATCTTGGTCGGGAACCGTTCGAGGAATTCATTCACCGCCTCGTGGAACCCACGCGGCAGATCCTCGCGAAGCCCGCCAATCCGGATGTAGCTCGGGAAGAATCGGAAGCCCGCGATCAGCTCGTTGATGTTGAGCAGCAGCTCGCGTTCGCGGATCGCGTAGAACAGCATCGAGACCGCGCCGATTTCCATGGCGTGGGTGCCGAGCCAGATCAAGTGGCTGGCCATGCGCTGCAGTTCTGCGATGAGCACGCGGATGTCGTTCACGCGCTGCGGCATCGTCAGGCCGAGCAGCTTCTCCACGCTGAGCGCATACGCGAGGCTGTTCGACTGCGCGGCCAGATAGTCCATGCGCTCGACGAGCGGGATGACCTGCTGCCACTTCTTCTGCTCGGCGGTCTTCTCGATGCCGGTATGCAGGTAGCCGATGGTCGGCATCACGGATTGAATGACCTCGCCATCGAGCTCCAGCACGAGCCTCAGCACGCCATGCGTGCTGGGGTGCTGCGGCCCCATGTTCACGGTCATCGTCTCGGTTCTGATTTCTGCCATCGATCTACACGAGGTTCACGAAGGTCACGAATACGAAGAGCTGCCTACCGCCTACGGCATACCGCATACTGCTTAGTGCGCTCGCTTGACGCGATCGCGCTCGATGTTCGCCTTGAACTCTTCCTGGGTGACTTCGAGCGGCTCGTACGTCTGCGCCGCCTTTCGGATCTGCACCGGATAGTCCTTCCGGGCCGGATGTCCTTCCCAATCCTCGGGCATCAGCAGCCGGCGCAGATCGCCGTGGTCGTCGAACACGATGCCGAACATGTCCCACACTTCGCGCTCGGGCCATCCGGCACCGCGCCACACGCTCTGCACCGTCGGGAGCGCGCCGTCACTGGCCACGCGCACCTTCAGCCGCAGACGCAGCCTCTTCGAGATCGACAGCAGATGGTAGACGACCTCGTAGCGAGGCTCGCGCGGCAGATAGTCCGCCGCCGTAATCTCTGCGAGGACTTTGAAGTCAAGCGACGGCGTGTCACGCAGCGCCCGGCAGGTGTCGACCAGGCGATCGGCCGGGACATAGATCGTCGCGAAGTCTACGCTTCGCCCGGCTTCGAGGGCTGCGCCCGGTACGAGCGGCTGCAGGATGTCGATGATGGCGGAGGGATCCAATTACCTAAGACCCTATGATCGTGATCGTTCGATCTTCTGCTGCAATTGCACGATGCCGTAGATCAGCGCCTCCGGACGCGGAGGACATCCCGGCACGAACACATCTACCGGCACAACCTGGTCAACGCCCTGGACGATCGCGTAGTTGTCGAAGACACCGCCAACCGACGCGCAGGCACCCATCGAGATCACCCACTTCGGATCGGGCATCTGGTCGTAGACGCGACGCATCGCCGGCGCCATCTTCCGCGAGAGCCGGCCGGCAACGATCATCAGATCCGACTGACGCGGCGACCCGCGAAACACCTCCGCACCGAAGCGCGCGATGTCGTAGCGGCTGGCCGCCATGGCCATCATCTCGATCGCGCAACAGGCGAGCCCGAACTGCGCCGGCCAGATCGCCGAACGCCGGGCCCACTGGATCAGCCATTCGAGCTTGGTTGTAATGAACGGAAGCTCGGGGTCGAGTCCGTGTTCGTGAGTGTCAGCCATGGTCACGCGGCTTTCTGATCGCTACGGCCGCGCACCTGTCGCACAGCGGGGCCCCAGTCCAGCACGCCCTTCCGCCACACATAGACGTAGCCAACAAGGAGAATCAGGAAGAACGTCAGGATCTGGAAGAACCCGAACCATCCCAGGCCACGAAGCGCCAGCGCCCACGGGTAGAGGAAGGCGATCTCGATGTCGAACAGCAGGAAGATCATCGCCACCAGGTAGAACTTGACCGAGTGGCGTTCGCGCGCGTCGCCCACCGCGGGCATGCCGCACTCATAGGGTGCCAGCTTCTCCGGCGTCGGATTCTTGGGGCCGAGCAAGAGCGAGAGGCCAATCATGGTCCCGGCGAACCCAAGCCCGAGACCAATCATGATGACAACGCCTAGCCAGCCGTCCATTTAGAGGATCACCAGTTGCTGAGGCCTCAGAGTGCCGGGGAATGTGTCGCGGCGCGGGTTACTCGCAGCGCGCGCCACTCGCGCTTGTGAAGAGTTTCCCAAACCTGTTCATGCTATAGAACCCACTCTGAAAGGTCAATTACGACAGCCTTGTCATGCGTCGCTTAACATGTGGCAGCGTATGCGGGCGGCAACGTTCGGCGCGACCGTACTCTTACTGATTCCTCTGGCACTCAGCGCACAGCAGGCGCCGCCGTCGCCGGTCACGCCTGGCACCGGAACAACGGGCTCACCTGGCACTACGAAGCCGCGACAATCGAGTAACGAGCAGACAGGATCGGCAACCATACGCGGCCGCGTCGTGCGAGCCGATACCGGCGAGCCGCTCCGGCGCGTCCAGGTCCGCGCGATTGCGACGGAGGCGCATACCGCGTTGACCGACGACGAAGGGCGCTACGAGCTCACGCGCCTCCCCGCCGCCAGCTACCAGTTGACCGCCTCCAAGGGCGGCTTCGTCGAAACGCAGTACCGCCAGAAGCGTCCCTTCAGGGCAGGACGAGCCCTGGCACTGGCGGATAACGCCGTGCTCGAGAAGATCGACTTCGCTCTGGCGCCTGGCGGTGTGATCGCCGGGCACATTCTCGACGACGCGGGTGAGCCGGTCATCGGCGCGTCGGTCAGCGTGTCGCGCCTGGCCTACGTCAACGGGCGACAACAACTCATTTCGAGCGGAGGAGATCGCAGCGACGACCGTGGGGAGTTCAGGATCTTCGATCTTCCTCCCGCCGATTACTACGTCCACGCCACACTCGACGCGCGAAGCGATACGCAGGGCGCCAGCCTGGGATATGTCCCAACCTACTATCCGGGCACCGCGTCGCAGACGGAAGCGCAGCAAGTCCGGCTCCGCGCAAGCGAGGAACTGGCCGGCATCGTTTTTCCACTCGTGACGACGCGAACATCCAGCGTCTCCGGAGTGGTCCGCAATAACGACGGGACACCTGCGCTGCTGGCAATGGTCATCGTGCGCGAACGAGCGGGCGATATCGCGCCCATGATGGGTACCTCGTCGGCCGCCGTGACCAAGCCGGATGGATCGTTCACGGTGACCAACGTGGCTCCCGGTGCCTACATCGTGGAAGCGCAGGCGATAACAAGCGAGAGCAGGGCCTCGGCAACCGCTGACGTCGTGGTGAGTGGGCGTGACATCGGCGGTGTGGCGTTGCAGTTCGGCAGGAGCGCCACGGCACGGGGCCGAATCAGATTCGATACCGGCGAGCCGCCCAGGGACATGACGCCCGAGCGCGTTCGCCTCTTCCCGATGTCGATCGACCTCGAGTCGTACAGTTCGGGATCGATGCCCGGCCCACCGCGCGAGGATTGGACCTTCGAGATCAAGGGCGTGACGGGAAAGCGGCTGATTCGCGGTGGCGAAGTGCGAGGCACGTGGAGGATCAAGAGCGTTCAACTCGAAGGCGCGGATGTGACCGACACACCGATCGACTTCACCGGGGGCGACGTGAACGGCCTCGAAGTCCTGCTCACGCAGCAGAAGACGGACCTGTCAGGTGCGGTGATCAACGACCGCGGAGAAACCGTGACTGACGCGACGGTGATCGCGTTCGCCGACGACCCGGAGAAGTGGGGGCAAGCATCGCGGTTCATCGAGAGCGTTCCACTCGACCAGAACGGGCAGTTCAGGCTGCAAAGCCTCCCGGCCGGGAGGTACATCGTCGTGGCCATCGACGACCTGGAGCCAGGCGAAGAACGCGACCCCGAGGTGCTGAGCCAATTGCGATCGAAAGGGTCGCGCGTGACGCTTCGCGATGGAGAGACACGGAAGGTTGACGTGAAAGTCGTGACCTACTGACCGCCAGCTTCCCAGAGATACCCGCGTTCGGTCGTCAAGCGCGCGTCATCGACCGGCATTCCCATCGAGAAGTGGTAGAGACTCTGCCACTCGTGACCGGACAGATCCCAGAAGATCGTGCACGGCGTCGTCATAAAAGCACCCGATTCCAGTCGCGCGGGCGCCGGCAGCCTCGGCTTCGAGATAGAGCACCTGGCCGATCATCCCGCACTCCCAGAACAGCCGCCGGTAGAACCACTGACCACGCTCGCGGATAGCCGATTCGAAGCGCGCGATCATTCCAAGACTGAAGAACCCATCGCTCGCGATCTTGATCGCACGACATGCGGTTGGCGGCCCACCTGACGTCCGTCGGAAGCACGAGAAACAATCCGTCCGCGACCGGCTCCCACAGGAACTCCGGCCGCATCGCGGCACGCCATTCGTCGACGACGCCTGACTCGCGCACGTAGGCATACACACCGGGAACGAGTCCGTCCACGCGGTGGACGAATAGCGCGAGATGGACATGCGGCGGCCAATCGATCGCGTCGAACGGAGGCGCACCGGGATCGAGCGCGGACAACATCGACAGAAATCGTTCCCGCGGCAGCGTCGTGCGCCCATCGAACGCTACGGCGCTGCGGCGCTGAAGGATCAACCTTCTCGGGAATTCCCAACTTCCAACTCCCAACTCCCAACTCTGAACGCCGAACTCTTGAGAGTTGATCCATTTGGGAGTTGGAGAATTGGGATTTGGGAGTTGAGAGTTGACCAGCGTAGTGAGTCGCCGCAGTTACTTGGTCGATGATCTCCCACTGATCGTGCCCGCGACTCAAGACGTTCGCTCGTCCCTGCCACGTTGCGCTCCGGGCTGCTGCTGCAACGATTGAGGCGCGATCTCCAGGATTCCACGACACCGACGGCCCCACGAGCGCGAGACACTCCGGATGTTCGGCCTCGGCATCCCCGCGGTCTTCGTCTCTGTCCACACCGAGCAGCGTCGAGAGGTCGTCGTCCGACCATTCGGGCAAAAGCCTGAGCCTCCAGCCGAAGAGCGCCGCAGAGACACGCAACGCGGCGATCGCGTGGCCGACATCATGTTGGCAGTACCTGAAGGCGCGCTCACCGTACTTCCACGCTTCGCGCCAATGAATGGATGTGAGCGCCACGAGAAAGCCTTCCTGGCCACCGAGGAATGCCTGCCACCGGTCGAAAGGCATCACCGCGCGCTCCTCGACGGCGTGGTCGCGCGGCGCGTAATGAAGGATCCGTCCGTCATGGACGATGTAGGCCTCGGTGGGGTGAAGGTTGCCGCTGGATGGATTGACGCGCAGCGCCCAACGCGTCTCTCGATAGGCTTTCCAGGCGGAGAGCCCCATCGAGTAACGAAGGAACCAGGCGATCGAGTCGAGGTGCAACGGGGCCCCGACGCGGTCAGTTCCCCTATCGCTCGCGGGCGCTTCTTCGTGAGGAAGCGGAATCAGGCGCGCGCCTTCATAGCGCCGGAAGGGATCGGGTTGCGTCGCCCAGTCCAGATACCCGCGAGATCGGGCAAATCGACCGAAATGGTGCTTGGTGGTCTCGTGGTAGTCGAGTGAGACCAGCTGCCAGTTGTCGTCCTACTTCGAGAGCGCGGCCAGACGCTTGTCGATTTCGACGATCGCCTGCAGGAGCTGCTGCTTGCGCGCCTGGTGAGCTGTGCTCTCCACCTGGCGCTGCATCTCGGTCCGCGCCAGACGAAGCGATTCCATCTGTCTTACGCGCTCGGGATCGAGACCCTTGGTACCCTGCTTGGCATTGCGACGCTCTTGCTCGCGCTCTTCCATCCGCTCGGCAAGGCGGGATTCCGCGTCGACGAGCCCTTCACCTGCATCACCCATATTCTTCGATTATCAACATTAACGCGGCCATTACACAATCCCCGGAATTTGGTTTGAGTGGTTGGTGGTAGGTGGTTGGTGGTAGGTGTTGGTGATGGTTGAGCGACGACCGACTACGATCCACTTACACACTAACCACCATCCACTAACCACCAACTAGCTGATATGTCCCGCCGTGCTGCCCTGGAGATATTCCACCCGGCTGTGACCGAGTGGTTCGCCAAGACGTTTCCCTCTCCGACCACGCCGCAACAGCTCGGCTGGCCGGCAATCGCTCGCGGCGAATCCACTCTCATGCTCGCGCCCACAGGCAGCGGCAAGACGCTCGCGGCATTTCTCTGGTGTCTCAACCGTGTGATGTTCTCGCCGGCACCGCCCTTACCGTCGCGATGCCGCGTCTTGTACATCTCTCCACTCAAGGCGCTCGCGGTGGACGTAGAGCGCAATCTCCGAGCACCGCTCGAAGGCATCGCCGCCGTCGCACGTGCACACAATCTGACGATCACCGTTCCCGAGATTGCGATTCGCACGGGTGATACGCCGGCGCTCGACCGGGCGCGCTTCGGTCGCGATGCTGCCGACATCCTCATCACAACACCGGAGTCGCTCTTCCTGCTCCTCACGTCGAACGCGCGAGAGCGTCTCACCTCTCTCGACACGGTCATCATCGATGAGATCCACGCGCTCGTTCCGGGCAAGCGAGGAGCGCACCTGGCCCTGTCTCTCGAACGGCTCGAAGCACGCCGCGATACCAATCGCGGGCCGCTGCAGCGCATCGGTCTCTCGGCGACGCAGCGGCCGCTCGAAGAAGTTGCACGCTTTCTTGGTGGCGCCACATCGAGTGGCGCGTCACGTTCACGTCGAACGAAGAAGGACCGCGCCGCGACGACGGTGGAGGCGGAACTCCGCGATGAGTTGGCGGGCACGAACGAGACGGTCACGTATCGCCCTGTCACGATCGTCAACGCCGCCGAGAAGAAACAGCTCGCCCTGCGCATCGAAGTACCGGTCGAAGACATGGCGCGTCTGACGACGAAGACGGACGCTCCTGAACAGGCTGCCTCGCCGGGACCGGTGAGGCCGTCGATCTGGACGTCGGTGCATCCGCGGCTGCTCGAGCTGATTCGCGCGCATCACTCAACGCTGCTCTTCGTGAACAGCCGGCGACTGGCGGAACGGCTCGCAGCGTCGTTGAACGAGCTCGCGGGTGAACCGCTCGTGCGATCGCATCATGGTTCCATGGCACGCGACGCACGGAGCGAGGTCGAAGAACTGCTCAAAGCCGGCGGCATCCGCGCGCTCGTCGCCACATCGTCGCTGGAGCTCGGGATCGACATGGGGGCAATCGATCTCGTCGTGCAGATCGAGGCGCCGCCATCGGTCGCGAGCGGCCTGCAGCGAATCGGGCGCGCAGGACACCAAGCCGGAGCGATCAGCGCGGGCATCGTCTTTCCGAAGTTTCGCGGCGACCTCCTCGCCTGTGCGGCGGTCACGCGAGCGATGCACGAGGGGCAGGTTGAAAGCACGCGCTATCCTCGCAATCCGCTCGACGTTCTCGCACAGCACCTCGTCGCGATGGCAGCGATGGAACCGTGGAGTGTCGACGAGATCTACGCGCGCGTGCGGCAGGCCGCGCCGTTTGCAGAACTGAGTCGCCGCGTGTTCGAAGGCGTGCTCGACATGCTGTCCGGCCGCTATCCCTCCGATGAATTTGCCGAGCTCCGTCCGCGCATTACGTGGGATCGCGTGCAGGGCATGATTGCAGGACGCACCGGCGCGAAACGAGTTGCGATCGCGAACGCCGGAACGATTCCCGACCGCGGGCTCTACGGCGTGTTCCTCGCAGGCGCCGACCGTCCCATGCGCGTCGGCGAGCTCGACGAGGAAATGGTCTTCGAGACCGAGGTCGGCGACACGTTCACGCTCGGTGCCTCGACGTGGCGCGTGGAGGAGATCACACACGACCGCGTGCTCGTGTCACCTGCGCCGGGTGAGCCCGGCAAGATGCCGTTCTGGCACGGCGACCAGGCCGGACGACCGGTCGAACTCGGGATGGCGATCGGAAAGCTTGTTCGCGATCTGCGCTCGACGCCAAGGAATGCCGCGATCGATCGCCTGGTTCGTTTGCACGATCTCGATCAGACTGCCGCAGAGAACGCGCTGCGCTATCTCGACGATCAGGCCGCCACCGGCGCGGTCCCCGACGACCGCACGCTGGTGATCGAGCGATGCCTCGACGATCTCGGCGACTGGCGTGTGTGCCTGCTCTCTCCTCTCGGCAGTCGCGTGCACGCTCCATGGGCGATGGCCGTGACCGCCCACATCCGCAGTCAGACCGGCATGGACGTCGAGGTCATGTGGGGCGACGAGGGCTTCGTCGTCCGATTCCCGAGGTGGGGCGGCCACCGGATCCGGCGCTGCTGCTGCCGGAGCCCGAAGAGATCGAAGGACTCGTTCTCCGTCAACTGGGCTCGACATCGCTCTTTGCAGCACGCTTCCGCGAGACGGCTGCCCGCGCCTTGCTGCTCCCAAGACGACGGCCTGGGATGCGGACACCGTTATGGCAGCAGCGCAAACGCGCCTCTGATCTGCTAGCGGTGGCGTCGCGATTCGGCTCGTTTCCGGCGCTGCTCGAAACCTACCGCGAGGTGCTGCGCGATCACTTCGACATGCCCGCGCTCATCGACGTGCTCCGTCGCGTGTCAAAGCGGACGCTCCGCGTGGCCACGATCGACACGACGACCCCGTCGCCCTTTGCCGCATCGTTGCTTTTCAGTTACGTCGCCAACTACATCTACGACGGCGACGCGCCGCTGGCCGAGCGACGGGCGCAGGCGCTCTCGGTCGATCAGGGGCAGCTCCGCGAGTTACTCGGCGACGCCGAGCTGCGGGAACTGCTCGACCCGGCTGCGCTCGACACGATCGAGCAGCAGCTGCAGCACGTGGACGAGAGCCGGCGCGTGAAGTCGTCAGACGGAATCCACGATCTGCTGCTACGGATTGGTGATCTGTCACATCAAGAAATCGAGGCGCGCTCGTCGATGCCTGACACCGCAGCCGCGATCGCAGAGCTCGAGCGAGCCGGTCGGATCATCTCTATTCAGATCGCGGGTGAGCGGCGCGACATCGCCGTAGAAGATGCCGCCCGCTACCGGGATGGGTTGGGCACGCCATTACCAGCGGGCATTCCCCAATCCCTGCTCGAGCCGGTCCGTGACCCAGCCGGCGATCTCGCGTTGCGATTCGCTCGCACGCATGGTCCGTTCACCGTTGACGTGCTCGCGCGACGATTCGGCCTCGGCACGGCGATCGCCGAGCCGCTCCTGGCGCGCCTGACCGAATCGGGGCGGCTCGTGCAAGGTGAGTTCAGGCCCGGCGGCGTCGAGCGCGAATGGGTCGACGGCGATGTGCTCAGGCGCCTTCGAAGCCGCTCGCTCGCGCGATTGAGACGCGAAGTCGAACCGGTCTCGCCAGACGCTCTCGGACGGTTTCTCGTCGCGTGGCACGGTGTCGGCTCCATGCGGCGCGGTCCCGAAGCGCTACTCGACGCGATCGAACAGTTGCAGGGCGCGCCACTCCCCTTTTCGGTCCTCGAGCGAGATGTCTTGCCGGCCCGCGTCGCAGGCTATCAGCCGTCGATGCTCGATACGTTGATGGCTGCGGGCGAGGTCGTCTGGGCCGGCGTCGAATCAGTGGGAGAACGAGACGGCCGTATCGCCCTTTACTTGACCGACCACATGCCACGCCTCCTGCCTCCGTCCCCAACCACGAGCGATATCGAAGGACGATCGGCGGAGATACTCTCGTATCTGAAGTCTCACGGTGCCTCGTTCTTCTCTGCACTTCACGAAGGCAGCGGCGGCGGCTTCCCTGGAGAAACCGTTGACGCGTTGTGGGACCTCGTCTGGAAAGGGCTGGTCACCAACGACACGCTGCATGCGCTGCGTGCGTACGTCGGCGAGACGAGTACGAAGCCGCCAAGACGTGGGCGGCCCGCGCCTTTCAAGTCTCGACGGCTGGTGCCTCCGACAGCGGAAGGCCGATGGTCGCTCGTGGACGCGCCGCGTGCATCGAAGTCCTCCGTGACGGAGTGGAGCACCGCGATCGCGAACCAGTTGCTCGCACGTCACGGTGTCGTCACGCGCGAAACGATCACGCACGAACCGGTCGCAGGTGGCTTTTCGATCGTTTACCAGGTCCTCAAAGCGATGGAGGACGCGGGACGCGTCCGCCGCGGGTACTTCGTGGCCGGCCTCGGCGCCGCGCAATTCGCGATGCCGGCCGCACTCGACCTGTTGCGATCGCTGCGCGACGCGCCCGAGAGTTTCCGGGCTGTGGTCCTGTCCGCAACCGACCCGGCGTCTCCTTACGGTTCTCTCGTGAAGTGGCCCGCGAGCGCATGGGGCGACGAGATCTCCCAGCTTCAGGGCCACGACCCGAACGCGTCGAGCGATGGCGGCCGGGGGCCGACTCGCACTGCCGGCGCTCTCGTGATCGTGGTTGACGGGTACGCCGGTGCGTATCTTCGTCGCGGTGAGCGCGAGCTTCTGCTCTTCATGCCACCTGCCGAGCCGACCCGGTCGCACGCCACGCAGGCGGTGGCAAGGGCGCTCGTCCAGCTATCAGCTGCGCGCGAAGAGGGTCGCAGGGGCCTGTTGCTGGCAGAGATCGATGGGCTGCCCGCATCGATTCATCCCGCTGCGCGCCTCTTCGTCAACGAAGGATTCCTGCCCACAGCGATGGGGCTTCAACTGCGGCACGCTAGCCGGGATTCGGGATTCGGGACTCGGGATTCGGAATCGCAAGACGACGACGGCGATACGCGAACACGCGGCTGAGGAAATCGTCGCGAAGCGATTGGTCATGGAGGCGCCGCTCTTCTTCCATTGGCAGGTCTGGAAGCATCCGCACGAGCGCTTCGGCAAACAGCCCGCGACCGACACGCGCCACTCCCCCGCTTCCGTGTACGACAACATCCTGCAGCCCGCAACTCGGTGAGTCCGACTTGAGGACGTAGCCATCGAGATCGGCACACGTCAGCACTCGCGCCGCCGACCACGTGGTCATCCGGCCCGTCCAATCAGTGCGACTCCGTACACCTAAGAGGCGGACGCGAGCCTGACCTGCGGGAACACCGTCGTCGCTTTCGATGAGATCGATCG
Organism: uncultured Acidobacteriota bacterium; assembly: GCA_963757735.1. Lineage (GTDB taxonomy): Bacteria > Acidobacteriota > Vicinamibacteria > Vicinamibacterales > UBA2999 > Gp6-AA40. The sequence continues at coordinate 76,598 of CAVWST010000020.1, forward strand.
CTTCGCGCGGCGTGCCCATCCCCGCTTCCACTTCGGGACACACAGGAACCCATTCGACGAGCGCTCCAAGCGTCGAGATGAGGAGCGCGTCGCGTTTGTGTCCACCGTCGTATCGCACTTCGTCACCGAGCAGACAACGCGAGATCCCGACGCGCGGTCGTCCGCCGTCACGCGACATGACGTTCATTGTACGAAGAGAAGATGCTTGAAGGAATCGATCCGCATCGCTAACATGAGTCTCACATGACGACGCAGTGCTCTTTCGACATCACCTCGAACGTCGATCTGCAGGAAGTGGACAACGCGTTGAACCAGGCACGCAAGGAAGTCGCGCAGCGCTACGACTTCAAAGGCTCGAAGGCGTCGATCGAGTTCGACGTGAAAGACTCCAAGCTCGTACTCACCGCCGACGATGACTTCAAGCTCAATGCGCTGTGGGAGATCGTCCAGACGCGCCTCGTGCGGCGAAACGTACCGGTGAAGAACCTGACGCGGGGAACGGCAACGCCATCGGCCAACGGCACGGTGCGCCAGGAGATCTCGCTCCAGCAGGGCATCCCCACCGAGAAGGCGAAGGACATCGTGAAGTTCCTGAAAGACGCGAAGACGAAGAAAGTGCAAGCGTCGATTCAGGGCGATCAGCTGCGCGTGACGTCGCCGTCACGAGACGAGCTCCAGGAAGCGATGCGACAACTGCGAGAGCAGGACTTCGGCGTGGCGCTGCAGTTCGGGAACTATCGCGGCTGATCGGTGGCGGGCGCCGGTTTCGTTGCGCCGTTTTCTTCCAGCCAGTCCGCGATCTTCTCGCGCGACCACTCGTGGTGGTCGTTGAGGTGGACAATCATCGCCGAGAGCAGAAGACGCTTCTTGCACCCCTCAACCGGACACGCGCGAATCGTCCCCTCGAGACAATCGAAGAACGTCGTCAGGTCCTTCGTCGGGCGCTGGCCGCTCATGTCTGAGGCGAGCCGGTAGATCCCCTCGTACGCGGCGCCCAACGCACAGGAGGCGCGGCGCCCTACGAAGTAATCACCAAACGCTTGTTCCGGACGACGCTCCGCGCCCGCGCGGATTGCCGAGGCCAGTTCTTTCGTGCCGTGATGTTCGTCCGCCATAGCGCAAGTCTAAGCACTTCTGGTCCAAAGCACGTGCCAAGCACTGTTGCGACAGCGCCTGAGGCGCGGGCGACAGCGCGAGGACCCTCTGCGCCATTGACGTTCGCCTCTGGGACGCGGCGTTCACGCCCGGACGCTACCGGACAGGCCTGTCAAGAGGTCCCGGTGAAGCAATCGATGGAAGAGATGTTCACCAGCCTCGCGACGAACAGATAGTCGACCGGTGTCGTACGCGCGTGACTTCAGATCCGCGCTGCACCGACACGCAAATCCCGACGTCCTCCTCCTGAATCTCCTGGCTGACGTCGATGCTGGCCTGATTCTCAGCGCGTGCGTTTTCGGAGGCATCAGCGAAATAGAAATCGAAGACGACCTCCGTCTTGTCCACACCGCGCGGGATCACCAGGTTAGTATCCATCGCTCCGCCGTAGCAGTTGATCATGAAGTTCGGATAGATCCAGTAGTAGAAGGCGCGTTCACCTTGACGCACGGCTCCGGTGCGCGCGTCCGCTCCTTCGTTGACCATCGGACTCCACTGGAGACAGAAGCACTCACCCGTTTCGATCGTGTACTCGCGAGAACTGAGCACGCTGTCGAGACCTCGGTGCACGTGCGGCACGTGATAGCCGCCATCGAGATAGTTATCGACGAACACCTTCCAGTTGCAGTCGAGCGTGTAGTGACGCCGCTCCACCCAGTGCAACGAGCCCAACCTGCGGTCGGCGAGATGGCGTGTGAGCGCCGGTCCCAGGAATGTCGAAAGGCCGACGCCGTCGCGGTCGGGCCTCACGAACACCCACTTCTCTGCGATATCGCACTCGATGGGCACGAGGCCCTGAGCCGAGCGATCGAAGTCGCATACTTCCGCGAAGTCAGGCGTCCCTTTCAGCGACCCGTCGAGCCCGTACGTCCATCCGTGATAGGGACATCGAAACTGTGTGGCCGAACCGTGCGGGTCGGTGACGACGGCTGCGGCGTGATGACGACAGACGTTGTAAAACGCGCGCAGCAAGCGATCTGCGCCGCGCACGACGACGATCGGCTCACCGCCCGGCAACTCGCAGCTGATGTACTCACCGGGCACGCGAACGTCGTCGACCCGCGCGGCAACCTGCCAGGCTCGTCGGAAGACAGCGCGCTGCTCCAACTCGAAGACGCGCGGGTCCACATACCAGGCTGCAGGAATTGTCGATGCATGCGTGAGCGGCGTCTCCGACCGGTAACGCCCGATGATCTGCTCGAGTGATTCCGCCATTCACCTCCGTCTTGTAGTGCGCCTCCAACGCCAGGTCAAGGTCCAAGCGCACGAAGTCGCCACGAATATACTGAGGCGCATGTCTCGGGGAGTCTGCGTGTGACCTTCGAGCGGGGGGTCGCGATCCGCGCCGCCGTCATCGTCGTCGCGGGCGTCATCGTCTACTCGAATAGCCTTGCCGCGCCGTTCATCTTCGACGACCGGACGGCGATCCTCGACAATCAGCAAATCCGCCAACTGTGGCCGTTGAGCGTTCCGCTCTCGCCGCCGAACAACACGCCCGTGGCCGGACGCCCGATCGTCAATCTGAGCTTTGCGCTCAGCTACGCCATCGGCGGGCTCGATCCTCGTGCATACAGGCTGACCAATCTCGCCATTCACATGCTGGCGGCACTGACCCTGTTCGGGCTGGTGCGCCGCACGCTTCTCCTTCCTTCTCTCCGCACCGAGGTTCGGGGACACGCGACCACCCTTGCCTGGAGTGCCGCGCTTATCTGGGCGCTGCATCCGCTGCCGTCGGAAACGATCGATTACGTGACGCAGCGCACGGAGTCGATGATGGGCCTCTTCTATCTCCTGACGATGTACTGCAGCGTGCGAGCGCTCGACCGACAGCCAGCGCGTTGGCACGCCGCAGCGATCCTCGCGTGCGCGGCCGGGATGGCCTGCAAGGAATCGATGCTCACCGCGCCAGTGATCGTGGGACTGTACGACTACGTGTTCGTCGCGAGCCCCGCGCTGCGGAAGATTCGACGTGCACGGTTGTATATCGGGCTCGCCATGACGTGGCTCGTCCTGGCCGCGCTGATGTGGCCCGGACCGAGAGACACCGTCGGGCTCAATACCGACGTGGGCCCGTGGAGCTATCTGCTGAATCAGGCACCCATGCTGCTGATCTACCTGCGCGAGTCGTTCTGGCCGCGAAATCTCGTTCTCGACTACGGCGTTCCACAGCCAGTGACGCTGCTGGATGTCTGGCTTCCGCTGCTCGCAGTCGTCGCCATCGCATTACTGGTGCTGTTTCTGCTCGCCCGGCGTCCGCACGTCGGCTTCCTGGGCGCGTGGTGCTTCCTCACGCTGTCGCCGACATCGAGCTTCGTTCCAATCGCAACCGAGGTCGGCGCCGAACGGCGCATGTATCTCCCGCTTGCGGGGCTCGTCGTGCTGGTCGTCTTGTGCGCGTATCGGGCGTGGACGTCGCGCGCGAGCTCGCGAAACCAGAACATCGGCGTCGCGGCAACAGTGCTGGTGTGTCTCGCGCTCGCCGCAGGGACGATTCAGCGGAACCGCGAGTATCACACCAAGGTCTCGATCATGAAGGTGACGGTCGAGCGGCGGCCGCATCCGCGCTCATATCAGATGCTCGCGAACGCCTACTTCGAGGCAGGTCAACGCGACGAGGCCATGCGGTACCTGCGGTTGGCGAAAGCGGAATCCGACATCGAGCTTCATGCTGGGCATCGAGCTCATCTCAGGAGGAGAGGTCGCGCCCGGTATCGAAGAACTCGAACGGTTCGTGACCTTGGCGCCATCGCACATCCGCGCCGCGGACGCGCATGCGACGCTCGGGAGCGTCTATCTCTGCCAGAGGTCAGCTCGACCGGGCCGCGGCACACCTGAGAGAGGCCCTTCGACTGGAGCCTCGACGAGGCTCGGCTCATGCGTCAATGGGGAGAGTGCTCGTTCAGCAGGGACGCATTGCCGAAGGCATCGGAGAACTGCAGACGTCGGTCGACCTGCAAGCCGGGCGATCTCGAGACGCTTCGGCTGCTCGGGATCATGCAGGGGCAGTCGGGTCAACTTGACGCCGCCGTGAAAACCTTCAGACGCGCAATCGAGCTGTATCCAAAGAGCAGCCGCGATCATTACCTGCTTGGACGCGCACTCGCGGCGATGGGTCAAATCGCTGCCGCGGTGCCTTACTTCGCGCGGGCTGTGGTGCTCGATCCTCAGAACGCAGAGGCACGTGAAGATCTCCGGCGGGCCGAGCGAGACGCCACTGCAGCGGCCGAAGTCAGACGCTAAGAGCGGTAGGCCTCTCTTCCGATTCCCTGAATAGGAATGCCCTGTCCGGCGAACACCTCGTGCTGCAGTGCGTACATGCACGCAGCGGCCTCGTCGATGTGCTTCACGAACGCCAGCGATCCCTGCAGGATGGGCTTCAGCTTCTCTCGATCCTGAATCCGCGCTGCGGGGTATTCGTGCTCGACGACGAGATGGGTGTTGGCAACGTCGAGCGGCAACAGCTCTCGCGCGGCAAGCTGATGGTCGAGCCAGTCAACGCTGCGGTTCTGTAGATACGCCAGCGGATCGTGTCGCGCGGTCCCGGGAAGTTCGTGATCGGCCAGCACGACTTGTTTCTTCCACGCATTGACCTGATCGGCAGGCCGGTTCGACGGCTTGCCATCGATCCAGTCACCACGCCCCATCGTCTGACCACCAGAGCCCCACGCAGAGACGCCCTTTGAATCGATCACCTGGCCCTTCACGTGAAAGCCTCCGATGAGGAAGCCGTATCCTTCGTCCTTCAGGTACTGAAAGATCGAGCGCGAGTCCTGTCCCATCAGGATCGCGTGCGACGGGTCGTAGTGAATGCGGAACTGGTCGCCGACGCCGTGCTTCTCGCAGATCTGGTGCAACGCGATCCACGCGCCCGGTGTGTAGGCGATGTTGTTGTGCCAGTTGTCGCCGGTCGTCCATCCCGGCATCGGACACTGCTCAACGCGATAGGTCAGGCCGCGTTCCTTCGCCGCCTTCAGCAGCGGAATAAATTGCTGCTCGAAGTCGATCAGGTTCTCGTCCATGCTGTGCTGCTGATTGCGACCGACAAAACCGCACACCGCGTTCACACCGAGTAGCGTCGCGGCATCGAACACGCGCATCAGGAACTCGTGCTTCTTCTGGCGTGTCTTCGCGTCGTGATGCAGCAGGTTGTCGAAGTAGCCCAGATCCGAGAGCCCGACACCAGTCTGCTTCATGGCTTGGTGAACTCGGTGCGTGCGCACCCGATCGAACGCCTGACGCAGGTCGAGGGTATTGGCCACCGGGTCGAGCATCGCCTCCGGCGGAACGTCGGATTCAGAAGGGTGCAGCGCCGCGGACAGCTGAATGTAGTCGGCCCCCAGTTCGCGCGCGTACGACAGCCAGTCTTCAATCGCGCGATCCGGGTCGGCGTCGCGCTGCGCGCGTGGCGTCAACTCCTGCAACGCCGCTGTGAGGATCCCCACCTTCATGAAGCGCGGTGTGAATCGAGTCATATCCGGGTCCAGGCACCACCGTCGGCAGCGCTCTCGAGGATCGCATCAACGATGCGATTGGCGCGGAAGCCGTCTTCGAACGTCGCCACCATAGGAGATAGCGCAGGATAGGGCGGGCCTGCTGCCACGCACGTGTAGATCTCGCGTATCACGTTGAAGAAGGCGTCTGCCCACGACTCCTGATGGCCTCCGGGCAGGTGCGCGTATCCACGAACGCGTTCGTCGAGGAGCGACGGATCCTTCTGCAATATTTCGTTGGCCCGATCGCGATGGCCGATCCAGAGCTCGTTCTGATCCTCTTGTCGCCATCGCAGCGATGCCTTCGCGCCGCACACCTCGAGAACGAGATCGTTCTTGTGGCCACTGCAGACTTGCCCGACTGAGAAGCTGCCGCGCGCGCCGTTGTCGAACCGGACGAGCACCGAGGCAAGGTCCTCGACCCTGATGTCCACCAGTTCGCCGTCGCCGTTTCCTGCCTTGAAACGCCTCGCGCGACGCTGACGGCTTCTTGCGTTTCTTCACGACGGTGGTGATGTCTCCGAGGACGTGGGTGATCCGCAGGCCGGTGACGTGTTGGGCCAGGTCACACCAGTGCGTTCCGATGTCGGCCACCGCGGAAGACGCGCCTCCCTTTTCCGGGTCGAGGCGCCACGAGTAGTCCGTGTCGTTGAGGAGCCAGTCCTGCAGGTAATGGCCGTGCAGAAAATGCGGCGGACCGATGTCGCCTCGGAAATCGCGAGTCGGGCTTGCTGCACAAGCGGGTTGCCGCGGTAGTTGAACGTCACCGCTGCCACGACGCCTGCGCGGTGTGCTTCGCTGACCAGTCGTTTGGCCTGCGCTGACGTCATCGCCAGCGGCTTGTCCGAGACGACGTGCCTGCCTTTCGCAAGCGCGGCGGAGGTCACCTCGTAGTGAAGGTGATTCGGCGTGGCGATGTGAACGACCTGGACGTCCGGATCGTCGAGCAACGCCTGATAGCTGCCGTAGCCTTTACGCACACCGAGCGCTTCGGCCTTTTCTCGCCCTGATTCGTCGCTGCTGCACGCGATGGCGACGACGTCGACAAATCCCAGACGCCTCACGGCATCGATGTGATGCGGGCCGACGAATCCCGCGCCAACCAGCCCCATTCCGATCCGCGTCATCGTCTCCCGGTCACGCTACTTACCTACCAGCCGCCCGGCGTCGCGCTCGTTATCCATGCAGTGGTAGTCGAGGAGCTCGGTGTCGAGGACGATGAGTTGCGTGAGCGTGACCGTCCACGGTCGCGTGTAGACCTTGGGATCGTCGAGCGTCACGTCGATCTCGAGGCGGCCGTAGTTCACGCGCCGATACCGCTCGGTCAATTTCGCGACGTCACTCATCGGGCTGCCGTTCCGATCGAGCCACGTCCCATCCCGAAATCCGTTGCTCGTCACGACGAGCGTGTCTCCATCCCATCGTCCGACCGAGTAGCCGTTGAACGTGGGCGTCGGATCGTCCGGGAGTGGGCGTCCGTCCATGAAAATCTGCCGATACGTCACGTCACGCTCGGACAGAATCACGAACAACCCGGGCATCTGAAGGAATTTTCTGAACGGTGGGAACGTGAGAATTCTCAGCGCGCCACCCGGCCGGCATAAACCGACAGGATCGTCCTTCCCCAGTTGCTCGGTGCGTTCCTTGACGAGTGTCGCAGCCCACGGTTGATACGGCAGGCCACCCGGCAGCTTCGCACCGAAATTGAGGAACTCAGCGGCCGGCGCATAGTCTGCTGGGCACCCGCTCGGCTCGCACGGCCGCGGCTCGAGTTGCCAGATGCCGGACAAATCGGGCTTGCCGTCTGCCGCGCGCGGAGCAGGTCCGGAGCAGATCGGGTTGCCATCCAGCGTGCGAGGCACGCCGCGAGTCGGATAGTTCAGCCACTGCGCGTGGAGCGACGCGCTGAAAGCGACGACCGTGACAATCGCAAGATGGGCGCCGGTCATGCGGGCATTATCCACGACTTCAGGCGCGAAGGTCGTAACATAGAAGTCGCGGTCCGTTGACTCGAGTGACCTCGCGCGTGTTCTGGACGACGTATAACAAGCCGCGACTCAGCACGGGCAGGCTCCACGACTCGCGCGCGGGAAAGAGCCATGTTCTGGAGATCTCCTTGTAGCCCTTGGGAGTCAGATCCATCCAGAGCAGATGTCCCAGCTCGCCGAGGCACAGGAACGAGCCATCTACGGCGAGGAGCGAGCCTCGGTAGATGCTCACCGGCTGCTGGCGGCCGCCGAGCGTTTCGTTCCACTCGCGGGTCTCGCGCCACACAACTTTGCCAGTCGACACATCGACGCAGGCAAGCGAAGCATCGGGTTCATTGCGGCCATCGAAGCCGTACAGGAACCCGTCGCGATAGATCGGCGTGTTGAAATGCAGCGCGAACTCCTGCGTCGTCCACAGAACTTTGTGCGTGAAGTCGGGACGAATCTCGAGCAGGGCGCCTCCCGCGCGATAGCTCGCTGAGATGAACACCTTGTTGTCGAAGACCACCGGGCACGACGCGTTGACCGACTCATAGCTGCGGCTGCGCCAGGGAAACGAGAAGTCCACTTTGCCGCTTGCGGGATCGATGCACATCAATCCACCGGTCGGCGGATCGGACTCGCCTCCTGCGAAGACGAACACGCGCCGCTGCCCGTGCGCGACCGCAGGCACTGGCGATGCGTAACTCGGCCCCCACTCCTTCCCTGCGCGCCACACTTCCTTGCCGCTCGTCTTGTCGAGCCCGACAACGCACGGACCGCCGGGAGCGCCGACGTTGACGATCAGCACCTTGCCTTCGACGAGCGGCGTCGATGCCGTGCCGAAGAAGTCCTGCGGCACCTTGTACTCGGCGCGAATGTCTCGCGTCCACACCACTTTCCCCGACGCTATGTCGAAGCAGTGCAGCTTGCCTTCTGCACCCATCGTGAAAGTGCGGTCGCCGTCGATCACCGGGCTCGCGCGCGGACCGTTGTTGTAGCCGTAGCGATCCTCGAAGACGGTGCCGTATTTGAACTGCCAGCGGCCGGATCCTGTTTCGGAATCGAGGCACTCGACGACCTCTTCGTCACCGACGCGATGAATGAACATCAGCCGTCCTGCGGCGATCGCGGGCGACGCGTAGCTTGTGCCTTTCGGAAATTCCCAGACGAGCGGCGGAGGCAGCGTCCGACTCAATTTCGTTTCAGTGGAAACGGCGTTGTGCGTGGGTCCCAGAAAAGCAGCCCAGTCGTGAGTGACCGCCCCGGCAGGCAGCGGCTTCGGCTTGGCGACGACCCGTGCCTGACCACGAGCAATGCCCGTCATGACCGACTGAACGAGAACGGCTTGCAGCAGCGCCCGGCGGGAGATCAAATCCATGTATGAGCCCCCGGGAATATCTCATGGAACCAGCCAACTCCTTCCTTCTCTCCCCCCTACTCCCCCCAACACAAACGCACCTTCCACAAACCCCCCCCAAACCCTCCCCACAATCTCCCCCCCCCCCCCCCCCTCCTCTTCTCCCCCCACACACAACCCTCACCCCACTCTCCTGAAACACCCTTCAACCCTGTCTTCGGCCCCCCCCCTCATCTTCGACCGCAAACGCTTTGCGCCGCTCAAGCCGGGCGGCGAAGCGTTCTTCGAGCCGCGCACGGGTGACCCGAGGCACGACGAGCCACGCGACTTCTGCATGCCGGCTGGTTTCCCGGCGAGCATCCTCTCAGGCAACGCGATGCAGTTCTTCCAGACGAAGAACCATCTCGTGATGGTGCACGAGTTCCAGCGCAACACGCGCATCATCCCGCTCGACGGCCGCCCGCATCGCGAAGGGCTGGAGCCGATGTTCGATGGCGATCCGGTGGGCAAATGGGAAGGCGACACGCTGGTGATCGACACCACCAACTTCAAGCGCTGGGCGCTCGACGATCATCACTACACGAACCCGAACGAGTTCCGGATGCACAGCGACGCGCTGCACACCATCGAGCGGCTGCGATGGAAGAGCCCGACCGCGATCTCGTACACGATCACGATCGACGATCCGAAGATCTTCACTGCCCCCTGGTCGCAGGAGTTCGAGATCATCGCCAAGCCCGAGTGGGAAAAAGACGGGCTGTTCGAATACGTCTGTCAGGAAAACAACCGCTGCCCCGGCGGAAAGTGCGGCGGGGAGAAGTAGGTAGCTGGTAGCTGAGTGGCTGGGTCAACTAGGTAGCTGGGGCAGTTTGGCCTTGCGAGACCGGGCTACCCGGCCACCTAGCAACCCAGCTACCCAGCCACCTAGCAACCCAGCTACCCATCTTTCCCAGCTACGGGGTTCGCCGCTGCTGGCGCCGCTGTTCCATCTGCGCCTTTCGTTCCGCGCGAAGCTTCGTCGCCGTTGCCTGCTGCTCCGGCGTCAGCACAGACCAGATGTCCGCGTTGATCCGCGCCTCCTGGATCGCCACCTCGACCTGCGCCTGCGTCATGTCCTGCGTGGCCGACGTGATGAGCGTCTCGTTCACCGGAACTGTCTCGATCGCCTGACGCTGTTTCGCGGCCAGATCGCCGAGGCGCCGTGACAGCGTCTGGATCTGCTCCTGATAGCGATCTCGGATCTCGCGAACCTGCTCACGCTGCGCGTCGGTGAGATTCAGCTCGTTGAGCGCAAGGCCCGGCCCACCTGGCCCGAATCCTCGCCCGCCTCGTCCCCCGAACCCGCCGCCACGCGGCCCCTGCGCATACGCGACGCTCGTCGCGAGCAGCGCCACCAATGCGACTCCCGTCGCCAACGAACGAAATCGATTCATGGTTCTCGTCTCCTGTCTCTGGTCTCTCGTCTCCGGTCTTTGGTGTTTGGTCTTTCGTCTCCCAGACCAGAGTCGTGCACTGGCTACTGTCTGATTTGACGGCAGTTCCCGTGGCGAGCGGATGGTGGAGTGGTGACTCTTTTGTGACGCGCGCTGCGCCTCGAATGTCACATTTCTGCCACGGAATCTGCTCTCGAATCTGCGTCCAACAGAGAGAGGGCGAGACATGAAGCGATCTTTCTGGGTTGCAGCCGGAGTGATTATTGTCGCGGTCATTGACCGCGACCTATTACTACACACGTGACGTCAAGGCTGAGGCGCCAGCATTCATGACCGCCGAGGTTTCGCGCGGCGACGTGATCTCAACTGTCGAAGCCACCGGCACGCTCGAGGCGGTGACCACGGTCCAGGTCGGGAGCCAGGTATCCGGCACGATCAGCGCGCTGCACGCCGACTTCAACTCCGAGGTCAAGAAGGGGCAGGTCATCGCGGAGCTCGACTCCTCACTCTTTCAGACGCAGGTCGAGCAGGCGCGGGCGACGGTCGCTCGACTGCAGGCGGATTTCGATCGCGCAAAGGTGCAGGCGGCCGACGCGAACATCAAGCTCACGCGTGCACACGAGCTCTTCGACAGACAGCTGATCCCGAAGACCGACCTCGAAACAGCAGAGAGCACCGCTCGCTCGGCGGATGCTGCGGTGAAAGGCGCCGAAGCTGAAATCGTCCAGGCGAACGCGTCGCTCAATCAGGCGCAGGTCAACCTCAGTCACACGATCATCAAGGCGCCCATCGACGGCGTCGTAATCGCGCGCAACGTGGACGTCGGACAGACGGTCGCGTCGAGCCTGCAGGCGCCGACGCTGTTCATCCTCGCCCGCGATCTCGCCGAGATGCAGGTGAACGCCAGCGTGGACGAATCCGACATCGGCGAAATCGCGCCAAAGCAGGACGTCAGATTCCGCGTGGATGCCTATCCGAACGAGACGTTCACGGGCAAGGTCAAGCAGGTGCGTCTGCAGCCAGTCGTGCAGCAGAACGTCGTGAGCTACGTTACGGTCATCGACGTGCCCAATCGGGAGCTGAAGCTGAAACCGGGAATGACGGCGGCCGTGACCATCGAGACTGCTCGGGCCGATGACGTGCTGAAGGTGCCGAACGCGGCGCTGCGCTTCACTCCGAAGAGCGCGTCGAGCGGTGCACGACCGGCGCCGGCCAATGGCACGTGGATCGAAATCCGGCGGCGACAACGGAGCCGCGGTCTGGGTGCTCGTGCAGGATCGGCCGATGCGCGTGCCAGTGCAGCCCGGCATCAGCGATGGCAGAGACACTGCGATTCTCGACGGCGATCTGACGCCGGGAGCGGCGGTCCTCACCGGAACGACATCGACGTCGGCGCCGGCAGCCGCCGCACCAGCCACATCACCGCTGCTCCCCTTCGGACGACGAGGAGGCGGCGGAGGGAATCGTGGAGGCGGGCGATGAGCGAGACCCCTGTCATCTCCGTCCGCGAACTCACGAAGACCTACGCGATAGGCGAGATCGAGGTGCGCGCGCTGCGCGGGATCTCACTCGACATCTCGCGCGGGGAGTTCGTCGCGCTCACCGGTCCCTCGGGCTCCGGCAAGTCGACCTTCATGCACCTCGCGGGTTGTCTCGACCGGCCCACGAGCGGCATTTACGAGTTGAACGGACGCGATGTCTCGCGCCTGACCAAGCGAGACCTGGCTCTGGTCCGCAACCGCGAGATCGGATTCGTGTTTCAGGGATTCAATCTGCTGACCCGAACGAGCGCGATCGAGAACGTGGAGCTCCCGATGCTCTACGGCTCTCCCGTGCCAGCGAAGGAACGCCATCGGCGCGCCGCGGCGGCGCTCGAAGCCGTCGGACTCGGCACGCGGCTCGATCACCATCCGAATCAGCTGTCGGGCGGTCAGCAGCAGCGCGTCGCCATCGCGCGCGCGCTTGTGAACAACCCGTCGCTGCTCCTCGCGGACGAGCCGACTGGCAACCTCGACTCGCGCACCAGCATCGAGGTGATGGGGATCTTTCAACGGCTGAACACCGAGCAGGGCATCACGATCGTGCTCGTCACGCACGAGCCTGACATTGCCGAATACGCTACGCGCATCGTCGGTTTCCGCGACGGACGCGTGCGACTCGATCGGCCGGTGCTCCAGCGTCGCGAGGCCGCCGAGGAGCTTCGCAGATACGACGCCGAGGGCGAGGAGCTCTCAGCGTAAGGACCCAATCATGTCACCCGTCATCACCCTGTCCATCGCCGTCACCGCGCTTCGCCGGAATGCCATGCGCACGGCACTGACCGCGCTCGGCATGATCATCGGCGTCGCCGCCGTCATCGTGATGGTCGCCATCGGTCACGGTGCGCAGTCGTCAATCGAAGACCGCATCCGCAGCGCCGGCACCAACGTCGTCACGATCACCGCCGGGTCGAACGCGTTCGGCCCGGTGCGTCAGGGCTTCGGCGCCACCACTACGCTCGTGCCCGACGATGCTCAGGCGATCGCGCGCGAGGTGTCCGGCATCGCTTACATCTCGCCCGGCGTGAACACGCGGCAACAGGTTGTTGCCGAAACGGCGAACTGGAACACGCAGATTCAGGGGTCAGGCGCCGACCTGCCCGCGATCCGCGCCTGGTCGATGGAAACCGGTGCGTTCTTCACCGAGCAGGATGTCGCGCGCGCCGAGAAGGTCGCCGTGCTCGGCGCCGTCGCCAGAGACGAGCTCTTTGGCACGGGCACTGACCCGACGGGCGCGACCGTACGCATCGGCAGCCAGCCGTTTCGTGTGATCGGTGTCCTCACCCGCAAGGGTCAGGCAGCGATGGGCCCCGATCAGGACGACACCGTCGTCGTGCCGTTTACGACCGTCCAGAAGAAGCTGCTCGGCATCACGAACCTGCAGAACATCACGCTCTCGACGGTCAACGGCGTGCCGTTCCAGGCCGTGTCGGATCAGATCTCGACGCTGCTGCGCACCCGTCACAAGCTGACGGCGGACGAGCCCGACGACTTCTCGGTTCGCAGCCTCGAAGAGATGGCCACCGTGCTGACGTCCACTACGACGACGATGACGTGGCTGCTGGCGAGCATCGCGGCAGTGTCGCTGCTCGTGGGTGGGATCGGGATCATGAACATCATGCTCGTGTCGGTGACCGAGCGCACGCGCGAGATCGGCCTGCGGCTCTCGATGGGCGCGCGCGACATCGACGTCCTGCTGCAGTTCCTGGTCGAAGCGGTAGTGTTGAGCCTTGCGGGCGGCGCGATCGGGGTGGCGATGGGCTTCGCGGCGTCGATGGCCGTCAGCCAGATCATGGGATGGACGGCCGTCGTCACGAGCGAAGCCGTGTTGATGTCGTTCGGCTTCGCTGCGGCAGTCGGTGTGTTCTTCGGCTTCTACCCCGCACGCAAGGCGGCCGCGCTCGATCCAATCGCGGCGTTGCGGTATGAGTAAGTCGGTCCACAGTCCACAGTCCTCAGTCCACAGTCGTGAGTTCGACCGAGGACCGGGGACCGGGACCGGGGACTGATCTTAGAACTTCACCCCAAAGTTGAACCGGAGCGTCCGTGGGCTCGTGTAGGCAAATCGGTTCACGGCCGTGCCGAACGTCGGGCTCGGGTTCCAGTTGACACCCTGCACCGGCGTGGTCGTGAACGGGTTGAAGGGCTGCAGCGTGCCGGAGTTCAACGCGGTCAAGACTGCCGTGCTGATCGTCCGAATGTCGCTGCCACCGCCGTTGTTGAATACCGTGCCTCCGCAGCCACAAAGCTGGAACTGGTTGAAGATGTTCAATACCTCGGCGTGGAAGAACAGGTCGGCTCCTCCGCCCACTCGGTACTGGTAGTTGACGGAGAGGTCGGTGCGATACTGCGCCTCCGTGCGGTACTGATCGCGTTCGAAGAAGTAGTACTCGACGCTGGTCACGGGTTGGGCGTATCCCGGGTTTGCGACGTACGGGCTCGAGTTGATCCGACCCACGCCCGTGCCCGGTGACGTGGAGGTCGCGCCGCCGAAGGTGTACGGCGTGCCCGACGCCATGCCAAGCACCATGCCGACATCCAGCGATCCCGCGCGGCTAGCCATCGGCACGCGATAGATCCCATAGATGCGTGCGCGATGCCGCTGGTCAGTACCGAGGTTCCCTTCCGGTGCGTTCCACCGAGCCTCGCGATATTCGGGATACGAGAAGAGCTGCGCCGTCAGTGGACCGCTGGCCGGGTTCTCTCCGTCGAAGTTGCCCCACGTCCGTGACAGCGTGTAGTTGCCACCGATTTCCACGCTGCTGCCGAACCGGTAGTTCGCCTGGAACGTCCCGCCCTGATAGCGGCGCTCGAGGTCGTTCGAGTTCTCGACCAGGTTGACGTCGAAGGTGCCCTGCGCGTTCGTGACCTGGCCGGTCGAAAGGTCCGTCCGCGTGATGTAGAAGTCGTTGAAGTCGCGGAAGACCCAGTCGAAGCGCACGCTGCCGCGCTGTCCAATCAGGCGGCTGACGCCAGCGGCGTACTCCATTGCATTCGGCGAATCGAGCGAGCCCCCGATGAGCGTGTTCACGCCAGGGATGTCTGCACTTCGCACCGGGCGATTGGCGCCACCGTTGGCATTGAACCAGTCAAACACTTGTTGGATTGCCGCGTCCGAGGTGACGAGCGTTGCTGCGTTCGCATTGGGGTTGATCGACGGGCCCTGATAGAACCATGTGAAGCTCGACGGCGAACCGGCCGGCGACGTTTCGGCGATAGAGGTGTTGATCCCGCTCACGTAGCGGCCGGTGCTGGCGTTGATCGACCATTTCCCGTCGCCACTCGGATCCCAGACGACGCCGAGTCGATGACTCAGCTTGCTGGAATTGGAGATCAGATTGCCGATCGCGTCGTCGCCCTGATTGCGATCCCAGCGGAGCCCGAGGTTGAGCGTGATGCCGCTGTTCAACCGCCAGGTGTCGTTGACGAACGCTGCATGCGAGCGGATGTTCGAGCCCTGGCTCGACAGCGTGATCGGATCCCACTGGATGACCGTCGAGTTGTTGTTGAGGAACACCGGGTAGAGCGTGTCGCCTCGAGTGACTGTCGACGTGCCGAGGATGCGATAGTCGCTGCCGGACTGATGATTGTCGGTTTGCCGCTGATCGTTGTAGTGGTCGTACCCGAACACGATCGAGTGCTGACCGCGGCGGCTGGTCGACAGGACGTATGTCGCCTTGGCGAGGAATTCCGAGTTGTCGCGGTTGTCGACGTTGCAGACACAGAAGGTCTGCGCCCAATAGCGGTAGGCGGTGCCGCCTTGCGACGTGTCGATGAGGAGCGTGCCGTTGATCAGATCGGTTGCGCCGGTGCCGCCGATGTTGGCCGAGAAGTGGCGCTGCGAGTACTGCCCCTCGAGAAAGAGATTCGCTCCGAACACGCCGTTGTAGTTCAGCGACAGCAGATCCTGCGGCTGGTCCTGCACGTAGAGGCTGCGCAGGTCCATCACGTTCTGGAAGTTGGCGTTGTTGATCGCCTGCTGAATCTTCGTGAACGAGCCCTTGACCACTTGGCCCGGCAACACCGTGTATGTCAGCTTCCCTTCGTATCGCTTCTCCTCGTCCGTGCGCGGATACGACAGGTTGGTGATGAACGTCTGACGCGACTCCTCTGCCGTCCGGAAGCGTCCAGCATTGAAGAACCAGAGCACGTCTTTGAAAATCGGCCCTCCGATCGTGTACTCGTGCGTCGGCACGACCTTGTCAAGTTTCGGCTCGTTGAACGGCGTCGTCGTACGCCAGTCGTCATTGTTCATTCCAAGGCGATAGGAGCCGCTGAACTGATTGCCTCCCGACTTCGTGATGGCATTCACGAGACCGCCACCGAAGCGACCGTACTCGGCAGAGATCCCCGACGTTGAAACGGTCGTCTCCTGGATCGCATCTTCGATGAAGAGGCTGAAAGGCTGGCCACGAATGTTCTCTGTGATCGCCACGCCGTTCAGAAGGAACACGCTGTCGTACGCCATCGCGCCAGCGATCGTGAACGATCCGTCACCACCACTCGTGCCACCGGGGCCGGTCGGCTTGACGTTGGGTGCCATACCAAGAACGGCGGTGATCGTCCTGCTGCTCGGGAGTGTCGCCATCAGCGACTGCTGAACGTTGGTGCCGGTCTGCACCGTTCCGAGAAAGCTCCTCGCATCAGCTCGCACCGTTATTTGCTCGGTGACCGTGCCAACGCCCAACTCGACGTCGAACGGCACGACTTCCGTGCTGGCCACCTTCAGCTCGGTCTTGACCGTTTGAAATCCTGCCAGCACGAACTCGAGTACGTACGTTCCCGGCGGGAGCAACGCCAGCACGTAGTCACCGGAAGCGGACGTGACGACTTCTCGAGGCCCCTGGAGATTGGGTGAGCCTGCCGTCACCGTGACGCCGGGCAACACTCCGCCGGAGGTATCCGTGACGCGACCCGAGATGGTCCCCGTTGGAACCTGGGCGCTGGCCATCGTGGCCGAAAGGGTCAGACAGACAAGAGCCAGGAACACCTTCACTCGCATTCGCCACCTCTTTTGCGCGTGCGCGAGGACGGCTTCCCACAACGCTCCACCCTCGCTCACTTCGCGCGGAACCATCGAAACACCGCATAGGCCAACGCCACAATTGGCGACAGCCAGCTCATCCCGGTTTGGTGTCAGTTGGCGACTATCGATGACGAAGAGCCAGCGGAACTGGTCAAATCACGAGTGGGTGTGACAGAACGTCTGGCCACGATCGATTCGTACCAACATTCGTCCCAGCTGATTCGAACGACGAGGCGGCTTGGAAGGGACTTAGCGATCGCTCGAGCGCCTTTGCGGGCGCCCGAGAATTGTGCGCCACATGCGCACGAGAAGGGGGGCTCGATCTCTCGGTGATGCGAGCTGCCGGCGCTTCCGCTGGTCGATGTCAGACGAGTACACACAGATCCCTTCGGGGGATGGCTGCACCCGCAACTCGAACCACCGCGTGCTGCCATCAGGAAATGCAAACTCGGATTCGAAGACCTGAGGGACTCGAGCCTCCATCGAGTGCCGGAGTCGCGCGAACATCGGAGTCTGATCGATGCCCGGATACTCCTCGAAGATCGAGTGCCCGATCAGTTCCTCCGCAGGCCGTCGGCCGTGCCGTGCCGCCGCCGGATTCACGTACACGTAATGCCAGTCGTACCCGATGATCTGGAATCCTTCCTGGAGGCAATCGAGCGCACGACGGACAGGGTCGTGGTTCAGTGAAGGCGGGAAGACACCAACCAGCTCGGACATGGCTTGCCAGCGCCCCCTGACTATAACCCGGGGTAACCTGTTGGGGATGAAACCTGCCGACGGCGTCAGAGCCGAGTCATCGCGCCGGCCGCACGAGGACACGGACGAGACCACGTGTCCGCGATGCGGCGAATCTCACGACCTGGCCAAGGTCAAGGGATGTATCAAGTGCCTGAAGTGCGGGTTCAAATTCGACTGCAACGGATGGTGAAGAATCCGGGATTCGGGATTCGGGATTCGGGATCAAAGCACGAGCACTAGGCACGCGAGAAGGATGCGTTCCGAGAACGGATGAGGAATCGCGACTCCACCAGGGCCGTCAGAACAGCGCTGCACAACGCCGAATCAAAACTCCACAACCGCGCCGCCTGCGCTTCCGTCAACTGAAGCCCTGGCATCTCCAGAAACTCTGCCTGTGCTCTTCTAAGGGCCGTCGCAAACGCGTCGGCTGACCCGTCACTGTCAATCGCCATCGTCGTACTGATTCGTGTTTCCATGATCGATCCCCCTGCGCGTCCAGCGTAGCGAGGCTACATGTCAACGTGATCACGCCTCGGTAACCTTGTCGTGTCGGCGCGTCGGCCTCTATAGAGATCGACGCACGACGCGACTTTACGGCTTTGTCGCCCGACCGTCGCGAGAACCACACACGGCAACAGCATCGTGTGGTGAGTGAGAGCGATCACCCTTGTGCTGGGGCTGCTCATCATCGTCATTGCAGTCGGCTGATGCAAACGCCTCGGCAACGGCCTGCCGGGACAGCGCACCCGTGAACACCGCATCGGGCAGTGCGTCGCGCAGCGTCGGGAGCAGCGGACCGTCGCCGACCACAATGCATCGGTGTTCGATACCGAGCTTGTACAGGCGATCGGAGATCGCCGGAAGGAGCAGGAGACCCTTCTCCCGCGAGACGCGACCGACATACAGGAGCGCGGGACGTCGATCCGAGACGTGCCACTTCTCGCGCAGCGCCGGCGAACGCCTCCCCGGTGAGAACACGGTCGTGTCCACCCCTCGTGGCCACACGTCAATCCGATCCGGGTTCAACTCGCCGAGATCAGCAACTGGCGCGTGTGCTCCGAGGGCGCGAGGACACGGGCACATCGGCCGTACAGGCCACCGCATGTACTCGCGCATCAAGGCACCGAGCCGACTCGATCCGCTCAGGAGCGTCGCGTATGCTGCCAGGTCGGTGTGAAAGCTGCCGATCAACGGCAGTTTGAGCCGCCAGGCGACGTAAAGCGCCGCGAGGCCGATCGGACCAGGTGTCGTCAGATGCACCAGGTCGATGCGATCGGCTCGTGCACGCTTGAGGAACTCCCAGAATCGCGGGAGATAGATCTGCATCTCCGTGTAGAACGGGATCGGCACGCCGATGGATCGCAGGGCCAGATAGGAGTCGGTCTCTGCCGGCAACGACGCCGCGGTGTAGACACGCAGATGGATGCCGGCAGGTGCCGATTGCAGAGCCGCGCGAAACGTGGTCGTGACACCGTTGACTTTGTCGAAGTCGTTGTCGGTAAATATCGCGACATTCATCTCGGTTCGTGGTTGGTGGTGGGTGGTTGGTGAAACGAACTTCTTGGAAGTTGGGAGTTGGAGATTGGGCGTTGATTACGCCGCCCACGATCCGTTGCGGAAGAGCGTCAACGCAATGTCGACGTTGTCGCGCAGTGCGCGGCTGACAGCCGGCCAGCTTTTTTCAGCACGCACGAGTGTCTTCCACGAGTAGAGATGCTTCGGCTTGTGGAAGTCGCTGTTGGCCACGTACGGGTAGTGCTTCAAGCTCGTCACGGAAAACAGATCGTCGCGGTTTGCGGCTTCCCACACGTCCACGAGACCCGACAACCGCTCGCGATGATCCCAGAGGTAGCACGTGCTGATCTCGATCCGCCGAGTCGTCCGATGATGGGGATGACAGGCGATGCTCAGCGCGTTCTGGCGGCGAATCTCGCGCAGGATTTCGTCGGCCGACTGATCGGCGCTGATGTAGCGCTGGATGTCGAGGGCAATGATGTGTGAGTTCTTCCGTCCGCGTAGACGGTTCTGCGTGATTTCTGCTCCCGGGATGACGAGCATCCCGTACTGCTTGAGCGCACGCGTGGCTTCGGCGCGCACGTTCTCGAGGTAGTGCTCGAAGTCCTGCTCGCGCACACCGAAAGCACGACGTCCCAGCGTGGCAAGCCGGCCGGCACGCGCCAGGAGATCGTTCTTCATCAGAATGTGATCGGTGATGGCGATGACGTCGAACTTGCCAGTCGAGCCATACAAGTCAACGACCTCGGCCACCGACAATTTTCCATCGCTCCATTGCGTATGGACGTGGAAGTCACAGAGGAGAAATGGTTCGTACCCTGGCATGACTCAACTCCCAATTCCCGATTCCCAATTGCCAATTCCCAATGACACCTCCCTGCGTTGGAAGTTGGACGTTGGGAGTTGACAAGCGTCAGATGCGTACATCGATATGCGTCGTGTCCTTCGGCCGTCCGCGCAGCAGTTCCGACGTGAAGTTGCGCACGTAGAGCCGGAAGACCGCGCCCTTGCCCATGGCGATGTATCGTCGCGCCGACGTGGTCAGATAGCAGTCGTTGAAGAGCGACACACGACCGATCGCAAACAGTCGACGGCCGACGTTGGTGTCTTCGCCATGAAACTCAATCGAGGTATCGAACCCGCCGATGCGCTCGAGCGCCGTGCGTCTGACGGCGAAGTTGCCGCCGTAGAAAATCGTTCCGATCCTGAGCACGTACTTGACGAGGAACTGCGTGGCCGGCGCCAGCGTGTAGTCGTACGCGCGGATCAGTACGCGCCCCCACCAGTCCCAGTCGTAGAAGCGATAGGGACCCGAGAGCGCGAGGAGCAGCGGATCGGCCATGAAGCGGCGCTCGATCCGCTCGAGCCACGCCATCGGTGCTCGGCAGTCAGCGTCCAGGTAGACGAGGATGTCGCCGGTGGCAGTGAGGCGGCCCGTTTCGCGCGCGACCACGAGGCCTTTGCGCGACTCGTCCACCACGCGCACGCCCTGAATCGCTTCCGCCACGGCGCGCGTCGAATCGGTACTCGCGTTGTTGATAACAAGGATTTCGTCGGGAGTGCGGGACTGGTTCAAAAGGGAGTTGAGGCAGGCGGGCAGAAATTGCGCCTCGTTATGGGCGCAGACAATGACGCTGAATCTCATCCCTCGACTCTGCTCGGGATAGGCCAGCGCCAAGGCCGCGCCATCTGTACTAACTTGATGCCGCCGCACCCGCGTGTGCGGCGGCCCTCCCACTGCCGTGGTATACCCACGTGCATATGCTTTCGAGATTAGGGCAACTGCATGACACGGAGATCACGACCGGGGAACGGTTGTGTTAAAACGTGGCGGCGTTAGCGATTCGCGGAACCACCATGCGACAGACGAGCGACACACTCGCAATCATCCTGGGGGGCGGCCAGGGTTCACGTCTCTTCCCATTAACCGCCACCCGTTCCAAGCCGGCTGTACCGATTGGAGGGAAATACCGGCTCATCGACATTCCGATCAGCGGATGCCTGCACGCCGATATCCGTCGCATCTTCGTGCTGACGCAGTTCAACTCGGCCTCGCTCAACCGTCACATCTCCAATACCTACCGGCTCGATCGGTTCTCCGGTGGATTCGTCGAGATCCTCGCGGCCGAGCAGACGCCCGATAATCCGAACTGGTATCAGGGGACGGCCGACGCCGTGCGCCAGGCGGCGCGACACTTCAGCCAGCATCCAGCCGACTACGACGTCATCCTCGCGGGTGACCATCTGTACCGGATGGACTACGCCGATCTCGTCGCTGCCCACAAACGGAGCGGCGCCGAGATCACAATCGCCTCGCAGCCGGTGGACCTCGAAACAGCGACACAGATGGGCATCTTCCTGTTCGACAACGAAGGCAACATCATCGCCTTCGAGGAGAAGCCCAAGCCTGCACGCCTCGAACAGATCGCCCGCAGCATCCCTGACGGCTCCACGTTTGCCGATCACAGCGACCATCAGCCGTTCATGGCGTCGATGGGCGTCTACGTCTTCACGAGGCGTGTGCTGCTCGACATGCTCGAGCACGAGCCCGGTCACGACTTCGGACGATCGCTGATCCCCAACGCGCTCGGGCACTACAAGGTGAAGCCGTACCTGTTCCGTGGCTACTGGGCCGACGTGGGAACGATCGAATCGTTCTACCAGGCGAACATCATGCTCGGCCGGCTCGACTCGCCGTTTCACTTCTGGGATCGGGAACGGCCGATCTACACGCACCTCCGACATCTGCCAGGCTCGCTGATGCCGGAAGCGCGCGTCCGTGATTCGTTGGTGTCAGAGGGGTGCTATCTCGCGGGCTGCGAGATCGACAATTCGGTCGTCGGCGTGCGCATGGCAGTGCGGGAGGGTTCGCGCGTCACGCGATCGGTGCTGCTCGGCGCCGACTTCTACGAATACGGCCCGCCTCCCGCGCATCAGCCGGGGCTCGGCCTCGGGCGCAACGTCGTCGTGGACCGCGTGATCATCGACAAGAACGCGCGCATCGGCGACGACGCGCGGCTGGTCAACGAACACAACCTCGACTCCGCCGACGGCGAAGGCTTCTACATCCGCAGCGGCATCATCGTCGTGCCGAAAGGCGGAATCATCAGACCAGGAACCACGGTCTGACTTAGAACGAACCGGTTCCACCGAGAGACGCGGTCACCTTGGCGCGCAGCGCTTTGAGCGTCTCGTCGGATCCTTCGAACAGTTCGTCGGGGTACTTCACCTCGCGGATCATCGCTTTGTAGATCGCGTCGCTCTGATAGAGGTTCAGTCCCAGGCCCGCCAGGTACTGCAGCTTCAGATTGCGATCCGTGTTGATGATCGCGTCGCTCAGCCAGCTCTTCATGTCTGACTGACGGCCCGCGTAGGTGCCGAAAAGATCGATGGCCGAGAAGATCCCGATTTCCCGCAGCGATTGCGCGACGGCTGCGTTGGCAGGATCGTCGAGCCTCGCCTGCACCGTGTCGACATTGATCTTCCCGGCCTCGACCTGACCGAACAGCACGAGGTCGTAGCCCTGACCGTTGACCGTGTTCGCGAAAACGGCGCCATTCGGAAACGTTTCGAGGAACGTGGCGATCTCGCTCTTCACGGCCGAGTCCGTGCTCTCGTACAACTGCACGAACAACGTCACCACGCCACCGGGATTGAGGTGGCTCTTGACCACCTGGAAGAACTCGCGCGTGTAGAGCGTCGCTGCACCCTTCACCCACGGATCGAGCGGATCCGACGTAATCGCATCGAACTTCTCGTTCGTCGTCAGCAGGTAATGCCGGGCATCGTCCAGGTGAACCTTGACCTTCGGGTTCGCGACGACGTTGAAGTTGTGCTCGGCGAAGTGCGTGGAGACGACGCGAGGAACGAGCGGCTCGATCTCGGCGATGGTCTGATCCTTGACCATGGGATCGATCGACACTGCGCCGGCAGTGACACCGGCGCCGCAGCCGATCACCAGCACCTTCGTGGGCGTCTTCGGGACGAGCGTGGTGATGTGGCCGAGCATCCGCTGCAGCCGCATGTCCTGCGGCTCGCTCGACGCCTGAACCTTGCCGGCGTTGTGATAGTTCAGCACGCCGCTGGGAGTCCTCGAGACGGCGACTGACGCCGTGACCCCCTCGCCCACGTACACGATCTCATTCTGGCCGACCCACGTCGCCGCGTAGCGGCCGTACGCCACCAGGATTCCGGGGAGCGGTGGAACTGTGCGTGCGAGCAAGCCTGCGATGAGCGCAATGCCGATCACCACCACCGGCGTTGACGTCAGCGCACCCCGCTTCTCGCCGGTCGTCGGCATCAGCATGAGCAGGCCAGACATCGCCGCCACACCGATGAGCGCCTGCTGCGTGATCTGACTGCCAACGGTGCCGACCATGCCCAGGCTCGTGATGAGGGCGCCCACGATCGCACCAACCGTGTTCGCGGCATACACACCACCGACGAGTCGAGCCGAGTCCTGACCAGGTGCGGCCACACCGGCCAGCGCCAGCGGAAAGCTCGCGCCCCAGAGCATCGCGCCCGGCAACATGACCCAGATCGCGCGCATCAGATCGAGCTGAAATGTGAACGAGGGCGACGTCGAGATCGATGGATTGATCGGCCAGAACGGCAGCGAGTCCGCTGTTGAATACGCGGCCCACGCGAGACAGAGGCACAGGCCAAGCTGCACCCATCCAAGTGCGGTCTTCGCGTTCGACACCCCGCGCGCGAGTGCCGCGCCGAGGCTGCTGCCGATTCCGAGACCCACGAGGAACACGGCCAGGATCAGCGAGAACGTGTACGTCGTCGCGCCGAAGAGCAGCGAAAGCACTCGCGTCCACACGACTTCGGATCCAAGCGCGGTCAGACCGGACAACGCGATCGCTATATAGACAAGCCGCGCGCTCTCGGCCGAGATCGGCTGTGGCAGCGGGGCGGAAGCGTCTGCCTTGATGACCGTGTGCGGTGTCCGCGTCGCGACGGCCATCGCGAGGCCGGCAACGACGATGTTCAGGACGACCGCGACCGCCGTCGCAGTCGGCATGTCGTAGACGCGAAGCAGATAGAAGCCTGCCAGAAGGCTTCCGGCCACGGCGCCGGCAAGGTTGCCGCCATAGAAATAGCCGAGCCAGGAAACACCGCGCGGCGTGGTCTCAACCCATCGCGCGATGGCGGGAAGCGTTGCCCCCATGAGCAGCGTCGGCGGCAGCAGACAGATGCTCGCGACGATGGCCCTGAGGAACAAGTTGGCCTGTCCTGTCCCGGCAATCTGCGTGTAGATCTGCCCAACGATCGGCACCGCAAACAGCACGATCACGCCGAAGACGCCGATGCCCGCCTCGAGCGCGGCATACACCCTGAGCGGGTGCCACGACGGGTTCAGGTATCGCGGCAGCAGCAGGCTACCCAGGCACATCCCCCCCATGTAGATCCCGAGGAGAACGCCAAGCGAGACAGCCGACGATCCGATGGAAAGCTGGAGGAGCTGAAACCAGACAACTTCGTAAATGAGGGCCGCGCAGCCTGACCCGATAAACAGCAATAGGAGCGCCGGTAGCCAGCGCTGGGCGACCTCAGGGCTGGCTTCTGGCCCCGAGGTCTCTTCGAGGTTCGTCATCGTTCGGGATCCTACTTCATCAGCAGGTTTCGTTGCCTTAACGCAGATTTAACTCCAGCGTCACGCACCAGAAATCCTGATTTCCTAACGTGGTCCTGTAAAGCCCAGATGGAAATGGAGCACCAGTGCAATACAGCTCGGAGTCAAGCAGCGTTTCCGACCCACGCATGATCGCCCGCGCCGCGACTCGCACTCATGTGCTGGTCGTTGACGATGAGCAGGACATCGCTGGGCTCATCAAGCACGGTCTCGAAAAGGGTGGCGACATCGAAGTCGAGATCGTCGGCACGGGAGACGGCGCGCTCAAGGCGGTCAACGAGCGCACGCCCGACCTCATCGTTCTCGATCTGAACCTTCCCGTGCTGAGCGGGCTCGAGGTGTGCCGGATCCTGCGGTCGCGTCCCAACACCGCGACGGTGCCGATCATCATGCTAACGGCACGCACGAGTGAAAGCGATCGCGTGACGGGACTCGACGTGGGCGCGGACGACTACATCACCAAGCCGTTCAGCCTCCGCGAGCTTGCTGCGCGCGTGCGCGCGGTGCTCCGTCGCGGACGCACGGAGTCCAGCAACGGTGCACGCGGAACCGAGGCCCTCGTCTACCGCGGCAAGCACCTCGTCGCGGATTTCGACGCGGTCGCGATCAGCGTGAACGGCGAAGCCATTCGACTTACCCGCCGCGAGTTCGAGCTGTTACGGTATCTCGTCGAGAACCGGAACCGCGTTCTTTCACGCGACCGGTTGCTCGAACGAGTGTGGGGATACGACCGCTTCGTGGAAACCAGGTCCGTCGATGTGCACGTCGGTCGCCTGCGGGGAAAACTAGGCGAGGCCGGACGCCAGATCGAAACGGTCGTTGGATTGGGTTACAGGTTCGTCGAATAAATCAGGACTCTTTCCAACCAGCGTCGGCGAGCGACGCGGCTTCCCGCGCGAAGGACATCCGTGCCCGTTCGACGCGGTGCCAATCCGTGTAGCGGATGCTCCGAAGGATCTGACTATCCTGTTCCTCTCGCACTTCCCACCCCGAACTGCCGGCGTCGGAAATGGTGAAGCGCTTGGTCTGGCCGGCTTTCCGAAACATGCGAAGGTACATAGCTCCTGATCTATACCTCTCCGAAGGGACACCTTGGTGTAAACGTTGTGTAAACGAAGTAAGTGTCTGATTCTATTGGTGTTATTCGGTGGTTGATGGGCTTTTATCGGATCGAAGGTGAAGACGCTCTCTGTATTTTAGCGGATGGCCGAGATGACCCTCAACGCGCGCGAGTGAATGCGTGCGCTGACGCACTGCCCGCCGACATGCGGCTCGCCATCCACGTGATACACGAGCGCTGCATCTGATGCGATCCCCAGCGTGCTGGTCTTGGTGATCGACACGCCAGGCACCTGAGCGACGGTTCCCGCAAACAGCTTCGGTGCGTGCATCAACACACGCCACGCCGGCATATAGTCGACAACCACGAGATCGAGCTGGCCGTCGTCGAGTTGCGCGTCAGGCGCGATGAGCGCGCCATTGCCGTACTGTCGCGCGTTGGCGATCGCAATCAGCAGCGGCCGCACACTGAGGTCACGGCCATTCGCGGTAAGCGCATATTCGTGAGGCGTGAAGGACGCGACCTCGCGCGCGGCAAGCTCGAGATACCGAACGAATCCGCGCCGCTGAAGGCCACCCTCGGCGAATCGAAGTGCCACTCGCGCGTCGAGCCCGATGCCCGCGATGTTGAAGAACAAGTGACCATCGAGCTCGCCCACATCAATCAATCGCGAGCGGCCCTCGAAGAGCACTCGAAATGCGCCAGCTGGTTCGAGCGGGATCCCGAGCTCGCGAGCGAGCCCGTTGCCGGATCCGCTCGGTACGATCGCGAGCGTCGCGTCAGCACCGACGAGCGCCGATCCGATCTCATTGACGGTGCCGTCACCACCCCACGCGACAAACGTCGTGACACCGCGCCGAAGGCCCGCCTGCGCCAGCTCGCGCGCGTGGCCCGGACGTTCGGTGACGAATACTTCGGCACTGAGCCGGCGCTGCTCGGCGAGCGCCGCGGCCTGCTCCGCGCGCACCCGAGCCACGTCGCGACGTCGACCAGCCCCTGATATCGGGTTGATGATGACGACGACCCTTTGTGGGTCTGATCGTGCGGTGTCGTCCACGCTTCTATCTTCTCGCTTCTCCGATCGTGTTCAGGTTCGAACGTGAACCCGAGCCGAGAAAAGAGAACCGAGAAGTTCGAACGACACGGTTCTATGAGTTCTTCCCGAGATGCCGCAGCAATTTTGGCGTGACGAACCAGATGAGCGATCCAGGCCGGTTCTCGGTGAGCCCCTGGAGATCGATTCGACAGACACCGCCCTTGCGGAACTCGAGCGGACGCTTGGCACCGATGATATGCGCGGCAAGCTCTCCAAGACCGGGTTCATGACCGACAAGCGCGATCCGTCGTCGCTTCGCGGCCTGCGCCAACTGCTCCATCACCTGCTCCGGCGAGTGACCGGGCGCGAGCCCGGGGAGAAGCTTGACCGGGGCTTTTCCCGAGATGCCGGCGGCGAGCAGATCGGCCGTCTGCTTCGCGCGGACAAGCGGACTGCTGAAGATCTCGTCGAGCCCAACGTCCAGCCAGTTGAGACCGACGAGACCGTCCTTGAATCGAACCACGCCTTTTTCCGTCAACGGACGCTTGTCGTCATCGGGCCAATCGTCGCCGCGCTCGGCGGCGATCGCATGACGCACGATGTAGAGCTCACATGGAGGCGGTGATGTTTTGGCCATTAGGCGGCTGATGCTGGCTGCCGGTCATCGGCAGCGGCTACATAATCGCAGAGCTCGCGTAACTTCTTCTTAAAGTCCATGTATCGAACGTGTAACTGACGGCACTCTGTCTCGAGCCGGCGAACGAGCCGATCCAGGTCTGCCGAGACTTTCAGCGTCGGAGCACGAGCCGACCCCTGAAGTGCGCGGATTCGCGTGATGAGGACCTCGAGATCGTGCATGCGACCGAGAAGATCCTGGGCGTTTTTCAGCATCCGGATGCGAGCGGACGCGCGCGATCGACTGAGTTCGCGTGCGATCTCGAGGACGTAGCGCAACTTCTTCACAGCAATCCGCACCTGGTGCAGGCGATCCGCGAGGTAAATGTTTCCTGCGTTCTCGATCGCGGCCTGCAGTGCAAACGCGCGGCGCCCCGCCCGCTTGATCACTGATCTGAGACGCTTCAGGTCGGACTGATCGGAATCGTGTTCGGTGGCGTGCTCGGCCGCGGCCAGGGTCTTCCGCTGCAACCGATCGAGATCGACGTGCTGGAGGAGCCCGTTCATCTCCGCGTAGAAACGCTGACGCTCCTCCTGGAGAATCACGCGCAGTTGTTCGAGACCTTCCCGCGGCACTGACGGATCAGAGGCCAGCTCGTCGAGTGTCAGAATCGCTACGTCGAGCTCACGGACGCCGCCGAGCGCGCGTGTCAATCGCGTAAATGACTTCTTCAGTTTCCGTCGGCTGGAGCCGCGCGTGACAATCGGCAGCGCGGCGCGCACACGTCGCGTGGCGACGCGGGCCTGGTGAATCGCGTCGACGTCCCCCCCGGATGCAGACGGCAGCGTGCGCGTCAACGCCGCGAGGCGCTGCCGAATCAGGAGCTCCGACGGATGGGAATCAGTCATAGGACGCGGACTCAGGTACTATAAGCGGTCTCTGGACTCACTCGTGTCCACAGTCTTCCGTCCACAGTCTCGGCCACGACCGAGGACTGAGGACCGTGGACCGAGGACCGTTTCCAACCATGCGTATCGCGGCCATCGACATCGGCACCAATTCCGTCCACATGATCGTGGTTCGCGTACGACCGGACCTCTCATTCGAAGTCATCGATCGCGAAAAAGCCATGGTCCGCCTCGGCGCCGGTGGACTCGATGGCAAGGAACTCACCACCGAGGCGGTGGGCGCCGCGCTGCAGGCGCTCTCCAAATTCAAGAGGCTTGCCGAATCTCACACCGTCGACGTGATTCTCGCCGCGGCGACGAGCGCCACGCGTGAAGCGCGAAACGGCGGGGAGTTTCTCTCGCGCATCGAAGCGGAAACCGGCATTCGTCCTCGGGTGATCACCGGTGCCGAGGAGGCGCGACTGATCCATCTGGCGGCCGTCTACGGGGTGGATGTCGGCGGCGCACGAGCTGTCGTCGTCGACATCGGCGGTGGAAGCACGGAGATCACGCTCGGCACGGCCACCTCGGTTCAGGCGGCCAGGAGCTTCAAGATCGGCGTGATTCGCCTGACGGAGCGATTCGTCAAAAGCGATCCGCTGTCGGGTCGTGACGAACAGAAGCTCACGAAGCACATCGTCAGCGAGATCGATCGCCACTGCGAGCAGATCACCAGCACCGGTTTCGACCGCGTGATTGGGACGTCAGGAACGATTCTGAGCCTGGGTACTGTCGCCACGGCGATGTCCGATGGCGCCATTCCGAGCGAACTGCGTAACCTGCGCGTCGGCGCGAAACAGATTCGCCGTCTGCGCAAAGAGGTTGTCGGACTTTCGCTCGCACAACGTCTGACGATTCCGGGCCTCGACCCGCGCCGCGCGGATCTCGTCGTCGCCGGCGGCGTCCTGCTCGACACGATCCTGCGCCGTCTTGGAGCCGAAGACATCACGCTGTGCGACCTCGCACTGCGTGAAGGACTGGTGCTCGACTACATCCGTCGCAACAGCAAGCACATCGCGCACGTCGACAGCATCCCCGACGTTCGGCGACGCAGCGCGCTGGAGCTCGCCGAGCGGTGCAACTACTACGCGGAACACGCGCAGCAGGTTGTGCGGCTCGCGCTTGCGATCTTCGATCAGACGCGGACGGTGCACGGCCTCACCGATCGCGAGCGGGAGTGGTTGGAGTTCGCGGCACTGCTGCACGACATCGGCTCGCTTATCAGCTACGAGCGCCACCACCGGCATTCCTACTATTTGATCCGGAATGGCGATCTGCGGGGCTTCGATCCGGACGAGATCGAAGTCGTCGCACTGGTCGCCCGCTATCACCGGCGCGGCACGCCTAAGCGATCGCACGAAGAGTATTCGCGGCTGCCCTCACCGCTGCGCAAGACGGTCCGCACCCTCGCGTCCATCCTGCGCGTAGCCGAGAGCCTCGACCGCAGTCACACGCAGACGATTGCCGGCCTCGACTTTCGCGATCGCGGCGCCGATGCGCTGCTTCAGATCAAGACGACCGGGGATGCCGAGCTCGAGGTGTGGGCCACGAATCGCCATCTCCAACCCTTCGAGGCACTGCTCGGAAAGCCGGTTCGCCTTGAAGCGGCGACGGTTCCACCGGAACGGCGCCCAGTTCCGCAGACCGTCACCAAAGCCGAGGGCAACACCCGCGCCAGCGGCACTGGTCGAACTGGCGCGCGAACGCAGAAACGCGCCCACGCCTGATTGCCGAAGCCGTAACACCGATTTAACACTGAAGAAACGAGTGTGAAATTCACGTTCGATAGCGTGGCTTCATGCCTAGTCTTCAGATGCGCCTGTGCGCGATCGCACTCGTGTCGGCAACGACGGCTGCAGCGTGCGGCGGCGGCAACAGCGAGTCGGCGGCGCCCAATGCCGCTGCAGCGGTCATTCAGGTAGACGGTTCGAGCACCGTTTTCCCCATCAGCGAGGCTGTGGCCGAGGAGTTCCAAAAGGCCAACCCGGGCATCCGAGTCACGGTCGGCATCTCCGGGACCGGCGGCGGGTTCCAGAAGTTCTGTCGGGGCGAGACCGACATCAGCGACGCGTCCAGACCGATCCGGCCGACGGAGATCGAAACCTGCCAGAAGGCGGGCATCGAGTACATCGAGCTGCCCGTCGCGTACGACGGCCTGGCTGTCGTCGTCAATCCAAAGAACACGTGGGCGACGTCGGTCACCGTGGCGGAGCTCAAGACGCTGTGGTCACCTGAAGCCCAAGGCAAAGTTCTGAGGTGGAATCAGGTTCGTTCGTCGTGGCCGAATCGCGAGGTCCGCCTCTTCGGTGCAGGCGTCGATTCCGGCACCTACGACTACTTCACCGAGGCGGTCGTCGGCAAAGAGGGCGCGAGCCGCGGCGACTTCACCTCGAGCGAAGACGACAACGTGCTTGTCCAGGGTGTCAGCAGCGACGAACTCGCGCTCGGGTTCCTACCGTTCGCCTACGTCGAGCAGAATCAGGACAAGCTGAAACTCGTTCCGGTGGACGATGGCAAGCCGGAGAACGGAAGTGGGCCGCTGGCTCCGTCCGCGGAGACCGTTCGAAACGGAACGTATCAGCCGCTGTCGCGTCCGCTCTTCATCTACGTCGCGAAGAAGGCGGCGGAGCGTCCTGAAGTCCAGAAGTTCGTCGACGCGTACTTCGATGCCTCCGCGCTCGTCCGCGAAGTTGGCTATGTCGAGCTGACGCCGCAAATCTACGACCTCGCGAAGAAGCACTTTGCCGAACGCAAGGTCGGCACGGCGTTCGGCGCTGGCGGATCTCAGGTCGGCCTGACCCTCGAGCAGCTGTTGACCCGGGAACAATGACCGTACGAGCCCCCCAGGGTCATCCCGAGCTTCGTCGAGGGACGAGGCGGGTGGAGTTCCTCATCGAGTGGGGGCTGTTTGGCTGCGCACTGCTCTCGATCGGGACGACGATCGGCATCATCGCCGTCCTGACGGTGGAGACAGCCGGCTTCCTGCGCGAAGTATCGATCACGGAGTTCCTCCTCGGCACCGAGTGGACTCCGCTCTTCGCCACACCGCGCTTCGGGGTTCTGCCGCTCGTCACTGGAACGCTGCTCGTCTCGTTCATCGCGATGCTGGTGGCATTGCCGATGGGACTTCTGAGCGCGGTCTATCTGAGTGAGTACGCCGGCCCGCAGCTTCGTCGCATCGTCAAACCGATACTCGAGATTCTGGCGGGCGTCCCGACGGTCGTCTACGGCTACTTCGCGCTGCTGTTCGTGACACCACTGCTGCAACGGTTCATGCCCGAGCTCGCCGGCTTCAACGCGCTCGGACCCGGCATCGTGATGGGCATCATGATTCTGCCGCTCGTCTCGTCGCTCTCCGAGGACGCGATGCGAGGCGTTCCGCGCGGACTGCGTGAAGGCTCGTACGCGCTCGGCGCGACGAAGATGCAGACCAGCCTTCGCGTTGTCGTGCCTGCAGCATTCTCCGGCATCACGGCGGCGTTCATCCTGGCTGTCTCACGCGCGGTCGGCGAGACGATGATCGTGGCGATCGCCGCCGGGCAGCAGCCGCGGCTCACACTCGATCCGACGAAGCCGGTGGAGACGATGACCGCATACATCGTGCAGGTCAGCCTGGGCGATACTCCGCAGGGCACGCTCGAGTACCGCACGATCTTCGCAGTCGGCATGCTCCTCTTCATCGGGACGTTCGGCCTGAACCTGGTAAGCGCCTGGCTGCGCGAGCGCTTCCGCGAGGAGTACGCGTGAGCGCGCGGCCCGGCCCATCGGGGGCGCCGGACTCCGAGTCCCGAGTCCCGAGTCCCGAACCCCGAATCCCGAATCCCGAATCCCGAGTCACGGGTCCCGCCTACCGGCAGATCGCGCTTCGCCGCTTCGCAGACGTGGCCTTTCAAGGGCTGGCACTTCTGGTGCTGGTCGTCGCACTCGCCTCGCTCGCCACCCTCATCTGGGACATCGTGGCCGATGGCGCGGACACGGTGTCGTGGAATTTCATCACGAGCTTCTCGTCGCGACGCGCGTCGCAGGCCGGCATCTGGCACGCCCTCACCGGCAGCGTCTTCGTGATCGTCGTCACGGCGCTGATCGCGGTGCCCATTGGCGTGGCTGCGGCAATTTACCTCGAGGAGTATGGCGGTCGAAGCATGGCCGCACGACTCATCGAGCTGAATATCACGAACCTGGCCGCCGTGCCTTCGATCATCTACGGGCTGCTCGGCCTCGGGCTGTTCGTCCGCATGATGGGCATGGGGCGCAGCGTTCTAGCGGGCGCATCGACGTTAGCGCTGCTTGTCCTGCCCGTTGTGATCCTCTCGACGCGTGAAGCGCTGAGGGCTGTGCCGAAGACCCTGCGCGAGGGCTCGTATGCGCTTGGCGCCACCAAGTGGCAGACGATCTGGCATCAGGTGCTGCCGGTTGCAGCGCCTGGCATTCTGACCGGGCTGATTCTGGCGCTCTCGCGCGCCATCGGCGAGACGGCACCGCTCATCACCATCGGCGCTGTCACGTTCGTGACGTTCGCGCCAGACTCCGTCTGGTCGCCATTTACCGTACTTCCCATTCAAATCTTCAACTGGGTCTCGCGGCCGCAAGTTGAGTTTCACGCCAATGCGGCCGCAGGGATCCTGGTCCTCGTCGCGCTGCTCCTGTCGATGAACGCCGCCGCGATCTGGCTGAGGGATCGCTACCAGAAGCGAGGCCTCTCGTGAGCACCGCGTCCAGGCCACTCAGCTCACTCGGCGAGCTGGCCACAACGAGAAAGACGACGGACGGGCCAGACGTTCCGAGCAAGATCGACGTCGACTCGATGAACTTCTACTACGGCGAGAAGCAGGCGCTGCAGGACATCTCGATTCGCATCAAGCCGAATGTCGTGACCGCCTTCATCGGACCATCGGGATGCGGCAAGAGCACCTTCCTCCGCACGCTGAACCGGATGAACGACATCATCCCGGGCACGCGCCTCGAAGGCCGCATCCTGATCGACAACGTGGACATCTACAAGTCGGGCATGGACGTGGTGCACCTGCGCCGCCGCGTCGGCATGGTGTTCCAGAAGTCGAACCCATTCCCGAAGTCGATCTTCGAGAACATCGCCTACGGCCTGCGGATCAACGGCATGGCCGGAAACAAGGCGGAGCTGGCGGCCCGGATCGAGGAGAGCCTCAAACAGGCGGCGCTCTGGGACGAGGTGAAGGATCGGCTGCAAGAGTCGGCGCTCGCGCTGTCGGGTGGGCAGCAGCAGCGCCTGTGCATCGCACGCGCGCTGGCGGTGCGCCCTGACATCATCCTGATGGACGAGCCAGCGTCCGCGCTCGATCCGATTGCGACGCAGCGCATCGAGGAACTCGTGTACGATTTGAAGAAGACGTACACGATCGTGATCGTCACCCACAACATGCAGCAGGCCGCACGCGTGTCGGATCACACCGCGTTCTTCTGGCTGGGACGGCTGGTCGAGTACGACCGGACTGAAAAGATTTTCACAGCTCCGGCCGAGAAACTCACTGAGGACTATGTGACCGGGAGGTTCGGTTAGTGGATCGCCAGGTCCCCCACTTCCGCGAGGAGCTCGAAGCGCTCCAGAGTCGGCTGCTCGAAATGGGCGGTCTCGCCGAGGAGCGTGTGCGCGCCGCCCTTCACGGCCTGGTGCAGCGCGATCCTGCCGTCATCAACAAGATCCTGTCTGGCGATGAGCCGGTCAATCAGCTTCACATCGAAGTTGATAATCGCTGCTTCCGGCTGCTGGCCCTCCATCAGCCAATGGCCACCGACCTGCGTGCCATCGTTGCGGCGGTAAAAATCAATACCGATCTCGAGCGCGTCGGAGACCTGGCGGTCAACATTGCCGAGGCCAGCAAGCGCTACATCGGTCATGCGCCGGTCAAGCAGCTGATCGACATCCCTCAGATGGGCGACATCGCCCAGGCGATGCTGCGCGACGCGCTGGATGCCTACGTCAAGCGGGATAGCGAGCTCGCGACCAAAGTCCTCAATGAGGACGACCGGCTCGACAGCCTGAAAGCACAAGTCTTCCGCGATTTGCTCACGCACATGCTCCAGAATCAGAGCACGGTCGAGCCGTCACTCGACTTGATCCTCGTCTCGCGCCATCTCGAGCGGATTGGCGATCATGCGACGAACATCGCCGAAGACGTGATCTTCATGGTGTCGGCGCTCGATGTGCGTCACCATCTGGCGGGAAGCAACTGACGGACCGCACGTTCAAAGACCTACAACGTCGAATCGTCCCGAAGCCCGTAGCCCGTGGCCTGTAGCCCGAGTTATGATTCATCGGATGGGCGAGGCTCCACTGTGCGTCCTGTGCCGCACCCGTCCCGCCGACGAACGCTGGCGGCCGTTCTGCAGCGAGCGGTGCCGGAACGAGGATCTGGCGCGCTGGGCGGACGGACGCTACCGGGTCGCCAGCGAACCCGTCCCGTCACCCGACACCGAGACTGACGCCGACCCCGACTGATACTGCTCTCATATGGCCGACACGCTCACTATTACTGACAATCGCACGGGCAAGCTGTACGAGATTCCCATCGCCGACGGCGCCATCCGCGCCACCGATCTTCGTCAGATCAAAGTCGACAAAGACGATCAGGGGCTCGGCACCTACGACCCGGCGTTCATGAACACCGCGTCGTGCCGGAGCCGCATCACCTACATCGACGGCGACAAGGGCATCCTGGAATATCGCGGCTATCCGATCGAGCAGCTCGCCGAACAATCGACGTATCTCGAGACGGCGTATCTCATCATCTTCGGACAGCTGCCGACCGACGCGCAGCTCAAGGAGTGGACCAAGCAGATCACGCTGCACACGATGCTGCACGAGAACATCAAGAAGCTCATGGAAGGGTTTCAGTACGACGCCCATCCGATGAGCGTGTTCCTCAGCACCGTGGGCGCGTTCTCCACCTTCTACGCGGACGCGAGGAAGATCTTCGACGAGGAGTCCCGCAAGAAGCAGATTCATCGCCTCATCGCGAAGGTTCCGACGATTGCCGCCTACGCCTACCGCCACAGCATCGGCCGTCCCTACAACTATCCCGACAACGACCTCAGCTTCACCGGCAACTTCCTGAACATGCTGTTCAGGATGACGGAGCTGAAGTACCAGGTCAGCCCGGTGCTCGAGCGCGCGCTCGAC
This sequence comes from uncultured Acidobacteriota bacterium, assembly GCA_963757735.1. Classification (GTDB taxonomy): domain Bacteria; phylum Acidobacteriota; class Vicinamibacteria; order Vicinamibacterales; family UBA2999; genus Gp6-AA40. The sequence continues at coordinate 112,276 of CAVWST010000020.1, forward strand.
GTGTTGTTCATCCTCCACGCCGATCACGAGCAGAACTGCAGCACCAACGCGATGCGCGGCATCGGCAGCTCGCATGTGGATCCCTACTCCGCCATGGCGGGTGCGGCAGCGGCCCTGTACGGACCGCTGCACGGCGGCGCGAACGAAGCGGTGCTTCGCATGCTGACCGAGATCGGAACGGTGCAGAACGTTCCCGGCTTCATCAAGCGTGTGAAAGGTGGCGAAGGCCGGCTGATGGGATTCGGCCACCGCGTCTACAAGTCGTACGACCCGCGCGCGAAGATCATCAAGAAGACGGCGGACGAGGTGTTCGAGGTCACGGGCAAAAACCCGCTGCTCGACATTGCGCTCGAGCTCGAACGCATCGCGCTCGAGGACGAGTACTTCGTGACTCGCCGGCTGTATCCCAACGTGGACTTCTACTCGGGCCTCATCTACCAGGCGATGGGCTTCCCGGTCACGATGTTCCCGGTGCTGTTCGCGATTCCGCGCACCTCGGGCTGGATCGCGCAGTGGGAGGAGATGCTGCTCGATCCGGAGCAGAAGATCGCTCGGCCGCGCCAGGTCTACATCGGTCCCGCGCGGCGGGACTACATTCCGCTCAGTAAGCGGACGTAGCTACTCGCATGTCGGTGCGAACTCTCTTACGCCTGTCGGTGCGAACTCGATACTCGTCGGTGCGACGTTCGCTTCGCCTGTCGGTGCGAGCCGCATCGCTTGTCGGTGCGTTCTGTGTTCTCAGCACTCATGGGCGGTTGCACCGACACCGCGAAAGCAATTGCACCAACGGACGAGAGCAAGGTCGCACCGACAAACGAAAGTGCGGTCGCACCGATGGGCGAAGCTCAGCGTCGCACCAGTAAAGGGTTTCGACGGCGCGCGAGCGTGGGGACATCTGCAGAAGCAAGTGGGCTTCGGCCCCCGTCCGTCTGGAACGCCCGCAATCGTCGAGACGCGCAAGTACATCATCGAGCAGCTGAAAGCCTCCGGCATCGAGGCGAAGGAACAGCCGTTCATCGGGATGACGCCGCTCGGCGAGGTCTCGATGTCCAACGTCATCGCCACCATCCCGGGCAGGCGGCCCGATCGATTGATGCTGGCGAGCCACTACGACACGAAGCTGTTTCGCGAGTTCCGATTCGTCGGCGCCAACGATGGCGCCTCGTCAACCGCGGTGCTGCTCGAGCTGGGACGCGTCCTCAAGGCCCGGCAGAACGAGCTGACAATCGAGCTGCTCTTCCTCGACGGCGAAGAGGCGCGCATGCCGGAATGGCGCGGTACCGACAACACCTACGGAAGCCGACACTACGTGCAGACCGCGCAGAAGGACGGGTCGCTCAAGAGCCTCAAGGCACTCGTGCTGCTCGACATGATTGGCGACCGCGAGCTGCTCATCAAACGCGACTCGAACTCCACGCCCTGGCTCGTGGACGTCATCTGGGCCACGGCCGGCCGCCTGGGTCACTCCAGCACCTTTTCCAACCAGTTGACCGTGATCGAGGACGACCACATCCCGTTCCTGCGAGCGGGCGTCGCCGCGGCCGACATCATCGACCTCGAAAACCCGACCTGGCACACGCCGCAGGACGACCTCGACCACGTCAACGCGAAAAGCCTCCAGGTCGTCGGTGACGTCGTCATCGCCGCGATCCCCGAGATCGAGAAGCGCATCGTCGCCGGCAAGTAAGCTCAGCCCCGAATCCCGAATCCCGAGCCCCGGAATCCCCGGATCCCGGATCCCGATCCCGCGATGTATCCTTCCGCCATGAGCATCCTGACGCTGAAGGTAAACGGACGCTCGCAGCAGGTGGACGTCGATCCGTCCACTCCTCTGCTCTACGTCCTCAGTGATGACCTCGAACTCCGCGGCCCGAAATTCGGCTGCGGCCTCGGTCAATGCGGCGCATGCACCGTCATCGTCAACGGTCAGGCCACGCGGTCGTGCGTCACGCCGGTCAGCAGCGTGGGCTCGAACGAGATCACGACGCTCGAAGGGCTGGGCACTGCGGAGAAACCGCATCCGCTGCAGCAGGCGTTCATCGACGAGCAAGCGGCACAATGTGGCTTCTGCCTGAGCGGCGTCATGCTGACGGCAAAGACCTTCCTCGATCGCAATCCGCGCGCAACCGACGAACAGATCCAGCAGGCACTCTCGGGCGTGCTGTGCCGCTGCTTCGGCAACGTGCGCATGCTCAATGCGATTCGGCGTTACGCCGGAGGGAGGACGGCATGACGATGCGACTCTCGTCCGACGCCCGACAGGCTCTGGCTCGCGCCGGCCTGTCCCGAGCGAAGTCGAGGGGCGTTTCGCGGCGCGCCTTCCTCAAAGGGTCCGGCGCTCTCGTCGTCGCGTTCTCTTCGGCCGGGATGATGGACGGCATGAGCCAGGTGTTCGCACAAGGCTTCAACGGAACCAGCAGTCCTCAGCTCGATTCGTGGATCGCCATCGGCCGCGATGGTATCGTCACTGCCTATACGGGCAAGTGCGACTTCGGCCAGGGGCTCTACACCGCGCAGATGCAGCTGGTCGCCGAAGAGGTCGGCGTTCCCCTGAACCGCGTGCGCCTCGTGCAGTGCGACACGTCGGTGACACCGGATCAGGGCACGACCTCGGGGCAGCAGTCGCATCCCACCAACTTCAATCATTCGAATCTCGCGCTCGCAGGTGCGACGGCCCGCGAAGCGCTCGTCCGCCTGGCGGCCGCAAGGCTCGGCGCACCTGTTGCCGATCTCATCGCGAGCGATGGCCGCGTCGCGGTGAAGGCCAATCCTTCACGAACCGTGGCGTACGGCGATCTGATCGGTGGCCAGCGATTCAATCTGCAGCTCGATCAAGCGGCCAAGCGGAAGCACCCGTCCGAGTGGACCGTTCTCGGTACCGCTGTTCCGCGTGTCGACATGCGCGACATGGTGACGGGCCGATTCGAGTTCGTGCACAACGTCAGAGTGCCGGGCATGCTTCATGGCCGTGTCGTGCGGCCACCCGAGGTCGGCGCGACTGTCGGGAGCGTCGACGAGAGCTCGATCCGCGAGCTTCCCGGCATCGTCAAGGTCGTCGTCAAAGGCAACTTCATCGGCGTCGTCGCGCAGAAACCGTGGCAGGCGATGCAGGGCGCCGAGCGCCTCAAGGTGACCTGGACACCAGGCACTCCGCTGTCGCCGCACGCCGATCTGTATTCAGCACTTCGCAAACAGCCCGCGAGAGACACGCTGCTTGTGGACTCCGGTGATGTCGACGCGAAGTTGACTGCGGCGTCCACTGTTCTGAAAGCGACGTATCACCACCCGTACCAGATGCACGCGTCGATGGGCAGCTCGTGCGCCGTTGCAGATGTCCAAGGCGACAAGGCGACAATCTGGTCGGCGACGCAGTCTGCTTTCCCGACGCGCAATACGTCGGCGATGCTGCTCGGCCTCAAGCAGGAGAACGTCCGCGTAGTCTACGTTCGCGGCGCAGGCTGCTACGGGATCAACGGCGCGGATACGGTGAGCTACGACGCCGCCCTGCTCTCGCAGGCGGTCGGTCGCCCCGTGAGCGTGCAGCTGTCGCGCAAAGACGAAATGGCGTGGGAGAACTACGGCAACGCGTTCGTCATCGATCAGCGCGTCGCGCTCGATGCCAGCGGCAACATCAGCGTGTGGGACTACGAGGCGTGGTCGGCCGCGCGCGGCGGCCGGCCTGGCTACAACACTCCCGGTAATGTCGTCACCGGGTTCCTCGTCGGCTCGAATCCCGCGCCATTCGCGCCACGGACGCCGGCTCCACCGCCGGACACGCCGCTGAACAACAACTCGAATACGGCGCCCTCGTATATCGCCGGGCGCGTCCGCGATTCAGCCAACGGCGCAGGTGTCATTCGAAGCGAGCGGGTCCTCTCGCACCGCGTCCTGTCGCCGTTCTTCACCGGACCGCTGCGTGCTCCTGAGCGGCTGCAGAACACGTTCGCGCACGAGTGCTTCATGGACGAAGTGGCTGCGCACGTGAAAGCCGACCCGGTCGACTACCGGTTGAAGCATCTCAATCACGCGCGCCTCAGCGCCGCGATTCGCGCGGCCGCGAAGGCTGCCAACTGGGAACAACGGCCATCGCCACGCCGAAGCGCTGCGCGCACCGGGAAGGTCACCGGCCGAGGCGTGGCGTGCGTCTGCTATGAGGGCGACAACGGCTTCGTCGCGATGGTCGCCGACGTCACCGTCGATCAGACCACTGGCCGCATTCAGGTCACACGACTCGTCGTCGCGCAGGACTCCGGGCCGATCTCGAATCCCGACGGTATGCGCAACCAGATCGAAGGAGGCGCACTTCAGGGTATGAGTCGCGCGCTCGGCGAAGAAGTTACGTGGGACGACCGGAAGATCACCTCAGTCGATTGGCGCACGTACCATTCGCTGCCGCTCGGCTTCGCACCACCAGCGATGAACATCGTCCTGCTCAATCAGACCGATGTCGAGGCGTGCGGCTCCGGCGAGACCTCGATTACGGTGGTCGCGCCCGCGATCGGCAACGCCGTGTTCGACGCGACGGGAGTGCGACTCAGGCAGGTCCCGTTCACGCCCGAGCGTGTCCTTGCGGCGCTTCGCGCAAGTTCGGGTTAGTGTTCGCCCTTCTGGCGCTCGCGTCGGCAGCCTGTTACGGCGCTGCTGACTTCCTCGGCGGCCTCACGTCCAAACGGGCGAGTACACTCGCGATTGTCGTCGCGTCGCAACTCGCCGGGCTCCTCCTGTTGCTGGTTGCCTTTCCGTTCCTCCCGGCCGCTTCTCCCGGCAGAATGGACTTCGTCTGGGGTGCTGTCGCGGGCCTCACTGGTGGCACGGGGGTCGCACTCCTCTATCGCGCGCTCGCGATCGGTGTGATGGCTGTCGTCGCCCCCACAACCGCTGTATGCGCGGTCGTCATCCCGGTACTCGTCGCAATTGGATTGGGAGAGCGGCCCGGCGTTGTCACCATCGGCGGCATCGTGCTCGCCATCATTGCGATCGCGCTTGTCTCGCAGTCTGACCATCCGGAACCGGTACGTGCACGAGCAGCGAGCCGGTTCGGGCGCGTCGGCATTTACGCTCGCGCTCCTGTCTGGCGTCGCGATCGGGCTCTTCTTCGTCGCGCTCGCACGCACCACGACCGAGGCTGGAGTGTGGCCGCTTGTCGCCGCGCGCGCCGTCTCGGTGAGTGTCTTCGCCGCCATGGCCTTGCTCGCCTCGCAGTCACTTCGTCTGAGCGGGGGCACACTTGGCATCGTCGTCGCCGGCGGCAGCCTCGACATGATCGCCAACCTGCTCTACATGATTGCGACGCGCTCCGGTCCCCTGAGCGTCGTCGTCACACTCGCGTCGCTTTATCCGGCAAGTACAGTGCTGCTTGCTCGAGTCGTGCTCCACGAGCGACTGAGCTGGCGTCAGTGGGTGGGTGTCGTCTGCGCGATGATCGCGGTCATGGCGATCGTGCGCTGAGTGTCAGCGACCCCAGGAGCTCGGATCGAACTCGACGATCTCCGGCGGGTCGGCGCTGAAGTTGCTGTAGCGAATCCAGGTCGGCTTGACGCGCACGTAGATCAATCCAGGCCATGCGCGCCGTTCGGGTCCGTCTGGAAACCTCGCATAGTACACAGCAAGGAGCCGATCCAACTCTCCGCCGCTGGGCTCGTCGGCGATCCCCTCGAACTGCACCGTGCGCTCATCGCCGTCCCGAGTGCCCCCGATGACGAACGCGATCGCGGGATTGGCGCGCAGATTCGGCGCCTTGCGTGACGAACTGAGCGTGTCGAAAACGATCTCGAAGTGATCGGAGACGGCAATGCCAACGACGGCCGCCTGCGGAGCGCCACCTGGCGAAACGGACGTCTGCACGGCGTACTTTTCGGACCGCATGAACTGAAGCAACTCGTCGCGTGTCATCGCTCTGCCGGCTCCCTCAAAGGATATTGGTAGCGAGCCACGTAGTACGCACCCACCTGCCTGAAACTGTGGAACTCGAAACCGAACCGCTCGTACAACTCTCGCAGCTTCGGTCGTGACGCATCGGTGTCCAGCCGAAGGTAGCGCTTCCCGATCGTTCGAGCGCGCGAGACCGCCCACTCCATCAGCGCAGTCGACACACCGAGGCCCTTGTAACGCCGGCGCACGACGAGGCGATGAATGAACGCCGAATCATCGGTGGTCAGATCTGGCCAGAAGAGTCGATCGTCCAGCTGAAACCTCATTATGCCCGCAGGATCTCCGTCGACCTCGGCGATGAAGAACTGTCCCGCCGCTATCTCTTGCTCGAAGGGGCCCGGTGCCAACTCGCCTTCGTCCCACATGACGACGCCAAGCGCATCTACCCACCGTGCGGCTTCCTCCAGCATGTCCTGCATGACAGGCGCATCAGCCGCGTGCGCCTGGCGTACCGTGATTGCCGCCATCAGCGCACTCTCTCGTCGACGACCGTCAGTGACGACGATGCTCGTGGGCGCACGTTGTCGAGCGTGAAGACGACGAGCCCGAGCCATACCAACCCAAAGCCGGTCAGTTGGGTGCGGGTGAACGGCTCGTGGAACGCGTACACACCGAGGAGAAACTGGATGGTGGGCGCGATGTACTGAAGGATGCCGATCACCGAGAGCGGGACTCGCCGAACCGCTGTCGCGAAGAGCAACAGCGGCACGACGGTCACGATACCACCAGCGGCGAGGAGAACGTCGGTCACCGTGCCCGAGTGCAGAAACGCGCCGTCACCGTTGCGATTGAGAACCGCCAGGTACAGGATCGCCGGTAACACGAGCGCGGCGGTCTCGACCGTCAGCCCCTCCAGAGAAGGCAGCGGCGCCTTTTTCTTCACCAGTCCGTAGCTGCCGAAACTCGCTGCAAGCGCCAGGCCGATCCACGGCAACGTGCCGTACGCGAGCGTGAGCCAGAGCACACCGCAGAACGCGAACGCCACGGCGAGCCATTGCATCGCCCGCAAGCGTTCGCGAAACACAGCGACGCCCATCAGCACGTTCACGAGAGGCGTCATGAAATATCCCAGACTGCTCTCGACGATGAAGCCGTTGTTGACCGAGAAGACGTAGAGAAACCAGTTCGCCCCGATCAGCACGGCAGCGACGGCGTACAGCACGACCACGCCGGGCGTGATCGAATGCAGCACGGCGCGCCGCTGCCGCCATGACGCCGCGACGATCACCGTCAGCACCACGAACGACCAGACGATGCGATGCGCGAGAACCTGTATCGCGGGAACGTGCGGGAACAACCGCCAGTAAAGAGTGAGGAGGCCCCAGAGCGAATACGCAGCGACGCCGTACCACACCGGGCTCACTTCTAACTTACTTTCGTCCTTTGACCTTCGACTTTCGAACTGTCCGAGATCTCCCTCAACACCTCGGCCTCGGTCAGCACGGTGGGCGACGACTTCGCGCGGCGGAAGATGCGGTCGACGAGCTCCTCGTCGACAGGCACGCTGTGCTGTTCGAGCCAGAAGACCACATTGGACTTCCCGGACATGGGCCCAATCTCGATGTGCTGACGCCTGCCGACCAGGCGCGCCGGGACGCCCGAATAGACCCTGTCAGCGAGGTCTGGATCGTTCTTCCGGAACGCCTTGACGACTGCCGCCGCGTGCACACCGGTTGCGGTGCGAAATGCGTCACGACCGAACACGGGGTAGTTGTCGGGAATCGGCTCGCCGGTTGCGTCGGACACGGTGTGCACCAGATCGTTCAGATGGGTCAGGTCGTGCTCGATCCAACCCATGAGCACCAGGTTCACCATCAGCAGGTCCATCGGTGTGTTGCCGACGCGCTCACCGAGACCGAGCATCGTGCCGTGCACGCGCGTGGCGCCAGCTTCGAGCGCGGCAAGGCTGTTGATGGTCCCCATGTCGCGATCGCGATGCCCGTGCCAGTCGATGCCGATATCGGCGCCGCTGGCCTCGACCAGACGCTTGACGAATCCGACGACGGCACGGGCACCGGCGGGCGTGGCGTGCCCAACGGTGTCAGCGATGCACAGACGCGATGCGCCGGAATCGATCGCCGTTTGAAACAGCCGCCGCAGCGTCTCGGGATCGGAGCGTGTTGTATCCTCCGTGACGTACATCACCTTCAGGCCGTGGCGGACGCCGAAAGTGATCGCCTCCTCGGTGCAGCGCTGCAGATAGTCCACCGACCAATCCTCCGCATAGATGCGGATGGGGCTCGAGCCGATGAAGCAGCAGCACTCGATCGGCAGACCTGTCTTCTGCACGATATCGGCAATCGGTTGAATGTCTGAAAGAACGGTGCGCGCGGCGCAATTGGCCTGCACGTGAAGGCGGCAATCGAGGATCTCGTACGCGAGTCGCTGCACGTCGCGAGCGACGTGGGGCCCCGCACCCGGCAACCCGATGTCGGCCGTGTCGATTCCGATACGGTCGAGCAGGTGCAGGATGCGAAGCTTCTGCTCGATGGTCGGTGCGCGGACCGACGGCGACTGCAATCCGTCCCGCAACGTTTCGTCGAGCAGCAGGACCTGGGCAGGCCGTGGCCCCGGCGTGTCGCGATTCCAGTCGAAGATCAGAGCATCATCCACGACATGTCCACCTGCTCGGGACCAGTTGCTCCTCCAATTATAGAGGCCGTCACAGCCGGCGCATTGAACCTCAGATAACCCACGCGAGACTGCCCCGCCAGGAAATACCAGGCGGTGGCCAGCAGCGCAAGGATGACGAGGATCGCGATGATCACGATCGGGAGACGCGAGCGACGTCGATGCTCGAAGAGCGATCCGCCCGATGGCGGCGCGATGCGCGGCTCGGTTGTCGACTTACCACAGCGATAGCAGATGAGCGCCTTGTCGGCGATTTCGGTCTGGCAATACTTGCACTTCAACTCGATTCGTCTCCCGTCTCGTCCTCAGTCCTCGGTCCGCAGTCCACGGTCCCGGTCGTTAACCTTCGTTGCTCGGAGTGGCTCGATTCGTAATGTACCATCGACCGAGGACCGAAGACTGAGGACCGGAGACCAACCAGCGTGATCCCCCTCCGCGACGTCATCCCCTCGCGCACGACGCCGTACGTGACGATCTCCCTCGTCACGCTCAACGTGCTCGTCTTTCTGTATCAGTTCTCACTCGGGCCGGCCGTCAATCAGTTCGTGCTCACGTTCGGCCTCATCCCCGCGTACTTCTCGTGGATCAGCGTGTTCACATCGATGTTTCTTCACGGCGGCTTCCTGCACGTCGCAGGGAACATGCTCTATCTCTGGATCTTCGGGGACAACGTCGAAGACCGCATGGGCCACGGACGCTTCCTCACGTTCTACCTGCTGTGCGGCATTGCGGCTGCGCTCGGTCAAACGTTCACGGCGCCCGACTCCATCGTCCCGATGGTTGGCGCGAGCGGCGCGGTCGCCGGTGTCATGGGCGCGTATTTCGTCCTCTACCCACATTCCCGCATCGTCACGTTGCTGCCGCTGTTCATCTTCATTCAGATCATCGAGGTACCGGCGATCTTCTTCCTCGGTGTCTGGTTCGTGATGCAGTTCGTGAGCGGAATCGGCTCAATCGCGGCCGCGACACAAGGCGAGCCGGCAGGGGGCGTGGCCTTCTGGGCGCACATCGCAGGCTTCGCAGCCGGCATCATCGGGGTGTTCGCCTTCAGGCGACCCCAGCGCCAGCAGGTCGAATGGTGGAACGATGTCGATCGATCCTAGTCAACTTCCAAATCCAACTCCCAACTCCCAACTCCCAACTCCCAAGGGCGAATACGACGCACCGAGGCACTGAGACACAGAGAGTCTCGTACTCCAGCTCGCCGCGCGGGCATCGATGGGGGAACAACGGCCCGCCCTCGAGGCAGCGCGATCCCGTCGATCCGACAGTCGGCTAGGGCTGCGCAACCTTTAGCAGGAGATCCTGGGCACGTTCGAAAGAGGGTGCGATCTCGAGGGCGGCGAGAACTTCCTTCTTCGCCTCGGCTGGCTTCCCCGACGCCGCGTAAGCCTCGGCGAGATCGACATGCGCCGTCGCGCGATCGGGCGGGTTTCTGGCGAGCGCGGCGCGGAAGGCCCGCTGCGCCGTCTCGCCGTCTTTCCGTTTCATCGCGAGCCGGCCGTATGCAGCCTGGGCGTCACGATCGAAGGGATCGATGCCGACGACCCGCCGGTAGGCCTCCTCGCTGCGGCGATCGTCCTTCAGCGGTGCGAGCAGCGTCGCAAGCTGACGCGCGGACTCGATGTCGGCACTGTCAACCTTCAGCAGGTCATCGAGCGCCCGAATCTGCCTGGGGACGTCTTTCATCTCCGCGGCGATAGCGGCGATCATCTTGTTCGGGTTGTTGTCTCCGGTCGCCGTGGGCGCCAGCTTCGCGGCTCGCTCGAGTGCTTGAATCGCGCCCATCGGATCCTTCGCCTGATGCAGCGCGATGGCGAGCTGCATCTGCACCGCAAAGCTCTCTGGATTGCTCTCGGCCACCTTCTTGAGATCGTCGAGCGTCGGCTTGCTGTCGAACTTCGGCGTCTGGAGCGACTTGCGCAGCGAGGCGTACTGCTTCTCGAGCCGCGCGTCGAAACCTGTCTGCAGCTGATCGAGGCTGACGCCAAGCACCTCTTTCACCGCCATCTCCGTCTCGTAGCCTTCGCCATAGGAGCGGATCAGATCGCGAAGCTTGGGCTCACCGTACGTCTCGACGATGTGATCGACGACGAGGGAGGCCTGGTAATACGAGAGAGAAATCAGCTGCGGATCGCTGAATCCTTCGTTGAGGACCTTCAGCTTGAGGACCTTGTTTTCGTTGATCGCCTGCGCGAACGACATGTCCATCTCACGTCCCCACTCGGGGCGCGCGCGTCGCTCCTCCCAGACCGAGAGCCCTTCACTGAGCCAGCGCGGGAGGCGATTCTTCGACATCTGCAGCGTGATGACGTGGGCGATCTCGTGCCACAGCGTCTCACCCCAGTGGAACTCACCAGGATCGCGCGCATTCGGAGAATCGAGCGTGACGACGCGACCGAAGCATGCGCCGAGGGCGCCGATGAAGCCCGGCAACCCGATCGTGCGCACAGCGAACTGATCGTGCTTGGGGAACATCTCGATCAGGATCGGGCCCGTGACCTTGAACTGGTACTGCTTTTGCAGCGTCGTAAGCGCTTGCTTGGCCAGCGGCATCGCGTACTCGCGCATCACGCCGACTTCGGCGGGATCCAGGCGCATGATGATGTCGCCGTCGGTGATCGTCACGAACTTGTCGATCGTGTCGAGCAGGTCGAGCTGGTTGAAGGTCGTCTGGTCGAACGAATCGCCCTTGAACGCGCGCTCGAGGGCAACTCGGGCGCCCTTCTCGTCGCCGGTTCGCAGCATGTGGGTGCCGAGATCCGAGTACGCACGCGTGTTATCGGGATCGAGCTTTATCGCACGTTGCACGAGCTCGACCGCCTCGTCGAAGCGGTAGTTGCGGGCAAGGTGATCGCCGGCGACTCGATAGACCTCACCGTAGTTCGGGTTGATCTTGAGGACTTCCTGCGAGCGCTTCTCGAATTCCGCTGACTGGTCGTCGAGCCGCGCGATGGCGGCGTCGAGCGACTGCGCCTCGAGGCTGTTCGGATTCACCGACAGCGCCTTCTTGATGCTCTCGCGGGCAGCGTCACGCTCGCGATCGTCGAGCGCGAGTTCCGCCTGCAGGAGATGCGCGGGCACCGAGTTCGCGTTCACCTTCAGGGCTCGCTCGAGGGCGGCGCGCGCGGCAGGCGGATTCATCCCCGCGTTCACCTGCGCGGCGCCGATGAGCGCATCGACGTGGTTGCCGTCCACGCGCAACGCTTCCGAGAACGACTTCATCGCATCGGCAGGATTGTGCTTGTCGAGGAAGAGCTCGCCCCACGCCGCATTGATGTCCGCGTCATCGGGTGCCAGCTTGTTGGCGTCGCGGAAGAAGCCGTTGGCCTCCTTGAACGCCTCCGCATCCTGGAAGTTCGCGAGCGCGCTTGCCGCGCGCGCGAGCCGGAAGTAGTCGCGAGCCGTGCGTGGTGCGAGTCGGCCGGCAAGCTGACGGAGACGACGGATGCCATCGGCGCGATGACCAAGATAGAGCTCGAGCAACCCGAGCTCGAGCGCCGCATCGCTTTCGGGCTGAGCGGATGCCACGGGTGTGAGCAGTGTCTGCGCGTCCTGGTAGCGGCCCTGCGCGACCTGGGCTCGTGCTCTGAGCGCAACAGAGGTTGGATCGGTGGCGCTTTTCAGCAGCCGCTCGACCTCTTCGTATTGACCTGCGTTCAAGGCACGCGCGGCCGGGCTGGCCGTTGGAGCAGTCTGGCGCTGCGCCGGCGTTTGAGCCGACGGCACCGTGCCTGCAACGAGGAGCAGCAGCCACGCGATGCATCCACGCCGGGCCCTCAACAGTGCTCCCATGATTGCCCTACTCCTCCTCCTCATCGACGTCCTGAGGCAGGCCTTCGAGTTCTTCCAGAAAAATGAGTGCCCGATGCGACGGGATCTCGAAGCGTTTTCCGCACGTCTTACAGACGAGGTCGTCATCGATGCGGATCAGGTGATCCTTCGATTTGCCGAATATGATGCGGTCGTGTTCGTTGGCGCCCGACGGAATCAGCGCCTTCTTCGTGCGGCGCAGCCATTTAATCGAATAGTCGTTGGTACGACGGCAGCGCGGACACTGAAACCGAGCCGGTCGCTGCTCGGGCTTCTCGGTGAAAAACTGACGTTCGTCCACGCGCGAAGCGTACCACACTGATAGACTGGACACGACGGCTCCCGGCCTTGCGCTCCGGCCTTTGGCTGAGGACTTATGGGCTTGCCGAGAGCCAAGAGCCCTGACGCCCTAGAGCCTTAAGCCCACGATGGCCGAGACCGCTCCACAACTTCCTTCGGAACTCCCCGTCCTCCCGCTGCGGCGGACTGTCGCGTTGCCGCTGACGCTGCAGCCGCTCGCCGTCAATCGCCCGGTGTCGATCGAGACGGTCAACCGCGCGCTGGGTGTGGATCGCCTGGTGTTCCTCGTGCTGCAGAACAACGAGAACGAGGATCCCGGACCAGACGATCTCCTTCAAGTCGGCACCGTCGGGGTGATCCGTCAGATGGCCAAGGTCCCGAGCGGGATCAACGTCATCATCGAGGGGCTCAGTCGCGCCCGCGCGACACTGGTCACGCGCACGGGCACGAGCATGCGGGCGCAAATCATCCCCTTGCCGGAGACCTTCGAGCGCACGATCGAAGTCGAAGCCCACATCCGGCGGATCCAGGAGTTGATCGAGAAGGCGCTCTCGCTTTCGACCGGTCTCTCTGAAGATCTGCGCGGTGTGGTGATGAACATCGACGACCCGCTGCGGCTCGCCTACGTCCTGGCCAGCCTGATCGAGATGAAGCCGTCCGATCGACAGGAACTGCTCGAGGCCAACGATCTGCTGAAGAAGCTCGAGATCGTCTCCTCGGCGCTGACGCGCGAAGTCTCGTTGCTCGAAGTCAAAGGCAAGATCGAGTCGGCCGCGCAGCAGGAGATGACCGACGCGCAGCGTCAGGTACTACCTGCGCCAGCAGCTCAAGGCGATTCAGCAGGAGCTCGGTGAAGGTGAGGGCAACGAGATCGCCGAGCTTCGCAAGCGAATCGAAGACGCGAAGCTTCCGGAAAGCGTGAACACCGTTGCCATGCGCGAGGTCGATCGTCTCGGGCGCATGACAGCCGCGTCACCCGAGTACCAGATGCTGCGCACCTACATCGACTGGCTGCTCGACGTTCCGTGGGCCGTCACGACCCCGGATCGCATCGATCCGGTCGAGGGGCGTCGTGTGCTCGATGAGGATCACTACGACCTCGACAAGGTCAAGGAACGCATCATCGAGTACCTGTCGGTCCGCAAGCTGAAGGGCGACATGAAGGGGCCGATCCTCTGTTTCGTCGGCCCGCCCGGTGTGGGCAAGACGTCGCTCGGCCAGTCGATCGCGCGCGCGATGTCGCGGAAGTTCGTTCGCCTGTCGCTCGGCGGCGTCCGCGACGAAGCGGAGATTCGCGGTCATCGCCGTACCTACATCGGCTCGATCCCCGGGCGCATCGTCCAGGCGCTGAAACAGGCGGGATCAATGAACCCGGTCTTCATGCTCGACGAGATCGACAAGGTGACGGTCGGCGGCTTCTCCGGAGACCCAGCCGCCGCCCTGCTCGAGGTGCTCGACCCGGCGCAGAACCACTCGTTCCGCGACCACTACCTCGAGATCCCGGTCGACCTCTCGAAGATTCTGTTCATCGCCACGGCGAACCAGCTCGGAACGGTTCACCCGGCGCTGCTCGATCGCATGGAGATCATCCAGCTCGCCGGTTACAGCGAGGAGGAGAAGGTCCACATCGCGCGCAAGTACCTGCTGCCTCGACAGATGACCGAGCACGGGCTGCCTGACGGACACGATGCAGATTCCGGACGAGACACTCCGGCTGGTGATCAGCGAATACACGCGCGAGGCTGGCGTCCGAAACCTCGAGCGCCAGCTGGGGACGCTGGCGCGAAAGGTCGCGGCGCGGATCGCGACGCAGCCCGCTCGATAGCCCGGTGCCGCCGCCAACGGTCGATCACCCCGGCCGATCTCGAGAGCTATCTGGGTGCGGCGCGGTTCAAGAAAGAGATGGCGTTCCGCACGTCGCGCCCCGGCGTGGCGACTGGGCTGGCGTGGACGGAAACCGGCGGCGACGTCCTTTTTGTCGAAGCGACCTTGCTTCCCGGCGGGAACCAGAACATTATCTTGACTGGCCAGCTCGGGAACGTGATGCAGGAATCGGCTCGCGCCGCCCTCAGTCACATCCGCGCAAACGCCAGGGAATTGGGGATTTCGCCGGAATTCCTCGCGCAGCAGGATCTTGCACGTCCACGTGCCTGCCGGGGCCATACCGAAGGACGGTCCGTCGGCTGGCGTCACGATGGCCACGGCCATCCTGTCGGCGGCGCGCAAGGTTCCGGTCCGCCAGGATATCGCCATGACGGGCGAGATCACGTTGAGCGGCCTGGTGCTGCCCGTCGGCGGAATCCGCGAGAAGTCGCTGGCCGCACGACGCTCGGGCATCAAGACGGTGATACTGCCGGCGCTCAACGAGCCCGATCTCGACGGAGCTGGCGGAGGAGATTCGGAAGGACATGACGTTCATTCCGGTCGAGACCCTGGAACAGGTTGTCGCAATCGCACTCTCAAACGTTCAGCCACCGAAGCTTGATGGATCGGATGTCCCTCAGCAGTCGGTGACACGGTAGCGCGGCCGTCGCGTCGGACCCTCACAGTAGAAGGCGGGTCTCAACCCCGCCCGAGCGAGGTAGCCCAGTCTTTGGCACAAGCGATCGTCTTCTACATCTCAGGTCACGGGTTTGGTCACGCCTCACGCTCCATCGAGGTCATCAACGCGATTCTTGCCCAACGTCCCGAAACGCGAGTCGGCGTCCGCACGTCGGCCCCTCGCTGGCTGTTCGACCTGACCGTCAAGGGAAAGGTCACCTACAGCACGCTCGAATGCGACACTGGCGTCGTCCAGTCGGACGCAGCTGACGCTGGACGAAGCGGACAGCATCAGACGCGCGGCCGCGTTCCACAGCGATCTCGTCACGCGCGCCGCGAGCGAAACACGGTCGCTGCGCGAGCTGGGGGCCGGGCTGATCGTCGGGGACATCCCGCCGCTCGCGTTCGCGGTCGGCGCATCGGCAGGCATCCCGTCGATCGGGCTGGGCAACTTCACCTGGGACTGGATCTACGCGGACTATCCGCGCGTCCGCCTCGCGCCGTCGCTGCTGCCGGCGATTCGCGGCGCATACGCCAAAGCGTCGATGGCACTGCGGCTGCCGATGTCTGGCGGGTTCGAGAGCTTCTCCAACGTCAGCGACATCCCGTTCGTCGCGCGGCACGCAAGCCGAATCGCGCGAAGAGGTCTGCAAGCTGCTCAAAATCCCGGCGGACAAGCCGATCGTGCTGTCCTCGTTCGGCGGCTTCGGACTGGCTGGTATCGACGCGGAGGTGCTCTCGAAGTTCGAAGAAATACACGGTGGTCGTGACGACGATGGCGCCACAGGCTCGCGTGAAGAAGGACACGCCGGCGGCCGAACGCAAGGGTTCGCTCGTCACGATCAACGAAGAGGCGATGTACAACATCGGCGTCCGCTACGAGGATCTCGTCGGCGCCTCCGAGGCGGTCGTCACCAAGCCCGGATACGGCATCATCTCCGAGTGCATCGCCAACGACGCCGCCGTGCTCTACACGCCTCGCGGCCACTTCCCCGAATACGACGTGCTCGTCGACGAGATGCCGAAGTATCTGCGCTCGGCGCTGATCAGCCACGACGATCTGCTCGCCGGGAAATGGGAGAGCGCGCTCGACAAGCTGCTCGCGCAGCCAAAACCAAAAAGAAGCCGGAGACCAACGGCGCCGAGGTGGCTGCCGACATCCTGCTGAAGGCGCTCGACAAGCCGCCGAAGAAACCGCGCGGCCGGCCGAAGGCAGGATTTAGACGATCGCGGTCGAAGGGCTGGGTGGCTCAGGAAGTCGAGGAATCGTCGAGCTCAGATCAGAGGATTGAGTTCGCCTGATGACGATCGTCGCGACAACCGCTACCCCGTTCGTCCACTATCGTGATCACTCCGCGTGTCCACGTCTCGTAGACTCCGACCGAGACATCCGCACGGTAAGACGCCGCCAGACACGAGATTTCGCAGGCCAGGCGTCCAACCCAGGATCGTGCGGGCCTTCGCGCGAACTCCCTGAGGTGTTAAAGAAGTTAAGGATGTTATGGGTGTAAACAACACACCTGCGTCGGTGCAAGCGACAGGCCACCGTCAGGGGCCTCGGGCAGAGCCAGACGGGCGAACGATCAGTCCTTGATGAAGGTGACGAGCGACCAGATGCGCGGGAAGCTGACCTTCTGGACCGAGATGGGTTTGAGCTCCGCCTGCGCGAGGAAGCCCGGCAGATCGAGATCGGACTTGAACCCGATGTGCACGGTGAACGGCGAGATGGCGCGTTCGACTTTCGCGAGCAGCGGATTGGGGCTGCGGAAATGATTGAGGACGATGATCTTGCCACCGGGCCGGCAGACGCGGCGCATCTCGCCGACGACTTGGACCGGATCGGGCACAACGCTGATCACGATACGGCGCGTAGACGACGTCGAAGGAGTTGTCGGGGAACGAGAGGTTCGCCGCATCCATCTCCATCAGGCGCACGTTGCGGAGGCCTTTGCGCTCCACGCGCTCACGCGCCTTCGCGAGCATCTTTGCTGAGAAGTCGATCCCGGTGATCTGGCAGTTGCGCGGATAGAGCGGCGCATTGATACCGGTGCCGACGCCGACTTCGAGCACCCGATCGCCCGGCCTGAGCCCCATGCCTTCGAGCGCGACGAGGCGCCCGGGATGAAGCGCGGGGCCGAATGTCAGGTCGTAGACTTTGGCGAGTTTCTCGTAGACCGATTCAACGAAGTCGTTCTCGACGGCCGTCACCGACAACGCGCGGGAGCCCGCATCGGGTCGGAAATCATCTTCGCGTTCGAACAGGGCCATCGTGGCTCCTCACATGTGGGGCCCGTCTGCCGGGCCTCAATCCTGATTCGACAAGGGGCAAGTCCGTCTCGACCGTAGCCCGTAACCTGTTCGACTGGCTCAACTTCCGGCACGACACGCGACAGGACACGCGAGGACTGCCGTTCGGCACTATACAGGGCCTTCCCGATCCCGACAAGCATTGTTTACGTAAGGTGAACAGGCAACGAAGGTGCGGCTGGCACGGCTCTGCCGATCATGCCAGTGCATCGAGTAGGGCCAATCCCAGATCGAAACGGCCCAGCGGTGGGATCACATTCACGCCCTGCACGCTGTTCCGAAGCGCACGCATGATCTCGCTGCGATCGCGACGCCTTCCTGCGCGGCCGCTTCGAGCGTCTGCGCACGTCGCATGCGTTCGAGCATCTCCGACGGCACGCGCGCGCCGGGCACTTCGTTCGCCAGATACTCGGCGTCGAGCACGCTCTCGAACGGCCGCACGCTCAGCACGACCGGGAGGCCGCGCTGACTTCAAGCCGGCGATGAATCCGCTCGAATGCTGCTGACGTCGAACACCGGCCTCGTGATCACGTACTCCGCGCCGGCTTCGACCTTCCATTCGAATCGACGAATCTCTTCGTCCAGATCCTCGGCCCCGGGATTGACCGTCACGCCGATGTGGAACGCGTTGCACTGCCGATCGTCTGGCCGCCGACATCCAGGCCCTGATTCAGACGCGAGACGGCATTGACGAGACCGATCGAGTCGACGTCGACGACGGCGGTCGCGTCAGGGTAATCGCCGACGGGACGCACGTCGCCGGTGACGGCAGCAGATTCCGCACACCCAGCGCGTAAGCGCCGAGCAACTCCGACTGCATGGCGAGCAGCGGCTTGTCGCGCGACGAGAACTGCAGCACGACTTCGATGCCGGCCTGCTGGCGAATCAACACGGCCAGCGACAGCGCACTCAGTCGCGGACCGCTTGCGCCGTCGGGCACGTGAACGGCGTCGACGCCGCGCGCGCGCAACTGCAGCGCCTGATCGATCGCGGACCTCGTATCGTGACCTCGCGGCGGCACCAGCTCGATCAGGCGCACCCAATCGCCGGTTGGCGAAGGCGCGACTGAGGACCGACTTCTCCGACGGATTGCGGCGGCACGTCACGCCGGCAGCGGAGCACGCGTCGAGTGTCTCGTCGACCGCCGCGCTCGACTCGCGGCCTGGTCGGGCGCTGGACGCTCCGACTCTCGCACAGCGCAGCTTTGATCTGAGCGATGTGATCCGGCGTCGTGCCGCAGCATCCGCCGACCAGACGAACGCGCCGCTCGGCGAAACGCCGGCGTAGGACGCCATGTACTCGGGTGATGTCAGATAAATCGTCCGCCCCTCGACGTCGCGAGGCCGGCCGGCGTTGGGTTGCGCGGACAGGCCGACCGCCGGTCGCCGCAGTCATCCGCTCGAGCGTCTCGAGCATGTGCGCGGGGCCGATGCTGCAGTTGAGACCGATGACGATCGGCGCCCGACTCCTGCAGCGATGGCGCGAACTGCTCGGGCGCCGTGCCGTCCAGCGTGTTGCCGTCTTCCTCGATCGTCATCTGCGCCACGATCGGCAGGGCGCACAGACGCTGCGGACGGCGGCAATCGCTGCGCGGATCTCGTTCAGGTCGCGAAACGTCTCGAGGATGAAGAGGTCGACACCGCCGTCGAGGAGCGCCTGCGCCTGCTCGCGGAAGTAGTCCTGCGGCCTCGTCCCGTCCCATCCGGCCCCACGGCTCGATGCGCAAGCCGAGCGGCCCTATCGCGCCCGCGACATAGGCCGATCCGCGCGCGCCTTCGCGCGCCAGGCGGGCGCCGGCCTCGATTGATCTCGCGGAGTCGATCGGCCAGCCCGAAGGCGCGCAGCTTGATTCGGTTCGCGCCGAACGTGTTGGTCTCGAGGACGTCAGCCCCCGACTGCGCGTAGGCGTGATGCACGGCCACGCACGCGATCCGGATCGCTCAGGTTCAGGGCATCGAAGGAGCGATTGATGAAGACGCCCTGCGCGTAGAGCATCGTCCCCATCGCGCCGTCGCAGACGAGGACGCGCTCGTCGAGCGCTTCGAGAAAGGCATCACATGCCGGCGAGCTCGCGCTCAGGCGGAGACGGGAGACTGGATGACTGACTGGTCTGCGTGCCGGCGGGGCGACGAGCAGGTCGGCCTTGTCCCAGACGAAGTCGTCCTTGCTGTAGACGGCCAGCTCGTAGTCCTTGCCCATGAAGATCGCGGACACGGGGCACGCTTCTTCGCACATGCCGCAGAAGATGCAGCGCGTCTTGTGGATCTGGTAGACGCTGGCATAACGCGGTCCGGCCATCACGGTTCCGTCGTTCTCTGCGGCCTCGAGGTAAATCGCGTCGGCCGGGCACGCGACCGAGCAGAGCCCGCAGGCCACGCACTTTTCCAGGCCGTTCTCGTCCCGCATCAGCACCTGCTTGCCGCGGTACTTCGGGAACACGGGGACCTTCTGGTACGGGTAGTTGACCGTCACCGGCTTCTTGAACATGTGCCGGGCGGTGAGGAGGAAGCCCTTGATCAGCGGACCGATCATTCTTCAATCATAACTTCGACAACTCCCGACTCTCGAGCTCGACTCAGACTCTGATGCTCGGCGAAGCCCGACTTGAGGCCCGTTCGCTCCGGAGTTCGTTCGGAAGCCGTGGAGTTGGGAGTTCGGAGTCTGAAATGCCCCCGTGGAACCTCGTGTCCTGACGCCCGAGCAGTTCCTGCTGACGCTGCTCGTCCGGCTGGCGGCGATCGCCGTGCTCGCCACGATGCTGGCGCGATTCCACAGGTTCCGCCGCATTCTGATCTTCGAGCGCCGCGGCTGGGTCGACCGGCTGGTGTTCACGCTGTCGCTCGGCGTGCCGCTCATGGCGGGCGTCACCAGCCGCGTGATCCTGAAGTACGACGCGGCCGACCTGACGCTCGAAGGCGCCTTCCTGGCCGGACTCCTGGCCGGTCCCTACACCGGGCGCGCTCGTCGGACTCCTCGCCGCCACGCCGGCACTCATCGCCAACGAATTCATCGCCCTCGCCGTTCGCCGTCGGATGCGGGTTTGCCGGCGGCGGGCTGCGCGAGGTCTGTCCCAAGGAGGAGATCTGGCAGTTCACGCCGTTCGTCTTCGTCGACCTGCGCAAGCATCTCTGGAAGATGGTTCGGAACTTCGAGCCGAACTGGCAGCTCGCCCTGTTGCTCGCGACCGTCGCGCTCGAACTGTTGCGCCAGGCGCTCGGTGCGCGCTTCGGCGCGGAGCGCCTCTTCTATCTCGGCTCGCCGTCGCCGTGGATGACGCTGGTCGTGGTGCTCGTGACCGTGGTGGCCGTCGCCACGCCGATCAAGATCTGGAACTCGGCGCGCATCGAGCATCGGCTGCAGGAGCAGGCGCAGTTGCTGCTCGCCGCGAAGATCGAGGCGCTCAAGAGTCAGATCAATCCGCACTTCCTCTTCAACACGCTGACGTCGATTTCCTCGCTCATTCGCTCGCAGCCCGACACCGCGCGCACGCTGATCCTCAAGCTGTCGGCGCTCCTGCGGCGGCTGCTCCGCAGTCACCAGCACTTCGTCACGCTGCGCGAAGAGCTCGAGTCGATCGACGAGTACCTCGACATCGAGGTCATTCGCTTCGGTCCCAAGCTTCGCGTCCGCAAGGAAATCAACCCGGACACGCTCGACGTCGTCGTGCCGAGCATGATCCTGCAGCCGCTCGTGGAGAACTCCATCAAGCACGGCTTCGCGCGGAAGGTCGGGCCAGGCGTGATCACGATTCGGAGCCGGCGCGAAAACGGCCGCGCGATCATCGAGGTCGAGGACGACGGGATGGGATTCGTGCTCGACCGGCTCGAATCAGCCGATGTCGAGCGGCATCGGACTGGCCAACGTCCGCGAACGGCTGGCCGTGATCTACGGCGATCAGTACCAGCTTCAACTGACGAGCGAGCCGGGCGCGGGACAAGTGCGCGCATCGAGGTTCCCGAACTGACCGCCGTGCAGCAGATCACGGCATGAGTGGGCAGACCCCTCCAGTGAACGGTGCAGGGGTCTGACGTCCGGAGCAGCATGAGAGTTCTCGTCGTAGACGACGAACAGCTGGCGCGAGAAGAGCTGTGCTACCAGCTCGACCAGCTGGGCGATATCGAGATCGTCGGGCAGGCCGCGCGACGGCCTCGAGGCCCTGGCCGCCGTCGAAAGACACGAGCCCGACCTCGTGTTCCTGGACATCCAGATGCCCGGCCTGGGCGGCTTCGAAGTGGCCCGGCGACTGCTCGAAAGGGCGACGAGCCGCCGGCGCTGGTCTTCGTCACCGCGTTCGACCAGCACGCCATCGAGGCGTTCGAGGTGAACGCCGTGGACTACCTGCTCAAGCCGGTCGAATCGGGACGGCTCGAGCAGGCGCTCCAGCGGGCCCGCCGGCGTGTCGAGGCCGAGCGGCAGGGCCCGGCCGGCCCCATCCCGTGAACGACCAACTCGAGAAGATCGTCAAAATGATGGCCGGACGCCAAATCCGGCGAGATCAGGTGGCTATTCGGGTCGGAGAGCGCTTCATGCTCGTCCAGGCCGAGGAAATCATCTATGCCTCCCTGGCGGACGACTCGATTAACATAGTTACAGGGCAGGTAGCGGGTACGTCCAACTACCGGACCCTGGACGACCTGCAGGCGCGGCTGGATCCGGACATTTTCTGGCGCGTCCACCGGTCGCATCTGGTGAACATCAACAAGATCAAGGAGATCGTCCCTTGGTTCAGCAGGAACTATATCCTTCGGATGAAAGACGCGAAGGGCACGGAGATACCGGTGAGCCGCACCCAGACCAAGCGACTCCGGGAGTATCTGAAGCTGTAGTGCGTACCCGATCGAGCCCGGTATCGCCATGCCGATCGACCGGCGCGACGCGTTGCCGCACTGCACCTCGAGGTCGAAGATCCGCCTGCCGACGCGCTGTCACAGCGCCTCAGCGTGTGGAAGGACGAGCTCGTCGCGTGGTTCAAGACCCTCTTCTCGGCCGCCGTCTACGCCACGTTGATCGTCACGTTCGGATTCCAGGTCGCGCGTGTGGAAGGCCAGAGCATGGCGCCCACGCTCGCCGATCAAGACCGCCTCATCGTCAACAAGTTCGCCTATCGGATGGGCGCACCGCGGCGAGGCGATATCGTCATGCTCTACTACCCGCTCAATCCGGATAAATCATTCGTCAAACGGGTCATTGCGGAAGAAGGCGACGAGGTTCGGATCGTTGACGGTCGCGTGTACGTGAACGACGTGCCGCTGCCGGACGACTTCGTGCCGCCCGAGTATCGCAGCCACGACGACTTCGGTCCGAAGCGTATCGACGACGGCTATTACTTCGTGATGGGCGACCATCGCAACAACAGCTCCGACAGCCGGCACTGGGGCATGGTGCCGAAGAAGTACATCATCGGCCGCGTGCAGCTGCGCTGGTGGCCGATTCCGAACGCGCGGGTCTTCTGACGCTCACGTGATGCAAGATGCAAAGTGCAGAATGCAAACTGGTTCCCTGCCTTTTTGCATTTTGAATTTTGCATTTTGAATTACATGTGACCGACCGATACACCGAAGTCAACCGAGTCCTCTATCGCGTACTCTTCCTGAATCTCGCCGTCGCGCTGGCGAAGATCCTCCTGGGTTACTACACAGGTGCCGTCTCGATCGTGTCGGACGGCTTTCACTCGCTCACCGATTCAGCGTCGAACGTCGTTGCGCTGGTCGGCGTCTCCGTCGCACGGCAGCCTCCGGACGCTGAGCATCCGTACGGCCATCGCAAGTACGAGACGATGGCCTCGCTCTGCATCCTCGTCTTCCTCGTCGTCGTGCTGGTAGAAGTGCTGACGGCTGCCGCCGATCGGTTCGTCAACGGCGGCACGCCTCGCGTGTTTCCCGAGGGCATTGCCCTGATGGCCCTGACCCTTGTCGTCAACGTGTGGGTGGTCGCGTACGAGATGCGCGAAGGGCGACGGCTGAAGAGCGAAGTCCTGCGCGCCGACGCCAAGCACACACGAAGTGATGTGCTGACGACTGGAGCGGTGCTCGGCGCGCTTATGGGCGTCTGGTGGGGCTATCCCCTGCTCGACCCGATGGCCGCGCTGCTCGTTGCAGGCTTCATCGGCCACGCCTGCTGGAGCATCGCGCAGGAGGCGTCGCGAATTCTGGCGGACGAGATCGTCCTGCCGGAAGGGCAGGTGCGTGAGGTCGTGCAGTCAGTGCCTGAAGTGCTCGGCTGCGAGAAGATTCGAACGCGCGGCTCAGCCGACTACGCGTTTCTCGATCTGCATCTGTGGCTGGACGGGAACATGTCGCTCGAGCATGCGCATGCGACGTCGCACGTCGTGAAGGATCGGTTGATGACGAAGTTCCCACAGCTCGTGGACGTCGTCATTCATATTGAGCCGCCGCCGCGGCCGGGATCCGGGACTCGGGATTCGAGACTCGGGACAGCTCAGGCGCAGGGTGTCAGGCTCGAGATTCGAAACCTGATTTCGAACCGCGAGCTACGTCCCGGATCCCGAGACCGGTTACTTCGGCCGATAGGTCTCCCGCGCCATCTGGCCGTAGGGAAC
This sequence comes from uncultured Acidobacteriota bacterium, assembly GCA_963757735.1. GTDB lineage: Bacteria > Acidobacteriota > Vicinamibacteria > Vicinamibacterales > UBA2999 > Gp6-AA40. The sequence goes on from CAVWST010000020.1 coordinate 136,358, forward strand.
GGTGCCGACGGTGACGCGGATCTCAGTCTGCTTGTGGCGCTCGACGGTCGTCTTCTTCGAGCCGCCGTTCTCTTCGCCCCACACGAGCGTCAGCTGGTCGCCGACCTTGATGTCGGGATCGACGATGCCCAGCGACAGCATCGTCTGCTCGTTGTAGCTGATGCCGCTGAACATCGAGAGACCGACGACCTTTCCGCCCTTCATGACCTTGTCGTACGAGGATGACGCGTAGTTGGACAACGGCAGGTCGATGTACTTGTAGCGCTCGGCGCCGGGCGTGAACTGCGACGCGACAACCTTCGTCACATCGTCGCCGTTCCACACGAAGGTCACCTTCTTGCGATGCGGCTCCTTGGACTTCTTCTCGAGCGCTTCGCGGCCGATGAAGTCGTGGTCGAACTTGACGAACGATCCGTAGCCCATCTCGTACGGCGTGACGTAGTAGTCCTCGATGTTGTTCGAGACGTAGCTGCCGCCCAGCGAGCCGGTGGCTTCGTAGCCATTGGCCGGCAGCCACTCGCGGTACTTCTTCATCTTCTCGCCGGTGTAGACCGCAGGAAGCGGCGACGGAATCCAGCCTGACTCGAGCGTGTTGGTGGCGTACGCACGGGCGCCGACCTGAACCAGGCCGAAGTCCTTGCCGGCCTCGACGATCGCCGCGCGGATCTCTTCCATCTGCTCGTACGGGCCCCAGACCTCGAGGCCAGGAGCACCGGCCATGCCGTGCCTCAACGCACGGACCTTCCGGCCCTTGATGTTGATCGCGTCCAGATGGAAGAACTTCACGTCGGGGATCGGGCCGCCGTTGAGACGCTCGAGAATCCTGCGCCGCGTTCGGGCCCTGGACCTGGAAGCGATAGTGCCGCCGAATGACCGCCTTGCCGCCGGTGATCGAGGGCGAACGATCGTCACGCACGATCTCGACCTTCCAGCCGCCGGTCTCCGCGTGGAACTGCACCCAGTTCACCGTCGGCGCGCGACCCACGAGATTGAACTCGTTCTCGGCGTGGTGGAACATGATCACGTCGCCGATGACGTAGCCGTCATAGCTGCACGGTGCGAACTGCTTGGCCCTGTCGGGCGGGAAATTCGCAAAGCTGTTGGTCGCGAGAGACGAGAGCATCTTCTTCGCGTCGGGGCCGGTGACGAGAAGTTCCGCCATGTGGTGCGACTGGTCGAAGAGGACCGCCGTCTCACGCCAGGCTCGCTGCTCGTCGCGCCAGTTGGTGTACTCGGACGGCACCACCGGGTACACGTAGGCCCCGATTTGCGAGTTCCGCAGGAGATCAACCGGATTCTTGCCCTGTAGCACCTGCTCCAAGCTTTGCTGACTCATATTTCCTGTTGCTCCTCTACTCGTTCGCGGTCGCTGAAGCCGACGCTCGGTACGCGAGCGTGGCCAAGCCTTTTATTATGTCCGGCCTGACAGGTTCGACGCCAAGACGCGGCTGGAATATCAGTGCGCGCCCGCAGGAGCGCCAACGGGAACACCCGTCGTTCGCGGCACATGGCGGCGCACCGCGGCAGCGACAGGAACACAATGCCCATCAGAATCAGCCAGGACGTGAAGTAGCCGGGCGGCCCGCCTTGATCGAGGGCGTAGGCGCCGACGTACCCGGCAAGCACGTTGCCGATGCGACCGAACGCGACGGCAAAACCAACACCCGTGCTGCGAATCTCGGTCGGATACACGTGCGCAGCCAGCGCGTACATCGTGGTCTGCACCGCGTTGAGCAGCCCGCCGGTGAGGAGCAACATCACCATGAGGCGACACCGTGTCGGTCGGATCGAGTCGCGTCCCCGCCATGATCATCGAGCAGACCATCGCCGCCGCCGACATGCCCAGCATCGTGACGCGCGATCCCAGACCGCTGGATGACCAGCGCCCCGAGGATCGGCGCCGGCGACGCCGCCGATAGTTCGACCATCGCCAGCGCGCCGGCTGGCCGCCGGCTGCGTGAACTCCCCGTCGTCGCGGCAACATCGACGGCAGGAGCTGGATGACGACGTAGTTGACCATCAGGCAGAAGAAGAACGACGCGCAGAGCGCCAGCGTGTCGCGCACGAAGCGTCGGCTGAACAGGCTGCCGATCGAGGTCGACTTCACTGGCGCGGTGCCAGCTGCCGCGGCAGCCTTCGATGTAGTCGCGTCGGCCGGCATGTCGTGGCCCATCCGACGCATCGTCCTGAGTCAGCTCGGGCCAGCGCTCGCGGCGGCTTCGCCAGATACCGCGGCGACTCGGGCAGGACCTTCCAGAGCACCAACGCCAGCACGATCGGGATGACGCCGCCGACGATGAAGAGCACGCGCCAGCCGTAGGCCGGAATCACGCGTGGCCAGCGAGCTCGCCGGCAATGGCGCCGCCGAGCGGAATGCAGACGATGGTCAGCGTCACCGCGAACGGACGCTGACGACGCGGAACGTATTCGGAGGCGAGCGTCGCGGCGTTGGGCATGGCGCCGCCGAGGCCGATGCCGGCGAGGAAGCGCAGCGTCGCCGAGCATCTCGATCGAGTTGACGAAGGCAATCGCCAGCGTGAGGACGGCAAACGCCAGCACGCTGCCGAGCAGCGCCGTGCGACGGCCGTAGCGATCGCCAAGCATGCCGCCGATCAGCCCGCCGATCATCATGCCGAACGGCCCGGTCGCGAGCGCGTTGATGAAGTCGCGCGCGCTGCCGTCCCCATTCCGGGCATCAATCGGGCACAGCGTTGGGGAGCAGCTGGTTGTCGACGCCGTCGAGGATGATGGTGAGCGCGGTCCCGACGATCAGGAGCTTCTGATATCCCGTCCACCGTCCTTCATCAATCGCCGCGCCGACATCAACCGTCTTCATCAGGTCTTGTTCCTCTATGACATCGGCCGTGGCGCCGGCCGCCGCGGGTGCGGAAGTATACCAGTCACCGCATATGATTCTGTCTTGCGTGATCAGTGCCGCACAGCTCCTCCTCTCGATCTTCGTGTCCGATCTCCTGCCGGTATTCGCCATCGCCGGTGTGGGGTTTCTGCTGGCGCGCTATGCAGGCGTCCAGGTCCAGACCGTCTCGCGCCTGACCTTTCACGCGCTTGCACCGGCGTTGGTCTTCAACACGCTGGCGAACTCGACGGCGGAGAGCAGTCAGGTTCGGCCGGATGACGCTGTTTTACCTTCTCGTCGCGATCTCTGCGGCCACGATGGCGCGCATCGCCGCAATTCCGTTTCGACTCGATCGCCGCGCGCTCAGCGCATTCATGCTTGTCGTGGTCTGCTCGAACTCCGGCAACTACGGGCTGCCGGTGACGCTCCTCGCCTTCGGCCGCGAGGCGCTGACATTCGCCAGCGTCTACTTCGTCGCAAGCTCGATCTTCAGCTACACGGGCGGCGTCCTGCTGGCTGCGAGCGGACGACGAAGTCTGCGCGACGCGATCGTCGGCATCGCGCGCGTGCCTGCGGTGTACGGCGCGATGGCGGCGGCGTTGACGCTCAGCCTCGGGATCCACCTTCCAGGCGCCGTCATCGCGCCGATCACCCTTCTCAGCGAAGCTGCGGTGCCGATGATGATTCTCGTGCTCGGGATGCAGCTCGAGCGGGCGTCACGGCCGGAACGCCCCGGAGTGGTCGCAGCGGCGGTACTTGTCTCGCTGATCCTCACGCCGCTTGCCGCGCTCGGCATCGCGCATCTCGTCGGACTTCAGGGCGCCGCGTTGCAGGCCGGCGTGCTTCAGACCTCGATGCCGACGGCCGTCATCACGACGATTCTCGCCGTGGAATTCGACGTCGTTCCTGACTTCGTGACGAGCGTGGTGTTTGTCTCGACGCTTCTGAGCCCACTGACGGTCACGCTGATGATTGCTTACCTGCAGACCGTCTAGGCTCGCGGGTCAGGTAGTCACGAGCCGGTTCGCCAGAAACGCGGTCGCGCCACAGCCGGCGACGACAGCCGCCATCGGGACTGGTGTGCCATTGGCGAACGCGCCCACCAGGCTGCCGGCAATCGCGCCACCAACGAATTGAAACGTGCCCAGGAGTGCCGACGCACTGCCCGCGACTCTCCCGTGAGGCGCCATGGCGAGAGCCGTCGTGTTCGGTAGCACGAAGCCGTGGCAGGCAATGTAGAAGAAGAGCGGAACAAGGATGCCCGGGAATCCCCCAAAACCGCTGTACGCATCGAGGACGAGAAACGCCCCCGCCGTCATCGCCACAACGAGCACGATGCTGACAATGCGGTGCGTCTCGACTCGACCGACGAGCCAGCGATTGATCTGTGAGGCGGCGATGATTCCGAGCGCGTTGATGCCGAAGTACACGCCGTAGCGCTCGGGCGGCACATCGAACAACTCGATGAAGACAACAGGGGATCCCGAGATGTAGGCAAGCAGTCCGGCGAAGATACACGCCCCTGACAGTGCGTGCCCCATGAACCGGCGGTCTCGAGCCAGGCGCCAATAGACCTGAAGGACGTCGTTGATTGGATGTCGGAGGCGACGGGCCGAGGGCAGGCTTTCGGGGAGAAAGAATCGCCACTACCGTGACCCACGTTGCGGCGTATGCAGTCAGGAGCCAGAAGACCGCTCGCCAACCGAAGTGCACGAGCAATTGACCACCGATGAGCGGAGCAAGGATGGGGGCCAACCCCATGACGAGCATCAGCACCGACAGCATCCGGACCGAACCCGACTGGTCGAAGTGATCGCGCACGATCGCCCGCGGGATCACGATGGGTGCGCAACCGCCGAGCGCCTGAAGAAAGCGGAACGCGATCAGCTCGTTGACGCTCTCTGCTCGCGCACATCCGATCGACGAGACCATGAAGAGCACCAGTCCCAGGTACAGGATCGGCTTGCGGCCCAGCCGATCGGAGAGCGGCCCGTAGAATGCCTGGCCGATCGCGATGCCGATGAAGTATGCGGGCAGGCTGGACTGGACAACGCTCGCAGCGGTCTCGAACTCGCGCGCGATGGTCGGCAGCGCCGGCAGATACATGTCGATTGCCAGCGGACCGATTGCCGTCAGCGCGCCCAGAATGAACGCGAGGCGATAGTAGTGAACGTGCGTGTGCGGTTCGCTGACGGGCTGGCCATGCATCCGATCAGGCCCGCGTGCTCTTTCGCCGATAGTGACCGGAGCGACCACCCTTCTTCTCGATCAGGCAGATGTCGCCGATGACCATTCCTTTGTCCACTGCCTTGGCCATGTCGTAGATGGTGAGCGCGGCGACGGCGACCGCGGTCAGTGCTTCCATCTCCACCCCGGTCTGGCTCGTCGTCCGTACACGCGCCTCGATGCGATACCCGTGACGGATCGGCATCAGTTCCACGCGCACGTGAGTCAGCGGCAGCGGATGACACAGCGGAATCAATTCTGCGGTCTTCTTCGCAGCCATGATGCCCGCCAGCCGGGCAACCTGAAGCGGGTCGCCCTTCGCAAGCGCTCCCTTCCGAATAAGGCGAAGCGCAGTCGCACTCATCGTGATCTCGCCGCGAGCCAGGGCTTCACGAGCGGTCACCGGCTTGTCGCCGACGTCAACCATTCGCGCCTTTCCCTTCGCATCGAGATGCGAGAGCTTCGCCACGCTATTGGTCTCCTTGCGCGAGATAGAAAGAGAGGCTCTCGAGCGAGACAGTCAGATCGACGCTCTTGAGCTTGACATCCTGCGGAACCTTCAATGCGCCAGGCGAGAAGTTGAGGATGGCCTTGATCCCCGCCGCGATGACCTGCTCGACAACGGGTTGTGCGTGCGGAGCCGGAACGGCGATGACGGCAATGTCGAGACGCTCGCGACGAACGATCCGCTTGAGTTCCTTGATGTCGTAGATCGGCACGCCGCTTCGCGACTCGTGGCCGATCTTTTCGTTGGCGGCGTCGAAGAGCGCCGCGATCTCGAATCCTTCCTGACGGAATCCGGGGTAGTCGGCGAGTGCGAGACCGAGATTACCGGCGCCCATGATTGCGACACGCAGGTGTCGATCGAGGCCGAGAATCTGCCGGAGATGCCGGCGCAGATCCTTGACGTAGTAGCCGACACCGCGAACGCCGAACTCACCGAAGTACGCCAGGTCCTTGCGAATCTGTGCGGCGTTGAGTTGATAGCGTTCGGCCAGCGACTGAGAAGAGATCGACTGCACTCCGGCCGCATCCAGTTCGTTGAGGCACCTGAGGTACACCGACAAGCGATTTGTCGTGAGTTCCGAGACCTGTTCGGGTGTCTGCCTGCGCTTGTTCAACCGATTCACAAGGTTCAATGCTACCATCACGCGCCATGGCACATGGCCCCGTGAATCGACCAGAAACACGCGATTCGAGCGCGTTCCAACCGTATGTCCCGGCCTCTCGTTCGCTGCCGGAGTTCACGGTCAAAGCGGTGATCCTGGGCGCACTCTTCGGGTTGCTGTTCGGAGCGTCCACGGTCTATCTGGGATTGCGCGCCGGGCTCACGGTCGGCGCGTCGATTCCGATCGCGGTGCTCGCAATCTCGGTACTGAAGAAGCTTGGCGGTTCGTCCATCCTCGAGAACAACATCGTTCAAACGATCGGATCGGCAGGCGAATCGCTCGCCGGTGGCGTCGTCTTCACCATTCCCGCTCTCATCTTCCTGACGCCCAACGGCCCCAGCTATTTCAACTACGTCCAGATCACGATGCTGACCTTTGCGGGCGGCATCCTGGGCGTGCTGATGATGGTGCCTCTGCGCCGTGCGCTGATCGTCAAAGAACACGGCGTGCTTCCCTATCCCGAGGGCACGGCGTGCGCCGAAGTCCTGGTCGCTGGTGAACGCGGCGGCAAACTGGCCTCGATGGTTTTTGGCGGACTCGGCGTTGGCGCGCTGTGGAAGTCGCTCTCGTGGATCTTCAACCTGTTTCGCACGGAGATCGGCTACTCCACTGCACGTGCCAGCCAGTTCCCGAACGCCACGTTGAACGTCGACCTCTCGCCAGAATATCTGGGTGTCGGCTACGTCATCGGGCCGCGTATCGCGGGAACGATGTTCGCCGGCGGCGTGCTCTCGTGGCTCGTCTTTCTCCCGCTGCTCTCGATCCTCGGAAGCTTCATCACCGAGCCGTTCCCGCCGATTCATCCGAACTTCGCGAACAACCCGGCGACTGGCCGGCCGTTTCTGATTTCCGAGATGAGCCCCGGCCAACTGTGGAGCGCCTACATTCGTTACATCGGCGCGGGGGCTGTGCTTGCCTCAGGCCTCATCACATTGGCACGCACGATCCCGACGATCGTGTCGTCGGCGCGAGGAAGCTTGAAGGATCTGTCAGCCGGTGTCGGCCAGGGCTCACAGGCGCGAACCGAGCGCGACGTTCCTATGGCCATCGTGCTCGGCGGGTCTCTGCTCCTGGCAGTCTTCCTCACGGTCATGCCGGGGCTGCCGAGTCAGGGCAACGTCATGGCCGCGGTGCTCATCCTCATCTTCGGATTCTTCTTCGCAACGGTCTCGTCACGCATCACCGGCTTGATCGGGTCATCGTCGAATCCGATCTCAGGGATGACGATCGCCACACTGATCCTGACCTGTCTGTTGTTCGTCGCTCTCGGTTGGACGGGTGACGCCTACGCGCCAATCGCGCTCTCCGTCGGAGCCATCGTCTGTATCGCCGCCGCAAACGCCGGAAACACCTCGCAGGATTTGAAGACGGGCTACCTCGTAGGCGCGACGCCCTTCTATCAGCAGATGGGTCTCATCATCGGCGTGCTCGTCTCGGCATCGGTGATCGCGCATGACGACGATTTACATGCATCAGGTGTTCGGGATCGGCTCGGCGGATGTTGCCTGCGCCGCAGGCGACGCTGATGTCGACGATCATCCGAGGGCTGCTGAATCAGAACCTGCCATGGGGCCTGGTGCTGGTCGGCGTTTTCGTCTCCGTCACGCTCGAGTTGTGCGGCATCCACTCGCTGTCGTTCGCCGTGGGCTCCTATCTGCCCATCGCAACGACTGCACCGATTTTCGCGGGTGGTCTCGTGCGGTGGTGGGTCGAGCAGAAGACCGGCGTCGCACAGGAGTCTGAAGTGAGCGCGGGAACGCTCTTCAGCTCAGGACTGATCGCTGGCGGCTCGATCGCCGGCATCCTCTTCGCGATCCTTGTTGGAACAGGCTCGATCGAACCGTTCCAGTCGGTCGGGAACCTCATTCCGGCCCTGCACGGTGAGACTGCGGTCGGCCAGATCGCCAGCTCGCTTCTGTTCGTAGCGCTGGCAGTAATCGTCTCCCGGATGGCGATGCGCAAAGTAGAATGAAGGAGTGGTTCGGCGGATTATCCGAGTCCTCTTTCTAGCACTTCTTCTGGTCACCGTCTCTGACGCCCAGACGAACGTCCGTCGTCTGACCACGGTCGACGCACTCCGGCAGTATCCCGGCTTCTATCACCTCCAAAACGTGCTCGTACGCGGCGAACTAGCCGACCGAAGGCACGAGGATGTTTCTCCGCGCCGACGAGCACGAAGTGCGCGTGTTCCTCGACAATGGTGTCAATACGCCGAACGGCGTCGTCGATGCACGCGGCCTCTTCCTGGACGTTGGACGCCTCGAGGCGGGCGATCCTCGCGCTGGCAGCCTTCAATGACGGTCGCGACCCGGATAAGTGGCCAAAACCGGGCGAAGAGTTAATCGTTCGCATCAGCGGGACGTCTGAGACGCAAGTGGTCGCAGGGGCCACGGTCAAGTCGATCGCGATCGAACCGTGGCGATACGACGGGCAGACAGTCACCATCGCCGGCAACTTTCGCGGACGCAATCTCTACGGCGACCTGCCAGGCGCGCCCGGCAAGAGCAAATACGACTTCGTCCTTCGCGGCACTGAAGGTGCGCTGTGGGTCACCGACGTGCGGCCGCGCGGACAAGGATTCGACCTCGACGTCAATCGCAGAGTCGACACCGATCGCTGGCTCGAGGTGACGGGCACGGTGGTACGCGAGAAGGGGCTGGTCAGCTTGAAAGCCACTCGCGTGTCTCTAACGAAAGCACCTCAAGTGGTCGCGTCGGACGAGCCGAGCACTCCGCCCGTTCCTCTGGCGCCGATCGAGGTAGTGTTCAACTCGCCGACGGATGGAGAGACCGACGTCACCGGGTCATCGCCTGTTCGCGTGCAGTTTTCGCGCGGACTGACCGAGAGCTCGATTGCCGGCAACATCCGGGTGAGCTATGTCGGGGTGGAAGGCGCGGTCGATTTCAAGTCGGCGTATGACGCAGCCAACCGCGCGATTCTGATCACGTTCGCGAAGCCGCTCCAACCATTTCGAACGGTCAAAGTGGAGCTGCTCGACGGGCTCAAGGGATTCGATGGCGCACCTATCAAGCCCTGGACGGTGACCTTCTCTGTCGGCGGATAACCGTCAACTTCCAACTACCAACTCCCAATCTCCAAACTGATTACTGTTTTTGGGAGTTGGGATTAGCGCGTGAGCCCTTTCTCCCTTTGTCGTCAGAGGAGCGGGCCGCTAGAATCAGCGTCGCCCCATGCCCCTATCCGCCGGCACACGCCTCGGCCCGTACGAGATCCTGTCTGCGCTCGGCGCCGGTGGCATGGGTGAAGTCTACCGCGCGCGGGACACAAAGCTGGATCGCGCCGTCGCGATCAAGATCCTGCCCGAGGCGTTCGCCGCCGACACGGAGCGGATCGCGCGGTTTCAGCGCGAGGCCAAGACCCTGGCCTCGTTGAACCACCCGAACATCGCCCACATCCACGGTCTCGAAGAATCCAACGACGTCCGCGCGCTCGTGATGGAACTCGTTGAGGGCGAGGACCTCGCACAGCGCATCGCGCGCGGGGCGATCCCGGTCGCCGAGGCGCTACCCATCGCGAAGCAGATGGCTGACGCGCTGGAATCGGCGCACGAGCAAGGCATCATCCATCGCGACTTGAAGCCGGCGAACATCAAGGTGCGACCGGACGGCACAGTGAAGGTGCTGGACTTCGGCCTGGCGAAGGCGATGGAGCCGACGGGCGTCGCATCACCGAGCGTCTCGCAGTCCCCAACCATCACCACACCCGCGATGACCCAGGCCGGGATGATCCTTGGCACGGCCGCCTATATGAGCCCGGAGCAGGCGCGCGGCAAGCCGGTGGACAACCGCGCCGACATCTGGGCGTTCGGCTGCATGCTCTACGAGATGCTCACGGGGCAGCGGGCGTTCGACGGGCAGGGTGTCTCGGAAACGCTGGCGCGCGTCATCGAGCGTGAGCCGGACTGGGCTAGGCTGCCGGCTACGCTGTCGCCCGCGCTGCGCACATACCTTAGACGCTGCCTGCAGAAAGATCCCAGACAGCGGGTGCAGGCCATCGGCGACGTCCGGCTGGCGCTGGAGGGCGCGTTCGAGACGGCTGTGCCGCGGGCCGACGCGCCGGTGGGTGTGGCTCGGCCTGCCGCCTGGCGGCGCATCGCGGCACTCACGGCCGGCGCGCTGGCGGTCGCCGCCGTCTCGACGACGCTCACGTGGTTCGCCTTGCGTCGGGCTGAACCGGCGCCGCTTCGTGTTTCGCGCCTACAGGTCACGCCCCGGGGTGCCGCCGCGCTGACCCTCGGCGGCGACGGCGGCGCCCTGGCGATTTCGCGCGACGGCTCCCGTCTCGTCTATGTGGGCAACAATGGCACGCAGCTTTTTGTCCGCGCGCTCGACGCCCTCGAGCCGGTGGCTGTGTTCACCGGCGCGCCGCGCGGGCCATTCCTCTCCCCCGATGGACAATGGATCGGGTTTGCGGACGGTACCGCGTTGAAGAAGGTGGCGGTGACCGGGGGGCCAGCGGTGACGCTGGCGACGCTCGACGGCAACCGTCCCGGCGGTGCGACCTGGGCACCGGATGACACGATCATCTTCTCGACCAACAACCTCACGACCGGCCTGCAGCGAGTCGCGGCGAAGGGCGGGCCGACGACGGTGCTCACGTGGCCCGATCGCGCGCAAGGCGATGGGGATCATCTTCGGCCCGAGATGCTGCCCGGCGGTCGCGCCGTGCTGTTCACGATCGAGGCCCCGGGCCGCGGCGGGCAAGTGGCCATGCTGGATCTCCAGACGGGGACGCGCACGGTGCTCGTGCGGGGCGGCAGTGGCGCGCACTACGTGCCGAGCGGGCCTGGCGCGCCGACGCGTGCCGAGCACGAAGGCGGCTATCTCGTCTACGCGTCGGCCGGCACCCTGTGGGCAGCGCCGTTCGACCTCGCCAGTCTGAGCCTCCGCGGGAAGCCGGTGCCGGTCATCGATGGCCCCGTGGCCATGAGCTTCAGTGGCGCGGACGCCGCGGTGGAGCGGTCGACGGCACACTGGCCTACGTGTCTGGGGCCGGCGCAGCGGGGGCATCGCGCACGCTGGTGTGGGTCGATCGGCTGGGACACGAGACGCCGATCCCGGCCGAACCGCGTGCGTTTGGCTTTCCGCGGCTGTCACCCGATGGCACACGCATCGCGGTGTGCACGATCTGGATCTGGATCTCTGGGTCTGGGATCTGGGCCGCACGACGCTCACCCGCGCCACCTTCGACCCTGCCCAAGATTTGTACGGCGTGTGGACGCCCGACAGCCGCCGCATGATCTTCAGCTCGCAACGGGCCGGTATCCGCAATCTTTTCTGGGAGGTGACGGACGGCACCGGCACGGTCGAGCGCCTGACAGAGAGTCCCAACCAGCAGAACGCCTCGGCGGTGTCGCCCGACGGTCGCCTCCTCATCTTCAGCGAGAGCGTCCCGAAAACAGGGGAGGACGTGATGCAGCTCACATTGGACGGGACGCGCCGAGTCACACCGCTCGTGCAGTCCTCGTTCGACGAGCGGAACGGCGTTGTCTCGCCCACCGGCCGCTGGCTCGCCTACCAGGCGAATGACTCGGGCCGGTTTGAGATTTGGGTGCGGCCGTTCCCGAGGTGAACAGCGGGCAATGGCAGGTGACCACCACCGGCGGCACGCGGCCGCTCTGGACGCGGGGTGGGGAGGAGCTGGTTTACGTCTCCCTGACGGGCGCGCTCATGCGGGTGGGTGTGGCGCCCGGCCCATCATGGGCAGCGACGACGCCGACGCTGCTCGTCAAGGAAGGCTACGACACGGCTCCCGGGGTGACAACCGGTCGCACGTACGACGCTGCCCCCGACGGCCAGCGGTTCCTGATGGTCAAGGAGGGCGGCGCCGACGGGACCGCCGCGCCTGCGAGCATCATCGTCGTGCAGCACTGGGTCGAGGAACTGAAGCGGCTCGTGCCGACGAAATAGCGCGGTGCTCACCGGGGAAGCCGGCCGTTCGAGGATTTGATAAGCCCTAAGGAACAATGCGAAACCCGGTGACCTGCTTCGCGGATCCCTGCGTCACTTCAACCCCATAGTCGCCTGGCGCAAAGGGAGCCAGCGTCGCATCAACGACGATCCAACGGAAAGCTCCAGACGCATCCGGACGTTCCATCGTCTGCACAGGGACACTGAGGGGATTGCCGTTGCGATCCACCAGACGTGCCTTCACGGGCTCGGACAGCGTGGTGGCGTATTCAAATCGCAATCGATCGCTCCGCTGGAAGCGAGGATCGGCCGTGCGCCTGTGCTGAAGTCCAGTCGTAGGCCCGCGACGCCACATCACCGCCTCGCCGAGCGCCATGTTCGGGCTGAGGACGACCCTCGCGGTATCACTCAACGCGAGGGAACTGTCAGCTGTAGACGTGAGGCGCACGCGAACAGCGTACTCGCCAGCAGGCAGGCCTCCTGAGTCTGGGACGGCGAAGCCGAAAGGACCATCATCAGTCTTCACGTCTATCGTTCGCGACATCACCTCGCTGCCATCGGAAGCAAGGATGACGACATCCGCCTTCGCCGTCGCCGTCCAGGCCAACTCGCGCCTCGTCCGGTAGTCGAGTTCTCCCACGACCCAGAAGGCACCTCCGGCAGCATCGCTCCCGGTCGCTGTGTGCCCCCAGGACGATGTGCGGATGCGAAACTGCGAACGCGCATTGAAACCAACGACCGGCGTGAGCGCGGTGCTGACGGTGGCCGACGCTTCCGTAGCCGCAGCACCGGCCGCACCGCTAATCAGCTCGTCAGCCGTTCGCCCTCGGTAGCCACGCCGGGCACGCACCTTCGCCCCGGACCGCTTCACTCGAACAGTGATATTCCGGAACCGACCGTCCAGCTTCGTATTCGTCGAGTAGTACCCGAAGAGGTAATACGACGAAAGGTCGTCGACGATGCGCTGGAGCATCCCGTCGACGTTGTTCGTGTTGATGATCGCGGTGCCGTCGGTGTTGTCCGCCAGAAAGCGAATACCGTCCTGCTTGACGCGCAGGTTTGCCTGGTCTTCACGAATCGACGGCGGCTTCTCCGGACCAATCGGAGCATCGAACGCCACGAGGCCTCTCGCGTAGACCGGGTAGAACGTCACGTTGCCTCGATTCGCGTCCTCGGTGATCTCCCGAAGCCGCTGCGTGTGATCGAGAGCGGCGAGCGCAGTGCGATCGGCTTCGCACTCCACGCGGTCATTTGTGCCGCCCGTGCTCGTCCCGCTGTCGGCTGGCGCCGGACGTGGCGACCGTTTCAGAATGTCTTCAGGCCGTACGCGATTGGCTGCGTCGTCTCCAGCCGTCAGATTCGGGTTAGACCGGAACAGCTGCCAGCCTTCAGTCACGACGACCAGCGCCTTGCGCTCCTCACGGATGCCACCCAGGTGCACCATCAGATCTGAGAGCGCATCGAGCGTCAGCTTCTCCCGCCGGCGCGCTTTCATCTCGTCCACCAGACGACCCATACCGTAGCACTGCTGGTACGACTCTTCCTTCGGGTCATCGTCCACGAGCCGACCCTTTCGTCCCCACATCCATTGCGCCTGCATGATGTTGGAGATCACCGTGGTCTTGCGGCCCAGCGTGATGTCACTCGCCCCCATTTCGGGAGTCATGAGCGCGACCATGTCATCCGGTCCCAACGAACGATCGAGGAACTTGATGAGCGGCAGCCGCATGTTGGACGAGCCTTCGATGGTGGTGTGATAGGTGTCCAGGAAGATCACGAACACCCTGGCGCGCCCCTCAGCGGCCATCTGGCGACTCTGCTCGACCGTGTTGGGCTCGCGGCGGGATTCCTGCGGTCCGGCGGGTCGCACCTGGACATGCTCGAAGCCCTCGAGCTTCTGGGGTACTCCGTCCTCGAGGACTTCTACTTCCTCAGCGGTCAGATCCTCGATGCTCTTGCCATCGACGCTCGCGTACATGTCCACGCGGACGTAGTTCGCGCCGGTTCGGAACGTCGGCTGGTCCTGTGCCTGCAGGACGACTGCCGTCAGCACGAAGAGGGAGACAAGACAGAGTCGAGACACAGGTACCCCGACGGCGGGCTGGCAACAGGAAGTCTACTCCAAACAGGGCCTGGATGGCGGATAGTTGGGGGAGGGGTCAGCAAGGCTGGATTGGGTTCTGACCCGAATGAGCGCGTCGCGGTCGGCCATGGTCAACCCGGCCGTGGGGATGGGCGGGCCGACGTGGACGCTCACCATGACCGGCTGCACAAACGCACTGCCTTTCCGCATCGCGTCGCGGCCACCGTGCACTGCGACCGGGACAATGGGGACTTGTGCTTCGATCGCCATGATGAATCCGCCCTTCTTGAAAGGCAGCAGCTGACCCGTACGGCTTCGTGTCCCTTCAGGAAAAATGAGGAATGAATTTCCCGATCTGAGCGAAGCCGCGCCGCGCGAGATCGCCGCAAGGCTCTTCTCGCGATCGCCTCGTTCCACCGCGACGAATCCACCAACATCGAAAATAATGCCCATCAGCGGGAAGCGGCGGAGTTCCGCCTTATAAAGGACGCGAAGCCGGCGATGAAGCGCCCTGAACAAGACGGGCGGATCGACGTTGCTCTCGTGGTTCGAACAGAAGACGACGGCCGTCGAGGGCACATGCTCGAACCCGGTGACGCGGTATCTGATGCCTGAGAGCGTCAATGCAAGCCAGACACCGACGTGCCCCAGCGCATACAGGCCACCTTCCCAGCGAAAGAGTCCGCCGATCACGAGGGCCACCGGACCAGCGATGGCGATGTAAACGACGATCAGGAAGTAGGCAATGATCGAGCGGACGGCATTTATCATCGACGCGGCTACGATAAACGGGATTCGGCGGTACAAAAAAACGCCCGGACGGTGGTCCGGGCGAAGAAGGCTAGGGACGAAGCGAAACTAGGAAGCTCGGGCCCGTCGTGCGACCGCAACGGTGGCCACGACCAGCGGTGCCTTGACCTGCTTCACGACCTTGGCGCGCGCCGTCGCTCTGGCGACGTTGCGGGCCTTGACCACAAAGCACTTCTCGAGCGCACGGTCGACTCTCGACTCGATATCGGGAGCCTTTTCGCGCATGACCTCGGATACTTCCGAGATGATGAGCGCCTTGGCGCGATCGAGCATCCGCTTCTCACGGAACGAGAGACTCTTTGACTTACTGAGGAACGTCAGACTCTTGAGCACATCGGCCATGTCGTAGATGGAGCCGGTGCGCATCTTGTCGGAATTGTCCTTGAATCGACCCTTCCAGTTCTGGTGATTGTCGATCTTCCCGTCACTCAGCAAGGTGAACAGTCGCTCGACTTCTTCATCCGTAATGGCTTTGCGTAACCCCACGTTGTCGACGTTGGCGACGGGCACGAGCACCGTCGTGTCATTTGAGACGATACGCAGATGAAAGAATCCGCAGGTGGTTCCGAGAATCGTTTTTTCCTCAACCCGTTCGACGATGCCGAGCCCATGATTCGGGTAGATGACCTTGTCACCAAGCTGGAATGTCACGTTTCCCCCGTTGCAGGAAGGTTGATAGTAGCGGTCTAGTGCTTGGAACAGCACCCAGAAGTATAGCTCACCCGCCCGAACGGAATCAACGGAAAATGCCCGAAAAACACCCTATTTCGGCACTTCAGACCCGACAAATGCCCGTTGGCCGGCTGACTTCTCTGCGAGCCCCGCGGCCCCTCGTGGCTAAATTGTTCGTACTTCAGGACTTGAGCAGGGTGACTCGATCGAGTCAGCAGATGTCTCCCCGAGAGTACAATCCGACCGTGATTCGGTTCGGAAGGGCTGAAATCCTGCTTACCGCTGTGCTTACGGCCATCGCGCTGCTGCTTCAATCGTCGATCGCAGCACAGAACAGGAGCCTCGCGCCGTACGTGCCGACACCAGCCGATGTCGTGGAGCGCATGCTCACGCTCGCGAAGGTCGGCCCGAGCGATGTGGTGTACGACCTTGGATGCGGCGATGGGCGGATCGTCATCACCGCCGCGCAGAAGTTCGGCGCGCGCGGTGTCGGCGTCGACATCGACGCCAACTTGATCAATCAGGCAGAAGCCAACGCCAAGGCGGCTGGCGTCGAGCGACGCGTGAAATTTCTGATCCAGGACGCGATGACAGTCGATGTGTCGGATGCGACAGTCGTTTCCCTCTATTTGCTGTCGGCATCGAACGTGAAGCTTCGTCCGATCCTCACGCGACAGTTGCGCCGCGGTTCCCGGATCGTCTCGCACAGTTTCGCGATGGGCGACTGGGAGCCGGAAGTCGTCGATACGTTCAGGGATGTGAACGGGACTTCGCGAACGCTCTACCTGTGGACGACGGACGGGAAAATACGACCCTGAGAATTCCCAAATTCCAATTCCCAACGCCCAAAGATCTTGGTTTGGAGTTGGAGAGTCTGGAGTTGGGAGTTGGGAGTTGACTAGGCTCTGCGCCATGGCGAGGTCGACGATCTCTTCGACCAGCTGCGGGTAGTTGCGTCCGGACTTGCGAGCAGCCATGGCGAATTCGGCTTTCGAGCTGAGCCAGGGATTCGGGTTGACCTCGATCACGTGCACGCGGCCATCGGGCTGGAGTCGCATGTCCACGCGTCCGTAGTCCCGCAGTTCGAGGGCCTGATAGGCAGCCACGGCCGTCTGCTGCAGCGCCGTCACTGTCTCCTCGGGAAGGTCGGTGGCGACAGCGGACTTGGTGTCGCGATAGGCCTTGGTTCCCTTGCCCCACTTCACTTCCGCAGCCGCGATACGCGGAGTGCCGTCAGGGAGCTTGGAGAGATCGAGTTCCACGACCGGCAGCGCTTCGGGCTTGTCGTTGCCGATGACACCGACGTACATCTCGCGCCCTTCGATGTACTCCTCGATCAGCACGGGCGAGTTGAAGTTGGCGTGGAGCCAATCCATTCGCTCCATCAGCTCGCGGATCGAGCTCACGACGGCGCTGAACTCGATGCCGATCGAGCCGTCTTCGCGCGCTGGCTTCACGATCACCGGGAACTGCAGGTCGTGCGAGAAGTCCAGCCGTCCACGGAACGATTTCGCGAACACCGGCGTGTGGATGCCGTGAAACGCAAAGATCTTCTTCGCGATCGCCTTGTCCTGCGCCAGCATCAGGCCGTGCGTGCCTGAGCCCGTGTACCTCTTTCCGACCAGCTCCAGAAAGCCCGCGATCTTGAAATCGGCAGTGTCATCGTCGGCAAACGACTCGGTGAGATTGAAGATCAGATCGCACTCGAGGCGCGCGAGCGCCAGGAGGCTCTTCGGCGTCCCATCGAGCTCGTGCAGCGTCGGCTCGTGACCGAGCTTGGTGAGGGCTTCGGCCACTTCCTCCTCGACCTCTTTCTTGTCGAGCGTGCGCACCACGGGCGACTTGTCAGGCGTCGCCGCTTCCTCGGCTTCGTCCACAAGGACCCGATCGTACAGAACGACGATCTTCAGTTTGCTCATCGCTGCTCGAACTGCCCTCGCGTCAGGAAATTCATCGCCAGCGTCGTGGCCAGTGCCGTCACTTCGACGAGGTAGCGGGCTTCCTCCCCCACCTCTCCCCATAGCTTCATCCGCGTGCAGGTCGCGCAGATGGAATCGATCAATCCGCTGACAATTGGGCGCCGGACCCCCGTCCAGTACGTGATCTTTTCGACCAGTTCTGGCCGGTACTTACTGACAATATCGGTCGCAGGGCGCGATTCCTTGCGTCGGCGGCTCAGGAAGATCTGCCCGAGGTGGGCGTCGAGGGCAATATCGATGCGCGCCTGCTGCTCCTGCGCTGCCTGCTCGTAGAACTGTTCGACGGTCACACTGATGTCGTCAGGCGTGATATCGACCTCTCCTGTTTTGACGATCGGCTCCGTGTCGGCAAGGGCGCGCGCGTTGCGGTCCACGTACCGGAGCTTCCGCATGGCCGGCCATCCCTTGTACTGGCGCCGCCACGGGCTCCGCGGCGTCAGCCACACGGCAAACGTCTCGGCAAAGTCCTCGTCCGGATGCTTCTGCGCGTACCAGCCCTCGATGTGACGCACGAAGTGCTTGCTGAAGGGAATGGGACGGTACTCGTCGCGATAAGAACGAAAGAAGGGGCCGAACAGGTCGCGCCACTGCGGCGTCGTATACAGGCGATAGGCGTAGTTGAAGACGTGCCCCGCCTCGTGACGCATGTACATCATGATCTGGCGATCGGTCTCGAGCGCATGAGCCGCCTTCTCGATCGTCTGCAGCTTCGGATCGGCCAGGTAGAACGGGATGCCGAGCACTGGCTGCTGATCCGGACATCCCCACTCGTCCGTCAGGTAGCAGACCGGGCGAAACTTCTTCAGACCTCGTCGATCGAGCTCCTTGTATAGCTGCCGAACGTAGCCTTCGACCGGTGACCCCTCAACGCGTAACCCGAGCTCGCTGACCTTCTTGCCGAGGACCCCGCGGATTTCCGGGTCCAGGGCTTCGAATCGCGTCACTTAGGAATTATCCCCGCTTTTCGTGCATGAGTGCGAGCGTGTTGCCCTCTCCATCTCGAAAGAACGCCATCCACAGTTCATGATCCGGCATCTTCGCGATGAGATGCGGCGCGTCGCGAAAGTCGACGCCGCGTGCCCTCAGGTCGCCGTATGCCGCATCGATGTCGGTGACTTTGAAGTAGAGGACCGAGCCAGGATGATCGAACTCCTTGTCCGGAGGCACCTCGATCATCAGGCGAACTCCTCCACAATCGAAAAACGCGAGACCTGGCGGCACCTGGAAGAGGAACCGCATTCCGAGCGTGTCCCTGTAGAAAGCCACGGCGCGATCCAGATCTTTCACCGCCGTGGCAATCTGACCGATCGTGCTGAGCTGCGTCATGTGGTTCACTTTACACTGATGCGTTTCGTCATGACCCCCGTCGGTTCGAGCGGAGATGTCCATCCGTTCGTCGGCATCGGACGCGCGCTCAAGGCTCGCGGACATGAGGTGATCGTCTCCTCAGCGGGGCCGTTCGCCGACATCGTGCGGAAGGCAGGGCTGGTGTTCGACGAGACCGCCTCTGTCGAAGAGTACGACGCGGTCTCGAGACACCCGGACATCTGGCACCCGCGGCGTGGGCTGCAGTTGGTGCTCGAATCGGTCATCACTAAATTGCGAGCCGCGTACGAGCGCCTCGAGAGGCTCCATGAGCCGGGCCGCACCGTCTTCGTTGGACACTCGCTCAGTTTCTCGACGCGCGTCTTCGAGGAGGTACACCGCGTCCCGGCGGCGACGATCCATCTTGCGCCGTCGATCTTCCGATCCGATTACGCGCAACCCGCCTATGCGCCTGGGCTCGACGGTTCGAGCTGGCCTCGATGGCTCAAACGAAGCATCTGGTGGTCCATCGATCGCTTCATGCTCGATCCCAAGGTTGTGCCCGGTCTGAACGAGTGGCGACGCGAGCTTGGACTTCCGCCGGTCACACGCGTCTTTCGCGACTGGATCCATTCGCCGCAACGGGTCATCGGACTCTTCCCGGACTGGTTCGGCGTCCCGCAATCAGACTGGCCGGCTTCGTTGCGCCTGACCGGATTCCCTCTGTTCGATGACCACGGACCCACAGAGCTGGCGCCTTCCTTGAGGCGGTTCCTCGATGACGGACCGCCGCCCGTGCTTTTCACGCCCGGCACGGCGAACCAGGCGGCGACTCGATTTTTCAGAGCCGCAGTCGACGCAGCCGAGAGCCTCGGGCGTCGGGCGCTGCTACTGACTCGATACACCGGGCATCTTCCGAAGCTTCCACCGACTGCCCACCATGAGCCGTTCGTCCCGCTCTCGGATGTGCTTCCGCGTTGCGCAGCGCTCGTCAGCCATGGCGGCATCGGCACGCTCGCGCAGGGACTCGCGGCAGGCGTTCCACAATTGACGATGCCCATGGGATTCGATCAACCGGATAATGCGACGCGGTTGAAAAGGCTTGGTGTCGGACGATGGGTCGTCCCTTCCAAGTTCGACGGAGACCGAGTTGCAGCTACATTGCGCGGTCTGTTGGACGACGGTCGAACGGCCGCCAGCTGCCGCAAGTGGTCGGACCGAATCCGGGCGCGCAATGCCATCGAAGAAACCTGCGATCTGCTCGAGCAGCTTGCATAATGGAGCCAGCCAAAGGCTCTACTCTTGATATCCCGCAGAGCCCTCGGCTGGCGGGCAGTATCTTCCGGCGCGCTTCGCGCGCCTGGGACCGCATGCGGGGCACAATGAGTACTGAATTTCAACAACGAGGCGCACAGCGGTCCCATGGCGGCTGACTACGAAAAACTCGGCCTCTTCTATCTGGGCAAGCGTTACGACCTCGCGTCCAACGCCCGGCTGGAGGACTTGATCCTGTACGACTCGAGGGATCTCCTCACGCACGCGGTCGTGCTCGGCATGACGGGCAGTGGCAAGACCGGTCTCGGCATCACGCTCCTCGAAGAAGCCGCCATCGATGGCGTGCCGGTCCTCGCGATCGATCCCAAAGGAGATCTCACCAATCTGCTCCTGACCTTTCCCGATCTCGCGCCGTCTGATTTCGCGCCGTGGGTGGACGAAGGCGAGGCGTCTCGCAAGCAGATGACGGTCGACGCGTACGCAGCGGACATCGCGAAGCGCTGGAAGGCCGGCCTGGCCGAGTGGGATCAGGATGGGAGCCGCATCGCGAGGCTGCGTGCGGCTGCCGACGTACGCGTCTATACGCCGGGCAGTCGTGCAGCCACCCCGCTCGCGATTCTTGGGCAGATCGGACAATCGCGCCACGAAACCGCGGAAGATGCGCAAGGCCGGATCGCGGCGACCGCAGCGGGGCTGCTTGGTCTCGTGGGCATGACCGATGTTCAGGCACACAGCCGTGACCTGGCGTTGGTATCCACGATCCTGCAGACCCGTCAGGGCGACGGCGACACGAATCTAGCGTGGCTCGTCCAACAGATTCAACGTCCGTCCTTCGAGCGCGTCGGAGTCCTCGACCTCGAAACGTTTTACCCGGCGCGCGATCGCCAGGAGCTCGCGCTGAAATTCAACAGCGTCCTCGCCGCACCCGGCTTCGAGCTCTGGAGCTCGGGTGAACCACTTCAGGCCAGTTCGTTGCTCTTCACGCCCGACGGGCGTCCCCGCATCGCGATCGTCTCCATCGCCCACCTCGACGAACCGCAGCGAATGCTTGTCGTCTCGCTCGTCTTGAACGCTGTGCTCCAGTGGACGCGACGACAAACGGGCACGAGCTCACTGCGTGCGCTGGTCTACATGGACGAGGTCGCTGGCTACTTTCCCCCAGTCGCCAACCCGCCATCGAAAGCGCCGCTGCTCACACTGCTCAAGCAGGCGCGTGGGTATGGAGTGGGCATCACACTCGCGACTCAGAACCCGGTCGATCTCGACTACAAAGCGCTGTCGAACATCGGGACGTGGTTTCTCGGCAAGCTGCAAACCGAGCGCGACAAGGCGCGCGTGCTCGACGGTCTCGAGGGACTCGCCGGCGGACTCGATCGACAGACGATGGAAAAGGCGCTGTCGACGCTGCGGGGCCGGGTGTTCCTGATGCACAACGTGCACGAACAGGGTCCTGTTGCGCTCGAGACGCGGTGGGCATTGTCGTACCTGCGTGGCCCCATGGGACGCGAGGAGCTGCAGCGATTCGCATCGCCACAAGCTGCAACGGCCCCACCACCACCGACCGCGGCTCCGGCGGCAACGCCATCGGCCAAGCCGACCGTACCCGCGGGTGTCAGGGAGTACTTCCTGAAGGGCGCTGGCATTGACCCGTCTGCCTATCGACCCGTGCTCTACGGCGCCGCGCGCATTCATTACACCGACACACGGCGCGGCGTGGACCTGGTTCGAAGTTTCCAGGCGGCGGTGCCGTTCGCAGAAGGGGCCATCCCGATCGACTGGCAGAACGCAGACGACTCGGTTGAGCCACCTGATTCGTTGATCGAGCCGAAGACGGTTCCGCCTGCAACATATGGCGCGCTCCCGAAGGCCGCCCTCAATCCGAAGCAATACGTTGACTGGAGGCAAGACTTCGCGGACTGGATCGTTCAGTCGCAACCGTTGAAGCTGTTCTCCGCGCCCGCACTCAAGCTCATGTCAGAGCCGGACGAAAGTGAGCGCGACTTCCGTATTCGCACGCAGCAGGCAACGCGCGAGTTGCGCGATGGCGCGGTGGAAACGCTGCGCGCGCGCTACGCGCCGAAGGTCGCGCGCCTGGAAGCAAAGCGGCGCAAGGCCCAGGAGCAGGTTGAGCGCGAACAGCAACAGGTCAGCCAGCAGAAATTGCAGACGGCGGTGTCACTCGGCGCAACGATGATGGGCGCACTCATGGGGCGTCGAGCGGTCTCTCTTTCGACGCTCGGGCGCGCGACGACTGCCGCACGCGGTGTCAGTCGGTCGATGAAGGAAGGGCAGGACGTCGAACGTGCGCACGTGAAAGTGCAGGAAGTGGAAGCGGAGATCGCGGCGCTCAACGCCGACCTCGAACGCGAGATCACCGCGCTCGAAGCGACCGCGAATTCAAACGCACCGCTCGATGTGATCGCGATCAAGCCCAAGCGGGGCAACGTCGACGTTCGACTCGTCGCCCTCGCCTGGCAGCCACTGGCTGGATAGTGGTTAGTGGTTGGTGGTTAGTGGTTGGTGGTTAGTGGTCAAGAGCGTTCAGCGTTCTCACCACCAACCACAATCCACCATCCACCAACCAGCTAAGCCGAGCACTCTCCGTCCATCACCTCGGGCGTGAACGCGTGCGTCTCAGCGAGGTCGATGAAGTCCTGGTCGGTCGCTTCGTTCGGAAGGAGCATCGCCAGGTCCTTGAGCGCGTCGGTGGCCATCGAGGGCGGCACACGTCGGAAGAACGCACCCAATTCCTCTTCCCCTTGACGATGATCGCGATAAAGATCGAGCAGTCGATCGAGCGCGTCCGTCAGTCGATGAACCGGGACCTTCGACACGACCTTGCCGAAGTGCGCGGTTCCCTCATCGGCACAGCCACCGCCAACGAGGACGAAGTACTGCGGCACAGCACGCGGACCGAGCTTGCGAACGCTTCCCTGGAACCCGATCGACGCGATGTGATGCTGTCCACATCCGTTCGGGCAGCCGCTGATCTTGATGTGACCTGACGGCACCAGGTCGACCAGTTCGGGACGGGCGCTCAGATGCTCCGTCAACGCGCGCCCGAGCCCGCGCGACTGCGTCACTGCAAGCCTGCAGCTCTCCGCGCCCGGGCAGCTCACCACGTCGCCCAGTGTGTTGGCATCAGGAGCCGCGAGTCCTGCTGCCGCGATGCGCTGATAGAAAGGCTCGATCGATTCGCGAGTCACCCATCTGAAGAGCACGTTCTGCTCGACCGTCAGTCGCATCGAGCCATCGCCGTAAGCGTCAGACAGATCGGCAAGCACGCGCATCTGACCCGCAGTGAAGTCGCCGAGCGGCAAGCGGACGGTCACGTGGTAGTAACCCGGCTGGCGCTGCTTGCTCACGTTGCTGCGCATCCAGCGAACGAATGCGTCCGGCAGTGGCTGCAGTCGGACGGTGCCCGGCATGATCCCGGGACCATTCACCGGTGTGCTCGCCATCGCGGCGACGGCCTGGAGTGTCGGCGCTTCAGCAGGAGTCCAGTCGGGGGCAGTCTCCGATCGAGTGCTGGCAGGATCGAACGGGAGACGCGCGCCGCCTTCCTTCTTGAACTCGTCGAGGCACTCCTCGAAACGCGCGCGGTAGCCGTCCCAGCCAAGCTGCTTCACGACGAACTTCATCCGGTTCCGTTGCGGATGCTTATAGTCACCGAAGCGGTGGAAGACACGCACAACCGCCTCTGCGACGTTGAACATTTCCTCGACCGGGAGGAAGTCGTAGAGCACGTAACCTGACACTGGCAGGATCGACGTGCCGCCCGCGACGGTGACACGGAACCCCTTCTCGCCATCGACGATGCGTGCGCGCCAACCGATGTCGTGAATCGATGCGAGCGCATGATCTTCAGTGCACCCTTCGAACGCGATCTTGAACTTCCTCGGCAGGACGCCCGACAGCGGGTGACGCAGGAAGTAGCGCGTCAACGCCTCGGCGTACGGCGTCACATCGAAGATCTCGGTCTCTGACGTTCCCGCGTACGGGCATCCAGTGATGTTTCGCACCGAGTTGCCGCACGCTTCGCGCGTCGTCAAACCCTCGTTCGCAAGCTCGCGCATCACGCTCTTCGACGACGCTGAGCAGCACGAAGTGGTACTGGATGTTCTGGCGTGTCGTGACGTGACAGAAGCCGCGCGAATATCGCGACGCGACACCTGCCATGGCTCGCATCTGCGATGCGGTGACGATGCCTTGCGGGATCTTGATCCGAAGCATCTGGACGTTGTCCTGACGCTGCCCGTACGTGCCGCGGACGAGCCTGAAACGACGCCACACTTCGGGTGTAATCTCGCCCCGTTCGTACTTGCCCAATACCTCGACGAACTCGTCGATATCGTGCTCGTCCGCGAAGTCCAGACGCGCCCGCCCCAGAGTTTTCGAGTCGTCAGCTACGGCCATAACTCACCTCGTCGGCTGCAGCGGGACGTGCATTCGCCGCAGCCAGTGCTTCCCCAATTGACACGACTTCACCGACTACTAGGACGCCCGCTACCCCTTCGGGGGGTGCAGGCGACCCGAGGTCGGCAAGCCTTCCGGTCCAGATCCATTCTTCGCGCGTCGATGCACCACACACGATGGCTGCTCGCGTATCCGGCGACCAGCCGTGTGCGATGAACTCCCGCACGATGTCGTCACGGCCGCTGAGGCCCATCATGACGACAACCGTGACGCTCGCCGGTCGCACGGCAGCCAGCGCACTGTTCAGTCCCTCACCTGTCTGCCCGGTGAGGACGAGAAAGCCCGACGCCATGCTTCGATGCGTCACCGGAATTCCGGCGGCCTCGGGTGCCGCCACCGCGGTGGTCACGCCGGGCACGACCTCGACGGGAATCCCGGCTCGCGCCAGCACGAGCATCTCTTCCGCGCCCCTGCCAAACACGAAAGGGTCTCCGCCTTTCAGGCGGACCACGCGTTTGCCCTGGCGAGCCGCGCGGACCATGAGCCGATTGATCGTGTCCTGCTTTACGCTCGCGCGACCGGCGCGCTTTCCGACGAAGAAACACTGCGCGCGCGTCAGACGCCGGAGTGATTCCGCATCGACGAGTGCGTCGTAGAGCACGAGATCGGCTTCCTCCACGCGCCGAAGCGCGCGAACCGTCCACAACTCCGGATCACCAGGACCGGCACCCACTAGTGAAACTCGACCTAACGCCACGAGCAACTCCCAACTCCCAAAATCCAATTCCCAAGTACCACCTCACACCCCACTTGGAGGTTGGGAGTTGGAATTTGGAAGTTGATCTCGGAATTTGACTTCATAGAGTCGGTTGAGCGTCTCGAGCAACATGGGTCGCCGCTCTTCCATTGGCACACGACTTCGCTTCCACTCGCGGCGCGCCGCGTCGGAAGCCACCATCCACGCATCAAGATCGGCCGGCAGCCACGCGTCGAGTGCTTCACGCAGCAAACCAGCCAGCGCGGGTGCTCGGCCATCGGTCGAAAACGCGATCGTCACGCCCGCTCGGCGCACGACGCTGCCCGCAAACGCACTCGCGTGCGCGGGATCGTCGACAGCATTCACAAACACATGTCGATGCTCTGCCGCATCGAGCACGCCTTTGTTAATCGCCGGCGGTGCCGCAGCCACCACGTACCAGACATCGTCCAGATCCGCCGGCACAAATGGTCGCTGATTGATCGTCACGCCAGGCTGATGAAGTTCCGGTCGAACCTCCGGCGCCACAACGGTTACGAGTGCGCCGTCCGCCAGAAGGCGCGCAAGCTTCCCTGCGGCGACCTGTCCGCCGCCGACGAGAAGCACTCGCCGACCAGTCAACTTCAGAAAGACGGGATACATACCAGCCCAGTCTGGTTCACGCCGATGCGGTGACTCCCTGCGGCGCCACGACGCGCTCGAAGTCCGACAATGCGCGACCGATCCGCACGGGCCGATCGACGCGATCGGCCATGACCTCGGCGGTCTTGTAGCCGTTGCCGGTGATGCACACGACGACGGATTCGTTTGGTTTGATCACGCCGCGGCGCACGAGCGCGCGCGTGGCCGCCAGCGTCGTTCCGCCGGCCGGCTCAGTAAAGATTCCTTCGGTACGGGCAAGCAGATCGATGGCGTCGAGAATCTCGGCGTCCGTGACCATCGCACCGCTGCCGCCGGTCTCCTTCACGACCTTCACGACCTGGAAGCCGTCGGCCGGATTGCCAATCGCGAGCGACTTCGCGATGGTGTCGGGCTTCACTGGATCGGGGAATTCGAGTCCAGCCTCGAGTGCGCGAATCACTGGAGCGGATCCTGCCGGCTGCGCAGCGTGAATGCGAGGCAAACGCCCGTCCACGAGACCGACTTCCTTGAACTCGCGCATGCCTTTGTAGATGCGCGGGAGCAGCGTGCCTCCCGCAACTGGTGACACGACGTGATCGGGAAAGCGCCAGCCAAGCTGCTCGGCGATCTCGAAGCCCATCGACTTCGCACCTTCAGCGTAGTAGCTCCGGAGATTGATGTTCGCGAATCCCCAACCGTATCGATCTGCCACCTGCGTGCACAGCCGATTCACATCGTCGTAGTTGCCTTCGACGGCGACGACGTGCGGCCGATAGATGGCCGCTCCAAGAATCTTCGCCGGCTCGAGATCGTGCGGGATGAACACGTAGCACTGAAGTCCGAGGCGCGCGGCGTGCGCCGCGACACTGCCTGCAAGATTCCCGGTGGACGCGCACCCGAATACGGTGAAGCCCAACTCGATCGCCTTCGTCGCAGCGACCGACACGACCCGGTCCTTGTACGAGAACGTCGGATGGTTGACCGAATCGTCTTTGATGTACAGCTCAGAAACGCCGAGCGCTTCGGCCAGACGCGTCGCACGCACGAGCGGCGTGAACCCGGAATGGAAACCAGTGCGTGGCTCGATGACCGGCAACAACTCGAGGTAACGCCACAGTGATCGGGGTCGTGACTCAATGAGCTCGCGGCTAATGACCTTGCGCACCGCGTCGTAGTCGTAGGTGACTTCGAGCGGACCGAGGCAGTCGCTGCACACCCAACTGGCCTTCGGCGGGTACGTTGCACCACAGAGGTGACAGGTCAACCCGGCCACGAACTTCATACTGATCTCCTCACCGCTCCCGACTCGAGGACCCGCGAGCCCTGGTCGTCCACATCGAGCGTCCGGACTGTGGCTTCCACTCCGGCTCGCTCATACATCGATGACAATCGCGTCGCGACCTTCGTGTCGCCTGCTCTTGCGAGCAGCGCAACAGACGGCCCGGCCCTGAGAGAAACGCGCCCAGCACGTCCGGATCCTCGAGTGCCAGCGCTTCCGAAAGAAGCGGCACCAGCGATTCCCGTGCCGACTGATGCAAGCGATCCTTCACGGCCTCACGCAACCGGTCGTAGTCGCCATGTTGCAACGCGTGGACGAGTGCAAGCACTCGCTGCATGTTGAAGATGGCGTTCGCGCGCGGCACCTCGCGTGGCAATGCTGCACGGGCCTTTGCCGTGGCAAGGCCGACGACCGGTGTCGCGACCACTAACTTCAGATCCCGCGGCCATGCCCATCGAAGGGAGTACGGAGATGCACCCTCGACCTCGATGACAGAGTTCAGTCCGCCGAAGAGCGCCGGAGCCGCGTTGTCCGCATGCCCTTCGGCCTTCGTCGCAGCGCCTAGCAACTCGGAATCCTCCAACGGACCGGTTACACGCTCGAACACCCTGAGGGCGGCAACCGTTGCGGCGGCACTGCTACCGAGGCCCGATGCCATCGGGATGTCACTTGTGACATCAACCGTGACGCTGGGCGCCCGGCGTCCGGTGCTCTGGGCTACTAATTCGAATGCGCGCTCGACCGCGTTCCCACCGGATACCGGCGGCACGCTCCGCGCCACTGTCAGCCTGGACCCGCCGTCGTCACGGACATCGACGATGCGAGCCCGGAGGTACAACTCGACGGCGACTCCAAGCGTATCGAAGCCGCCACCCAGGTTCGCCACCGAACCCGGGACCACGATTTCTGCCCCCACCGCGGCGTCGGGGCGAACGGTCTCTACGTTACTCGGAAAACTCGCTTGTGTCGGTGATGGTGGCAACGCTCGTCCTTCGTGAGACAGACTGGGCTAGCCCGCCCGTCGTGCCCGAGGCCCTTCAACACAAGCGAGCAGCAGTGTAAGTGACACGAAATAAAAACGATATCACGAATCCTGCCCCAGAAGTCTGGGGAGCGCGAGGGGTGGTTCGGCGTGCCAATCCGCGTCGCTCAGTTCGCCCAGCGCCTCGAGCAGCGCGACTTCTTCGCAGGGCTCCACCGTGATGACAAACGGAAGCCGGTCTTTGGGATAGCCGGGTTCCTGCAACACGGCGTCGAGGTTGACGTCTGTCTTGGCCATGGCGGTCGAGATGGCGGCCAGAATGCCGGGACGGTCTTTGACGATGAAGCGGAGGTAATACGGAAGCGGAGGAGGTGCGACAAAGCTGGCCGGCGACCACTCCTCTGCTTCGTTCTGTCGTCCGCCCTGAGTCAGGGCCAGAAGATCCGACACGACCGCAACTGCAGTGGCCGGTCCACCTGCTCCTGCTCCGCTGAAGCTGCTCTCACCGCCGTACTTACCGTAAATCGTGACGACGTTGTTGGCACCTTCATTCCGTCCGAAGCTCGACCCCTGCGGAACGAGCGCTGGTCCGACCGAGCCGTAGAAGCCGCCGTCGGTCGCCTGGACTGTCGAGACTTGACGAATCGTACAGCCAAGGCGAGCCGCATACCGGAAGTCGGCGCTGGCCAAGGGACGGATCGATCGTCTCGGGACCTCGGGCATTCCGAGGTGCCGATGAAAAGCGATGCCTGCAAGCACGACGAGTTTCGCTGCTGCGTCGAAGCCATCGACGTCTGCGGTCGGATCCGCTTCCGCGTATCCCAATCGCTGCGCATCCGCGAGGACGATATCCATCGCCTCGCCTGTCGCAGACATGCGGCTGAGGATGTAGTTGCAGGTGCCATTGAGAATGCCTGCGACTCCGGTGAGGGAATCGCCGGCGAGGCCTTCTCTCACTCCGTGAATGAGCGGGACGCCGCCACCGACCGCGGCCTCGAAGCGGAGTCGGACTCCCTTACGCGATGCGGCTTTTAAGAGCTCCGGGCCATGCGCAGCGAGCAACATCTTGTTGGCCGTCACAACTGATACGCCCTGCTCGATCGCCTTGCTGACCCATTCGTGCGCCGGCGTGACACCACCGACGACTTCGACCACAACGTCGGGCCGGCCGCTGAGGATGTCATCGAAGCTGTCGGTCCACACAACCGACGAGGGAACCCAGTCGGCACGCTTCCGTGACACACCACGATTGAAGACGTGCGTCAGCTGGAGTCGATTGGCCAGTTCCGGACGCTCCACAAGAATCCGCGCAACCGACGCGCCGACGGTGCCAAATCCGAGCAGCGCGACCTTGAGAGGCACCTTCTGGCTCTTGGCTGTGGACTCTGCGTTCCTGATTCTCGATTCCGGGCTCTGGGCTTGAGGCATCGCTCTACAGTTTACAGGCTACGGGCTGCAGGTGCCGTAGACTGAACGGAGACCCATGCCACGAGATTCCAGCGCCGAGAGCCCCGAGCCGACATCCCCGTTTACCGTCGGCATCATTCAGGATCACGCGACGTCGGACGTTGCTGCGAACCTGCAGCGCACAGAGCGGCTCGTCCGCGAGGCGGCCCGAAAGGGCGCGCAGATCGTGTGCCTGAAGGAGCTCTTTCAGTCGCCGTACTTCTGCAAGTCTCAACAGAGTGAGCGCTTCGATCTGGCGGAACCGATCCCGGGCCGCACGACCGACGCCATGCAGCGGCTGGCGAAGGAACTGAGCATCGTGTTGATCGTCCCGCTCTTCGAGCGGCAGGCGGCAGGTGTCTATCGCAATTCAGCGGCCATCATCGATGCAGATGGCTCGCTGCTCGGCGTGTATCGCAAGATGCACATCCCGGACGATCCACTCTTCAACGAGAAGTATTACTTCACGCCCGGGGATGCGGGCAGTGCTGACGAAGCGTCCGCGCAGCGCGGCGGGTTCCAGGTGTGGAAGACACGGTACGCGACGATCGGTGTGCTGATCTGCTGGGACCAGTGGTACCCGGAAGCCGCGAGAATCACGTCACTGCTTGGCGCGCAGGTGTTGTTCTACCCCACTGCCATCGGCTGGCATCCCGCCGAGCGCGACGAGTGGGGCCAGGCCCAGGTGGATGCCTGGCGCACGATGCAGCGATCGCACGCGATTGCGAATGGCGTGTACGTCGCCGCGCCGAACCGCATCGGGCACGAGGACGAACCCGGCACGAACGGCCTCACGTTCTTTGGCCACTCGTTCATCGCCGACCCGTTCGGACGCTACATCGCTGAGGCCGGCGAAGGCGAAGAGGTGCTCGTCGCGCAATGCGATCCGGCACTCATCGAATCCGTTCGCCGGAACTGGCCATTCCTGCGCGACCGGCGCGTGGACGCGTACGGCCCGATCCTCAATCGGTATCTCGGCGCGTGAGCAACCCGCGCGCACAATTCCGTCTGCCGGCGGAGTGGGAGCCCCATCGCGCGACGTGGATCGCCTGGCCGCATCACGAGCCGGACTGGCCTGGGAAATTTGGTCCGATTCCGTGGGTCTATGTCGAGATCGCGCGAGTCATCGCGCTGTACGAGCCTGTCGAGATCCTTTGTCAGTCGGAGGAGATCGTCGAGTGGGCGCGCACGATGCTCGCTGCGCACGCCGCACGGCTCGATCGGATCCGCTTCCACGTGGCGCCCACCGATCGCGTGTGGCTACGCGACTCGGCACCAATCGGCGTCCACGACGCGGCAGGCGAAGTCGTACTGCTGGATTGGACGTTCAACGCCTGGGCAAAGTACGACAACTGGGCTCTCGACGATCGTGTCGGAACAGTGGTCGCATCCATCACCGGGCTTCGACGCGAAGAGCCAGCGCGCGACGATGGCGAGCGCATCGTGCTCGAGGGCGGGGGCATCGATACGAACGGCGACGGGCTCATGCTCGTCACCGAAGAATGGCTGTTGAGCGACGTCCAGATTCGAAATCCCGGGCTCTCTCGCACGGACTACGAGCAGATCTTCGCGAAGTGGTTCGGCATCAACCAGACGATCTGGCTCGGTGAGGGGTGCGCCGGCGACGACACACACGGTCACATCGACGACATTGCCAGGTTCGTCGCGAAAGACACCATCGTCCTCGCGGTCGAACAGGATCCCAGCGACGAAAACCACGAGCGCTCGATGGACAACCTGCATCGCCTCGAACACGCGTCGAAGGCTCCGGGTGTCGCGGCCTTGCACATCGTCACGCTGCCCTTTCCGCGCGCAGTCATGATGAACGGCGAGCGGCTTCCGGCGAGCTACGCCAACTTCTACATCGCCAACGATGTCGTGGTGATGCCGACGTTCAACGACCCGAACGATCGCGTCGCGCTCGATATCCTCGCGAACCTCATGCCGTCGCGAACCGTCGTCGGCATCCACGCCGTCGATCTCGTGTGGGGATTGGGGACCCTGCACTGCCTGACGCAGCAGGAGCCGCTCCCAATTCTTGATCGTTGATTCGTGATATGTGAATCGTTGTTGATTCGAGATTATCGAGTGTTGATTCAACAATCACAAATCCACAATCGATAACGATTCAACAATCTCCGATCATCAAATCAACAATGTGTTTGAGGGCCGTCATCGCGCGATCGCCAGCGATACGCTGAACGCCGCACCCGGCATCGCGACACCTGCGATCTCCTGATAGCTCACATCGAACAGGTTCGTGCCATCGATGAAGAGGTCGAAGGTCTTATTGATTCGTCGTCCAAGGCGTGTGTCGAGGAGCACGTAGTCGGACGTCCCGGTCGATCGCGATCGGCGACGATATTCCAGCCGCGGCGCGACGCGAAAGCCAACCGGCAGTGGAATCGCGGCACCTGCGGCGACGGAGTGCGGCGCGTAGTCGAGCACGTACTTCGATAGCAGGTTGACAGTTGCCGCGTCGAGGTCAATCGCGGTGTATTGCACGTGCACGAATGCACCCGACGAGAGCGCCTTCTGCACACCAACCTCGAATCCCAGCGTGCCGACGTCGCGCACGTTGTACGTCTGCCATCGCTCGGCTGTCGTCGCGCGAAGCCAATCGATCACATCGTCGTCCTGCCGGGCGAAGACGCTCGCCTGCAGAAGCCATCCGCCCCCCATCACGATGTCCACGCCCGCTTCCTCGGCCCACGACTTTTCCGGACCGACCTCTTCACGCGCCAGGTTTGCGGGATCCGAGTAATAGCGCTCCGTGAATGTCGGGACGCGGAACGCGCGCGCGACCGATCCGCGGAGACGCACCGACGATGTGGCCCACCAGCCGACGCCGAGCGAAGGATTCCACGATGTCCCGAACTCGTCGTAGTGGTCCACTCGAAGCAGAGTCTCGAGTTGCAGCCCGGCACCGACCTGCTGCCGCCATTCGCCGTATCCGCTGATGCGAGCCGTCTCGTGATCGCCGAGATTGGTCGAGCGGATCCAATCCCCTCCGCCTTCGACTCCCAGCGTCAACGACCCACGATCAGCAACAGGACGCGAGCCGCTCGCGGACACGAGCGCCGCGTGCGTTCGATGCCGGTTGTCGGACAGCGCGGGGTTCAGTTGGTCGAAGACAAACCGATCGCCGTGTGTGCGATAGGATGCCTGACCATCGATGCTCCAGCCACTGACCTCGCCAAACCTGTGGTCCATGGCGATGAGCGTCTGGTTCGTCCACTCGCGGGACGGGGCGTTACCGCCATAAAAGTTGTTCGCGCCGAACTCCTTCCAGAGATACGAGACCGACAGTCCTGAACGACTGCCGAGCGACGTGCGCGATCGCAGGATGGCGGTCTTGTAGTCGCGGTCGTACATGAAACCGTCGGAGTGATCGAAGGAGACAGCAAGCGACTCGCGCAGGTCTCCCCGACTCACGTCCGCTTGACCTCGACCGGCGATCAGACCGAAGCTGCCGCCCTCGATCGCGCCGGCTTCGCTCGAGTCACGGCGCGTGACGATGTTCACCGTGCCGCCAACCGCATCGGCACCGAAGAGCGAAGAGCCCGGACCGTAGAGAATCTCGATTCGCTCAACCAGATCGAGCGGCACAGGAATATCTCCGTTGTGATGCCCGGACTGCGCATCGTTCAGCCGGACGCCGTCCACGAGCATCAGCATCTGGCCAAAGGTGGCGCCGCGAAGCGCGAAGTCGGTCTGGACGCCGCGCTCGCCGCGCGCTCGGACATCGATCGAGGAGGCAAGCCGCAGGACGTCGGCGATGCTGTGCACGGGAAGCGCCTCGATCTGCTGGCGAGTGATCACCGTCATCGTCCGCGTCACGCTGCCAAGGTCCACAGGACGCGCCGCCGCCGTCACCACCACGGTTTGTCGAAAGTCCTGCGCGTGCACCGGTGTGCAGACGAGGCACAGCGCAGCGACGGCGACCGGGCCCTGGAACTTTTGACAGCTTTTTGACATATGATTCCCGCGCGTTTCGCGATACTTCAGGCCGGTCACTCCCCATGTCGGGGGCAGGCGCGCGCGATCACTCGGCCGTACGTGCGCGTCAATAACCAGCATTGAAAGTATCAAATGCATGAGAGAGTGGTTGATTGAGGCATCGCCAGAGGCACAACATACGCGTCGTCAACGAGCACGGGTTCGCGGTCCCGAACCCCAGGAGGCACGAATGAAGCAAGTACTGCTCAGAGGCGCAGCGGCGCTTCTGTTGCTGGCCATGGTGCCAGCAGTCGCACTCGCTCAAGCATCCATCACAGGCGTTGTGAGAGACACGTCCGGGGCGGTTCTTCCCGGCGTGACCGTTGAAGCGACCAGCCCGGTCATCATCGAGAAAGTTCGTTCGGCGACAACGGACGGAACCGGCCGGTTCATCATTCCCGACCTTCGACCCGGGACGTATCGCGTGACCTTTTCGCTGCCCGGCTTCAGGACCGTGGTTCGTGACGAGCTCGAACTCCAGGGAACGAGCGTCGTAACCGCGAATGCGGATCTGACGGTCGGAGCCGTGGAAGAAACCATCACGGTCTCTGGTGCCACACCCACCGTTGACCTGCAGAGCACGACACGGCAGGTGTCGATCACGCAGGAGATCGTGTCCCAGATCCCGAGTTCACGAAATCCTTTCGCGTTGGGTGTACTGATTGCTGGCGTCACCCAGAGCTTCGGCGGACGTGACGTCGGCGGCGCTGTCGTCGCAGAAGTGGCGGCGCTGTCGGCCAACGGCGGCCGTACCAACGACCAGCGCATGATGGTCAACGGCGTGGCGCTCAGTTCCGGCATCGGCGGCGGTTGGGGCGGCGGCGCGGTCCCGAATGCGGCTGGAACGCAGGAGTTCGCCATCGACGTCTCGGCCGTTGACGCGCAGGCGGCCACGGGCGGCGTCCGCGTCAACTTCATCCCGCGCGATGGCGGCAACCAGTTCAGCGGAACGATCTTCGGCAGCTACTCGAGAGGCAGCTGGGCGTCCGACAACTACACCGGCACCGACGTCCAGCAGCGCGGGCTGACGGCGCCGAGCAAGATCAAGGAGAATGGCGACTTCAATCCTGGAATTGGCGGGCCAATCGTGCGCGACAGGTTCTGGTTCTTCGTCTCGGGTCGTGCTCTGAAGGCGGACAATCTCGTCGCCGGCCAGTTCATGAACGCCAACGCGAACGACCTGACTCAGATCCGCTACGTCAGCACGGGTGAGCAGGCCATCCTGCACCAGGATCAGACAATCTTCCAGCTCCACCTGACGTATCAGCTCAACGACAAGAACAAGTTGGGCATGACCTACGACCAGGAATCGTATTGCGGATGCCCGTTCGGCGTAACCGCCGGCGTCACACCGGATGCGGCCAGCGATCGTCGGTTCCCGCTGCAGCGATTCGTCAGCGCCGACTGGACCTCACCGATCACCAACAAGCTGTTGCTCGAGGCGAGCGGCATTCACCGCGTCGAGCGGTGGGGAAACATGCACCTGCAGACCGGCAAGGGCGACAACATCGACAGCCTGACGCCCGGCATGATCGGGATCGTGGACAACCCGTCGCTCGCGACCGGTGCCAGCCTGAACTATCGCGCGTCGAGCGGGACGTTCAACAACTCGTGGAACTGGAACCTTCACTACCGGTTCGCGGCCTCCTATATCACGGGCTCCCACAACTTCAAGGTCGGCTTCAACAACGCCTACCTGCACCACGAGAACACGACGTACACGAATCCGGCGACGGAGTACTACTTCAACTTCGCCAACGGCGTGCCGTCGCAGGTCGTCTACCGCATTCCACGAACCGTCGCCTCGGACGTCGACTACGACATGGGGCTCTTCGCGCAGGACCGCTGGACCGTGGGTCGCTGGACGCTGGCGGGTGGTGTGCGATTCGACGCCTACAAGAACCACTTCCCGGAGTCGGCGATCTCGCCGACGTTCCTTGCACCCAACCTCAATGTGTCGTTCCCGAAGATCGACAACATCAGCTGGAAGGACGTCACGCCGAAACTGGGCGCAACCTACGACCTGTTTGGCAACGGAAAGACCGCGCTGAAGGTCACTCTCAACAAGTATCTCGAGGGCATGGGAACCACCGGGTTCGGAGCGGCGCAGGTCACCGACGCACCTAATCCGCTCAACAGGTTGTCGGGCACGCTCGCACCATTCCCCACGCGTACATGGGTCGATGCCAACGGCAACTTCGCACCGGACTGCAACCTGCAGAACTACCAGGCCAACGGTGAGTGCCTCGCGTTGACGAACGCGGCGATCTTCGGCACCGTCGTGGCGGGAACAACCTACGACCCGGATCTGCTCAATGGCTGGGGCAAGCGATTCTACAACTGGGAGTTCACGACGAGCGTCCAGCACGAACTGGCACCGCGCCTGTCTCTCAACGTCCAGTACGCACGCCGTCTGTACGGTAACTTCCGAGTGACCGATGACCGGGCGGTGAGCGCGGCTGACTATAACCAATTCACCCTCAACGTCCCGAGCGATTCGCGCTTGCCCAACAGCGGTAGCTACCCGTTGACGGGCTTCGACATCACGTCGGCCGGCAACGCAAGACCGACTGATTACTTCGTCACGCTTGCGAATAACTATGGCAAGCAGATCGAACACTTCGATGCGGTGAACATCTCGGTCCAGGCGCGGCTCCAGAACGGCCTGACGTTCCAGGCCGGCGTCGGACCGGGCCGCCTCCTCACCAACGACTGCGAAGTGGTGGACGATCTGCCCGAGATGCTGCAGGCGGCAGGGGGCAATCCGACGCGGAGTTTCGCGACGGCGTCGAGACCGTTGGAGCGCTGCGAGCAGAACAACGGCTGGCGCACGGGCGTCACTGGCTTGGCCACCTACACGATTCCGAAGATCGATGTGCTGGTCAGCGGCACATATCAGAACCAGCCGGGCATCCAGACGGACGCTAACTACAACACGCCCGTGTCGGCAACCAACCTGGGTCGGCCTTTCACCGGTGCGACGTTCCGTAACTACAACATCGTGGAGGCCGGCGAGGTCTACATCGAGCGGTTGAACCAGATCGACTTCCGCGTGGCGAAGCTGTTCCGCATCGGCGGGTCGCGCACGATGCTCAACTTCGACTTCTTCAACATCACCAACTCGAACTCGGTGCTCACCGAGAACGCGACGTTCGTGCTGGCGCCGAGCACGGCGTGGCGGACGCCGCAGTCGATCCTCCTGCCGCGTATGTTCAAGCTCAGCGCGCAATTCGACTTCTGATACCTGGCCGCCGTTCGCGGCCAGCAAAGATCGGTCAAAGGGCCCGTTCCGGTTTGCCGGGACGGGCCTTCATTGTTTCTCAATCCATCAGAACCCTGGGAAACCTCCGCAATTTGAAGTCCCGCCCCCGCGATCCATAACAACATCGAAACTATCTGACGTATCAGATACACATTGATCAGATAGGGAGCGGGGCGCAACATGCGCCTCAACAGAGCCCCGTTCGGAGTCCCCTAACCCCTAGGAGGTACGAATGAAGCGCGTACTCATCAGAGGCGCCGCGGCGCTTCTGCTGCTGGCCGTGTTGCCAGCGACCGCATTCGCTCAAGCGTCCATCACAGGGATCGTGAAAGACACATCCGGCGCAGTGCTTCCCGGCGTGACCGTCGAGGCAGCCAGCCCGGCCCTGATCGAAAAAACACGGGCAACCGTCACTGACGGATCCGGGGCGTACCAGATCATCAACCTCCAACCGGGGACCTATACGGTCACGTTTACGCTGCCCGGGTTCAACACCTTTGTCCGCGATCAGATCGAGCTGAGCGGATCATTCGTGGCCACCGTCAACGCCGACATGAGAGTAGGTGCACTGGCAGAGACGATCACGGTCACAGGCCAGACACCCCTCGTAGACGTGCGGAGCTCCGCCGTCCAGAAAGTTGTGACAAAGGAGATCGTCGACGCCATTCCGACCGGCCGCCTTGGCATCAATCTCGCCGCACTGCAGCCGGGGATCATCCTCGGAGCCGGCGGTGGTGTTGGCCAGGCCAACACCAACGCACTGACATCGCAGGACGTCGGCGGCACGGCCGGCGACACGTTCACCGACCTCGCGATCCACGGTGGCAAACCGGCGGAACAGCGGCAGACGATCGGTGGCCTCTCTGCGGCCACAACGATTCGCTTCGGCGAATCACTCAGCAGCTCACCAAGCTTCACCGCCATGCAGGAAATGTCGGTCAACACGTCGGGTGCGGATGCCTCGCTTGCTGGCGGCGGCGTGCAGATCAACTACGTCCCGCGCGAGGGTGGCAACACGTTCAAGGGGCTGATGTTCTTCAGCGGCGCAAACGGGGCGATGCAGGGCAGCAACTTCTCGACGATCGAGGACGATCCGGTGAGCAGCCTCGAGGCCCGCGGCCTCAGAGTCCAGCCCGGAGCACTGAAGAGCGTCTACGACGTCAATCCGGGATACGGCGGTCCGATCATCCGCGACAGGCTGTGGTGGTTTGCAACCGCGCGATGGACCGCGGCCGAGAACTACGTCCCGAACAATTATCCCAACATGAACTTTGTCCCAGGGCAGACCCCCGCAACGCTGCTCAACGCGGCAACTCTGACCTACAACCCCGCAACGAATGATGAACTCCGAACGACGGTCGGCGGCGGCGGCAACTTCTGGGAACAGACAGTGCGACTCACATGGCAGATGAACGAGAAGCACAAGCTGGGCATCTACTACAACAACAAGAAGCGCTCGTCTCTGAACTCCACGACGACAACGTCGCAGGAAGCGCTTGAATGAGTCGTACTTCTTCCCGTTCTCAGACAACCTGGTCCAGTGGTCGGCGCCGATGACTAACAGGTTGCTGCTCGAAGCGGGTTTCTGGCGCCATCAGGAAACGTGGGGCGGTAAGCGCGCTCAGGCTGACGTGACCGATCCGCTGGCAGTCGGGATTACGGACAACAATCCCCAGACGCTGATACCCGGCTACACGCAGCTAATCCAGAACTACCGCGGCCGCGTCGGGGCCACGGATACAGCGAGCCACAATCCCAACTACCGCGGCAATGTTGCCGCGTCGTATGTGACGGGTTCCCACTCGTTCAAGACCGGCATGGACCTGAATGCTGCGACGCGCTGGGCCGACACCAGCTCCGTCGTGCCCTACAGCTACGTCGTGAGCACGCTCGACAATAACGGCGTGGGACGAGGAATTCCGGTGCCGACTACGCTCACCCTGCGCTCCGACGGATGCACGGATCCGCTCGTTCGACAGGTCAATGGTGGTCTGGTCGGAGGAAACACGTCGATCCAGCCCTACTGTCCAACGCCCGCCAAGAACAAGGTCAGCAGCGAGGGCGGCATCTACGTGCAGGACAAATGGACCATCGATCGTGTGACGCTCAGCATGGGCATCCGCTACGACTGGTTCAACTCGTCGAATCCCGAGTACCACATGGGACCGTCGCTCCTGACACCAAACCGGAACTACGACGTGCCCGCCTTCGATACGACCCGCTACAAGGACTTCACGCCCAAGGTCGCGGCGGCGTGGGACGTGTTCGGCGACGGGAAGACAGCCATCAAGGTCAACTACGGGAAGGTACGTCCTCGGTCAAGCGCTGGTTGTCGGCGGCCTCGCCAGCCAGCCGGGCTACAACGTCACGCTCACGTCGTCGCGAGCCTGGATCGACAACGACCGCGACTTCGTTCCTGACTGCGATCTGACCCGCAACACGAACCAGAGTCCGACGCAGGTCGGTATCGATCGACAGGTAGACACGTGCAACGCCGCCACTGCAGGAAACGCCAACTTCTACAGCAACACATTGATTCCGAACCTCGCGGTTCAGGACGATGCTCGCTATGGGTGGGGCAAGCGGCCATACAGCTGGGAGTTCTCGCTGAGCGGTCAGCAGGAGATGGGGCAAGGCCTGGCCGTCTATGGCGGCGTCTTCTGGCGGTGGTTCGGTAACTTCCTGGTTACGGACAACACGACGGGAACGGCGTCCGACTACTCACCGTTCGCGGTCACCTCCAGTCTGATTCCTCCCGCTCCGGCATCGTCTGGTGGCGAGAGCCTGCCCAGCGACATCTACACGGGCACGTACTACGCGATCAACCCCGGCATTGCGGTCAACAATCAGCAGGGTCTGTCGAAGACGATGTTCCCGGGCAGCAATGTCTACGACCACTGGTTCGGGTACGACATCGGCCTCAACGCCCGACTGCCACAGGGAATCATCTTCCAGGGCGGCCTGAGCACAGGGCACCAGACGACGGACTTCTGCGACGTTCAGGATCCCGCGAAGGCCGGCAATAACGCGCTCGTCGAAATGCTGACCGTTGCCGGGACAGCCAGTGCGTTGGCATCGTGCCACATGGAGCAGAACTGGTTGCCGCAGATCAAGTTCCTCGGGTCGTACACGATCCCGAAGATCGACGTGCAGATCGGGGCTTCGTTCCAGAGCATCCCCGGCGTCGAGTACGCCGCGACCTATGCGGCGCCGAACACTGACGTCGCCAGGCCAGTGGCACAGGGTGGTCTTGGACGGCTTCCAGTCGGAGGCACCGCAACCCAAACCTCCAACGTCGCACTGATCCAGCCCGGCTCGCTCTACGGCCCGCGCTTCAACCAGATCGACGCACGCTTTGGAAAGGTCCTCCGTATGGGCCGCACACGAGCCGTGGTGAGCCTGGATTTGTTCAATGTGCTCAACTCCGACACGATTAGCAGCGCCAGTGCCGTCTACACCACGTGGCTCGCACCGGCAGCTGTCGTCGCACCACGCCTGATGAAGGTGTCGCTGACCTACGACTTCTAAAACACGAAGGCCACGAAGATCGCGAAGGCCACGAAACGCCGGGTCCTGAACAGCAGGACCCGGCCTACACAGCGTGGGACGGTGACACCGTAGGGCGGGTCCTGTTCTTTGGACCCGCCTTATTCTTGTACGCTCTTCATCAAATGCGCGCGCGACTCGTCCTGCCCGTGGCCTCGCTCCTCCTGTGCGCCAGTTGCGGCGGGGATCGTTCGGTATCGTCCGCCGTAGCGGACCCGACATCGGAGGTCAAGCCGGACTGGTTTGTTGACCGTGCTGCTGACAGTGGCCTGACGTTCACCCACGTGAATGGCATGGTTGGAAAGTTCTACTACGCCGAGATCATCGCACCCGGCGCGGCGATGGTCGACTACGACAACGACGGCGATCTGGATGTCTTCTTAGTGCAGGGCGGGCGTCTCTCGGGAGTCGGGATTCGGGATTCGGGATTCGATGTTCAAGCTTCGGGCGGCCGGCTGTTTCGAAACGACCTGACCGTGAATGCCGACGGCACGCGCACGCTGCATTTCACCGACGTCACCGAAAGGAGCGGCATCGTCTCGCATGGGTACGGCATGGGCGTGGCCGCTGGCGACTTCAACAACGACGGGTGCGTCGACTTGTACCTGACGAGCCTCGGGCCCAATCAGTTGTTCCGCAACAACTGCAATGGCACGTTCACCGATGTCTCGAAGCAAAGCAGGACTGACGATTCATCGTGGAGTGTCTCGAGTGCCTTCCTGGACTATGACCGCGACGGATGGCTCGACCTGTTCGTCGGCAACTATCTGAGTTGGCGGGTCGAATCCAACACACCCTGCTTCACGCCCTCTGGACGTCCCGACTACTGCTCACCCAACGTCTATCAGCCACAGCCGA
Organism: uncultured Acidobacteriota bacterium; assembly: GCA_963757735.1. Classification (GTDB taxonomy): domain Bacteria; phylum Acidobacteriota; class Vicinamibacteria; order Vicinamibacterales; family UBA2999; genus Gp6-AA40. Next base: position 177,830 of record CAVWST010000020.1, read on the forward strand.
GCCGACTCTTTCACAACAATCACGACGGCACTTTCACCGACGTCACCACGGCGTCAGGGATCGGGCGCGAGTTCGGTCCAGCACTAGGTGTATCGACGGCCGACTTCAACGGCGACGGATGGATCGATGTCTACGTGGCGAACGACGGTCAGCCCAACCAACTCTGGATCAACCAGCGCAACGGCACGTTCAGAAACACCGGACTCCTGTCAGGCACGGCGCTGAGTGCGCATGGGAAAGCCAAGGCCGGCATGGGCGTTGACGCCGGGGACTTCGACAACGACGGCGACGAAGACCTGTTCGTCACGAATCTCACCGGCGAGGGAAACGACCTCTACGTGAATGACGGCTCGGGGTTGTTCGAGGAGCAGAGCGCACGCTCAGGACTCGGTGGCGCAAGCCGTGGATACACAGGATTTGGAACCGCCTGGTTCGACATCGACAACGACGGCTTGCTCGACACCCTCACAGTCAACGGCGCTGTGCAGACGATCGAAGCGCTCAGACGCGTCAACGATCCGTTTCCGCTGCACCAGCGAAAGCTGTTGTTCAAGAATTCCGGTCAGGGACGATTCGAGGACGTCACCGCGCGCGGCGGGGCCGCGTTCGAGTTGTCGGAAGTCGGGCGTGGTGCCGCGTTCGGCGATATCGACAACGACGGTGACGAGGACGTGCTCGTCGCCAACAACAACGGCCAGCCGCGGCTGCTCGTCAACAACATCGGCAACCAGAATCACTGGATCGGGCTGCGGCTCGTGGGCGCCGCACCGGGACGGCCGCAAACCAGACTCGAGACATGCTCGGCGCTCGCGTCGGGATCGTGCGCGACGGTGGGCCTACGCTCTGGCGCCGTGTTCGATCGGATGGAAGCTATGCGTCCGCTAACGATCCGCGAGTACTGGTCGGTCTTGGCCAGTCAACGAGCGTTTCGCGAGTTCGGGTGATCTGGCCGAGTGGCAAGTCCGAGGAGTGGGGTTCGATCGCCGTCGATCGATACACCACGCTCACCGAAGGCCGCGTCAAATGAGCCGCCCACTCAACTCCCAACTCCCAATAGGACTCTCGAACCAACTCCCAAGATTTGGGAGTTGGGAGGTTTGGGAGTTGGGCGTTGTCATATGCCTTCTAGCAATGGTCGTGAGCGGCTGCGACAGTCGCCGCGAACCTCCACCACGGTCACTGGCATTGCCGCCAGCAGTCCTTCCGGATCTGTCGCAGATGGACCAGGCTGTTCGGCAGCAGATCGGCGCCAGCTACCAATCCCTCTCATCGTCCAGAGACAACCGCGCGACGCCGCCGGGCGACCTCGCTCGCGCATACGGCGAGACCGGCAAGCTACTCATGGCCGCCGAATACTTCGAGGCTGCCGAACCCTTCTACTTGCGCGCACAGGCGCTCGAACCGAACGAGGTCCGCTGGCCGTACTACCTCGGACATGTGTATCTCGCGAGGGCCGAGCCTGCGAAGGCCGTCGCCTCGTTCGAGCGTGCGCTGAGCATGAAACCCGACGATGTCGCGACGCTGGTGTGGCTGGCAGGAGTGCATCTCGATCAAGGGCAACCTGAGTTGGCAGAGCCGCTCTACACGAGAGCGCTCGTGATTCAACCGCGAGCGGTATCTGCGCTGTTCGGTCTGGGCCAGGCGGCACTCGCGAGACGTGAGTACGCGAGAGCCGTCGATCAGTTCGAGCAGGCGCTTGCCGCCGATCCTCGCGAATCGATCGTTCACTACCCGCTCGCGCTTGCGTATCGCGGCCTGGGGAACATCGCCCAAGCCGAAGCGCACCTGCGCCAGCAGGGTCGGGTGGAGGTTGGTCCGCCCGATCCGTTGATGACGGAGTTACGGGGACTGCTTCAAGGTCCCGTCGCCGAAGAGAATCGTGGGATTCGTGCGATGGACGGTGGTGACTTCAAGACGGCAGCCGAGCATTTTCGACGAGGCCTCGAGCTGGCGCCCGATAACCCGTCGCTCAGACACAAGCTTGGCACTGCGTTGTCGCTGGCGGGCGATACAAGCGGCGCGTTCGAGCAATTCCAGGAGACGATCAAGCGAACACCGGACTTCGCCCAGGCCCACTACAGCCTCGGCGTGCTGCTGGCCATCAGCGGGCGCGCCCAGGAAGCCACCGAGCGCTTCTCGGCCGCTGTGCGATACCAGCCGGACTACGTCGAGGCGCGGCTTCGCCTCGCCGAGTTATTGCGACAGACGGGCCGCCCCGAGGCTGCTCTTTCTCAGGTACGAGAGCGTCATGTCCATCGATCCGCGCGCGGCCGAAGCGCAGTTCGGATACGCGATGGCACTGGTTCAACTCAAGCGATACGAAGAAGCGCGGCATCGACTGAGTGAGGGGGCTGCGCGACACCCCGATCGGAAGGAATTCATCGAAGCACTGGCGCGTCTCGAGGCGATCGCGCCTGGTCCGCGCTGACTGCGTCCCGCCTACTGCCTACTGCCTACTGCCATCGGCAGGTACTGCTCCTGCGGATACATGCACCAGACGCATTCCAGGAAGCGTCTGACGACCGGCGAGCTCTCGGCTTTACGATGAACGACACGCACTTCAGTGGTTGCGTCGCGATCACTGAGCGGCCTTACCGCGACACCACTCGGCGGCTGCGGCTCCGTGAGTGGTACGCCATAGCCCAGATAGACGCCCTTCCCTGACGCCACGAGCATCATGCCAGCGTGGTTGAACGGACCCGCACCCGGCGTCGGGAACATGCGCGGTTCCACGCCCGCTCGCGCGTAGAGATCCAGAATCTGATCGTACAGAACCGGCGCGATCTGCCGATCCCACAACAGCAGCGGCTCAGACGCGAGCTCGCGAATTGAAACGGAATCGCGTGCAGCCAACGGGCTTACATCGGAGACGATCGCCTGAATGCGCTCGTGCAGGATGGGCACCGACACCTCGAAACCCGCGTCGAACGGCGGGCGCGCGAACGCGAGGTCCAGCGCGCCGGTGCGCAGCTGCTCGTCCGAGTCATACCAACAATAAGCATCAGTTGCGGCAATAGTGACGTCCGGGCAGGTGCGGGCGAACTCGATACGGATGCGATTGACGACGTCCCAGAGTCCCCAGCCGATGCCGACCCTGATCTCGTTGGCCCCTGCCGAAGAGACGTGTCGCGCGGTCAGCGCGAACTCCGACGCCGCCGCTTCCAGAGCTCTCGCCTTCTCGAGGAGCCGCCCGCCCGCTTCGGTCAGCGTGACTCCATGACGATGGCGCACGAAGAGCGTGACACCGAGCTCTTCTTCCAGCTGATGGATGTGGCGACTGAGGGGCGGCTGAGAAATGTGCAGCCGCTCGGCTGCCTTGGTGACGCTCAGGGTCTCAGCTACGGCGATGAACGCTTTGACTCTTCTGAGATCCATGGGGCGCGGATTGTATATCAAATCGGTATACCAACGCAGCGAAAGATGTATTGGACAGCGCGTGCCGCAGTGCGCGAGCGTATCGCCCGTACTGATCCGTTCCAGAGAGGAAACGCGTATTGATTCGCCGGCCTCGCTGTCTTGACAAGCCCGACAGGTGCGCGCACGATCTGCTCACACTTAGCAGCATCATCGCCCTTATGCAGGGGCACACCGCCCTCGTACATGTTCGACTTGGCTCCATTGCTAGACGAAGCGACAGCTCTGATTTCGATCACCAGCTCCTTCGACCGACAACAGGGAGGTTTTGATGCGTGGAATCGTGAGAGCACTGGCGGCGTTCATGCTCTTCGTGCTCGCGCCGAGTGTCGTGCATGCGCAAGCCACACTGGCGGGAATCGCCAGGGATACATCCGGCGCCGTGCTGCCGGGCGTGACCGTTGAAGCGTCAAGCCCTGTACTGATCGAGAAAGTTCGTACTGCGACGACCGACGAGACAGGCCGTTACAGCATCCCGGATCTCAGGCCAGGCGATTACACGGTCACGTTCTCGCTGACTGGGTTCAGGACCATCGTGCGCTCGGGTGTCGCGCTCAGCGGCACCGCTGTCGTCACGATCAATGCCGACCTCACCGTCGGTGGCGTCCAGGAAACGATCACGGTCTCGGGCGAGACGCCGGTCGTCGACCTGCAGTCGACGACCAGGCAGGCGGTCATGGATCAGGAGAGTCGTTTCTGCCGATTCCGAGTTCGCGCACACCGTTCACGGTTGGCGTGCTTATTCCCGGCGTGCGGAAGGGCGCGTTCACGGGTCAGGACGTGGGTGGCTCGGTCGTGCAGGAAGTCGCATCGCTCGAAGCCAACGGAGGCCGCACCTCCGACCAGCGCATGATGGTCAACGGCGTGGCCCTCAGCTCCGGGATCGCCGGCGGATGGGGCGGCGGCGCAGTCCCGAACGCGACTGGAACGGCGGAGTTCGCCATTGACGTCTCGGGCGTGGACGCACAGGCCGCGACCGGCGGCGTGCGCATCAATTTCATTCCGCGCGACGGCGGCAATCGCTTCAGCGGCACGATCGCCGCCAACTACGCGAACTCGGGACTTCGCCAGCGACAACTTTACGGGCAGCGACGTGCAAGCGCGCGGGTTGGCAGTGCCCGGGACTATCAAGGCAAACGGGGACTTCAATCCTGGCTTTGGAGGGCCGATCACGCGCGACAAGCTCTGGTTCTTCCTGTCGGGACGATCGCTATTCGCAGACAACTACGTCGCGAGCACATTCTTCAACCTGAACGCGAACAAGTTGGACCGCTTCGATTACGTGCCCTCGACGGACCAGGCCATCCTCCATCAGGAACAGACGATCTACCAGGCCCGACTGACGTGGCAGGCGACACCGAAACACAAGTTCGGGGTGACATTCGATCAGGAGAACTTCTGCGCGTGCACGACCGGCATCGGCCCTGGACCCGGCGGTGCCGTGACCTCACCCGAGGCCGGCAACGACCGCCGTTTCCCCCTGCAGCGCTTCGTGACCGTGGACTGGAGCACCCCGGTCAGCAGCCGGCTGCTGATCGAAGCGAGCGGCATCCACCGCGTCGAGCGCTGGGGCGGCATGGAGCCTCAGGTGGGCAAGTTGGGCAACATCGACCACCTGGAGCCCGGCATGATCCCGGTCGCCGATACCCTCAACCCGGTCACGGGCACGCCGCTGAACTATCGTGCGGCGAACACCTACAACAACTCCTGGAACTGGAATATCCATTACCGGGCAGCGGTGTCCTACATCACCGGCTCTCACACCTTCAAAGTGGGGTTCAACAACGCCTTCCTGCACCACGAGAACACGACCTACAGCACACCGGCAACGCCCTATAGCTACAGCTTCACGTCGATGGTGCCAACGGCGATCACGTACCGCATCGTGCCGCGGACGGTGGAGGTCAACGTCGACCGTGACATGGGGTTCTTCGTGCAGGACAAGTGGACGACAGGACGCTTGACACTGGCGGGCGCCCTCCGTCTCGACTCTTTCAAGAACAGCTTCCCGCCTCAGGCGATCTCGGGCACGTTCTTCGGACGGAACCTGAACGTCTCGTACCCCGAGATTGAGAATTTGAGCTGGCACGACATCACCCCGAGACTGGGGGCGACCTACGACGTCTTTGGAAATGGGAAGACGGCGGTGAAGGTGACCCTCAACAAGTATCTCGAAGGCCTGGGTACGACGGGATTCGGCCCCGCGCAGGTGTCGGATGCGCCCAACCCCATCCTGCGAGTGGCGAACCAGACCACACAGCGCACATGGGCTGACGCCAATCGCAACTTTGTTCCGGATTGCGATCTGAACAACTTCGCGATCAATGGCGAATGCGGTCTCGTGGATAACCAGAACTTCGGCACCGACATCCCCGGTACCAGCTACGATCCGGACCTGATGCAAGGATGGGGAAAGCGATCCTTCAACTGGGAGTTCACGACCAGCGTCCAGCAGGAGATCGTTCCTCGGATGTCGGTCGAGGTGCAGTACGCCCGGCGCTGGTACGGCAATATTCGCGTCATGGACGACCTCGCGGCGACGCCGGCGAGCTACTCACCGGTCACGATTGCGGCGCCCGCTGACTCGCGATTGCCGAACGGCGGTGGATACACGCTGACCGGGATGGGCCTGAGCCCGACCGCCGCGCCGCCTAGCTACTTCGTCACGCTGTCGAACAACTACGGCAAACAGACCGAGCACTTCGACGGCGTGAACATCTCGGTCAATGCCCGGTTGCAGAACGGGTTGCTCCTGCAGGGCGGCCTCGGCACGGGCCGACAGGTCCTCAACGACTGCGAGGTCGTGGACGACCTGCCCGAAATGCTCCACACGTTCTTCGGAGACCCGACGCGAGCGTTCTTCTTCGCGGCAAGGCCACGCGAGTTCTGCGAGCAGAACCGCGGGTTCCGCACGTCAGTCCAGGGCTTGGCTTCCTACGTGATTCCGAAGATCGATGTACAGATCAGCGGGACGCTGCAGAATCTGCCGGGAGCCTTCGTCGAGTCCAACGCGAACTACGGGGTCATTCCCGGCGTCGCTGGTTTCGCCCCGTTCGTCCCGTTCAAGACGTTCCAGATCGTCGAGTCGGGTGAGCTCTACGTCGAGCGACTGAACCAGCTCGACTTCCGCGTGGCAAAAATATTCCGGGTGGGTGCGACGCGTACGAACCTCAACTTCGACTTCTATAACGTGCTGAACGCGAACTCGGTGATCGGCGAGAACTTCGCCTACGGCACGACGTGGCGGCAACCGACGTCGATCCTGATACCGCGACTGTTCAAGATCGGCGTGCAGTTTGATTTTTGAAACACGAAGCTCACAAAGAGCACGAAGGACACGAAGCGTAGAAGAGTAGAGGCGGGTCTTGAGACCCGCCTACTACTCAGGCCTGCAGGACGTACCCGCGTACTTCGGTAACTCGCCTTTGAGCCGCCCGGCCTCGGCGGCGTCATTCCCCTGCTCGGCCTCGGCAACAGCACGCTTCATCCACGACAACGCTTCAGCACAACGTTCAAGCTCCGCGAGCGCGAGCGCGATCGTCTCGCCATGCACCGGCGTCGGTTCAGCGCTGTGCACGGCATTGGCGAGATCGAGCGCTCGCTTGCCATCGCGGACGGACAGATCGGGCGATGAGGCAAGCAGCCTGGCGAGCGTCGTCGCCGTTGCCATGCGTTCGGGGAACCGTTGATTGCCTTCAGCCAGCAGCGTGACAGCCTCACGAAAGCGGTTCTGCTGTGCGAGCAGGATCGAGAGGCTGACGAGCGTCTCCTCGTCGTCCGCGTTGACGGAGTGTGACTTCGCCAGCACGCGAATGGCGTCTTCCGCGCGACCGGCGCGCAACAGCACACGAACAAGCTCACGGCTCGCATTCGTGTCCTCCGGTGCAAGGTCGAAGGCCTGTTGCAGCGTTGCGATCGCCGCCGCCGTGTTCCCCAACTGCAGTTGCGTCAGTCCAAGATTGACTCTCGCCGTCGCGCTCGACGGTGCGGCTTCGATCGCTTTCGCAAATGCGGCCGCAGCCTCCTTGTATTGGCCAGCCTCGTACGCTTTCCTGCCCTGCGCAACGAGGCCGCGCTCTCCCCGAATCAACGTCTGGAGGCTGTCCACGATCGGATCGCCGACGTTGAGTCCACCCGGACCCCGCCGCTCCAACTCCGATCGCGCCTCGTCCAACCGGCCCAGCCCGCGATACGCCATCGCAAGCGAGTAGTGGACCGAGGTGGCCTGCGGCACGCGTTCCAGCACGGCGCGAAAGTGCGATACGGCTTCGTCGTAACGGCGTTCACGGAGCGCGACTTCGCCGAGCCCATTGCGCGACAGCATCGGGAAGACGACGTCGACGCTTTGAAATTGCTCGCGCGCCTCCCGCAGGCGATTCAGGCTGAGATATACCTGACCCAGACGCACGGTCGCCGCGCGGTCGTCTGGCTGCACGCGTAGTGCCTGCTCGAACAGATTGGCTGCCGCGTCGAGTCGGCCGGTCTGCTGATAGACGTACCCGAGAAGATGGAGCCAGGTGCCATCGTTGGGCGCGAGACGCACGGCGTTGAGATACGCGGCTTCAGCCGAATCGAAGAACTCATAGGCATGAAACAGACGGCCGATCTGCCCGTAGCCATCCGCCAGCTTCGAGCCCGAGTTCGCTCCACTCGCGACGAGCGCTCGAAACGCTCGCTGTTGTTCACGCATCTGATCCGAGACCGCTGGCTCGAGATCGTCGAGGCGAGGCAGCGGGACCGTCCGCAGTCCATTTCGCGGCGGGGCGATCTCAGTCGCAGCCGGCTCCTGCGCGGTGGCGTACCCTGAATACGCGAGAGCCATCGCCATCAGACATGCTACGAAGAAACCGCGCATGTTCACTGCGCCCGTGGCGCCTTCCCTGGCTCGAGCACGTAGTAGCGATCGATCGCCAGGTTGCGAAACTCCTCCACCTGACCTCCCGCCCACTGCACGCGGACGGTCTGCGCTGCGCTCCCACTGCCTAGTCCGAAAAGCACGCGCGGATCGCTGGCCACGCCGTAGCTGCCGTCGGTCCGAACAGTCTTCGCCGCGCTACGCTGACCGGCCAGTGAAACGCGCGCCTGCACGGCATCACGTTTGTACCGGGTATCGATCGCTCGAACGCCGAGCCAGTGACCTCGACTACCGACCTCATTCAGCAGCACACGCACAGGTCCGCTGTTGTTGAACACGACGAGGTCGATATCCCCGTCGTTGTCGAGATCACCAGTGGCCGCTCCGCGCGCGACTTGCAACTGCGCGAACGGTGGACCGGCGCTGTCCGACACGTCGACGAACTTCCGCCCACGGTCGTTGCGAAACAACTGGCTGCGCTGCTTCAGCGGATAGGGATCTCCTTTCTGAAGCTGACTGCCCACATGCCTGACAGCGCCGTTGACGACCACCAGATCGAGCCAGCCGTCGTTGTCGTAGTCCATGAACCGGGTACCAAATCCTGTGAATCCAAGCTTGAAGAGTCCGAACTCCGCGGTGCGATCCTCGAACAACCCGCTGCCGACATTGAGGTAGAGCGTGTTCCCCTCGTTGTCCAGATTCGTCACGAACAGATCATCATCACCATCTCGATCGACATCGCCGATGTCGACGCCCATGCTTCCCTGCGGCTGCCCCGCCCGGCTCACTGCTACACCTGCCAACAGCGCATCGTCCGCGAACGAGCCCGACCCGCGCGCGTTGATCCACAACTGATTCGGATCGCCGTCGTTGGCGACGTACAGATCGGTCCAGCCGTCTCCGTTGAAGTCCGACGCCATGACGCCGAGCCCGCGCCCGGACTCGCGAGCGATCGCCGAGCGTGCGCTCACGTCGGAAAAGGTGCCATTGCGATTGTTGTGGAGCAGCTTGTCGGGCACCGGGTCGTAGACGACGGGATTGCAGTAGTCGCGGGCAGAGCCGGCCGAAAAACAACTGCGCTTCATGTCCGGCCGGAAGTTCACGTAGTTGGCGACGAACAGATCGAGCCAGCCGTCCCGGTCGTAGTCGAAGAACGTGGCGCTCGTACTCCAGCGAGGATCGTCAGTGCCTGATTTTGCGGTGACGTCAGTAAACGTGCCGTTGCCGTTGTTGCGAAACAACTGATTGGGCCCGAGGCTCGTGACGTAGAGATCGATCCAGCCGTCGTTGTCGAAGTCGCCGGTCGCCGCACCCATTCCATAGCCGGGAGCGACGATGCCACTCGCCTTCGTCACATCGGTGAACCGCAGCGTCCGCGTACCGTCTGCTTTGACGGTCAGGTCGTTGCGAAAGAGCCGGCTCCCTGAGAGTTGACCGTTGGGTCCCGGGGCCCGGGTCCCGGGGCCCGATAGCTTTGAGCCTTGGACGGCGAAGACATCGAGATCGCCGTCGTTGTCGTAGTCGAAGAGCGCTCCGCCGGATCCGATCACTTCCGGCAGCAGCAATCCACCTTCTGCGCCATTGGCGTGCACGAAGTCGAGACCGGACTGCGACGTCACATCGCTGAACGGCGCTGTGGACTGTCCGCTGACTGACGCGCCTGCCCACGAGGCGTACACGCCAAGCGCAACCGCGCATGCGATACCGGCACTACGGACTGTGGGCACGGAGCGATCTTACCCTCCGCTCATCGGATGATGGACAGGGTCATCGAGCGTCCACGGTGTGCGGCATGGCTGCCTACTCTGATACAGCTTCAGATTCGTAGCGAGCTTGCGAACCAGATCCTCGCGCTTGCCCTCGCTCGCCGCGCTGATCGCATCCTGCTGCCATCGTCGCTGCCTCGTCGAAACGGCCCGACTCTGCGAGCGCCATCGCCATCGTCTCGGCCATGGGCAGCGTCTGCTGCGACTTCAGCAGTTCGTTCATGAGCGAGATCGCTCGAGCGCCGTCGCGAACGCGATCGTCAGGCGCGGCCGCGAGCAGGCGCGCCAGCGCGTGCGCGAAGCCCGGTTGATCCGGAAAAATCTTCATCGCCGCTTCGAAGCGAGACTTTGCCTCCTGGTAGCGGCCGAGTCGTACCAGGCCCATCGCATATCCGAAGCTCGCCTGCGACACGGCGGGATCAAGGCGCAACACCTCGGCATACTGCGCGAGCGATTCCTGCGCCCGCCCACCGCGACGCAGTGCGTTGGCAAGACTGAATCGCGGCTCGACGTAACTCGCATCGCTGGCGATCGCCGCATTGAAGGCCTTGATTGCCTCGCCGTCCTGTCCGCGCGACTCCATGAGCACACCGATTGCGAAGTGGGCTCGCGCTAACGTGGGTGACAGCCTCACCGCCTCGCGATATTGTTCGAGCGCGGCGTCTGCGTCGCCCTGCATGTAAAGCGCTGTGCCGAGGTTCAGCCTGCTGAACGCGTTGCCCGGCGATAGCTCGATCGCCTTTCTCAGGTTTGTCGCGGCCTCAGCCCACTGCCTCGCGCCCAACGCCTGCGACGCGCGCGCCTCGTACGCGTCTGCGTTCTGAAGCAGACTCGACACCTCACGCAGCAACGGATCGGTTGGTGGCAGATCGATCTCGCCACGCAACCGCAGATGCTCCTCGGCCTTCTCCCGATTCCCAAGCCCGCGATAGGCGAGGGCAAGCGGGTAGTGAAGTCGCGTGGACTGCGGGCTGATGGCAAGCGCGCCTTCGAGCGACTTCACGGCCTGCGCGTAGTCCTGCTTTGCCAGTGCGACGCGACCGAGGCCATAGAGCACAGCGCCGCTGGACGGATCCAGTGTCTGTGCCTTTTTCAGCGGCTCCACTGCGGCATCCGGCTTGTTCTCGGCGAGATTCATGTCCGCTAACCACACCAGACTCGGCACGTCCTGCGGCGCATGCGCCAGTGCCTGCTCGAAGAAGCGTGCCGCGTTCGCGGGGTCGCTTCTGTAGCGGAACACGTGGCCCAAGAAGTAGGGCCATCGCATATTCGCAGCATCAAGTTGCTGCGCGTTCCGCAGGCAGACTTCGGCGGCGTCGTAATACTCCGCGGCCATGAACAGCTTTCCCATCTCGCCGAACGCGGGCGCGAGCTCTGATGGCGGGGCTTTGCGATCGATGGCAGCCTGTAACGACTGATAGCGATCGCGAATCTGTTTCTGCACTGGCTCGGCGGCGCGCGAAATGTCTGGAAGCGCGACGGGCTGCAGCGACGGTGTCTGTTTCGCTGAATTGCAGCCGGTCAGCAAGACAACGAGAGCGAGCCAGGCGTGGATAGCCTTCACTGCTTCTGCCTCAGTGTCGTGTAAGTGCCTACGGCGACCTGCGTCCATGTATCGACCTTGCCATCTGGCCACGTGACGCGCACGTCTGGTCGATCCGAAGACTCGCCTAATCCGACCACGACTCGCGGATCGTTGGCTGAGGCGTAGCTGCCGTCCGCGCGCGCCCGACGCCAACGCGACGCTGCGCCTTTACGCGTGATCTCGACGCGGGCTCCCACCATGTCTCGACCACCGACTCCCACAAGTCGCAGGCCGATCCAGTGACGGCCGTTCGCCGCCTGGTTGATCAGGAGGCGCGTAGGTCCGTTGTTGTTGCCAATCAGGACGTCCACGTCGCCGTCGTTGTCGACGTCGCCAAAGGCGGCGCCTCGGCCAACCTCGGAGAGCTTGAACACTTCACCCGCCCGATCGCCGACCTCCTCGAATCGTCCGCCGCCCAGGCTGCGGAACAACAGTTTCCGCTGGTGCAGCGGCAAAGGGTCCTTCGCCTGCCGCAGCGTCTCGATGATCTGCACGGTCCCGTTCACGGACAACAAATCGAGCTGCCCATCGTTGTCGAAGTCGAACCACGCCGTCCCGAAACCAGTGAAAGGCACGCTGGGCGCACTGAGGCCTGATGGTGTGCTGCGATCGTCGAACACCCCAGAGCCATCGTTCACGAACAAGTTGCTTCCCTCGCTGGTCAGCTCCGTCACGAACAGGTCCTCATCGCCGTCATCGTCGAAGTCGCCGGCGTCGACGCCCATGCTCGCTTCGGCCTTGCCAGATACAGGCAGTGCGACGCCAGCAAGCAGCGCGGCGTTTTCGAACGTGCCGTCGTGCTTGTTGATCCAGAGCTGATTCTCCCTTCCGTCGTTGGCGACGTAAATGTCCATCCACCCGTCGCCGTTGAAATCAGCCGTCGACACGCCCAGCGCAGGACCGTACTCCCGCGTGATGCCCGACCTCACGCTCGAGTCCGCGAATGTGCCATCTCCACGGTTCATGTACAGGCGATCCTGGAGTGGTTGATACGCCTGCGGCATGCAGTAATCGAGCGCGCCTGACGTGCCAAAGCAGGGCGTATTGCTCTCGAGCGAGTAGCGAATGTAATTGCCGACGTAGAGATCGAGCCAGCCGTCGCGATTCACGTCCACGAACGACGCGGACACGCTCCACGAGCGCTCATCGGTGCCGCTCGCTTTGGAGACGTCACTAAACGTGCCATTGCCGTTGTTGCGAAGGAGTTGATTGGCGGCGTCGAATTTCGTGAGGTACAAGTCCACCCAGCCGTCGTTGTTGAAGTCCCCTGCCGCGACGCCCATGCCATAGCCGTACGTGACGATGCCGCTTTGACTCGTCACGTCCGTGAAACGCAGCGTACGCGTCCCGTCGTTGATTGCGAGGTCGTTGCGAAAGAGCTGGCCGCCGGAACTCTGAACGTCGGGCCCCGGGCCCGTCCCTCGACGTTGCTCGGGACGCCCTGAGCGGGAGTCGAAGGGCGGATCCCGGATCCCGGGAGAGAACCGCCTTGCACGAGGAACACGTCCAGGTCGCCATCGTTGTCGTAGTCGAACAGCGCAACGCCAGGAGCCAGAACTTCGGGCACATAGAGCTTTCCAGACATGCCGTTGATGTGAACGAAATTCAGACCGGTCTCTGTCGAGCGGTCGACGAACCAGTCCTGTTGCGGCGCGGTGGCAGGGTCGCTCCCTCGGCCACAGGCCGTCAGGAGCGTGACGATAGACAGTGTTATCGGGACAAGCGCGCGCATCGGAGTGACGAACTTTATCCTTCGAACTCCCAATCCCCAACTTCCAACTCCCAACGCCACTTGGAACTCGTTTGGGAGTTGGGAATTGGCGGCTGGGAGTTGAAGTAGACTCGTTTCCTTCAGGGAGAGTACTCGATGAAACGCAGCATTCGTGCCGTTCTCCTGGCGTGGATCCTCAGTGCCCTCGCACCCGTCTTCGTACATGCCGGTCAGGCCGCCGCACTGCCCGCGCAACCCGCGGCACAGAACCTGCCGAACGGTGTTGAGCGCGTCACCTCAGTGGAGGGCATCACTGAGTACCGGCTGGCCAACGGCCTTCAGATCCTGCTCTTTCCGGATCAGTCGAAGCAGACGATCACGGTCAACGTGACATATAAGGTCGGCTCCCGCCATGAGGGCTACGGCGAGACCGGCATGGCGCACCTGCTCGAGCATCTGGTGTTCAAGGGGTCGCCTCGCCATCGCAACATCCCACAAGAGCTGACCGAGCACGGCTCGCGTCCGAATGGTTCCACCTGGTTCGATCGCACCAACTACTTCGAGACGTTCGCGGCCACAGACGAGAATCTCCGCTGGGCGCTCGACCTCGAGTCGGATCGCATGGTGAACTCATTCATCGCCAAGGCCGATCTCGACAGCGAGATGACCGTCGTCCGGAACGAGCTGGAGTCCGGCGAGAACAGTCCGACGAATGTGCTGCTGGAACGAGTCCTCTCGACCGCGTATCTCTGGCACAACTACGGCAAGTCGACGATCGGATCTCGATCTGATCTCGAAAATGTGCCGATCGACCGACTGCAGGCGTTCTATCGCAACTACTATCAACCTGATAACGCGGTGCTGCTCGTCGCAGGCAAGTTCGACGAGCCACAGACACTCGCCCTCATCGTCCAGTACCTCGGCGCGATTCCAAAGCCAACGCGGACGCTTCCCAGCTTCTACACGCAGGAACCCACTCAAGACGGCGAACGCGCCGTGACGATTCGCCGCGTCGGCGACGTGCAGTGGGTGATGTCCGCATACCACGTGCCGTCTGGCGCCGACCCTGATTTCGCTGCTCTCGATCTGGTCGTGCTCACGCTCGGCGACACACCCGCCGGCAGGCTCCACAAAGGGCTGGTCGAAACTAAACAGGCCAGCCAGGTATTCGGTGGAGACTTCCAGCTTCACGATCCCGGCACGGCGTACTTTGCAGCGCAGGTCCGGCAGGATCAATCGCTCGACACGGCGCGCGACGGCCTCTTGAAGATCGTCGAAGCGATCGCTGCCACTCCCCCGACCGCCGAAGAACTGGAGCGCGCACGGCAGAACCTCCTGACGCAGATCGAGCTGCAGCTGAATTCCTCGGATCGCGTCGGCTTGCAACTCAGCGAGTGGATCGGCATGGGCGACTGGCGGCTGCTCTTCCTCCACCGCGACCGCCTCCGGAAGGTGAGTGTGGACGATGCGCGGCGAGTGGCGGCGAAGTACTTCAAGCCAAGCAATCGGACCGTCGGCCTGTTCATCCCGACCCCGCAACCCGATCGCGTGGAGATTGCTCCGAAGCCAGACCTCGTCTCGCTCCTCAAGGACTACAAGGGAGGCGACGTCGTCGCCGCCGGAGAAGCATTCGATCCCTCTCCAAAGAACATTGAATCGCGGACCGCACGATCGCCGGCGGGCGGGCTCAAGATGTCGCTGCTGACGAAGCAGACGCGGGGCGACACCGTCGTCGCCAGCGTGAACCTGCGCTTCGGCGACGAGAAGAGCCTGATGAATCGCACCATGGCAGGCCAGTTCGCCGGCGCCATGCTGATGCGCGGAAGCATGAAGCACACGCGCCAACAGATTCAGGACGAAATCGATCGCCTGAAGGCCCGCCTCAACGTCTTCGGAGGCCCGACCAGCGCCGGAGCGCAGATCGAAACCACTCGCGAGAATCTGCCAGCGGTGCTTCGTCTCGCCGCCGAGATCCTGAGACAGCCGGCGTTCCCGGCCGACGAATTCGAGCAGCTCAGGCAACAGCGGCTGGCTGGACTCGAGCAGGCCAAGAGCGAGCCGCAGGTGCTCGGCCAACTGCAGTTGCAGCGGCACCTGCGGTCCTACCCGAAGGGCGATGTGCGTTACGTGTCAACGATCGAGGAATCCATCGCCGACGTCAAAGCCGTCACGCTGGACGATGCGAAGACGTTCTACACGGACTTCTACGGCTCGTCGAACGGCGAGTTGTCCGTGGTCGGAGACTTCGACGCTGCGGAGATTTCAAAGCTCGCGTCAGAGTTATTCGGATCGTGGAAGTCGCCACGTCCCTTTACGCGCGTGGGCGATACCTACAGGGATGTCCCGGCGATCAACCAGTCGGTCGAGACACCTGACAAAGCGAACGCGGTGTTCGTTGGCGGGATCAATCTCAACGTCCAGGACACCGATCCGGACTACGCGGCGCTCGTGCTCGGGAACTACATGCTCGGCGGCGGCTTTCTGAACTCGCGGCTGGCGACGCGCGTGCGCCAGAAGGAAGGACTGAGCTATGGCATCTCATCGCAATTCCAGGCGAGTTCCCTCGACAGAGCCGGCATCTTCACGATCCAGGCGATCTACGCGCCGCAGAATGCCGAGCGCCTCGAGGCTGCGATCAAGGAGGAGCTGACGCGAGCGCTCGCCGAAGGCTTCACGGACGACGAGGTGAAGGCAGCGAAGGCTGGCTGGCTGCAGTCGAATCAGGTGACCCGAGCGCAGGACCCATCGCTCGCCAACAGACTCAACACCGTCTCCTACATCAACCGCACGCTGTCCTGGGACGCGGAGCTGGAATCGATCGTCGCCAGCCTGACGCCGGCTGAAATCAAGGCGGCGCTCGTGAAACACATCGCGCTGGCAAAGATCAGTTTCGTGAAGGCAGGCGACTTCGCGAAGGCTGCGGCTACGGCGAAGTAGCAGTATTTGTGATTGGGGATTTTTGATTATTGATTCGTTGTTGATTGGTGATTCTTGATTGGAGATTTATTTGGTGATTCAGCACCGAATCCAAGATCAACAATCTTCAATCAACAACGATTCGACAATCAAATATCAACAGTCGCAAATGGATCGTAGAATTCGACCTCTCGAAACCACGGCTATCTCTTAAGGCGAGAAGGCGAGGCGAAATTTGTCATCGCGGTCGGCCTCGGGACCGGCGCCTGGGCAGGTCACAGAACTGCTCGTCGCATGGCGAGCAGGGAACAACTCCGCCCTCGACCAGCTGGTCCCTCTGGTCGAAGCGGAGCTTCGTCAGCTCGCGCGCCGCTACCTTCAGCGCGAGAGGCCGGGGCATGTGCTCCAGGCCACGGCACTTGTGAACGAGGCGTTCATTCGCTTGTTGAACTGGCGCGAAGTCAACTGGCAGAACCGCGCCCATTTCGTCGCGATGGCCGCACGGCTGATGCGAAACGTTCTCGTCGACGAGTCGCGGCGGCGCGCGAAAGGCGCCAATGGGCAAACGGTTCGATTAGCCGACATCGCGGACGCGGACGACGTCACGTCGGATCGGTCCCGGGACCTGGTGGCCATAGACGATGCACTGCGAGCGCTGGCCAACCTCGATCCGCGGAAAGCCCAGATCGTCGAGTTGCGATTCTTTGGCGGTCTCGGCCTGGAAGAAATCGCGGAGGTGATCGGAGTCGCGCCCGTCACTGTCAGCCGCGAGTGGGCGAAGGCGCGTGCCTGGCTCCATCGAGAGATCGGAAACGGGCAGCGCGCAGCCCGGGCCCAACGCTGACACGAACAGCATGAGCGACCCGCGCTGGACGACGGTCGACGGCCTGTTCGAGGCAGCGCTCGAGCGGGACCCGCAGGAGCGAGCGTCGTTCCTGCGCGAGGCGTGCGCCGGCAATGAGACGCTGCGCCGGGAAGTCGAATCGCTGCTTGCGCACGCGAAGCGCGGAAGACTTCCTCGATCGTCCCGCGCACGATGTGATGGGGAGATCACCAACTGACGACAATCAGTCGTCGGTCGGCCACAGCCTTGGGCCATATCGCATCGTCGGCCTGCTCGGTCGCGGTGGCATGGGCGAGGTGTATCGCGCGCACGACACGACCCTCGGCCGCGACGTCGCCATCAAGATCCTGCCATCCGTCTTCACCACGGATGCTGACCGGCGCGCACGATTCGATCGTGAAGCGCGGGTGCTGGCGGCGCTGAATCACCCGCACATCGGCGCCATCTACGGCGTCCAGGAGACAGATGGCGTCCGCGCCCTCGTTCTGGAGCTCGTCGAAGGCGACACGCTCGCCGACCGGATCGCGACCGGGGCGCTCCCGTTCAAGAGGCGTTGTCGATCGCGCGCCAGATCGCCGAGGCGCTCGAAGCGGCGCACGAGAAGGGCGTGGTGCACCGCGATCTGAAACCCGCCAACATCAAGATCACGCCGCACGGCGTCGTCAAGGTGCTCGACTTCGGCCTCGCGAAGGCGACCGGCCGATGCGTCTGGTCCCGATCTGACGCAGCCGCCGACGGTAACGGTTGGCGGTACGCGTGCCGGTGTGATTCTCGGGACCGCCGCGTACATGAGCCCGGAGCAGGCGCGTGGGAAGCCGCTCGACAAGCGCACCGACATCTGGGCGTTCGGCTGCGTGTTGTACGAAATGCTGGCAGGTCGCGCCGCCTATGACGGTGAAACACTCTCCGACACGCTGGCGGCTATTCTCGAGCGTGAACCGGACTGGCAGCGATTGCCCGCGAAGACGCCCGGCAAGGTTCAGGAGTTGCTCCGGCGCTGTCTTCAAAAGGATGCGCAGCACAGGCTTCGCGACATCGGCGACGCGCGATTTCAGATCGAAGATGCGCTGACGGAGCCCACGGCCCCACCGACGGCTGTCGCACCGGCGCCAGTCCGAAAGAACCGCGAGCGCCTGTTGTGGCTGGCAGGGCTCGTCGGAGTCGCGGCCGCTGTGGCCGCCAGCACGCGCTATCTAACGACACCAATCGTCGAACGGGACGAGGTTCGCCTGGAAGTCACGACGCCACCCACCTCGGATTTGACGGCGTTTGCCATCTCACCGAACGGAAAGATGCTCGTCTTCCAGGCCACATCCGAAGGCAAGTCAAGCCTCTGGCTTCGGTCGTTGGACGCAGTGACGGCGCGGCCACTGGCCGGGACCGACGGTGCGTCGCAGCCGTTCTGGTCACCGGACAGTCTGTCGGTTGGCTTCACCGGGGCCGATGGGGAGCTCAAACGCATCGACCTCGGCAGCGGAACCGTTCAGCGACTGACCTGGCGCGGCGCTGGAGGCGCCTGGAACCGGGACGGCACGATCCTGTTCATGACAGGTGGATCAAACCCAATCCTTGCAGTGTCGGCCACCGGGGGAGAAGCGACCCCCGCCACGCAGATCACACCCGAGACGACACCTCAGGTCGGGCCTCAATTCCTCCCCGACGGCCGGCATTTCCTGTTCACGGCCATGGGAACGGCGCGGGCCGTCTATGTCAGCCTTCTCGGGGGATCGGAACCACCACAACGCATCGTGGACGGGATTTCCGGGATGTACGGATCCGGGCATCTGCTGTTCGTTCGTGAAGGCACGCTGTTCGCGCAGCCCTTCGACCCGGTGCGGCTGAAACTCGAGGGCGCTCCGACGATCGTGGCCACTCAGCTCGCGACTCGCAATACGTTGGGCTCGTTTGCGTTTTCAGTGTCAGCCGCCGGTCCGATCGCCTATCGGGCGGGACCGACGGGCGCGCAATCGCAGTTCGCCTGGTACGATCGGTCGGGCTCTCCCCTCGAAGCGCTTGCCGGTTCGGGCATCGCTTCCCTGCTTAATTCTGCGCTGTCCCCTGACGGCCGTCAGCTGGCGATCAGTCGACAGGTCGGCGGCGGCCAAGCCGACATCTGGCTGCTGGACCTCGATCGAGGTCTGCCTACCCGCTTCACAGTCGATCCCGCATACGACTTGACGCCAGTCTGGTCTCCGGACGGTCACCGAATCGCGTTCGTCTCCACCCGCTTGGGGACGGCCAGCGTTTATGTGAAGTCCGCCAGCGGAACTGAAAGTGAAGAGTTGATCTGGGAACACGGGCCCCCGAGCGACTGGTCACCAGACGGGCGGTTCATTCTGGTCGCGCGGGAATATGGCCCTGGCAACCCGGACGACATCTGGGCGGTACCGATCGGCGGTGACCGAAAGGCGTTTCCAGTCGTCGAGAGCAAGATGTTCAACGAGTCAGGCGGGCAGTTCTCTCCCGACGGCCGCTGGATTGCGTTCCAGTCGGACGAGTCTGGACAGTTCGAGATCTACGTCCAGCCATTTCCAGGGCCGGGACGCAAGCGGCAGATTTCGAGCGAAGGCGGTGTTCAGGCGCGCTGGCGACGTGACGGCGCGGAACTCTTTCATATCGCGTCCGATAACCGTTTGGTGGCGGTGCCTGTCCGACTCGACTCGAAAGGCGGGGCCGTGGACATCGGCGCGCCCGTGTCACTCTTCACCCCGAACCTGCCGATGCTGCCGACGGTCGCGCATGCGCGGCACTACATGGTGTCCCCGGACGGGCAGAAGTTCCTGGTGCACACGCTCAAGGAGGTGACGATGCCGATTACGGTCATCCTGAATTGGCAGCCGAGCCCCTAATCCGCCTCTACTCGGAAGTCCTGGTTCAGTTGACCGCTCGCACGCGTGGTATTACTCTTACTGGTAGGAGTAATACCATGCGAATCACGAGCAAGGGCCAGGTCACCATCCCGATGAACATCCGGGAAACACTAGGTCTGTTGCCGAACACCGAGGTCGAGTTCGAAATCGACCGCGATGCGGTGCGCATGAAGAAGGCTGCTGCCCCGCGAGACCGGACCGCGGACAGGCGCTCATCGAGCACATGCGCGGGCGCGGCACCCGCCGTATCACCACCGACCAGATCATGAAACTGACGCGAGGTTGAGGTGGCCGCCACCCTCGTGGACAGCAACGTCATCCTGGATGTCCTCACCGAGGACGCGGATTGGGGTGACTGGTCCGCTGCCATGCTGGCTGACGCCGCGCGCACAGGGCCGCTCGCGATCAATCCGATCATCTACGCGGAAGTGTCGGCGCGCTTCGAGCGCATCGAGGACCTCGACGAGGCGCTGCCCGAAGCCTACTATCGACGCCTTCCCCTGCCGTTTGAGGCGGCGTTTCTCACCGGACAGTGTTTCTTGAAGTATCGGAAGAGAGGTGGAACGCGGCCGGCACCAATGCCGGACTTCTATATCGGCGCACACGCCGCGCTCGCCGGTCTCACGCTGCTGACGCGCGACGCCAGGAGATACCGCGCCTACTTCCCGACGCTCCGCGTCATTGCGCCGTGACCAGGGCAGAGCATTCTTGATTCACGATCGTTGATTGTTGATTGGTTTGTGATTGGTGATTGTAGATTGGTGAGTGATTGGCGATTCATCGATGAATCGTCAATAAATCAAGAATCAAGAATCCACAATCGCCAACGATTCGATAATCACAAATCAACCATCAAAAATAGAGTCATTGGCCTGCGGCTTTGAAAACGGTGGCGATGGGATCAACACCGCCGTGCAGATGAACCACCTGCTCGACGTCCAGCTTCAGCCGGCGAATGTTCTCGACCAGATTGATGGTGAACGGCGGCGGCGCGGCAAGCGGCTTGGCGCCGGGCCGTGGATGAAACGCATCGGCTTGCACCAGTAGTTTCTGCTTCGGGAGATACGCGACGAGCAGTGTCTCGTCGTGAAGATTCCCCTGCAGGTGATGGAGTTCCAGCGCCATGGAGCTGTCACTCAGGACTCGCTTCTCTCCCACCGTTTCGATCGTGGGACTGCGGCTCGCGCGCGCCAGGCGATCGGGCTCGAGGGTGAACGGATTCCTGAGAATGCGTTCCCAATACGACTTGTTCTTCTCGTGCGTCACGATCGAAATACCCGCCGCGACGTAAGCTCGAATGCCCCCCGAATGATCGAAATGCTGGTGCGTGTTGACCACGTAGCGGATCGGCTTCGACGGCAGAAGCTGCTTCACCGCCGCGATCGTTGCTTCGGTGCGCTCGTCGTTCTGCGGCCCCTCGATGATGACCACGTGATCGCTGAACTCGAGGAGGACGCTCATCGGTGCACCGCCGTCGAGGAACCAGACGCCTTCCGCGATCTTCCGAGCCTCGGTCTTCGCCGGCGCTGGCTGCGCGGCAGGCGGTGGTGCCGGAGCGGTCAGTGCACGGGCAACGGGGCTGTTCGGCTGAACGTCGCTCACGTTGAGGTCGAGAGTGGGATGACCGCCCTGCGTCTGGACGATGTGAGACGGGAACTTCACCCCGCCATAGTCCTTGTATCCGGAAAAGACCGTCCTGACTGCTACATCTCCGAGGACGTTGTTCGCAAGTCGCGTCTCTACGCTTTCAACGAGGTTCTGCCCGTTGATGACGCCCGTCACGCTGTACTTGCCGATCGTCATCGAGACAGAGCGGCCATTGATGCCAGCCTTGTTGCTCCCGGCGACCCTTGAGGAATCCGTGCGGGGTCAACGCGACCTGAACAAGCCCTGCATCGTTGCGCCCGTCACGAACGACGTTCTGAATCACCTCGCCAGGAATTGGTCGCATGCCGCCCTGACCGGTCGCCGGATTGAACGGACCTGCGCCTCCACCTCGCGGCGGGAAATCCACGTCGCGGCGGACTGTTTCCTCGCGCATCGCGGGGGTGGCGTAGTTGACGCTCGCGACGTACTTCGCCAACTCGAATCGGGGCCACGGTGCACCGGGCCCAGGCGCCTGCCCAACGGTGAAGCTCGAGCCGGAGCCCGAATACTGAATAGACTTCAGATTCGACGCACCCATGGCGCGCGTCGACGTGGCGAGGATGTCGGGAGCCTGGGCGCCGGTCAACGTGGAAATGCCCACCAGCGTCGCAATCGCAGCGAGGCCGGCCCCGAGACTGGGGACTGAGGACCGTGGACCGAGGACCACGTCTATTTCCAGGCCGCGATCGCCTTGCCTTGCGCTGAACCTGGCCCGAACTGGAAGAGTTCGATCCTCACACCGGCGGGATCGGTCGCCCCCGACACCATCGAGTCGTCAGGCCTTTCTCGAACCTCTTCGACCGTCACGCCGCGCTGCTTCAACGCCGCCACATACGACTTCAAATCTGCGACATGCAGCCCGTAGTGGTTCAGGCCGGGACGTCGATTCGCATTGGCGGGCTGAATCTCGATGAACGTGTCGCGGCTGGCCTGAATGTAGGAGAGGGTCGGCTGGCCTTGAGCGTTCCGCACCGTAAACCCTTCCTTGAAGCCCATCTTCTTCGTGTAGAAGTCGAACGCCTCGTCGAAGTTCTCGTAGGCAATCGCCACGTGGTTCATGTTGTTGACGCCGGGAATACGGTCTCCCTGCGCGAGGAGCGGCGACATCACCGTCCCGATCGCCAATCCTGTCACGAAGACGATCACTGTACGCATCGCGGTGCTCCTTGAATCCTGCGTCAATCGATTGAGGATTCTTGATCTTTGATTATCGAATCGTTGTTGATTCGGGATCGTTGATTGTCGATGTATCACTGATTCGCCGCATTCAATCGCAAATCAACAATCAGCAATCAACAACGAATCAACAATCACCAATCCTGACATCATCAATGCTCTTATTTGCTGCCAACCTTCGGGATGATCTCGAAGTACTTGTTGTTCTCGTTGCACATGTACTCGAGCAGTTCGGTGTCGGGCCGTAGGATGAGCGGCAACACCACGTCCCACGGTTTGGTGTAGGCACCGGGATCATCGATCGTGATGAGGATCTCCATGTGCCCGAAGTCCTTGCGCACGAACTTCTCGGTGACTCGCAACTTGTCTGTCGCAGGCTTGCCGAAGTTATCGAGCCAGCCCTTGTCGTTGAACCCGGCGGTTTCGACGATGAACGTGTCCTTGTCCCACCGCCCGACGGAATATCCGAACCACGATGGGTTCATGTCTTCCGGTAGCGAGCTGCCGTCTGCGAAGATCTGTCGGTACGAATGCACCGCCTCGTACAGGATCACCATCAGATTCTTCTCATGAAGGATCTTGAACGGGTACGGCACGGCGTCCGATCGCGGCACGCCGCCGACGATGCAGTTCGCGGTGGGATCGTCGCGGCCATCGTTGGCGCGCCGCTCCTTATAGAGCTTCTCCGCCCACGGCTGGTATGGCACCGAGCCAGCCGGCAGATTCGCGGCGAGGTCGCCGATCAGGATCGCGGCCGGCTGCCAGAGCCCCGAGAGATCGGGCTTGCCGTCCGGCAGGCGCGGCGCGGGCGCCGTGAGATTCGGCTTACCGTCGGCGGTGCGCGGAATGCCCTGCGTCGGCTGCTTCAGCCACTGCGCCGCCGGCGCGGCAGTCGCGACAGCGACGAGCGCAAGCGCGACACAGACGCCCTTCATCGCTCTTCTCATCGCGAGCCTCGCTCCCCCGTCGTCTTCGGGATGATCTCGAAGGTACTTGTTGTTCTCGTTGCAGATGTATTCCAGCAGTTCGGTATCGGCCTGAAACGCGAGTTGCTGCGTGACCGACCACGGCCTGGTGTAGGCCTTCGGGTCGTCGATCGTCACCTGAATTTCCATCTGACCGTAGTTCTTCCGCACGAAGCGCTCGGTGACCTTCAATTGCTCCGTGGCTGGCCGCCCTGCGTTGTCGAGCCACACGTTGTCGTTGAAACCGCTGGACTCGACGACGAAGACGTCTCCATCCCAACGGCCCACCGAATAGCCGAACCAGGCGGGATTCGGATCCTTCGGCAGCGCCCGTCCATCAGTAAAGATCTGACGGTAGGAGTGCACGGCCTCGTACAGGATGGCCACCATGTCCGGGCCGCTCGAGAATCTTGAACGGATAGCCAACGAAGTCCGAGCGCGGGACGCCACCGACGACGCAGCTGGCGGTCGGATCGTCGCGACTATCGTTCGCGCGCCGCTCTTTGAAGAGCGTCTCCGCCCACGGCTGGAACGGAACGACGTCTCCGCTCTTCATGCCGCGAGTCATGTCGCCCACGATGCCGGGCGCGGACGCCACAGGCCGGCGAGAACCGGCTTGCCATTCGACTGACGAGGCGTAGGCGCCGACATGTCGGGCTTGCCATCCGCTGTGCGCGGAATGTCTGGTGTTGGCTGTTTCAGCCACTGCGCGGCGATCGATGTGTTCATCACGAACACCGCCACGACGAGCAATCGGAGGGCTTTCATGCCGGTCTCCCGATGTGTTTTAAGAGTGCGGTACGCTGAGCAGGCACCGATTATCGCCGCAGTGGAGGGGTTGTCAACCGCCGCAAGAGGGATTGTCAGGGAAGGGAAATAGCCATAGATTGGGGCAGCCGTAACGGCCGGAGGACACATGAAACGGTCGAGAATGCAATCTCTTGTAGCGCTCGCGCTGGCGAGCACCGTCGCCGTACTGCCTGCTCAGCAGCCCGCGCCAGACGTGATCCTCTCGAACGGAAAGATCATCACCGTCGACGAGCGTTTCTCCATCGCCCAGGCCGTCGCCATCCGCGGCGATCGCATCGTCGCTGTCGGCACTGATGCCGAGGTGGCGAAGCTCGCATCGCCGGCCACGCGGCGCATCGACCTGCGCGGGCGTGCGGTCATTCCTGGACTCATCGACAACCACATGCATCTCACGCGCGCCGGAACGACGTGGCAATGGGAAGTGCGTTGGGATGGAGTCGGGTCGCGAGCCGCCGCGCTCGAGAAGCTGCGCGCGCGCGCGAAGGCGGTCGCGCCAGGCGAATGGATCTACAACCTCGGCGGATGGGCGATCGAGCAGTTCGCAGACGATCCGCGTCCGTTCACGCGTGAAGAGCTGGACAAGGTCGTCCCGAACAATCCCGTCTTCCTGCAGGCCTCGGACTACGAGGTGTACCTCAATAGCCGCGGGCTGCAGGCGATGGGCATCGATGACAAGAACCCGGCGAGCGATTTGATCGTGCGCGACAGCGCGGGCCACCCGACAGGCCGGATTACCGAAAATGGCTTCCGCGCGCTCGTCGCCAAGCTTCCGCAAGCACCGCCTGCGGCGGTCGAGGCGAGCACGCTCGGCATGATTAAGGATCTCAATCGCTCGGGGCTCACGGCTTTTGGCGTGGCCGGCTGCGACGCGGACCTGATCGCCCTCTACAAGAAGTGGGCGGCCGAGGACAAACTCAATGTCCGCACCTACTGCATCAACGGCGTCGGCGTGGGCAACACCGCGGAACAGATCGATCGCGCGCTGCCGCGCATCGCCGAGATGAAGCTGTTCCAGGGCGACAACTACGTCGATGACATCTTCTACGGCGAGAGCGTCTACGGGCCGCTGCACGATCCGATGTTCATCAAGAAGTCCGATCCGAAGCCGGAGCAACTGGCGCTCTGGCGCAAGATCGCAACCGAGATCGCCAGGGACCACCTGCCGCTTCACGTCCACGCCAACCTGACCGACACGATCGACGGCTTCCTCGACCAGATCGAAGCGATCAATAAGCAATACCCGATCAAGAACCTGCGCTGGGTGCTCGCGCACGTGAATCAGCTCAACGCGCACAGCTCGCGCGCATGCGCGAACTGGGCATGTACGCCGCCGTCCATCCGTGGGGCGTGATCAACGGCGGGATCAATCAGCGCGTGTTTGGCGACGCGGCGTACGACATGGCGCCGCTCGACACGATTCAAAAGAGCGGCGTCCTCTGGGGCTTCGGGAGTGACGGAAGCCGCGCGAACCAGATCCTGCCGTTCACGACGCTCTATTGGGCCGTCACCGGCAAGATGGTCGGCGGGACGAAGGCGCTGCGTCAGCCGATCAGTCGCGAAGACGCCCTCATCGCGCACACGCGCCGGAATGCGTTCCTCGTGTTCCAGGAAAACAATCTCGGATCGATTCAGGCGGGACGGCTGGCCGATCTCGTCGTGCTCGACCGCGACTACCTGACTATTCCTGCCGACCAGATCAAGGACATCGCACCCACCATGACGATTGTTGGTGGTCGGATCGTTTACGAGACTGGCGTTTCAAAATAAATCCGCGTTCAACTTCCAACGCCCAACCACCAACTCCGAAACTGTCCCGTGGAGCGTTGGGAGTTGGGAGTTGGAGTTTGGGAATTGACGGAGCTCTTATGCCAGCCTATTGGGTCGCACGCGCGAAGGTCACCGATCCGGTCCAATACAAGAAGTACACGGACCTGGTGCCGGCGATCATCGCGAAGCACGGAGGCAAGATTCTCGCTCGCGGTGGACGTTACAAGATTAACGAAGGACCGCACGACTTCCACCGCTTCGTGGTCATCGAGTTCCCCACCCTCGAGCAGGGCGTTGCCTGCTTCGAGTCACCTGAATATCAGGCGGCCGCGGCGTTCAGGCGTGCCGGTGCCGGCGTCGTCGAGAACGTCATGGTTGACGGAGGAGACGCCACGAAGTAGGCTCGGCGGCCTCCTCGAGCCAACGACGTGGGTTCAACAACAACACATCTCCGTAATGGCTACGACGCATTCCTGTCGCATAACCACAGGGACAAGGCATGGGTGTGTACCCTTGCGGACCGGCTCGCCAACGTGGACTTTCGCGGACGCCCGCTGCGGCCATGGCTCGACGAGCGGGTCCTCGACCCTGGTGAGCTCGGACAGAAAGCGGAGCTGACGTCGGCGCTCGATTGCTCGCGCACCCTCGTGCTCGTCCTGAGCCCGGCGTCGGTCGCCTCGAAATGGGTGGAGTTCGAGGTGGAGTACTTTCTGCGAGACCGGCCATTGACCGAGGTGATCCCGCTGCTGAACGCGCCGTGCAACATCCCGGAGATCCTGGACGGCGCAGAGCCGCTGGACTTCACCGATGCAGCGGCGTTCGAGACCACATTCGCGACGCTGGTTGCGCGTCTCTGTCCGCCCGCGCCCGTCGATACCGGGCACATCGATGCGCTCGTCGATCAGGTCTGGGATGCCGCGCTGGCCGCGGACCCGGGCGGTCTCGATGCCGAGCCCTCGGCGCCGCGCGACGCGATACTCGAGGCGCTGCTGCGTTTCCCGATCGATGGCGCGGAAACCGAAGGACTGGCGGTGACCGGCTTCCTGCGCGCTGCGCGACTGCTCCTGCGCGACCAGCAACGCGCGCATCCGGCCGCCTACAACATGCAGATGCTGCTCGGCGAGTGCGTCGGGGTGGCCGTGCAGCGTCACCCGCGCTATCGGCAGATCGCTCAACGCTTCCTCGATCTCCAGCCCGCCGACAGCTCCGATCCCGTCCTGGCGTTTGTTGTCGTGCGCGCGGTACTCCAAGCTGGCCGAGATCGATCCCACACTCATCGACGCCGGCGCGTTGCTGCGCGTCGCGGCGCTCCTCGACGCGAGCCCACCGCTCAACAACAAGAAGGCGAGCGCGGCGATGCTGCTTGGTCGTGCCGCGGCCAAGCTGCGCGGCAACGACATGGGCGACCTGCTGATCCAGGTGCTCAGCGAAGGAGGCGCGGCGGCGCGCATCGCGGCTATCGGCGCGATCTCGATGGCGGAGGCGCGGGCGAGCTCGGTCTTCTATACAAGCGCGTTCGCAGCGTTACATGCCACTACAGGCGCCAGCACGAGTGGAACCCTCGATCCGCCCTCACGCAAGCTCCAGGCACGTCTATACGCCATCGACATCGACCAGCCGCCTGTGGTGCGGCAGCAGTTCGAGATCGCGAAGGACGATCTGCGCCGCGCGTTCGCAATCGACGACCTTCCTACCGCCTACAGCTGGTTCGCGCTGCGCCGCGCACCGGCCGCGGCCTCTCTTCACCATGCGCCTTTCATGGGGACGGTGGCAAAAGCGACGGCGGCGAACATGGAGGCGCTGGCCCTGGAGGTGAACGCGTCGAACGTCGTGTGCCTCACCGAACCGCGGATTGTCGATGCTCTGTTCGACCGGGCGGGCGCCTTGCTGGTCCCGAGTCAGGACGAGGGCTCGCCGCAGTGCCGGCGTCTGATCGGCGGCGATGTACCCTTCGCGATGCTCGATTCGAATCGGATGACGGAACTGAAGGACGGCAATCAGATCGAGATCGAGGCAGAGTTGACGCGCATCGTGAAGAGTTAGACCGGCCCTACGATAGCCACGTTGGCGGGATGTCCACATACGCGCGATTGAGTTTAGAGATCGCATCACAGCCAAGCAGCCTCATCGTTCGCACGAGATCGGTCCGCAGGATCTCGATCGCGCGCGCAACCCCAGGCCCTCCGGCGGCGCCAAGTCCCCAGGCATAGGCTCGTCCGATCAACACCGCGCGCGCACCCAGGCACAGCGCTTTGACGATGTCTCCGCCACGGCGGATGCCGCCATCCATCAGCACTTCGATCTGACCGTCGACGGCCGAGAGGACCTCGGGCAGCGAGCGAAGCGACGCCGGCACGCCGTCGAGTTGCCGCCCACCGTGATTGGACACAATCACGGCGCTCGCCCCCGCGTCGATTGCCCGCCGGGCATCGTCTCCGGTGTGAACGCCTTTGACGATGAGCGTCCCTTTCCACGCATCGTGCATCCATCGCAGATCGTCCCAGGTCACGAGCGTCTGCTCGAGCAGCGCACCCACGTCGCCGCACGGCATCGGCCCTACGTCGGGTAATTCGACGTTTGGGAATACCCTCGGCGCGCCGTCTGCGAGGAAGTCCATGACCCAGCGGGGACGCGTGATGAATTGACCTGAGTGCGGCACGCTCGCCCAGAACTTGCCCTGCAACAGATGCCTCACGCCATGTCGAAAGTCGCGTTCGCGCATGCCGGCGACCGGCGTGTCGATTGTCACGACGAGCGCGGTGTAGCCGGCAGCTTTGGCGCGCGCGATCGTCGCTTCTGCGACGCCGCGTCCGCCTGGCACGTATAGCTGATACCAGAGCGGTCCGCTCGTTGCCTGGCGGACTTCTTCGAGTCGAGTCCCGGAGAACGTCGACAGGATGTAGCCGGTGCCAGCGGCGCCCGCCTCGCGCGCCGATGAACTCGCCACGCGGGTAGAACATGCGGCAGAAGCCGACCGGGGCGAGCATGAACGGCACTGAGAGTTCAGTGCCCAGCACCGTCTGTACGCAGATCGCACTCGGGACCGCGACACACTGCCGCGGACGAAACGTGATCGCGCGAAAGGCGTCTGGCGTTTTCGCGAAGCGTGACCTCGTCCTCCGCGCCGCCGTCGATGTATGCAAAGACGACCGCCGGCAGACGACGCCGCGCGAGGCGCCTGAGATCGTCGATGTTGAGGACGCGAGGGAAGCGAGACGGCGCGAGCCAGGCTCGCTTCGGATCGCATGGGTTTGTCTATCCGGGTCTACTGAGCGACGTGTGGACGTCGCAACCCGTGCTTCGTCGCCTGCTCGAACGCGTGCGCGATCTGCAGCACGCTCCAGTCGTCGCGGTGGCGGCCGACGATCTGCATGCCGACCGGAAGCCCGCCTGCCGTGAATCCCGCCGGCACCGAGATCGCCGGGTTCGCCATGAAGCGTGATGTACCAGCACGAGCGCATCCAGTCGATGTAGGTCGCCATCGGCGTGCCGGCGATCTGCGGTCGGGTACGGCGTGTTCACGTCGAACGGCGACGACCTGCGTGACCGGCAGGACGAAGTAGTCGTAGCGCTCGAAGAACTGCCGGCTCTGCTCGTACATCTGCGCCTGCCGCGCCAGCGCGCGCCCGACGTCGGCGCCGGTCAGCCGCTCGGCCTGCGGCGACCTCGAACTTGATCGTGTCCTTCACCCACTCGGGCCGCTGCGCGACGAGCGGCGCGTACTGCGGATGATTGGCGGCGTAGCGCAGGATCGGGAACGCCTCGTCGACGCCGGTGAAATCGGGCTCCGCCTCTTCGACGACGCAGCCGAGGCTCTCGAAGACGCGGCGATTCGCGTCGACGACGCGGCGGATCTCGGGCTCGAACGGAATGCCGCCGAGCCCCTGCCACCACGCCACGCGCACGCCCTTGAAGTCGCGGCCGAGCGGCGCGCGAAAGCGCGCGCCGTCCTCGGCGATCGAGAGCGGGCTGCGCGGGTCCGGCCCGGCGATCGCGCTGAGGAACAGCGCGACGTCGGCGACCGATGCGCGCCATCGGCCCGGACACCGAGAGCGGCGACCACGACTGCCGATTCGCTCGGCACGCGGCCGGGCGACGGCCGGAGGCCGACGACGTTGCAGAACGCCGCCGGGTTGCGGAGCGAGCCGCCGGTGTCGCTGCCGTCGGCGATCGGCACCATGCCGCAGGCCAGCGCCACCGCCGCGCCGCCGCTGCTGCCGCCGCACGTCTTCGTCAGGTCGTACGGATTGCGCGTCGCGCCGAACACCGTGTTGAACGTCTGCGAGCCGGCGCCGAACTCCGGCGTGTTGGTCTTGCCGAGCGTGATCGCGCCGGCCGCGCGCATGCGCGTCGACGATCAGCGCGTCGCGCGTCGGCACGTTGTCGCGATAGAACGGCGAGCCGCGCGTCGTGCGGATGCCGGCCGTGTCGACCAGATCCTTGTGCGCGACCGGCAGCCCGTGCAGCGCGCCGAGCGGCGCCGCCGCGCGCCAGTCGGCTCGTCGGCGCGCGCCGCGTCGGCCATCGCACGATCGGCGACGAGCGTGACGATGGCGTTGACCTTCGGGTTGACGCGCTCGATCCGCGCCAGGTGCGCGGCCATCACATCGCGCGCCGAGACGTCGCTTGCGCGAGACGCGCCGCGAGTTCGATGGCGCTCAGGTCGCACAGCTCGTCGGCAGGAAGCGGCGCCGGCTGCTGCGCGCGCGCGAGCGTGCCTGCCGATCCGGCGACGGCGAACGAGCCGACGGCCCTTCCAAAGGCCCGGCGCGTCATCATTTCGTGGCCGCCTTCTTCTGTTCGTCCAATCGCGCAGTGAAGTTCTTCTCTTGCCTGTCCAGGTGCGCCTTGAACCCCGCCGGGTCGATAAAGGGATTGGCGCCTCCCTTCTCCAGCTGGGCGTACTTCGTGGTCAGGTCGTAGAAGGACCCGTGCGCGCCGAGGAAGACGTCCACCGGAAGCGAGCGCAGTGCCTTGAAGCTCTTGACGTAGTCGTCGGCGATGTCCGGGTAGTCCTTGTTGTTCACGAGCACGTAGCCCGGGTTGACGCCGATGCTGCCGAGGATCGCGACGTTGTAGGTCTTGCCACCATCCTGCACGCGCAGCGTCCACGTGGTGCAGCCCTTGGTATGACCCGCCGTCAGACGGGCAACCAGCGTCGTGCCGCCTAACGTCACTTCGTCGCCGTCCTTCAGCACGCGATCGATCGGATGCTCCTTACCGCCCGACCGCATGTTGCGAAGAGCGGGCACATCCTGCTCCATCGCCATCACCTGTGCGCCAGTCAGCTCCTTGACGAGCGCGTCGCCCTGCATGTGATCGCCGTGCGCATGGCTGCCGAGCAGGATCTTGATGTCCGTGAACTTGAAGCCCAGTTTCTCGACCGCGGCACGAATCACCGGTACTGTGGTCTCGAAGCTGCTGTTGATCAGGATATGCCCGTCCGGCGTCGTGATCAGGAAGGACGCGAGCTGCTCGGAGCCCACGTAATAGACGTTGCCGATCACCTTGTGCGGCGGGAACGGCTTGTTCCAATCGGTCTGCTGGTTCTGCGCGCGTGCATCAATCGTCACGAGGCCAACGAGAAGCACGAACATGAAGACGTATCGCATGAGCTCACCTGTGAACTGTGAACCGTGAGTGCCTCGTGTTGCCCCAGTCGCCGCTTACTGCGGGCCACTGCTTGCTCGCGGGACGCCTCGCATCATCGCCCGACTGCACCTCGACGTGAGCGGAGAGCAGGAGAACGCCCGCAATCGCAACAACCAGTCGACTCTTCATGCCGTTCATAGAAGCTCCTGTCGAAAGCAGATGATAAGAGATCCTCGTCAACTCCCAATTCCCAATCTCCAATTCCCAATTGTTGGGAGTTGGGAGGTCTTGGATTAGCGCATTCACCACGAAGTTCGCGAAGACGACGAAAGCGACCAGCCGAAAGGCGCCACGCCGGTGAAGCGTCGCCTCTGATGGCAACACTGACCTCATTTGTGAAACGCAGAGATCGCCAAGATCGCAGGGCGCACGGGTCACGCCGGCCCTTGGCCGGCGTCGAGTCGAGCCATGCCGGAAGTTGAAAGCGGTCTGGTCGCTTGCGGCTTTCAATTCCGGCGTGGCTCGATCTGTGCCGCGCGCAGCGCGGCGACCCGTGGCGGATCGTCAGAATGACATTGGCCCTGCGATCCCGGCGATCCCCGCGTCTAAATCGATTTCTTCGTGAACTTCGTGCTCTGCCGCAGAGTGGTTCTTCGTGGTTTCAACGAGGCGCTCTAAACAGATACGTTGGGAGTTCGAAGTTGGGAATTGAGCCTGTTCATCAGCTAGACTCGCCCCGGAAGAGTAGAGATGCTCTCGCGACGAGAACTGCTCGAGCGAGCCGCCGCAGGGGCCGTGGCGGCGATTGCTACCCCCGTCGGCACGGCGGGAGCACGGCAAACCACGAGCGGCGCTGCACAGAGCCGCATCGCTGGTGATCTCGTCCTCACGAACGGCAAGTTCGTGGATGGCCGCGGACAAGTCGGCACCACGCTCACCATTCGAAACGGGCGCATCGCCAGCGTCGGCAAGACGAGCCCGGTCGCGCCGGATGCGCGCAGGATCGACCTTGGTGGACGCACCGTCGTCCCAGGCTTCTTCGACGCGCACGTCCACTACACACGCGCCGGCGTCAACCCCGGCTACGAGGCGCGCCGCATCGAGCGAGCGTTTTCGATCGCGGAGTTGCAGGAAGCGATCGCAGAACGCGCGAAGTCGGTGCCGCCCGGCCAGTTCATCACGTGCATCGGCGGTTGGAACCACACGCAGTTCGCTGAAGGTCGCCGCCCGACGAAAGCGGAGCTGGATGCCGCCGCGCCGAAGCACGCCCTCTACCTTTCCGGCACTGGCGGTGGAACCGGCGCGATCACGAACAGTCTCGGCAGCACGTTCCTGGTCTCAAAGGGCGTGATGGTCGATGAGGCCACGGGCGTCGTCGCTGCCGCCGGACCCGCCGTCGCCGCACTTCAGGCTGCGCAGACGATCGAAGACAAGCTGCGCGGCACCGCGGACCTGAACGCGCACGCAAACAGCCTGGGCCTCACCGGCGTCATCAACGCCGGCAACCTCGACGATCAGGAGTTCGCGCTCCGTCTGTGGCGCGAGAACAAGCTGACGATCCGGATGCGGCCGCTGTTCCCAGCCGATTCACCGCAGGACGTCGAGACACGCGTGCTCAACAACTTCAGCCAGGGCGGCCGCGCAGTCGGAGACGATCTATTCCGCGTGGCGGGCTTCGGCGAGCGAATCGGCGGCACAGACACGATGTCGCCGCAGTTCGAGCCCACGGCGCGGATGATCGCGAAGCACGGTTGGCTGCTGCAACAGCATTCGATCACGCTCAAGGAGAACGACTTTCATCTTCAGGCGTTTCAGTCGATCGCGCGCGAGCACCCGATCGACAAGCTCCGCTGGTCGATCATTCATCTCCAGAGCATCGACGAGGCACGACTGAAAACGCTGAAGGCTCTCGGTGCCGGTGCCAGCGCGCAGACGTGGCTCTACCTCTCAGCCGCGGGCGGTCCTCCCCTCCGCCGCATCGTCGATTCCGGCATACCTGCCGGCGTCGGCACTGACTCGACGAACGTGTCCGCGCTCGATCCCTGGCTGTCGCTGTTCTACATGACGACGGGGCGGAATCTCGCGGGCACGCTGACCAACGACGGCCAGCAGATCTCGCGTGTCGAGGCGCTTCGACTCTACACAGAGGGTGCTGCCTGGTTCTCCTTCGACGATCATCAGGTCGGTTCATTCGTCGAGGGCAAGTATGCGGACCTCGCGGTCCTCAGCCACGACTACTTGACTGTACCGGACCAGATGATTCGAAAGATCGAGTCAGTCCTGACTCTGGTTGGTGGGAACGTCGTTCACGCGTCGGGAAACTTCGCCAATCTTCGGCGCTAAGATCGAGCGCGCGATGACACCAGCACAGACGACTCTTCCCCCTCCCGCTGCCCGTCTCAGGGCACTCCTCGCGCGCGACACGATCCTGATCATGCCGGGATGTCACGACGCGATGTCCGCGCGCCTCATCGAGGCCGCGGGCTTCGAGATCGGGTTCATGAGCGGATTTGCCGTCTCGGCCGATCGGCTCGGCATGCCCGATACCGGCTTAATCTCTTACGCCGAGTTGGCCGATCAGGGGCAGAACATCTGTCGAGCCGTGAGCATTCCGCTGATCGGCGACGGCGACACCGGCTTCGGCAGCGCGCAGAACATCAAGCGAACGGTCCAGGGGTACGCGCACGCAGGCTTTGCCGCGATCATGCTCGAGGACCAGATCGCGCCGAAGCGATGCGGTCACACCGAGGGCAAGTCGGTTGTCGGCCGTGACGAGGCGCTCACGCGCGTGCGTGCTGCCGTGGACGCGCGAAACGCCGGCACAGACATCCTGATCATGGCGCGCACCGACGCCCGCGCGATCGCGGGACTGGACGAGGCGATCGCCCGCTGTCGGGCGTTCAGAGCGCTCGGCGCCGACATCACGTTTCTCGAGGCGCCGGTCAGCGAAGAAGAGATGCGGCGCTACTGCCTCGAGGTTGACGGCCCGAAGATGGCCAACCTGATTGAAGGCGGCAAGACGCCGCTCTTGTCACCAGCGAGGCTCCAGCAGATTGGCTACGCAATCGCCGTGTATCCCTTGACGCTGCTCAACGTCTCGATCGCCGCCATGCGATCCGCGCTCGTGAGCCTGAAACGAGGCGAGACCCCCGCCAGCATCATGAACTTCGAAGAACTGAAACAGGCTGTCGGGTTTCCTGAGTACTACGCTGAAGAGGCGAGATACCGGTCCCTCTGAGTAGTTACTGACCGATCAGATTTATATTTAACTCGCAGCCGCGCCGATTGTTCTATCGTTTCCTGTTGAGGTGAACGTATGCGCGTGTTGCAGAGAGCCTTAGGGCTCCTCGTTTTATTGTGTTTGGCTCCAGCGACGGTGTGGGCACAGACCACGCTCGCTGGTGCCGTCAGGGACAACACGGGAGCCGTGCTCCCCGGTGTCACTGTGGAAGCCGCAAGTCCAGCGCTGATCGAGAAAGTCCGCACAGCGATTACCGATGGCGCCGGCCGGTATCGCATCGAGAATCTTCAGCCTGGCACGTATACAGTCACGTTCAGCCTCGCGGGCTTCGCGACCGTGAGACGTGAGAGTCAGATCGTGAGCGGGTCCGGTGTCATCACGGCCGACGCCGAACTGCGCGTCGGCGGCGTGCAGGAAACCATTACCGTCACTGGCGAAACGCCAGTCGTTGACGTGCAGAGCACGAGGCGCGAGGTCACGCTCGACAACGAGACCATGCGAGCGCTTCCGAGCGTCCGGAGCTACAGCTATCTGCTCAATACAGTGCCGGGCGTGGTGTCGAACAACAACAACGTCAACACCGGTCCGGTGTTCGCGATCTTCCCCGTCCACGGCGGCCGCGGCGTCGAGTCGCGTCTGACGGTGGACGGCCTGAACATCAGCAACCCGCCGGGTGGCAATCAGCCGCCGAATTTCACCGCAGACATCGGCAACGCGGCGGAAGTGACGATGACCACGTCGGGCGGCCTCGGCGAACTGGAAACCGCAGGCCTCACGATGAACATCGTCCCGAAGCAGGGTGGAAACCAGATCTCCGGCCTGGCGTTCGTCTCCGGCTTCTCGGAAGGGATGCAGTCGGACAACTTCACCGACGAATTGCAGGCGCGCGGTGCCACGCTGCCGAACCCCGTGTATCACGTCTACGACGTCAACACCTCCATCGGTGGTCCCATCGTAAGGGACAAGTTGTGGTACTTCATGAGCCTCCGCTGGCAGGGGCAGCGGCAGAACACGCTGAACGTCTACTACAACCAGAACGCCGGCAATGCGACAGCGTTCACCTACGCGCCCGATCTGAACAAGCCGGCATTTTCAGACCGCACGTGGGAGAACTACACGCCGCGCATCACGTGGCAGGCATCGCAGCGCCACAAATTCTCGTTCTCGTGGGACGAGCAGCCCGTTTGCCGCAGCTGCACGGGCACGACGTCACTGACGGGCACGCCGAACTTCGTCTTCCCGACGTCGCCGGAAGCCGACGGTCACGGTGAGTTCAGCCCGCAGCGCATCCAGCAGGCGCGTTGGAACTCCCCGCTCACCAACAAGCTGCTCCTCGAGGCCGGTTTCGGCACGACGTACTACCAGTGGGGCGGTCGTGAAGTCGATCCCAACCCGACACGCGACTTGGTCCAGGTCGTGAACTTCACTCAGACGGTGGCGCCAGGCGTCACGTCGGCGATGCGGTACAGGTCTCAGAGCTGGTTGAACAACAAGACGCGCGGTTCCACGTGGCAGGCATCTGCCTCGTACATCACCGGTTCACACAGCATGAAGTTCGGTTACCAGGGCAACTTCTGGAGCGACGACCGCGAGATGCACGTCAACAGTCAGAGTCTGGGATACCAGGCGATCTCCCTTCCCGGCCTCGACTTCTTTCCGCTGTCGGTTCAGGAGTACATCAACCCGTACGTCGTGAATGCGCGGGCGATGCAGTCCTCGTTCTACGCGCAGGATCAATGGACCATGAAACGGCTGACGCTGCAGGGCGCGCTGCGCTACGACCACCCGTGGAGCTGGTTCCCCGAGCAGGTCGAACCCGCAGGCCGATTCTTCCCCGGCGCCACGTTCGCGCGCACAGACGGCGTGACCGGCTACAACGACATCACGCCGCGCATGGGTGCTTCGTACGACATGTTCGGGAACGGCAAGACCGCGCTCAAGGTCAGCCTCGGGAAGTATCTGGAGGGCGCCAGCGTCAGCAACATGGCGTACAACTCCAATCCGGCGCTGCGGATCCCGTTCGGCGGCGGCCTGTGCTCGGGTTTCGGAGGCATCGGCAACCCGTGCGTCTCGCGCGGCTGGTTCGATGCGAACTTCAACAACACTCCCGACTGCGTCCTGACCAATCCATTGGAAAACGGCGAGTGCGGTCAAATCGATAACCTGCAGTTCGGCTCGAACCAGCCCGTTGGGGCGAGGTTCGATCCGGAACTGTTCTCCGGCTGGGGCAGGCGTCCGTCCGATTGGGCGTTCGGTGTGTCGGTGCAGCAGGAGCTCTTCCCGCGGGCGTCGGTGGAAGTCGGGTACTACCGGCGGTCCTTCACGATGTTCACGACCGCCGGCACGACGACGGACAATCTCGCGATCTCGCCAACGGACATCGCGTCGTACACGATCACGGCGCCGCAGGACCCGCGGCTTCCCGGCGGTGGTGGTTACGCAGTTGGCCCGCTCTACGACATCAACCCGAACGTGTTCGGCCGGTCGGACCTGCTGGTCCAATCCACCAAGAAGATCGGAGACGACACGCGCGACTTCAACGGAATAGACGCGACGTTCAACGTCCGCAACGTCAAGGGCGTGACGTTCCAGGGTGGCACCAGCACGGGCAAGGTGACCAACGACTTCTGCGACATCCGGTCGGCGGTCCCGGAAGCAACCGTTGGGTTCGGCGTCAGCCTGCTGACGATGCCCTTCTGTCATCAAGAGTCGCCGTGGCAGACGTCGTTCAACGCGCTGGTCACGTATATGATTCCGCGCATCGAGGTGAACGTCAGCTCGGTCTTCCAGGACAAGCCGAACGTCTCCATCGACCAGCTCGGCTCGCTCGCCGCCAACTACACGCTGTCGGCGACGGAGCTGGCAGATGCGGCTGCGCAGATCGGGCGTCCGCTGACCGCCACGCCCCCGCTCACCATCAACCTGCTCTCTCCTGGCCAGGTGTATGGCGATCGCATCCGCCAGTGGGACTTTTCCGCGAAGAAGATCATCCGCCTCGGAGGCCAGCGGCTGACGGTGGGCGCGGACATCTACAACCTGCTGAACAACAACGTGACGCTGGCGTTCAACCCGACGTTCATTCCGAACGAACCGGGGTGGCAGTCGCCCAGCACGTACATGAATCCGCGCGTGTTCCGTCTGAACGCCGAGTACGCCTGGTAGATTCAACTCCCAACGCCCAACATCCAACTCCCAAACGATCATGTTTGGGAGTTGGGAGTTGGTCGAGCGAGAGTCGTTGTCAGTTACGTTGAGGCGGCCGTCTTCTGCATCACGCGATCGACGATCGTCTTGAACTCGTCGGGCGTCAGCAGGTCTTTCTTCTCGAACGACTTCGCCTTCACCTGCTGCAGCATCGCCATGCGCTCTTCGTCGGTGGCCTTGATGCCCAGCTTCTCGCACCACTCGTCCATCGACGGCGGCCCGCTGTTCTTCCCGAGCACGATCGACACCGGCTTCTGACCCACGAGCTCGGGCGCGAACGGGATGTACTCCAGCGGATGATCCTTGCGCGCCAGGCGGAACCAGCCGGCGATGATCCCCGACTCGATCTCGTACAGCTTGTCGCCGACGATCGGCCGATTCGGCGGCTGCGTGACCTTGGCGAGATCCATCACGAAGCGCGAGACCTCCACGAAGTTCTCGGTCTTGATCCCGAGGTTGACGCCGTGCAGGCACAGCAGCGACATCACGACATCTTCCATCGGCACGTTGCCGGCGCGTTCACCGAGGCCGGTGATCGTCGTCTGCGCGACTGAGGCACCCGCGGCCAGCGCGGCGACAGTGTTCGCCACGCCAAGACCGAAGTCCTGGTGACAGTGAATCTCGACCGGCTTCTTGAGTCGATCGATGACCTTCTTCACGACGTGTGACACCGCGTCGGGCGTGCAGACGCCCATCGTGTCGGCGATGGTCAACGCATCCATGTGCCCTTCGGTCGCCACCTGCTCGACGATGTCGAGGAAGCGATTGAGCTCGGTGCGCGTGGCATCGATGGTGAAGAAGACGGTGTAGAGGCCGGCCGCCTTGGCCGCGAGCGTCGTCTCGATCGAGGCCTTCATGGCACGCTCGATCGGCCAGCCGTAGCCGTACTTGATCATGTGGTCGCTGGCGGGGATCTCGATCACCACCCCCGAGCAGCCGCACGCTTTGATCACCTCGATCTCCGCCGGGATGCAACGGGCGAAGCCGAAGATCTCGGCCTTCAGTCCCAGCGCGGCGATATCGGAGATGGCGGCCTTGTCCTGCGGCGAGACCGCAGGCATGCCGGCCTCGATGCGATGGATCCCGAGCGAGTCGAGTTTCTTCGCAATCGCCACCTTCTCCTCGCGCCGGAAGACCACAGCCGTCTGCTGTTCGCCGTCGCGGAGGGTGACATCATGAATCTTGAGGTTGCTGCCAAAGGCCTGTTTCTGCCGGACTTCCGGCAGGTATGACCACGGGCTGCTGAACCATCTGTCTGTCTTCCAAGGCTCTTGCATCTCTAAACTCCCAATCTCTCCGCCTTCGCGCTCCCACTGTCGCGCCGCGCTTCGGCGAGACCTCGCCATGGCTTGTCGCCCCCAAACCAGGCGACAAGCGGAGGCGGGCAACTACCAACTCCCAAACTGCCCCCCATCCTCCCTTTTGGGAGTTGGCGTCTTGGGAGTTGGGAGTTCGGCGCAGCCGGTGATGTTACGATCGGGCTGAGTAGAAAGTCCACGATGCCGCGTATTCGCTTTACTCTCAACGGGAAAGAGACGGTCGCCTCGTACGAGCCTGGCATGCATCTGCTCGAGGTGCTGCGGGAAGAGTGCGGCATCATCTCCGCGAAAAACGGGTGCGCGCCCGAAGGCGCATGCGGCTGCTGCCTCGTCATGGTCGACGGCACGCCCGCGCTCTCCTGTCTGCGCAAGCCCGAGCAGACAGAGGGTCGCGACGTCGTGACTCTCGAAGGGCTGCCTGAGGACGTCCGCAAGAGGATGGGCGATGCGTTCGTCCTCGAGGGCGGCGTTCAGTGCGGCTTTTGCATCCCCGGGATCGTCGTCCGCGCGGCATCGCTGATCGAGCAAGGCAAGACCGGCGATCGAGCTGCCGTCGCAAAGGCGCTCGACGGACATCTTTGCCGCTGCACCGGCTACGGACGAATCCTCGACTCGATCCAGACGGCCGGCGAGGCCGCGGCATGCGGCAATCAGCTGACGCGTACCGAGCCGCGACGGAACCTATACTTCGGGGAGCAGTTCGGGCTGACTCGCAACCCCGCGTTTTCGAACGGAAACGGGAACGGGCACAAGAAATCTCACGGGATCGGCCATTCGGTTTCTCGCCTGGGTGGCGCCGAACAGACGCTTGGCGACAAACAGTTCGTCGACGATCTGCGCGTGCCTGGAATGCTTCACGGCGCAATGGTCCTCACGGAACATCCGCGTGCGCGCATCCTGAAGATTCATGTCGACGAGGCCATCGCAATGCCCGGCGTCGTGCGGGTCTTCACTGCGGCGGACGTTCCGGGATTCCGTGGACAGGGCCTCAACGATCCCGATCAGCCGCTTTTCGTCGCCGAGGGCGAGCTCACCTGCTGCGTCGCAGACTTCCTGGCCATGGTCGTCGCCGACACGCAGTTCCACGCGCGTCAGGCCGCGGCAAAGGTTCGAATCGACTACGAGGTGCTCGAGCCGCTCACCGATCCATTCGAGGCACTGAAGCCGGGTGCGCCTCTCGTGCATCCGCCGGATACCTTCGCCCCGCGTCAGTCGAACATCCTGCAGCCGACGACCGCGTTCTCACGCGGCGACGTGGACGCGGCACTGAAGACGGCCGCACACGTGATCGAAGCCACGTTCGACACGCAGCCGATCGAGATCGCATTCCTCGAACCCGAAGCGTGCCTCGCGCTGCCTCAGGGCAACGGCGTCAAGGTGATCACGGACAGCCAGGGATCGGT
Source organism: uncultured Acidobacteriota bacterium (assembly GCA_963757735.1). Classification (GTDB taxonomy): domain Bacteria; phylum Acidobacteriota; class Vicinamibacteria; order Vicinamibacterales; family UBA2999; genus Gp6-AA40. The sequence continues at coordinate 218,915 of CAVWST010000020.1, forward strand.
CTACGACCATCAGCAGATCGCGAAGATCCTGAAGCTCGATGCGAAGGACGTCGAGATCTCGCTGCTGCCGAGCGGCGGCGCGTTCGGCGCGAAAGAGGAACTCTCGATCCAGGGACAGACGGCGATGGCGGCAATGCTGCTCGATCGTCCCGTGAAAACAGTGTTGACTCGCGATCAGTCCACGCAGCATCACGTCAAGCGTCACGCGATGACCGTGAAGCTGACCATCGGAGCGGATGCGGACGGACATCTGCTGGCGCTGCGGTCGCGCATCATCGCGGATGCCGGCGGGTATCACACGACGAGCGCGAAGTGTGCCCTGCGGGCGGCGTGCCACTCATGTGGCGTCTATCGCATCCCGAATGTCGACGTGGACGCCAAAGCGGTCTACACCAACAACCCGAACGCCGGCGCCATGCGCGGCTTCGGCAGCAACCAGGCACAGTTCGCGATGGAAGGCATCATGGACATGCTGGCCGAAAAGGTCGGCGTGGACGGCTGGGACATCCGCGAACGGAACATCCTCAATCCTGGCGACAAGCTCGGAACCGGTCAGGTGATGCGCGAAAGCGTCCGCGGTATTCGCGAGACGCTCAACGCGGTCAAAGACGTCTACAAGCGCGCCAGATACAAGGGCATCGGCTGCGGCATCAAGAGCACCGGCCTCGGCAACGGCACGACCGAAGGCGGTTACATCAAGCTTCGCGTTGTCGAAGGCGGACGCATCGAGATTCTCAACGGCTACACCGAGATGGGCCAGGGCGTGTACACCGCGACGATGCAGGCGGTGTGCGAGGAGACGAAGCTGCCGCCCGACATCATGACGGTGTTGTGGGACAAAGAGCTGGGCGAGAAGTGCGGCGAAACGTGGGCGTCGCGCGGGACGACACTGAGCTGCGCCGCCGCGCAGCACGCGGCGCGAAAGCTGTCGGCCGATCTCGACTCGGTTCCGATTACTCGTGAGCCGGCCACCTCCACGCCGGATCCGGCAGTTCGCGTCAGCCAGCTGCACCAACTCGTCGGGCGCGAGTACACGGGCGAGTACGTCTGCAACTTCACGACGAGACCGGGGACACCGGAAGCCGTCCTGAACCCGACCACGCATCTGACTTTCAGCTACGCCGCGCAGGTCGTGTTGCTCGACGACAAGGGCAAGCTCGAACGGGTGGTCGTGGCCAACGACGTGGGTCGCGCGATCAATCCGCGCCTCTGCGCCGAGCAGATGGAAGGCGGCGTCCACATGGGGCTGGGCTACGCGCTCTCCGAAAACTTCACGTCCACGAATGGTGTTCCTGATTCACTCGGCCTTCGCGACGTCGGTCTCGTCGCGGCGAAGCACATGCCCGATGTCGACGTCATCCTGATCGAAGTGCCAGACGAGGTCGGCGGGTACGGCGCGAAAGGCGTCGGCGAAATCGGCTGCGTCGCAACTGCCGGCGCTGTGGCAGGCGCGCTTCACTCCTACGATGGGATCCGCCGCGTCCGCCTGCCGATGGATGACGCGCCGGCGGCGGCGCCCCTTCTTCCCCGCAAACGCAGAACTCGCCGACCGTAGCCGATACTCGATGAACAGGCGTCGTCTTGTCGCTGCCTCCTTGCTTCTGGCGGCAGCCCTCGGGGCATATCCCCTGCGCGTCACCCAGAACATGCGCGATTTCGAGGTCTGGTGGACGGCCGCAGTTCGAGCGTCTGCCGCGCAACCCCTGTTTCGCGCCGACGACGGACACTATCAGTTCAAGTACCTTCCGGCATTCGCAGTGCTCGCGATGCCTCTGGGCGTCCTGCCGCTTCCAGTGGCGAAGCCGGCGTGGTTCTTTCTTTCTGTCGCCCTGATAGTCGCGCTCATCACGTTGAGCATTCGGCTGCTCCCCGAGCAAAGAAGACCCACCTGGGTGCTCGCCGTCATGGTGGTCCTGGTCATGGGCAAGTTCTATGCGCGGGAGCTCGACCTGGGTCAGGTCAATCTGGTTTTCACCGTTGCGGCGACAGGAGCGTTCGTGGCGATGAAAGTGCGGAGAGAAATGCTTGCCGCTGCGCTGCTGGTGCTCACGGTCGCCATCAAGCCGTACGGTGTCCTCTTGCTTCCAGGCCTCGCGGTTCGACGTCAACGGGCCACTGCGGTGGCGGCCGCAATCGGTGTCGGGTTGCTTCTGTTGCTGCCGGTGCCGCTCTATGGGGTGGCAGCGACCATCGACCTCCATTGGAGTTGGTGGCAGACGGTCACCGCGACCACGCCGCCCAACCTGTTGACTCCCGACAACATCTCGATCGCGTCCATGTACGGCAAGTGGCTGGGGGTGGGCACGCTGGCTGTGACCCTGGCAACGGCAACCTCGCTTGCGCTCCTCGGTGCTGCCGCGATCGTGTTTCTCCGGCGTCGGACCGTTTCGTTTCCCGAAGGGCTCGAGGGCAGCCTGCTGCTCCTGCTCATCCCTCTCTTATCGCCACAGGGTTGGGACTACGTCCTCCTCATGGCGACTCCAGCGGTGATCTATCTTGCCAATTATCAGGACCTGCTGCCGGCACCCTGGCGCGCGCTGACTATCGTCGCTGCGCTCACTATCGGTCTCAGCATCTGGGATCTCATGGGCCGTGCGGCATACTCGGCCTTCATGGACGCGGCCGTTCTCAGCGTGTGCGCCGTGGTGCTGGTCGCTGCTCTCGGCATGCTGCGCTTGAGGGGGACTGCGTAGTCTGCGTCTGAAAGGGCGATAGGACCGATGAAGGGTGTGTCGCCGCGGCGACACACAGATCACGTCTTGGATAACATCGTGTAACTGATCGACACACTGTAGCCAAAGCCAACATCGCAGCGATAAAAGTGCTCCGAACAATTCGGGTTTTTCGGGAATCGATCTTGCTGTAACCGACTGAGACTCGTCTCCCCCCAACGGTCTCTCGACTCAGTTCCATTACGTCGAGCGCTGAATCCCAGTGGAGTTTTTTCTGCGCGCCGTGCGCGTAAATGCCGGAGGTTTGCCCTGGTCATCGCAACGAGTCTCCTGTCGCTCGTCCGGATGCGTCCTATTTCGTACGTTCGGAGGGTGGCGGCGACGCTGCTCTTCCTGCCGGTAGCCGAGAACGCATACGCGAAGGCGCACGCGTTGCCCGGCCGAGCAGTCAAGCGCCGCGGCTGCCTGATCTGTTCTTGGAGCTTCTGTCTCGCCTGGCTCACGTTGTGCGGTGTTGCGAACGCCGCAACGCTGACGATCGCGTGGAATCGCAATCCTGAGCCGGACATTGCGGGCTACGTAGTCCACTGGGGCACGCAGTCCGGCGTCTACACCAGCAGCAGCAACGTCGGCAACGTCACGACGCAGCAAGTGACGGGACTAGCCGACGGAACGGTCTATTATTTCGTGGTCAAGGCCTACAACACGGCTGGCGTGATGAGCGGCTATTCGAGTGAGGTGTCTGGACAGAGCGGCTATTCGAGTGGGGTGTCTGGACAGAGCGGCTATTCGAGTGAGGTGTCTGGACAGACTTCGGGAGGGGGGCCTCCGGTCGACTATACGAACACGCCTGCTGATCCTGCCGGTGTGATTGGAGCAGACTTCAACGGCGACAGCCGGCCAGATCTGATCTGGCAGAACGCCTCGACGTGGCAAGCGGTGGTCTGGTATATGGGCGGCTCGCAAGGGGCCAGTGCTCCAGGATTGGACCTGGCTGTCGCAAGCGGGCGTTCCCGACTGGCGCATCGTCGGCGCACGGGACTTCAACGGCGACGGCAAGCCCGATCTGGTCTTGCAGAACGACGGCACGTGGGAAGTCGTGGTGTGGTACATGGGAGGCCCGCAAGGAAACAGTCTCCTAGGTTGGAACAGGCTGGCGTCTGCGTCTACGGATGTCGCCGGCTGGAGCGTCGTCGGGGCAGGTGACTTCAACGGCGACGGCAAGCCCGATCTGGTCTGGCAGAACGACGGCACGTGGGAAGTCGTGGTGTGGTACATGGGAGGCCCGCAAGGGAACAGTCGTCCTAGGTTGGAACAGGCTGGCGTCGCGTCACGGATGTCGCCGGCTGGAGCGTCGTCGGGGCCGGTGACTTCAACGGCGACGGCAAGCCCGATCTGGTCTGGCAGAACGACGGTACGTGGGAAGTCGTGGTGTGGTACATGGGAGGCCCGCAAGGGAACAGTCGCCTAGGTTGGAACAGGCTGGCGTCCACGGATGTCGCCGGCTGGAGCGTCGTCGGCGCACGGGACTTCAACGGCGACAGCAAGCCCGATCTGGTCTGGCAGAACGACGGCACGTGGGAAGTCGTGGTCTGGTACATGGGAGGCCCGCAAGGGAACAGTTTCCTAGGTTGGAACAGGCTGGCGTCTGCGTCACGGATGTCGCCGGCTGGAGGGCGATCGCCCGCTGATGCTCGAGCGGGACTTACGCGCGTCGTGGACGATAGGACCGATGAGACGATAGGACCGATGAAGGGTGCCACTGTCACGAGCTAGCGAAGTACCAAGAGCTGATACCAGCCGCCCGACTTCGGCAGCACCCTTGAGGATGCTGCCTGCGGCACCCTGTTCGAGAAACTTCAACCTCCCCGCAATCATGACGTGGGTCTCCAACTCCCGGATGGAGCCGTGCGCCACGGACAGATGATTCAGGAATTCCCCGCAGGTTCTGCGCCCCTGCCCCTCCGCGATATGCCACCGACCAACTCCGCAACTCGTGAACCGTGAACTGTGAACTACGGTTGCCCGGTCCTTGACTCTCTCGCGCTCCGTATGTACAGCTTTTCCGTTTCCTGATTCATTCGACGCCTCACTCTCAGGAGCCAGAGCACACATGGGAGCAAATTTCGGAATCGCGGGACTCGACTGGCAGCAGCGTGTCAACTGGGACCGCCTGCGGAAGTATCGAACCGAGCGTGCGCGCGAGCGCATGAAGGCCCACGGCCTCGGCGCGATGCTCTGCATGTACGACGAGAACGTCCGCTACATCACCGGCACGCTGACGCCGGGATGGAACCGCCTCAAGCCCGGTCTGCGCTACGCGATCATCTGCGGCGACGATCCGCCGGTGCTCTTCGAGCAGGGCGACCTTGGATTCCAGATCGAGCGCCACTCGCCGTGGATTCCGAAGGAGAACGTGCGGTGGTCCTACGCGTGGATCAAGGGCGCCGCGGGACCGGCCTCGCAACAGCAGGTCAAGAAGTTCACGCAGGCGATCATCCAGGAGATGAAGAAGAGCGGCGTCGGGGGCCAGAAGCTCGGCGTCGACTTTATCGACATCAACATGATCCAGGCCTTCAAGGACGCCAACATCGAGTGGACCGACGGCATGTCCGCCATGATGGAGGCGCGTGCCGTCAAGAACGTGGACGAGCAGGAATGTCTCCGCATGGTCGGCGCCATCGGTGACGCCGCGCACTGGGAGACGATGAAGTTCCTGCGCCCGGGCGTGACCGAGAACCAGGTCACCGCACACATCATGAAGTTCCTCTACTCCATCCCTGGCATGGAGGACGTCGAGGACGTGATCGTCTCGAGCGGCCCGAACACCTGGCCGAACTGGCGCAACTTCTCCGACCGCATCATTCAGCCGGGCGACATCGTGTTCATGGATCTCGCCGCGCTGACCTGGAACGGCTACAAGTCGTGCTACTACCGCACGTACTGCGTCGGCAAAGAGCCGAGCCAGGAGCAGAAGGACATCTACGCCACCGCGCTCGGATGGCTGTACGACTCGATCAACGCCGTGAAAGCCGGCACGACGACGAAAGAGATCGCGTCCAAGTGGCCGTCAGCGAAAGAGGCGTGGGGCTACGCTGAGGAAGATCAGGCAGCGGCCAACCTGTGGGGCCACGGGCTCGGGCTCGCGCAGTACGATCCCCCGGTCATCTCGCGCATCTGGTCGCTCGATCACCCGATCGAGATCAAGCCCGGGATGGTGTTCGCCCTCGAGACCCAGCACGGCAAGCTGTTCCGCTGGGGTGTCCGCATCGAGGAGATGCTCATCGTCCACGAGGACACGATCGAGATCATCTCCAACTTCCCGGTCAGGCAGATCACCGTAGTCGATCCGATGCCGGGTTATGGGGATCACGTCAAGTGAGTAGCGCCAACTCCCAATTCCCAACGCCCAATAGCCAAAGTTCTCCTGGGAGTTGGCCCTCGACTGGCGCTCGGGCCACCCCGAGCAACGTCGAGGGTTGGGAGTTGAAGGTTGGGCGTTACGGCCGCTTCATCGTCCCGTTGTCGAGCGAGGAAGCAATCGACCCGGCGCGATTCGGACCCAAGGCGGCAAACCTCGCTGCGCTCGGGCGCGCCGGACTGAGAATCCCCGACGGCTTCTGTCTCGACGCCGACGCCTATCGGCATCAAGTCACATCGATCGGCCTCAACGACGAGGCTCGCGGTGTCTTCGGCGCTGAGGACCCGCATCAGGCACGGCAGCACGCGCTTGCCATGAAGCTCGGTCTGCTCGAACAGCCTATCGATCCCATGGTGCTCGAGCCGCTGCTCGCGTCGTGGCGCGATCTCGTCGATCGCACTGGCGCACTCACCGTGGTTCGCTCATCGGCACTGGTCGAAGATCGATTCGGGTCGAGCTTCGCCGGACAGTTCGAAAGCTACCTGGGTCTCGAAGAGGAATCCGAGTTCGTGACGGCGGTTCGCTCGTGCTGGACGGCGCTGTGGTCAACACGCGCGCTCCGCTACATGGCCACCCACGACCTGAATCCTGCGGACACAGCGATGGCGGTGCTCATCCAGCCGCTCGTGCAGGCACGCGCCGCCGGCGGTGGATTGAGTCAGACCGCGGACGGCACGATGCTCGTGAACGCGACGTTGGGACTCGGCGCGTCGATCGCGCAAGGAGAGGTCACTCCCGATCGGTTCGAGCTCGATCGCAGTGGCGCCGTTCGCCAGGTCGTACCCGGACGGAAAGACCACGCGCTCAGTTGCGGTCATCGACGCGCGCCGGCGACCGAGGCGGTGTCCGCTGCGCGAGCCGTCGAGCCGTGCCTGACTTCCGCGGAGGTCTCGCAACTCGCCGGCATGATGCGAAAGGCCGAAGACGTGCTCGGTCTACCGGTCGAGATCGAATGGGCGGTCGACGATGACGGGTTCACGATGCTGCAGGCGCGGCCGCTGCACCTGCGGGCGCCGCACGTGCCCGACGACATCTGGCTACAACATCCGCGGCTCAACGGCCATCCCGCGGGTATCGGCTGGGGCGCGGGACGTGCCGTGGTGATCAACTGTGAGTGCGAGATTGGACGCATTGCGCCTGGCGACGTGCTCGTCACGCGCGTCGCAGGTCCGGCGCTCGGCCACATCCTCGCGCGCGTCTCGGGCGTCGTCACCGAGCGCGGAGGGAGCACCTCGCACATGGCTTCGTTAGCTCGTGAGCGCGGGATCCCGATGGTGCTCGGCGTTGCCGACGCCACGCGCCGCATTCCCGACGGCGCTCAGGTCGCAGTCGATGGCGTGGCCGGGATCGTTCGCTGGATGGCGTGAGATCACGATCGCACCCGCCATGAATGACAGGATGCACAGGGCCACCACGGTCAACGCTTGTCGCATGCGTACTCCCTCGCTCGGCGCAAAAGGTTAGCAGAACGCCCCGGGCGCCATCAGGGATAGACTGTCGCTCGCCGAAGGAGACGACCATGCGTTCTGCCCGCTTCGCCCTCGTCGTGATGACCGCTGGGGCGCTGACGCTCGCCGGCGTGCTGTCGGCACAACAGCCGAAACCAGCCAAGCCGATGCAGATCGAGAAGGTCAAAGACGGCCTCTATGTCATCCGCGGGCCGTTCAATCCCTGCGCGCCGAACGGCTGCGGCGGGGCCTACGGCGACGATGGACTGCTCCACGAGGCGGGAGACGTGGCAGTCCGCGTCACGCCGGAAGGGCTCATCCTCGTTGACGACAAGTTTCAGAACAACGTCAGCGAGATCCTCGAGCACGTGAAGAGCGTGAGCGCGCTGCCCGTCAAGTACTTGCTGAATACCCATCACCACACCGATCACGCCGGCGGCGATGCGGTCTTCATCAACACGACGGAGATCATCGCGCACCGGAACGTTCGCGAGAACTTTCTTCGGAACAAGCAGCCGGGCGCACCGCGCGTCACGTTCAACGACCAGGCGTCGGTGTTCCTGGGCGGCGCCGAGGTGCGCGCGTACTACTTCGGCCGAGGGCATACCAACGGTGATGCAGTGATCTACTTCCCCGATCTGAAAGTCATACATTCGGGAGATCTGATCACCGAGGGCATGCCGGTGCTGGACTACAACAACGGCGCCAGTGCCGTCGAATGGGTCAAGGTACTCGATGAGGTCCTCAAGCTCGATTTCGACATCGTCATCCCTGGGCACGGCGCGCTTCTGAACAAGGACCGCATTCGCTCGGACCGGCAGAAGCTCGTCACGATGAACCAGCGCATGGCCGAACTCGCGCGCAAGGGCGTTGCTCTTGAACAGGTGTTCGATCAACTGAAGCTGGCGGATCTCGGATGGGATCACACGGTCAGCACAGAGGCTTTCAAAGGCGGGCTCAAGGGATACTACGAGGAGATGAAGAGACAGTAGCGCCTGATTTTTGACCTGCACGCTTACGGATATACTCGCCGCATGAAATCCATCCTGCCAGCCGTCGTCGCGGCCGTGCTCGTGATGGGCATCGTCCAGACTCGAGGCCAGCAACTTCAGAAGGTCACGCTCAACTACCCGACGCGCAGTGGCGCCTCGTGGCCGCTGTTCATCGCCAAAGAGGGCGGCTATTACCAGAAGTACGGCCTCGACGCGACGCTCGTCTTCGCGGGCCATCCTGCCGGCATCGCGATGGTCGTCAGCGATCAGGCGCAGATGAGCAGTTACAACCTCGAGTCGGTGATGCAGGCGAGCTCGCGCGGCGACGCGCCGTTCGCTGTCGTTGGCGCCTCGCTCAATAGGGCCTACTTCGCGTTGATGACGCGGAAGGACGTCGCCCGCGTCACCGACCTCAAGGGCAAAACGTTCGCGGTGAGCCAGATCGGCGATCCGCCGTACAACTACACGAGCGCGTTTCTCCGCAAATTCGGGATGACTCCGCGCGACGTGCAATGGATCGCCGCCGGCGCCGATGCGACAGGGCGCGCCGCGGCGCTGTCCGCCGGACGCGCCGACGCCACGCTCCTGACTCCCCCGGCCTACTTCAGGCTAGAAGAAGCCGGCTTCAAGAGCCTCGGCAATCTCGCCGACCACGACGACATCTACGCGGCGACGACATATCTGATGAAGAAGACGACGATCGCGGCGAGCCCGCGGCTGCCCGAACAGTTGATCCGGGCGCACGCCGAAGCCATCAAGCGCTTCTACGACGACAAGGCATTTGCGGTGAAGGCCTATCAGGCGTACGACAAGCAGGCGACGGCCGATGTGGAGCGCCTCTACGATGGCTACGCCAAAGCCAACGTACTCGAGCGCGTGCCATACGTGCTTGCGCCCGCCCTTCAGGCGGTCATCGAGCAGCAAAGTGACGCCAAGCTGGCGGCACAGATGAAGGCGTTTGATTTTCACACCGTGATCGACAACAGCCTCGTCGCGAAGCTGGTCAAGGAGGGCTTCTTCGAGAAGCTCTTTGGACCCGGCGTGAAGGCCGAAGAGGATCGCAAGGCGAAGGCGGCATTCAAGTAGATGGCCATCAGGTACCGAGCCGACCAGGTCGGCAGTCTTCTACGTCCACAAGAGATTCTGGATGCCCGCAACGACCAGTCGCTGCGCCCTGACCACCTCCGCGAGATCGAGGACCGACACATCCTGCGCGCGCTTCAGCGCCAGAAAGACCTCGGCTTCAGGGTCTTCACCGACGGCGAACTGCGCCGCAGCGGGTTCATGGGTGACTTCTACGAGTCGATCGATGGACTGGACAACGACGGATCGGTCGCCCGCTCCTGGAAAGGGCAAGGCGGCGCAGATCCCAAGACCGGAATCGCGCAGTTGACCGGGCTGGTGGTGGACAAAGTCAGGCAAAAGAAGCGCCTGACCAGACATGAAGTCGACTTCCTGCTGGATCACAGCCCCGGCGACATCAAGATGACCGTGCCCACCGCCAATCAGTTTCCGGCCATCGCCTACCGGAAGGGACTGAGCGAGCGGGTGTACGCCAGCTACTCCGACTTCCTGTGGGATGTCGTCCCCGTCATCAAGTCTGAGATTCGTGCGCTGGTGGACGAGGGTGTCAAGTACGTGCAGATCGACGCGCCGCGGTATAGCTACTACCTCGATCCAAAATGGCGTGATTACGTCAGAAGGGACATGGACGTCTCCCCTGACGACGCGCTCGACGAGGCGATCCGCGTCGACAATGCGTGCCTCGATGGAGCGCGACGAGAGGGTGTGACGCTGGGCATCCACCTCTGTCGGGGAAACAATCGGAGCCAGTGGTACGCGGAGGGCGGTTACGATTCGATCGCTGAAAAGTTGTTCAACCAACTCGACGTGGATCTCTTTCTCCTGGAGTACGAGTCCGATCGCGCTGGTACTTTCGAGCCGCTCCGTTTCGTTCCCAGCAATAAGGGTGTCGTTCTCGGCCTGATCAGCAGCAAAGTGCCCCAGCTCGAGCCGCAGGAGACGCTCCTTCGTCGAATCGATCAAGCGAGCCAGTACGTGCCGCTCGACAACCTGGCCATCAGCCCGCAGTGTGGCTTCGCGTCATCGCTCGAAGGTAATCTGTTGACCGAAGACGAGCAATGGCAGAAGCTGCAACTCGTCACTGACACGGCACGAAAGGTCTGGAACACGACATAGCTATGGCCTCATTTCACGTCACAGTTTCTGATTCCGTTTTCCCAAATCTGGACCCGGCGCGCCAGGTGCTCGCCACGATAGGCGCCGAGCTCCGCATGGCGGATACGCCGACACCGGAAGGGATCGTTGGCGCGGCTGCGTCGTCCGACGCGCTGCTGGTGACCTACGCCAAGATCACGGCCGACATGATCCGGAAGATGCCAAAGTGCCGTGTCATCTCGCGCTTCGGCATTGGCGTTGACAACGTGGACATCGACGCGGCCACCGCTTCCGGCATCGTCGTCACCAAGGTGCCGGATTACTGCATCGATGAAGTGTCCGATCATGCGATGGCGCTCCTCCTTGCCGTCGTTCGAAAGATTCCGTCGTCCAGTGCGCGCACGCACGGCGGACGTTGGGAGATGAAAGCGGTCGTACCGATTCACCGCCTGCGCGGAAGCGTCCTTGGTCTTGCCGGCTTCGGCAGAATTCCGCAGCTCGTCGCTCCGAAGGCGCAGGCGTTCGGGATGAAGGTCGTCGCCTACGATCCGTTCATCCCTGCCGACGTGTTCTCACGCGCGGGAGTTGAAAAGGTGGAGCTCCCGACGCTGCTGGCAACGTCCGACTACGTCTCCGTTCACACGCCGCTCACGCCCGAGACACGGAATCTCTTCAACCGCGATACGTTCGGCCAGATGAAGCGAGGCGCGTACATCGTGAACACGGCGCGAGGGCCGATCATCGACGAGGCCGCGCTGGCAGAAGCGCTGGACTCCGGACAGATCGGCGGCGCCGCTCTCGACGTGATGACTCAGGAACCGCCGCCGCCGTCGCCGCTCTTTGGACGCGACAATGTGATCATTACGCCGCACACGAGCTTCTACTCCGAGGAGTCGCTCGTGGAACTGCAGGTGAAAGCGGCCCAGGAAGTCGTCGCCGTGCTCAGTGGCAAGTCGCCGCGCAATCCAGTCAACCCCGAGGCTCTCGCACACCGATGAAAGCGATGCTGTTGACGGCTCCCGGGGAACTGGTCCGGGACGATGTGACACGGCCAGGGCCCGAGCAGGGCCAGCTGCTCGTGCGCGTGACGCACAGCGGGATCTGCGGCACCGACTACAAGATCTTCAACGGCGCGATTCCGGTGAAGTACCCGCGAATCATGGGTCACGAGATTGCGGGCGAGGTGGTGGATGCAGGCGCAAGTGCGTTGCGCACCGGCGACCGCGTCATCGTCGATCCGCAGCTCTATTGCCGCACGTGCTTTCATTGCCGGATCGGCCAGACACATCTCTGCAGGAACGGTGTGCTCGTTGGCCGCGACCGGGACGGCGGGTTCGCCGAGTACGTCACCGTTCCACCAAGCCACGTCTTTCCGTTGCCCGCGTCGGTTGAAACTCGAGTCGCCCCGCTGATCCAGGTCCTCACGACCTGTCTCCATGCGCAACGGCAGATCGACATCTTCCCTGGCGAGTTCGTGGTCGTCCTTGGCCTCGGCGTCACCGGGCAACTGCACGTGCAACTTGCCAAAGCACGAGGCGCAACGGTCATCGGGGTCACGCGCAGCGCCGACAAACGCGCGCTGGCAGAAACGCTCGGAGCGGACATCACCATACCGGGCGACGACGATGCCGTGGCGCGAGTGCGAGAGGTGACGGAAGGCCGCGGCGCCGACGCGATCATCGAGACGACAGGCGTTGTCCAGTCGCTCTCATCGGCCATTCACATGGCTCGATCAGGAGGGCGGCTGCTGCTCTTCGGGATCATCACGGCGAAAGAGGGAGCACTCCCCTTCTACGACCTGTATTTCAAGGAGCTCGCCCTCATCAATGCGCGCGTCGCCAAGAGCGAAGACTACCCGGCGTCGATCGGCCTCGTCGAGCGAGGCCTGGTGAAGCTGGATCCGCTCGTAAGCGACGTGAAGCCGCTCGAGGAGCTGAAGGCCGCGATCGGCATGCTCGGATCGGACAGCGGCGCGCGCATGAAGATCATCCTGGAGCACGGAGCGTAACTACGATCGACGCAATGAGGTGCGTATGAAGAGAGCTACGATCATCGTCTTCCTCATCGCCATGCTGGCGCCGGCTGTTGTTCTGGCTCAAGGAGCCACCGCCGTTCCACTCGACAAGGCTACCGTGTCCAAAGAGATCGCGCAGCGAACGCTGATGAAGAATCAGATCAGCTCGACGGTTGCACGGCAGATTGTCGATGCGTGCGTGGAGTTCGCTCGCGCTCAGCAGGGCGGGCCGGGCAACTACGCCATCTTCGTCCTCGCGCCGAACGGCGACATCGTCGATGCGCACGTGATGGACGGCGTGCTGCCGATCGGAGTCGAGACCGGCCTGCTCAAAGCCAAGACTGCGCTCTACGCGCGCACGCCGTCGAGCGCCGTTGCGCAGCGTTTCAGCGATGTCGACGGGCGCGTGATTCGCCTCGATCTCGGTAAGGAGTCCGGGCTCGCGTATTACTTTGTCGGTGGGGGTCTGCCGATCGTGGTCGAGAACAATCTGATCGGGGCCATTGGCGTCGGCGGTGGAAACATGGACGAGCAGTGCGCGTATCAGGCGCTGACGAAGGTGCTCGGTCCACAGCCGCCGTTACCCACGCCCGCCGGTCGTGGCGCTCCTGGTGAGCGCCCCCAGCGGGAGGCGCCGGGCGTCAGGGCGGGCGCGGACAGTAACCGCGTCAAGTCAAAGGGCAAAGGGCGAAGGTGAAAGGTGAGTTTGACCTATCTCGTTGTCCAATCGCTCAACGGACTGTTCTCGGCCGCGCTTCTGTTCCTGATCGCCAGCGGCCTGACGCTGGCGTTCGGCGTGATGCGAATCGTCAACATCGCACACGGGTCGTTCTACATGCTCGGCGTCTACGTCGCCTACACCGTTGCGGCGCGGACGTCGAGCCTGCTCGCTGGAACGCTCCTCGCCGTCCTCGTCGTCGCTGCGGTCGGCTTCCTCATGCAGCGTCTCTTCCTCCGTCGCTTCGCGGCGCAACCGCTCGCACAGATGATGATGACGATGGGCTTCGCGCTGTTCTTCCGCGACGCGGCCCTGATGATCTGGGGCGGTGACCCGTTCACGCTTACCACTCCCCGGTGGCTTGCGGGCTCGATGGAGGCGGGCGCGGTCGTGTTCCCGTGGTATCGCCTGTTCGTGATCCTCGTCGCAGGGCTGGTTGGTGCGGGACTGTGGATCATCAACGACCGGACGCTGATCGGAGCGCGCGTCCGTGCGACGGTTGACGATCCAGAGATCGCCGCAGCGATGGGCATCAACGTTGCGCGATTGTCCGGTGGCGTCTTCGCCGTCGGCGCGGCGCTCGCGGCGTTCGGCGGCGTGATGGGTGGGCCCATCCTCGGCGGCTACCCCGGAATGGATTTCGATCTGCTACCGCTCGCCTTCGTCGTCGTGATCGTCGGCGGCATGGGAAGTCTCAAGGGCGCGCTCATCGGCGCGATCGTCGTCGGGATGATTGACAACTTCGGCAAAGCGCTCGTGCCCGAGCTCTCCTACTTCACGCTCTTTGCGCCGATGGTCCTCATGCTCGCGCTCAGGCCGACGGGACTCTATGGCCGAGCGTAGCGCGACGCGCGCGTGGAGAAAGCCGGTCATCGCGCTGCTCATCGCATTCCTTGTCTTCAGCCCACCATTTCTCTCAGCCTACTGGGTGGGACTGCTCACGCAGGTCGTCATCCTCGGCATCCTTGCGATGAGCCTCGATCTGCTCATCGGATATACCGGTCTTCCCTCGCTCGGTCACGCGGGCTTCTTTGGCGTCGCGGCTTACGGTGTCGGTGTGCTGTCGACGACGTATCACGCTGGCGTATGGACGTCGATCGCCGGCGGCTTTCTCGTCGGAACGCTGCTGGCGGCGCTGTTCGGGCTGATCGTCTCGCACGTCCGCGACGTGTACTTCCTGATGATCACCATGGCACTCGGCATGGTGCTCTGGGGCCTCAGCTTTCGATGGATTCCGGTGACCGGCGGAGACAATGGCATCTCCGGTATTCCACGGCTCGAAGGGCTCATTGGCCTGCCGGCGTCTGGCCCGGTTCCGTTCTACTACATTGCGCTGCTCGTGTTCGCTGCCTGCGCGCTCTTGATGGCGCTGCTCGTGCGCTCTCCGTTCGGGCTCACGCTTCAAGGCATGCGCGAGCACGAACCACGCATGCGCAGCCTCGGCTTCAATACATGGCTGCACGGGTATCTGAGTTACGTCGGCGCCGGTGCGTTTGCCAGCATCGCCGGCATCATGTGGGCCTACTACAACGGCTTCGTCAGTCCGACCTACCTGGATCTGACCGCATCGTCTGAGCTCTTTCTGATGGTCACGCTCGGCGGACCAGCGACGCTCGTCGGTCCCGTGATCGGAGCGGGCGCGATCGTGATCCTGAAAAACGTGATGAGCGCCTACACGGCGCGATGGCTGCTCATCCTGGGCATCGTCTACATCGTCACGATTCTCTGGGCACCGCAAGGGCTATGGAACCTCGGCCGCCTTCGCTCGCGCGGGTCGACGTTCTCGCGCGAGCTTCGGCGAGCCACGCCGAAGCCTTCGGCGGAGGCGGGACAGCGACGGGACGCATGACCACGATACGCGCGGTTATCGTCTTGTTCGCGCTGATCGCCGCGGCGGCAATCAGCAGCGCGCAAACGGGGACGCCGCAGACGCCAATCAAGATCGGGTTCATGGTGCCGCTTTCCGGCGGCAACGCGCAGAACGGGCGCGACATCCTGAACGGCTTCCTGATGTATCTCGACGAGATCGGCTACCGCGCCGGTGGTCGAAAGATCGATCTCATCGTGGAAGACGATGAGGCGATCCCGGCGGTGGGCCTGACGAAAGCGCGAAAACTGGTCGAGCGCGATGAAGTACACGTGATGGCCGGAGCGCTGCTCTCCTCCACCGGCTACGCGCTGGCGCCGTACATCACCTCGATGAAGATCCCGATGGTCTACCCGGTGGTGTCGGCAGACGACCTGACGCAGCGGCGCCGAAGTGAGTGGATCGTGCGCACCGGATGGAGCGGCAGTCAGCCCAATCATGCATTCGGCGAGTACGCCTACCGCACGCTGGGCATTCGGTCAGTGGTCACGATCGCACTCGACTACGCGTTCGGATGGGAATCGGTCGGCGGCTTCGAGCGGACGTTCGTCGCGCAAGGCGGACAGGTCCGCCAGAAGATCTGGGTGCCGATCTCCGTCCACGATTTCGCGCCATATCTGGCGCAGATCCCGCGCGACGTGGACGCGGTCTACGCACTGCTGCTCGGCCGCTCCGCGCTCCAGTTCATGCGCCAGTATCAGGAATTCGGCCTGAAAGGCCGCGTGAGACTCATCGGCGGCGGGACGACGACCGACGAACACGTGTTGCCGTTCATGGGCGACGAAGCGCTCGACACGGTCACCGCGTTGCACTACAGCGCGGCGCTCGACACACCGGCGAACAGGGCATTCGCCGAGTCGTATCGCACTCGCTACAAGAAGGTGCCGAGCTACTACTCGGAGAGCATGTACACCGGAGGCAAGTGGCTGATCGCGGCGATCAACGCCATCGATGGACGGGTCGAAGATCGCCAGGCTCTCGTCGACGCGCTGCGACGGGTGAAGCCAGAAGGTCTTCCGCGTGGGCCGGTGGAACTCGACGAGTACGGCAATCCGATCGAAAACGTCTACATCCGTCGCGTCGAGCGCGTGAACGGCCAGTTGCAGAACACCGTCATCGACATGTTTCCGCGCGTCTCCCAGTTCTGGAATTTCGATCCCGCGCGCTACCTGAGCGAACCGCTCTATGCCAGGTAGCTCGGTGGGCGCGCCCTGTCTTCAGCTCGAGCGCGTCTCGCGGCATTTCGGCGGGCTCACGGCGGTCGATGACGTGACGCTTGCCGTGCAGGCCGGCGCGCGACATGCGCTGATCGGACCGAATGGCGCGGGCAAAACGACGCTGTTCAATGTGATCAGCGGAGAGCTGGCGCCGAGCGCAGGCTCGATTGCCCTCGATGGAAAGGACGTCTCCAGACTCAAGCCGCATCAGCGAGCGGCGCTTGGCATCTCGCGTACGTTTCAGATCACAAGGTTGTTTCCCGAGCTCACGGCAACGGAGAACGTCCTGCTGGCGTGTACGGCACTGGACCCGAAGCGGTTCGCGATGTTCCGGCCATTGTCATCGCACACCGAATTCACGGAACGTGCCGCGCGACTGCTCGATCAGTTCGGGCTCTCGAGCCTGGCGCATGAGCAGGCGCGGCACATCTCGTATGGCGCGCGACGTCGGCTCGACGTTGCTCTGGCACTTGCGGGACGGCCGCGGCTGCTGCTCCTCGATGAACCGATGGCCGGACTCTCGTCACCCGAGCGTGTCGCGATGCGCGAGCTGATAGAAGGGCTCGACCGGTCGATCGCGGTGCTGCTGATCGAGCACGACATGGACGTGGCGTTCTCATTCGCCGAGCGCGTCACCGTGTTGCATCAGGGACGAGTGCTCGCCGACGGCTCCCGCGACGAAGTCAGCGCAAACGAGCTGGTGCAGCAGGCGTATCTCGGAGCGGTAGGCGGTAGGCAGTAGGCAGTTCACGGTTCACAGTTCACAGTTCACGATGCTCGAACTCGTCGACGTTCACACGTACTACGGTGATAGCCACGTGCTGCAGGGGACGAGTCTCCGCGCCGAACGCGGCCAGGTGACTGCGGTTCTCGGCCGCAATGGCGTGGGTAAGACGACGCTCTGTCGATCGCTGACGGGTCTGACACCGGCCCGACGCGGGCGCATCGTCATCGATGGAGTCGACGTCACGCGACTGCCCGCTCACCGAATCAGCGAGACGGGCATCAGCCTCGTGCCTCAAGGACGGCGCATCTTCGTCTCGCTCACGGTGCACGAAAATCTTCAGGTCGCCGTTCGCGCCGGGGAAGTCAGGACAGACGTGGAGCATCGACCGTGTGTTCGGGCTCTTTCCGCGCCTTGCCGAGCGACGTCATCATGGCGGGAGCGACCTGAGCGGCGGCGAGCAGCAGATGCTCGCGATCGCGCGTGCGCTGGTCGCAAACCCGACGCTGCTCGTCATGGACGAACCGACGGAGGGGCTCGCGCCCGCGGTGGTCGCCGAAGTGGGCCGCCTGATTCGTCAGCTGCGCGAGGACGGCATCTCGGTCCTGCTCGTCGAGCAGAACGCTGCGTTCGCTGTGGACGTGGCTGACGTCACCCACGTCATGCACCAGGGAACGATCGTCCACTCGTCAGCGCCCGAAGCGCTGTGGAATAACGAAGAGATCAAGATGCAGTACCTGGGGGTGGGAGGAAGGAGATAGGAAGGTCCACGGTCTTCGGTCCACAGTCTCCAGTCCTGACCGGAGACCGAGGACTGTGGACCGTGGACTACTTCACCGCCGGAGCCCCCGGCCTCGCGAACTTTGCCGCGTCGATGTTGGCGTTCGGCTGCACGTCGGTCAACTCCACGACGTCGCGTCCGTCCAGCCAGGTATCCGTCCACTTGAACGGTATCTTCACGCCCGCCACCTCGCGATAGTCCGAGTAGTCCGTCTGCCTGGAGATACGCCCGACCGGCGAGTCGTTGTAGCGCACGTGACGCACCAGCAGGCCGGTCTCGGCATCGAAGTAGAGCGTGGCCGTCCCGCCGCGCGCCGTCGAGCCCTGGACGACCTGGACTTCCTTGTCGTCGATGACGGTCGAGAGCCCGACACGCCAGTTGGCGAGCGCCTTCTTGATGCCCGCCGGAAGCGCGAGGTCGGCTTCGAGCTTCAGACCATCGACTTCCTGCGGACTGAGCGCCAGCACCGCGACTGGACGGAAGGGTGCAGCGATCCAGCCTGACGTGCCGTCGTACGTCGTCGTGCTGTCTCCGGCGGACGTGCGGATGATCGTGGTGCGCTGGCCGGCGCGCGAGTAGATCTCGAGCGGACGCGGTTCGTTCTCGGGCCCGTACCCGGCGCTCGTGCCCTTGGCCACATAGCTTCGAAGAGCGGCTGCGCGCTGTGCGCCGCCGATCGCCTGGATGTATTTGTCGAGAATCTCGTCGGCCTTGGGCGCATTGGGCGCCTGCTCGATGACCGCGTTCGGATCGCCGAACGGCGGGGTCCCATAGAGCTCTGCGAGATCGGCGGTCGCGCGCGGACGGGCGCTTCCGCGATGGCAGGTGTAGCAAGTCACAACCTGGCGTCCGCGAAAGTGTGTCTTGTTGATGGTCGCCATCATGGTGATCATCACGCGCGCCATCTGCTTTCTCGGGCTGTCGGTCGCATACACCGACCAGTCGGCATCACCGGCCGCATGACAGTCCTCGCACGACATCCCGAGCGCGGCCGAGAAGACGCCCATGGTCCCCATGAACTCGTTCACGGGGATACCCTTCAGCACCTGCACGTTCTTGAAGACCTGCTCGGCCATTGGCGGCGCCGCCGGTGCGGCCTGTCCGCTGGTAATCACCACTGCCGAGAGCCAGACGATGGCCAACACCGCAACGCCCGCGACCGAGTGCTTCGACCGTTGTGTCATAGCACCGCCGACTATACCGATCCCCATCGCGCCCGGCAATGCGAGCCTTTCCGCTCGACTCTATTCGAGAATCAGATTTGACAGACCGCTCGCACGAGTGACAGATTCTCGGGGTTCCATGGGCGCACGTGCGTGCGCGCACGTCAGAAGTCTGGAGGCGAGATGTCCGTCAAGTTGAGTGCCGTCACGGCCGCGGTGTTCGTGCTGATTGCCGGCGTTGCGCTGGTGGCCGGGAGGCAGGCTACCCCACCGGCTGGATCGATCAGCACCGCTCAGCTGAAGCAGATCGCCTACCTCAAGGCGTCGAATCCGGAGGTCGAGGACCATTTCGGGTGCGGCGGCGTGCTCGACGGTCATGCTGGATGGGGCGTGGCCATCAGCAGCGACGGGAACACCGTGGCGGTCGGAGCACCGCACGAGAGCAGCGGCGCGAAGGGGCTCAACGGCAACCAGAACGACAACTCGATGTACGGCTCCGGCGCGGTGTATGTCTTCGTGCGGAAGGGCGATGGATGGGCGCAGCAAGCCTACGTCAAGCCGTCGAATCCCCAGATGGGCGCGGAGTTCGGGCACGTCGTCGCGCTGAGCGCCGACGGCAACACGTTGGCCGTCTCGGCCTACGGTGAAGCGAGCAAATCGACCGGTATCAACAGCAATCAGGACGACCACTCGATACCGCAGGCGGGCGCGGCGTACGTCTTCACTCGCAGTGGGACGGCATGGACCCAGCGTGCGTATATCAAGGCCTCCAACACGGGCGAAGCGGGCGCCACTGCCGACAGCTTCGGCGATGGCGATCAATTCGGCGTGTCGATGACACTCAGCGACGATGGGCGCACCCTGGCGATTGGAGCGATCAGCGAGGACAGCGCTGCGTCCGGCATCAATGGGAACCAGTCGGACAACACGGCGACGTCGGCGGGAGCCGTGTACGTGTTCGCCCTCACGGGCAACGCCTGGGCGCAGCAGGCGTACGTCAAGGCCGGCAATCCAGACGCGGGTGACCTGTTCGGCTACAGCGTGTCGCTCAGCGCCGACGGCAACACGCTCGCGGTCGGCAGTTACGACGAGGGGGGATCTTCGCGCGGGATCAATGGTCCACCTGACAACATGCGCCGTGGCGCTGGCGCGGTGTACATCTTCGGGCGCACGGGGACCACGTGGACGCAGCAGACATATATCCACGCCTCCAACGCGGAAGCCGGAGACTCGTTCGGGGTCAACGTTGTGTTGAGCGACGATGCGAATACGCTGCTGGCGAGCTCACTCGATGAAGATTGCAAGGCGACCGGCGTCAACCCGCCGGGATGTGACAACGATCGTGCCGACGACATCTCCACGGGTGCCGCATACGTGTTCGTGCGGAGCGGCGACACGTGGACGCCAGCAGGCGTTCTTGAAGCCCTCCAACACCGGGCCCAACGATTGGTTTGGCTCACGCGCAGCATTGAGCGGCGACGGGAACACCGCAATATTGAACTCGTCGCTCGAAGACAGTTCAGGAAAAGGCATCAACGGCAAGCAGGATGACGACGACGCTCCGGAGGCTGGCGCGGTGTATGTCTTCACTCGCACCGGCACGACGTGGAACCAGCAGTACTACGTGAAAAGCTCGAACGCCGAAAAGTACGACGAGTTCGGCGGCTCTGTCGCTCTGAGTCGCGACGGTCGCACGATGCTCGCGTCTGCGCACGCGGAGGACGGCGGGTCGAAGGGCGCCGGCGGGAATCAGGCCGACAACTCAGTCAGCGAGTCCGGCGCGGTCTACGTGTTCGGATACTGACGCTGCGCAACTCCCAAATTCCACCCCTCGACGATGCTCGGGGTGGCCCGAGCGATAGTCGAGGGCCAACTCCCAACTCCCAAAACCGCTGAAGAATTTGGGAGTTGGAGGTTGGGCTTCTTGGGAGTTGGAGATTGGGCGTTGGGAGTTGACCAATAGCAGCTATTGCTGCTGCAACGCGACAACAGGATCGAGGCGCATCGCGCGACGCGCGGGCAGCCAGCAGCCGATCGCCGTCGACAACACCAGCATTCCGCAGACCACGGCATAGGTCCCGGGATCGGCTGGCGAAACCTGCACGAGCGATGACACGAGCAGGCGGTTGACGAACAGAGACACC
Organism: uncultured Acidobacteriota bacterium; assembly: GCA_963757735.1. Classification (GTDB taxonomy): domain Bacteria; phylum Acidobacteriota; class Vicinamibacteria; order Vicinamibacterales; family UBA2999; genus Gp6-AA40. The sequence continues at coordinate 240,254 of CAVWST010000020.1, forward strand.
GCCACGCCGATCGCGAGGCCAAGGCCAACGGTCAGCACCCCCTCACGGAAGACGAGCCAGCGGATATCGCCGGTCGTCGCGCCGATGGCGATGCGCAGGCCAATCTCCTGCGTCCGCTGCGTGACCGAGTGCATGATCACGGCATACAGCCCAATCGCCGCGAGCAGGAGCGCGATCACCGCGCAGAGAAGGAACATCGCCCCGCTGATGCCGCGGTACTGATAGCTCTCCGCGAGGATATCGGTCAGCGACTGCGGCAGCGACGGAATGAGCTCGCTGTCCATCGCGCGGATCTCACGGCGGACGTCAGTCACCAGCGTGGACGGCGGCACGCGAGTTCTCGCGAAGACGGCCATCGATGCGCCCGAAGACTGTCGAAACGGCAGATACACCACGGGATCGATCGTCTGTCGCATGCGATCGTTCTGCGCGATGTTCCCGACGACGCCGACGACGGTCATCCACTCGTCCGACGCGCCTGCGAGGCGAAGACGTTTGCCGAGTGCGCGTGCTCCGGGCCACGTGCTGCTGGCGAATCGTTCATTGACCACGACAACGGGAGCAGCCGCCGCGCCATCGAACAACGTGAACTCACGGCCCTCCACGATCCGGGCGCCCAGAGTGGCGAAGTACGACGGACCCGCCACCAGCGTCGAGACGGTCGGGCGCTGCTGGTCGTCGATCGCGGCGCCGGCGGACGGCACGCCGGACACTTCGTATGCCACGCGGCGGAGACGATCGGTGGGAATCGTATTAGCCAGCGCGACTGACTCCACACCCGGCAACGCGTCGACGCGCGCGCTGAGACTCTCAAAGAAGGCAACACGCGACTCCGCTTCTGCATAGCGCGACGGAGGCAGCGTGACTCGCGTCACCAGCAGGTTCTCCGCCTCGACGCCGATGTCCGCCATGTAGATCTTCAGGAAGCTGCGGATCATCACGCCCGCGCCCGCGAGCAGCACGACGGCTAGCGCCACTTCGCCAACAACGAGCAGACCGGACAAATGCTTCCCGCGCCTGCTTCCGGTCGAGCCCCGCGTGGCGTCCTTCAACACGCCGTTGACGTCGAGCCTGCCCAGTCGCGCAGCAGGTGCCAATCCGAAGAGGATGCCGCTGGCGACCGAGATGCTCACCAGATACACGAACACGCGGTAATCCATCGTGTAGTCGAGCATGCCGTCGAACCACGTGCTGATGATGGCGTCCGACACGCTCGGGCCACTCACCCACAACGAGTAAATCCGCAAGCCGAACTGCGCGAACCACCACCCGCACAATCCGCCCACCGTGGAAAGGAGCGCGCTCTCGACCAACAGTTGCCGCACGATCTGCCAGCGTCCCGCACCGAGCGCGAGCCGCACGGAGATCTCGCGCGACCGCCCGAGCGCCCGCGCGAGCAGCAGGTTGGCGAGGTTGGCACACGCGATCAGCAGCACGAAGCTGACGGCGCCAAGCATCGCCTGATAGATCAGCGTCGCGTTGTGTCCGATGAAGAACTCGCGAAAGTTGTACAGCTGCGGGATGAGATTGCGGCCCTGATTGGTTCGCGGGTATGCATCGCCCAGCCGGCGCCCGATCGCGTCCATCTCGGCTCGCGCGCTCTCTATCGTTGCACCGTCTACAAGTCGGCCGAACGCGAACCAGCCGGTGTTCCTGTCGCCTCGATCCATTAGCGCCGGCGTCGGTGCCATCGGAATCCACATCACTTCGTTCTGCGGGAACGCGAACCCTCGCGGCATGACACCGACGATCGTCGTCGCGATGTTGTCGATGCGAATCGTGCGGCCGATGACATCGGCGCGTTTGCCGTACCTGACGTTCCCAGAACTCGTAGCGCAGTATTGCGACAGGGGCAGCGCCCGGCGCTTCGTCTGATGGCAGGAAGTCGCGGCCCAGAATCGGCTCCTGTCCCGCCAGCCGGAAGGTGCCGGCCGTCACCTCGGTGACGGTGCGCCGTTGAAGAAAATCGTTCTCGTCACGGACAGCCCTGTCCAGGCCGTGCACCATTTCCATCCCGGTGAACGACGTGGCCTGGTCTCGCCAATCCAGGAAGTCGGGATACGACACACAGCAGCCCACGCCCGTGGTGACGTAGACGATGCGGTCGTTGTCCTTGACGAGCGGGAAGCCGTTGAACAGCACGGCGCTCGTCACCGTGAAGACCATCGCGTTGACGCCGATGCCGAGCGCCAGCATCAGCACTGCGGTCAACGTGAACGCCGGACTGCGGCACAACGTGCGAACGGCGAAATGGATGTCCCGAGCGATGCCGTTCCCCATCATGGTTCGCGCAGCAATGGGATCGACTGCACCGCCGGTGGCGGCGTCCGCGACTGCACGTAGGCGTAAATGTTAGCCATGTCGGTGTCCGACACGACCTTGGCGGTGTACGGCGGCATCTGACCCGTTGGACGCCGGACGTAGCGGCTGAACGCCGTGAATGCGATCGGGCGAGGCCCAAGCCGCGGCCCCGTCGAACTGGATCCTTGAGCCTCTCGGCCGTGGCATTGATAGCAGCCGTAGCTCACGAACAGCTTCTTCCCTTCGTCTGCGTTTCCTGCGGGCGCCGTCGAAGAGCGACTGCGGCGCCGGCGCCTGGTTCTGCGCGCGAGCGAGCGGCGTGAGCGCGATGACGATGGACGCGATCGGATAGCACTCTCATCGATATTCCTCGAGGCAACGGAGGTTACGGAGGACTCGGATCACACGGAGTACGGAGTCACGGAGACTTATCAACGCGGAGATCGCAGTGATCGCAGGGGTCCGAGTGGCGCCGGGCCGAACGGCCCGGCCGGTGGATGCGCAGCGCGTCGACGATTCCCGCCGCGCCTTGCGCGGGCCACTCGGACACAACTGGAATCATCTGGCAAGCTCTGCGATCCCGGCGATCCCGGCGTTTGGCTTGAACCTCCGCGTCTCCGCGACTCCGCGGTTAGCCGTGATCTCCGCAATCTCCGTCCCTCCATTACCGCGGCTGCGTCACGACGTCGATGAGCGACGGCTCACCGCGTTTGACGACCTCGAGGGCTCGAGTAATAGCCGGCGCGAGATCATTGGGGTTCGTGATCGGGCCCTGCGCGTGGACGCCCATCCCCTGCGCGATCTTCGCGAAGTCGATGTTCGGATCCTCGATCGTCGTCCCGATGTGCGCGCGCGTGATGCCGCGATTGTGCCGGTTGGCCATGCGCTGGAGATGCATGACTTCCTGGTGATAGGCGCGATTGTTGTGCATCACGGCGAGCAGCGGAATCCGGTGGTGCGCGGCCGTCCACCAGACGCCGGGCGCATATAGGAAGTCACCGTCGCCCTGAATCGTCACTGACAGCCGCCCGTGCTTCTTGTTGGCCAGTGCTGCACCAACCGCCGCTGGCGCACCGTAGCCGACGCCGGCGCCGCCGGATCCGCCGAGCGACTGGTAGTGCTTCTCGAAGTTCCACAGCTGCGACGTCCAGTCGCTCATGATGCCGCTCTCGGCCACCAGCGCCCAGTCCTCTTTCTTGATCTGTGCCCAGAGTTCCATCGTCATGCGGGCAGTGCTGATCGGGCTCGCGTCCCATGCATACGCCGCCTCGGCGCGCGCGCGCTCGAGCGCGGCGCCGTGCGCGTCAGCGAGCTTCTTGCCGCGCTCCTGAAAAGCGCTCCGCTGCTCGGCGGTGATCAGTCGCTTGCACGCCTCGATCAGCGCCGGCAAGGTCGCTTCGGCGTCGGCCGCCATGGCGACATCGACTTCGGGATAGCGCTGGAAGTCCTGGTAGTTGCCCTTCGTCGCGAGGTCGAGCGCCGTGATGCTAATCAGCTTGGTGCCGGGCTTGACGATCGACCTCGACGTCCGCGTCAGGCCGTCGCGCACCGCGTTGACGGTTCCCCAGAAGTCGGTCAGTTCGAGACCGAGGATGACGTCGGCATCGGCAATCAACTGACGCGCGCGTGCCGCTCTGATTGAGCGGATGGCGCGACGGGAAGTTCATCCGCCCGCCTTGATCGATGACGGGCGCCTGCAGCGTCTCGGCCAGTTCGACGAGCGTCTGGATGCCAGCGGGGGTACGCGCCGCACGATCGGCGACGATCACCGGGTTGTGTGCGTCCACGAGAAGCTGCGCGGCTTCAGCCACGGCGCCGGAATCGCCTTGCGGCGGCGTGGCCCGCGTCAGCCTCGGAATCCGCAGACGCGACGTCGACCTCCGCCGAGATCGGGTCCTCCTGCAGCCCACCGTCGAGGACGAGCAGCACCGGCATCATCGGCGGCGTCATCGCGATCTTGTACGCACGCATCGCCGATTCGGCGAAGTGCGGCAGCGAGACCGGCTGGTCGTCCCACTTGATGAAGTCGCGGACCATCGCGGCCGCATCCTGTACGCTGTGCGCCCACTCGACGCCAGGTCTGCGCAGCGTGGCGTCGAGCGAGTTGCCAGCAAGGATGTAAACCGGCACGCGATCGCAGTAGGCGTTGTAGATCGCCATCGCCGCGTGCTGCATGCCGACCGTGCCGTGGCACAGCACGGCCATCGGCTTGCCTTCGGCTTTGAAGTAGCCGTGGGCCATCGCCACCGACGACTCTTCGTGACAGCACGTGATGAACTCGGGCTTCGCGTTGCCGCCGTAGTTGACGATCGATTCGTGGATGCCGCGGAAGCTCGAGCCCTGGATTCGACGCGATGAACTCGAAGTCGAGTGTCTTCAGGACATCGACCATGAAGTCGCCACCCGGCCGATCCGTGGTGATGACTTCTCCGCCCTCTGGAGGATCAACCTCGCGCGGTGCGACCGGAGCGGTTGCTTGAGCAGGCGGGTCTGAAGACCCGCCTCTACCTGCCTGCTGCGACGCGAGCGCGTCACCGTCGGGGACCAGCGCGGCCGCACCGGTGACCGCGGCACTCTTGAGAAAGTCACGTCGGTTTGTCATCGCTTTTTCCCTCGCCATGCATCGACACTCCAGGCGCCAGGCCCTGCCGCCCAGAAAAACAGAAACAGGAAACAGAACAGGATCGACGCTTCCATGCCCGCTTGCTCGAAGCTGCGCCAGAAGCCTCTTGGCGCCCACGACCGGAAGTAGGCCACGGCCATCTCACCGGAGAGGATGAATGCGATCGGTCGCGTGAACAACCCGAAGCCGAAGAGCGGTCCACCGACGATCTCGAGCCAGCCCGCGAGTCCGCGGATCGTCATGATGTCGCGGTCGATTCGTCCCCCGCCTACTCCAAAGATCTTCTCGAGCCCGTGCATCAGGAACAGACAGGCGGCTGCGATCCTGAGCACACTGAGCGCGACCGGTTCCCACCGCTTGTCGACCGAGGCAGCGCCGCGCAGACGATCCGCGCTCCATGCGCCGCCGCCCGCGGCCGACAGGTAGAGAAAGAAGAACGCGTTCAGCAGGATGGGATCACCGCCATTGCGATGGGTGTAAGGCCCAACCTGGAGCGGACCAAGAAAGAACAGAATGAAGTACAACACCGCGAGCACGAGGCTCACGGGCCGGGTATAGAGACCGAGGATAATTAGCAGGCTTGCGGGAAACACGATCAGCTCGAGAGCCCCTTCAAACGAGACGCGCGGCGCATGACTGACCTCGGGATAGGCCAGGACCTGCTCCATCCCATGACGCAGCAGGAGGAAGCCAAAGATGATTCGCGCGACGCTCTGCAGATAGGGGGCGAGCACTCCCATGACAGTGGCTCCATAGGCTAACATCTGCGTCGCCAGAGCTGATCGATTCTGGAGGAGGACTGTATGCCTGGACGTTTCGCCATGTTCATCACGGGATTCATCATTGCTCTCGCAGTCATCTACCTGCCCGACAGCCAGATCGTCAGCGGCCAGTCGGCGAATGCCCCGACACGCTTCGCCGCGGTGCCGGGCGAGAAAGGCGGCCAGGACATCTTCGGTGCCTACGACGTCGTTGCCGATTGGCCCAAGGATCTCTCGACGATCAAAGGCCATGAAGGGTGGACGTTCGGCGCGGGGCAGAGCGTGTTCGCCGAAAGCCCCAATCGAATCTTCGTCCTGCAGCGGGGAGAGCTGCCCGCCTTAGGGCGTCCAAAGACCATCGCTCTTCCGCAACTCGGGCCCAACATCGCGTTCCCCATCGGCCGCCTGCCATGGCGTGACGCGACGACGGCGAGCCCGCCCGCAAACGGCGGCACCGGCCAGCCCGCCGAAGGCGGGATGGAGGCATGGGAAAAAGGCGCCGGCGGCAGGAAGTTTGGTGTCGACGCGCGGTGGGAACACACCATCATGATCTTCGACGGTCAGGGCAACCTGATCGACTCCTGGAACCAGTACGACTCGATGCTGCAGCGGCCGCATTTCGTTGCGATCAGCCCCTACGATCCGCAGAAGCACGTCTGGATCGTGGACGACCACAAACACGTCGTGCACAAGTTCACCAACGACGGTAAGACAAAGGTGATGACGATCGGCACCTACGGTGAGCCCGGAGCCGACGACAAGCACTTCAACCGGCCGACGTTCATGGACTGGTTCCCCGACGGCAGCTTCATCGTCGCCGATGGCTACAACGGCACGCGGGTGGTGAAGTTCGACAAGGACGGCAAGTACCTGACGGCGTGGGGACAGCGTGGTGAAGCCGGCAAGGAGACGCGGCCAGGTTACTTCAACAACGTTCATGGCGTTGCGGTCGACCCGAAGACACGACGGGTGTTCGTCAACGATCGCGGTAACAAGCGCGCGCAGGTCTTTGACGAGAACGGCAAGTTCCTCCACGAGTGGTCGTTCGGACGCGATCCGGCCGACATCCACCTGTTCCACATCTTCAGCGACGGTTACTTGTGGGCGGCCGATCGCGGCACCAACAGAATGCTGAAGTACGACCTCGAAGGAAATTTCATGTACTCGTGGGGCACGTGGGGCGACTTCCCCGGCGGCATGTGGGGCGTGCACGGCTTCAGCGTGGACCAGGAGGGCAACGTCTACGTGGCCGAAGTCGACAACGGCGGCGCGCAGAAGTACAGCCCACGCAAAGGTGCCAATCCCGCGATGATGATCGGCAAGCCGCTCCGCGTCGCGTGGAAATAGAACATTACCGATCTTTTATTTGCGATGGGAGATTCGTTGGTGGTTGTTGATTTTTGATTGGTCGATTTGTTCGGTGATTCGTCGTCCGAATCATCCATAACTCGCCAGTCGACGATCTGAAATCGCCAACGAATCGGCAGTCAACACTCCGAATTGTCTTTATCGTCCCGGCTGGTCGGTGGTCGGCGGTCGCGAGAGCTTCCTATTGCAGTTTCGCGTAATCCGCCTTCGCCTGCACAAGAATCGGCACATCGAGGTCGGCGTCCTTCCACAGCCCCAAGAACTCCTCGTACGCCGTTCGAGCGGCCGACAAATTCCCTGTGCGTGCCAGCGACCGCGCTTTCTCCAATCGCGCGCGGGCGCCGGCCGGGTCGCCCATCATCAGTCCCGGATGGTCGAGGATCTTCTGAAACTCCGCCACCGCCTGCTGAGGCAGCTCGCTGGCGGCGTACGCCTGACCACGGACGTAGACGGGATACAGGCTTCCAAAGAAGAAGTTGAAGGCCGTCGCAGGAACAGCACGCTCGTACGGCACGTTCGCCTGCAGCAGTTCGATGGCCATGGCCGGCTGGTTGCGCGCGAGCGCGGCAAGCGCGCGCAAGGTCGGCACGTACGTGAATCTGACGAGCGTGTCGCGTGGATACTGGCGCTCGAGATCGTTTGCCAGCGCTTCCGATCGAGTGATGTCTCCTGCGAGCGCGAGCGCGAAGCCGCCTGGCATACATGACGTCGCGTCCGTTCGACATACCCAGCGCCGTGACCGCGTGCTCACTGGCCGCCGACAGGTTTCCCGAGAACGCCTCCCACACCGCGACGGCCGATTCGTAGCCTGCGGCGGTTTCGCGGAGGCCACGTCCTTCGACGGCGTCGAACGCTTCTCGCGCGAGCGTCCTCGCACGCCGAAGCTGTCCGGTGCGAGCCGCGGCCAGCGACTGCGCATGCTGCAGGAGATGAGGCTCGGACGACTCCTTGATTCGCGTCGCGAGCCGATCCATGGCCGCCACATCCTGCTCCAGCATGGCGATGTAGTAGCCGAGCGCAAGCGTGTTCGGATCGAGCGGGGCGCCTGCGCGCTGGAGCGCGCGCTTGGCCGCATCGAAGCGCTCCAGATACATATTGGCCGAGACCGCCGCGGCGTGGGCAAAGACGAAATCGGGATCGATCGCCAGGGCGCGCTCTGACGATGCGAGCACATCCTCGTATCGACCGGTTCCATGCGCGCTGAAGCCACCGCGCAGGCCATGCGCGTCGAGATCACGAGGATAGGTCTGTGTCCAGACCGTGACACCCTGGAATGCCTTCTCGAGATCGCCGGTCACGTCGCGGTCGTACGCGTATTCGATGAAGAATCGTTCCCGGTCGGTCGTGCGTTGCCGTAGTTCGTACGCGCGGGTCGCGCTCTGAATCGCCAACTGCCGCTGGCCGGTCCCGCTGTAGCACGGACCCAGGTTGGCATGGGCCAGAGCAAACTCGGGATCGAGCTCGACCGCGCGCTCGAGCAACGGGATGCGGCGCAACCGCCCGCTCTGCGCGCGGCACTGTACGCTTGCAGCGCTTCGAGTGAGGCCGTCGTCGCTTCCTGAAGCGGTTTCTCGTGGGTGCGGATCATCGCCAGCGACTCGCCGGCCCGCCTGCGGAACGCGCTGGCCATGTCGCTGAGCGCTCCGAGCACGTTCTCCTTGCCTGGGACCTGTGACTGCTGCGTGTCGAGAAGCTCGCCAGACCGGCAATCGGTCGCCGTGAGTCCCAGGACGTACTGGCTTCCGAGACTGGCAATCGATCCGGCGATGACGATGGCGCTGGTGCTTCGCTGACAGACCTCCAACGCGATCGCCGAGGTCAGTTTCGCATCGGGCGGCTGGCCCATCATCGTGAGCACTCGACGAACGCGCCGATCGGGAAGGACGTGCAGGTATGGCGATTGCTGAAGCTGGACGATCAGGCCCTGCCGGAGGGCGTCGTCGAACACCGCGTCACCTGTCGTATTGGTGAAGTCGCCCAGGACGATCGTGTCGGTCTCGGTCAACGTCGGCGTGCTGCGCGTGAAGTACGACCAATACCCGGCGGCGGAAACGGCGGCCAGCACCGCCGCAGCCCCCACCCAGAGCAGACGCTTCGATCGGTGCGGTGCCGTCGCTGCCGTTGCCACCGGGATTTCACCGGTCTTCACGCCGCTAGAACGTCTCAGGCGTTGCAGATCGGCGCGAATGTCCGCGGCACTCTGATAGCGGAGATCTCGATCCTTCTCCAGCGCCTTGAGCACAATCTGGTCGAGTGCGTCCGGCAGGTCCGGCCGCAGACTTCGCGGCGGTCGTGGCTCCTCATGAAGAATCGCCCCGCCGATCGCCGCACTGTGGCGCCCGCGAACGGCGAACGTCCGGTCGCCATCTCGTAGAGGACCATACCTAACGAGAACAGATCAGATCTGGCGTCGGCGTCTTCGCCGCGCAGTTGTTCCGGCGACATGTATGCGATCGTGCCGACCGTTCTGCCCGATTCGGTGAGCATCGCCAGGGTTTCCGCGGCCGACGCCGGCACTGTGGCGCGGAGGTCGGCCTTCGCGAGGCCAAAGTCGAGAATCTTTGGCCCATGCGCGGTGAGAAAGATGTTGGCCGGCTTGATGTCACGATGGACGATTCCGGCCGCGTGAGCGGCGTGCAGGCCGTCGGCGAGTGCGATGGCGATGTCGAGGAAAGCGGGAAGGTCAATCGGACCTCGACGCAAACGCTGCTGCAACGTTTCGCCGTGCAGCAACTCCATCACAATGAAGGCATGACCGTCCGCGTCGCCGACGTCGTAGATTGTGCAGATGTTGGGATGCTGCAGTCCCGCGACCGATCGGGCTTCGCGCTCGAACCGCTCGCGAGCCTGCGGGGCATCAGTCGAGTGCGCCGCGACAATTTTGATTGCGACGTCTCGTCCTAGGCGCCCATCGCGCGCTTGGTAGACCTCTCCCATACCACCGGCGCCGAGCGACGCAGTGATCTCGTACGGACCGAGGCGGGTGCCGGCGTGCATGAGAAGGTGGTTCCAAGCATAGCTCCCTTTGTCCGACGCCACCCTCAGCGGAACCTTGGACAGACCATCAGCGCGCGCAGCGGTAATTGCCTGAAACGTGCTTCACGAACAGCCCGCCGGCGACGGGCAATCCGATCGCGCCAGCCTCGCGTAGTCAGGTCTGAGTGACCTGTCCTCGATCGCAAGGAGATTGATATGAACAAGACCAACAGCAAAAGACGGGGCGTCGTGGCTGTCTGCCTGGCCGCATTACTGTCCGCAAGCACATGGTACGTCGCAGACGCAGAGGCTCGAGACGATGAGCGCTCGCAAAACTTGAGAGTGATCGGCCTGACCGACGACGGCCGGCTGGTGTCCTTCAGAGCGCGGTCGCCCGAGAAGACAAGGGACATCGGATCCGTGAAGGGTCTGACCGGGACCGATACGGCGCTCATCGGCATCGACTTCCGTGTGCAGGACGGGAAGCTCTACGGGGTCGGCAATGGTGGCGGCGTCTACACGATCGATCCAGAAACGGCACAGGCGACGTTTGTCAACGCGTTGACCGTACCGCTGGCAGGAACGGTCTTCGGTGTCGACTTCAATCCGGCAGCCGACCGACTGCGGATCATCAGCGACATCGGCCAGAACCTTGCCCACAACGTGAACGCTGGAGGCGTGACCGCTGCCAATGGGGCGTTGACCTATACCGTACCGCCCGCCACCCCTGTGCCGGCGTCGGGAGTCACAGCGGCTGCCTACACGAACAACGATCTGAATCAGCCGAACACGGGCACGACGCTGTTCGATCTGGACACGACGATGGATCAAATCGTCATCCAGTCGCCTCCCGCCACGGGCATCCTCGTCGCGACCGGCAAGCTCGGGGTTGACGCCGCAACGGGCGCCGGCTTCGACATCTATAGCCAGCTCGCCAATGGCGTGACGGTGGCCAACTTTCCATTCGCAACGCTCTCAGTGAACGGAAATTACCGCTTCTACGCCATCAATGCCACGACCGGCCAGGCGTTCTCGTTGGGCCGGTTCGACCACGCGGTTGTAGACATCGCGATCCGGTTGGACCAGTAGCCTGCTTTCAATTGTTGACCTTTGATCTGATAATGATTCGTTGGTGATTGTTGAATCCTGATTTGTGATTTGTTGGGCGATTCCTCGTCATCCGAATCGTCGATAAATCGCCATTCGACAATCAGAAATCACCAACGAATCAACAATCAACGATCGGCCAATCAACAATGTTTCGCCGCACCATCGCGCTCGCAGTGACGCTCGCCGTCGTGAGCGGAGTTCGAGACTCATGAGGATGAAATCACGCGTCGTCGTCGTATCGCTGTGCGTGCTTGCCGTCAACGCGAGCCACAGCTACGCGCAGGCCGCTGGCCAAGCGGTAACTACGCCGCCGACGCAGCTTTCAGCGCTCGCACCCGCCAATCTGACGAAGTCGCGGCCGAAACCGCCGTTCGATCTGACCGGGACCTGGCAGCACGACGGGCGGGCCAATACATGGAGGTTCGTGCCCGAAACCTTCACGCTGACACCTGAGGCCCAGGCGCACTACGACGCGGGCATGAACGCACTGAAAGATGGCGGGGTCTATCGTGACGACATCGGGCAGTGCTGGCCGGCGGGTGTGCCGCTCATCATGACTCGCGTGTGGCCGATCGCCATGATTCAACTGCCGACGGCCATCTACATGGTCAGTGGATTCATGAACAGCCTGCGCATCATCTACCTCGATGGACGATCTCACACGGAGCCGGACATCGTTGTACGCACGTTCAACGGTGAATCGATTGGACGATGGGACGGTGACACGCTGGTCGTCGAGACGAAGTACTTCCCGGGCCACCACCAGTGGATGGATCAGGGCGGAGCGTCCGTTCCAGTGAGCGAAGACTTCCACGTCGTCGAACGATTCCGCATGCAGCCTGACGGCCGACTCGATATCGACTACACGATGACCGACGCGAAGAACTGGGTCGGCGAATGGAAGATGACCAAAACGTTCCGCCGGCGCGACGACACAGATATCACCGAGGTGCAGTGCCTGCCGGACCTGAACGACCGGCTGCCTGCCACACGGTCTAACAGGCTGGTGAAGTGAGCTCGCCCAGACAGATCGAAGGAGACGACACATGAGTCGCTCGACACTGGCCATCACTGCCGTCGTCGTGGCTCTCACGGCCGGCTCGGTCGCCGCCCATCATTCCCCTGTCATGTTCGATCGCAGCGTGCGAAAGACGCTGGTCGGCAAGGTGGTCGAGTTCGCCTGGATGAACCCGCACTCCTCGATTCAGCTCGACGTCCCGACGTCGAACGGCGGCACGGAACGATGGGGTGTCGAGATGGGCAGTCCCAACTCGATGGCAAAGGCGGGCTGGAAATCGACCCTCATCAAGGCTGGCGACGCCGTCACTGTCGTCGTCAACCCGCTCAAGAGCGGGGAGCCAGGCGGGATATTTGTGTCGATTACGCTCGCCGACGGCCGCACGCTCGGAGGACGCCCGACGGATTAGCGGTCAACACTCGTCGGCCCGATCGCCGATGCTCGACACCAGTTTCGTTTTGTGGCTTCAGCAGTGGGCATCGCCCGCGTTGACCGAGATCATGTGGGCGGTGTCGCTGTGGGGCTACGTGCCGAGCTGCCTGGCCGTCGCGATCGTGTGCGGGTTTGGAGGGCGGCTCAGGCTCGGCGTGACGCTGATCCTGGCCATCGTCTTCGCCGACGCGATGACGGTCGCCGCAAAAGGCGCGTTCGCGTCGCCTCGTCCGCATGCTGTCGATACTCGCGTCCAAACGTTCAGCGTCTTCGAGTCGGGTCTGCCGCTGGTAGCCGCGGGCACCTCGGTACCGGTGGACGACTTCGGGTTTCCCTCCGGACACGTGGCAACGACCGCGGCATGGGCCATGGGTCTCGCCTGGTCTCGCCGGCAATCGTGGCAGCTCGGCGTGGCAGCCGCATGGGTCGCGCTGATGGCCCTCTACGCATGTACCCTGGGACGCCATTTCCCCGCGGACGTGCTCGGCGGCCTTGTCGTAGGTGTCGCGGCGCTCGCCCTTGCACGCCTGGAGCTCTCTCCGGCTGGCGCGGGCATCAACACTCTCACGGCCGGCACGAAGACGGCCCTTGGCGTGTCGCTCATCGTCGTGGTCGCGCTCGCCGAGCTTTCCGGCGCCGGACTCGGCGCTCATAATGCCGGCCGTTTCTGTGGCCTCGTGGGCTCGAGCCTCCTGCTCATGCACACGCGGGCGCTCGATGATTCCGTCCCGGCGGCGACACGGATGGCCCGCATGGCAATGGCGCTCGTCCTCCTCGGCGTGGCGCTCTGGTCGAGCACGTGGCCGATCACGACGGGGCCAGGTCTCGCGGTCGTGAGCACGATCGCCGTCAGTGCGGCGTTGTACGCGAGCGTGCTGCTCGTGCCGGCGCTGGCGCTCGGTGGCAAACAATCCTGACCCGTTTCGCGTCACCCGCCTCTGATGGCCCTCCCGACGTCGAGGCCGACCTTTGGTTTGTCGGCCGTGCCCCCGATGGTAATCGGCACGACGGTAGTGTCTTCGTCACGGAACAGCCCGTCGGCCATCCTGAGGAAAAACGACCTCACACCGGTCGTCAACTGCGACAGCTTCGCGTCGAGGCGAACGATGCCGCGAAAATCGAGCGCTTCCGACTCCATCACGAACCGGCCGCTCACGCTCACGCGCGCGCCCGGCATCGCAAACGTCACGATGGAGAAGTGAATCGCGCCGTCGCGCATCTGGAACGTGCCCTGGAAGTTCGACACGACCGGGTCGGGCGTGTCGTCGTTCACCCCGCGCGCCTTGGTGCTGAACGCATCGACTTTGTCCTGGACCTGTGCCTTCGTGAATTCCGCCCCGTCTACGCTGAAGTTCCCGTCAAGTCGGAGCTTCTGGATCACGTCGCAATCCCCGGGCGGCAAGAGAAACTTCGTTCTCAGCTTCATCACGCCGGTCATGGGCGGCTGTGGGCCCTTCACAGCGAGACGGAGGATGTCCTCCAACCGCCCGGCGTCGATGACGACGTCGAGCTCCACAGTGCGCCCGTCTTCGCCTTCACGCTCGACGACGCCGCCGGCCGCGTGGATCTCCGTGGCGCCCAGAGTGGCTTCCACGGGCTGCAGCAGCGTGTTGCCGTTCGTGCCGTCCACGATTGAGTGGAACCGCGTTTCGAGCGGCATGCCGTTCCCGACGTCCGCGAGCGCGAACGCGGGCATGCTCGTCGTGCCGTCCACCTCGATGCGTTCGAGCACACCTTTGAATGCTCCGGACGAATTCAGGATTCCTGTAATCCCGTCGAAGACGCCAAGGTCCGCGTTCTCGAAACGGTACGACGCCGCCAGCGGCGTCTGGGACGGCTCTTCGGCCTGCCATGGCCCGAATGTCCCTTCCGTCTGGATGCGGCCAGGCGGCGTTGGATTGGTGAGGTTCGCGCGGAACGGCCATGGGTGGTCCGCGCCGATGTCTTTCATGTCGAGCTCCCCGATCTCGAACGTGCGCGGCGCTTTGCCCGGCGTCCTTCGAAGAATTCGCAGCACGGCCCGCTCCGACTGCAGATTGCGGACGATGAGCGGGGACGTCTCCCTGTCGTTGTCGTCGGCATCGGTGGGCTGGTCCGGCTGATCCGATTTGCCGGGCTCGTCGTCGTTCAGGCTCAGCCCGCCGGGTGGGACGTTGATCTCCAGGCCTTCCAGACGGATGTCGCTCACCCTGACCGGATCGCTCAGGAGTCCCACGAGGTCGGCTTCGCCCGAGAATGACGCAATCATCACGAGCGGCGGCACATCCGTGCGGTGCTTGTGACGGAGCACCAGCCCTCGTCCCGAGAGCCTCGGCCTGGGAAGGAGCGAGACCGTCAGGTTTTCCAGCTGTACCTCGCTGTCGAAACGCTCGCCCAGGGCGTTCACGAGGCGCTGCTTGATGCGAGGCTCGACAGCGATGGGGAGCGAGAGCAGGAGCAGCAGGAGAATGCCGGCCACGCCGGCAGTCGCGGTGAGGTTGCGTCGGAAGAACGCCACGACGCCGTTAACGCAACTATCGAGCCGACCACACATGACGAAGCAGCCCCGACCTTGCCGCTGAGCCAGTAGTCACTACTTGCGCGCGAAGCGGTAGTTGCCTGAGACGTGCTTCACGAACAGCCCGCCGTCGACGAACTGGACGCCGAGGCCGTAGAGGCCGGTGAATTCGCCCTCGGACATCGCGACGAGATCCTGCTTGCCGCGTCCGTCCATGTCGCCGATCAGCCTGCCGTTCTCCAGTGTGATGTGCAGCGTGCGACCAGCCGCCGCTAGCGACCCGACGATCTGCGCGCTTCTCCAATACGGCGGCTGTTCGACGTAGGTACCGATGTATCGCGCCAGGATTTCCGGCGCCACCTTCACCTCGTTCAGCCGTTCGTCCGATGCCTTGCCAACCCAGTGCACCAGGCTCCGGTTCGCGCCCTCGTTGCACACCCACTCGATCATTTCCGTGTCGGCGGCGTACTCGGCGCCGACGTTCACCGTCCAGGGCCTGGCGTACGCCAGCGGATCCGAGAACGTGACTTCGATCTCGAGTGCCCCGAAACGCGGACGCCGGTACCGCTCGGTCATGCGCAATCGCTCTGTGTGCGGATGGCCGTTCCGATCCAGCCATGTGCCGGCGTGGAAGCCGTGGCTCTCGACGACGAGCGTGTCGCCGTCCCAGCGCCCCACGGAGTACCCCATCCACGACGGGTTTGGCTCCGGCTCGAGCGCGCGGCCGTCCATCCAGATCTGGCGATACGTGAGATCGGGATTGAGCATCACAATGAGCTGCGGTGTCTGGACGATGCGCGTCATCTCTGACCCGGTGCTGTCACCGGAGGTGGCGTAGGCCGGGCCGAGCGGCAGGCAGCGCACCTGCATGCCGTCCTTGCCGAGATCCTCGCGGCGCCGTTCGACCACCTCGCGCACCCACGGCTGGATCTCGTCAGGCTCGAGATCTGCCGCGATGTTACGCGCGTACTTTGGCGACGCCTTCAACCACAGCCCCGAGAGGTCGGGCCTGCCATCCGGCGCCCGCGGTGCGGGCGCCGTCAGATTCGCCTTGCCGTCAGGCGTGCGTGGAATCCCGGACGTCGGTTGTGTGAGCCACTGAGCTGCAAGCTGGCCGCTCGACACGATCGCGAGGACGGCGACGAGGGCTGCCTTCATATGACGCTCTCCGCGAGCGGATTGTGCCATGGGTTGATTGTGTCAACCTCCAACTCCCAACTTCCAACTCCCAAATAGCCCGTGCCCTTGGGAGTTGGGAGTTGAATTTGGGCGTTGACGCGTTTTTCAGCGTCAGGTGCTAAAAGTCGTACTTCACCGCAAATTGCATGATCCGCGGATCCCCGAGGCGGTAATGCGCCCGAAGGTCGCAGCCGACAGCGTCGTGTTCGGGTTCTCGAGCAGGAACCAGTTGAACGCATTGAACGCTTCGACGCGCGCCTCGAGGCGGTGATTGTTGCCAAACCTGAACGACCGCACGAGCGACAGGTCTACCACGTGCCGGCTCGGGCCGTCGTAGGCGTTGCGTATCGAGTTTCCGTAGGTGCCAAACGTGGGCTGCGCAAACGCCGCCGGATCGAGCCAGTTGTCGACCGTCTTGTCGCCGTACGGATCGTCGAGCACCTGATTCGCTCGCTGCGTCCCTGCCTGGATACCGGAGAACGCCCTGTCGGTGCCAGTGGACACCGTCAGCGGACTCCCCGAATTTGCCCGGTAGATCCCTGACAGTCGCCAGTTCGATGCCAGCGCACGCGCAGTCGCGTTGCTGAACTGCGGTGTCTCGACACTCGCACTGAGATTGAAGATGTGCCTGCGCCACGTGCTGCACCGGCCTTTCTCTTCCTCGAAGATGGCGTCTCGTTCGGCATCCGAAGGAGGATTGATCAGCGACACAGGTTTCATGTACCCGGTGGCGACATTGAGCGGCGCCTGGCCCTGGCTGATCAGTCCTTCGCACGTCGAGATGGTGTAGTTGGCGCTGGTCGTGAGCCCGCCCGCGGATCGGCGTTGCACCGATAGCAGCAGGCCGTGGTAGTCCTGCCAGCCCGCGTCGGTGATCCAATCGAGGTACCCGTAGTACTGGCCGACTGGCGGATTTAACTGGCTCAACTCCCGGCGGAGATCGAGCGGCGCCGTTGAGCAATTCGCGAACGTCTGCGTCCCGCCCGTTGGCAGTCGAAGCGTGCACGGGGCTGTCGCCGCTGCGCCCGCGGGAATGACGCCCGGGTTTCCGTCCACGACGCCCCACATGTTGACCATCCGGTTGCCGGTGTAGGTCGCCGAGAACGCCATGGCCTCGCCTACCTGGCGCTGATATCCCACGTTCCACGCATGGTTGCGCGTTGTCTTGATGTCGGTGGGCATCGAGATGAAGAGCGAGTAGAGGGCGGCGCTGTACGGGTAGTCATCACCACCGAGTGGAACGGGATAGGGATTGGTGCGGCCGGCTGCACCCCATGGATCGTCGAGCCGCGTGGGGGTCAGACGCTGTTCCAGCCCGAACGGCGGCGCCGAGCGCGAGTCGAAGAAGAACTGACCGGTCACGAAGTCGCCCGTCAACCCGTACCCTGCGCGTATCGACTGGCGGCCATCTCCGTTTGGATCCCATGAAACGCCGACTCGCGGGGCGATGTTCGACCACACGGTGTTCATTCCTGAATTACCCGGAAAGCCTGGATCGCCAGGATAGTAGAGGCCCGCCGGCGCCTGCGGGTACACGGTGCTGCGTACGTCGTTCCACATCCGATCGACATCGAAGGTGTAGACCGCCTTGTCCACGCTGTCCTGCGGGAACCATGGTTCCCATCGCGCGCCGTAGTTGAGCGTGATGTTCGGTGACACGCGCCACGTATCCTGCGCGTAGAGCGCGAAATAGGGCTGCTTGATGTCCTGCCGGAACGGCGTGGACTGACGGAACTCGAAGACACGTCCGAGGAGAAAGTCGGCAAGCGGCAAGCCAGTGGTGCCGCCGTTGAACGACATCGGCCCCATCGAGCGAACGTTCGATTCGGTCTGCCAATCGGACATCGCCACAGCGCCGCCGAAACCGAACTGGTGATTCCCGCGGACCATCGTCAGGTCGTCGGACAGCGAGTAGGTGTTCGGCTTGTAGTACCGAGAACGTCTCTGTGCCGGTGTTGATCGAGAACGCGCCTGTGACAGTGAGGTTCATGTACTCGGGAATGTAAGTGAACATGTTTACGCCGACGTCCTCGGGGCCGAACAGATCCGAGTGCGTCCGGATGACGCTCGTTTTACTGACGGAGAACCTGATGCTGTTGACCATCGAGTTGCTCAACACCACCGAGTCGCCGATCGCCAGCGAGTGCACGGTGTTGTCGCGACCGCCGAGTGTCGCAGCCAGGATGTTTCCTCCGGCGTTCTCGAAGGCCGGGTCCCAGAAGGTCTTTGACAGCATGTACCGGGCGAACACCGAGTGATTCGGGTTGAGCTGCCAGTCGATTCGACCGATCGGCATGTCTTCAGTCGGCTTGGTCGGACGCGAGTACGCGATCTGGCCGCACGGATCGCTCGTCGTAGGCAGCAGGCCGGCGATCTTCACCGCCGCAGGGCTGAACAGGGCAGGATTGATTCGGTTGTTCACGAATCCGAGCGCCGGTGGCAGCGCGAGGTTTCCCTGTGTGCGGCACTGTGCCGAAGCAATAGTCGTGAAGTCGCCGTTAAGCATCGCCGCCGTCGGAATGAACGTGACGATGTCAGCAGGTGTCTGCGTGGTGCGCGTCCCTTGATAAGCAACGAAGAAGAAGATCCGATCCTCGAGAATCGGTCCCCCTAACACACCACCGTACTGGTTTCGGACGAGACCGTCGCTGGCTCGCTCACCCGTGGTTGGATTGACCGCCGCAAAAGGCGCCTTCGCGTTGAAGCGATGGTGGCGGGCAAACTCGAACACGTCACCATGGAACAGGTTCGTCCCGGCCTTCGTCGCCACACTGACCGTGCCTCCAGCCTTGACACCGTTCTGCGCGTTCTGCGAGCTGGTCTCGACGCGGAACTCCTGCATCGCGTCTGGAAATGGCAACGGCAGGTTGACGCCGTCGTACCAGTTGTTATGCATGGCGCCATCCAGGAGGTACTGCACGCCGAACTGCTGCCCTCCTGCGACCGCGATGCCGCGACTCTGAGTCAGGCTGCGGCTCGATGGATTGCCCGTGTCGACCGCGCCGCCCGCGAGTACGACGAGCGAGGCCACGTTGCGTCCCTCGAGCGGCAGTGCTTCGACCGCTTCGTTGTCGATGACCGCTCCGATCGCCGGGTTGCGCGTCTCGACGAGCGGCGCGGCCGCTTCCACTGACACCGTTTCCTCGAGTGCGCCGATCTGCAGTTTGACCGGGATCACGGGATTGCTGTTCACTTGCAGCACGATTCCGGTTTGCAGGTAGGTTCGGAAGCCGGCAAGCGTCGCTTCGAGACGATAAGGCCCAATCGGCAGGTTGGTCAGCGTGTACGAACCGGTGCCGTCGGTCACGGCATCTCGGCGAAAGCCAGTGTCCGTTTGGTGCGCCGTGACGGTGACGCCCGGCAGCGCGGCTCCGCTTTCGTCGACGACGGTCCCATTGATTTGTGCGGTGGTCTGGGCGACCGCGTTGAGAGTGCCCAGTGAGGAAACGACTCCGATCGTGAGCAGCAGACGCAGAATGCGGTTCATTCAAGGCCTCCTCGTAGCGGTGTCCAGGGACCCAAGGAAGCGAACGGCGCGCGCAGATCCTACACCCGAGTAAGCGAGTGTGGTATAGGTTCGCCACGATGACGCGGCGCGCGGGATCCTGGCGTGCAGTGGCAAAGCTCGTCGCCCTCCTGCTTCCTCTCTGAGTTGCGGGCACTGGGCGCACGCCCTCCTTGCTCAGCAGCACCCGTCCACCACTCGCGCGGGCCTCGAATCGATTCAGATTCGACCCAACGTGCACGTCATCTTCGGCGCCGGCGGCAACGTTACCATCCACGTCGGGGAGGACGGGATCGTCGTGGTCGACAGCGGGTCGGCCGAGACGGCGCGCTCTCTTCTGGACGCCATCAAGGCGATTTCGTCACGACCGATCCGCATGATTGTGAATACCAGCGCGGATCTGGATCATGTCGGCGGTAACGCCATCGTCGGTGGCGCCGGGATTGGGCTCAGCCCGGATCCCTTCGGCGACGGCAACCACGCAACGGTGCTCGCCCACGAGAACGTCCTCCTCCGCTTGAGCGCGCTTGGCGCAAACGGAACGGAATCACCGTTGCCGACCAAGATGCTGCCGAACGACACCTTCACGTCCCGTTATCGGTCCTTTTACGTCAATGACGACGCAGTGCAAGTCATCCGGCAGACCGGCGCCCATTCCGACAGCGATGTAATGGTGCTCTTCAGAAAGGCCGATGTCATCGCCACCGGCGACGTCATCGACTTGCGGCAGTTCCCGGTCATCGATCACGTCAAGGGCGGCAGCATTCAAGGCGAGATTGAAGCACTCAACCGGCTGCTCTCTGAGTTCGTTGTAGCGGGCACGCCGCTCGTGCTGAAGCCTGGCCGCACGCTGGTCGTGCCCGGGCACGGCTATGTTTCCGACTACGCCGAAGTGGTCGAGTATCGCGACATGGTGACGGTGATCAGAGACACGATTCAGGCACTCATCGCCAAGGGCCTGACGCTCGAGCAGGTGAAAGCCGCCGATCCGACGAAGGGGTATCGCGTCCGCTATGGATCCGACAAAGGTGCATGGACGACGGACAGCTTTGTCGAAGCGGTCTTCAACGGGTTGAGTCGCACGAAATGAGGTCCACGCTTTTTCTGGCGATTCTCCTGATGACGGCCGCAGTCGGCGCGCAAAGTCGCGCGACGCAAGCGCCGGTGTCAACAGCGCGTGCCGATGCGCCCATCGATCTCACCGGCCAGTGGGTCGCGATCATCTCAGAGGACTGGCGATGGCGCATGATCACACCGTCGAAGGGCGACATCGTGAGCATTCCGCTCAACCTTCAGGGGCAGCAGGCGGCCGAAGCATGGGATCCGGCAAAGGATGAATCCGCTGGTGAACAGTGCAAAGCGTACGGAGCGCCCGGCCTGATGCGCGGGCCGATCCGCATGCGGATCTCCTGGCAGGACGACAACACGCTGAAGCTCGAGACCGACTACGGCATGCAGACTCGACTCCTGCGCTTTGTCGCTGCCACAGCGTCAGGGCCTCGCAACTGGCAGGGATACACGACGGCGCAATGGATCGTGCGCGGTGGCGGGCGCGGTGCACAGCGCTTCGGCTCATTGAAGACGGTCACGAACAATCTCCGCCCCGGGTACTTGCGCAAGAACGGAGTGCCCTACAGCGAGCGGGCGCTCTTCACCGAGCACTGGGACGTCCACGCGCTTCCGAACGGCGACAAGTACCTGGTGAACACCAACGTCGTCGATGACCCGGTCTACCTGCAGGCGCCGTTTCAAACGGCGATCCACTACAGGTTCGAACGCGACACTTCCAAATGGGATGCGACGCCATGCGACGCGAGATTCTGAGGATCACGACTCTATTCATCGTTCTCTGGCTGGTGAGTATTCCTGCGCTTGCGCAGGTCGAGCTCGGTGGCACGTACGCGATCCGCATGTACGAGGACTACATCGAGCGAGGTCCAGGCTCCTTCCTTGGCGACTTCACCGGCATGCCGATGAGCGACGAGGGGCGCGCGAAGGCGCTGCGCTACTCCTCCAGCCTTCCGTCGATGATCGAGCGACAGTGTCTGGCACAATCGCCATGGGTTGGACTGTACCGGCCGCTCGCGATCCGCATCTGGAACGAAGTCGACAACTCGGGTCGAGTGGTGGCCTGGGTGATGGGAGGCGACTATCTGCGGGACACGGTCCGAATCTGGATGGATGGACGTCCGCATCCTTCCTCCAACGCGTGGCACTCGCCCTCCGGTTTCACCACCGGGCACTGGGAGGGCGATACGCTCGTCGCACGCACGACACACGTCAAGACCGCGTGGATCAGGCGCGGTGTCGGCATACCCGGCAGCGATCAGTCGACGTTCACCGTCTTCATCACGCGACGCGAGAACCTGCTGACGATCACGACTGTTCAGGAGGACCCGATCTATCTGACCGAGCCCCACGTCGTGAGCCGCGTGTGGGAGTTCGATCCGCGCGCAAGTCAGGGCCCGCTGCGCGACACGTGCAATGTCGGCGTCGAGATCCCGTCGCTCGAAGATACGGGCGAAGTGGCGCACTACCTGCCCGGGCAGAATCCTGAAGAGGACTACATGGTGCGCACGTATAACATCCCGAAGGAAGCAGCGATGGGACACGCGCACACGCTCTACCCCGAGTATCGCAAGACGCTGCGATCGATTTACAAGCCGCCCGCGTCGTGCGGCCGTTACTGTTGTGGGTGGATCGAGCGACAGGGCCTACCCGGCGCGGCCCCCGGACTGACGTGCAACGACGGCAACCTGCCGCCCGCGATCAGGAAGACGCTCACGAGCCCTGAGCCGTAGAAGCACCTTATCTGATCAGTCGGCTGTCCGAAGCGTCTCACTCCTCCGGATGACGCTAAGTCATTTGAACCCGACAGCTAACGGCTTTCTCGAAGCTCGTGTCGATTTTGATCGGTCTCGTTCGACGTGTTGGTGAGGCCGCGAGGGCGTGGCAACCGACACGAACTGAATTCAGGAGAGAACAATGCGTTTCATGGTCATGGTCATGGCGACGAAGGAATCGGAAGCGGGCGTTCTGCCGAAGCCCGAAGAGTTCGCCGCGATGCAGAAGTACAACGCCGAGCTCGTGAAAGCTGGCGTCCTCCTCGCCGCCGAGGGGCTCGCCGCCACCTCGGAGGGTGCGCGCGTGAAGTTCAGCGGCGACAAGCGCACCGTCATCGATGGTCCCTTCGCCGAGACGAAAGAGCTCGTTGCGGGCTTCTCGATCATTCAGGTGAAGTCGAGGGAAGAAGCGATCGAGTGGGTGAAGCGCGCACCGAACGTCTTTCCGAACGGCGAGGCGGAGATCGAGATCCGCAAGGTGTCGGAGGTCGAGGATTTCGGTGACGCGTTCACGCCGAACCTGGAAATCGAGAAAGTGAAGATCAAATAGCTGTAATGCAGAGCCGAACCGCGAAGTCAAATCGATAGAGGTCCCATGCCACAGCCGAGCGCGCCACGAACCAAGTTCGAATGCGCGAACCCGATACTGAGCGTCAAGAACATGGCGCGAAGCGTTCGTTACTATGTGGACGTGCTCGGATTCACCAACGCCGATTGGGGTGGGGACGACTTCACGTACGTAACGCGCGACGGCGCCGGGATCTATCTAGCCGAGGGCGATCAAGGACAACTAGGGACTTGGGTATGGATTGGTGTTGAGGACGTTGGGCTGCTGTACGAAGAATACAAGACGAAAGGCGCCAACGTTCTTCATCCTCCCGAGAGTCATCCCTGGGCGTACGAAATGAAGATCACCGATCCGGATGGGCATGTGCTGCGGTTCGGCTCGGAGCCAAAGGACCACGCATGAGGGTGGTTTGACGCATGGCTGCCGATCCCGCCTATGGAATCACCGAGGGGACGCACGATGGCGTCACCGTGAATAGAGACTATCGATCTGACACGATGACTTCCATCGAGACGCCGGTTGACATCGTTTCATACGACTCGTCGTGGCCGAGACGTTTCGAGGACGAGGCGGAGGTACTCCGACATGCGTTAGCTCCCTGGCTTGCAGGGCCGATTGAACACATCGGCAGCACGGCGGTACCAGGTCTCTCTGCGAAACCAACGATCGACATCATGGCTGGCGTGGAGACGCTGGACGCTTCACGGCCGGCGATCGCCGCGGCGCCGACGTGGGTTATTGCTATGAGCGTATCAGGTTGAGATCGCACTGGTCTGACATCGCAGGCGCACCGGCTAGGTTGCACCGATCCTTGGGGGAACGTCTTCGAAAGTGTGGAGGGCTTATGAGTTTGTCCGGTCTTTATGCGCCCAACGTATCTGTTCGAGCGATGCTGAAGATGTTGGCGTTCATGTTCTCGTTGTTCGCCGCAATGTTTTCTGCATCCGCCGGCTACGGCTTGCTCAAAATGCTTCTACGGGCCATGAGTAGTGGTGCACCTATCGGGATCGCTGAGTTTTCTACACATGGCGGACTGACTATCGCTTTCTTCTGTACTCGCCGGGTTAGGCGCCTACGTAGCAAAGAAGTGCTATTGGTAGTGCAACCGCAGGGCTATTCCCATCGCCCGACCGTCGTCCCATCCGTGAACTTTGCACCGACGAAGGCACCGGCGGGGGCGCCGTTGAGCATCGGTCGCAGCCGCATCGTGACCTTGGCGCCAGGCGGAAAAGTTGACGGACGGATCCCCTGGCGACCGAGCGAATTGGGGCTGCCCCACTCGACGCTCCACTCTGTCTTTGCACCCTTGTTATCTTCGACGACGACCTGGATCCACGTGTGGGGATTGGTGAACTGGAACTCCTTGATTGTCCCCGTCAGCTCGATCACCTTGTCGCTGTTGAACCCCGCCCCGGAGTGATGTGCCTCTGCGAGAGTTGATTGTGCGACGCCGAGGAACAGGGCAATCGCCGCGGATCCGAGAAACAACGCGAGCGTCCTCATGGCGAATACCTCGCTGGGCTATTTGTTGAGCGGCTTGCCGTCCGGACCAAGGATGAGCGTCTTACCCGTTTCGACATCAGCGGGATTGCGATTGTTTTCCGCGCACCCGTAGTCGTACACACGCGTTCCAGCAGGCATCTTCTGGAACTGCTTGGTCACCACCCATGGCTTCGTCAACGCCTTTGGATCCTCGATGGTCATCTCGACCTGCATCGTCTTCGGATCGATCTTGCGAATCCGGGTCGTCGCGCGCGATTGATCGCTCAGCACGAGGCCGGTCCGGTCGAGAATCACGTCCTTGTCCCGAAACCCTTTCAACGCCACCGTGGTGAAGACGAGCGTGTCTCCTTCCCAGTGACCGACTGAGTCGCCGGTGTAGGTGGCCCATTGATCGTCGAGATGCTTCCGCCCATCGGTGTAGATCCGCAGAATGTTCGGACCGTTCTCGGTCAGCACCCACACCTGCTCGGGACGAACGACGAACTCGTACGGGTCTGGCAGGTTGAAGTGTCGCGGGAAACCTGCGGGCACGCCGCAGTTCGAGATCGTGTCGGGGAACAGATTCTTGTCTCGGCGCTCGAGATGCGACTTGTAGATCGCCTCCCACTCGGCGTTATAAGGCGGATGCGACCTCACGCCAACCGATGTCGCTCCGCCCTGACCGGTCTGCGTGGCGCGGTCGAAGACCGTCCCTCCGACCATCGACCAGCGCCACTCCAGTCGGGAAGCGTGTCGTTCGGCCTCGGTGTCGCCGACGCACTCTGCGCGACACACAGGCCTGGCGCCACCCACACCGCGAAGGCGAGGACAACAGGCAGCGCTCTCACGACAACCTCCTTATTGCGTCCCCGTGGACTGCTCTTTGGCAGCGTCGTAGACTACTCGGCCTCCGACCATCGTCAGCACCGACTTGATGTCCTTGATCTGATCGGCGGGCACCGTCAGGTAGTCCTTGTCGGTCACAACCAGGTCGGCAAACCGGCCGCTCTGAATCGACCCGAGATCGTTCTCGCGGAAAAACAGGTACGCATTGCTCCGCGTGTGGGCGATGAGCGCGGCCTCGCGGCTCACCGTGTGCGTGTTCACTACGGTGCCGCCCACCATCTTGCCGGTCACCGCGAAGTACAACATCTGGAACGGGCGGAACTGATTGACTTCGAAAGCGTCCGTGCCCAGCCCCCACATGATGCCGCTCTCCTGGATCTCCCGCATCGGCGGCATCGCAAAGCCCTTGTCGGCCTGGACCCGGTGGAGCAGCCCGCCGGACACGATCGGTCGGATGTTGAGGGCAATGAACATGTTGAGCTTCTTCATGCGCTCGATCTGCGGCGGCGTCACACCTTCCATGTGCATGAACGACCAGCGAAGCGGCCGCAGATCGACCTCCTTGCTGATCTTTTCAAGCTGCGTGAGCTGCTCGCCGATGGCGATTTCCGTCACTGTGTGGAGCTGGGCGGGGATGCCAGCCTTGGCGGCAGCGAGGGCAAAGCGGCCCCATGCATCCCACACCTCTGGCGCCGCTATCGGCTCAGGGCCTGGTGCGATGACGTCTCCGCCGCCGCCGCCCGGGAACCGCTCGCCGTAATTCGAGTTGTCCATCCACTCGTCACCGTCGTGGAAGCGAAGGGTGGGAAGCTGGGCGATCATTTTTTCTTGCGCGCCGGCACCGCGACCCCCGCCGGCCACTGTCTTCTGGCAGAAGAAGCGCATGCTCGCCGTGCCCTCACGCTGGAACTGGCGATAGAGGTCTTCCCACAGGCACTGCCCGCCCGACGCCGTGAGACCCGCCATGGCGAGATCCCTGAGCATGACCTTCTGGCTCGCGATGATGACGTCCATCGGCAGGTTGGCCTTGCCACCGTTCGGGGCATCGAGGAATCCGGCCTGATCGAACAGCACGTTGCGACCCGCGACGCCGGTGATGCCAGTCGCGCGCCCTTTCGCGTCGCGCTCGATCCACGGCTCCTTGCGCTGCTCGAGGCCGAGGACGTCGATCGCCTTGCTATTGAGGTACTGCGCCGATCGCGTGAACTGGAGGAACACCGGATTGTCGGGGGACACCTTGTCGAGTTCCTCGCGCGTGAACGGCTTCTTGTCGTCGGTGAACTGATCGGGTGACCAGCCACCGAGGTTGAAGACCCACTTGCCCGGCGCGGTGGCCTTGGCCTTGGCGCGGATCATCTCGAGCGCCTGCTTGCGCGAGTCGACGCCATCGAAGCGCAGCTCGAGCGTCCAGTAGGCGCCCTCCTCCTGGAAGTGCGCGTGGTTGTCGATGAGTCCGGGAACGACAGACCGACCGCGCAGGTCGATGCGCTGCGTGTTCGGACCTGCCAGCCGCTGGATGTTCTGGTTGGTCCCCACAGCCACGATGCGATCGCCACGGACCGCGACCGCTTGTGCGATGGAGAACTGATCATCGACGGTGATGATCTTCCCGTTGAACAAGATTGTGTCTGGAGCTGGAGCCGACTGCTGCGCGCTGCTCAGGATCGAGGCGCCTAGGAACCCGGCTGCCAGGAGCAAGTACATCCATCGTTTCATGGTCGGTTCTCCATTGCGGTCGAGAGTCTCTCAGACCGCCGTGATTATACGAAAAGGGCTCGGTGCGTCAGCGGGGCGCCGGGCTGGGCGGCTCCGGCGGCGGCGCCGCGATACGCCGATGCTCCATGGTCTTCTCGTGCCCGTCACAAAACGCGATCAGCTCGGTGTCGGGCAGCAGTCTCATCACCGTTCGCATCGTCCATGGCTTCTTGAAGGCACGGGGATCGTCGATGGTCATCGACAGCTCGAGATGACCGAAATCCCGACGACGGAACTGCGGCGTCGGCACGAGCTTGAAGGCCACGATGTTGTTGCAATCCCTTTTGCCCACGCCCTCATCTCGACATCGGATGGCCGCAAATCCTTCGCGATCCTCCTCACTTCTTCTCCAGAAGGCTCCGGTACACTGCCTCGATGAACATGTCGGTGGTCCAGACGCTCGTCGTCGAACCATAGCGCCCGTCGAAGTCCAATGAGGGCCGGGCGGCTTTCACCTGCGGGAGCGTCATACCCTTGTCGATCAGATCCTGCACACGGTCGCGAATCATCACGACCATGTTCCGGTAGGAGGCAACATCGGCCGTGTCCGACAGCCGTCCGTGGCTGGGCACGATCCAGGTGCCGCCCTGCGAGCGGTACTCGGCAAAGGCCAGATCGAGAATATTGTTCAGCCCACGAATCACGCCATCCACGCTCCCGCCTTTCGCCACGTCGATGACCGGATAGCTGACCGTCGAAAACAGGTCGCCAGCGCTGATCACGTCGGATCGGCGGAAGAACACGATGCTGTCCCCGTCCGTATTGGCCGCCGGCACGTGATAGACAATCACCGGGTCATTGTTGAAGTACGCGGGCAGTTTCAAGAAGTCGTCGAAGTAGCTCACGGTCGGCCAGGCCGCCTGCGGTGTGGGTGCCTGTTTCCCGGCCGGCGCGCTCATCCGAGTGAGCACGTTCTCATGGGCGATGACCGGCGCACCTTCCACATTGGCCGACGCCCCTCCCAACTGTCCGCCCCGAAGGCCAGTTCCCGCGGCGACGAGCTTCTCATTGCCGCCCGTATGATCTGGCGCCGCGCTCGTGTTGATGATGTAGCGGATGGGCCTCGTGGGCGCCGGAGAACTGATGATCGCATTCATGTACGGACTCGACCATCCCCACGCCCCCGGACAGTTCGCTCCGAAGCAGGTATTGGGCGCTGCCGGAGCCACGGCCGCTTTGACGAGTTGATTGATGGCCGCCAGCAGCTTGTCGGACATCTGCGACGATCCTGCGTTCACGAGCGCGACGCCGTCCGGACCCACCGACGCGGTGATGTTGGTGCCGTCCACCACCAGCATGTAGACGTTACCCTGCACCGGCAGAACGTGGACCTCGCCATCTCTGGGACTCTGGTCCGCGACCATTTTGGCCGCCGAAATCGACGAGCGCATCGTCGGCACCGTGAGCGAATCTGCGTTGACCCCACCGTTCAGTGTCGTTCGATACTCCGGATAGAGGGTCTTCACCCCACCCCGGGCTGCCACCAGTGGCACCCAGTCCTGAGCATCGACGGCGGCACGTGCCCCTCCAGCGATGAGGCCACCCGCCGTGATCCACTCTTCCCGGGCCTCGGCGTTTGTCCCGGGAAGAAAGTGCGGGACAAAGTGTCGGTCGCTCCCGCCGTTTTCGGCGACGGCCGGGCCGTTGCACGTCTCCGTGTTCAAGCGAAACGTCGGATCAAACGTATAGGTCGTGGAATGAATGTACGGCTGGTCCTGGTACAGGGGGTCGTCAATGACGGTGACGATGGTCAGGATGTCGTCATGCCGCGTGATGAACTCCGTCATCGCGTACATGTCGCTCGTCTGCGGTCCCCCGCGGCGGAGGTATCCGTCCTTCAAATGAGTGGTGGTGATCTTCAGCGTGTTGCCGACCCACTCTCCCGTCGAGAAGCCGGTCCAGCTATGCGGCGCATACGCCGGCGGGTGCGGGCGGCCGTCCATGAACACCGGGCGGTCGAGCGAGCGCATGAACTGGATGTGGTACACGTTGACGTCGCGCGTCAGAGGGTCCTGCTCCTTGAGAATCCGCGCGCCGCCAAGACCGCGCCATTGGTGCGGCGCCGAGTGCGGCCGGCACTGATACTCCGGCGTGCCCCAAATCGATTCCGGCGTGGTGTCCGAGCGCAGGCGACCTGCCTCGTTGAAGGGAATCCCCGTGTAGTCGCCTAGCGGCGCCTGCGAGGTCAGATCCCGCTCGTTGGTATCAAGTCGCCATTCCGCGGCAATGTCTGGAGGTGCGCCAGGGCCCTGGGGACCCTGGGCGGATACGAGTGCATTGACCAGCAGTGCCGTAGCAAGCAGAAGCGCCGCTCGCGTGGTTCGATTGGCCTTATCCATGTTTCCACCAGACTTGCGAACACTCCTCGGATCGCACGTGCTCGAGGAGCTCTTCACCTTGCCGAGCAGGGGGTAGGGGTCCACTTCGGGGCGTTTGGCAGCTTCAGGAAATCCGACGTCGTCAGGTAGTGCCGGACGAAGTACTGCGGATCCTCAACCTTGGTCGTGATCGTCATCCACTGATCACCGTTGGGCAAGGTGTTCACGTCGTAGTACTCCGTCACGATTGCGCTCCCGCTGTGTGGGGCGCCGTTCTTGCGAACGTAGCCGGGGGTCAGGTTTGTCGTCACCACCTTCAGGCTGCCGCCCGGTCTGGGGCCGGCGCCGCCCCGTCCCCGTCCTCCGGGTGCGGCAGCCCACGAGGCGACCGAACGGCCTTGCACGGTGGGCTCGCCGGCCGGGGGCGCCGCGCCGAAACGAAGTTGGCGTGTTTGCGTTCCGGCATCCGTTTCGATCTTGAGGGTGCTGGCATCTTCCCACGTGATATGCAGCCGCCCTGGCAGCCGCATGATGTTCGCGGCGCCGTAGGCCTTGCACTGCTGTCCCGCCGCCTCGTCCCGCGCCGGGTCCCAACTCTCCCCGACCTTACGACCTTCGGCGTTGAGTGGAATCCCTTCGAACACGCCCTTCTTCGGCGTGACCATCCGCCACTTCCAGTCCTCGACAATCACCGACACCCAGTAGCCGGTCAGGTCGACTGCGGCCGACTCACGTGGCGCGGGCGGCGGCGCCCCGCGGCCCGCGGGTGGCGCTTGTGCCGCGAGCGGCGACACGAGCAGGAACACTACTGCCAGGATGGTCAGCGGTCTCATTACGACTCCCAGAGCGCAGGGCGGTCTAGTCAACCGCTTCGCCCGCACGGCCACCCCAACTGAACCCGTCGCTTGGCCGCTTCAGGCTGATCATCAGGGCCTTGAACTCACCCGTCACGCGCGACGGGTTTCCGACCGCGATGACCTCATCGCCAGGCTTGAGCGATTCTTTCGTGACGCCCTGATTGTTCAACTGCGAGGTGCCACTCCATTCAAGCGACCACCGGCGCACCACGCCCTTCGTGTCGGGCGCTTGGATCGTGACGAAGGAATGCGGATTCTTGAACACGAACTGCACCAGCTTTCCTTCGAGCGTGACTTTCTGCCTGACGTCATAGGTCGCGCTGTAGGAATGGTGGGCAAATGCCGCCGTGCCGGCCACGAGAAACGCCGCAACCGCGAGAAGAATCTTCGTTCGCATCACTTTTTCTCCTGAAGGCTTCGATACACCGCTTCGATGAACATGTCTGTCGTCCAGGGACCCGTTGTCGAACCGTAGCGCCCATCGAAGTCAATCGAGGGACGCGCGGCTTTCACCTGCGCGAGCGTCATACCTTTGTCGATGAGGTCCTGCACCCGGTCTCGAATCATCACGACCATGTTCCGGTAGGAGGCCACGTCGGCGGTATCGGACAGCCGTCCGTGGCTGGGAACGATCCACGTGCCGCCCTGCGACCGGTACTCGGCAAAAGAAAGGTCGAGGATCTGGTTCAGCCCGCTAATCACGCCGTCAACACTCCCGCCTTTCGCAACGTCGATCATCGGGTAGCTGACAGTCGAGAAAATGTCACCCGCGCTGATGACCTCCGAGCGGCGGAACTGCACGATGCTGTCGCCGTCGGTGTTGGCAGCAGGCGCATGATAGACGGTGACGCCTTCACCGTTGAAATACGCGGGCAGCTTGTAGAACGCATCGAAATAGCTGACCGAGGGCCAGGCCGCCTGCGGAAACGCAGGCTGTTTTCCCGCGGGCGCGCTCATCCGGTTGAGCACGTTTTCGTGCGCGACGACCGGCGCCCCTTCAACGGTCGCCAGGCCCCCGGCCAACCCGCCACCGCGAAATCCGGTTCCCACCGCAGCGATCTTCTCGTTGCCGCCCACATGCTCGGCCGCCACGCTGGTGTTGACGATGTAGCGAATGGGCCTTGTGCGACCCGGGGAACTGATGACGGTGTGGATGTAGGGACTCGACCACCCCCAGACGCCAGGACACGTCGCACCGACGCATTGGTTGGTCGTGGTGGGAGCCACGACCGTCTGAGCCAACTGGTTAACGGCGGCGAGGATCTTGTCGGACATCTGTGCCGAACCCGTATTGACGAGCGCGACGCCCTCCGGACCGACCGATGCGGTGATGTTCGTGCCGTCGGCGACGAGCATGAAGACATTGCCCTGCACCGGCAGCACGTGAACCTCGCCGTCTCGTGGACTCTGATCCGCGATCTTCTTGGGCGCCGAAATGGCGGAGCGCATCGTCGGCACCGTAAGGGCGGCCACGCGAGCGTCGACCGCAGTCGTTCCGTCGAGCGTCGATCGGAAC
This sequence comes from uncultured Acidobacteriota bacterium, assembly GCA_963757735.1. Taxonomy (GTDB): domain Bacteria; phylum Acidobacteriota; class Vicinamibacteria; order Vicinamibacterales; family UBA2999; genus Gp6-AA40. The sequence goes on from CAVWST010000020.1 coordinate 272,209, forward strand.
TCAGGGTAGAGCGTCTTCAAGCCACCGCGGGCCGCTGCCAGCGGGACCCAGTCCTCTCCGGAGGGAGCCTGGGCGACACCGGTCCGCGGGTCGCCCTTGGTCAGCCACTCGGTCAGTGCCTCGGTGTTCTGGCCCGGCAGGAAGTGCGGGACCCAGTGACGATCGGTCCCGCCGTTCTCCGTGAACGACCCGTTACAGGTCTCCATCGTCAGGGTTTCGCCCTGGGACACCGTGTAGGTCGTCGAGTGGATGTACGGCTGGTCCAGGTAAATGGGATCGTCAATGACGGTGACGATGGTGAGGATGTCGTCGTGCCGCGTGATGAACTCCGTCATGGAGTACATGTCGCTCGTCTGCGGGCCGCCGCGCCGAAGGAATCCGTCCTTGAGGTGCGTGGTCGTAACCTTCAACGTGCGGCCGATCCACTCGCCGGTCGAAAAACCGGTCCACGTGTGCGGTGCGTACGCCGGTGGATGCGGGCGGCCGTCCATGAAGATCGGCCGGTCCAGCGACCGCATGAACTGCACATGGTAGACGCTGACATCGCGCGTCAGCGGGTCCTGCTCTTTGAGAATCCGCGCCCCCCCGAGGCCGCGCCACTGGTGCGGCGAGGCGTGCGGCCGGCACTGGTACTCCAACGTTCCCCAGATCGACTCCGGCGTCGTGTCCGATCGGACGCGGCCCGCCTCGTTGAAGGGAATCCCGGTGTAGTCGCCCAGCGGCGCTTGCCCGAAGGTGTCCCGCTCGTTGTTGTCCAGGCGCCATTCCTGCGCGATGTCGGGCGGGGCCGGTTGCCGGCCTGGCCCGCCGCCATCGAGTTGGGCGAACACCAACTCGCTTGCGGCCAGCGCGATGGCGACGAGGAGCCCCGCAGTCGGGGCTCCGTAAACCTTATTCATGAGCGGCCATCTCCGTCAGAATCCGTATTTTAGAGCGAACTGCATGATACGCGGATTGCCGTTCTGCGTCGTAATTCGCCCGAACTGTGGGGAGTCCAGGTTCGTCACCGGATCGCCCCAGTTGAAGTTATTGAACAGGTTGAACGTTTCGACACGAATCTCGAATGTCTGCGTCGCCCAGAGGGAGGAGCCTCGCAAGGGCGAGGTCGACGTTCCAGAATCCTGGCCCGGTGATACTTCGCGCTTCATGATCGCCCGTACGTCCCCGCGGCCGGGACGGCGAACGCTGCCCGGTCGAGGAACCCGACGATGGCGTCCGGTTGCTTGGTCTTCGGTCCGTATACGTCGTCACTCACCTGATTTACGCGCTGGCCGCCGATGCCCGTGCCGGCCGGGTCCACGCCGGTCGTCACCGTGAGCCAGTTTCCCGACTGCGCCGTTGAGCACGCCCGAAACGCGCCAGTCCGACGCCACCACCCGCAAAGCCGTGTTGTCGAACCGCGGCGTCTGGTAGCCCAACGTGAACGCGACGATGTGCGTGCGGTTGAACGGGCAGTTGCCCTTGTCGTAGGTCGGGTCGTCAGGATTGGTGTACTCGAAGTCGCTGACGAAGCGTCCGCCGTACGGGCTGTCAGTCGTGCAGTGGGAGATCGTGTAGTTGCCGCTTACGGTGAGCCCATTGGCTGAGCGTCGGCGGAACGAGAGCTTGAGCCCACGGTAGTCCTGCAGGCCGATGTCGGTGAACGTGTACACCGTGGAGTAGAAGCCCGCGGTCACCGGGTCCTCGAGCGTCAAAGCGCGACGAGCCTGCAGGTTCGCGCGCGTCGTGCACGTGGCGTAGTTGACGCCGTTCAACGTGCACGGCCCGAGGCCGAGGAAGGTGCCTTCGTTGATCTGCTTGCGCCCCCAGATCCGATCGATATGGCTGCCCAGGTAGCTTGCGGCCACCTGCCAGTCAGCGCCGATCTGTTGCTCGATCGTAGCGTTCCACGACTGCACGCGAATCGAGTTGGTGTCCGGCTCGATCGACGAGTACGGCGCCAGCGACGGGAAGACGGCGTTCGATGGCGCCGGGATCGGCACCGGGTGCTCGGGCGCGCCCGAAGCCACCAGGCTGTAGGGATTGGCAAACGGAATGTTGCCGTTGATGGAGACGTTCCTGTTGAAGGGATTCACGTTGGCGGCGGCCTGCTGGAAGGCCCCGCCCGGGAAATCGTAGTTGAGGGCGTATGACGAGCGCAGCGCTGTGCGGCCGTCCCCCGCACGTCCCAGGCTGCTCCCACCCGCGGCGAGAGGTTCGCCGTACTGCCGCAGAGTTCCGGTCTTGCCCGGCGGGAACCCGTCGTCACCAGGGTAGAGCAGACCGGCTGGTGCGTTCGGGAAGCTGGTGCTGCGGATGCCGGCGCGGAAGTTGTCGATCGAGAAGTTCGAGATGGTGCCGTTCTTCCACACCGTCCCGAAGTACGGATCCCAACGGAGACCCAGGTTGAGCGTGACCTTGTTGCCGACGCGCCAGGCATCCTGGGCGTAGACGCCGAGGTACCACTGGTGGTTGGTGTTGACGTTGGGCGAGCCGTGTCCGAAGTTCGACATCTGGCCCGTCAGGAAGTCGGCGAGCGCCAGGCCGGTAATCGTCCCGTTGAACGTGAAGGTTCCGTTCGAGCCGGCGTAGTCCCAGCCGTCGAAGTAGCGGTACTGGACGTTGGTGCCGACGCTGAACTGGTGGCGGTTCCAGACGCAGGAGAAGTCCTCGGAGAACTGGTAGATCTTGCTGTCGATCTTCGCGGCCACCGTGTGGTTGCCCGAGAAGCGGAGATCCTGGCCGGTGGCGCCGACGAAGCACCGTCGTCGTGCCGGGCACATAGGTGTAGATGTTCGGGATGCCAAGGTCGGCGGCGCTGAAGAACTGCTCCGGCGGATCGTTGGCGCGCGTCTTCGTGTTGGCGAAGGTGAAGCGGAACGCGTTCACCGGCTGTTCGACCCGAGCACCTGCGTGTCGCCGACGGCGAGCATCTGGGCGCGCCGGTTTCGGTACGGGAGGTAGTTGGTCTGGATCGTCAGGATGTTGTGCGTCTCGGCCAGCTTCGACGGGCGGCGCTCGAAGGTGTCGAAATACCGCCCGAAGATCTGATGGTTGGCGGTCAACTGATAGTCGGCGCGAATGACGTACTGCTCGTCGTTGTTGTCGAAGTTCACGGGCATAGAGCGTGTTGCCACAGGGATTGGTCGCGCGCGGGATCCATCCGGAGTTGACGATCCTGAGCGCCTGCGGGCTGAGCCGCGCAGGGAGGATGCGGTTGTTCACGAACGGCGCACGCAGGTTCACACCGGTGCCGCCGTTGCATGAGGCCGACGCGTACTCAGTGAAATCGCCAGCTAACATCGCGTCGGTCGGGAGAAACGCCAGGTTGTCCTGCGTGGTCTGCCGGATCCGGTTCCGTTCGTAGCCGGCGAAGAAGAACAGCCTGTCCTGCACAATCGGTCCGCCAAGCGTGCCGCCGAACTGGTTCTTGCTCAGCCCGTCGCCCGACTTCTTGCCGTCCGGTCCGATCGCGGCAAAGTAGGCCTTCGAGTTGAACCGTTCGTCACGGAAGAATTCGAACGCGTTGCCGTGAAATGCGTTGGTCCCCGACTTGGTCACGGCGTTGACCGACGCGCCCGAGTGCATGCCCGTCGCCGCCGCCAGACCGCCGCTGGCGACGCTGAACTCCTGGAGCGCATCCGGGAAGGGGAACGGGAGGTTGCCGAGATCATGCGGGCTGTTGTGTGCGGCGCCGTCGAGTTGGTATTCGACGCCGTTTCGCAGGCCGCCGGCCACGGAGATGCCTACGCTACCGGAGGTGCTCAGAGCCGAGACCCTGCCCGTGTTGACCGCCCCGCCCGCCAGGACGATGAGGTCTGTCACGTTCCGGGTCTGCAGCGGAAGCTCGACGATCCGCTCCTGCTCCACGACCTCGCTGATACCGGCGCTGCGCACGTCTACGAGCGGTGTCGCCCCTGCGACCGTGATCGTCTCCTCCAGGTTGCCCAACGCCGAGTGCGGCGTTGATCACCGGGTTGGCGTTGACCTGCAGCACGATACCGGTCTGCACGTAGGTGCGAAACCCTGGCAGCGAGATCTCCAGCCGGTACGGGCCGATCGGCATGTTCGGCATGGTCCAGGATCCGGTCTCGTCCGTGACAACGGTGCGGGTGAATGGGTATCGGTTTGCGTCGCGTCGACAGTCACGCCTGGAAGTACGGCGCCACTTTCATCAGTCACGCGGCCGTTCAGCTGCGCCGTCGCCTGAGCGAATGCGACCCCGCTGATCAGAAGAAGACCGAACGCGATACTCGAGGCACGATTCAACGGGCAGGCCATGGAACACCCTCCTCACATCACCGTGGACCCAGGGACCGTTCGAATGACTCGTGTGCTAATCCTTCCTCCCATTGTTCGTGACCTCTATCGAGTCGACGTCGTGTCGTGCACAACGCGGCCACCAACCATCGTCATGACCGGTCGGATGTCCTTGATCTGCTCCGCAGGAATAGTCAGGTAATCGCGGTCGAGCACCACCAGATCCGCGAGCTTGCCAGGCTGGATCGATCCCATGTTGCCTTCCTGCAGGATCGTGAACGCGCTTCCCTTCGTGTGAGCGATGAGCGCGTGCTCGCGGCCGATCGGCTGACGGTTCACCACGGCGCCACCGACCATCTTCCCCGTCACGGCGAAGTAGAGCGTCGTGAACGGACGGTACTGGTTCACCTCGAACGTGTCGGTTCCAAAGCCCCAGGCCACGCCGCTCTCCTGAATCGTCCTCAGTGGCGGCATGTCGTAGGAGCGGTCGCCATGTACGCGGTTGAAGATGCCGCCCATGATGGTGGCACGTGGCTGGATGGCCGCATGGATACCCAAATTGCGCATGCGCTCCAGATGCGCCGCCGTCAACTGCTCGCCGTGAATGAGCGACCATCGGAGGTTCCGCACGGGGAACTCCTTGTTGATGCGCTCGATCTGATCGAGGAAGCCGTCGAAGGAATTCTCGAGCGTCGTGTGCGCATGCATCGGCAAGCCCGCCTTCGCGAGCTCGCGCGCGACGCGGCCCCACTGCTCGAGGTTCTCCGGCCGCTGCTTGCCCCCGGCGTTCACCATGTTGTCGTGCGCAGGAGTGAAGTTGGCCTCGCCGTACGCGAAGTGATCGATCCAGAGATCGCCCTGGAACAACTGGCTCCTGAGCTCCGCGATGCGCGGCAGGTTTTTCGTCACCGTGTCCGCGTTGTTGCCCATTGGCGCCGACACGAGGCAGAAGAACCGCTTGTTGAGCCGTCCCTCGCGCGCCATCATGCGGAAGATCGGCAGTACCGCCGCCGGACATGACCCGCCGGACGCCGTCAGCCCCGACGCATTCAGCTCGCGAATCATCAGGAGACTGTTCTTCTCCACCATCTCGGTGCTTGGCTTCGGGATGACCCCCGAGACCCGGTTGGCACCGCCGGCATCGACCACACCAGTGGGCTTGCCGCTCGCGTCGCGCCTGATCCAGGGCTCGGTCATCTTCTCGAGGCCGATCGCCTCGACGGCGCGGCTATTGAGGTAAGTCTCCGCGCGCGTGAACTGCAACAGTACCGGACGGTCAGAGACGATCGCGTCGAGCTCCTCACGAGTGAACGGGCGCTTGTCGTCGGTGAACTGATCGGGCGACCAGCCACCCAACGTGTACACCCACTCTCCGGGAGCGAGCGACTTCGCCTTCGCCCGGATCATCTCGATGGCCAGCTTTCGCGTCTCGATGCCGTCGAGCCGCAGCTCCACGCTCCAGAGGACGCCTTCCTCCATGTAGTGCGCGTGGTTGTCGATGAATCCCGGGCGTGACGGTGCGGCCGCGAAGATCGATGCGTCGGGTATTCGGCCCGGCCAGCTTCGTGATCTCCTCGCTCGTGCCGACCGCGGAGACACGCTCGGCGCGAATGGCTACTGCCTGCGCGATGCTGAAGCGATCGTCAACCGTGACGATCTTGCCGTTGAACAGGACCGTGTCTGGTGCCGGGCTTGCCACGCCGGAGCCTTGCGCGAAGGCGGGCTGCTGTGCAGAGAGCACCGAAGCAGTTGCACCCGCCAGGACCGTCGCGACGACAACGCGTTGCCCAATCTCCCGTAGCATCGCGCCTCCACGTTCAGCGGGCTTCGTCCGCCTTACACGGTGTGGGATCCCATCCTTGGCGGTCAGCGATTTTCTTGAAGGGAACCGTGGACGTGTACGGCTGGGTCAGGTAGCGCGGATCGGTCACGATCGACGTCACGACGAGCCAGGTGTCGCCATTCGGCTCGGTGAACGTGTCGAAGTACTCGTCGAGCGAGGCGTTCTCGCTGTAGGGGACGCCATTCCTTCGGAGGTATCCCCCGCTCATCTGAGTCGTCCGCACGCGCAACTGGCCAGAGCCCTTCGGAACGCCGGTGCCGCGACCGCGGGGGCCAAGGAATTCCCACGACGCTACAGAGGATCCTTGCAGCGACGGAGCCTGCCCTGAAGGCGGCGCTGCGCCGCCGAACCTGAACGTGCGTGTTTGCGTGCCCGAGTCGGTGTCGAGTTGCAGCGTGTTGTCGTCGGTCCAGTGGATATTGAGACGACCCGGCACCCGCATGAGGGCCGGCGGACCGTACGCCTTGCACTGGTCGGTCTCTGCCTTTGCCTTGGCGAGGTCCCACGAGTCGGCAATCTTGCGCCCCTCGGGGTTGAGCGGAAGCATGCTGTAGTCGCCTTTGGGTGGAACCAGCATCCGCAGATGCCAGTGCTCGGTGACGATCGACACCCAATAGCCGGTGAAATCCTTGGGCGCCAACGCGCGCGCCGTTGGCGGTGGACCGGCCGGGGCGGCACCTCGCCCGCGTCCCTGTCCCTGTGCCTGCACATCGTGTGCGACGGCAAGAGCACACGAGCGCGAGGGCGGTGAGAGACAGACGGCGAGAATGGTGTCCGGGCTTGCAGGCTCTGATACGCAGCGACGAAGTCCGTTGTCCAGCCTTCGCTCGCAGGACCCACGAGCTTCGGCTGGCAGCCACGATCGCGCTCATTGACTGCAGGCTCTGATACGCAGGCTCTCGACGAACATGTCCGTCGTCCAATGAGCCTGTAGCTGCTTCCATAGCGTCCGTCGTAGTCCCGGGTCGGTCGCGCCGCTTTGACCTGGGCCAGCGTCATGCCCTTGTCGATCATGTCCTGGATGCGGTCGCGGACGATGTACATCATGTCGCGGTAGTAGGCGACCTCGGCGTGATCGGCGATGCGCCCGTGACCTGGAACGATCAGCGTTCCGCCGGCACCATGCGACTCCGGCACGCACAGGTCGATCAATTTGTTCAGGCTGGTCACGAACGCCTGGATGCTGCCTCCGGCCTTGAGGTCGATGAGCGGATACCGTGTCAGATCGAGAAGGTCGCCCGTGCTGATCACATCGGACTTTCGGAAGAAGACGATGGTGTTGCCATCGGTATTCCCCGGAAAGTTCATCATGACCACGGGCTCGTCGTTGAAGTAGAACCGCTTCTGATCGATCGCATAGGTGTTGTCCGGCCACGCCTCAGGGGGCGTCGGAGATTTTTCCCCGGTCGGCGCGGACATCCGGTTGAGCACGTTCTGATGCGAGACGACGGAGGCGCGCTTGTAGTTGATGGACCCTTGCGGACCCGCGGTGTAGTTGGCCTCGCGGAGCGGGACCGTCTCCCCTTTCGCCGCGATCACCGCGTTGCCTCCGGTGTGCTCCGGCGTTTTCCGTCGTGTTGATCACGTAGCGGAGCGGTTTGCGCGGTGGCGCGATCGTCTGAACCGCGGCCCACACCTTCTCGCTCATGGACGCGATGCCGGTGTCCACGAGGAGGATGCCCTGCTCGCCGGTCTGGACCGTGACGTTACCGCCGGCCCCCATGATCACGGACACGTGGCCCCGCACCGGCAGGACCTCTACCTCCCCGGGTGCCGGCTCGTCCAACTTTGGCGGCCACACAGGACGACGAGCGTCGGCTTGAGGGGCCTGCGTGTGCACCCGTTCGGCCGGGAGCAGCAGCGCAGGCGCACGAGCGCGACGGCCGACGAGTGACCCATGACGCGCATCAATTTCCCCCACCTCCTCCGCGGCCCAGATCCCCGCGCTTCAGCCCTTCGGGGCGCGGGAACGTTTTCATCTTGGCGATGTACTCGGGATACATCGTTTCCGATCCGCCCAGCCTCGCCTCGTACGGCGTGCCGAACCGATCCGTCAGCTTGGGGTTCAAACCAGGCAGCAGGCTCTGGCCGGGAAGGAAGTGCCGCACTTCCCCTCTGGGCACCGCGACCTCAGTCGCCTCTTCGCACGGATACGGGGCGACGACGAGCGTGGGATCCTCGATCCACGTCATCGTGGTTCGAATGTACGGCTCGGCCATGAGCACCGGGTCGTACAGGATAGAGGTGGCCTGCAGGTAGTCGCCGATGCGCCGCCACCGCGTGCGCACGACAGAACGGTCGCTGCGCATGAGGCCGGATCGGCGGATGTAGGTTTCTTTGAGGTGGGTCGTGGTCGTGACGAGCACGTCTCCTTCCCACTCCCCCGTCGTGAACCCGCTCCACGTGTGCAGGGCGTTGGCAGGAGGACGCGGCCGACCGTCCATGTAAATGGTGGTCTCCTGCTCCTGCTGATTGAGGTGCCCGTGGTAGGCGATGACTTTCTGCGTCGCCGGGTCCACGTCGGACCACATCCGCATCTGGGAGAGGGGACCCTCGAGCGAGTAGTCCCACGCATGCGGACGACACGCGTATTCCGCGAGATCGTAGTCGTCCGGCGACCAGCTCTCGGCTCGCCATCGGCCGGCTGCGCTGAGGGGAACGCCGGCGTAGTCGCCGATCATCCCGCTCCCGTCCTGGTTACGTGGCTGAGGACGCCAGAAGCCGGTGATATCCGCCTGGGCGAAGATGGTGTGACCAGCCAGGGTCACCGCCAGGAACAGCCCGGACAGCCGCAGCACGATGCGCGATGGATTCATTCCGCTGTCCTCTGATCTCATCGAGCAGTAATTCCGGTGCGTCGGATCTTACTGCGCTCCTCCTCGTCCACGCCCACCTGGCCGCTGCAAGGCAAAGTTCACGACTGCGTCAGCCTTGGCCGTGGGTTTCGCGTATGCCACCGTTCCTCTCGGAACCGCATCGCCCGCAGGAGTTCCCGCGAGTGTAATCGTGAAGTCCTGATGTTCATGCGCAACCAGTTTCGGCAGGCGCCAGACGGCCACGTCTGCATTCGCCTTCTCGTCCCGCTTGGTACCCTCATACCCGGTCCCGGTCGCTGACGCCGCTTTCGTGCCCGGCGGCAGGATAAGCGAGATCGTCACGTCCTCCGCGGCCACACCCTTGTCTTTGAGCCCCTCGTTCTCCACGTTGAGCGTGTAGGTGGTACCGGTCGCCGACGTCGCGCCGCTGGTGAGCCGCGCCACGATGGGCACCACCATTCCCAGATCGTTCATCCAGGTCCAGATTTCCTGCAGCTGCGATTCCGGCAGTCGCTTCGGCGAGAAATTGCCCATCCGCACGCGACCGCGCGTCGTTGGAGGTCCTTCGCCATCGAGCTGCTTCCACTGTTCGGGCATGACGGTCGCGTGGTTGTACACCTGCTTCTTGAACCACTCGAAGTCCGCGCTCATCCCGGCGGCGCCGTGGCGCGGCGTGCTCATCGTGACACCGTGACACTGACCGCATCCAATGATGTTGACGGCGAGCTGCTGGGCACGCGGTCCGTCCGCTGGCGCCTCGTTTCTCCACTTCCCGATTGCCGGCGCCACTGGCAAGGTATTCCAGTAGGCGACCATGTCCTGGATTTCCTTGTCGCTCAGCTGAGAGGGGACAAACGCGGGCATGCGCCACATGGGATTCCGGATGGCTACAACGGCCTGATCGTAGGTGATCCGTCTGCCGGCGAGATCCGGTCCCCAGCCCCCTTGCCCCTCGAGGCCGTGGCAGTTCGTGCATGAGGTATTTCCGAAGGCGAATACAGCCTTGCCGTTGGCGGGATCACCGGCAGCCTGGGACGCCCCACCCTGAGCCGCGCCGGTGCCGCTCTGGGCGACCGTGAGTGCGAGCACAAGGATGGCGAAAAGAAGAGATGTACGCATAGGTCGTCGCCTCAACTTTTGATGTGTGTTCCGGATTCGCGAACCGGAGCGTAGAGCACAAGGCTCTGGCTGTCAAACAGACATGTCACGCGGTGTCAAAGCGTATGCTACATTCCCGGCCACCGCTCTCACGCGAAGGAGGAGACATGGTCGTATCACGGGCGTTGGCCTTCCCTGCTTTCATCCTCGCGTTCGGCGCAGTCATCGTCACGGCACAGTCGCAGCAGACGCCGCAGCAGGGCGCGCGTGCGCCGCAGCCGCCGAGACTTCGTCTCGCCAGTCCCGCCTTTCGCGACGGAGCCAGTCTGCCGCTGCAGTTCACGTGCTATGCGGAAGGGGTCAGTCCGGGGTCTCCGCCGCTTCAGTGGACAAACACTCCCAAAGACGCGGCGAGCTTCACGTTGATGGTCAACGGGACAGACAACCATCCAGCCAAAGGGATCACCGAGGAAATGTTCTGGGTGCTGTGGAACATTCCCGCCACGGCAACAGACATCAAGGCGTCGGTGCCCGTTGGTGCAACGCTGCCGGATAGCAGCCATCAGGTTGCCGGCGGACGCGGCATCGTGGGCTATCGACCGCCGTGTGCTCCCGCGGGTGTCGGTCCACTTCACTATCAATTCAAGTTGTATGCACTCGATCAGATGCTGACACTGCCTGCGGACGCCACGCGTGCCGACGTGATGAAAGCCATGGATGGGCACATCGTTGGCACGAGCACTTACTATTCCTTCCTGGAACGGACGCAGTAGCGGCCCCGACGGCCGCGGTGCCAACGGTCACGCCCCAAACCGAGCGATGTCAAGAAACGCTATCGCGATTCTCTCCTGCTGGTTGTTGGCGTGCGCATCTGGAATCTTCGACACGACGACTGGCGCCGTCGGCGCACAGAACGGAAGCGGTCGACTCAGCGAGCAAGCCCCCGAATTCGAAGTGGCCTCCGTCAAGCAGAACACCTCCCTCGGCGGGGAGAGGGGCGCGGGCTTTCAGCCAGGCGGTCGATTCAGAGCCAAGAACATGACCCTGAGAGGCTTGATTGCGGCTGCGTATGGAACACCACAACCGCTCCCGCTGTACCGAGTCATCGGCGGGCCCGGTTGGATCGACTCGGACCGGTTCGATATCGAGGCCAGGGCGAGTACAGACTTGAGCGATCTACCGGGCAAACCTGGATGGTCGCCACGCGGTCAAGAGATGTTGAGGGCTCTTCTGGCTTCTCGATTTCGGCTTGTCGCGTCTCAAGAGACGCGGGAGCTACCATAGTACACGCTGGTCACAGCGAGAAATGACGGGCGCCTCGGACCGCAGATCGCCGTGTCACGCGACGAGTGCGAACGCGCCTCACCAACTGGAGCAACTCGTACGTCGGCGGACTCACCGCCATGCGGTGGGTTTCGATTTACACCGCCAGAGCGCGTCAGTGGCCGGCACCTGACGATGGACGAGATCGCGCGGTTCATCATGTTGAACGCCGTCGATCGGCCAGTGTCGAACAGGACCGAACTGAGTGGCCATTTCGATATCGATCTTGATTTCACAAGAGCCTTGTCGATTGCGGAGCCTCAAACCGGAGACAGACAGCCTGCAGCCGTGACCGGGACGTCGATCTTTACTGCGGTGCAGGAGCAATTGGGTCTGAAGCTGGAGCCTGCTCGGAGTCAGCTCGAGGTTGTCGTGATTGACGCAGTGGCGCGGCCAGAACCTGATTAGGAATGCGTGACGCGGTCATCGGGGTGTCGGACCACAGCGGCTGGGCGGTGCTCGTGACGGTGACTGCCGACGGGACGCTCCTCGATCGCAGGCGCATCGAGCTTGTTGCGAGCGACCTGCCGAAACTTCCGCACCACCATGAGGCGCAGAAGCTTCCGCTCGAGGACGCACTCGACCTGATTGAGCGCGTGCGCGTGTCAGCGGAGAGGCACGCGAAGCTCGCGCTCGACGCCCTCGCTATCGCGCTATCCTCACGCATCCTGGGCATCGCGATCCGCGAGTGCCCGCCGCTCCCGGCCACGATCGCCGAGCGGATCGGGAACTACCGGGCTCAGAACGTTGCGGACACGGTGATGTACCGCATGGCGCTTGCCGGCGCGGGTGAGGCGAGAGGCTGGGCCGTCCACTGGTATCGGCGGAAGAATGTGCTCGACGCGGCGCGCGACGCATTGCACGTAGCGGATCTCGATGCCCACTTCCTCAATGTGAGAAAGTCGATCGGACCGCCCTGGACCAACGATCACAAGGTAGCAATGGCCGCAGCGATCGTCGCGGCTTCCGATGGACGTTCGTGAGACTGGGGACACAAGCCATGCGACTGCATCACGCCACTCTTATCGTGTTCCTGATCGCACCTGCGCTCGTCACCGCGCAGGAGAGTCTCGGCACGTACGAAGACCGCATCGCGGTCGAGGACGTGATGGCGCGTTATGTGTGGGCGGTCGATTCCCTCGATGCGGACGGCTACGTCGCCGTGTTCACCGACGACGCCGTCATCGATTCGAACGGCAACATCAGCAAGGGACACGGGGAGATTCGCGGGATCGTCACGAGCCTCATCAAGCGGCGCGACGACAACAAGGCGAAGGGATTGCCGGCGTCGAATCTGTACCACGTGATCAGCAGCGTGCGCATCACGTTCCCGAAGCCGGGCGAAGCGTTGCACCAGTCATACTGGCAGACCGTGCGTCGCGACAAGGACGGCAGGATGATCGCGGCCGCGATGGGCCGCTCCGAAGACCGGCTCGTCAAGCGCAACGGCAAGTGGTTGATTCAGTTCCGCAAGCTGACGGTCTTCACTGACTGATCACCGATGCCCCATGTCATCGTCACAGGCGGGCCGGGTGCGGGCAAGACAGCACTCCTCGCCGAGCTTGCCGCCTGGGCTACGCAACGGTTGATGAGTCTGCGCGAGCTATCATCGCGGAGCGACTTGTCCGCGGCGAAAGCCCTCGCCCAGATCCTGTCGCATTCGCCCGCGAGATTCTGCGTCGTGATATTGAGAAGTATCTGAATCGGCCTCGTACAGTCCGAATGGGTCTTCTTCGATCGCAGCCTGATCGAAGCGATCGGCATGCTTCACGAGGCTCACCTCTTTCTAGCTCTGAGTTGGCCGCCATGCTCGCGACTTACACATTCCATGCCACGGTGTTCGTGTTACCACCGTGGGAGGCCATCTACGCCACCGACGCGGAACGCGATCAATCGTTTGCCGATGCCGTCGACGTCCATCGCGGGTCGCGCAGTGGTACCGGTCGTGCGGTTATGTGCCCAATGAAGTCCCCCGCCTGCCTGTCGCGCCGCGGGCCGGGTATGTGCTGCGCACTCTGGTGGAGAAGACCACGCATCCCGGGAGGAGTAGGACGTGAACGCAGGGCCGAACACGGCCCTCGTTGTGATCGACGCCCAGCGGGCCTTTGTCGATCCCGAGGGCTCCGTCGCCCGCACCTTCGGCATCGAAGACGTGCAACCAGGCGTCGCAGCACTCGGCCGGCTCTGTCGGTTCATCGCCGGGCACCGCTCGATCGGGCCGACCATCTTCGTGCGTTCGGAATATCGTCCCGGGCAGTTCACCAGCGGCGATCTGAATCACGGGATGGCACACGTCTGTGTGCCGGGGAGAAACATCGATTGCGAGTGGGCATCGGGAGTCGACCTCTTACCGCACGACGTCGTAGTCACGAAGCACCACGCCGATGCCGTGGAGTCGGCTGCGTTTCGAGACGCGATCGAGCAGGCGATCGGGAACGGTATCAATCGAATTGTGGTGGTTGGGTTTCAATACACGACGTGCGTCGCCGCATCGGCGGTCTCGACGTTGGAGATGGTTCGAGGACGTGGCGTTGGCGTGACCGTCATCGAAGCGTTCACCGGGAGCCGCGCCAGTAGTCACCTGCCCGGACCGTCAGGTGTATCTCGTATCGAATCAACACGACGGCGTCTCGAGGCTTCCGGCGTCGAGGTGATCGCCGATGTCGGCGACTGCAATGATGGCGGCGCCCAGTAACCTTCAGCGCGGTTGGCGCACTACTTCTCTTCGGCGCGCGCGCCGCCCAGGATGCCGCGCACGACGTGGTGATTCCCTTCGTGGCAGGCGAACTCAATCATCGGTTCGTCGCTCGCCTTCAATCGAATCAGCGCCGTCCACGGTTTGGTCCACGTCGTCGGATCGTCGATCGTCAGCTGGTAGTCCAGCGTGCGCGGACCGGTCCGCGTGAAGCGCTCGACCAGATGCAGCCGATCCGCTGAACCCATGAAGAAACTCTTCGGAGTGAAGTTCGTGGTCTCGACGACGAGCGTGTTCCCCTCCCAGTGCCCTCGCGAGTCCCCGTTCCACTGACGAAGGCTCTCGGCGAGGTGTGGACGCCCGTCGATCGGGATCACGCGCGCCTCGTGATTCACTTCGCTGAGCAGCACCACGTAGCCGGGTCCCTGGAAGATCTCCTGATGGCTCGTGTAGTTGATGTTGCCCGCGATCTTCGGCACGCCCCAGCTGATGCAGCGCAGCGCGTTGCTCAGATCCTCAGGCCCGTTCGGCGCTCGACGCACCGGCGGCGACGCAGACGGCGTCGCGCCAAATTGCCAGGGAGTCGTCAGGTTGGACGCCAGCCCGTCGCTCTGTCGCCTCCTGCCTTCCGGCGTCACCGGTGGAAGACGTCCGTCCGGTGGATCGATGATGAGCGACGTGCGGTTGTCGAACTCTCTCGGCACCATGTTGAGCACGCTGCCCGTGGCGTTCGGGTTGTGCACCGCGTCGGCATCTGCCCAGAGCGCCGCGAACAGGTTGTCGCCCGGGATGAAATCACTCTCGCGATTGTTGAAGAGCCGCTCCGCCCGCTCTTTCAGCTGAGCGACCTCAGCGTCCGTGAGCGTTTTTCGATCGCCGAGCGCCTTCGGCCGTTCGAGCGGCGTGATGCTGGAGTCAGACCAGACGCCCTGCAAATCCGGCTGACCGTCCGGCGTGCGCGGCGGTGTCCAGCTCTGCGCAGCCACTGACACCGGAATGAGCATCGCGATCGCAACCGCCATGACCCTCGAGAACCCGAATCCCGAGTCCGATCCGACCGATCCCGAATCCCGATTCTGAAGGCGCCAATCGACGAGCGATCATCTTCGGCGATAGTGTGCCATTTTCTCGAGGACGGCGCAGACGGCCGCCGTATCTTCCTGCGGTCTCGTCTTCACCGCGTCCCTATAGATCGGAGCGGTCGCCGAAAAGAGCGGCGTTTCGACGCCGGCGCGCTTCGCGAACTCAGCGATGATCGCCATGTCCTTCTGCCACGTCGCCAGCGTCATCGTCGCCTTCCGGTAGTTGCCCTTCACCATCATCGGGCCGCGAAGTTGCAGCACCCGCGAACTGCCGGCGCCTTCCGAGACGAGCTTCAGCACCTTCTTTGCGTCGAGGCCGGCCTTCATCGCCAGCACCATGGCTTCAGCCGTCGCGACGTTGTGAATCGCAACCAGCAGATTGGCGACGAACTTGATTTTCGATCCGTCACCAAACGGTCCCACGTAGTAGTGCGCCCGGGTGAAAGCGTCCAGCACGTTCGACACGCGTCTGTATGCGGCACGCGAACCGCTGGCGTACACGACGATGTCCTTGTTGCGCGCCTGCGCACCGGTGCCGCTGATCGGACAATCGAGGAGCTCGATGCCCTTCTTCCTCAGCGCCACACGGGCACGCTGCTTCACATCGATCGGCAGTGTGCTCGTCTCGACGACGATCGAAGGAGCGTGCCTGGTCTTCACCAGTGCATCAACTGTCTGCGCGAGCGCGTCTGACGAAGGGAGCGATGTAATCAGGATGCGCGACTGACGGGCGACGTCGCTGGAGCTCGACGCGGCGACTCCGCCGGCGGCGTTGATCTCACGAAGGCGGGCAGGCCGCACGTCATATCCGGCGACGCGATAGCCCGCGTGGGCAACATGTCTGGCAATCGACGACCCCATGATGCCGAGGCCGATCACCCCTATTGTTGATTTCATGATCTTTGATTAACGAATCGTTGTTTGATTGGTGGTTCCACGATTGATGATTCGGCGGCCGGCCTGGCGACAAATCACGAATCATCAATCGACAATCAAGAACAATTCAACAATCAAAGATCATCAGAATCACCAATTGATTATCGATTGGGAACAGCCCCACAGTTGCGAGTGCAGGCGGGTTGCGTGACGAACGTGTCCTTGATCGTCTTGCGGTACTCCGGGTACATCGTCTCCCGCCGTCCGAGCACGACGTCGCGAGGGAGCCCGAACTTCTTCGTCAACTCGTCGACGAACGGATTCTTCTCGGGCACGAAGTGCGGAACGCTCTCGTCCAGTGGCCGTCCTTCGAACGTGGACACGCAGGGTGGACCGATCGGCGAGATCGGTGCGACCGAAAGCTGGAAGCTCTTGGTGATGATGTGCGGCTCGGCGAGGTAGATCGGATCCTCGATCACGACGAGCACCGTCATGATGTCGCCGTGACGGAAGAAGCGTGACGTCATCGTCGTCTGATCGCTGCTCGGCGGACCGTTCTTCCGCAGGAAGCCGGCCTTCATGTGCGTCGTGCGGGCGACGAGCGTGTTGCCTTCCCATTTGCCGGTGGTGAAACCGCCGCGCGTATGCTCGGCATACTTCGACGGCTCAGGCCGTCCGTCCATCCAGATCACCATCGGCGCGCGATCTTCCCAGCCGCCGATGGTGTAGGAAATCGCGTTGCCCTTGATGGGATCGTCTTCACTCCAGATACGCAGGCCGAACGGACCCTGGACGAAGTAGAACTGCGGCCATCCCTCGCACTGACGCTCGATCATGGCGAGCTGTGATTCGTTGTACACGAGCGCCCTCGTGCGTCCCTCGTCGTTCAGCGGCAGGCCGACGTAATCGACTGGATACGAGTCACGCGAGATGTCTTCGGTGTTGCGAGCCGCCCACGACCCAACGATCTCGAATTGCGCAAACGCACTCGACGCAGGTGCCAGCAGCGCGAGCACGACGAGCGCCGAGCGGCGGAGCGTCACCATCTGGCTGAACATGGCGTGGGATCCCATTTGGAACCGTCCGCTTCCTTCTTGAAATGCGAGCTGACGATGAGTGGCTGCAGCAGATACCGCGGATCGTCGACCACGGTGGTGACGACGAGCGTCTGCGCCACCGGGAGATGGCGACAGGTCGAAGTACTCCGTGACGGTCGCGTTCGCGCTGTACGGCACGCCGTTCTTCCGCAGGTATCCGGGGCGCATGTTTCGGGTGACGACCGTCAGCGACCCTCCTACGGGAGGAGCACCGCGTCCGCCTCCGCGTTCCCATTGCGCGGTCGAGTCACCCTGCCACGTCGGCGTGCCCGCAGCCGCTGCGACTGGCCCGAATCGAAAGACTCGCGTTTGCGTGCCCGCGTCCACATCGACCTTCAGTGTGGTGTCGTCCTGCCAGGTGAT
This sequence comes from uncultured Acidobacteriota bacterium, assembly GCA_963757735.1. Lineage (GTDB taxonomy): Bacteria > Acidobacteriota > Vicinamibacteria > Vicinamibacterales > UBA2999 > Gp6-AA40. The sequence continues at coordinate 289,641 of CAVWST010000020.1, forward strand.
GTGAAGCCGAGCCGGCAGCCGCATGACCGCGGCGGCACCATACGACTTGCACTCCTCACCGGCTTTCTCGTCTGCGGCCGGATCCCAGTTGTTGACGATCTGCAACGCTTCCTTCGTGATCGGGACACCGCGGTAGTCACCCTTGGCCGGCGTCACCATCCGGAAGCGCCAGTCTTCGTTGACGACGGCCACCCAGTAGCCGGTGAGATCGATCGGCGCCGATGCCCGCGCGGTTGGTGGTGGTGCTGCTGGACCGCCGCGACCCTGAGCGTGAACCGCGACAGGCAGGGCGATGGCTACGGCGAAGAGCGCAAGGAGCGAGTAACGCCTCACGACTTTCCTCGCGGAAGGCTCTTGTAGATCGCCTCGACAAAGTGGTCGGTCGTCCATGAGCCGGAATCCGACCCGTAGCGGCGCGTGTATCCGCGCGCCGGCGACGCGGCCTTCACCTGATCGAGCGACATCCCCGCGTCCTTCAGATCGCGTACGCGGTCGCGAATGATGCTGACCATGTCGCGATACTCGACGATGTCCAGCTGATCGCATAGGTGGCCGTGACCCGGGATGACGATCGTTCCGGCCTCGCGCGTGACGATGGGCACCGACGGAATCGCGAGCTCGACAAGCTTGCTCAACGCCGCGATTTCGCCCTCTATCGTTCCGCCCTTCTCGACGTCGATCACCGGGAAGCGTGTCATGTCGAGGATGTCGCCGGCCACGACGACGTCCGAGCGTCGGAAGAAGACCACCACGTCGCCGTCCGAATGCGCGGCTGGCTGATGCAGGACCTCTATCCCCTCGCCGTTGAGAAACATGTACTTCCGCGCCTGGTCGAAGGTCTCGGTCGGCAATGCGGCGGCTGGATACGGGGATGCCTGGCCTGTTGGTGCGCTCATCCTCGTCAGCACCTTCTCAGCAGACAGAATCGACGCGACGCCGCCGAGGAAGTTGCCAGGCAATCCGATCGATCCGGGCGCCGTGAAGAGCGTCTGTCCGGCCTTCGAGATCGTCTCGTTGCCGCCGACGTGATCCGGATCGGCGCTGGTGTCGATGATGTAGCGAATCGGCTTAGGCGTGAGCTTCTGGATCGCCGTCAGCACGTCGGCCGCTTTCGCCGACGAACCTGCATCGATCACGATCACTCCGTCTTCGCCGATCTGCACGCCGACGTTGCTGCCGCCCCCGGCGATCATGAAGAAGTTCGGACGAAGCTGAAGCACTTCGAGCCCGCCGGGCGCGGCGATGCTCGTCTGTCCGCCTTGCGGAAGGCCGAGCGCGGCCGCGACATCGGCTGACGGACCAGCGAGCAGCCAGGCCGCAGCCGCGACAAGTCCGGCGCCTGCCGCACGTCTCAGGTTGTGAAACACCGGCGATAGGATATCTAAAATCTTGAGCATTGGTGAGTTGGCGATCTTTGATTCCTGATTCGTTCGTGATTGTCGACTTTTGATTGTTGAATAAACGCTGTCTCGATAGAATCACGGCAATCGACAGTCAACGATCGAAAATCTCAAACGAATCCACAATCAAGAATCACCAATCACCAATGAAACCGTCCAGACGACGCTTCCTCGAACACTCGGCGGTGATTGGAGCAGCCGCAATCGGCGGTGTTCTCTCATCGTCCGAGCGAGTTTTCGTCCAGGCTCCGGCGTCGTCACCGCAATCGAAGCGTCCGATCCGCATCATCATGGGCGGCTACGGACCTGCGACGACGGGCTTCAGCCTGGCGCTGAAGAAGATCGGCGATCGGCTCGAAGCGAAGTTCGGCGATCAGATCGAGGTCAGGTATGTCTACAACATCCTGGACCTCGGGTATCGCGCCGAAGACATTCTCTGGCTGGTTGAGAGCGGAGTCATCACGCTCGGCTATCAATCGAGCAGCTACCTCACCGACCGCATCCCTGCGCTCGGCGTCGTGGACCTTCCGTTCCTGTTTTCAGATCAAGCGAAGGCACGTGCGGCAATGGACGGGGCGCTCGGTCGCGCGCTCACGACACGCATCGAAGCGAATACTGATTTCAGGATCGTCGGCTACTTCGAGAACGGCTTCCGCCACGTCTCCAATCGCGTGAGATCGATCCACACTCCCGCGGACATGAAGGGAATGAGCATCCGCGTGCTGCCGAGCAAGATCCAGGAGCGAACGTTCCAGCTCCTCGGCGCCGAGCCGCGCATCATGGATCTCTCCGAGGCTCTCGTGGTCATCAAGGCCGGCAAGCTTGACGCGCAGGAGAATCCGTTCTCGAACACCGTGACGTACGGCGTTCATCAGTTCCACCGATTCCACACCGCAACGAATCACTTCTACATCTCGAGACCGATCTTCGTGCACCGGCCGGCGTTCGACGGATGGCCGCAGGCGTTGCAGCACGAACTTCGCGACGCGGCTCGCGATGCGATCGCGTTCCAGCGCGATCTGCACGTGAAGGAAGAAGAGGATGCTGTGGTGGCGATCAGAAAGGTCGGCGGCGAGATCGTCGAGTTGACGACCGACCAACAAAAGTCGTTCGCGTCAGCCGTCAGCCCGATTTACGCCGAGGCGGGCAAAGAACTCGGGCGCGAGGTTGCTCGACTCTGGTGAATCTGATTACGATCTTGGTTCACTGATCCCTGTTGATCCACAATTCCCAGTTATGACATAGAAGAACCGAATCGGAAACTCGGTGAACAACCGGATCTCTAGTGAAGACCACCAACATCACAATCGAAGCCGGCAACGACTTGCCCCGCGTTTCCTCGGCAAGTGGCAACAGCAGTAATCCGAAAACGAACGCCGCCGCGGTGACGGCCACCGGAACACCGAGGCTGCCGTACGAGCGAATCCCGTTCGCGAGGATGAACACCATCGCAACGCCGACGAACCGGCCCACAGAGCTGACGAACGCGATCGCGCTCGCGCGGCAGTCCGTCGTGTACTGCTCGGGCAGCCACAGCGTGTAGAGCGCGAAGTTCGCTCCACCGAAGCCGAGGAAGAAGACGCACACGTAGAACCAGGCCAACGCTGCCGTGCTCAGATAGAACACGTACCCGAACGAGACGACGATGCTGACGCCCATGATCGCGAAAAAGACTGCCATCGCGCGCCGCCGCCCCACCCGCTCGGCGAGGAACGGCGCGAAGATGCAGCCGACGATCGTTCCGAACGCGAGCAGCATCCCGCCGTACGACGCGAGTCGCGCCGCATCGGCGGGCGCAGACCCGGTTCTCACCGCGACCTGTGTTACCGCCGTGGGCACATAGATCGATCCAGCCCACAGTCCGATGATCGACGCGAGAAACAGACCCGACATGACCAGCGTTCTCCGCCTGTACGCTGGCGAGAAGATCGTGACGAAGGCGTCTCGCATCTTGGGCCGTTTGCGAACGTCCTGACCGAAGCGCTCCTGCCATTTCGTCGACTCGCGCACGCCGTAGCGGATGAAGCCGATGAGCAACGCGGGTATCCCGCCGAACAGGAACATCCATCGCCATCCGTAGTTGGCACCGATGAAGTAGTTGGCAACTGAGGCGAAGAAGAACCCGAAGTAATACCCGGTGTGCATCAAGCCTGCGCCGATCTTGCGCTGACTCTCGGACAACTCTTCCGCCAGGTAGGCTGCCCCGACCGGCTGCTCACCGCCAATCCCGATGCCGACGAGCACGCGGAGGATCGCAAGCTGCCAGATGTTGTTCGTCAACCCGCAGAGAAACGTGAACAGCGAGTAGCAGAGGATCGTCAGCATCAGCGCGCGCACACGCCCGACCCGATCGCTGATCGGACCCCACACCATCGACAGACCCCAGCCAAGGAGGAACATCGCCTGCAGGATGCTGCCGTAGTACCCGACGCTGCCCTGGTTGACCGCGATGCCGGAGCTGGGCAGCAGCTCCGTCAACGCCGGGACGAGCACCAGCGCATAGATCGATGCATCCATGCCGTCGAGCGCCCAGCCGCCCCACGCAGCGAGGAAGCCGCGCTTCTGGTTGCGCGTGAGCGAAGTCGTCGATACCGCCGCTACGGTTGCGATACTGGGTGAAGACATGAACGTTTCAACCTTTGCCCTGTTGCCCTTCGATCACTTCCAGCCAGGATTCACCTGCTTGCCGAGCAGGAAGGCGGGGTTGGCGCCTTTGCGAGGCGTGAACTTCTGCGCGCCGCCGCTGTCGACCGCGGCCGTGTAGACGTTGCCTTCCTGATCGACGCTCATTCCGTGCACGCCCCAGAACGCGCCCTGGAAATCGCCCCACACGCCCCAGGAGTAGAGGAACTTGCCATCGAGGCTGTATTTGAGGAGCTTCGACGTCCCGCGATCGGCGGCCCACAGGAATCGATCGCTCGTGATGATGAACATGTGGATGTCCGAGATCCCACGCGGACCAAAACTCCACTCGTCGAGATACTTGCCGTTCTCGTCGAACACTTGCACGCGGCCGTTGCCGCGATCGTTGACGAACACCCGACGCGTCATCGGATCAACGGCGATGCCATGCACGTTGTTGAAGTAGCTTGGACGCTTTTCTGGCGGCGTTCCGCGCTGCCCCCACGTCATGACGTACTTGCCGTCCTTGTCGAATTTCACGACGCGCGTGTTCTGGTAGCCATCAGCGACGTAGAAGGTGCCGTCGGGCAGCCACGCCATGAACGTCGGACGGTAGAAATGCTTGTCGTCGGTGCCCGGAACGTTCGGCTCGCCGAGCGTCTGCAGCACCTTCTTGCCGTCGTTCGAGAACTTGAAGATCGCGTGGCGGTAGTCGTCCACGATCCAGACGCTCTTCTCGGCGTCGTATGGGCTGATGTAAACAGCGTGCGGGCGGCGGAACATCTTGTCCCACTGAGTCCAGTCTTCGATCAGATTGCCCTGCGCGTCCCACACCGTGACGATGTGTTCCCAGCGATAGTCAACGCCCGGCTTGCCGGCATCGAGATCGTCGCCAGGGGTCTTGCCGTCGGGTCCGAACAGCGCCCCCGGAGGGCTGGCTGTCGTGGCATCGCGGAGCGGCAGGCGGAACATCGGGAACTCGATGCTCGGACCGATCTGCGGGAGTCGAATCGGCGGTCCCTGCGGCCGCTTGATCAGCGGAAGCTCGCCACGCTGGAGGACGAAGACGCGGTTCGGACTCTCGGCGAAGACGTACTGTCCCGCGCCCCACGTCCACGTTTCGTGGCCGGGCAGCGTCGACAGCGGCTTCGGCCATTGCGCGGCGTCGTACGCACCAAAGACATCCTGTCCGCCCTTGTCGTTCGGCACGGCCGCCGTCGTCGCCCCTGACTGACCCTCTACGGGCGCATTCACGAGATCCAAGAACACAAACGCCAGCACGACGAACGCTATGGCGACGGCAACTGGATGCTTGCCCATTCAAGCTCCTTCTAGATCAACTTCCAACTACCAATTCCCAACTCCCAAAAGCCCTAGGACCATTGGAAGTTGGGAGTTGGGAGTTGGGAGTTTACAAGATCAGTTCACATTCTTCTGAAGCCAGCCTGCGATGTATTTGATGATCTCGTCGCTGTTCTTCTCGAGCATCATCACGTGGCTGTTGCCCTTGATCCCGACGTCCTCGAAGCGCACGAAGTCGGTCTTCACGCCGGCCTGGTTGAGAAACTTCGGGATGCACGGGTCGTACACTCGGTGATAGGTGCCGCTCGCACTCGCTGAGAACACCTTGATGTTCTTCCACTTCGCCAACTTGCGTGCGGGCTCGACCTGCATCCAGCACGGCGCCTCGTCGGGACGATCTGACTTCTGCTCAAGCACCACGTTCAGATCCGCGGGTGCGTTCGCCGGCGGATCAATTCGTAGCGCAGTTCGTCAATCCCCACGAGCCGGGTTGCGTGGTCCTGCCGTAACCTTCGCTGTGTCCACGTTGCCGAACTGCGGGCCGCCAGGCTCGAGGCTGACCATCGCCTTGACGAACTGAGGACGCGCCTCGGTTGACCTCGAAGGCGATGCCGCCGCCCTGTGAATGCGCGAAGAGGATCACCGGGCTGCCGATCCGTCGAGCAACGCGATCGTCGCGTCACGGGCAAGCGTGGTGCTGGCGCCGGCGAACTGCACCTGCGACTTCATGAAGTTGTCGAAAATCGGGATCACCGATCTTCCCCGCACCCGGCCACTGCGTGTGATTCATTTTCAGCGGAAAGTCGCCGCGCTCGCGTGCATTCGTCCAGATGCGTTCGAGCTCGAGCGCCGTGCGGATGTTGAGGTTCCCGTCGATGGGCGTCTTGCCGTCGGGACCCGGCAGCGGCACGTACGCCGATCGTCCGCGCGCCGGGTAGTCGACCATGTAGACCACGTAGCCCTGATCGACCATGCGATAGGCCCAGCCCGCGCGATCGTCCGGCGTCTGCTGCCACTGCACGCCGGTCTGCCCGTTGGCGTGGAAGAAGATGACCGGGTACGGCGAGCGCACCTGGCGCGGCACCCACACCTCGGTGTACATCGCCCCGCGCATCACCTGCCTGCCCGCGTCGCCCCAGTAACTGCCGCCGGCGAACACAAATCCTTTGCGCGCAATGTTCTCCGTCGAGAACGTCGGGATCGATTTGCCGGGCATCGCCTTCGACACGTTCTCGCCCGACGCCGCGCGCGCATTTTTCGAGAGCCAGCCGCCGATGTACTTCGCGATGTCGGCGCTGTTCTTCTCGAGCATCATCATGTGCCCGTTGCCCGACATGCCGGCCTTCGCCATCTCGACGTGCTCGGTCTTCACACCGGCCTGCATCAACCACTGCACCGTGCAGTGATCGTAGACATCGTGATAGCTGGCCTCGCGGTCAGACACGAGCACGGGAATGTTCTGCAGGTTCTTCAGCTTGCGCGCGGGCTCTTTCTGCTTGTAGCAGCCGACACGACCCGGCGCGCGACTTGCCGTCGAACTCGATCTGAAACTCCGACGGCGCAGCCGCCGCAGGCTCGTACGCGAGCGCGGTGTTCGTGATGCCCCACACTCGGCCGCCGTTACCGGCCGGCGGTTCGAGATACGTCAGCTTCGCATTGTCGGTGTCCTTGAGCGGTGGCCCACCGGGCTCGACGGCCACGATCGCCTTCACCTGATTCGGACGCGCGTTGGCGATGGCCCATCCGAACGGGCCGCTCTGCGAGTGCGTCACGAGAATGACCGGAGTGCCGATGGTGTCGAGCAGCGCGACGTTCGCGTCGCGCGTCAGCTCCTCCTGCCGAGTGCCCGCGAGGAACTGCACCTGTGTCCGTACGAAGTCGTCGAATACCTTGTCGCCGATCCGGCCTGAGCCCGGCCATTGCGTGTGCTTCTTGGCTGCGGGAAACCCGCCGCGCGTCGCACCGGCGGTGAATCGTCTCCTCGAGCGTCTGCGCCGAAAGATTCAGGTTGAGATTGCCTGCCGTGCCGTCCACGCCAGGCACATACTGCGAGCGTCCCCGCGCCGGGCCATCCTGCAGATAGACCACGTATCCCATGTCGAGGAAGTTGTAGGCCCATCCTGGACGGCCGTCCGGCGTCAGCAGCCAGTCAACGCCCGTCTGCGCGGCGCCATGGATAAGACGACTGGATACGGCGAGCGGATCTGCTTCGGCACCATGACCTCGACGTACATCGCGCCGCCCATCGTCGATTCTTTGTTCGGTCCGAGCTCGCCGACGTACTTGCCGCCGGCGAAGAAGAACCCCTGACGCCCGACGTTGTCGAGCGCGACGGTCGGAATCGTCGACGGCACCGCACGGGCTGCGTGGCTCTGCGCCTGCGCGTGAGCAGACGCGGCGAGCCCGATCACGATGAGAAGTAGTGCGAACCGCAGCTTCATACGTCCCCCGCCTCCACCAACCACCATCCACCAACCACCATCCACCAACCGAACACAGAGAGGCCCCGTTTCTAGAACCGCAGACGACGAATGTCAAGGACCAATACGTTGTGCTTGACGCAGCCGTTACGCTGCAGCAGAGTTCCCGCACACTTGGGTTGTGGAGGTCGCGTCAATGAAGCGTGCCGAGTGGGGCGTCTCTCAACACCGCCGTCACGCGACGATGGGCAAAGACGACGTCGGGGACTTCCTGGAGGGCCGCGTGATAACGCCGCGCGTAGGGCGAGCCTTCTTCGTCGGGCACGATGAGCACACGCGCCTGCGACACGATGCCGTCGACATCCACGCGAACATCGGGCGCATCGGTCTGTAACACTTCGTCGATTCTGGCGATGAGTTCCGAGACCGGCCGCAGCCACGCGAACTGCGGATCCTCGACGATGACCTTGAGCAGTTCGGCAGCGCCCGTGCGTCCGTGAATGCGTTCGTAGGCGGCGCGCTCCCACTCGAGCAGCGTGCGATGCAACGGAACCAGCGCGTTCCGCAGCTCGGTCAACAACCGGCGTTGCGACTCGCGCAGCATCACTTCCACCGCATGAGCGTGATCCCGGCGAGCAGCAACGCGACGCCTGCCACTCGCGCGAGCGACACACGCACGACCGGTCCCCCGAACAGTCCGTAGTGATCCACGACGAGCGCCGCTGACAACTGCCCGACCAGGATCGTCGCGAGCGTGACCGCGACACCGAGGCGCGGAGCCAGGAACGTGCTGACCACGATGAAGGTGGCGCTGAACATGCCACCGGTCCAGATCCACCATGGGGCGCCGTGGAGTCCGGTTGTGATCGGTGCGGGCTGACGCGTCGCGAAGGCGACCAGCAGGACGGTGCTCAATGCGACGCTGAACTGCGCGACAGCCGCCCAGAAAGGTCCGCCGAGAAGGCCTCCGAGCCGCGCATTGAAGACGGTCATCACGGCGACGCCGGCGCCCGTACCGAGCGCCAGCAGCAGGTAGAGGTTGTTCACGAACGCTCCGCTCTCTAGAGCGTTGAAGATACCTCAGATGGACCGTCGGGCCCTTGCAGGCTTGAAGAGCCGGCGCCTACCACCTTGTCTTTGGGGAGGCGCATCAGGCCGGCGCAAGACAAACACTTCAGGGTGACGTCGTGCGGTTGTGGATCAGTATCCGGGAGCCACAGCGCCGAAGAGCCGCCGCAGTGCGGACACGAGAAATCAGCGGTCGAAGAGCCTTGCAACATCAACAGGCCGGTCCTCCGCCGGCAACTCGATTACATGGGAACAACGAATCGCGATCGCTCAACGAACATCTCACTTGAACCCGATCTCCCGCACAGGCTGACGGCCCTCGACCGGCGCGCCCGAGTAGACCTCCATCCCGGTCGTCCGGGGCGGGATCCGGCAATCCCTTCGCCCTGGCCTCGGCAACGTGCCTCTCGTAGGCGCGCTCTCCGCTGAGCCCTGAACGACCGCCGTGTTGCTTCGTGCGGGAGTATTCGTGAGCTGATACCCGGGCTGCTCGGTGATCGTGAGCCGCATGGTAAATGGCGCGGTAAACGTATACCGGGTCTTCGACTCGGAAGCGGTAGTCGATCGTCTGCGGGTCGATGCGCGTGAATCGCTCAAGCGACTCGCGTTCGCCATGTACGGCTGGACGGGACGTCGGGATGCCACCATGTCGTGGCTCGCCAGCGTCCCCTCGACTCCGATCGCGGACGACCCTGAGGCCGAATGCGCGGCGCCTGCCGTGCGGGTCCTTGACGGTAGCCACCGCGGCCAACGCCAGGACCCGCAGGGCGGAAGGCGTCATGCACCGATGGGCCGGCTCCACGTCCCTGCGTCTCGGATTGGCTGGCTCGTCAACGCGACACACGCGACGGCCAGCGCGGCGACAAGGGCGTCAGACGACTTCGAGATTCGCGGCATCTTCGCCATTCTCCCACGCGAATAGGCAGTTTCTTTAACATTTGCGTAAATTCGCTCAGCTGGCCGCCCTGAGGAATTTGCGAAAATTCAGACGGGTCATTGGCCGTATACTTTTTGGGCATCTCACGGTCGACTTTGAGGAGACTTCTCGTATGAGAACGTGCCTGATTGCCGTCGTCGGTTCCTTGCTGGGAGCATCCATTGCGGCGGCAGAATCGCCGACCTTCTACAAGGACGTGCTTCCGATTCTCCAGGCCAACTGCCAGAGCTGCCACCGGCCCGGCGAAGTGGCGCCGATGTCGCTCCTCACCTACGAGCAGGCGAGGCCGTGGGCGCGCGCCATCAAGGCTGCGGTCACGAGCCGGCAGATGCCGCCATGGTTTGCCGATCCCAGTCGTCGGGCACTTCGCCAACGAGCGGCGTCTGGTCGATCGCGAGATCGCGACGCTCAACGCGTGGGTCGATGCCGGCGCACCCGCGGGCAACGAAGCCGACGCCCCGCCGGCGCTCACGTTCAACAGCGGCTGGAACATCAAGCCCGACATCGATCGTCGAGATGCCGAAGCCGTTCGAGCTGCCGGCGCGCGGCACCATCAACTACAAGTACATCCTCGTGAAGACGAACTTCCCCGAGGACATGTGGATCACGGCCGCGGAGATGCGTCCCGGCGATCCGGCAGTGCTCCACCACGGCAAGGTGTGGGTGCGGCCGCCCGGATCGAAGTGGATGGAGAACGCGGTCCCCGGTGAGGCGTACGAGTCCGAGAGCCATCGCGACATCCTCGGCCGCAACGCCATCGAGGAAGGCAACGACATCCTCGGCAAGTTCAATCCCGGCCTGGGCGCGCAGTCGTTCGACATCGAAGGCGCGGCCAAGTTCGTGCCCAAGGGCTCCGATCTGGTGTTCGAGCTGCACTACACGACGTCCGGCAAGCCGGCCTCCGACGTCTCGAAGCTCGGTCTCGTGCTGGCCAAGTCGGCATCCGCAGAAGCGCTACTTCTTCCACGCCGGACCGACGGCGCTCAACCTGGCGATTCCTCCCGGCGAGGGCTCGGCAGAAGTCGTCAGCGAGATCACGTTCGGCGAGGACGCGCAGCTGGTCTACGCGCAGCCGCACATGCATCTTCGCGGCAAGGACTTCGAGCTTCGCGTCGTGACGCCGTCAAACGAGCCGCAGACCGTGCTCAAGGGCAACTTCAACTTCGAGTGGCAGATGGGTTACCAGTACGCGGAGCCGATCGCGCTGCCGAAGGGTTCGAAGCTGCAGCTCATCACCCACTTCGACAACTCCACGGCCAATCGCTTCAATCCCGATCCGGCGAAGAAGGTCGTGTGGGGACCGCAGAACTGGGATGAGATGAGCAACTGCTTCATCGGCGTGCTGTTCGACACGAACACGGCGCCGGAGAAGGTGTTCCTCAGGTCAGGACCGAGCATGCTGCCGCGCGGCGAAGCGGGCCCGACGCTCGCCGCGTTCAACAGCCGCCTGACCGGCGTGGCGCCAGCGACCAACGGCAACATCAACGCGAACGTCGCCGCGCCGGCGACCAACGGCGGACCCGGCAGCTTCGAGCGCTAGTCTCCGAACGCCGGGTCCAAAAATCAGGACCCGGCCTACGGTGTAGGGCGGGTTTCAGACCCGCCTCTACTACACCGTAGGGCGGGTCTTGCTCTTTAGACCCGCCTCTATCGCGACTTCTCCGTCCACTTCTCGTTGTCGCAGTGGAACTCCAGCAGGTCGGTGTCGGGCAGGAGATTGAACTTCACCGTCGCGGACCACGGCCTGGTGAACGTCTTCGGATCGTCGAAGGTGAACTCGATCTCCATGTGGCCGAAGTCAATCCGGCGAAGCCGCTCGGTCGTCTTCAGCGCCTCCGTGTGAGGCGTCCCGCCGGCATCGAGCCACGACTTGTCGTTGAAACCCGACGTGCGAATCACGAACGTGTCGCCGTCCCACGATCCCACCGAGTAGCCGAGCCATGCTGGCTGAGGATCGACAGGCAGCGCGCGGCCGTCGGTGAAGACCTGCCGCCAGTTGTTGAACTCCTCGAACAGGATGATCGTGACGCCCGGGTCGCCTGGATGATCTTGAAGGGCAGCGTGCGCGTCAGCATCGCATCGGGGATGCCGTGCGGCAGGCAGCGCTCGGTGGGCGCGCCGACGCCAAGCGCCTTTCTGACGCTGCTCGTGCAGCGCCTTCGCCCACGGCTGAAATGGCGCGCCGCCGGGCAGATCGGACGCGATGTCGTAGACGTATTTCGACCGGACGCGGCCATCGGTCGGCATGACCCGGTCGCCGACGACTTCCCACACCCCGAGAGATCCGGTTTGCCATCGGCCGCTCTCGGGAACCGGCGCCGCAGATTCGGCGATCCGTCAGGGAGCCGCGGCGTCGCGGGCGACTTCTGGTTGAGCCATTGCGCATGGCTGCGGCGCTCGACGCATCGCGACGGCGGCAGCGACGTCGACAGACGCGCGCGCCGTTCATAGCGGACAGACCGGCGGGACCGTCCTGACAGTTCGGGCAGCAGCCGATGCGGAATCTCCGCGCCGTAGGTGCCGTATTCGTGCCCGCACACGCTGCACCGCATCATGAACACGCGCTGTGCGGGTTCGCCGCCCGTGCGGCTGGTGCGTGCGACGACGACCTGTCCTTCTTCGTTCCGGTAGCCGAGCGCCGTGACGATCTCCCACGATCCGCCCTGTGTTCATCTCGCGCATCTTGCGCGCCGCACGATGTGATTCGTCATTGCGTCGCCCGCGAGTCCCATGTCCTCAAGCCGCGCGCGAAGCGACTCTTCTGTTATGAGCTCCAGCGAGTGTACGAACTGTCTCCATCGCTGCCATCAGCGTCGTGGGCGAGCGCCCACTGCGACGGTGATGCCGGCCAGGAGCCAGTCGTCGCGCCGGAAAATCGCGAAACGCTCGCCCTCCGGGCGCTCGAAGCTCAGGACGACGAACTCGCGGGTACGACGACTTAGGAGCGCTCATTGGCCCGACGCGACGAGCCGTATGTCATCTTCCGCGTGCGGCTGCCCTGAGAGCGCTCGAGCGTCAGCACGCCGTTTTCCACTCGATAGACATCCGAGATCTCGAAGCGCAACTTTCCATCAGGTCCGTCGATCGTGCGCGTCACGGCGATGACGAGCGCCCCGTCCTTACGCGACGGCCTTTGCGCGTGTGTCCCATCCGAGCGGTCCAGGCACAACCGTTTCCGACCCGTCGAGACGATACGTCGACGCCGTCATCTGATTCTCGGTGCCGGTGTTCGCCTGCGATCGTGACCTCGTTCGCGGACTCGGTGATTGTCAGACGTGTCGGCGTCGAGTAGCCGGCGAAGTTGCCTCGCCCGCTCTGCCCAGTGAGTTGCCACTCGCCGGAGAGGGGCCGATCCGGGCTTCCGGCTTCGGGCTTCGAGCTGCGGGCATCGAGGTTCGCGATTCCGGAACCTGGACCGCGGCATTCGGCGTCGTGCGGCCGCGGCGCGGCCCGCGACGCCGGTCTGGCCGCCGGCGTCTCCGAATCCCCCACGCCATCGTCGGTCGGCGATGCCGCCGGCCGCCTCGGCCGCGCGCGCGGCGCTGAGCAGGTGCGGCATCGCAAGGTTGCCTTCGTGACAGGCGTACTCGAAGATCGCCTCCGCGTCGTTTCGCGTCAGCGGCATGGCAAACGTCCATGGACGCGTCCACGAGGATGGATCGTCGACGGTCACCGACCACTCGATCTTGTCCGGTGCCGCCAGCAGTGAAGCGCTCGACGAGCGTCAGCGTCGCCGGATTCGATCCGCGGTAGACAGGATCGTCCTTGAAGCGGCTCGTCTCGACGACGAGCGTGTTGCCCTCCCAGCGGCCGCGGGGCTCACCCATGTACTGTCGAATCGACGGGCCCACCTGCGGCCGGCCGTCGAGCGGAATGATGCGCGTTTCGTGCACCATCTCGTACGAGATCGCGACGTAACCCGGGACTCTGCACGATGCGATAGGAGTTGCCGTAGTTCGCCGGCATCATCGATCCCGGCAAGTCCGCGAGTGATGCAGCGATCGTAGAGGCTGCGATCGGTGATAGGAATCCGACTGGCCCTCGTCCCTTGCGCGCGGCTGCCCGCGCGGCGGCGCGCGCGGCCGACGCCTTCTGTCCCTCGGGGCTCATCGCGGGAATCCTTGCCGTCAGCCGGATCGACGACGAACCACGGACGGCTGCCGCGATTGGCTTCGAATCGATCGTAGAACGCCGGCGCGCCACCGAAGTTGCCGGCAACCGGATCGCCGCCGGTGAATGGCGAATTGAGGAGCACTTCGTCGGCCCGCTCCTTCACGATCCGCGCGAGCTCGTCGCCCCTGATCTGGTCGAGGCGGCGGCCGTCGAACTCCGCGGGCCGCTCGAACGGCGTGCCCTGCTCGTATTTGTTCGAGTAATTGCCTTGCAGATCGGGATCGCCCCACGGCGTGCGTGGCGGCGTCCACGTCTGGCCAGCACCGGGCTCGACGACAGCGCGAGAAGTGCAAACAGCGCGGCGATGTGTCTGGCCATCTCAGTCTCCAGTGTCGCGCGGCGCCGAGCCTGCGCGCTTGATTATCTGCGATCCCAGACGCGCACGGAGCTTCGACTTTCTGCACACAGCGGAGCGTCGCTGCCGATTGCGCCGCAAACTCGACCGGCACGATGCTCGCACCGTCGTCGTCAGGACGACGCATAGAATGCACGCATGGACGGGAGCGATTCCATGGTCACCAGCCGCTCGTCCCGGACCGACGGCTCACTTACGACGACTTCCTGCTGTTCCCGGACGATGACGGGCTTCGTCACGAAATCATCGACGGGGTGCACTACGTGACGCCGGCGCCAGGCCTCCGCCACCAGGATCTGGTGGGCGGCTGCACCTCGCGATCGGAAATTTCCTCGCCACTCGCCCCGGCATCGGCCGAGTCTTTCTCTCGCCGCTCGACGTCGTGTTCACCCTTCACGACATCGTCGAGCCTGATCTCGTGTTCGTGGCCGGTGACCAGCTCGGAGATCATGACGGAGAAGAACATCCAGGGACGCTCCGGCGATCGTCGTTGAGATCGTATCGAAGAGCACTCGAAGCCGGGACGAACGGATCAAGAAGGAGCTCTTCGATCGCGGCGGCGTACGCGAATATTGGATGGTCGATCCTGACCGCAGTCAGCTGATCGTCCATCGCCGCGACGCAGACGGATTTCACACATGCACCCCGCTCTCCGCCGTAGACCGACGCCGCTACTGACGACGCCGCTGCTCCCTGGTTTCTCGCTGTCGCTTTCAGAACTCTTCAAGCCATCAGCGTGACGCTGTTCCTCGTGCTCGCGCCGGGATCTGCGTTCGCTCAATCGACGTATGTGGGTGCGGCGCTCGTAGGCGATGTGCTTCGGAGCACGCACACCGAGTTTGCTGGTGGACGCGACGATTCTACTGACGGTGAAGCCATCGGATTCGCACTTCGCGTGGGCACGCCGCTCGGCACCCGCTGGGGCATCGAGCTCGAATTCGCTCGACCGGGAGAGGTCGAATCAGGGTTCAGCGGCTCGATTCCGTTAGCCTCCGGCATAGACCCTCTCGTTCTTCTGGAGATGAACAGAGCCGTCCCACCGGGCGGTACGCTGCCCCAGATATTTCCTCCGATACTGCCCTACCGGCTTCGGTCCACGCAGCGGCACAGCACGCTGTCGACATCGGTGTGGTTCAATCAGAGCCTGTCGTCGCGAGTATCGCTGGTCTATCTCGCGGGAATGGGCTTCTATCGGGCCACCTACGAAAGCGATTCGCGTTTCGAGATCCTGCCAGCCGATCAGCACAATTCCTGCCGGGTTCCCATCAGTGACGACAAGGACCGTCATCTACGGCGTCAGACCGTTGGCGGGGTTCGAGGCACGCATCAAGCTGACCGAGCACGCCGACCTCGTGCCCGGCATCAGGCTGCACGGGCTCGAGAGCGCCTGGCTGCTGCGTCCGGCCGTGGGCCTTGCGTGGAGTTTCTAGCGTTGCTACTACTCGCAGGTGGCGTTGACGGGCGAGATTCCGCGGACATTCAGACCGTCGCGTCCACCTTCACCCATCAGCGTCGCGCGCACCGACATGCGATAGCCGGCGTACTTGTCGAGCGACGTCAGCACGAACTTCAGCGTGTACTCTCGATCGCCGAGAGGCGCGTTGACGTCCGGCGACTGACTCTCGAACACGCGCGCGGGACGCGAGCCCATCGTCAGCTTCCAGTCGCGGCCTTCTCCTTTCGCGAGACATCCGACGACATGCGCGAAGCTGTTCGGAGGGCAACTCGCTCGGACCACCCTTCTTGACGATCTGGACGCCAACGCTCGACGCGGCGCGTCAGTCTCACTCGGACCCGCGGGAAACCCGTTCGAGTTGAGGATGTGCGCGACGATGTCCACGTAGGTCGGGCGTGCCGAGCGTCCCTGCAAGGGAGCCGTCCTCTGAGAACGGCATGTTCTTGCTGATGCGGCCCAGCATGTAGTCGACCGTCGTCTCCTGCCAGTCGGCCCAGAACCGGTCGCCTTTGAGGGCCTGCTTCTCGCCGCCCTCGAGGTTGCCGCCGTGGCACTCCGCGCAGTTGGCGAGGTAGAAACCTCGCCCGCGCTCGGCTTGCGCCGCGGTGAAGACGCCGTCCCAGACGCTCTTCTGCCGCCTGACCGTTGACGACCTGTTCGCCGCCGAGCAGTGGACACCCGAGAAGGAGGCCAGAAAAATGACAGTCGCGAGGTTCACGAGTATCCGCATAGACTTCGGGATGATATCGGATGGACGCGCCGGGTTGCGCTACGTGACTTCGACCGCGACTGCCAACGGACCCTTCTGGACGGCTCGATGGGTGTCCCACCATTCGCGGGCGCGCTCGTCCGTCCATGGCTTGATGCCGTCGACGTCCGGCAAGTCTTCGAGACAACTCGCGCGCCGACTGCGGCCGATCCGCAGGATTCTTGGCCAGGCAATCCAGGATCACGCGATCGAGCGCGGGCGGGATCGGAAGCTCTGAGCGTTCGAGGGCGCTGGGCGGCTGCGTATGGGCGTGATGCACGACGATCGGCCATCGGCGTGTCGCCGGTAAACACGGGTTTGCCGGTGAGCAGAAAATAAGCGACGCATCCCGTGGCGTAGATGTCAGCGCGATTGTCCACGCTGCGGTCCGTGCAAGGCCTGCTCGGGTGCGATGTAGGCGGGCGTGCCCTGCAGGATGTTGTCGCGCGTGAGGCCGATCGCCCCGGTCTCCATCATGTCCGGCGCCGCCGCCTTGGCGATGCCGAAGTCGAGGACCTTCACGAAGTCGTGTTCGCCTCCGTAGCGGCACAGCAAAGAGGTTGGCAGGCTTGATGTCGCGATGGACGAGGCCGTGTCGACTCGGCTTCGGCGAGCGAATGACACACCTGCCGCAGCAAGTAGATCACCCGTTCTGCCGGCACGGCCCGTAGCGTTGCACCAGCTGTCTCGAAGTCGAGGCCGTCCAGCAGCTCCATCACGTAATAGAAGCTCCCATCGTTGGCGACACCGAAGTCGAAGAGCTGCACCGTGTGCGGCGACGAAAGGCTGGCGGTCACCTGCGCCTCATGCTCGAATCGGCGGACGACCTCGTCGGGCTGCGCGCTCCGCCGAGCTCGACGCGCGAATGAGCTTGACGGCCGCCGGACGGGCGAGCAGGCGATGCTTTGCCCTCCACACTTCTCCCATGCCGCCCTGCCCGAGACGCTCGACCAGACGATAGCTTCCGAGCTCGCGCGCTTCGGTGACTTCCTTGCCGAGCGTGTAGACGACCCGCGCGCCGACATAGGCCATGATGGCGATGAGCAGGTACGGAAGCACGCATCCAGAAGAAGAACGTGTCGGCGGTCGGGCTGAAGGTCGTCCGTCGCGTCAGCACCATGAAGCCGATGACCACTGGCACCGAGGTGAGCGAAGCCAGCGTCACCAGCGCGGCTTTGATCGGCCGAGTAGGAATCACCACCGTGAAAAGCGGCGCCCACACGGCCACCCACGACAGACCGATCCAGCCATTGAAATTCAGGCGCGTCGGCTCGAGGTATTCGGCGAGCGAGATGCCGTAGCAGCTTGACCACCTCGAAGACGAGCCCGACGTTCATGACGGTCGATAGCGGCACGCGCGGGCTCGTCGCGAAGGCTCGCAACGAGAAGTGCCACTGCAATCGAGATCGAGACTCGGCACCCAGTTTTCCGGATTGCCCCAAAAGAACCGCGCGCCTGCTCCGCGACATCAGGTTCGGAAAGACACCGGCCATGAAGAACGTGAAGGCGTAGAGCAGTGCGAGGATGCGAAGCCGGTGAGCCGATTGACTGAGGATCTCGGGAGCGAGCGCACCGGTGGTGTGAGCGGGAGCCGATATCTGTCGTCCTCCCCGCGGCTGTAGCATCGTCACACCGGGGTTCACGCGAGGATCTTAGCCTGTCTGATCGCCGAATTAGCTGGAGTGCAAAGGGCTCCAAACGACCATAGCCACGCGACAGCCCAGAACACCATGAGCAGCGCATATGGTGGGCCGGTCACGTTCAGCTAGCAGAAACACAGTATGGAGTGAAGTCTCTTGGACATGTAGCATCTGCGGCGTTCTACGACGCGATGTTTCATGGCAACAGCCGTTTCACTGGACCGGAATAACTTCCTTCACCATGGCCGAGCCCCAGACCAGAGTGTCACCGCCCCCAATGTCGTGGGCGAGTTCATTCATGACGAAGTCCCAAACGTCGGAGCCGGTAGAAGTCTGTTGGCGAGTCGTCGAGGGTTCTAGCACTCGCGTGTTGACCTGCGCCATTTTCGGTGCTTCCACTGACAGCGTGGAGCTACGAGTCGGTTACATCGTTGATGTGCCACTGCACTCACAAACGATGCGCGACATCGATTCGGCGCGAGTGCTGGCGCAGGATTGGCTGGAAGCCGTGAGAGCGGCTGCGGAGGGCAATTAAATGGAGTCGTGGCCTTGACGTTTCAGTGTCTCGACTGCAACCAACCGATTCAAGGCGACCCGTGGTGGTATGACCCTTTGGCCCACGCGACCAATCATGATGCCCAGGTTCGCTCAGCCCACGGGAGTCGTCACCCAACAGCCTGGTCCGCCATCGTCCGTAGCGGGGCCATTCCATAAGGCGTGCTTGGTCAGGCAAATGGGTCGTGAAGTCGATTCTCTGAAATCTCGCGAAGAACGTTGAAACTAGACCTGTTGATTACCGTCGTCTGAACTGTCGCACCATCACGAGCCCCATGAGTCCTGCACTGAGGAGCAGCATGGTTGAAGGCTCAGGGACTGCCTGCACGGCAAGGTTGTCGATCACGAACGAGCTGTGACACGCACATCCCGCCGAGGTCGCGAGGCCCACCCAAGCAAAGGCATCGTCATACAGGAGCGCCCCAAAAACGCCCCCGGTGGGACGGATTGCGACGCTTGCTCTCCAGCAAGAGTTGAAAACGCAACTGTGAGATTCGTGGGGATGATTTCAGGAAACACCGGGGGAAACCCGATCGGGGATGGCCCCGTGGCCGCTCGCGCCGAAAGCACGTCAAACCCAATAGCCCTCACTGGACGCGTGGTGTACGCCCCAAGACTCGCATTCCCACCGTTGCCCTCCGCGAAGACACCGCTCGTGCCGAGTGCATTGCCCCAGGTCAACTGCACGCCTTCTTGTCTGAATTGGAGGCCCCCAAAGTTGCCCTCGAAGTCGAACGTGCCTGGAATGTGCGTGACGGCGAAGTCGGTGAACAACGCGTGCGCGCCGACCGCCGCATTGAAGTCCGCGCGAGTGTCGAACAGGACAGGCGCGGCGTGCAGCGCCGAACCCCAGAACATCAGGAACACGACCGCTGGGAGGAGACGCTTCATCTCACCTCATTTCCATTCTTGGAGTTCTCAAGGTCCGACACGGTAGCACGTTTGTCAGATTCCTAGAGCGGCGTGACTGGCGTTGACAGCCTGGCTCGGGCTCTGGCACGCACGAAGCTCCAGACGCCCCGCTGATCGCGTCAGCAGCGTCGTGACGAAAAGCCGGAGTACGCGCCCGCTGTTCTCGCGCACGTTCCCCTTTAGCTTGCAGTAGATAGATGGTGCCGGAGGAGGGAATCGAACCCACACGGGCGTTAAGCCAACCGGATTTTGAGTCCGATATTAGCCCTTGAAAAAGCTGAGGCTGTTGGCGCAAATCGCAGAGATTACCGCACAATTCGTGATACTGCGTTGGGTGGGATTGGGCGGGACGCGGTGGCATTTACTACATATTCCGGACTACAGAAACCAAAGACAGGGCCAGATGAGCGCCACCATCGATGGTAACGCGAAACCCGGGGTTTGAATCCCCACGGGATTCGGTCCCCGCGGGAATTCAGTTCACGAGGCTATTTCGAGCGGCAACGACGTTCGAGCAGCCTGATGAGCTTTAAGATTTTACATTCTCAGGGTTGACACCGCTGTACCGTGGTGCGATGTTGAAGCGCGATACCGTTGCTCAGAGGAGACACTACCATGCGTTGCTCGATCTCTCTATGTTGCCGTCGCGGTCTTGATGCTCAACGCGAAGGCCAACGCCGCTCCGATACTGTTCGACACCGATCCCTTCGTCGGGTCCACAGCCTTGACGACGCCGGGACGTCAAATCGTGGGCAAACGAGCTGTTCACGGTTTTTGACATCGCGACCGATGTGTTCACGTTCGATGCGAGCGTCTTCGGGATCACAAGTATCGATTTCGCCAACGATGTCGTAGGCAACCTTCCCACGAGTGGCGTGAACACCGTTGTGCTGCGCACGTTCGACAACGACAACGATCCGATGACTCCTTTCGGAGCCGGGAATGCGGCGAATCTAATCGCTGACCGCCTTACGACGCCGGCGCCGGGAGTTTTTCGTGTACTTCAACCAGGGACTCGACCTTGCTAGATTGGTGTTTTCACGGATCTGAACGACAACACGTCCGATCTGAAAATTCTCGCTCGTCTCACCAACCTGACCGGGCAAGCGGGCCGCGATTCTTTTCCTCAATTTTCAGAGGCCAACTTCGCCATAAGCCAGGTGCCTGAGCCGTCCACTCTTTCGTTACTGATTGCGGCTGGAGGTCTTCTGGCCGCTCGTTCCAGGTTCCGTCCGGCGCGGTCGCGAGCGGACGATTGATCTGAAACAACCAAACCGGCTTGCTTTTCTTGGTGGCCGCCGGCGTCGCGCAGGCGAAATCGCAGGCTTTCACAGAAAGCATGTGACGGTCGATACATGCGACAAAGGGTACTTGGACCCGGAGCTTTGCTTGGGCCTTTGATGTCAGTGGTCAAACTGGGATTAGTTCTGGCCGATTCGGAGTCGAGCCGGTTGACGATTTACTCTTCGACATCTCTAGGGGATTGCGTGCCGGGGGCGGGAGTCGAACCCTCTCGATGCGGCCTCCGTAAGTTGATGAGCGCGTGGGTCTTCTGGCCGTAACCCACTGATTGTCACCCACTTGTCGCAGTTCCGCGAGTTCCTACGGCTCCTTCCTCGTCCACGTCAGTCCACACCCGTCGTGGAGACATTGGGGAGACCGGGGGTGTCAGAAACGGACCCCGTAAGGTGCGTTTAATGGGCCGACAGTCACGCGGCCTCTCGATGGTAGAAATTGAGGAGTCCGCCCAGGCGGTCGCGCCGCTGCACGTGGGTGGCCGCGCGCTGCGGCAGTGGCGCCTGCTGCAGAAGCCGGTTGTCGAGTCCCTGATGGTTTCGCTCGCGGTGGTAGTGCTCGACGTACTCCCGCGCGAGAAGGCGCAGGTGGTCCTCACCGAGCGGGACCACACGATAGAGACATTCCTCTTTGATCGACCGCACGAACCGTTCGGCGTATGCGTTGAGATTGGGACTCCTCGGCGGCAGCCGAATGGGCTGGACCCCGCTGCTCATCAGGATGTCGGCAACGACGCGGGTGTACAGGGGATCCCGGTCGTGAATGAGATAGCGCGCTGTCCGCAGGAAACCGTCAACGGGATCAGTGAGCGTGCGGGCCATTTGCTCCACCCACGCGCCGCCGGGCTGCTGGTGGATGCCGGCGATATGTACGCGGCGCGTCTGCAGCTCGATCACGAAGAAGACCAGGTACCGCTTGAGACCGGCCAGCGTGAGCACTTCGACCGTAAAGAAGTCGGCAGCCGCGAGGCCGGCCCAGTGTGCCAGCAAGAACGTCTTCCAAGGCGTGCGCTGACTCCGCTCGGGGGCCGGATCAATCCCGTGGTCCTGCAGGATCCGTTTCACCGTGTTTCGGGCGACCTCGTGACCGAGGTTCGCCAGCGCACCTTGGATCCGCGTGTAGCCCCACTGCGGATTCTCGCCCGCCATCCGCACCACCAGGTCAGCGATCTCGCGGAGCGTCATCGGGCGGCCTCGACGTCGTCGAGGACTGCCGTCGTACTTCTGGGCGATCAACCTCCGGTACCAGCGGAGGATCGTGTCCGGGGTGACGATACCGGCTACCTGCATCAACGCGCGTCGGCCGAGTTGCCTGCCGCGCACCGCGAGTCGACGGCGCTGGGCGTCTGTGAGCCGAAGCGGTCGAGGACCAAGTTGTTCGCGGAGGATGCGATTCTCTTCTCGGAGATAGTCAATCACATCTTCTTGGTGGCGATTCACCCAGCCAGCAACAGTGAGCACGAGGAATTGCAGCGCATGGGGCATCGCGAGAGGCTACTCGGCCGAGATGCCCGGCACCGAACGGCCCGCAACGATTCACCTGGCCTCGGCCGCTTTTTCGCACCTTACGGGAAGGCAAGATCGCCGAGGGCGTTCCCATCACGAAAGACTCATCGAAAGTACACCTTCACGGACGCCGCGCAGCAGTGCCCAGCGTCGGCAGCAGGTGCTTGTCGAGGTTGCTCGGAGCGCACCAGAAAGTGCTGGCCCGAGGTGCGAGTGCTACAAAATTACTACAATCGAAGAAGCGAGCCAACGCTCGCAAGACTTGATCGGCATAATTCATTAGGAAAATTGGTGCCGGAGGAGGGAATCGAACCCACACGGGCGTTAAGCCCACCGGATTTTGAGTCCGGCGCGTCTGCCAGTTTCACCACTCCGGCCAGGAACTCAGTATACAAGGGCGCGCAGTACAAGGTTGCCAGTAAATAGTGCCGTTCCAGGTTCCAAGTTCCAAGTTCCACGTTCGTGTTCAATGTTCACGTTCAGAGTTCGAAGTGCGGAGTTCAGGGTTCGGCTTTGCGCTCCTGGAGCAGCATCCGAACCTCGAACCTGGAACTCCGAACCTCGAACCTGAACTTGGAACACGAACCCGGAACCGGGAACATGGAACCCGGAACTGCAGACTAATCTCGCCTCGCGATGACGCTGGCGATCATCCGGCCTTCGAAATCGCCTTCTCTGCTCGCGAGGATCTCGAGGGGGCGAACAAGCGTGACTAGTTCACCCGGCTCGAGCAGAAACGCGGGATTGGTCGGCTTGCCACGCGCGGCTTGAGCGCGGGTGAACGTCTCGTAGACGAGCACGCCTCCCGGCCGAACCGCGCGCACGAGCGCCGGGAACAGCGGGCGATGCAGGTAATGCGCGACGACGATCAGATCGAACATGTCTCGCTCCAGGAAGGGCTGGCCATTTTCGAGATCGACGGCTTGCGTCCGGATCGAGAGCCCTCGTCGCGCTGCCTCCTGAATCAGCTCATCGAGCGCCGTACCGTTTCGATCCACCCCCAGCGTCTGGTATCCCTGTTCGGCAAGCCAGAGTGCGTTGCGGCCGGATCCACACGCCAGGTCGAGAGCATCACCACTCGCAGGCAACAGATGACGATGAGTGGTGAGCCAGCGGATTGGATCGTTCATTCGCGACTTGCCTTCGCGATTGCGTGGCCGGCAACCCACCCCGACGACCACGCCCATTGGAAGTTGAAGCCGCCCAGGCGTCCATCGACGTCGAGAATCTCGCCGACGAGGAACAGCCCCGGGTGAACTCGCGACTGCATCGTTGCCGCATCGATCTCCTCGAGCGGAACGCCACCCGCAGTCACCTCGGCGTACGAGTACCCACGGCTGTCGAGCACGGCGAGCGGCGTGTCGAGCAGCGCGTGCGTAAGTGTTCGACGAGCGTTCTTTGACAGATGGGCCAACGTCGTTTCGGGATCGATTGCGCTGTTGGAAATCCAGGCTTCGGCGACTGATGAAGGCAATCGCGTCGCCAGGACGGTCGACACCTGAGCGCGCGGACGCGCGCGCTCCTGCGCCAGCCACCACTCCTCGATCGATTCGAACGTCTCACCCGGACACACGTTCAGCCAGACCTCAGTGCGCGTTCCCGCGACGTGCGCTCGATGCCAGTGGCGCGACAGGTTCAGGGCGGCAGGCCCACTGATGCCGAAGTGTGTCCACAACATCGACCCTTCGATGCGCACCGTTGTCGAACCGTCCACGCGGAGACTCAACGCCACGTCATGCGTCACCCCCGCGAGCGCGGCGTGACGATCGCCCTCGAGCACGAGCGGCGCAAGCGCCGGTGTCGTCAGGATGCACGTGTGCCCGAGCCCGCGCGCCAGCTCGTAGCCCAAGCCGTCGCTCCCCGTCTTCGGGAGCGAACGTCCACCTGTCGCCAGCACAACGCTCTGCGCCATCGAAGCGAGACCTGTCGGCCGTTTCGACAACGAAACCCTGTGGTCCACGCGCGATTGCGGTGACGCGCCTCCCCGTCTCCACCACCACACCCAGGCGACTTGCCTCGGCGAGCAGCGCGTCGAGCACCGTTCGCGATCGATTGGTATCAGGGAACAGCTTGCCGTCCTCCTCCTCGTGCAGGGGCACACCAAGCGATTCGAAGAACGCCGCCGCCCGATCGGCCGGGAACGCGCGCAGGACGTTCCGGACAATCCGAGACGAGCCGCCCCAGAAGTCACGGTCGGTCACGACGCGATTGGTGACGTTGCATCGCGATCCACCACTGACCAGAATCTTCGCGCCGATCTTCGTCGCGCCGTCGAGACACCGAACATCGAGAGCTGGCCCTGCTCTCTTTGCAAAGATCGCGGTCGCCAAACCAGCCGCGCCCGCGCCGATGATGATCGCGGTCACTTGGAGCGTGGTTGGTGGATGGTGGTTAGTGGACGTTCACAGTTCACAGGTTCACGGTTCACAGTTGCGGAATTAGAGGAGAGTTGGGATATTGGGCGTTGAGAGTCGAGAATACCCGAGATGCACGAGAGCGCACCGGACCGCGAACCCAGAACCACCACCAACCACCAACCACAATCCACCAACCGAGCATCTCAGGGCGACGTCATCGGCGGCATCACCACCTTCTTTACGATGGCGTACATCGTCGTCGTGAATCCGGGAATCCTCGCGTCGCAGGGCACCGGGATGAGCTTCTCCGGGGTGCTGACGGCGACCGTGCTCCTGGCGTGTTCGATGACGCTGCTGATGGGACTCTACGCGCGACTCCCATTCGCCGTCGCGCCGGGCATGGGGCTCAACGCATTCTTCACGTTCACAATCGTGCTGCAGCAGCAGGTACCGTGGCCGACGGCGCTCGGCATCGTGTTCTGGGCAGGCGTGCTGTTTCTCATCGTGTCCGCCACGCCGCTTCGCGAGCACGATCGCGATGGCCATTCCCGCGGGGCTGCGACTGGCTACGGCTGCCGGAATCGGTCTCCTGCTGACGCTGATCGGATTGCGGAACGCTGGCTTGATCGAGTCTGACCCCGCAACGCTTCTTAAGCTCGGCACGCTCGATCATCGCGCCGCATTCCTGCTGGCGGGCGTGCTGATCGCCGCGGCGCTGATGCGACGACAGAATCCGCTCGCCTTCCTTACTGCGATCTTCGCTGTCACAGTCGTGGCGTGGGGCCTTGGCTACGCGACGCCTCCCGAGCGCATCGTCAGCGCGCCGGATTTCTCGTCGGTGTTCTTCAAGCTCGACATCCTGGGCGCGCTGCGTCTGGCGCTCGTGCCTGCGATGGCCACGATCCTCGTCACGGATCTCTTCGACTCGCTGTCGACGTTCATGGGTGTCGCGAGTGCGGCGGGCCTCGTCGATCGTGACGGCACACCAATCAATCTCCGACGCGGACTCATCGTCGATGCATGCGCGACATTCGGCGCCGGCCTCGCGGCACCTCTCCAGGAACCGCGTACGTGGAAAGCATCGCAGGCATTCGAATGGGCGCGCGCACAGGACGCGCCTCGATCGTCACGGCGCTGTGCTTTCTCCCGTGCCTGTTCGTCGCGCCGCTCGCGGCAGCCGTCCCGGGTTACGCGACCGCCGCGGTCCTCGTGCTGGTGGGCCTCGCGATGTTTCAGACCGTAACGACGATCGACTTCACGGCGCTCGAGGATGGGCTCCCCGCCTTCGTCACGATTGTCCTGATTCCGCTGACGCTGTCGATCTCACAGGGCATCCTGTGGGGATTTCTACTTCACGCGCTGCTGTACACAGTTGTCGGGCGCGCACGCGAGGTCAGGCCGTGTCCTATGGGGGCTGGCAGTGGTCTCGGGCGGCCGGCTTTGCTCGCCCTGGGACACTAGTAGCAACTCCCAACCTCCAACCTCCAACTTCCAATGGTCGGGTTAGCTTGTGGGAGTATCTTGGGAGTTGGGAGTTGGGAGTTGACAGGTTACGTAGCGATATACCGCTCGAGCTGCTCTATGGTGAACTGCTGCTGATTGATCATCGCTTTCACCAGGTCGCCGATCGAGACCAAACCGAGCACCGCGTCGCCGTCCATGACGGGCAGGTGCCGAATGTGCTCGCGAGTCATCAACGCCATGGCGTGCTCGACGGTGTCGCTCGGATGCACCCGCACCAGGCGCGTCGTCATGATGCTGCGAATCTTCGTGTCGCGCGACGACCGCCCCTCGAGGATGATTTTTCGTGCGTAGTCGCGCTCCGACATGATGCCCACTGGCCGATCGTTTTCCACGATGAGCAACGCGCCGATGTTCTTGTCTGCCATCAGCGTCAGCCCCGCGAACACAGTTGCATCCGGCGAGATCGACCAGACTCGCGACCCTTTGTTCGCCAGCACTTGCAATATCGACGGCATAGGAGCCCTCCCTTCCGCACTCAGCAAGTCAGACTACGGCGAGGTGCGCCGCCCCGATCAACTACAACCGGCATCGATACAATGAACGGTGATCGATGAGCGAACCACTTGTCAAAGCCCTGCCGTGCGGATGCGAGGCGAGGACCTATCGGGACTTCCTCGGCCGAGTCGTGGGGACGATCGTCACGAAATCTCCCACATGTGAGCGAGCCGACCACACACTCGGCCAGACGGTCATCATGCCCGGGCGCGAAAACGCCAGACCCGAATGATGTCATCGTCCGATCCAACCGTGCTGTGGCGGATGTCACGCGGCCGTTCTACAGCCCACGCCACGATCTTTCCCGGAGATGGGCAGACGACTGTCACGTGGTTTTTCGACGGCGTCATGGACCGGGCGGAAAACTATGACACGCTCGATCTCGCACTGGCACGCGCAGACCTGATCCGCGGGATTCTGCTGAAGGACGGTTGGAAGGAAACCGCGTAGGGCGGGTCCTGTTCTTTGAACCCGCCGGGTCTGGAAAGCCAGACCCGGCCTACGGCTATGATTGACTGAGTGTCCACAGTCAGACTTCACAAAACCGTCGGCGTCCGCGTCGGCCGCGTGCAGGTCGGCGGCGGCGCGCCGGTCGTCGTCCAGTCGATGACGATGACGGATACGGCCGACGCGGCGGCGACCGCGCGGCAGTGCATCGAGCTCGCGGAGGCCGGCTCGGAGATGGTGCGGGTCACCGTCAACCTGCCCGAGGCAGCCGCCGCCGTTCCCGAGATCAAGCAGCGCATGCTCGACGCGGGCTGCACGGCGCCGCTCATCGGCGACTTCCACTACAACGGCCACCTGCTGCTGACGCGCTATCCCGGACTGCGCGGCCGCGCTCGACAAGTACCGCATCAATCCCGGCAACGTCGGCACCGGCAGGCGGCGCGACGAGCAGTTCGCCACCATCTGCAAGGTGGCGATCGATCACGGCAAGCCGGTTCGCATCGGCGTCAACGGCGGCTCGCTGAACCAGGAGCTGGTCGTCGCCAAGATGCAGGAGAACACGACGCGCGGCCTCGGCCGGACGTCCGAGGAGATCCTCAACGAGTGCATGGTGATCTCGGGCATCGAGTCGACGGAGCTCGCGATCGAGACGGGCCTGCGCAAGGACCAGATCATCATCTCGTGCAAGGTGTCGCGGCCGCGCGACCTGCTCGCGATCTATCGCGACCTCGCGCGCAAGACCGACCAGCCGCTGCACCTCGGCCTGACCGAAGCCGGCATGGGCACGAAAGGGCTGGTCTGGTCGGCGTCGGCGATGGGCATCCTGCTGAACGAAGGCATCGGCGACACGATCCGCGTGTCGCTGACGCCGCGGCCGGGCGGCGACCGCCGCGAGGAGGTCTACGCGGCGTGCGAGCTCCTGCAGGCGCTCGGGCTGCGAATCGTTTGCGCCGAGCGTCACCGCCTGCCCGGGCTGCGGCCGGACGACGAGCAGCACGTTCCAGGAACTGGCCGAGCGGACGCAGGACTACATCCGCGAGCGGATGCCGGAGTGGAAGAAGCGTTACGAGGGCGTCGAGACGCTCACCCTCGCGGTCATGGGCTGCGTCGTCAACGGCCCAGGGGAATCGAAGGCCGCGAACATCGGCATCAGCCTGCCCGGCACCGGCGAGGCGCCGAACTGCCCGGTCTTCATCGACGGCGAGCACTTCACGACGCTGCGAGGCACCTATGACGAGCTGGCGGAGGGCTTCCGCACGCTCGTCGACAACTACGTCGCGACCCGCTACCCCGCCCGCACGTAATCGGCCCGGCCAACCATCCCTGCCACGTTGACGTCTATCACGTCGGCGTGCCCCGCACGCCGCGATCAGGAGGCGTGCGATGGCGATCCGAATGATGGAATCGATGGACGGCGTCCTGCGCGACATCAGGCTCAGCATCCGCGGATTGCGCCGCAGCCCCGGCTTCGCGCTGGCGGTCCTCCTCACGCTTGCGCTCGGAATCGGCGGCAACACCGCCATCTTCTCGGTCGTCGATCAGGTGCTCCTTCGTCCGCTCCCCTACCCTGATGGTGATCGCATCGTGCGCATCTATGAGAGCCGCCTCGACCGGCCCGCGACGTCGGCCTCCCCCACACGGTTCTCAAATGGCGTCTCTCCCGCCAACTGGCTGGACTGGCAACAACAGAGCCGCACGATCAGCTCGATGGGCATCTGGTTCGACGTGGCCCGCACGCTGACGGGACTGGGTGAACCCGAGCGGCTGAACGGACAGTACGTCTCGTGGGAGTTCTTCAAGGTGCTCGGCGTCGAACCGCTGCTGGGCCGCGTGGTGACCGCAGAGGACGACAGGCCGAATGCTCCGGGAGTCGCAGTTCTCAGTCACAGCCTGTGGCAGCGTCGTTTCAATGGCGACTCGAACGTCATCGGCCGAGTGGTTCAACTCGACGATACGCCTGTCACGGTGATCGGCGTGATGCCGCCCGGATTCCGTTTCATCTATCAGGACACCGACTTCTGGGGGGCGTTCGCCCTCGACCGAACGCTGCCCTGGCGTGAGGCCGCAGGGCGGTTCACGGATGTCATTGCCCGCGTCGCGCCCGACGCCTCGCTTTCTTCAGCCGACAGCGAGATTAAGGCGATCACGAGCTCGCTTGCGGCCAGGTACGATTTCAACAAGAACCGGAGTGTCACCCTCGTGCCTTTGCGGGAGGAGTTGACCGGCCAGGTTGAGCGCTCCCTCATAGTCCTCTACGGAGCCGTTGCCGTGCTCCTGGCAATCGCCTGCTTCAACGTGGCTAACCTGCTGCTCGCGCGTGCCGCGGCGCGGCGACACGAGATCGCCATTCGCACCTCGCTCGGCGCGGGGCGCCTGCCAATCGTGCGGCAACTCCTGGTTGAAAGCATCCTGCTTGCGCTCGGCGGAGGACTCCTCGGGCTCGTTGTCGCTCGATGGAGCATCAACGGCCTGCTGGCTCTCGCACCGGCGGGGTTGCTGCGCGTGAGCGAGGTCAATCTCGACTGGCGCGTGATGCTCTACGCGCTCGCGCTCTCTCTCGCCACCGGGATCGTGGTCGGCCTGATGCCGTCATTCTCCGTCGCACGACGTTCTCTCGTCATTCATCTGCGCGAGAGCGGCCGCAACGTGACGCACTCCGCACGTCTCCGTCAGGGCCTGGTCGTGGCACAGGTCGCAATGACGATCGTCCTGCTCTGCGCCGCCGGACTGCTGGTGCGAACAGTCATCGCCCTCAGCAGCGCGCAAAGCGGTCTCGACAGGAGCAACCTGATGACCATGGCAGTGGCGCTACCCGACACGCGTTACGCGCCACCGCGAATAGCGGAGTTCTTCGCTCGTGTGCTGGGCGACCTGCGATCGATGCCAGGCGTTGAGTCTGCCGGCGCTGGAAACAGTCTGCCAGTCGTCGGCGGCCCGCGTGGCGGGACGGGCTTCCACCGCCTCGGGACACCCATGCCCGCCACGCCGGGCGACTTGCCTTCCGCCACGATCCGAGTTGTCACCTCGGGGTATTTCAAGACCCTGCGGATTCCGATCCTCCGCGGACGCGAGTTCGACTCGAGCGAGGAGGCTCCCGAGGCTGCGCCAGGCTTCATCGTCAACGACGCATTCGTGCGCCAGTACCTGCGCGAGGTCGATCCGTTGTCGACGTCGATCTCCGTGAGGATGCAACGCGAGAATCCCTATCGACAGATCATCGGAGTGGTCGGAGACGTACCTGAAGGCTCGATTCGGGGTCAGGTCCGGCCAACGGTCTTCTACAGCCAGCAGCAAATGCCGCAGCGGGTAATGTCGCTGCTCATTCGGGCGCCACAGCCCGCAGCCATCTCTCGCCGCGCCGTGGAAGCGCTTCACCAGGTCGATCCCAATCTGGCTGTCACCGCGGTGATGACGATGGAAACTGCCATGGGCGAGAGCATCGCGCGCGAGCGACTGAACGCGCTCGTCTCCGCGACGTTTGCGATGAGTGGACTGCTGCTCGCTGCGCTCGGCCTCTATGGACTGCTGTCGTACTTCGTGACCGAGCGCACGAAGGAGATCGGGATTCGCATCTCGCTGGGCGCACCACTCGGACGGCTGACCGGGTCGATCGTGGCCGGTGGCTTCCGGCTTGTCGCAATCGGCGCCGTTGTCGGCATCGGCAGCTCGGTACTGCTGGCGCGCTGGCTTGAATCGCTACTCTTCGGCGTCGAACCGTACGACCTGCCGACCTACGCCACCGTGCTCGCGCTCCTGAGCGCGGTCACAGCCATCGCGTCGTGGGTGCCGGCCCGAAGGGCGGCAGGTGTTGAGCCGCTTGCCGCGTTGCGACAGGAATGACCATAACACCTGAGCTCGACGCAATCGGAGACAGTGATCTGCCGAAAACAGCTGCATTCCGCTCACCAGGTCTGGCATCGATCTCGCACTGACTCTCTCTGCTGAATCGCAGAGGAGATCAGCTGATGCGTGTTCTCGTTGTTGTCTTGTCCATGATGATCGGTGCCGCGGGATGCGCGCGGAAGGTGCCGGAGACGCCACAACCGACTCCTGCAACCGCCGATGCCTCGCCTCCGGCGACTGCCCCGGCGAAGCCATCTACCGCGCCGCCATCGACCGTGACAAGCAAGCCCGAGGAGGAAGAGGAAGGCGTAAAGCCTCCCGCGCCTACGAAACCCGCGACACCTGCGCCGACGACGAAGCCCGCGACACCGCCGGCTCAAACAGCAGCAAAGCCAACGGCGCCGGCACCGCGCGCGACGTCACCGAACCCGACGCTGGATCTCACGGCGCTGAAGGAGCAGCTCAAGTCGACGAAGGCCATCGGCCTCATGACGAAGCTGACGCTGAAGAATCAGGTGGACGATCTGCTGGATGGATTCCGTGACCTCTATGCCGGCAAGGGCAAGAACACGATGCCGCAACTGCGGCAGTCTTACGACATGTTGATGATGAAGGTGCTGTCGCTGCTCCAGGACAAGGATCAGAAGCTGGCGTCCGACATCGTGGCCTCGCGTGAGGTGATCTGGGCGCTTCTGGCGGACCCGAAGAAGTTTGCCGCCCTCGACGTGTGAACGCAGGAGAGACTATGAACAGACGAATTCGGACATTCGCCTACTCGCTTCTTTCCGGGGTCGCCGGCGCGCTGGCGGCGCCGTCGTTCGCGCAGGACGAGGACGCGCTCAAGAAAGACCTGACGTCAGTGATCGCGCTTCACGGGCAGCCGTGCGGCGAAGTGGTCGCCGTGAAGGTGCAGAAAGAGAACGACTATCTCGCATCGTGCAAGGACGGCAATCGCTATCACGTGTACAAGAACGAGAAGGGTCGCGTGGTGGTGGATAAGCAGTAGTTATCTGGTCGATCCAGACTCCGACGTCTTCTCCGCCGCGCGCGCGGCGCTCAGCATGTTGAACATCGCGTGATTGCCTTCGTGGCACGCGTATTCGAACATCTCGTCCGGCTGCGTCTTCATGATTGAGCGCAGCCGTCCATGACTTCGCGAACGTCGTCGCGTCCTCCACGGTCACTTCGTACCGCAGATCGTCGTTGCCAACGCGCGTGAAGCGCTCGACGAGATGCAGGTTCTGGCCTGCCCCACGGTAGTTCACCATGTCGTTGAAGTTCCGCACATCGACCACGAGCGTGTCGCCGTCCCATCGGCCGCGCGAGTCGCCATGGTACTGACGGATGTTCGACGCGATGTGATCGCGGCCATCAACCGGGATGATGCGCGTTTCGTGGATCATCTCGTAGGTAATCGCGACAAAGCCCGGACCCTGCACGATGCGCGTGTTCGCGTTGTAGACCGCCGGGAACATCGAGCCCGGCACGCCGCGCGTGATGCAGCGATCGTAGAGAGTGAAGTCAGTCGGACCGTTGAATGGGCCGTTCCCGAAGCTGCCACGCACCTGGCGCTGGATCCGGGCGCGCGCGTCGGCGGTGATCGCCGGGACGCGCCCATCCGGTGGATCGATCACCATCGATGTCCGGCGTGATGGATTCCCGCGTTCGAGCCAATGCGGTGGCGGCGACGTCGCTGAGCCCACGGCGCCAGCATTGGCGCGATCGGCCGTCTCGAGATCGAACTCGGCGTTGTCGCGCTCTCGCTCGGCGCTGAGCCGCTGGGCGGCCTTCGCGAACTCCTCGTCGCTCAGCTCTTGCCGCGTGCCGAGCTCGGTTGGGCGCTCGAATGGAACGCCAAGCTCACTCTGGCTGGTCCAGTCCCCCTGCAAATCCGGATCGCCCCACGGCGTACGCGGTGACTTCGATGTGGACTGAGCGATGGCCAGGGCGGGAAGAGCAACAACACTGATGAACAGCGCGACGACGAGGACCGATATGGGCTGCGCTCGCATAGGTCACTCCTTGAATCGTGCGGACATGATACTCAGAACTGGGTCGTCTTCGTGTCGCCGGTGATCAATCGGGCGCCCCGCTGGAACGTGAGGTAGGCCATCGCCCATTCGAACAGCACGACCACTCTGTTCCGGAAGCCCACGAGCATGAAGATGTGCAGGAACAGCCAGGCCAGCCACGCCATCGCACCAGACAGCCTGATCCACCCGAGGTCGCTGATGGCCGCGCGCCGTCCCACGATCGCCATACTGCCCAGGTCGCGATACACGAACGGCGTCGTCGGCTCACCGCGCAGCCGTCGCAGGATGTTCTTCGCCGCATGACGCGCGCCCTGCATCGCCGTCTGCGCGACTCCCGGCAGCAGCTTGCCATCCTGCGTGGCCGCAGCAGCATCGCCGACGACAAACACTTCGTGGTGTCCGGGAATCGAGAGATCGGGCTCGACGATTACCCGCCCCGCTCGATCGAGCGGCACACCCAGCGTCTTTACCAGCGACGATGCCGCGACGCCTGCTGCCCACAGCACCGTCCCTGCATCGACGCGCTCGGAGCCAATCATGACGCCGTGCGAATCGACCGCAGTCACGGCGACACCTTCGCGAACCTCGATGCCCAGACGAACGAGCGATGCGCGTGCGGCATCGCGCAGGTTCTCGGGGAACGTCTGCAGGATCGTCGGTCCTGCTTCGATCAGGAGGATGCGGGCGCGTGTCGTATCAATTGTGCGGAACTCGTCGCGCAGCGTCTGTCGCGCGATTTCGGCCAGCGTCCCCGCGAGCTCGACTCCGGTTGGTCCTCCGCCGACGATCACGAACGTGAGCAGATCGCGCTGTCGGCGAGCATCCTCCTCACGCTCGGCGCGCTCGAATGCGATCAGGATGCGCCGCCTGATTGCGATGGCATCCTCGAGCGTCTTGAGTCCAGGCGCATTCGGCTCCCAGTCGCCGTGACCGAAGTATGCGTGCTTCGATCCGGTGGCGACGATCAGCCAGTCGTAGTCGAGCGAGCCGCCGTCGGAGAGTTCGATGCGCCGCGCCGCCACATCGATGCGCGTGGCGTTCGCGAGCAGCACCCTCACGTTCCTGATGCTGCGCAGGATCCATCTGATCGGCGCAGCGATATCGCCGGGCGAGAGCGTCGCGGTTGCGACCTGATACAGCAGCGGCTGGAAGACGTGATGGTTGCGGCGATCGATCAGCGTGACGCGAACGTCCGCGTGGCGAAGCGCGCGGGCAGCAGACAACCCGCCAAAGCCGCCGCCGATGATGACGATGTGGGGTGCCACAGAATTGTTGAGGGCTGATCTGTGATTAGTGAGTCGTTGTTGATTGTGATTGTCGATTGAGGATTGAAAACAAATCAACAATCACCAATCAAGAATCCAACAACGACTCATAAATCAAAGATCACCCATTCAACAATGTCGATCAAGCCCACCTGAAGCCCTGCTTCGAGATCGGCAGCGAACGAATCCGCTTGCCGGTTGCGGCAAAGATCGCATTCGCCAGAGCTGGGATCGTCGGCGGCAGCGCAGGCTCGCCGAGACCCGTCGGCGGATTGTCGGTCACGACGAAGTGAACGTCCACCTCGGGCGCCTGCGTGATTCGCACAGTCGGGTACTGATGGAAGTTGCTCTGCACGGCCTTGCCGCCCTGGATAGCGATCTCCCATCCCATCAGGTGACTCATGCCCTCGACCACAGCGCCCTGGCTCTGGTTGGTCGCACTGCTCGGGTTGACGATCTGTCGTCCCACATCGCCCGCCACCCACACCTTGTTCACCTTCACGCGATTGAGGTTGTCCACGCTCACCTCGGCGACGTTGGCGAAGTAGCCGCGGTGGCTGTACTGGAACCCCACGCCCATCGCAGTGCCCTTGGGCAACGTTCGCTTACCCCAGCCCGATCGGTCTCGCACTGCCTCGAGCACTCCGCGGGCGCGCACGTGATCGAAGCCGTTGCCGCCTTGCGCTGGATCCGGGAAGAGCGGTGTCTCGAGCAGCTCGAGCCGGAACGCGAGTGGATCCTTACCGGCGGCGATTGCAACCTCGTCGATGAACGACTGGAACACGAACGAGAACGCATTGCTGCGCGGCGCGCGATGCGCACCCGTCGGCACGCCGAGCGCCATCAGCGTCGCCTGGAAGTCGTAGTTCGGGATGAAGCGGGCGGGGAACTCGACGCCCGGGATGTTCGCGGAGTTCGAGAAGCCCTGCTCGCGTTTCGAGTTGTCACCGTAGCTCACGAAGTGATTGCGCCACGCCACGAGCTTGCCGGACGAATCGACGCCCGCCTTGAGGAAATGGAATCCTCCCGGCCGGTAATGGTCGTGATGCATGTCGTCTTCACGCGTCCACAGCACCTTGACCGGCACACCGATCTGCTTGGTGATGGCTGCGGCTTCGCCCATGTAGTCGTTCGTGAGACGACGGCCGAATCCACCGCCAGCGCGCTGAATGTGGATAGTGATGTTCGAGTCGGGGATACCGAGCGCGGTCGACACGAGCTGACGTCCGTTGGCCGGCGTCTGTGTCGGCGCCCAGATCTCCATCGTCCCATCGTGCCAATGCGCGGTGCAGTTCTGCGGCTCGAGCGGTGCGTGTGAGATGAACGGATAGTCGTACGCCGCTTCGACGACCTTGGCTGCGCCGGCGAGCGCCTGCTCGGCGTTGCCATCGACGCGCAGCGGGAACGAGGGCTTCTGCGTCGAGAGTTCCTTCGCCTGACGTGCCCAGGCTTCACTGCTCTGCTGTGCAGTCGCGCCTTCGTTCCACTGCACCTGCAACTTCTCGCGCGCGGTATTCGCCTGCCACCAGCTGTCGGCGACGATGGCGACACCAGGCATCAGACCGCGAAGGTCGTCGGTACCGGCAACAGCAAACACGTGGCGCACGCCGGGCATCGCCTTGATCTGATCGTAGTTCGCGCTCACGACCTTGCCGCCGTAGACGGGACACTTCTCATACACGGCCCAGAGCATGTTGGGCAGCGTGAAGTCGATCCCGAACGTGGGCTGACCGGTCACGATGCGCGCGTTGTCCACACCGCGCGTGAACTTTCCGATGATCTTGTAGTCGGCGGCCGCCTTGAGCTTGACCTTCGACATATCCGGCGGCGTCATCGTCGCGGCACGTGACGCGAGTTCGCCGTAGGTCTTGCTGCGGTTGCTTGCGCGATGCGTCACCCGCGCATCGGCCGCAACAATCTCGGACGCCGGCACGTTCCACTCCTGCGCTGCCGCCGCGATCAACATCTCGCGAATCGACGCGGCCACCTGCCGCAACGGATCCCAGTTGGTCGGCGTCGCCGTGCTTCCGCCTGCGTTCTGCCGGCCGTACTTCGTCTCGTCGAGATCGGCCTGCTCGATGCGGACGCCCGCCCACGGCACGCCGAGCTCGTCGGCGAGGATCATCGGCAGCGACGTCTTGATGCCCTGACCGATCTCGGGATTCTTCGAGACGATCGTGACGACGTTGTCGGGCGTGATCTTGATGAAGGCGTTAGGAACAAACGCCTGCCCGGGTCCCTGCGCCACGACTCGCGTAACAGGATCGAGGTACGCGGCGACGAGCATGCCGCCACCGGCCAACGCCGACACGCGCAGAAACGACCGTCGATCGAGCTGGAATGCAGGATTCTTTGTCATCACGACCTTCGTGGGCTACGGGCTACGGGAGGTTCAGGGTTCGGCGGCAACATTGTAAGATACGCCCGTCCCAGAGGTACATGAATGATTCGTCTCGCTCTTGTTGCGATTACGCTTGCGGCACTTGCCTTTCCCCTCCCGCTACGAGCTCAGGGCACGGAGACTTATACGGCCCGGCTGGGATGGGTGCCGACCACGCCAACCGATCGTCCCAACGTCACCGGTAAGGGTTCGGCCACAGCCACGCTGGCAGGACGCAAGCTGACGATCTCCGGTGCGTTCGATGGCCTGGCCGCTCCGGCGACCGTTGCCCGGCTCCATCGCGGTATCGCCAAGGGCGCACGCGGTGCAGCCATCGGCGACCTCACAGTCACACAGGCTGCCAGCGGAAAGCTCTCTGGTTCGATCGATCTGACGGCGGAACAGGTTGAAGCACTCAAGCAAGGGCAGCTGTACGTGCAACTGCACACGGCGAAGGGTGTTCCCCCCGATGGCAGCACGCTGTGGGGTTGGTTGCTGAAATAGCGAAGGGCAAAGGTCAAAGGTCAAAGGTCAAAGGGCAAAGGTCGAAGTAAACATCCTGAGGTCACGATGATGTTGCGTAAGAGCTCGGCTCATTTACTGGCGTTTGCGAGTCTGGTTGCGTCAGGAGTGTTGCTCACGGGACAGCAGCCCGCGGGCGGGCCGTACACCGCGGAGCAGGCGACTCAGGGCAAGGCAGCGTACGAAGCCAGCTGCGCTTCGTGTCACGGCTCAGACCTGATGGGTGCGCCGCCACTTGCCGGCGAGGGGTTCATCGGCGGATGGCGCACGCGCACCACGCGCGACATGTACAACCTCATTCGCAACTCGATGCCGGCTGATAACCCAGGCGGGCTGTCCGAGAACAATTACGCGAACATCGTCGCCTACATCCTTCAGTACAACGGCGTTGCCGCAGGCACGACACCGCTCACACCGACGACGGATGTGAGGATTGGCGGTCCGTCTCCCGCAGCTGCCGCACCCGCCGCCGCTCCGGCGCGTGGCGCGGCTCCGCCAGCTCCTGCCGCGCAGCCGCCAGCAGGGCGAGGCGCAGGCGCGCAAGGCGCAGCCGCAGGCGGTGGACGCGGACGCGGGCAGGAGCCACCACCCACCGGTCTCACGGTGAAGGGTGAGGTGAAGAACTTCGCGCGCGTCACCGACGACATGCTGCGCAATCCGGCTCAGGGCGACTGGCCGATGCTGCGACACGATCAGTACGCATCGAGCTACAGCCCGTTGACGCAGATCACGCGAGACAACGCGCAGGATCTTCAGCTGCAGTGGATCTGGCCGATGAACGAAGGGGGAACCAATCAGCCCTCACCGCTCGCCTACAACGGGACGGTCTTCCTGAACAACACCGGCGGCATCGTTCAGGCGCTCGATGGCAAGACCGGTGATCTGATCTGGGAACAGCGTCTCGGCGTCAACATCGCGATGCGCGGGATGACGCTCTACAACGACAAGCTGTATCTCGCGCTGAGCAACGCACATCTGGTCGCGATCAACGCGCGCACCGGTGAAGTGGCATGGGATGTCGCGATGCCCGATGGCCGTGGCAGCTCCAGCGGCCCACTCGTCGCGAAAGGCAAAGTCATCCAGGGCATGGGCGGCTGCCAGCAGTACGTCGAGCAGAAGTGCTTCATCAGCGCCTACGACGCCGAGACCGGCAAGCAGCTGTGGCGCTTCAACACCGTGGCGAAAGACGGCGAACCTGGCGGCAACACGTGGGGCAGCCTCTCGAGTCTGTTCCGTGCGGGCGGCGAGACATGGATTACCGGCAGCTACGATCCGGATCTGAATCTCACGTTCTGGGGCACCGCACAGGCCAAGCCGTGGATGCCAGTCAGCCGCGGCATGTATACGCTCGACAAGGCGCTCTACACGAGCTCGACGCTCGCGCTCGACGTGGACACCGGCAAGCTGGCCTGGTACTACTCGCACGCGCCCGGCGAAGCGCTCGATCTCGACATCGTCTTCGAGCGCGTGCTCGTGGACAGCGGCGGGCAGAACTTCGTCTTCACCATCGGGAAGGACGCCGTCCTCTGGAAGCTCGATCGCAAGACGGGCAAGTACCTCGGACACAAGGAAGCGACGTTCCAGAACGTGTGGGACAGCTTCGATCCGAAGACGGGTGAACCGCGCTACCGCGCAGACATCATCGATCACGAGGTCGGCCAGTGGATCGACGGTTGCCCGAGCACCGAGGGCGGCCACAACTGGCAGGCAATGAGCCACAACAAAGCCACCAATCAGTTGATCATCCCGCTCAGCCAGAGCTGCATCGCGATTCGCGCGCAGAAGATCGAGCAGGTCGCGGGCGGCGGCAGCGGCGGCGGCGCAGATCGACGCTTCTACGAGATGCCCGGCACCGACGGCAACATCGGCAAGCTCGCCGCGTTCGACGTCAACAGCCTGAAGGAGACCTGGGCACTGCAGCAGCGCGCGCCGTTCCTGACATCTGTGCTCTCGACAGCCGGCGGCGTGGCGTTCGTGGGCGATCTCGATCGCGAGTTCAAAGCGGTTGACGTGAGGAGCCGGCAAAGTCCTCTGGCGCACACGACTCTCGACTTCCGTGCAGGGCTTCCCGATTTCGTTCTCCGTCGATGGCCGTCAGTACATCGCGGTGACGACGGGACTTGGTGGGGGCAGCCCTCGACTCGTGCCATCCACGATCGCGCCTGAGATCCGCGTCCCGACGACGGGACAGGCGCTCTACGTGTTCGCACTTCCGGAACACCGTCGCTAGTCGCTGAAGGAGGTCCGGCTCCGCATCAGTTCGAGATTGCTGTCGCTCGCTGTGCGGCGCGCAGCGAGCGGGAACTACGTCGACGCCGGCCGATGTGACCGCAGGAACGAGCGGATCTGACGCACGGCCAGCGGGATGCGCTCCTTCGGCTCCTTCCACGGGAACATACTCACCTCGGCGTTCGGCGCGAGCATCGCAGCCTCCATCGCGACTGCATACGGATGTGCCGGGATGTCGTCCGGCAGAATCAGCACGGGAGTCTTACAGCTGCGCACGAAGTCGCGCGTCACGGTGAAGACGAAGTCGGCGTTCGTGCGGTACATCTTCGTCAGGAACTTGTCCACCGTTTCCATCGTGATATCGGGGCGGCGCTTCACCAGTTCGGGACCCCACCCCTTGATGTTGTTGTCGTAGAACAGATCGCGCGTCTCTGGACGTGATCCGCTCGGCTGCGCGAGTACCGCAGCGACAACCCGATTGGGTGCCCGCTCCAGCAGATTCCAGATGAACGGACCTCCGATGCAGAAGCCCAGCACCATGAACTTGTCGATGCGCAGGTGATCCATCAGACCGATGTGGTCATCGGTGTACGCATCCCAGGGCCGATCGATCTCGAGAGGACCCGACGACTGACCGGTGTTGGCGTTGCGCAGGTCCGAGTAGATGCAGCGGAACTCGCCCTTGAACTCTTCGATCGGGTCGAACGGATCGCCGCGCTTCAAACCGGAGATCGACGAGTTGAGTCCCCCACCGGCAATGAGCAGCAACGGAAACCCCTTGCCCGATTCCTCGTAGTGAATGCGAACGGGGCCCTTCTCGTAGAACGACATGGCGCTTTCTCCTTGCCTCGTCTGTTGAGCCAACACGCGCGACGCTGTGGCCATCGCCGTCGCCGCAGCGCCCGCTGCCAGGAGCTTCCGTCTGACAGGATCCATATCGCGTCCTCCTCTATCGGCTCACAGTCCGTCCCCGTTTTCGCTACGCACCGGATTGGCGCGGGCATTCTAGCTCAGTCCGATGGCGCCGGAAGCCGGCGTGCTGATGGCGGCCGTTCAGCGCCATTCGTCGTTGACCTCGCCGCTTCGGTGTGTCGTCAATATGTAAGGGCGGCCAAGGACGATCCGGCATGACGAAACCGAAGGCAGCGATCTCGTGGAGCGGTGGCAAAGACTGTTGCCTGGCCATGCTGCGCGCATGGAACAGCT
Source organism: uncultured Acidobacteriota bacterium (assembly GCA_963757735.1). Lineage (GTDB taxonomy): Bacteria > Acidobacteriota > Vicinamibacteria > Vicinamibacterales > UBA2999 > Gp6-AA40. The sequence continues at coordinate 330,331 of CAVWST010000020.1, forward strand.
TCCACGTTGTGGCCATGGTTACGATGTTCAATGAAGACGGCGGGCGAAGCCGTTCGCACGGCTTGCGACCAGCCATCCTGGCGGCGCACGCGGCCCGGCTCGAGTTGGAGGAGTTCTCTGCCCGGTGCAGCTGGGACACTTACACCGACGAATACATCGCGACACTGGCGCGCCTGCCGGAGCGAGGCATCACCCACGTCGTGTTCGGCGACGTCATGGGTGACGGACATCGCGAATGGAATGAGCGCGTGTGTCGGGCGCACGGCCTCACGGCGATCATGCCGCTCTGGGCGCAACCCACGGATCAGCTCGTCCGCGAGTTCATCGCGCTCGGCGGAGAGGCCCGGCTCGTCACCGTACGAGAACCCCTTCTGGATCGGTCCTGGCTGGGACTGACGTTGACCGAAGAGACCGTGCGTCACTTGGAATCCATCGGCGTCGATCCCTGTGGTGAATTCGGCGAGTACCACACGATCGTGACCAACTGTCCGCGCTTCTCTTCGCCGTTGACCGTTGTGACAGGAGAGAGCGTCCGCCGTGGCGATTGCTGGGCTCTCGACATGATCGTCGGCTGAATCTGATTTCGATCGACCAATTGGCTGACCTACAAGAGTCATCCCAACAGGGATAGACTCGATCGATGAAGCCCGATCCATCGCTCGCCCCCGAGCACCTTGTCGAGACCGCATGTCCGCTCGACTGCCCTGACGGGTGCAGCTTGAACGTCACCGTTCAGGACGGCCGTATCACGAAAATCGATGGATCAACGAGCAATCCGATTACCGACGGATACATCTGCGCGAAGGTGCGGCGGTTCGGCGAGCGCGTGTATGGCAGCGATCGCCTCTTGTATCCAGCAGTGCGCAAGGGACCCAAGGGCGCAGGCGCAAGGTTCGAGCGTGTGTCGTGGGACGATGCGCTGAACCTGGTCGCCGACCGCATGCGTGAGGCGCGCGACACGTGGGGCGCAGAATCGATCCTCCCGTATTCTGTACGGCGGATCGAACGGTCTGCTCACGCAGGACACGGGCGACGCCACGCTCTTTCGTCGTCTCGGCGCGTCCCGCCTCGCGCGGACGGTATGTGCGGCGCCAACCGGCGCGGCCAACGGCGCCCTCTACGGCAAGATGCCGTCGGTGACCTACCAGGACTATCCCGAAGCGCGACTCATCATCGTATGGGGCGTGAATCCGTCCGCGTCCGGCATCCACATGGTGCCGTATCTCCGCGACGCGCAGCGCCGCGGCGCGAAGTTGATCGTCATCGATCCGCGAACGACACCGCTCGCCAAGCAGGCGGATCTACACCTGGCACTTCGACCCGGCACAGATCTCCCGATCGCACTCGCCATCCATCGACATCTGTTCGAGGGCGGCTTCGCCGATCGCGCGTTCCTCGAAGAGCACACGCACAACGCCGATCGACTTCGACAGAAGGCGCAGCCGTGGACGTTCGAACGTGCCGCGGCAGAGGCAGACGTGCCGGTTGAGCTCGTCGCCAGGCTTGCCGAGTGGTACGCGACGACGTCGCCGGCGTTGATTCGCTGCGGGTGGGGACAGGAACGGAATCGCAACGGCGGCAACTCCAGCCTCGCCATCCTGGCGCTGCCTGCAGTCGGCGGAAAGTTCCGCGTGCGCGGCGGTGGCTACGCGATGAGCAACACCGAGGCGTGGGGCATTCAGCGCACGTGGATCGGTGCGCCGGAAGCCTCGACCCGTCGCATCAACATGAATCAGCTGGGCCGAGTGCTGACCGAAGCCGATCCGCCCGTGAAAGTGCTGTTCGTCTACAACTCGAATGCGGCCGCCACATCTCCGGATCAGCGTCGTGTCCTGCGCGGGCTCGAGCGCAACGATCTCTTCACCGTCGTCTTCGAGCAGGTGATGACTGACACCACGCACTACGCCGATGTCCTGCTGCCCGCGACGACATTCCTCGAGGGGTACGACATTCCGCGCGCGTACGGCCCAATCGGACTCAGACTGGCAAGACCGGTGATCGAGGCCGTTGGCGAGGCGCGCTCGAACGCCGAGGTCTTCGGCGAGCTCTTACGCCTGCTCGAACTGCGTGAGGACACCGACCCGGTGGGCGAGCTCGAAGAGATGCTCGACGTGTTCTCGAAGATGCCGGCGGCGATCGGTGACGCGCTGCGCGAACATGGCGCCGCCGTCCCGCCGTTCGACGGCCGCCCGATACAGTTCGTGGACGTGATGCCGCGCACGAGTGACGGCAAAGTCGATCTGTTTCCAGCCGCACTCGAACGAGAGGCGCCAGAAGGTCTCTACACCTATCGCTCTGATCCGGCGACGACAGAATTCCCACTCGCGCTGATCTCCCCGGCGAGCGAGCGAACGATCAGCTCGACGCTTGCCGAGCTGCCGCGACCCGAAGTGCGACTGCTGATGCACCCCACAGATGCCGCCGCACGTCATCTCGACGATGGTGTTCCCGTGCGTATCTTCAACGCGCTCGGCGAAGTGCGCTGCAATCTGCAGATTGGATCGTGGATTCGTCCCGGCACTGTCTCACTGCCGAAAGGCCTCTGGCGGCGGCACACCTCGAACGGCTACACGGCGAACGCACTCGTTCCCGATACGCTGACGGATCTTGGCGGCGGCGCGTGCTTCAACGACGCACGCGTGCAGGTGGAAGCGGTCGTTCAGTAGATTCTCAGTAGGCGGTAGGCAGTTCACGTTCACAGTTCGTCGTTCACAGCCGTACAAACGAAAGGCGGGTCTTTCAGCGAGACCCGCCCTACGTGTCTGACCGTTCACAGTTCACAGCAGCGGATGGCCACTGTGAACCGTGAACTTTTGACCTGCCGTTCTACTGCAGCACAACCAACAGGTGGGCGCGACGGTTCATCGCGCGTCCTGCGGCCGTGTCGTTGGTCGCAACCGGACGTTCCTCGCCGTAGCTGACCGTGCGCATTCTGCCCGCTGGGATGCCTCGCATCGCCAGATAGTCGCGAACGCTGTTGGCGCGACGTTCGCCGAGCGCCAGGTTGTACTCGGACGTGCCGATGCTGTCCGTGTGCCCTTCGATCGTCACGTTGATGGCCGGGTCGGCCTGGAGCTTCGCGACTGCGCCGTCGAGAATCTTCACGGCTTCCGGAGTCAAGTTGAATCGATCGAACGCGAAGTGCACGTCCTCGAACGCGATCACTTCACGCTGCGCCACGTTGACCGTGCAGCTCGACGTCGCCGTACCGCCTCGACCGTCTGAAGCCGTCACCGTCAGCACCACTGTTCCGGGCTGGTTCGGCGCGGTCCACGTCGAGTTGGCTGCGTCGGCAGGGTTGAAAGTGCCCTGCGGCGCGGTCCATCGATACGTTACGGCATCGCCATCCGGATCGGTCGCCTGACAATTCAACTTGACCGTCTGGCCGGGCTGCACCGCTGTTGGTGTGCAGGTCGCAGCCACGTTGAACGTCGGGTTCCGATTCGCCGGTGGTGGCGGTTTCGGAGCCGGCGGCGGCGGCGGCGGCGGTGGCGGTGGTGGCGGTGGCGGTGGCGGTGCTACACGCTCCCAACGGCGGGGTGGCGTGACGCCGGAATGCCAGCCAATGCGTGCATCAAAGCCCCATGCGCTCTGCTCGTACTCAACGCCACCAATCGTCTGCTTCCCGGTGCCGAAGCTGTAGTTGCCTCCGCCATGCAGGAAGAATCCGCCACTGGACTGCCACACCAGGCCCGCTTTGAACGACGGTGTTGTTGGACGTATCGCTGGAGATCGGTGCGATGCTTCCGTCCAGAGCGACGAGCGGCGGGTTGCTGACGAGGACTGCGTCCTCGCCTGGTACTTCCCCTTCGAGCTCGAGCAGCACGCGCAGCGGCGCACGGCTCGGAAAGCCCGCACCTAAGCCCCACCTGAAACCATCTGTGACCCGGAAGTCGTCGGAGTCGCCTCGAAAGACATAACCGACCAGGCCCGACAGCTCGAAGCGTCCACCGGCTTCTCCGCTCGCTACCAGATCGAAGGTCCCTGCATAGTCCTTCGTACTGGCTGCTGTCGCTCCACCACTGGGGAACTTGAGCATCACGCGTGGAGCGAGCGCCATCCCGTTTCCACGCGACTGCGACAAGAGACCAAACTTCGCGCCCACGACAATTGGTTCCCCGAGATTCTTGGACCAGCTATCGCGCTGGTAGGGGAACTCGTTGTTGACGCCGCCGAACTCGGAATTCGTGGGAATGAAAATCGGTTGGATGTTTCGTTTGAAGCGTCCAATCCGCCACGATGCGAAGAGCTCGGCACGACCCAGGCCGATGGCGCCGGTGATTCCAAACTCACCGACGTCGGTCAGTCCTTGTTGTCGATCGAAGTTGGCTCTATAGAGACTGAACGAGGTCTTTCCAGCAGGAAGAGTCTCGGCGGTAGGAACAAACCACAACCCGGTGTCGCCGAAGTAAGTCGGTAACGCCGGGCGTGGTGTGGTATCACCCTGCAGGACAAGCTCGCCTTCCGGCGCCTGAGGGCTTGGCTTCTGCGTGGACGGCGCTTGAGCGCTCGCAGCCCCGGCAGAGAAGGTTACCAGTAGGCACACCCACAATAACGTTCGCAACAGACGTCCCTCTTCTTGATCCGGCGACGACGTACAGCGCGCGCGGCCAGTTAGTTAATCCGCGCGGCCTGGCTCCCGGCCGGTGCCAGGTGCCACTTGTAAATTATGCACCTCGGAAGGAGAAATTGGCACAAGTCTTCCTCGCCCTCCGCGGCTGCTCTGCCCACCCTTGCGACCGGCAGCGCGCGCTTCATCAGGAGTCCACTCGTGCGCAGTACCCTTCTCGTGGGCGGCACGTCCCCCCTTGCTGGCAATCTCACGCTGCTTTTCACGGCTCATCGAAGCAAACCCTCGACGTTCTTTGCGTGTTCCGTCCACGGCACCCTCCTAAACGCTAAACAAGTGATTCGATTGTGAGGTCCCCTCCTCAATCGCGAGACCCCCGCGTATGGAGTAGCCGGACTTCAAGGTATGTGCCAGCGGCTGAGGAGTGCGACGAGTTGCGGTTGAGCGACACAAAGACAGGGACATGGCACGCTTTCATCTGGAAAACAGGTGATTCGGATTCAAACACTGTGGCCGAATGGTTGTGTAATTCGTATAGGCCTCAGGAAAACCCCTCAGGCCGATTTGGTCCTTTCGCACGATCCTCTCAAGGGAGGTAACATTCACACATGGATGATTGCGGACCGTCACCAAACCAGACTCCCGCCGGAAACACGAGCGGTCGCACAGTGCTCTGCGTGAAGTTTCAAAAGACACTTCCAGGTCTCGACTCACAACCGTGGCCCGGAGAACTGGGTCAACGCATCTTCGAAAACGTCTCAGCGCAGGCATGGAAGCTCTGGGAAGAACGCCAGAAAATGATCCTGAACGAATACCGTTTGATGCCGTGGCAGAAGGAAGCGCAGGAACTGATCGGAAAGCATATGGAAGATTTCTTCTTCGGAGCCAGTGCCGCGCTGCCACCCGGTTACGTGCCACAGCAGACTAAGTAACGCTGACTCCCGCGATTCGGTACCGGCGCTCTGGCCCGTAGTTTCACGTGTTTACCGAGTCAGTGTCACGTCACGATCGATGCTGAAATTAAGTCTTCTCGTGGGCACGCCGCAGTGCCTCTTCGACAGACGCGGCGAATCGCCCGTTGCGAAGATGAATCCCAGATAGCTTCGGCCCTCAGGTAAAGGCACCAGCGTGCTATCAGGCTTCGCCGTGATGATCACATCGTCGACACCTGCTATACGCCGGGCGTTTTCCACTCCGCTTACCCCGCGATAGACCCCTCGTCGCGGAATCGGAATCATCATCACACCGGACGCACGATTAATTCGGACGGTATGTGTCGACGGACTGTCCGAGGGCGTGACGCAGGAGTACTTCTTCGAGAGTGGCAAAGCCTCCGTCCCAGTGAGAGAATCGAATGGCCTTCGAACACAACCCCCCAATCGGACGAGAGGCTACTTCCAGTACGTAAATTCCCTGATCATTTACGCGACACTCGGCGTGCACGGGACCATGACGTAGTCCGAGAACCCGGATCGCCGAGGCGATCGCACCGACGACCGCTTCTTGCGTCTCGGCACTCGCTCGTGACGGAGTGACGTAGATCGTCTCCTCGAAAAAGGGTCCATCGAGCGAATCGGGCTTGTCGAAGATGGTGAAGACCTGGAACGCCCCATCGGTGAGCACACCCTCGACGGCGTACTCCTTCCCGGAATGAACGTCTCGATCAGCACGTATTCGTGCGCGTTCTCACGCTCGATCGCAATGTCCGTCGTTCGCAACAAACGACTGACGCGATCCATCGCCTGCGCAAGCGACTCGGCGTCGTCCGCGCGAATGACGCCCTGACTCGCTGAGAGTGCCAATGGCTTGACGACGACGGGATAGGCGAGCGACGTGTGCGGTGTCTGCGACTCAGAAACGGACACGACCTCGAAACGAGGTGTCAGTAAGCCGGCCGCTGCGAAGGCGCGACGCGCCGCGAGTTTGTTCCGACTCGTTTCTGTTGCGACAGGAGGATTCCCGGGAAGGTCCAGTGCAGCGGAGACGTGTGCGGCCAACACGGTGGGACGGTCCCCCAGTGCGATCACGCCGTCGGGTCTCTCGTCAGCCGCTCGCCCACGAAAGGAAGCGACCACGGCCTCGACGGACGACGGCATATCGTGGAACCGGACCGGGATGGCAGCATCCCACCAGGGGTCCTCGAGTCGGTCGCAGCGATCGCTCGCAAACACGAGACGCACGCCAAGACGCTCGGCGGCCTCGCCGAAAGAACGAATCTGATATCCGGTCGTCGTCGCGAGGAGAAGAACGCGTTTCACACCAGATCGATCTGCTCGGGACCAGGCTCCGCGCAGCAGTACCACCCCTCGGTCATATACGGCGGCATCGCACCTTTCGCACGCGCGGGGCGGTCCTCCGTGCCCGTGGCGAGCGTCAGGATGCGATCGAATGTGCCGCCGCGCGAGGCATGAGAGGCTCCCGCCAACGATCTGCATGACGGCGCGCTGCAGATCGTCCACGCGCGGATCGGGATGACGCCACGGGAACGTGAGCGACTGCGGCGTCGAACGGGTCGAGGAGAGCGCGAATGTCCGGCAGCTCCAGCAATTTCGATTCAGCGGTCACGAGCAGACGAATCGCGAGCTGAATCGGCGCCACACCTTCAGCCAGCTCCAGCGCATCGAGCTGTTCGAGCAGATCGACGTAACCGCCAATCGTCGTCCAGGGTGTGAAGGGGACAAAGGTCGGCGCCAGCGTCACGCCCGCCTGCTTGCACAATCCAACGGCGTTGATGAAATCCGCGCGCGTGTGTCCCTTTCGCAGCTTCACGAGCACCTCGTCATCAATCGATTCGACGGCGCTCGTGATCATGAGGCAACCGGTGTCGCGCAGGAGACCGAGCATATCGACGTGACGCAGGATGTGTTCGATCTTGATCGTCACGTCGTACGTGAGCCGCGGAAACTCCTTCGCGACGGCCTCGACGATGCGCCGCGCGTGTGTCGGTCCGTTGAAGAAGTCGGGATCGCCAAACGAGATGTGCTCTGCACCGGCAGCCACCTGCGCGCGGACGTCGCCCATGACGACATCGATCGGGATTGCGCGAAAGGTCCCGCCGTAGACCGGCACGATCGGACAGTGGCGACAGAGGTGCTTGCAGCCGCGTGTCGCGTCGGTCGATCCGACGACGCGGCGACTTCCGTCAGGCATCTGCAGCGACGCGTAACGAGCCAGCGGTGGTAGACCGACGCGATCGGGCCGAATGAAACGACGCCGGCTCTCGGCTCCGGGCTCTGGGCTCTGGGAGTTGGAAGTTGGAAGTTGGAAGTTGGGAGTTGGGAGTTGACGTTGGGCCAGCGTCAGCAGCCCTGCTTCCCCATCGGGGCCGAGGACAGTGACACCTTGTTCGCCGAGCCACGAGGCATTGAGCGGTGCGTACAACCCGTACGCCGCCAGACGCGCTGACGCATTCACGCGGCCGGCGCGTGCGATGAGAGGGGCGGCCAATCGTGTCGCGGTGTGCATCGGAAGATAGAAGGCGATGAGTCCTGCCTCGCCGATCTGATCGTCCGTCAGCGTGTCGCGCGATGTGTCCACGCAGGTGACTTCGACCCCTTCGTTTCGAAGCCATGCCGCCGGCGAGGCCAGACCGAGGGGTTGGCGCCCGAGGTCGTAGGTGGAAATCAGCAGGACACGCACGGTTTCCATTGTTCCACGTTATCCTTCGAGTAATGAATCCGCCCAAGCTTACGGACGCGCTCCCGAGCGTCGGGCCCGACACGGCGTCGGCAGTGGACACGCGCTTCTTCGGGCATCCGCGGGGACTCGCCACGCTCTTCTTCACGGAGATGTGGGAGCGCTTCAGCTACTACGGCATGCGCGCGTTCCTGTTGTTCTACATGGTGACGCCGGTCGCCAACGGCGGTCTCGGATTCACGGACGCCCAGGGCACCTCGCTCTACGGCACGTATACCGGCTCCGCGTGGGGCGCCGCCATCGTGGGCGGCTGGTTGCCGATCGCTTGATCGGCCAGTACCGCAGCGTGCTCTACGGCGGCATCCTCATCATGCTCGGGCACCTCTCGCTGGTGTTCCAGGCGCTGCCGTTCTTCTACACCGGTCTCGCCCTCATCGTGATCGGCACGGGCCTCCTCAAACCAAGCGTCAGCACCCTCGTCGGCTCGCTATATCCCCAGGGCGATCCCAGACGCGACGCGGGCTTCTCGATCTTCTACATGGGGATCAACTCCGGCGCGATGCTCGGCCCAATCATCGCGGGCTACGTTGCGCAACGCATCGACTGGCATCTGGGATTCGGGTGCGCTGCGATCGGAATGGCACTGGGGCTCGTGCAGTACGTGCTCGACAAGCGGCATCTGCAACCGGCCATCGCCCGCATGGCCGAAGAAAGACGGATGCGGGCAACGGCGGCCCCCGTGACTCGATTCCACTTCAGCGCCCGCCTCTGGCGGCGTCCTGGGCTTCACGCGCCGGTGAATGGGGTCGCATCGGCGCCATCGTCGTGCTGTTCCTCTTCGCGATCCTGTTCTGGGCTGGCTACGAAGCCGCCGGATCTTCACTCGCGCTCTTCGCCGATCGCAACACCGACCTTCACCTCTTCGGATTCGAGTTCCCCTCGTCGTGGTTCCAGGTTGCCCAACCGTTCTTTGTGATCGTGCTCGCACCACTCTTCGCATGGCTGTGGATCAGGCTCGGGTCGCGCGAGCCATCAGTGCCGATGAAGTTTGCATTCGGTCTTCTCTTCATGGGCCTCGCTTTTATCATCATGCTTCCAGCGGGGGCGGCGGTGGCTGCCGACAGCACGCTGCGGGTCAGCGCGTTGTGGCTCATCACTGGAACCTCTTCTCCGAGTTTGGCGAGCTGTGCCTGAGCCCCGTCGGTCTCAGCGCGATCACCAAGCTCTCCCCCGCCCGCATCGTCGGATTGATGATGGGCGTCTGGTTCCTGTCACTGGCATTCGGCAACAAGCTCGCGGGATGGACGGCCGGCCTGATCGAGACGATGCCGATTGATGCGCTCCTCGAGTGGGTGGGCGGAACGCTGATCGTCGCTGCCGTCATCATGTTTGTCCTCGTGAAGCCCGTGCGGCGACTCATGGGTGAAGTGAAGTAGCCGGGGGCGTCGTGGCACTCGAAAAGTACAAAGAGAAGCGGGACTTCGACAGCACTCCCGAACCGAAGGGAGACAAGCTCCGCAAGTCGCCAACCGGCAAAGCCTCGCGCTTCTTCTGCGTGCAGAAGCACCTGGCCAGTCACCTGCACTACGACTTTCGACTCGAGCACAACGGCGTGCTGCTCTCCTGGGCGGTACCGAAAGGACCCTCGCTCGATCCGGCGACGAAGCGGCTCGCGATGCACGTCGAAGATCACCCGTTCGACTACGGCGAGTTCGAAGGCGTCATCCCCTCCGGCTATGGCGCCGGCATCGTCATGTTATGGGATCGCGGCACATGGACGCCGCAGGTTGACGATGTGGATAAGGCGATCGAGAAGGGCGATCTGAAGTTCACGCTCGACGGATACAAGCTGAAAGGATCGTGGGTGCTCGTCCGCACCAAGGGTGGTTATGCCGGCAACCGGGGACAGGAAGGCCGATCTGGCTGCTCATCAAGCATCGCGACGAGTGGTCGTCGGGCGAGCTCGACATCGCCGAGTTCGCGCCCCTCAGCGTGAAGAGCGAGGGCGATTTCGCGGAGATCCTGTCGCAAGAGAATCCGGACATCTGGCGATCGAATCGCCCCGCGCAGGGCGGTGAGACGGGTGCGATGTTCGACAAGATCGTCGCGCAGGCAATGCAGATGCGGGCCGGGGCTCGGGATTCGGGAGTCGGGATTCGGGATTCGGGGTCGGGATTCGGAATTCGAAAGCGGGGCCGAAGAAGGCCAAAGCAGCTAAGGCCAAAACGCCGAAAGCAACGACCGCGAAGAAATCCGCCACACGAAGCGCCAAGCCGAAAACGAAGCGATAACCTGCTTCGGTTACACTGCGCGCATGCGCATCGCTCTTGCCATCACCGCCCTGATTCTGCTCGCCTCACTGCCAAGCGCCCAGACGGTCGATCCGGGCAGCGCCACGTTCGTGAATCGTTGCGCCGGATGTCATGGCACCGATGGGAACGGTGGCGAGCTCGGGCCGGCGATTGCAACGCGCGTTCCTACGCTCTCCGACCAGGACCTCACGACTCTTTTGCGCGAAGGCCGACCGGCACTCGGCATGCCGCCGTTCGCGTCGCTGACGTCGACTGAATCGAGCGAACTGATTCGCTATCTCCGCACGATCAAGCCGCGCGGCGGCTTCTCGCCGACACGCGCAACACTTCGACTCGAAGATGGACGATCGCTTGAAGGCATCGTCTTCAACCAGAGCCTCAGCGACGCACAGGTGCTCGGCAGCGACGGCAAGATCCATCTGCTGCGCGGCACCTCCTCGTCGTATCGCCGCGTCACGTCGCAGTCCGACTGGCCCAGCTACAACGGCGGCATGAACGGGAGCCGCTACAGCCAGCTCTCGCAGATCACATCGGCCAACGTCGCGAAGCTGGCGCCAAAGTGGATCTACAGCCTCAACACCGCGCGCCTCCAGGTTACGCCCGTCGTCGTCGAAGGCGTGATGTATGTGACAAGCGCCAACGAGCTCAACGCGCTCGATGCTGGCAGCGGTCGCGAGATCTGGCGCTATCAGCGTCCGCGCACGAAAGGCCTGATCGGAAACGCGGCGGGCGGTGTCAATCGCGGTGTCGGCGTCGCCGGCGACCGGGCGTTCATGGTCACCGATCACGCGCATATCATCGCCATCAATCGACACACCGGATCCCTGCTCTGGGAAACCGAGATGGCCGACTGGCGGCAGAACTATAACGCCACGGGAGCGCCGCTTCCGGTTGGAAATCTGGTCATCACGGGCACGTCGGGCGGCGATGAAGGCGTGCGCGGATTCGTCGCAGCATTCGATCAAGCGACCGGCAAAGAGGTGTGGCGATTCTGGACGGTGCCTGCACCAGGTGAACGCGGCTCAGAGACGTGGCAAGGCAAAGGCATCGCACATCCGGGCGGCACGACGTGGATGACGGGCGCGTACGATCCGCAGCTCGACACGCTCTACTGGCCGGTCGGCAATCCGGGCCCGGATCTCATTGGCGACGATCGGCTCGGCGACAACCTCTACACCGATTCAGTGGTGGCGCTCGATCCGAAGACCGGTGCGCTGAAGTGGCACTTCCAGTTCACGCCGCATGACGTGTGGGACTACGACGCACAGGAGCCGCTCGCTCTCGTGGACGCGAACTGGCAGGGCCAACCGCGTCGTCTGCTGGTGCAGGCAAACAGAAACGGATTCTTCTACGTGCTCGATCGCACGAATGGCGCGTTCCTCTTCGGTACGCAGTACGTGAAGAACGTGACATGGGCGACGGGACTCGACAAAACCGGCCGGCCGATCAAGGCGCCGAACATGGAGCCGTCCCTCGACGGGAAACGCGTCTGTCCCTCGCTCGACGGCGCGTCGAACTGGTACTCAGCGTCGTTCAATCCCGTCACCGGTCTGTACTACGTGCAGACCAACGACAAGTGCGGCATCTTCACTCGCACCCCGATGGAGTGGGAGGCGGGTAAAGGCTTCATGGGCGGTTCGTTCGGACCGGCGCCGAATGAACCAGCGCAGCGCGTTCTGCGCGCCATCGATATCAACACCGGCAAACCGAAGTGGGAGCTGCCGCAGTCAGGCGATGTCAATTCGTGGGGTGGCGTGCTCTCCACCGCGGGCGGCGTGGTGTTCTTCGGAGAAGACAGCGGCGCACTGATGGTCGCTGACGCGACGAGCGGACAGCCGCTGTGGAGTTTCCAGACGAGTCAGCTCTGGAAGGCGTCGCCGATGACGTATCAGTTCGACGGCAAGCAGTACGTCGCGATCGCGTCCGGATCCAACATCATTGCGTTTGCGTTGCCGGACTGATCATCGCTTCGGGAATACCGCGCAGCAGCCTTGCGCTCAACACGGACCAGACCGCGAACGACAATCGCCGCCGATCGTGACGCGCGATCTCGGTCTTCCAGAACGGCCCAAGAACCGTTTCGATTCTCGAGTCCAGATTGCCAAGCTCTAATGGCGTCTTGTGCTCGGCCGCGTATCTCGCCAGCATCTCGGACGAGGAGCGGCTCGTGTTGGCGATGACGACGTCGACCGGGCGGCCAATCGCGTGAGACACCCACTTCGCAGCATCAGCAGCGGTGAAGCCCTCCATCCCGCTACCTTCGGTGAGCAGGTTGGAGATGAGGACGATCGGACCGCGCATTTCCATCAGTGCTTCCTTCACGCCTTGCACCAGGAGCGGCGGCATCAGGCTGGTGAAGAAACTCCCCGGCCCGATGATGACGGCATCGAACGAACGGATCGCCTCGGCCACCACCGGATGAATGGACACCTGAGGTTCGAGCCAGATCCGTCTGACCTCGTGCCCGCTCGCCTGCCCCGCGTCCACTTCGACTTCGCCACGCGTGGACGTACCGTCCGCGTACTCGGCGCAGATCGACGCGCGCTCGACGGTGACCGGAAACACCCGTCCACGGCATCCAAGAAGACCGCGCAGCCCATCGACCGCAGCGAGGAAGTCGCCGCTGTAGGTTTCCATCATGGAGAGCAGCAGGTTGCCGCCGGTATGTCCGGCGAGCCGATCGTGCTGCTCGAGCGTGGGCAGTCGCGACAACAGCACGCTCCGCGCTTCGCGCTCGTTGCGCGCCAGCGCGAGCGCACACTTGAGCACGTCACCGGGAGGTAACACGCCGAGCTCATCACGAAGCTGTCCCGAGCTGCCGCCACTGTCGAACATGGTGACCACGGCGCTCAAGCGCAACCACGGGTTGATCTTGAGGCCCCCGATCAGGCTCGGCAAACCTGTGCCGCCACCCACACACCCGATGTTCAGCTCGCGGAGCCGCATGAGCTGTATTGTACGGTCTTCAGCTCAGCTCAGTGCCTCGGTCTCTGAACCTTAACCATGAAACTACCGTAGACCGTGGACAGGGGACCGAGGACCGAGGACGGGTCGTAGATTGCTCATGACTTCAACGTGGAAGGCTTCGGCCGACTCCCTCGTCAGTGATCTGCGGAACGTCTTCGGCACTCGCCTCCTCGCCGTCGTCGCATACGGACCGCGAATCGAAGGCGACACCGATACGCCCTTGACATGCCTGGCGCTCGTGAGCAGCCTGACCGCGGAGGATCTCCAGTCGTGCGCACAGTTCGCGCGGCGCTGGAGCCGGGCCCACATTGCCACGCCGCTCATCCTGCCGTCGCAGGAGTTCATACGATCGCTCGACACCTTTCCGCTCGAATACGGCGAGATCATCCGCGCGCATGAACTCGTTTACGGTGACAATCCCTTCAGCTCGGCCACGATTGCATCTGACGAGTGCGCCGGGCGTGCGAACAGCAGGCCAAGAGTCATCTGGTTCACCTCCGGGAGGCCTTCATCGAGTCGGGTGGCCGGCCGACCGACGTCGCCGAGCTGGTGACGACCTCGGCGCCGGCGTTCACCCAGCTCCTTCGGAACGTTGCCCGTCTGAATCGCGTCACTACAAATAACAGGAGCGAAGTGACGCGTGCCGGCGCACGCGCCGTCGGCATACCCGAGGAGCTGGTCGCAGACATGTTGAACCTGGAACGTCGAGCCGGTGTTCCCGCGACCGATCCGTCACGTCTCTTTCCCGAATACCTGGCCGCAGTCGAACAGCTCGCACGTGCTGTCGACGGATGGCGCGCATAGAAATGTCACGCCATCTGCGGTCGGCAGCTCCCACGCGTGGGAGCTGCGATGCTGCTTCACGTCGCTGTGCGTCTGCGTGCTCGCGGTGACACCCGCGCAGGCGCAATCGCTTCCGCCGGAGCTGACGCAACCGGTCAACGACTTCGCGCACGTCATCGACAGTGCGAGCGCGAGAGAACTGGACTCGCTGATCCGGTCGCTCCAGCAGACGACGGGGGATGTCGTCATCGTGGCGACGATCGACACCTTCGCACCGTACGGAACGATCGAAGAGTACGCGGTGAAGATGTTCGAGAACCACGGGCGAGGGATCGGCGAGCGCGGCTCGCGACAACGGACTGCTGATTCTCGTGGCGATCAAGGAGCGGCGAGTGCGGTTCGAAGTCGGCTACGAGCTCGAACAGTTCATCACGGACGGCTTCTCGGGTCAGACGAGTCGCGAGGACATGGCGCCGTCTTTCAGGCGCGGCGAGTACGGCGAGGGAATACTCGCCGGCACGCAGCGCGTGATCAGTCGCATCGCCCAGGGACGCAACGTCACGCTCCAGGGCGTGAGGCCGGAGCGGCGACGCAGCGCGCCGCAGGCGGGCTCTGGCGGCAGCTGGATCGTGGCGCTGTTCGTGCTGTTCATGATCATCAACGTCATTGCGGGCCGCATGCGCGGACGGCGACGCTTCCGCGGCGGCTGGGGTGGCGGTGGCGGATGGTCGAGTGGTATCGGCCCGTTCGGTGGCGGGTTCGGCGGTGGGTTCGGCCGCGGTGGTGGATTTGGCGGGGGCTTTGGCGGCTTCGGTGGATTCGGTGGCGGCCGCAGCGGTGGCGGCGGTGGTGGCGGGTCCTGGTAGATGATTGGAGACTGGTGATGAGGAGTGCTGCAATGACGTGGATTCGCAAGGCAGGCCTTGCCGTCGGGCTGGCGTTGGTCGTTGTCGGCTCGACTGGCTGCTCGTACAACACGTTCGTCGGTCAGGAGGAGGGCATCAAGGCGCAGTGGGCGCAGGTGGAGAACCAGCTGCAGCGCCGCAATGACCTGATCCCGAATCTCGTGGAGACCGTCAAGGGCATCGCGCAGCAGGAGCAGGACGTCTTCGGCCGCATCGCCGACTCGCGCGCCAAGCTCGCGGGCGCGACGACGCCGGAGCAGCAGATGCAGGCGGCGAACGAACAGACTGCCGCTCTCGCTCGACTGCTCGTCGTTGTCGAGAACTATCCGCAGTTGAGATCGAACGAGCAGTTCGCCCGGCTGATGGACGAACTGGCGGGCACGGAGAATCGAATCGCGGTAGAGCGCATGCGCTACAACGAGCGTGTGCAGGCGTACAACACCTCGCGGCGGCAGTTCCCGTCGAATATCACGGCATCGCTCTTCGGGTTCAAGGAGCACGCGCTCTTCGACGCGCCGAAAGAAGCCGAGGCGCTTCCGCGCGTGAACTTCGGACGGCCAGGAGGAGCCTGATCATGGCGATGGTCGATTCGCTGCTGCCCGAGTTCGATCATGAGATGGCCGTGACGCGCAAGCTGCTCGAGCGAGTACCGGAGGAGCGATTCGGCTGGAAGCCGCACGAGAAGTCGTACACGCTCGGCCAGCTCGCTCAACACGTCGCGACGGTTCCGATGTGGGGATCGATCACGATCAATCAGTCGGAGCTCGATCTCGGCGGCGGGCAACAGCTGCCCGCGGTCACGAACGGTGCGGCGCTCCTCGCGCTCTTCGACGGACACGTCGCGGGTACCCGCGCCGCGCTCGTGGCGAAATCGGACGCCGAGCTCATGGCGCCATGGACGCTCAAACACGATGGCAAGACGTTGTTCTCGATGCCCAAGGCGGCGGTGTGGCGATCGTTCGTCATGAGCCATCTCATTCACCACCGCGGTCAGTTGAGCGTCTACTTGCGGATTCAGAACGTGCCACTTCCGTCGATGTACGGTCCAAGCGCTGACGAGAACCCGTTCGTGTAGGGAACATTCAGGATCGCAGTGCGTAGTTGATGCCGAGTCCTTCGGCATCGATGAGCACCCTGATTGCGAACCGCGTCGAGCACGCGTCACCTCTCGGCGATCGGCTCGTGCCGCTTCGGGACGCGTGCCTCGATGCGTGGAACGCAACGCGATCCGAGCTGCCGCGACTCGGCCCTGACGTTACCCGATGGCAGCAGTGGCGAAATGCCAGCGCTACAGGCCAGTTGATCGACGAGATCGCGCTTCGCGTCGACGAGCACCCCGAACAGACAACCGAGCAACGCGCGTGGCGAGATCGCCTGCGCGCCACACTGCAGGATTTCGGTGAGCGCCGTTTCGGCTGGCCCAACGGCTACCGTCGTCTGCTGTTCGGCGATGCCTTTTACGAATCGTCCGTCGCGTTCGCCCGCCAGGCACGCGCATTCGATTCGTCATCACAACTCGACGATCTGTGGCAGGCGATGCGCAACGTCTGGATCGGCAACAACCTTCAGATGCTGCTCGGTGTTCCCGTTTGCCTGACCCAGGGTCTGTTCGCGTACAGCATGCTCTACCCGGTAACCGACAACGTGCTTGACGCGCGTGATCGGTCCGCGGACGACAAACGTGCGTTCAACGATCGATTCGGCCAACGCCTGTGCGGTCACCACGTGATGGCGAGAGACAGGTCGGAGGCGAACGCGTATGCCCTGGTGACCCAGATCGAAGAGGAATTTCCACGCGACCGGTACGCCGACGTCTGGGACAGCATCCTGGCGATACACCGAGGGCAGGTCGATAGCCTGCGGCAGCAGGGTCGGAGACTGCCGGAATCCGAGTTGTCTGAGATCAGCTTCGCCAAGGGCGGCGCGTCAGTCCTTGCCGACCTGTACCTCGTCGTGGGTGACGCCACCATCGACCAGGAGCGCTTCGCGTTCGGCTATGGCGTCTTCCTTCAGTTGCTCGACGACCTGCAGGACGTCACGGCCGATCGTGTCAACGGACACCACACGCTCTTCACGCTCGCAGCAGAGGCAGGAACCGTCGACGACTTGACCGCGCGTCTCGTGAATTTCATCGACGTCGTGCTCGATCGCGAGCGCGCAGCGGCGGGCGCGGAAACCAGCGACTGCCTCGATCTGATTCGCCGAAACTGCCACTGCATGCTGGCCATAGTCATATCGGCACAGCCAGCGATGTTCAGCCGGCGGTTTCGACGGTCCGTCGAGCGCCAGTGGCCACTGAGTTTCAGGGCGATGCGGCGTCTCCGCCGGCGCGCGGAGCAACGATTCCGGTCAACGTCGCAGCGCCTTCAAACCCGCCGCGGCGTCTCGTCGCCGCTCGAACTCCTGCTCGCCAACTAAGCGGGGTCAGACCCCTTCACAGACCTTCACAGATTTACTCGTAGCGAAGCGCGTCCATAGCGCCGATGCGCACGGCCCGCCGTACGGGCGCATAGCAAGCGACGAGACCAACAACCGCAAACAAGAGCGCGGCCCCCAGGAACGTGGGACCGTCGAAAGGCGGCACCTCGACGCCCGGACCGAATCCGCGCCCCATGACCAGCCGACCCGCCGCGAGGCCAAGAAGCAGGCCTATGCCGGCCCCGGTCGCGACGAGGAACATTCCCTGTCGCAGCACCAGGCCGACGACGTTCGCGCTTCGCGCTCCGAGCGAAAGCCGAATCCCGATCTCGCGCGTGCGCCGAGACACTGAATACGCCGTGACGCCGTAGATCCCGATGGCCGCCAGCATCAGGCCGACCACGCCCACCACGCCGGCCACGGTGACGGCCACCCGCAGCTGTGTCTCGATCGGGCCGTTGACAAGGCTTTCCAGCGGTTGTGCGGACAGGAGCGGCAGGTCGGCATCCAATGCGCTCACTGTGTCGCGCAACTCGTTCGTCACGCTACGGGCAGAGCCTCGTCGCGCGAGGATGGTCAACGTCGGGTGATAGTGCTGCGGCAAGGGCACGTAAATGTCGGGCCGCCCTTCCCGCGAAACGTCCTTCACAACTCCGACGACACGCATCAGCACAGGCGCCGTTTGCGCACCCGGGCCCAGCGTGTGGACGATGATGAACTGGCCGACGCCGGTTCGACCTGGCCAGAACTGTTCGACGGCTCTCCGACCCAGGATCGCCACTGGCTCGGCGCCCTTGCGGTCCAAGTCCGTGAAATCGCGCCCCTTGAGAATGGGAATGCCGAGCGTGCCGAAGTAGCCAGGTATGACAGCGTCCACTTGAGAGCGAAGTACGGCCGACCGCGGAGGAGGGCTCACGCCCGGTACGGATACGCCCCCCAGCATTGTTCCTCCTGTGCCTGGTGCGCGATCGGCGATCGTGGCGCTCACGACACCGGGGAGCGCCCGAACGCGCTCGATCAGGGAACTCGAGAACTGCTGGCCAGTCGCCTCTGTGTATCCCGCCATCGAGAGATCGATCGATGCCGTATCGATACCGGTCGGATCGAACGCGTCATCGAGAGACCGTCTGTTCTCGAGGGCGCGCACAAAGAGCCCCGCCGCGATCACGAGGAGCAGGCTGAACGCGACCTGCGCCACGACGAAGCTATGCCGCAGCCACAATCGCTCTGGTGTGGCGGACACGTCGTCTTTCAGAGCTGACACCACGTCGGATCTCGAGGCACGCAGCGCGGGCGCCAGGCCGGCGATCGCTGCCGCGATGAAGGAGACGACGAGCGAGAACGCCACGACACGCTGATCGAGTGGCACCGACAAGCTGACGGGAACAGGAAACGCGGGCAGGAGCGAGACGAGCAGCGATGTCAGGACCCGTGCCAGCAGCAGACCCACCAGGCCGCCAAACACGAACAGCAGTGTTGTCTCCGTCAATAGTTGCCGGATCAATCTCCCACGAGCGGCACCACTCGCTACGCGAACTGCCATTTCGCGGCGGCGCGCGGTTGCGCGTGCGAGCAGGATCCCGGCCACATTGGCACAGGCAATCACGAGCACCGTTGAGACGAGCACCATGAGAACAGTCAGGAAACCAGCCGCGATGAGACGGAGTCTGTATGGAATGGGCGATGAGGTCTCGACGCTCCACACGAAGCCACCGAACGCCTGATCGACGAGCCCGTCCATCGCAATGCCCGGCGGGGGCTGGTCTGATTGGGGATACGCGCGCTCGAGCTCACGGCCGATAGCTGCCACTTCCGCCGACGCCCGGGCCCTCGATGTTCCCGGCCGCAGCCTGCCACTCACGACGAGCCAACCCACCTGACGGCCCGTCATCAAGCGGTTGCTGTCCTCCGGCTTGATCGCCGCGAGCATACCCAGCGGTATCCAGAGATCGGGAGCCGTCACGCTCGTCCCGGCAAATCCCTGGGCCGCGACGCCGAGAACAGTAAACGGGTACCCATTGATCCTGAACGACTGACCGATGATGTGGGGATCGCGGCTGAAGCGGCGATCCCAGAACCGATCGCTGATGACGACGAGCGCACTCGCTCCCGCCTGCTCGCTGTCAGCCACCTCGAAGAGGCGGCCCGCAGCCGGTTGGATACCGAGCGCATGAAAGAAGTTTGTGGAGACGGCCGTCACGAAGGCACGCTCGGCGCCGCCAGTGCCGACCCGTAAGCTCAGACGCTTCCAGCAAGAGCTGGTAAGCATGGAGATCCTCGATCGTCGTCGCCCCTCTGCGAATATCGGCGTATTCCGGATACGAGAGTAAAGAGACACCCGGTGCCCCGCTGCGCTCGACGCGCACGACATCCACCAGCGAACCCGGGTCTCTGACACCTGCGGCAGATCGCAGCAGCAGACCGTTGGCGAGAGTGAAGATGGCCGTCGTGGCGCCGATCCCGATCGTCACCGACAGGACCGCAGTCAACGTGAAGACAGGATCGTGGACGAGGGTCCTTGCGCCATAGCGCAGGTCCTGCATCAGCGTGTCGAGGAACGCGCCGGAGCGCACGTCGCGGACCTGAACCTTTACCGACTCGATACCGCCAAGCGTGAGCAGGGCCGCGCGGCGGGCGTCCGCCGGCGACTTCCCTTTCTCCAGTTGCTCGTGGATGAGCAGGTCGAGCGCTGCCTGCAGTTCGTCGTCGAGATCGCGTTCGACGCGATCGCGGCTCAGGACGTTTCGCAGGAACGATCGGGCGCGAGCGAACACGTCAGGCTTCCAGCGCTTTGGTCATCGCCAGCGCAACACGGTTCCACTGCTCCGTCGCTTCGCCAAGCTGACGCTTACCGGCTCTCGTGAGGGTGTAGAACTTCGCCCGCCGGTTGTTCTCCGACGCCTCCCACATCGACGTCAACCAACCCGATTCCTCGAGGCGATGCAGCGCGGGAAAGAGCGAGCCCGGTTGGACGACAAACGTTCCGCCGGTGATCTGCTCGATGCGTCGAGAGACGCCAAGTCCGTGGAGCTCACCGGCCGACAGCGCTTTCAGAATCAGGAGATCGAGCGTGCCTTGCAGCAGGCTCGCACGCGGTTGTGACATCGGTGCCCTCGTATCGGATGTCTATACGAAGGTGAGTGTGCCGCCTCTCCTATCGAATGTCAATAGGAGACGCTGACGATCTAGCGCGAGGGCGGCGACGCGGGTCGCAGGAGCTCGTGGATCGTCCCAGGCCGGCGCAGCTTGGTGATCCAGACGATCTGGCCGATGTGCAGCGCGTTGTGGTGAGTGACGTGGAGAAGCACTTCCGCAACGGACTTGTTCTTTTCGCTTGTGACCTGCGCGAGCCGATCCGGCGTGAGCGCGTGAAGGACCTTGCTCACTCGTCCCGCAACGTCCTTCCAGACCTCCAGCAGATCGGCTTTCGTGCGTCCACCGCGGGCGGCAAACTCGGCGTCGCGATCGCGAGCGAACGGCACACCACCGATGACGTGCTCGAGGAAGTGGCGATTCGATCCAGCGACATGGAGGACGAGATTGCCGACCGCGTTCGACTGCTCGTGAGGCCGCCACCACAGGTCATCCTCACTCAGGACGTGGAGACATTTCTCGACCTGTACCGGGAACTCGTCAACCAGTCGAGTGGTGAGGTGCTGCAGCAGAAAGGCGTCGACCGATTCAGGCATCTCGTGATGATAAGCTCAAAATGTGCGTCCGCATCCGCGACGACCGACGATTACATCCGCGTGACCTTCACTCAACACGAGTTCCGGCCCCGATTCTCCGGGGGTCATCTGCAGACGCTCTTCGCCTGGGGTAACCCGCGAGGCTTCCCACGACTCCCTGCGCCCGTCGCGCGATATTTCGATGTCGCCGCCGACGCGCGTGTGCTGGCGCATTGCCACTGGCACGATCGGCCGCAGGAGCATCCGACGCTCATCTTGCTCCACGGCCTCGAAGGCTCGAGCCTCGCTCACTACATGGGGGGAATGGCGGACAAGGCGTGGGCGCGAGGCTGGAATGTCGTGCGGCTCAATCAGCGCAATTGCGGGGACACCGAGCATCTGTCGCGCGGTCTCTACCACTCGGGCCTGACGAACGACCCGCTCTTCGTCCTGCGCGAGCTGATTGAACGAGACGGCATCCGTGCACTCGCTGTCGCCGGCTACTCGCTTGGTGGCAACCTGACACTCAAGCTGGCCGGCGATCTCGGTGATGCAGCTCCTCCGCAGCTCAAAGCGGTCTGCGCGGTCTCGCCGACAATGGACCTCGCCGTGTGCGTGAAGGCGCTGGAGCGGAAAGCAAACGTGGCCTACCAGTGGAACTTCGTTCGGCGGCTGAAGGCGCGCATGCGACGGAAGGCTGCCGTCGTGCCCGGTGTCTTCACGCTCGAACCGCTACGTCGCATCTGGACGGTCCGCCAGTTCGACGAAGCCTACACCGCCCCGCATCACGGCTTTCGCGATGCGGCCGACTACTACTATCGGGCAAGTGCCATGCGGGTGATCGATCGGATCGCGGTGCCGGCACTGATTCTCACCGCCGCGGATGATCCGTTTGTGCCGGTCGGACCGTTTCACGATCCGGCAGTGAGAGGCAATTCGCGCGTGACGACGATCGTGACGCCGCATGGCGGGCACTGTGCGTTCGTCGAGCACGCTCGCGACGGGTACGACGGCTATTGGGCTGAAGAGCAGGTGGTCCGGTTCGTTACGTCACACGCAGCTGTTCCATCAGCATCCGCGCAAACTCCGGCCCCTTCCCTTCCTCTTCGTGCTTGAAGTACACGAAGACCTCGCGACACGCTGACGTCCGCTCGGTGATCGTCTGGGCCCAGCGCGCGATGTCGTCAGCCGCGTAGCCCTCATCTCGAAGGCGGAAGTAGGCGTAGTCGGCCGTGATCTCGACGGGGGTCGAGAGCTTTTCGCTGTCAGCCACGCAGAGCGCCAGGTTCTTCTCTCGTAAACGCGCGTAGACCTCCTCGTCGAGCCACGAGGTGTGACGGAACTCGAACGCCGCGCAGACGCGCGGAGGAAACGTCTCCAGAAACGCATCGAAGAGCGCGAGGTCCTTCTTCAGGTTGGGCGGGAGCTGAAAGAGCAGCGCGCCGAGTTTCGGACCGAGGGTAGACGCCGTTTCGAGAAACTGCCGGACGCGATCGCCGGAATCACGCAGGCGGCTGTCGTGCGTGATTCGCTTCGGCGCCTTCAGCGTCAGCTTGAACCGCTCGGGCGTCGCCAAGTTCCAGCCCGCGAGAATCTTCTCGTTGGGTGCGCGGTAGAACGTGTAGTTGATCTCGACCGTCGGAAAGCGCTCAGCGTAGTACGGCAGCATCTTCGCCGCCGGCAGCGTCTCGGGATAAAAGCTTCCCTTCCATTCCGGGTAGTTGTAGCCAGAGGTCCCGATCCAGGCAGACATTCACGCGGCTCGAGCCCATCGTATCAATGTCGACATGTTCGGCGCCTTGCCGTGCATGAGCAGGCCCACCTTGAAGATCTTCGCCGCGAACCAGGTGACGACGCACGCCGCCGCCAGGCCCACGAGCATGGTGAGCAGCACCTGCCAAGTCGGAGGCGGCGTGGCTGATCCGAGTCGGATCATCATGGCGAAGGTGTTGACCGGCGGGATGAAGCTGAGGGCGACGGCGAACGTCGAGTTCGGCTCGCGTCCGATGACCGTTGCGAACATCCAGGGCGCCATGAGCATGAGCATCACCGGCGTCATCAGCGACTGCGCTTCCCGCATCTCGTTCACGGCAGCACCGACGGCGCTGAAGACGGCGGCAAACAGGAGATAGGAAATGAGGAAGAACAGGACCAGATAGAGAATCAGAACCGGATCGAGCAGGCCGATCATCGCGAACGACATGAGCGTGAAGAGCCCGATGCCGATGTAGATCGCCAGCACCAGCATGCTGACCGCCATCTGCCCGAGGATCTTCCCGGCCATCAGCTCGACAGGCGACACCGCAGAGAGCAGCACTTCGATGACGCGATTCGACTTTTCCTCCACGGTCTGCGTCAGCAGCGTCTGGCCGCCGATCAGCACACCGAAGACCAGCAGCCCCGCGAACACGAACGGCAGCGCACGATTGAACGCCAGGTTCGTGCGGCGCTCGACACCAACCGCCACCGTGACCGACGCCGCGCGGCGAACCCTCGTCACGGCCTCAACCTCGGCGCGATTCAGGTTGTGTGCGCGAATCCGCGCCGCGACCAGCGATTCCCTGATCGCGTCATACAGCTCAGTTTCGATGCGGTCGTCGATGTTCTCGGGAACGAACAACTCATACGAACCGTACTCTGTGCGCCCTGCCGCGGCCACGACGGCATCGGGCTGGATGACGATGAGCGCAAGGTGACGGAGGCCATCGGCGGCAACGGGCGCGGTCAACCACTGTTTCTCTTGCTGAAGATCGGCGCTCGCAGGACGCTCGACGATCGTGAGTTGCGGCGGGACACCGACCGCCCGCTCCATCGCCGTGTCGCTAGTGGCCGCGTCGCGGACGACAGCGGGTGCGTTCTGGAGCGCGCGCTGCGCGCTTTCACGTCGCCGAACGAGAATGGCGTCTGGCGCGAGCGCACTCCGCAGCGCACCGGACACCTGACCGGTTGGATCGATGACGGCCACTTCGCCCTGAACGGGCGGGACGTTTCGGTTCAGCATTCGTGGGAACACCACGACCAGGAGCGCGATGATCGCCGGCATGAGCAGCAGGCCGACGATGAAGCCCTTGTTCATGACGGCCGCGAGGAATTCGCGGCCGGCAACGAGCCCGATCCGTCTGACGCTCTGCTTCATGCCAGTGCTCCCTCCGGCCCCGGGGCGGTCACGCTGGCGCGCAACGCCCGGGAAACAGCATCGCTGTGCTCCCCTTCCGCCACGATCCGCACAAAGACGTCCTCGAGCCTGAGACGCGCCAGCTCGATGCGTGCGGGCGCAACCGCCGTTGCCAGCCGCGCCATGACGACGGCGGGATCTGTTCCAGGCATCAGCGAGATTCGATAGGTCCCATCAACCGACTCGACGCGCTCCACTCCACTCATGCCCGAGAGACTCGACGGGTTGGCGTTCGGTTCGAGCGGCTCGAAGTGAATCGTCCGTGGATCGAACTGCCGCCGCAGTCCCGACATTGCCTCGTCCAGTACCTTGCGCCCTTGATGAATCATCACGACGTGCTGGCACATCTCCTCGGCATTGGCCATCACGTGCGTCGAGAGCAGGACCGTCGCTCCACGGCGATGCTCTTTCAGAATCTGGTCGCGCAGGATGCGGACGCTCACCGGATCCTGTCCGCTAAACGGCTCATCGAGGATCAGCAGATCCGGCTGATGGATGATCGCGCCGAGAAACTGCACGCGCTGCAGCATCCCCTTGGACAGATCCTCACAGCGCTTGCTTTCAACGCCAGGAAGGCCGACCTCCTGAAGCAGGCGCGGCACACGCGACGCGGCATCGTCACCAGCAAGTCCCTTCAACTGCGCCATGTAGGTCAGAAAGGCGCCGACCTTCATCTTCCGGTAGACGCCGCGCTCTTCCGGGAGATAGCCGATGCGATCCTTGGCCTCGAGCGCGGAGCGCTGGCCAAGGACCGACAGCTCACCCGAGTCCGGAAACAGGATCGACATGATCATCCGGATGCACGTCGTCTTGCCCGCACCGTTCGGTCCGATCACGCCGTAGAGCGCGCCGCGTGGCACGGTAAGATCCATCCCTTCAACGGCAACGGTCGTGCCGAAGGTCTTCCTGACCCGCTTGAGTTCGAGCGCTAGTTGCATGGGCAAAGGCGGGTTATATCACGTCGGTCGTGGGAGAATTGTTACAGTGGACGTGATGCGCCTCCTCTGGGTTCCATTCATCAGCCTGCTTGCACTGACGTCGTGCAGCCGGGCTTCGGACGCAAACTTCCGTCAATTCGAACTGCAAGGCCAGATCCTCGCCGTGCGCCCGGAGCGGCGCGAAGTCGTCATCAAGCACGAGGACATCAAAGGCTTCATGCAGGGGATGACGATGCCGTTTACGGTCAAGGACGATACGCTGCTCTCGGGCAAGCAACCCGGCGATCTCGTCACCGCAACGCTCGTCGTTGGAGAGACCCAGGCCTACCTGTCGTCGCTCACGAAGACAGGACACACGGAGATCACCGAGCCGCCGCCACCTCCGCCGGTGGCCGATATCCTGACCGCAGGCCAATCAGTGAAGGATGCGTCGCTCGTGGATCAGGACAATAAGCCGCGCACGTTTTCGTCCTTCAAGGGACATCGGCTCGCCGTCACGTTCGTCTACACACGCTGCCCGCTGCCGGATTTCTGCCCGCTGATGGACAGGAACTTCGCGTCGATTCAGAAGACCATTGCGAGCACGCCAGCACTCGCAGACGTGCGTCTGCTCACCGTGACGCTCGATCCCGGTTTCGATCGCCCGGCCATTCTGAAAGCGCACGCACGCCGTCGTGAAGCGGATCCAGCGATATGGACGTTCCTCACCGGCGATCCGACGGAGGTCAACAAGTTCGCATTGCAGTTCGGTCTGTACGTCGAGCACAATCCTCAGAACGCCATCGACATCACGCACAACCTTCGAACCGCCGTCATCGATCCGGAGGGCCGCCTGGTCACCGCGCACAGCGGCAATTCCTGGACGCCGGCCGAACTCGTTGCCGACCTCAGCGCCGCGCCCGCTCCCACGCACTGACCCGGTCGATCCGCCGGCACTTGCGCTCACGCCGAAGGAGCGCCGTCTCGTGGCACGCCTGCGGACGCCGGAGGCCGTTCAGACGTGGCTCAACGCTTTGCCCTACAACACCGAGGTCGGCCGCGAAACGCTGCGCAGCTTTCGTGGCGTTGTCAGGACGGGCACAGCGCATTGCCTCGAGGCCGCGCTCTTCGCCGCTGTCGTCCTCGAGCAACATGACTATCCGCCGCTCGTTCTCAGCTTCGAGTCGATCGATCTGCTCGATCACGTGATCTTCGTGTACCGAACGGCGACCGGATGGGGCTCGGTGGCGCGCTCACGCGACCCAGGGCTTCATGGGCGACGGCCGCTCTTTGCGACACCGCGGGCCCTGGCGCTCAGCTACTTCGAGTCGTACATCGACTTCACTGGACGCATCAAAGCGTACGCCGTCGTCGACCTACGCGTGATGGGCACGTACGACTGGCGGCTCTCGACGAAGAGCGTCTGGAAGGTCGAGCAGATGCTGCTCGACTGGCCGCATCGCAAGATCGCCTCGTCGGATCGGAAGGCCGACGCGATGCGTCGGCGCTATCGCACCTTCCGCGAGGCGCATGGACATAAGCCGTGGAAGTACTACAAGGGTCGCGACCGGTGGATGCCGCTGCCCGAGGAATTTGCGCGGCAAGGCTGATCGACGCCAAGGACGCCACCCGTCCGGGCGTCGCCGGCGCTTCACGCCGGAAATCGGCTTCCGCTCGATTCCTATCGCTATCGCGGCGAGTAGTTGCCGTCTCGTTACGACATCCGTCACACGGCTCAAAACGCTGGCCATCACCCGAGACCGCCAGAACGCGGGGACGGAACTCGCCGCGGAAGCATCGCTCCACCCGATTTCCAGCTTCGCAATGAGGTGGCGCTTGCGCAGGCGCCGCCGGTCGGCTGGCGTCCTTGGCTGACGACATCATCCCGAGACGACTCTCCTGCGGTACCGGTGGTGACGACGGCCCGCCCTCGAGGCAGCGCGATCGGCGAGGTGGATAAAAACGCGACAGAGGCGACCCAGATGGCGAGGTTGTTGCCACTAGCGCGGAAGGTAAACGTGTGCCTCCGATCAGCGGCCGGAGGCGCGTTTTTTCCGCGCTGGCTCGGGGCGCGCCAGAGTCACCGCCGGTGCCGCAACGAGTTCGAGATCGATCTAGTCCAAATCGAAATCGCGCACGGGCCTCGTCACCGGCTCCTGCTTCGCCTTCTTCAGCGCCTCTTCGAACCTGCGCGCGAGGGCATCATCCCGGCCTTTCTCAGCCGCGACCGACTGCTCGAAGAGTGACTCACGCCGAGCCGCCTCCACTTCGAGGATCCGAGTCGCATCGTTCAACTCCGGCTTGTCGCTGCGCTCTGGCACCGTGTGACTGACCACGCGACGAAGGTTCAGGTCGATCACGAGGACGGCATCGCAGCACGGACAAGCAACCTCGAGTTCGCTCTTAAGCTTCGCCATAAGCTGATCTTACGTAATGCAGAGTGCAGAATTCAAAATGCAAATGGACACGGCCCGGGCGCGATTTCGCCGTTTGCCTTTTGCAGTTTGCATTTTGAACTACATTGCTCACAGAAATGACCGAGTCACGGAAGCGGACGATCCGCGTCGCCACCTACAACATCCATCGCTGCCGCGGGTTGGACGGACGCACGCTGCCGGCGCGCATCGCTGACGTCATTCGGACGATCGACCCGGATCTCATCGCGCTCCAGGAGGTGATCGGCGCCGGGCCGCACTCACCTGGTCACGCGGAAGAGCTCGGCGCACTTCTTGGCATGGGGTGGGTCATGGCGCCGACGCGGCACCTTCGCGGCAGCCTGTTCGGCAACGTCGTCCTGAGCCGCCACCCGATCATTCACCACGCGCACTACGACCTCTCGTGGAAAACCTGCGAGCCACGCGGATGCCAACGCGTCGACGTGGCATTTGGCGACAACCTGATGCACTTGTACAACGTCCACCTCGGCACGGCGTTTCTCGAGCGACGCCATCAGGCCGGACGCCTCAAGGCCATCATGCACGATCGCCGGGTTGGAAGCCCGAAGATCGTCCTCGGTGATTTCAACGAGTGGATGAAAGGCCTCGCAACCTCCACGCTCAACGAACAGCTCCAGAGCATCGACCTGCGCGCGCACCTTCGACGACGGCGGACGTATCCCGGCGTGTTTCCAGTGTTGCACCTCGATCACATCTACTACGAAGGGCAGGTTGAAGTGGTGAAGGTGGAACTGCCGCGCACACGCCTGTCGCTGATGGCGTCAGATCATCTGCCGCTCGTCGCCGACCTCCGAATCCAGTTCCCGTAAATCCGCCTTACGGCTGATTCACGATCGCGATCACGTCCTTCGTGATGTCCAGGCTCGGGTCTGCCCACGCGAGCATTCCCCGCCTTCAGCCTTCCATTGCGTGCAGCCACCTCACGCGTGGTCTGGTAGGCTGTGAATCAGACGGTTCAGAGACCCGGTTGGCCGGAAGAGTATGGGGCGAGCTTCACGAGCCGCCTGGCGAGATCAGTTCGCCAGCCAACGTAGCTGTGGTTCCCGTTGAACTCCGAGTAGTCGAGAAGGTATCCCTTCTCCGCGAGGACGTCGCGCAACCGGCGATTCGTGTCCCGTTGTTCGGGGATCTCCATCGAGCCGACGCTCATCGACACGCGAAGCCCTCGACTGGCGACAGCGGCCAACTGGCGAGTCAGCCACTCCGGCTGTGGATCGCCCGACGGCGTCCACCAGTACGACCCCGACTGCGACAGGACGTTCCCAAACACTTCAGGATGTTGGAACCAGGCGAACATGGCGGCCAGGCCGCCGAGGCTGGAGCCGGCGACGATCGTCGTGTCGGAGCTCGCTCCAGCGCCGTAGGTCTCGCGCATCCACGGGACCAGCTCCGTCGCC
Organism: uncultured Acidobacteriota bacterium; assembly: GCA_963757735.1. GTDB lineage: Bacteria > Acidobacteriota > Vicinamibacteria > Vicinamibacterales > UBA2999 > Gp6-AA40. The sequence goes on from CAVWST010000020.1 coordinate 359,535, forward strand.
AGGAAGTCCGCGAATCGTGGTGAGCACTGCAGCTCTTCGCTGCGACTGGCGTTCCCGACGAGAACCGCGACGAGCGGCACAATCCGCTTTTCGGCGATGAGCGTATCGAGAATCCTTGGTACGGGGACGTTATCGGCATACGCGCCGGCGTCGAGCACCAGCAACAATGGATATCGCTCTCCCGCCGTGAAACCTGGCGGCGTGTAGATCTGAAGATTGCGCGTGTTCTGAAGAAGAGTGCTGGTGATGCTCGACGGAGCGATCGTTCCTGCGCGTGCTGCGGCGTTCTCCGTCTGCACCGGCGCAGACGACAGCCGCACGGACGATTGCGGCCCCGATCGGTTCGGGTTCAGCGGATCGAGTTGTGGCTTCGACTTGCGCGGACCGGTAAGCTTCTCGAGGCTGTCATTCGGCGAGAGCGTGTACGTGAACGCCGCGTCGTTCCGAACCTTGTACGTGCGGTACCACACGTCGGTTCCGGCAACAGGAGACATCAAACTCTTCGTCGGATCGGCGCCACCCATGCCGGCTGCGACGCCGTCCACGACCACGACGTTCGTGGTCTTCCCGACCGCCCGCCACAGGAACGTGACCCACGAGTAATTCGACTCGCCGGGGATAGGTTCAATAAGCGGCGAGCCGTCGCGACGAATCTCTGCCCAGAAACTGGCGAGCGCTGTTGCGCGAGCTCGCGATCCGATTTCTTCTGTGAGTCGAGTGAGACGCGGGCTTGCGGAAGCTCCCGCATCGAGGAAGGGCGGCTGGTCGTTACTTACTTGCGATGAACTGGTGCTGACACAAACCAGGTACAGAACGGCACACAAACACGATGCACGACGTGCCGAGTACAGGCGGCCGATCGTCCTAGCCTTCTTCTTCGAACTCTTCTTCTTCGATGGGAAGGAAGCGCGTCGGCGGACGCAGCGCCTCGCGATAGTCGTACAGCGGCAGATGCTGGACGTGCAGCGAGATCACGCACCCCGGAGCCTTCACGTCGATGACGACGGTCACAGGACTCCCCTCGACGCCCTCTCGAAATGCGAGACGGCAGCCGCAGGCGAGGCGCGCATGCGTGAAGCCTTTCAGCATGTTCGGATCATACTACAGCCGCGTCTTGGCGATCCGGCTAAAGCAGTGTCTTGATCTCTCGCTCGATCTGTTCCTTCGTCGCGATACCGGAGTGTTTCTTCGCGATGACGCCGTCGCGACCGATGATCACCGACACAGGAATCCCAAAGAGGGGACCGAACGCTTCCTGCACGTCCTCCCGTCCGTTGCCCACCAGTACCGGGTAATTCATCTTGAACTCAGCGGCGTACGGCAGCAGCTTCTCCGCCGTGTCATCGACAGACAGGCCAAGAACCACGAGATCGTCCTTGTACTGCTCCTGAAGCTCGACCAGTGACGGAATCTCCGCACGACAAGGACCGCACCACGTCGCCCAGAAGTTCAGCAGAATGACCTTCCCCTTGAACGACTCGAGGTGCACGTCGACACCGTGCATGTCCTTGAGCGTGAAATCGAGCTTTGCCGGCTTGCCAGCAGCTTCAGAGTCCTCGGGCTCGCCCGGGTACTCGGCGGTTCCCGGTGCCGATTCATCGACATGCGGTTCGATGCCAGGAGCTACCCAAATGAGCCCCAGCGCAAGGGCCACGGCTCCCATCGCGAGCCACACGGCTTTGCGTGACTGTGGCTTCCGGGGCTCCTGCGGCAACTCTGCCGCCGGCTCCGGACCGGTCGCCTCCGTCTGCCCTACGTCGTCTGGATTCATATCGTCCTGCATGCTCTTGTGGCTCCTACTCTATCGTGCTTCTTTCATCACATATCGGGACGCGCTCGCCATCCCTCCAGCATCCGCAGCCGACACGAGCACGAACGTCGTCCCATCCCGCGACCAGATCTGCGATCGATGGCCAAGTGTGACGAGATCATCCGCCTTTCGGGCGGTGCCAGGGAGGACGAACAACGAGACATCCTGACCGTGCACGCGATACATCACGTGCGGCACGAGTCCGTCTCCGTAGAGGCAGCGGCGCGCGCCAATCAGCTGCACATCGTCTTCTGCCGACGACGATGGGACGTGAATCTTCCAGCCGTACTGCTCGAACAGCATGCGCTCGATGTTGGGCGCATCGGCGGCCGTGCCATCGGGCGGGCCGAGCAGCTTGAAGCATTTGGAATGATCGGCGGTGAGCTGCGCGGCGAGGAGCGCGTCCGAGCGACGCGTCGCAACGGAGAGGAACGCGGACGCGCCGAAGATCATGACAACAACGGTGAGGAGAACGGGAACCAGACGAACGCGCCACCACGGACCCAACCTGGCGAGCGCTGCGACCGAACGTTCGCGGGCCAGCGCCTCGCATCGAGTCCGAAGCCCGGGAGGGAGCGGCTCGCTCAACAACTGCTCCGAGGAGCGCCGTAACAAACGTCGCGCTCCCTGCTCTTTGTCAGCGTGCCTCCGGCATGCGGGGCACGCGGCCAGGTGACGCTCGACGCCGCTGCGTTCAGCGGGCTCGAGAAGATCGTCGGCGTAGGCCGCGAGCGATTCACCGATCCGGCGACATTCACTCATGCAGTAGCTCTCGTCTTCCGCAACTGGTCGAGCAACATCCGACGCCCTCGAGAAATGCGCGACATCACGGTTCCGATTGGCACATCGAGCATCTTCGCGATCTCCGCGTACGAGAACTCCTCGACGTCACGCATCCAGACCGCCTGCCGAAATACGTCCGGCAACTCGTCGAGTGCAGCGCGGAGGTCTCCGTCCAGCGTGTTCCTGAGCAGGAGTTGCTCGGGCGTCTCGTTCGTAGCCGAACCGTCTGCCGCGGCTTCGGCCTCTTCGAGCCGGGTGCTGTCGACTTCGACGGCCTCTCGCCCCGCGTCGCGCACCCGATTCCTCCACGTGTTGTGGAGAATCGTCGAGAGCCAGGCTCTCAGGTTCGTGCCGCGCTCAAACTTGTCCGAAAAGCGGAACGCCTTGACGAGTGTGTCCTGCACCAGATCTTCGGCATCGGCCCGGTTCCGGGTCAGCCTCAGGGCCGTCGCATACAGCGGCTCGAGGTAACGCAGAACCTCCGCGCCGAACGCGTCAGCGTCTGCAGGCTGGCGACGTCGGAACATCGGCGATACCGAGACCCACTAGATCGAACCCGGGCGGGGGTCGGAAAATTCCTGGACGTGGGCCCCCACGAAGTATACCTGTCGAGGACGAAGACACAGGACAGTGTGCGCCGGCAGCCACGCGCGCGGGTCGATTCCCATTCGTTTTGCTGCGATACTCCAAGGCACATCCTTTGCTCGGGCGGTGGTAATTCCTCGGATTGCGAGTGTAACTAGGTCGGCGGTAAGATCGCGACTCGCCGCGCAACCCGGTTCGCGTGCCGAACGCGCAGGGCGGAATCCCTGCAAGGAGAACTGACATGAGCACCCGCACCTCGTGCGGCATTCTGCTCCGGGTGATGGCGGCCTTGGCGTTCGTGGCCTTCGCTGCACCAGTCGCAGCCCAGACCCCCTACGTTCCGTATTTCGGGAAGAACCAGATTCGCTACGACAAGTTCGAATGGTTCCGGTACGAGACGGACCACTTCATCATCTATTACTACCCCGAGATCGAACCGCACCTGGAGCGGATGGCCGGGTATGCCGAGAGCGCATATCAGCAGGTGAGCTCGGAGCTCAAACACGATCTCGCGCACAAGGTTCCGCTCATCCTCTTCCAGACGAGCAGCGAGTTCCAGCAGCAGAACGTGATTCCGGGTGCGGCGCAGGAGGGCGTCGGCGCATTTGCCGAGCCGACCCGTCAGCGCATCGTGATGCCGATGGACGAGCCGCCCGATCTGCTCTATCGGCTCATCCTGCACGAACTCACGCACCAGTTCGACTACGACATCATCCCGGCCACACTCGTTCGCCGAAGCACGCCGCTCTGGGTGCACGAGGGTCTCGCCGACTATATGACGGGCGCGTGGCGTCCGCTCGACCTCATGGCCGTCCGCGACGCGGCTGTCGCTGACATCGTCCCGAAGATGAGCAAGCTCGAGGGATACAGCGATGTCGGTGGCGCGCGAATGATCTACAACCTTGGCCACGCCATCTTCGAGTTCATCGAAGCGAAGTGGGGCAAGGAAGGACTGCGGCAATACCTGTTCTCGCTGCGCAAGTCGGTGATCGGCGGCGGCGAAGACGCCTACGAAGAAGCGTTCAAGATCACGGCGGATGAATTCGACACCGAGTTCGAGAAATACCTCAAGGATCGTTTCAAGCCGTTCCGGGACAAGGAGCGGCCAGCCGACTACGGACGCAACCTGATGCCCAATCCGGAGAAGACGCCGTTCCGGGGCGCCTACACCGTTGAACCGTCCCCCTCGGGCGATCTCCTGGCCATCTTCTCGGGCAACGCGCGCGATCGCGAGGGCGACATCCTGCTCGTCTCCGCACACGACGGCAGCGTCGTGCGAAATCTCACCAAGGGCTTCGATCAGAGCCTCGGCTTCGAGTTCATCGTCACACCTGGTGGCCGCTGGGTCACCGTGCCATGGTTCTCGTGGTCGAACACGGGAGACCGCCTGGCGTATTTCGTGCGCACCGAAAAGAGCCGAACGCTGATCGTTCAAAACGTGCTGACTGGCAAGGTCGAGGAGCGCTTCGATGCTCGCCTGACGGACGACCCCGAATCCCGGACTTCTCTCCTGACGGGCGGAAGATCGCCTTCGCCGCGCTTCAAAACGGCACGGGAGATATCTTCGTTGGTGATCTGCAGACGAGGGAGATCACCAATGTCACCAAGGATGCGTTCGCCGATTCGGCGCCGACGTGGGCGCCCGACGGCAGATCCATCGTCTACATCGCACGCGTCAGCGGAAACGAGAAGCTGTTCCGCGTGGACGTTGCCACCGGACAGAAGACACAACTGACGTTCGGAACGCACGACGATGCCTCGGCGCAGTTCCTGGATGAGAACACGCTGGTGTTCCCGTCGACGGCAACCGATCCCGCACAGCCGATCGACCCTGACGTGGCGCGCAACGGCCAGATCTACAACGTCTGGACCCTCAATCTGAAGAACGGCGAGTTGCGGCAGTACACCGACGCGGTAAGCGGCAATCTCTACACCACGGTCTTCAAGGACGGCACCGCGAATCCGAGGATCGGCATCGTCACTTACTACAAGGGCGAGTACGAGCTGCACGCGCTCGACAACCGCGATCCGATCGTGACCGCGGCGTCCTCGGACTTTGGAGCACCAGGGCCGATCATCGACTTCCAGGCGCCGCTGTCTCACACCATCGTCGCCGACAACAAGGCGAAGAAGGGCAAGTTCGAGAAGATGTTCATGGACGGGCGCCCGCCGGTGAACGTCGGCGTGACGAGCGGTGGCGACATCTTCGGCGGAACGGCAGTGACGTTCAGCGACGTGCTCGGCGACCAGCAGTTCAGCATCTTCGCAGCGTCGATCTCGCAGTACCGCACGCTGTCGATGTCGTACCTCAACCTCGCGCACCGCTTCAATTACGCGCTGCAGGGCTACTCGCAGACACAATTCTTCTACGGCAACCTCGAAGGCGTCTTCTACGACCCGTCCTTCTCGGGCGTCATCGATCGCGATCTTTCGATTGCGACTCGCACCATCCGCGGTTTTTCGGCCTTCGGCATCTGGCCGTTCAACCGGTACCGCAGGGTGGAACTGACCGGCAGCTTCCAGCAGTACACCGAGAACTTCAACGATCCTTCCCTGCAGGGGTATTCAGAGGAGTATCAGGTTGATAACTATGGTCGCCCGCTGTTCAATTCGGGCACGTTCATCCCGCTCGGTGTGACCTTCGTGCAGGAGACGACCGTCTTCCGCGAGTTTGGTCCGCTGTCCGGGAGCACGGTGCGAGCAGGATACGAGGTCGCGCCGAAAATCGCCGGCTCGCTCTCGCGACAGACGACCGACGTCGACGCGCGTTACTACAAGAAACTCGGCGCGACGGGCCTCCTGGCGCTGAGGGCCCGCGGGTTCAAGAGCTGGGGTGATGCGCCCAACTTCATGTATTTCGGCGGCAACTCCGAGATGCGCGGCTACGAATACTTGCAGTTCGTCGGCGACACGACAGCCTTCTTCAACGCAGAGCTGCGCTTCCCGTTGATCGAGGCGATGCTGACGCCAATCGGGGTGCTCGGCGGCATCCGTGGCGTGTTCTTCGCCAACATGGGTGGAGGACACTTCGACGGACAGCCTTCGACGCCACCCAGGACTTCCGGTGGCGGCTTCAAGTGGTGGTCCAACAGCAGCGAGCTGTACACCCCGATCAATACCTTCATATTCACGGGCATCACCCAGAGCCCTGTCTACGGCACACCGGTTGTGGTCGACGGGTTCCGCCTTGTTGACTCGCGCGCGTCGTACGGCGTGGGCCTCGAAACCTTCGCGCTCGGCTTCCCGATTCACTTCGACTGGGCGTGGAAGACGCTCTTCAACCGGGACTGGGAGGACGCGCTGTTCCGACCGTACGGCGGAAGCGACGAGTTCCGCAAGGTGAAGTTCTCGGTCTGGATCGGGTACGACTTCTGATTGATCCGGCAGTTCACAGTTCACGGTTCACGGCCCCGCCCGGGCTGTGAACTGCCTACTGTGAACTACTTGCCTCTTCCAGCCTCACCTCACTCCTCGGCACATCGATAGACACACGGTAACGGCTCAGGAAGTTGTGGCCGACGATGCCGCCGACCTGATAGCCGAGGAGCACGCTCGGCGCACGCAGGTTCAGAACGGCAAGACCGACGCGACGCAGGCTCACGCCCTCGAAGTCGAGGTCCACACCCGGCAGCAGGAATGCGTCCTCGTCCGGACCCGACATCCCCAGCACACGAATCGGAATATGCCGGGTGGGTTTCATGCCGAGCAGGTCCGCTGTGTCCGAGCCGATCGAGATGATTTCCCCGCCGGTATCGACAACGAAGTACGCCGGATGCGTCGAGTTGAGCGTGCCGCGAATGAGGGGCAGCGGCTGGACGCGCATCGGCAGCGTGATACCCGTCTCCGGTTCTTCATCGGTCAGCGTCCGCGCGAGCACGACTCGCTTGCGCCCGTAGTCGACACTCACCGAGAACCCCAGCGCGATCGGCGACAGGCTTTGCCCCTGCCAGCGCGCCGCGCCGCCAACCCCCGGTGCCCGTATCGCGACCGGCACGTTGCGCACGGTCAGCGTTCCGAGCTCGAGACGGTCCGCGCGCCCCAGGCGGATCAGTCGAACGCCCGTCCGGCCGACTCCAGCGGTCAGTGTCGTGCTCACCGTCCGGATGTTGGCGGCACTCGCAAGATCCGGCGAGATACCCGTGCGCTCGGCGCCAGTGTCGAGGATCCACTCGACCTGCATGCCGTTCAGTCGTCCGACGACGACAATCTTGTTGTTCACCAGCTTGAACGGAAGCATGTGGGTCCGGTTCGCATCCTCTGCGTCCACGTCGAGCGGCGTGCGCTTCGAAAAGCTTCGCAGCAGGGACGCGCGGCTGCGCGCGATCGAGATTGCCGCCGACTCACGCTTCGGCAACTGGCTCGCGTACGCGTCGTAGGCCTTCGCAGCCTCGCCGAACCGGCTCATCCGCTCGAGGACGGTTCCCTGCAGCGCCGGCAGGTCGGAATCGAGCGGGGCCAGTTCGATGGCACCCTCGACCTCGGTGAGCGCTTCGGCCAGGCGCGATCGCGAGCTCAGCGAACGGGCGATGCCGTACCGTGCTCGCGCAGAGTGGGCGTCGACTTCCAACGCCCGCGCGTACTCGTGATCGGCCTCGTCGAAAAATCCCGCCGCCCACAGCGCATCGCCGGAAAGCGTCAAGGCTTCGGCATCGCGATCGTTCGACGACAAGACCGACGCCGTGCGCCGGGCGAGTGTGAACTCTCCAACGCGCAGCGCAGCGAGCACGATTCCCTTGCGCGCATCGAGGGCAGTCGCGGGGTCTGGTGACTCCGACGCCTGGACGTACGACTTCAGCGCCTCCGAGTACTTGCCGTCCTTGTAGAGCGTCGACGCGTGGCGATACCGCTCGGCGAAGTCGGTCGGCGCCTGCGCGGACAGGAGTGCCACGGACAGGCACACGACGACTGCTATAGCCTTCGCATGCGTTGCAATCGCCCGCTTCGTGGTGTTCGTGCTCGTCGTGGTCTTCGTGCTTCTTAGAAACGTTCCAGCAGCAACTCGCTCCGCTCCATGTCCATGGTGACGCGGAACGGCGCCAGGAACTTGTGACCGACGATGCCGCCGAGTTGGAAGCCGAGCAGGATGCTCGGCGCGCGCAGGTTCAGGACGACCAGAGGGAAGTTTCGATACTCGATCTCGTCAAAGTCGAGGTTCTGGCCCGGCATGAGAAACGCTTCGCGATCCCATCCCGACGTGCCCCACACGCGAAGCGGAATGCGACGGAATGGCGAGGCCGGAAGGCTGCTCGCGGTCTCTGAGCTGATTGAGATCACCTCACCTCCCGTGTCGACCACGAAGTACGCCGGGTGCGTCGAGTTGAGGAGACCACGGACCATCGCCAGACGATTGATTCGCATCGGCAGGCTGATATCTGGCTTGATCGGCGGAAGGTGGCGACCGATGGTGAGCAGCTGCTCCTTGTAGTCGATGCGCATCGACATACCGATCGACAGCGGCGAGAACGACTCGCCTTCGCGCTTCGGGATTCCGCGGAGCGCCGGGTTCTTGATCAGCACCGGCAGATTGCGCACCTGCAACGTGCCGAAATCGAGTGACTTGACCTGTGCGAGCTGAAGGCCGCGGAGCCCGACCTCGCCAACGCCGGCGCTCAAGGTGTACGTGACCGGACGAATCCGCTCTCGCGACGCTGTCTCTCGAGACAGCACGCTCTCTTCCGAACCGGTATCGAGAATGAAGTCCTGCGGACGTCCGCCATTGACGCGCGCCTGCACGACGATCTTGTCCGCCACCAGCTTGAAGGGCAGCGTATGGAGCGTCGCCAGATCCTCATCGTCGATATCGACCGGTGCGACGTCGCCGAACGAGTCGAGGAACTCGACCTGCGCACGCGCCCACGCGGCCTTGTCGCTGCGATCCTTGTTGGGCAGCAGATTGATGTAGTTGCGATACGAGTTGGCGGCCTGCGCGAAGCGATGGAGGCGCTCGTAGATGTCACCGGCGAGCGCGTGAATCTCACCATCGCGGGGAGCGGCCGCAGCGGCCGTCAGTGCTGCGTCGAGCGCGTCTTCGAGTTTGCTGGTCGCGGCCAGCGATCGCGCAAGACCAAAACGGGCGCGCGCCGACCCGGGGGTCCGGTCGACAGCCGCCCGGTACTCGCGCTCGGCTTCATCGAACAGGCCGGCCGACCACAAGGCGTCGGCATGAAGTGCGAAGGCCTCGGGATCCTCGCCCGCGACCTTGACCAGCTCCTCCGCTTCCTGTCGTGCGCGAAGGAACTCCGCTACCTTCAGGGCCGTACGAACGGTGCCCTTGCGGCCGGCCACTGCCACACGCGCATCGTCGCTCTTCGCGGCTTCGGTGAAGGCGACGAGCGCTTCCTGGTAGCGCGTCTCGTCGTAGAGAAGAGAGCCGAGTTGAAGCTGCAGATCGGCGTCGCCGCCGGTGTCAGCGTTCAGCGCAAGTGATCCACCAACGAGCAGGGCTGCCGCGCAGGTTAACCCCTGAACGGTTCTGACGAGCCGGCGCGACATCCGCATGGTCCCACCCTTGGCCTGACGTGTGAGCCCGGAGCTCACGAATATGTTTGTAGGCTACGTCCTCTGATAGAAAGCGGCGTTGACCGGAATGAAGTTCGTCCACTTTTCCGGAGTTTCATCGAGCGCAAAGATCGCCTCGACTGGGCACGCAGGGACGCATGCACCACAATCGATGCATTCGTCGGGGTGAATATACAGCATTTCCGCAGACTGAAACTGAGGTTCGTCCTTCCGCGGATGGATGCAGTCCACGGGGCAAACGTCGACACAGGCCGAGTCCTTCGTGCCTATGCATGGTTCGCAGATGATATATGCCACGCCGTCGTTCTCCTGTTACGGTCAGGTCTGCTCCGTCAGTAACCCACGGAGTATAACTCGGCCATTTCTTGCTTCACCTTTTTGGATCACATCTTGAATTTTCGGTCTCTGGTGTACCAGGTTCGAGTAGGATTCCCGCCCATTTCGTGCTCGCCTGGGCGGGCATCGGCTTTGCTCACCGTTGCACGCCCGGCCTGGGCCAGACGACATGTTCGCTCTCCGAAGACCAGTGAAGGGGCGCGCTCCGGTTGGGCGGGGTCGCTGCCGATGCTCAGCGCCGGCATTTCTCGGATCCGTCAAGGATGGCTGGATCGGTCCAGCGGGAAGGGACGTTGAATGGGTAGCAAATCGAAGACCTTGCCCGGCGTTGTCGTCGCGATCGTTGTCGCGAGCCTTGCGCTCGTGTCCACGACGGTATCTGTCCTCGCTCAGGCGACCAAGGGCGGCAATCCGAAGGCGGCCGCGGTCAAGAATCCGGTTCAACCCACGCCGAAATCCATCACCGCCGGTAGCCAGGCGTATATGCGGGCCTGCCGGCAGTGCCACGGGCCAAAGGGGCTCGGCGACGGCTCGCTCGCGCCGAAGGATCCAAGCCCGTCCAATCTCACGGACGCCGAGTGGACATACGGATCCAGCGATGGCGAGATCTTCGCGATTATCGCCAACGGCGTGGGCGGCGACTCCGAGATGAAAGGCCATCGGAGCGAGATGACTGCCACCGACATGTGGAACGTCGTCAACTACCTCCGGAGTATCGGTCCACAAACCACCAAGTGATGCCAGGAGTTGAGCGGCGCGGAGTTTGACCGCGCGATAAGGAGGGCCATGCGTAGACGTTTACTCCACTGCGTCTTGGTAGTGGTCACGACACTCGGAAGTGTCGGGTGTGACGAGGCGTTATCGGACCTGACAGGACCAACGCCGAATCTCGAACCGACCTTCAGCAGCATTCAGCAGCAGATCTTCAGTTCTGGCGATTCGTCCGGGCGTCCCGCCTGCACCAACTGTCACAACGCCGTTCGGAAGCCAGTTCAACGGTCTCGATCTGACTGCGGCCGTCTCGTACAACAACCTCGTCAACGTCCCGAGCCGTGTTCAAGCCCGGTGCCGTCCGCGTGATCCCCGGCGACCCCGAGAACAGCTACTTGATTCACAAGCTCGAAGGGCGCTCCACCATTGCCGGGGTCCGCATGCCGTTGGGCGGTCCCTATCTCGAGAGCCGGTCAGATTCTCGTCATCAGGCGATGGATCGAGATCGGTGCACCCAACAACTAGGAGCTGAACGATGACTTGTTCGAGACTCGTCATTCTCGCCGCAGTGTGTGCACTGTCTTGCCCGGCCCTTGCTCTCGCACAGGAGGACGACCCCGATCGCGATCTTCAACCCTCGCAGCACGACTTCACGGTTGTCAACTTACCGACGACGTTGCGTGTTCCGAAATACAAGAGCGCGTTCCGCGTCACGCATCGCTTTGCGCGTCCGCTTGGGCAAGGCGATTTCAGCGACCTCGTCGAGGATCTGTTCGGGCTCGACAGCGGCGCGCAAATCGGGCTCGAGTACCGCTTCGGCATCATGCGGGGCACGCAGATCGGCATCTACCGCACGAGCAACCGGACGATCGAGTTCTTCGCGCAGTACAGCGGGTTGCAGCAGCGCGACAACGGCGTGTTCGGATTGGACGTGATCGCAACGGTGGACGGCACGGACAACTTCACCGACAGCTATTCCCCGGCGCTCGGCGTTGTGCTGTCGCGCGAGCTGGGCAGCCACGGCGCGCTCTACTTCGAGCCGATCTGGGTGAACAACTCGAACCAGTTGCCGAGCGAGCTCACCGACGACAACGACACCTTCCTGTTCGGAATCGGCGGGCGTCTTCGCGTCCGTCCGACGGTCTATGTGGTTGGCGAGTACATTCCGCGCATCGGATACTCGCCCGGTGTCGATCACCTGACGTTCGGTGTCGAGAAGCGTGCTGGCGGCCACGTCTTTCAGCTCAATTTCTCGAACAACATCGGCACGACGCCGGCGCAAATCGCGCGCGGCGGGTCCGACAACGAAGACTGGTACATCGGATTCAGTATCTCGCGAAAGTTCTTCTACCGAGAAGCCACTCCACGCGTCTCCCCGGGTTTGAGTTCCAACACCTGAACGCCGATCGGCTCGACCAGCGGCTTGAGCGCGGTCGGCGTTCCCGTCAGCAGCGGGAACGTTCCCCAGTGCATCGGCACGACCTGCTTCACCCCGAGCAACGCGCATGCGCGCGCCGCGCCTTGAGGCCCCATCGTAAAGCGATCGCCGATCGGCAGGAACGCGATGTCGGGGCGGTAGATCTCTCCAATCAGCCGCATATCTCCGAACACGTCGGTGTCGCCTGCGAAGTAGATGGTCCTGTCGATCTTCCAGGCGGACGACGAAGCCGCACGGCTCGCCCATGTAGACCATCTGGCCGTGCTCGACGAATCCGCTGCTGTGGCTCGCGGCGGTCATCGACACGACCAGATCCGCGATGTTCAGCGAACCGCCCTTGTTCATGGGCGCGGTGTGCTGGATCCCTTTGCGCTCGACCCAGTCGCACAGCTCGTACATGCCGACTACCGGGGCGCCGCTGGCCCGTGCGCACGCGACGAGATCGTCGATGTGATCGCCGTGCCCATGCGACGCGAGAATCAGGTCGACCTGCGGGGGCTTCTTGAGGGCGTCAGGGCACGCCGGATTGTTCGCCAGCCAGGGGTCCAATAACAGCCGCTTCCCGCCGGGGGTCCTGAATGAGAAACGTTGAATGTCCGAGCCAGGTGATCGCGAGATTCCCCATGGCGCTGATGCGTCCTGCCTGTGGCGAGCGATGCTGTCAATGCGTGTCAGCCACGAGATCTTCGTGGCCTCGAAGGTCGTCGATACCAAGACCGCAGAGTAAAATAGTCGGATGATGTCGGTCGAAGCGCCCCTGCAGTTTGTCGGCCCGAAAGAGCCAAAACCCGCCTGGCTGAAGGTGCGTGCCCCCGGATCGCAGAACTACATCCGTCTCAAGGGGATCATGCACGACCTCAAGCTGAACACGGTGTGTGAGGACGCGCACTGCCCCAACATCGGCGAGTGCTGGCACCACGGGACCGCCACGTTCATGATCCTCGGCGACGTCTGCACACGCGCGTGCGCGTATTGCGCGGTGGCGCACGGCAAGCCGAACGAACTGGACACGGCCGAACCGGGTCGCGTCGCCGAAGCGGTCGCGCGCATGGGCCTGCAGTACGCGGTCGATCACGTCGGTCGATCGCGATGACCTGGCCGACGGCGGCGCGTTCATCTTCGCGGAGACGATTCGACTGACGCGTGAGCGCGTGCCTGGCTGTCGGATCGAAGTGCTGATTCCGGATTTCCAGGGGATCGAGTCGTCACTGCGTGCGGTTCTCGACGCGTCGCCCGACGTGCTCAATCACAACATCGAGACCGTTCCCCGGCTCTATCGCATGGCGCGATCGGGTGGCCGCTATCCTCGTTCGCTCGAGCTGCTCGATCGCGTCGCGCACGCACCGTCCCGACATCGCCACCAAGACCGGCATCATGGTCGGCATGGGTGAGGAGACCGACGAGATCCTCGCAGTGTTCGACGATCTGCGACCGTTGGCGTCTCGATCCTCACCATCGGTCAGTACCTGCGTCCTTCTCCAAGCACGCGCGCATGGTGCGGTACTACCATCCCGACGAATTTGCCGCGCTCAAACAGGCGGCACTTGATCGCGGATTCGTGCACGTGGAGTCCGGTCCACTCGTGCGATCGTCTTACCACGCACACGAACAGGCCGACGCATTCGAAGCCAACCGCGGTGCGGAAGCGTGAAGCGATATCAGCCGTCAAGCTAGACTTTCTGGGCGAGCTGGACCTTTCGTCGACCAGATAATTCCTCTTCGCTGCACACCCGCCGGGACGCCCTCGTGACAAGCCTCGGCAACACAATCGGTTAGGCTGCCGCCGATTCCGTGGCTGGCTTCTTGCTCCGAAACTGTGCATGACAAATCACAGATATGAAATCCGCTTCGTCGAGTAGTCAACATCCGTGCACCGTCTTCGTCGGCTCCGAGTCGCTCCTTGCCGCATGGAATGCGCGTGGGGGTCAGCAGAGTCAGGTGATTGCGGTGCCGCTCACGAACCTTACCTTCGCGATCGAATCTGATCGGCGAAGCGCAGCCCGAGGTCGTCGTGATCGAGCAGGCGGTCGCCGCGAGCGGCGATGGGTCGACGTTGATGGATCGGCTGCACAGCGAGCGGTATCTGCGTGGAATCGAAGTGCGTCTGCTGCCGCCCGATCGGGCGGCGGACATTGATCGCGTCAGGTCCTGGCGATGCGCATCCGCAGGACTGGCTCAGCGATCTCGCATACGCGCTTCCGCCGCAGACCCGAGCGGCGGGGCCAGCGCATTCGCGCAGCAGAAGATGAGCAGGCGCTGGTCGACGGTCAGCCGGTGACCCTGATTGACCTGTCGCCAGCGGAGCCCAGGTGCGCTCGTACGACCGTCCTCAAGCCGCGACAGCGCATTCGTGTCGTGCTGGCGCCAGAACGGGGCTCGGTGAAGGCTGTAGCAGTAGTCGCGTGGTCGATCTTCGAGGGACCCACGCCGACCTACCGCGCCGGTGTCGCCTTCACACGCGCCATCCCCGACCCCATCTGAGGCGACTGGCGTGGCCGCTCAGGCCGCTTTCGAATCGAAATAGCTGCTGTCGCTTTGTTGCGCCTTACGCCGCCGACGGACCTTCAGCAGGGCAAAGCCCGCCACGACAATCACCGCAAAGAAAAACCAGGTCATGCTGTTCCTCCAAGAACGAGACCACAGGGGGCAAACCACGTACCGCGCGAAAACAGCCGGACAAGACCACATGGCGCCACATCGTCCCCTGGCGCTGAACTCAGAACCGTATCGGGATTACGAGGTTGGTCGCGTCAACGCCCAACATCCAACTCCAACTTCCAGACAGCTCGAGTCTCAATTAGACCTGCCTACCGTACTCACTGGAAGATTCGCAGCAGCCTGCGTGATCGGGTCGTAGAAGCGATCGACCACGCGCTCCTTGAGCGGGATGATCGCGTTGTCGGTGATGTGGATGTGCTCCGGGCACACCTTGGTGCAGCACTTGGTGATGTTGCAGTAGCCGATGCCGTGCTCGTCCTTCAGCTCGGGCACGCGGTCCTCGGTGTCGAGCGGGTTCATCTCGAGGTTCGCCGCGTAGACGAAGAACCGCGGGCCGATGAACTCGTCGTGCTTGTTGTGATCGCGCAGCACGTGGCAGACGTCCTGGCACAGGAAGCACTCGATGCACTTCCGGAACTCCTGCACGCGGTCGATGTCCTTCTGCGCCATCCGCCACGTGCCGTCCGGTGCGTCGGGCTGTGCGCGGCTTGAACTTCGTGATGCCCTTCTTGACCCGGAAGTTCCACGACACGTCGGTGACCAGATCCTTGATCGGCGGGAACGCCCGCATCGGCTCGACGGTGACCGGCTCGTGCAGGTTCACCTGGCTCAGCCGCGTCATGCACATCAGGCGCGGCTTGCCGTTGATCTCCGCCGAGCACGAGCCGCACTTGCCGGCCTTGCAGTTCCAGCGCACCGCCAGATCCGGCGCCTGCTCGGCCTGAATCTTGTGCACGACGTCGAGGACGACCATGCCGTCGGTGACCTCGGTGTGGAAGGTCTGGAACGTGCCGTCCTTCTCCGGATGCGTGCGCCAGATCTTGAACGTTGCTGTGGTCGCCATCGTCGGCCGATGCTCGCTCACGACTTCTGCTCCTCGATGACCTGCTTGAGGTGATCCGGCATCGGCGGGATCGGGATGCGGCCGATCTCCATGGCGCCGCCGGCTCCCTGCCTGACCATGATGTTGATCGTGCCGAACTCGGCGACCTTGTCCGGATAGTCCTCGCGGAAGTGGCCGCCGCGGCTCTCCTTGCGCTCGATCGCCGAGCGCGCGACCGCCTCGGAGACCGTCAGCAGGTTGCGCAGGTCGAGCGCCGTGTGCCAGCCGGCGTGATACTCGCGGTGGCCGGACACGCCCACGCGCGCTGCGCGCTCCTTGAGACTGCGCGATGCGCATCAGCGCTTCCTGCATCTCGCTCTCGGTCCGGACGATGCCGACGAGCGCCTGCATCGTCTCCTGCAGGTCGGCCTGCACCTTGTAGGGGTTCTCGCCGCCGTCGCCGCGCTCGAACGGCGCGAGCGACGCCTTCATCGCCGCGCTCGACGAGCGCCATCGTCCACGCGCGGCGCGGGATGTTCCTTGCGCCCACTCGGCCGCGTACTCGCCGGCGCGCTTGCCGAAGACGATCAGGTCCGACAGCGAGTTGCCGCCAAGACGGTTGGCGCCGTTGATGCCCGACGCGCACTCGCCCGGCGGCGAACAGGCCCGGGATCGTCGACATCTGGGTGTCGGCATCGACGCGGATGCCGCCCATCACGTAGTGCGTGGTCGGCCCGACCTCCATCGGTTCCTTGGTGATGTCGAGGTCGGCCAGCTCCTTGAACTGGTGGTACATGCTCGGGAGCTTGCGCTTGATGTGCGCCTCGGAGTCCTTGAGCTTCTCCTTGATCCACGCGATGTCGAGGAACACGCCGCCGTGCGGCGATCCGCGCCCGGCCTTGACCTCGCGGTTGATGCAGCGCGCCACGTGGTCGCGCGTCAGCAGCTCGGGCGGACGACGGGCGCTCTTGTCGCCCTGCGTGTAGCGCCAGCCTTCTTCCGGATCCGACGCCGTCTGCGGCTTGTAGTTGTCCGGGATGTCGTCGAACATGAAGCGGCGGCCCTCGCTGTTCTTGAGGACGCCGCCCTCGCCGCGCACGCCTTCGGTGACGAGGATGCCGCGCACGCTGGGCGGCCAGACCATCCCGGTCGGATGGAACTGGATGAACTCCATGTCGATCAGCTCGGCGCCGGCGCGATAGGCCAGCGCGTGGCCGTCGCCGGTGCCTTCCCAGCTGTTGCTGGTGATCTTGTAGGCGCGGCCGATGCCGCCGGTGGCCAGCACGATCGCCTTGGCGGAGAAGACGTGGAAGCGGCCGCGCTCGCGGTCGTAGGCCAGCACGCCGGCCGCGCGGCCGCCGTCGAGCAGCAGCTCGATGACGGTGTGCTCCATGTGCACGGTCATGCCGGTGTAGACGGCGTGATCCTGGAGCGTGCGAATCAGCTCGAGGCCGGTGCGGTCGCCGACGTGCGCCAGGCGCGGATAGCGGTGGCCGCCGAAGTTGCGCTGGTTGATGCGGCCGTCGGGCGTGCGATCGAACACCGCGCCCCAGCCTTCGAGCTCGCGCACGCGATCGGGCGCTTCCTTGGCGTGCAGCTCGGCCATGCGCCAGTTGTTGACGTACTGGCCGCCGCGCATCGTGTCGGCGAAGTGGACCTTCCAGCTGTCGCGGTCGTCGTTGTTGGCCATGGCCGCCGCCATGCCGCCTTCGGCCATGACCGTGTGCGCCTTGCCGAGCAGCGACTTGCAGATCAGGCCGACCGACACGCCGCTCGTTGGCCGCTTCGATCGCCGCGCGCAGCCCGGCGCCGCCGGCGCCGATGATCAGCACGTCGTAGCTGTAGCTCTGATACGCCGCCATCAGAGGAGCCTCGTGTCGGCGAGATGCCCATCGAGCAGAGCCGGACGTAGACGTCCGACAGCGCCACCGAGAAGAGGCTGCACCAGGCAAACAGCATGTGCCGGTCGTTGAGCGCGCTCGAGCAGTTGTAGCAGGCGTGCCGCATCGGCGACTTCGAGACCTCGTCCTTGACGCCGCCGACGAGGTGACGGATCGAGTGGCAGCCGAGCGTGTAGCTGCTCAGGAGCACGACGTTCACGGCGAGGACGAGCGTGCCGACGCCGATGCCGAACTCCGTCTGACCGGTCGCCGGATTGGTGAACCAGAGCGCGAGCCAGACGTCGTAGGAGAGCACGAACAGGAAGAGCACCGCGACGTAGGCGAAGTAGCGGTGGACGTTCTGCAGGATCGAGCGGAAACGAGCGCTCGCCCCAGTAGCTCGTCCCGCGCGGCTCGCCGACGGCGCACGACACCGGGTCGGCCCAGAACGCCTTGTAGTACGCGCCGCGGTAGTAGTAGCAGGTGAAGCGGAAGAGGCCGGGGAACGGCAGGATGAGCAGCGCCGGCGAGAACGGCACCAGCGCCGGCCACCAGGCCGGCTTCGGGCCGAACCACGCATGGTGGGAATCGCCCCAGATCTCCGGCGAATAGAACGGGGAAAGATATGGGCCGTAGGTGTAGTGCGCGTTCTGGAACGCGGCCCACGTCGCGTAGACCACGAAGCCGCCGAGGACCGCGAACACGAGCAGCGGCTCGACCCACCACCAGTCGCGCCGGCGGGTTTCTCCGAAATCCCGCGGCACGATCTTGACCGGGACTGCCTCCATCAACTGCCTCCGAATGGGACGAAAGACGAGTGGCAAACCTTAATACGTTACACCAACGAGTGGTGTGAATGATGCTGTTCCACGTTCCGAGTTCCAGGTTCCACGTTCGTGTTCACAGTTCCAGTTCCATGTTCTGGGTTGCGAGTTCGAGGTTCCGGAACCAAACCCAGAACCCGAACCCAGAACCCGGACCGGGCACACGAACCCGGAACCTGGAACCGGAACATGGAACTGTAGCGCTCTCCCTAGGGCAGCCGGCGATCGCCGCCTGCGCGCATTCGTTGGCGACCGTCACATACCGCTGCACCGCATCGGCACCAATGACATAGGGATGCGGACTCCCGGCTTCCGCTGTGCGCAGCGCGGGAATCTTCGTCTTGCGTGCCGTCGAAGTCGGTGTGATTCGCAAACAGCACGTCGGCGCCCGCCTTCGTCGACGATGTCCCGGAACCGCGCGGCGGACGCGGCGTAGGTCTGAAGCCGCGCCTTGTCGGGCCCGAAGTTGAACGCCGTGCCGCCCCACGCCGCCGCGACGTGCCGCTGACCGTTGTCGAACACCGGCACGATCGACGACACGGTGCCCGGCGTATGCCCCGGCGTGATGTACATCGTCAGCGTCGTGTCGCCGAGCGTGAGCTTCTGGCCGTCGGTCACGACCATGTCGCGCTTGGGCTTCCACGGCGGGTTCTGCTGATCGAGCATGTCCCAGTCGGCCGCCGACATCAGGATGCGGGCGCCGAACCTGTCCTGCAGGAACTTGGCGCCGCCGGCGTGATCGAGATGGCCGTGGCTGAGAGCACGTACTTGATATCGGCGGGATTCAGACCGAGCTTCTTCAGCCCCCGACCGACTTCGTCCTCGACTGAGTAGTCGTAGATCGCGTCGATCAGGATGATGCCCTGCGACGTCGTGATCGCCCAGGCCGAGAACTCGGTCATCCCGACGTAGTACATGTTGTCGAAGACCTTCGCGGGCTCGGCGTGCCACGTCTCGCGCGCCGGGGGTGAGGGCGGGCCACCGCCCCGGCGACCCGCGCCCGCGCTCCGCGGCCGGCGCCGCCGCCACGCGGCGTGGCCAACGGTCCGCGCTTCGGCGCAGACGCGGTCGAAGAGACCCGCGTGGTCGGTCGCCGGCCGCAGCCTTGGCGGCCGCGATGTGTTTCTCCACCTCCGCCGGCGACTGCGCCGCGGCAGCGGCCGCGCCGAGCGGACACCGCAGCGGCAAACGTCCGAGCACCACGATCGCAATGTCGCTCGTCGAGCAATCCTTGGTCACGCGGCCATCCTTGACGACTCACTACTTCTTCTTCGGCTTGTACACGTGCGTGCTCTGCCCGAAGAACACTTCGGCGCTTTCCATCAGGGACTCCGACAGCGTCGGGTGCGGATGGATCACGAGCTTCATGTCCTCCGCCGTGGCACCCATCTCGATCGCCAGCGCGCCTTCAGCGATCAACTCTCCGGCGCCCGAGCCCGCAATGCCGACGCCAAGCACGCGACCGGTCTTCGGCTCGAGCACGAGCTTCGTCAGACCCTCCGGCCGGTCGACCGTGATCGCGCGGCTCAGCGCGCCCCACGGGAACTTGGCGACTTCCACCTCGATGCCTTCCGCCTGGGCCTGCGCCTCGGTGAGACCGCACCACGCAATCTCAGGGTCGGTGAAGACGACGGCTGGAATCGCCTGCGGCTCGAAGACCGCCTTGTGGCCGGCAATCGCTTCGACGGCGACGCGCGCCTCGTGCGACGCCTTGTGCGCCAGCATCGGCTCACCCGCGACATCGCCGATGGCGAAGATCGTCCGCTCGGCCGTCCGGCGCTGCGGGTCGGTCTCGATGAATCCTTTGGCGTCGACCTTCACCGCCGGTCGTCTCGAGCCCCGGGATCTTCGAGTTCGGACGACGGCCGACGGCAACGAGCACGCGATCGAAGACCTGCTCCTTCTCGGCGACGTCACCCTCGAAGGTCACGCGGATGCCCGCTGCCCTCTTCCACGACCTTCACGACCTTCGTGTTGAGCATGATGGCCGCGAACAACTTCTTCAGACGCTTCTCGAGCACGCCCACCAGATCGCGATCGGCCCCGGGCAGAAGGCCCGGCGTCATCTCGACGACCGAGACCTTGCTGCCGAGCGTGGCGTAGACGGAGCCGAGTTCGAGGCCGATGTAGCCGCCGCCGACGACCAGCAGCGACTTCGGCACGTCCGGCAGCTCGAGACCGGAGGTCGAGTCCATCATGCGCGGGCTGTCGAGCGAGAGCGACGGGATGCGCGTCGGATGCGAGCCGGTTGCGAGAATCAGGTGCTCGAACTGCAGTTCGTGTCTGCGCCGCCCGCGCCTGCCACCTTGAGCGACGTCGGGCCCGTCAGCGTCGCGCGCCCCTGCATGAACTTCACCTTCCGCAGTCTTCGCCACGCTGCCGACGCCCGCCGTCAGCTTGTCGACAACGCCCTGCTTGTAGGAGCGGAGCTTGTTGACGTCGATTGAGGGCTCGCCGAAGCTGACGCCCCAGTTGCCCGCGTGCTTCGCTTCGTCAATCACCTTCGCGACGTGCAGAAGCGCCTTCGACGGAATGCACCCGCGGTAGAGGCAGACGCCTCCCGGGTTCTTCTCTTCGTCGATGAGCGCGACCTGCATGCCAAGGTCAGCCGCATAGAAGGCCGCCGCATACCCGCCAGGGCCGGCGCCCAACACTGCAACTTGCGTTGATTCACTCGCCATTGAGCGTGCTCGTCTCCCTGAACGCGAAAACTCCCAACGTCCAACGACCAACTCCCAACCGCACCGGCCGGACCATTGGGAGTTGGGCCTTTTGGGAGTTGGGCTTTGACCCGCAATACAACGGCGTCATCCGACCAGTGACAAGAGGAAGGGTTGCTCGATCGCTTCGACAACCCAACGAAGGAACCGCATCGCATCGGCGCCATCGATCACACGATGATCGTAGGAGAGCGAGAGCGGCAGCATCTGACGCGGCTCCCAGCGGTCATCCTTCCAGGCCGGCTCGGTCTTCCCGCGCGAGACGCCGAGGATGGCCACTTCGGGCCAGTTCACGATGGGCGTGAAGTAGGTGCCGCCGATGCCGCCAAGGTTCGAGATCGTGATGCCGCCGCCGCTCATCTCCTCGAGAGAAAGCTTCTTGTCGCGCGCACGCTCCGCCAGCTGCTGGAGCTCGACGGCGATCTCCGTGATGTTCTTCGTGTCGGCATCGCGAATCACCGGCACAAGGAGACCGCGATCGGTATCGACCGCAACGCCGACGTTCACGTACTTCTTGTAGACAATCTCGCCGCGTTCGGGATCGATCGACGCATTGAACTGCGGGAATTTGCGGACCGCCGTCGCCAGCACGCGGACGAGCATCGCGGTGACAGTGAGGTTGCCACCCGCCTTGGCCACCTTCTCCTTGAACTGCTTCCGCAACTCTTCGAGCTCACCCACGTCCGCCTTGTCGAACTGCGTGACGTGCGGGATGGTCGTCCAGGCGTAGCTGAGATGTTCGGCGGTCGCGCGCCGGATGTTGCTCCACGGCTGGCGATCGACCTCGCCCCACTTCTGGAAGTCAGGCAGCGGCCGCGCGGCGCGAACGGCAACACCGTCTGCTGCGGCACCTGCCGATCCAACGCTGCTCAGGATCCGTCGCGCGGTTTCCTTGACGTCTTCCTGCGTGATGCGGCCGCTGGGCCCCGTTCCCTGGATCGCGCGGATATCGACGCCGATCTCGCGCGCCAGACGTCGCACCGCGGGTGACGCAGGCGTAGCCGGTCCACGCTCCCCTTCCGACTTCACGGCCGCGGCGGGTTGCGCAGGACGCTTCGGGCGCAGGCCTGACAGGCATCGGCACGACGCGCGTTGGTCCAGTCGCCGCTGGTGCTGGAGCAGGAGCGGGCGCGGCAGGCGGCGGCTGCGGAGTTTCTGGTGCCGTGGCTGGCGCGGCCGCCGGTGCCGCAGCCTTCGCTGCAGGCGCGGCAGCTTCGCCGGGCGGGTGCGTCCACGGTCAGCACCACTGCACCGACTTTGAGCTTGTCGCCCCGCTTGACCTTGATTTCCTTGACGACACCGGCAACCGACGAAGGAACTTCAATCGTGGCTTTGTCGGTCTCGAGCTCGACGACCGGCTGATCGTGAGTGATGGTGTCGCCGACGTTGACGAGCACGCGGGTCACGTCGCCGCTGGCGACGTTCTCTCCCAGTTCGGGGATTTTGAATTCGGTCACGAGATCGCTGGATTCGGCTTATCGGGATTGATTCCCAGGTCCTTGATCGCCTTGTTGACCACCGAGGCTTCGATCTTCCCATCGCGCGCCAGATCGACGAGCGTCGCGAGCACGATGTGCTTCGTATCGACCTCGAAGAAGTCGCGCAGCGCCGAGCGACCCTCGCTGCGGCCAAAGCCATCCGTGCCGAGTGACGTCACACGCCGTCCGGTCCAGCGATCGATCGAGTCTGGCAACGCCTTGACGTAGTCGCTGGCCGCGACGATCACCCCCTCGGTTCCCGCGAGGCACTGCGCCACGTACGGCACACGCGGCTCCTTGTCACCGGGGTGCATGCGATTCCATCGATCCGCAGCGTGTCCGTCGCGATAGAGCTCCTGATAGCTGGTCACGCTCCACACGTCCGCCGCAACACCGTATTTCTCTTCGAGAATCGGCTGCGCCTTGAGCACTTCGTTGAGGATCGCGCCGCTGCCCAGCAACTGGGCGCGCGCCTTGACCTTGCCCTTCTTCTCCGACGAGCGCAGCTTGTAGAGCCCCTTCAGGATCCCTTCGCGCGATCCCTCGGGCATCGGCAGCATCTCGTACTGCTCGTTCATCACGGTGATGTAGTAGAAGATGCTCTCGCCGTCCTTGTACATCCGGCGGATTCCGTCCTCGATGATCACGGCGATCTCGAACGCGAACGCCGGGTCGTAGGAGATCAGGTTCGGCACGGCGAGCGAGAGCAGGTGACTGTGCCCGTCCTGGTGCTGCAGCCCCTCACCCGACAGCGTCGTCCGGCCGGCAGTGCCGCCAAGCAGGAACCCGCGCGTGCGCGTGTCGGCAGCGGCCCACACCAGATCGCCGACGCGCTGCATGCCGAACATCGAGTAGTAGATGAAGAACGGAATCGTGTTGATTCCATGCGTGGCGTACGCGCTGCCTGCCGCGATGAACGAGGAGATCGATCCCGCTTCAGTGATGCCCTCTTCGAGGATCTGCCCTTCCTTCGCTTCCTTGTAGTAGAGCAGCGTATCCATGTCGACCGGCTCGTAGAGCTGACCGGCATGTGCGTAGATCCCAACCTGCCTGAAGAGCGCCTCCATGCCGAAGGTTCGCGCCTCGTCGGGAACAATCGGCACCACGAGCTCGCCGATTTCCTTGTCGCGCAGCATCTTCGCCAGCATCCGCACGAACGCCATCGTCGTCGACGCCTTGCGGCCTTCGCTGCCCTGATGGAATTCGCTGAACAGCTCGGGGAGGCTGTCTGCCTTGAGAGGTTCGAGCTGGACTTTGCGGGAGGGAACGAAGCCACCGAGTTGCTTTCGCCGCTCGAGCATGTAGGTGACTTCGGGGCTGTTGTCGGGTGGCCTGTAGAACGGCGCCTTGGCCACATCCTCGTCACCGATCGGGATGCCGAATCGGGTTCGAAACGCCTTCAGTTCGTCCTCGTTCATCTTCTTCTGCTGGTGGGTGATGTTCTTGCCCTCACCCGCCTCGCCGATCCCGTAACCCTTGATCGTTCTCGCCAGGATAACGGTGGGCTGGCCGGTTGTCTCGACGGCCGCTTTGTATGCCGCGTACACCTTGATCGGGTCGTGGCCGCCCAGCGTGAGCTTCTTCAGTTGCTCGTCCGACAGGTGCTTGACCATGTCGAGCAGCTTCGGATCGGCGCCCCAGAAATGCTTTCGAACGTATTCCCCGGATTCGACGGCGTATTTCTGATACTCGCCGTCAACGACCTCGCCCATCCGCTTGACCAGGAGACCGTCGTGATCCTTCTCGAGCAGCGCATCCCACTCGCTGCCCCAGATCACCTTGATGACGTTCCAGCCAGCACCCCGGAACGCCGCCTCGAGTTCCTGAATGATCTGCCCGTTGCCACGAACCGGGCCATCGAGTCGCTGCAGGTTGCAGTTGATGACGAAGATCAGGTTGTCGAGCTTCTCGCGTGACGCGAGCGTAATCGCACCAAGCGACTCAGGCTCGTCCGTCTCGCCGTCGCCGAGGAATGCCCAGACCTTCGAGTTCGATCGCTTCTTGAGACCACGATCCTCGAGATAGCGCATGAACCGCGCCTGGTAAATCGACTTGATCGGGCCAAGGCCCATCGACACCGTGGGGAATTCCCAGAAGTCGGGCATCAGCCACGGATGCGGATACGACGAGAGGCCGCCGCCCTCCTTCAACTCGCGGCGAAAATTCGCGAGCTTGTCTGCGGAGAGACGGCCTTCGAGAAACGCGCGCGCGTAGATGCCCGGCGCAGCATGTCCCTGGAAGTAAATGATGTCGCCGTCGTGATCGTCGCCCTTGCCCTTGAAGAAGTGATTGAACCCCACTTCATAGAGCGTGGCCGCCGACGCGTAAGTCGAAATGTGACCGCCGATGCCGTCCTCGAGCTTGTTGGCCTTGACGACCATCGCGAGGGCGTTCCATCGGACCAGGCTCTTGATGCGACGTTCGATCTCGCGACTGCCTGGGAACGGTGGCTGATCGGCCGGAGGAATCGTGTTGACGTAGGGCGTGTTCGCCGTAAACGGCTGCGTGACGCCGCTCTGTCGAGCGTGAGCGCTCAGCGCGGCGAGCAGACGGCTGACTCGCGCTGGCCCACCCGACTGGAGCACGTAGTCGAGCGACTCGAGCCATTCGCGCGTCTCGAGCGCCTCGATCTCCGCTGCATCTTTGGGTGCGGTACTGCGCATGAATCCTCTCGGGAGCGTGCCTCAGGTCAGCAGCGCGGTTCAGCACCACACGCAGCGCCCTCGGGGCCTTCGTGCGGGACGGCCAGCCACATCATCCCTGATATTGTTGACGACAACTACTTATTCTAGCTCTCGCAGCACATCGGATGAAACCCGCCTCGACCGACATCCACGACCAGCTCGCTGCGATTCGCGACACGATTGTCGGATGCGAGCGCTGCCCGCGTCTCCGTACTTATTGTCAGCAGATCGCCCACGACAAGCGCAGAGCCTACCGCGACGACACCTACTGGGGTCGTCCGGTTCCCGGCTTCGGTGATCCGTTCGCTCGTTTGCTGCTAGTCGGCCTCGCACCAGCCGCACACGGCGCCAATCGCACGGGTCGTGTCTTCACAGGCGATGGTAACGGTGGCAGCGGCGACTTCTTGATGACGGCGCTCAATCGCACGGGCTTTGCCAGCCTCCCGACGTCGAGCCGCATCGACGATGGCCTCGCTCTATATGACGCGTACATCGTCATGGCGGTGAGATGCGCTCCTCCGGATAATGCGCCTGAGCCGGAAGAGATCACGCGTTGCCTTGATCATCTGGACGCAGAGGTTGCTGAGCTCCCGCGCGCGCAGGTCGTCGTCGCGCTCGGCAAGATTGCGTTCGATGTGTGGCTGCGTCTACTGAAACGGAGGGGCGCCACCATCGGATCACCGCGGCCGCAGTTCGGACACGGAGTGTTGGCACGAGTGGACGCGCCCGACGGAGTCCCCGCGATCGTGCTCGGGTGCTACCACCCAAGCCGTCAGAACACGAATACCGGAAAGCTGACGCCGGAGATGATGGAGGGGGTTTTCAGGAGGGCGAAAGGACTCTTGAAATGATCTTGGTCAACTCCCAACTCCCAATTCCCAACTCCCAAACGTTCTATGTTCTTGGGAGTTGGAGGTTGGAAGTTGGAAGTTGGAAGTTCGAAAGCCTAGATAACTCCGGGCTTGAGAGATGTACGTCTTGTCCTCGTTCTGGACGCGGTACTCCGTGTGGCACGCGGTGCACGTGCCACCAACTTCCTTGGCCGCCGCGAAGGCCGCCTGCTGATCGACGGTCGGCGCTGACAGCATCGTCTCGAGCGCCGTGACCTTGGCGATCGCTTCCTTGCTCATCTTGACCGCGTCGTCCTTCTTGTTCATGACCCAGAAGTTCTCGGCGTCCATCAAGGCCGCCTTGACAGCGGCCACCGAGGTCTTGGCGTCGGCGTACGCTTCGGACTTGATGCCTTTGCCAACGCCCGCGTTTGCCGCGGAGACTCTCTTCATTGCCGCTTCAAGCTCGCCGGGGTTCGTAGCTTTCTGAGCAACCGCCACAGTTCCCGCCAGCGCGACGAGCATAGCGGTTGTATATGTGAGAAGCCGACGCATGCACTTGCCTCCTTGAACAATAGGGAAGAACACGGGGGAGGACTATCCTGACCGATTCCGGGCCGTCAGGCAAGAGTGTGACGAAGTGTGCGCATGTCCGCGTTTCCTCCAGACATGACGCACACAACTGTCGCGCTCGGAGGAGGCTTGAATCGTCGCGCCGCGGCCAACGGGGCGCCGCCCGCACCTTCGGCGAGGTTGTGCGTGAACTGAATGGCGGCGGCAACTCCTTCGCGAAGTTCCGCTTCCTCGAGAGTCACCACATCGTCTAATGCGGTCTTCAGCATCGAGAACGTGAGGTCGAAGGTCGTTCGCGTCGCGATCCCTTCCGCAAACGTCTCTGCGCGCTCACTGGTCACACGCGCGGGCCCACGCCACGAACGTGCAAACGCATCCGCCTCGCGCGCCTGCACGCCGACGATGCGCGTCTTCGTTCCCAGGCCTTCGCGAACGACGGCGCAACCCGCGGCGCCGCTTCCCCCGCCGATTGGCACGAAGACGAAGTCCACGCGCTCGACTGCCTCGAATACTTCCGCAGCGTAGGTCGCAACTCCTGCAATCAGATGCGGCTCATTGGCGTTGTGGACGTACCGCCAACCCTCGCGCACGGCGACGTCTTCGACCCACTCGCGGGCCTCGTCGAAGTCGCGACCCTGCTCCAGGACCTCGGCACCGAAGGCACGTATCGCCGCCATCTTGTCCGGGTTCGCCCCAAAGGGCACGACGATGCGACAGCGGACGGCGTTGAGCTGACACGCAAGGGCGAGCGATTGGCCGTGGTTGCCGGTGCTGGCTGCAATGACGCCGCGCTGGCGTTCACGATCATCGAGCTGCCCCACCAGGTTCAGCCCGCCTCGAATCTTGAAGGAGCCTGTCGGATTGTGGTTCTCGTGCTTCACCAGCACGCGGCACCCAACCCACTCGTCGAGCAGCGGGTGGTGCAGCAGCGGTGACGGTCGCAGGTGTGCGTAGACACGCGGCCGCGCAGCGACGACATCTGCGTAGGTTGGCGGCTCCATCCGCCGATTATCGTTGCGACGCGGCCGGCGATTGCCTTACTGACATGAACCGATCGCGTACGCCCACGGCGAGATCCGGGCGATTGCTGATGAGGGCGTCGACGCCCCAGTCCAGGAGTCGATCCATAGCTGCCGCGTCATCCACGGTCCAGACTTGCACCTCGAGCCCCGCATGGTGTGCGTGCTTCACAAAAGTGGGCGATACGACGCGAATCGTGCCTGCGGTCTCCGGCACCTGATACCCGCCATACCACGTTCGACGAACGGGCCAATGCGCCCATGAGCGATAGAGAGCAAGGCGGATTTCCCAGCGGCACGCGCTGCTGGCCATGGCTGGCAATGCCTCCCGCGCAGCTCGAATCGCCCGATGGCCATCCGATGCCGCGCACACGCGATCGACCGCGGATGCGGCCAGGACCTCGGCTGCCAGGGCCTGGCCCATCTCGGGGCGATCGACCTTCATCTCGATGATGATCGGGACGTCCCGGAAGCGGCCGAGAACATCGCGAAGCCTCGGGACGCCGATGCCACAAGACCGGAACGGATG
This sequence comes from uncultured Acidobacteriota bacterium, assembly GCA_963757735.1. Taxonomy (GTDB): domain Bacteria; phylum Acidobacteriota; class Vicinamibacteria; order Vicinamibacterales; family UBA2999; genus Gp6-AA40. The sequence continues at coordinate 387,795 of CAVWST010000020.1, forward strand.
ATTCCCCTGCGGATCGGTCCATCGATATCCGGCATCCACCCGTGAGAGCTCTGCTGCGGTTCGGCGGTCGATACGTCCCGATGCATCCGTGGTGCGGTCGAGCATGGCATCGTGACACACGACGACCACACCGTCGGACGAAAGGTGCACGTCCAGCTCCAACCCGTCGGCGCCGGCTGCCAGCCCACGCTCGAACGCGGCCATGGTGTTCTCCGGGCCAAGCGCGCATCCGCCCCGGTGCGCGAACACGCGGGGACGCAACGCCCGCTCGAAGAAGGCCACGACTGAATAGTATTCGCTTACCGAGAGCCCTGATAGGATCAGCCCATGTCCAGATCCGGCATATCCACCCTGGGCGCGCTTCGCGACGCCGTGGCGCGCGGCGACGTGCCGCGCCGCAGCGTCAGCGAAGAAGTCCGCGACAACCTCATTCGAAAGCTTCGCGCCGGGGAGACACTGTTTCCGGGCATCATCGGCTACGACGACAGCGTCGTGCCCCAGATGGTCAACGCCCTGCTTTCACAGCACAACTTCATCCTGCTCGGCCTTCGCGGTCAGGCAAAATCGCGGTTGCTGCGCGCACTCACGGCATTGCTCGACGAGGTCATTCCCGTCGTTCCAGGGTGCGAGATCAACGACGACCCGCTGGAACCGCTGTGCGCCGCCTGCCGCGCCCGCATCGCGAGCGAAGGCGATCGCATGCCGATCGCCTGGCTCTCGCGCGATTTCCGCTACGTCGAGAAGCTCGCCACGCCCGACGTGACGATTGCTGACATGGTCGGCGACATCGATCCGATCAAGGCGGCGCGATCCGGTCTGCAGCTCTCCAGCGAGCTGACGATGCATTACGGTCTGGTGCCTCGGGCCAATCGAGGGATTTTCGCCATCAACGAGCTGCCGGACCTGGCGGGCAAGATTCAAGTCGGGCTGTTCAACATCCTTCAGGAGGGTGACGTCCAGATCAAAGGCTACCCGATCCGCCTGCCGCTCGATATCCTGATGGCCTTCACCGCCAACCCGGAGGACTACACGGCGCGCGGGAAGATCATCACGCCACTCAAGGACCGCATCGGATCGGAAATCCGCACGCACTATCCCACCGGACGAGCCGACGCGATGACGATCACCGCGCAGGAAGCATGGCTCGCGCGAAACGGCGCGACACCAACGACCGAGGTGCCGGCCTTCGTGGCGGAAATCGTCGAGGAGATCGCATTCCAGGCGCGGCAGGATCGACGAATCGACAAGCGGTCTGGCGTCAGTCAGCGTCTTCCCATCTCGGCGATGGAGAACGTCGTCTCGAATGCGGAGCGGCGAGCGCTCGCCTCCGGCGAACAGGTCGCCGTTGCACGCGTCACCGACGTGTACGCCGCGCTTCCTTCGATTACCGGCAAGTTCGAAATGGAATACGAAGGCGAGCTGAAGGGCGCCGAGGCGGTAGCGCGCGATCTGATTCGTGCGTCGGTCGCCAACGTCGCCGACGGTTATCTCTCGCATCTCGATAGCCGGCAGATCATCGAATGGTTCGACCTCGGCGGAAGCCTGCAGCTGAGCGACACGATGAGCGCGGCCGATGTGCTGGGGCACGCGCGGCAGGTTCAGGGTCTGGTTGAACTGGCACGCACCGCGGGTTTGCCGTCCAATGCGTCAGATCCGATGCTGGCCTCAGGCGTCGACTTCCTGCTGGAAGGGTTGTACGCGACGAAGAAGATCGGCCGGAGCGACGAACGCGGATACCACGGCGCCGATCCCCCGGTGCGCAAACCGACCCGCGAAGTAAACCTCGACGAGGAGACTCGCGGACCGGGTGGCGGGCGGAAGAAATACTACAATTAGCTGGTTGGTGGATGGTGGTAGGTGGTGGGCAAGAGCTTCCACAACCACTAACAACCACTAACCACCAACCACCAACCAGTGAGCGCAGCGTGAAATACCGCTACACGAAGTACACAGGGAACTTACTCGACGACATCGACATCGACGATCTCGTGTCGAAGTTGTCCGACCTGTTGCTGTCGAGCGGGTTCAACAATCCCTGGGGTGGCCAGAGCGACGAAGAAGATCGCACGATGCAGGCACTGCACGATGCGATCCTCGAGGCGCTGTTCAGTGGCGGCATGCTGTCGGACGAAGCCATCCAGCAGTTGCTTGGCGAGCCGGCAGATGGAGACCAGGAGCAGGCGCGTCAGCAGCTCGAGGATCTCGTGCAGCAGATCATCGAGCGCATGATGGAACAGGGATTCGTATCGGGCGCTCCCGATCTCGAACAGGAGCGCGAACGCCGCGAGGGCGTCGGCGGCGGATTCGATGAAGGCTCCGCGCCCGTCAAGTTCGAAGTCACCGACAAAGCGCTCGACTTCCTCGGCTACCGCGCGCTGCGCGATCTGCTCGGCTCAATCGGACGGAGCGATACCGGGCGGCACGACACGCGCCATCTCAGCACCGGCGTTGAAGCCGTCGCCGCGCCGAAGCCGTATGAATTCGGCGACACGCTGAACATCGATCCGAGCAGCACGATTCTCAATGCGGTCAGGAGACTCGGGGCCCGGGACCCGGGGCCCGGGACCCGGATCCCGGAGCCCGGCGTGATCGAAGTCGACTACCCGGATTTGATGGTCGCGCAAAGCGAGTATCAGAGCTCCTGCGCCACGGTGATCATGCTCGACTGCAGTCACAGCATGATCCTGTACGGCGAGGATCGATTCACGCCCGCCAAGCGCGTGGCGCTCGCGCTCGCGCACCTGATTCGCACGCAGTATCCCGGCGACTCGCTTCGCGCCGTGCTGTTTCACGATTCGGCCGAGGAGATTCCGCTCAAGCAGCTCGGACGCGTTCGCGTAGGCCCGTACTACACGAACACGCGCGAAGGGCTGCGGCTGGCACGCCGGATCCTCGAGCGTCAGAAGAAGGATATGCGGCAGATCGTGATGATCACCGACGGCAAGCCGTCGGCGCTCACGCGGCCTGACGGGCAGATCTACAAGAACGCGTTCGGCCTGGACCCGTTCATCGTGTCGGAGACGTTCGCCGAGGTGAACGCCTGCCAGAAGGCGGGCATCATGATCAACACGTTCATGCTCGCGCGCGATCACGATCTCGTCGCGTTCGTGCGCCGCGTCGCGGCGATCTGCCGCGGCAAGGCCTACTTCACGACGCCGTACACGCTCGGCCAGTACGTGCTGATGGATTACATGGATCGGAAGACGAAGACAATACATTAACGATTTCTGATCTCTGATCGTGGATTCGATTCGGTGACTAGTGATTTCTGATCGTTGATTGCCGTTTAGGCAACGAATCACCAATCAGGAATCAACATTCATCAACGAATCAATAATCAAAGATCGCCCAGATCAGCAATGCCTCTACCAGCCACCATCCCGATCTTCCCGCTCCCGAACGTCGTCCTCTTCCCCAACGTCTTTCTGCCACTGCACATCTTCGAGCCTCGCTATCGCGCGATGGTGAAGGATGCGCTTGCCAGCGATCGCATCATCGGCATGGTGCTGCTGCGACCGGGCTTCGAGGCGGACTACGCAGGCCGTCCATCTGTGTATCCGATCGGATGTGCCGGCCTCATCACCCATTCCGAGCCGCTTCCGGACGGGCGCTTCAACATCGTGCTCAGGGGGCTGGAAAAGTTCAGGATGACTGGCGAAGACGAGCGGTCAACCGTATCGCATCGCGCATGTCGAAGCGCTCGCCGAGTCGGTCACCGAAGACGAGAAGACACAGATGCACGAGCATCGGCGTCGCCTCGAGCACCTCCTCGCGGTCGCGATGGAGCATCGTGGCAGCGACTCGAAACTGTCGCCCGATGTCCCTGACGATGACCTGGTGAATGCGTTGGCGCAGTATCTGGCGCTCGAACCGATCGAGCGGCAGGCCCTGCTCGAGTGCGACGGTGTCCTCTCCCGTTGCGGCGCGCTGATCGAACTGCTCGAGATGCGCTCGATGATGGCGCCGGGAACCGGAAGCTGGACGAGCGGTCTGGCACACTGACCGGGTCCCTCCAGAACAACCGAAGCGCACCAACGCACCCTCCCGATCCCTATTCGTCGGAGAGCGCGAAGTACAGCGCGAGCGGAGCGAGCAGGAGACACGCGGCCGCAGCCGAGCAGCACCGGCATACGCCTGTCGTCGCGAGTGGACCGAGATCGTCACGCGTCAGAAGCAGTCGAGCGAATCTCCGAGCCCGAGCCATGCGCCCACGCTTCGGACTCGAGCTTCCCCACGCGACCCGCATCGGCGACCACAGGAGCTGCACGGCAGCAATCGCGAGGCCCGCGGCACAGGCCATCGACATGCCGAAGATCCACGAGATCGGTTGCGCCGCGCGTCTGCGATGCCTCCAGTCTGGCTCGGATGGCGGCGCGCCACCAGACCTGACCCGCAGACGGCAGGCGCATCTCCTCGTGAAGGCCATCGTGGTCGAGGCGCATCACGTCGTCACTTCGACGAGCTCCTCGCAGACCGCGCACTCCGCCGCGTGCACGCGCGAGCGACGCTTCGCAGCGATCCGGCCACCGGCCCGTGACGATCGCGTTGATCACGTCCTGCTCGCGAGGACATTCGGGTGCGCTCATCGGCGGCCTCCACGAATGTCGGTTGTGCCCAGCAGGGCCAGCAGGCGCTTTCTCGCGCGGAACAGCAACGCCTTCAGGCTCGCTTTCTTGAGCCCGAGGACGTCAGCGATCTCTTCGTGCGAGCAGCCCTGCGCGTACGCGAGCCACAGGAGGGAACGCTCGCGCGGCTTCATCTGGTCCATCGCGCGGGCGAGATCGATCCGGCGCGCCGCGCGGTCGCCCTCGTGCGGGTCCCCCGACACGTCCGGAACCTGTGATTCATCGGACAGACGTCGCCTTCGTGCCCGCGGCGGCGGCGATGGTCCCGCACCAGGTTGGTGGCGATGCGGAACAGATAGTTGCGGCGGTGGTCGTCGCTCTCGAACTCGGCGCGCGTGCGCAGGAACCGGTAGTACGCCTCCTGCAGCAGGTCGTCGGCGAGACGACCGTCGCCCGTCATGCGCGCAAGATAGATCCACACCGCCCGTGCCGTCTGCTCGTAGAACACCCGAAACGTCTCCTCGTTCATCTGAAACGTGCGCTCGGCGTCACCAAGCGCGCCAATCAGTTCCACGTCCGTCAGCGTCACATCACGCATTGGTTTCTTGTTTCCGGCTCGGCAACAGGCCCAGCCGGGCCGAGAGCACGTAGGAGACGACGGCCGAGATCACCGCGCCGAGGCCGAGGGACATCACGATGACCCAAGCACGGAAAAGCCGGCGCGATCTCCTCGGGGATCGAGCTCTGCGCAAGCCAGGCCGATGCCGAGCGCTGCGAGCATCACGCCCGCCTGGACGGACCAGAGAATGCGTCCGAACGGCGCGCTCGACGATGCGCGGCTCCGGCGCGGGGCCGGCCGGCGCGAACTCGAGAAACGCTTGTCCCGCCGGTGTCTGGATATATGCGAGCAGATCCTCGTTCGATTGCATGCGATCGAGGATCTTGGTGTGCACCTCGGTCTGCACCCGCGACTGTCGCAGCCAACGGCGATATGCCATGGCCTGCCGCGCCGATGCGAGCCCGCAGGAGAGCAGGGTCATGAAAAAGATGAACAGCCCGGTTCCGGCCAGCACGCCGCCAGCGGCTCCAGCGGGTTCGGGCCTCGCCGGTTATCTGGCTGACCGAAGAAGAAGGCCGGGTTGCGCGCGATCTCCGGATGCTGCTTCAGAAAGGCCGCAAGCGCGGATACGGGGTCAGGTAGTCGGGCCGCTCCAGAAGCGACGGATCGGACTGCAGCACGCCGCGAAGTTGGGGGCAGCTGCTAGAGCAGTGCTGGAGCCGGTTCCGGGTGAATCCGCGCTCTGCGAATAGTCCGGCGGTCCCGGGTCTTCGGCTGGCTGAGCCGGAGCCGGCTGACCTCGTTCGCGCAGGATCGGCCCGATTTCCTGCTTCCTGCTGACGCGCGAGCCTGGGCCGACAGGCGCCGGGCACGCAAGGACTGCAGGACGAGGCCATGAAGGCACGTGTTCATACCCCTGATTACGTTGGCCCGCCCGAGGTTAACCGGCACCGTGTTCAGGCCTCCCGCGGTAAACGGGACGAACTGGACCGGAATCGTGCGCCGTCTCGCACCAATCCCGCTGCTCGGTCTTCTCGACAACCGTCATCCACTGCGTCTGGTCCTGGGCGCCAACGGGGGCCACCAGACGACCGCCGACGGCCAGCTGGTCGACGAGTGGCTGCGGAATCTCCTCGGGTGCGGCGGTCACGATGATGCGGTCGAAGGGCGCCCGCTCCGGCCAGCCGGCGAAGCCGTCCCCCTCGCCGGACGTGGACTCCGCGTATCCCAGTCGACAGCAGCGTCTCGGCGCGCGCGTGCCAGCTCGGGGACGATCTCGATCGTGTAGACCTCGCTCGCGAGCTCGCCGAGAATCGCCGCCTGATAGCCCGAGCCGGTCCCGATCTCCAGCACCCGGTGTGCCGGCTGGACGTCGAGCACCTCGGTCATGTACGCCACGATGAACGGCTGCGAGATGGTCTGGCCCTGTCCGATCGGGAGCGGCAGTCCGCGTAGGCACGGGCACCTGCTCCGGCGGCACGAACTGCTCGCGCGGCACCTTCCCCATCGCGTCGAGCACACGTGGTTCGTGACGCCGCGTGCCTTGATCTGCTCGTCGATCATGTCGAGCCGGCGGTCACGGAACATGGCTGTCGTCCTGCGCCAGACAGCGCAGGCCAGAGCGACGAGCACGACGACGCCGCCACGATGCACGCTCTCACGCCTCCTGCGCCGCCGCTCGGCGAGCACGCTCACGATCTTCTCGCCATGAAATCGGCCGTTCTCGATGAAGATGGAGCCGGTGTTCCGGCCCGCCACGGCGCCGCCCGCCAGGAAGAGGTTCGGCACGTTGGTCTCGAAGGTCTCCGGATTCGAGGTCGGCGCGAGCGTCTCCGGATCGCAGCGACACCCGCGCGCCGTCATCAGCTCGACATCGGGATGATACCCGGTCAGCAGGAACACAGCCTCGGCGGGCAGCGCCTCGCGCTCGCCGTTGCGCTCGATGACCACCTCGGTCGGCCGAATCTCGACGACGTCGCGCTTCGAAGCGCGCGGCGATGGAGCCTTCCTTGATTCGGTTCTCGATATCCGGCCGGACCCAGTACTTGATCGAGTCGCCCAAGCGTGGCACGGCGATGGACGAGGGTCACGTGCGCGCCGCCGCGGAACAGCTCCAGCGCCGCTTCCGCCGCCGAGTTCTTGCCGCCGACGACCACGACGCGCTGCCGATAGTACGGGTGCGCGTCGTTGTAGTAGTGGTTGACGTGCGGCAGATCTTCGCCCGGGAACGCCGAGCATGTTCGGCAGATCGTAGTAGCCGATCGCCAGCACGACCGCCCGCGCATGACGCACGCGGCGATCGTCCCCGCTGACGCCGGTCCCCGGCCGGTTCGGTCGACGGATGGTGTCGCTGGTCGTGACCGCAAAGCGCCGTCCTCTCGCGCTCGATCGCACAGCACTTCCTCGTGAACGGAGATCTGCAGTCCGTAGGTATCGACAACGCGCCGGTAGTAGCGAAGCGCCTCGAGCCGCGTGGGCTTGTCGTACGGCGTCACGAGCGGCAGTCCCCCGACCTCGAGCAGCTCCGGCGTCGTGAAGAACACCATGTGCACCGGGAAGTGGAAGATCGAGTTGACGAGCACGCCCCGCTCGACGACGACGTAGTCGAGGCCGCGCTGCTTGGCGGCGATGGCGGTGGCCAGCCCTGACGGACCAGCGCCAACGATGAGGACGTCCCGGACGGGCATGAATAAGCAGGTCCTGTAATTCAAAGTGCAAAATGCAAAATGCAAAATGAAACGCTTGAATTTTGCATGTTGAATTTTGAATTCATTTCGCGGCAACTGCGGCGCGATCGAGGCGAAAGGCGCGATGCAGGGATCGAATCGCGGAGCGGCATCGGGCTCTGCCACAACCAGAGAGATGTTGCGCTCGGACGAGCCTTGCGAGATCGCGATGACGTTGATCCCTTCAGTGCCCAGCGCGCCGAAGACCGTCGCTGCGATGCCGGGCGTCCCGCGCATGCGATCGCCGATTGCCGCCACGACTGCCACCGGTTGCGCCGAGATCTCCTCGACGTGTCCGCGCGCCAGCTCGAGCTCCAGCGTGCCGCGCAGCGCCTTGACCACACGCGGCGTATCGGCAGCGGTAATCACGAAGCAGATGTTGTTCTCAGAGGACGCCTGGGAAATCATCAGGACGTTCGACTGCTGTTCCGCGACGACTTCGAACGCTTTCGCGACGATGCCGGGAATGCCCTGCATGCCGGTGCCGCTGATCGTGATGAGGCTGACTCCGCGAATCGAGGTCACGGCTTTGACGCCCGGGATCGATGGATCGCCTTCGACGCTCACACGCGTGCCGGGATGCGTCGGGTTGAAGCTGTTCAGGATGCGGACCGGGATGCGCTTGCGGAATGCTGGCAGGATCGTCTTGTAGTGCAGCACCTTCGCGCCGTAGTACGCGAGCTCCGATGCCTCGCTGTACGAGATCTCCGCGAGCGTCCGCGCGTCTGGCACTTCGGACGGGTTGGCCGACATCACGCCGTCAACGTCGGTCCAGATCCAGATCTCGTCGGCATCGAGCGCCGCGCCAACGATCGAGGCTGAATAATCCGAGCCGCCGCGTCCGAGCGTCGTCAGCACACCATCCACGGTCGCGCCGATGAAGCCGGTCAGCACCGGGCTCTCGCCGCGCTCGATCAGCGGCCGGACCTGCCGCTGCATCTTGACGCGAGTCTCGTCCATGAGCGGTTCGGCACCGCCGAACTGATCGGTCGTGACGATGACCTCGGTGGCATCGATCGGCGCTGGACCCGCACCCGCGCGCGGCAATCGCGCCTGCGACAAGCGGCGCGGCCAGCATCTCGCCTGTCCCCGAGATCGCGTCGAGCAGTCGCGGCGTCAGCTCATGCACCATCGACAGGCCGTAACACAGCTTCTCGAAGCGATCGAGACGTCGATCGATTTGCTCGAGCGCCGCCGCGCGGACCGCCGCGTCCTGAATCACCGCGTCGGCGACAGCCTTGTGCCGGTCGAACAGGCGCTGGCGTAGCGTCGAGTCCAGGTTTCCCTTCGACGCCGCCTGTGCCGCCTCGATCAGAGCTGTTGGTCACGCCGCTCATCGCGGATGTGACCGCGGCGACGTGATGTCCTTTGTCTCGTGCGGCTGTGACAAGCGCCGCCGCCTGCGCAATACGTTCAGCGGAACCCACAGAGGTTCCACCGAATTTCATGACTATGAGCATGGGAAGCGAAGAATCTCCGGCCTTTCAGTCTATCGCCTTCAGGCCGGAGGTTCTATGTGCGGGGCCGGATTGCTAGTTTTCTTCGGCCGGGGCGGCGGGGCGATTCGGCACCGGGACCTGGATCGTCCGGCGGGCCCGCTTGATGCCATTCTTGAGATCCTCTTCAATCGCCTTGTCTTCCGCGCGCTCCGCGCTGAGCGCGTTGGGCAGACCGTAGTTCCCTTCGTGGCACTCGTACGGGAGGATTACCCCGCCGTCGAGTGGCGTCAGCGGCAGCGACATCGTGAACGGCTGGGCGTAGGTGACCGGATCGTCCACCGTGAACTGATACTGGAGGACGTCGGCCGCCACGCGCTTGAACCGTTCGGTGATCACCATCTTGTCGCTGTGGCGCAGCCCGTTGCCGTTGCCGCCGATGCTCGTCTTGTCCGTGAGGTTCGTGGTCACGACAACGAGCTCGTCACCTTCCCATCGCGCACGCGAGTCACCCAGATACTGCCGGATGCCCTGCCCGACGTACGGGCGTCCATCCGTGTAGATGATCCGTGTGTCGTGGATCATCTCGTAGCCGAACGCCACCATGCCCGGCGCCTGCACGATACGGTTGCCGTTACCGTAGACGACGCGAAGCACGGAGCCGACGATGCCGCGCGTAATGCAGCGATCGTAGAGCGTGAAGTCCTCGGTCGTATTGAAAGGACCCTCACCGAACGTACCGCGGTCGCGCGAGGCACGGCGCTTCTCGGCCTCCTTCGTTACTGCTGGCATGATGCCGTCTGGCGGATCGACGATGAGCGACGTCTGCCTGAACGCGCGGCGTGCGAAGTCGTTGCGGAACGAGCCGATGTCGGTCTCCCCGCGCTTCACTACCCGCTCGACCTGCTTGACGCGGGCCGCAAACGCTTCATCACTGAGATAGAGGTTGTTACCGAGATCCTTGGGACGCTCGCGCGGGATACCGCTCGTGTCGTCACTGCTCCAGACGCCCTGAAGATCGGGATCGCCCCACGGCGTCTTCGGCACGGTGTAGGAATCGGCGCGCCACCGTTGTAGGCGGTGATGACAAGCGGCGGCGCGCTCTGGCTCTGGCCTGATACCGACAGCGACGCAAGCCCAAGGGCTGCGACCGAGAAAAGAGAACTGACAAGCACGCGCTTACTCATCTGGAACTCCTTATGAGTACGGATTGCGCGGCGATTATACGGCGATTACCTGCCGGATATTCGAAGGGTCGGTGTGATGGGCGGGACACACGCCAGCGACGGTCGTCCCTTCGGCCAGTTCTTTCTGAGGGAGCTCCAGGACCCAGGTCCAGAGAACAACTCGCCCTCGACCGGGGCAAGGTTTACAATCCCGGTCCATGAGTCGCACACGAGCGATTGTCTTCATCGCCGTTCTTGCAACTGGCTGTTCATCTGGTCCTCCCGAGCGGCAAGTCATCGACGATGCCGCTGCCGCACTCGGAGGCGCTTCCCGCATCCAGGCGCTGACGTCCCTGCACATCACCGGTAGTGGCTCGGCACCGAACGCCGGGCAGAACCGGATGCCGGACGATGAGCTGCCGGTGTGGAAGGTGACGGAGCACACACGGACGATCGACCTGGCGAACGGCCGGACTCGCGTGCGGCAATTGCGCGAAGCGCAATTCCAGTTCGCCGGCGCGACGGTTCAGCGGCAGTACGCAGGGGCTCGACGGCGACGTCGCGTACAACGCCGCACCCGACGGCACGATGAACGCGCGCGGGCGAGGCGGCCGCGCGCGATCGCCGAATCGAACTACTGCATCACCCGATCACCATCGTGCGGGCCGCGCTGGATCCCGGCGCCAAGCTCGCCAACTCTCCGCACGGAGGGCAGCGAGCAGCTCGTCGACATCACCACCGCGTCCGGCGACGCCGTGACGCTCGCCATCGATCGGTCCACGCAGCTGCCACGCGGGTGATCGTCGATGAGCGACAACGCAAACATGGGCGACGTCGCGATCGTGACGACGTTCTCCGACTACGAAGACGTCGACGGCGTGAAGCTGCCGCGCCGGCTGACGACGATGATGGACAAGTACCTGCAGTTCGATCTGCGGGTCTCGAAGAACGCCTGGACGGTGACGTCGCCGGATCTGGCGGCGCCCGCGGCCGTGCAAGTCGGCGCCGCCCGCGCCGCCGCCGGTCGTCGTCACCGTGGAGCCGGTCGCGAAAGGGATCTGGTGGCTCGCCGGCTCGGGCAACCATCGCAGCGTCGTGTTCGAGTTCGACGATCACCTCGTGCTGTACGAGGTGCCGCTGAACGAGGCGCGCTCGAAGGCGGTGATCGACAAGGCGCGGACGCTGAGCGCGAAGCCGCTGACGAAGGCCATCGTCTCGCACCACCATTTCGATCATTCGGGCGGGCTGCGGTCGCGGTGGCGGAGGGTCTGACCATCGTGACGCACGGCCAACGAGGCGTTCTTCAAGGAGCTGCTCGCGCGCCCGCACACGATCGTGCCGGACGCGCTGCAGAAGAATCCCAAGCCGGCGAAGTTCAAGTGCGTCGACGATCAGATGACGCTGAAGGACACGTCGATGGAGGTGCAGCTCTATCACCTGCTCGACAATCCGCGCGAGGGAACGAACCTCTTCGCATACGTGCCGCGCGAGCGATGCTCGTGCAGGCGGACTTGTACGACGCCGGCTGGCAGCAGCACCTGTGGGGCGAGAACGTGCTGACCAATCTCGAGCAGCGGAAGCTGAAGATCGACCGCGACGTGCCGGTGCACGGCGTCATCGAGCCGTTCGATCAGATGGTGAAGACTATCAAGGCGCAAACCGACGATCGCGGGCACGAACTGACAGTCGCGGAGGAGGGAACGATGGTGAAGAGATCTCTGTTCGTCGCCGTGCTGGCCTGCGCATGCGCCGCCAACGCGGCGGCCCAGGATGCCAAGGCCACTATCGGCGCAGTATCGAAGGCGCTCGGCGCCGACGCGCTGAAGACCGTCCAGTATTCGGCGACCGGCTTCGACTACGCCCTCGGCCAGAATCCCAACGCGAGCGCACCATGGCCGAAGTTCATCGAGAAGAGCTACACCCGCGGCATCGATTTCGAGGCGACGGCGTCACGCGTCGATCGCGTGCGTTTGCAGGGCGAGAATCCGCCGCGCGGCGGCGGCCAGCAGCCGATCATCGGTGAGCAGTCGCTGTTCCAATGTCGTGAGCGGCAACTCGCCCTGGGCGCAGCAACTGGAGATCTGGATGATGCCGCACGCGTTCGTCCGTGCGGCGGCCGCGCGCAATGCCACCGTCGCCCCGGCACCCGGCGGCGCGAAGCAGACGGTGATCACCTTCGCCGGTGACAACAAGGCGCCAGTGAAGGCCTACGTCGACGAGAAGAACCTGATCGCGCGCGTGGAAACGATGATCGATCACCCGGTCATGGGCGACATGCCGTTTGTGGCCGTCTACAGCGATTACAAGGACGTGGGCGGTGGGGTCCAGTTCCCGATGCACATCGTGCAGCAGCAGGGCGGGCATCCCGTCTTCGACCTGCGCGTGAGCGACGTGAAGATCAACGCGCCGGTGAATACACAGCCACCCCAAGGGCGAGGCGGCGCACCGGCCGCGGCGGCTCAGGACCTCCACCTGTGACCAGTCGGAGAAGCTCAGTGACGGCCTCTACGTGATGACCGGTGGATACACGGTCATCGCTATCGACTTCAAGGACTACATCACGCTGATCGAATCG
>CAVWST010000021.1:0-180146 GCA_963757735.1 uncultured Acidobacteriota bacterium
AGTTGCCCTGATTCTACTGGTATGTCTGATGGGCTCGGGTTCGCGCCGAGGCTAGTCTTTATCTGGGACTGGCTCAAGGAACTGAATGGTGCAGGGCCGTCGTCGACGCGCGGGAACTTCATGATGAATTTCTCGTGCCGCAGGATCGACGAGATACCTGGGGCACCGCGCCCCTCAGACCTTCTCGCCCAACGCAACTCCGGAGGAAACCACGGTGGCGCGCGATATGGCGCTGGCAGCGCGGCAGGCCGAAGAGCGGCGTGAATCGTTCATCCCGCCGAAGGCGCTTTTAGTGACAAAGGTCGAGAGTTCGACTTCTCCAGAATAAAGGTTCCACGAACGATTGGGGGCACGCTCTTCACGTCGTCGCTAAAAACCAAAGCCAATCACGAGAACGACGCGAGAGGTGACCTACGATTTGTCACCAATCAGACGACTGTAAGAACACTGTTATAGCCTTTCCTACCGACATACTAGGGACCCGGCTGCGTAAGTTCACAATTCCTAAAAAGTCAACGTATTCCAGCGCGAAGTTATGTTCTTCGATGTGCGACTTCTGCATGCTGATGGACGAGCCGCGCTTCTATCCAGTGGACATCGTCTTCGGTGAGGTTGGGACCTCCATCTCGATTCGCGATCTGGTGGAAATCCGCGCTCGAGCGGGCGCCATATGGTTTACAAGCCGGAACCCCGAAACTGGTCAACGGGTACACAGGGATCAGGCCGACTGTGACGTTTCCTCAAATAGCCTTCAAAGCCCTACTAGCCTTGCCAAACCTGGACGACACTCGGTGGGGATTTCTTCACGTTACTTCAAGGAATCGATCATTATTGGGACGGTCAATCAAGGCGACTTGCGAGCAAACCGGGGACCGTCCTTCAGCCGATCAAGTCAACGCGTCGAGTCAATGGGTTTCATCATCGATCTCGATTCGCTGTTGGCCGCCAGACGTGAGCCACCCTACAGTGGGAGTCGCATTCAGTTGCCGTTGATCCTGCGTCGGAGAAATCTCCGCTCGGTCTCCTGATTCGTAAGAGCCAGGGCGCGCTCGTAGGCCGCCTTGGCTTCTTCGTTCCTCCCCAGCCTTCGCAGCAGCTCCGCGCGCGCCGAGTGGGCGAACTGATAGTCGGCCAGATCGCCGCGCGCGAGGATTGCGTCGATGATGCGCGAGGCCGGCCTCCGGTCCGTCACGCATGGCGACAGCGGCGCGGCGCGATTCAGTTCGACGACCGGCGAGGGATCGGCGCGCACCAGCACATCGTACAGGCCGACGATTTGCGGCCAGTCTGTCGCCTCCGCGAGTTGGGGCTTCGGCGTGCACCGCCGCAATTGCTGCTTGCAGCGAATACGGCCCGAACCGCCGGGAGGACAGCGCGCGCTCGACCAGCGTCAGCCCCTCGGCAATCAACTCGCGATTCCACAGCGAACGGTCTTGATCCGCCAGCAGCACAAGCTCGCCAGCCTCGGACGTGCGCGCCGCGCGCCGCGACTCCTGCAGCAGCATCAGCGCCAGCAGGCCAATCGCTTCGGCTTCGGGCAGCAGTTCAGCGAGCAGCCGGCCCAAGCCGAATGGCTTCGGCCGACAGGTCGTGCCGGGTGAGCGACTTGCCCGACGAGGCCGAGTAGCCCTCGTTGAACACCAGGTAGACGACGTGGAGCACGGCGTCGAGGCGGCGAGGAAGCTCGGCGCGCGCGGGCACCTGATACGGAATGCCGGCATCACGAATCTTGGCCTTGGCGCGGACGATGCGCTGCGCCACGGTGCGGGGAGCCGTGAGATAGGCGTGCGCGATCTCCTCGGTCGTCAGGCCGCACACCTCGCGCAGCGTGAGTGCGATCTGCGCGTCGGGCGGGAGCGCCGGATGGCAGCAGGTGAAGATCAGTCGCAGGCGATCGTCCTCGAGCGGCTCATCCTCGATGCGAAACCGGCTCGACCGAGGTCTCGAGTTGCCGGGCGAGTTCGGCGACCGACGCATCGAATCGAGCTCGCCGGCGCAGGACGTCGATCGCCTTGAACCGGCCAGTCGAGACCAGCCACGCGAACGGGTTGGCTGGCAACCCGTCGCGCGGCCAACGTTCGACGGCGGCCGCGAACGCCTCGTGCAGCGCCTCCTCGGCCAGGTCGAAGTCACCAACGAGGCGAATGAGTGTGGCCAGAACGCGACGCGAGTCGGAGCGGTAGAGCGCTTCGATCGAGCTGCTGATCGGCAACTCGCTCAGCCGAACACCTCGACCGGCCTTACTTCGACGCTTCCGAAGCGCGCCGACGGGATTTTCGCCGCGACCTGCAAAGCGTCGTTCAGGTCGCGCGCCTCAATCAGGTAGTAGCCGCCGAGCTGCTCCTTCGTTTCGGCAAAAGGTCCGTCGGTCGTCGACATCTTGCCGTTGCGCATACGGACGGTTGTCGCCGTGTTGACAGGCTTCAGCGCCTCGCCAGCGACGTAATGGCCGCTCTTCTTGATGCCTTCGGTGAAGGCGAAGTATTCGCCCATGAACGCGTTGCCTTCGGCCTCGGACATGTTCGCCATCTTGGCTTCTTCGTCGTAAATCAGGCACAGGTACTTCATTTCGATCCTCCAAAGGGCGTCTCATTCCGCCCTTTCATCACTTAGTCGTTCGGACTTGCCCGAAATCGACACCCGCCTGAACCGCTGATCGCAAAAGAGCCGGATCGTGTAGATTCTCAGGCGATTCGAGGAACTCCATGAAACGAGTAGTCGTCCTCGGTGTCTGTGCTGCCGTGTTCATCGTGCAGGCGTCATGGTCTGTTTACACGCAAACGGCAAAGCCGCCGGGCCACTCCGGACGGAACGGGTCAAGGGTGATCTGTACATGGTCTCCGGCGAAGGCGGCAACGTCGCCTTCTACACGACCTCAGAGGGAGTCGTGCTGGTTGACGACATGTTCGACCGCAACCATGCCGATATCCTCGCGCAGATCAAGTCGGTAACCAGTCAGCCGTTGCGCTACGTCATGAACACCCATCAGCACGATGATCATGCTGGCGGCGACTTCAAAATGCTGCCGATCGCCGAGGTCATTGCCCACAGGAACGTCCGCGCCAATCTCGCCGACATCAAGCAGCCCTACTACGAGGATACGCCGGGAACGCCGATTGGGCTGCCGCGCATCACGTTCTCGAATGAGCTCGCCGTCAATCTCGGGCGGCAAGGAGGTACGCGCGCATTATTTCGGTCGTGGCCATACGAGCGGTGATGCCGTCATCTATTTTCCCGAGTTGAAGGTGATTCATACCGGCGATCTGTTCCTGGCGATTCGTGGTGGGGGCGGGGGGGCCGCCCGCGCGGCAGCGGCCACCCGGCGTCCCGATCTACGTCGACTACGTGCAGGGCGGGAGTTTCTCGACTGGTCGAAGACGATGGACGGGATGCTCGAGCTCGACTTCGACACGGTGATTCCCGGACACGGCCCGGTGTCGACTCGTGCTGATCTCGTGAAGTTCAAGTCGGATCTCGAGACGATGCGTACGCGGCTAGCGGGTCTGATCAAGGGCGGACGAACGAAGTCAGACGTGGCGAAGGTTCTCGAGGACGACTACGGATGGCGATCGACGGGATGTCCTCCGAGCCCACCAACACCCGGGTGCCTTCAATACCAGCAGCTCGATGCGCTGATCGCAGGAGCTCGGACGATGAGGTCCATGATGTGGGCGCTTCTTCGTCGCGCTTGCAGCGGCGATGCCGGTTGCAGCGCAACAGGACGCTGGCAGCGGTCGACGAAGCGACGCTGTAGAGGCGGGTATTGGACACTCGCGCGGCTGCAAGCCAAGCACCGCGAAAGAGCAGTTATCTCGGCGATTCATCCAGGATGTCAAAGATGCTTGACATCGTCGGATGAGGCTGGCAGGATGTGTCAAGAATCTTTGACACGTCGCCGAAGCGCGGAGAGAGCAGACATGGAGATGTCGTTTCGAGAGAAGAGCGCCTGGATCTCGCTGGTGCTGATCGTTGCTGGTGTTCGGCCCCTACTTCTGGCTGGTCGGTCGATCGCTCGACGGGCGAGGCCCACGTCCATGGCGGAACGCAGTTCGCCCTGATCCTGCTCTTCATCGTGCTGGAGATCGTCGTGCACATGGCGATTGCCATTCAGTCGCCGCGTGATGCGCGGGCGCCCGAAAGACGAGCGCGAAACCCTGATCGACCTGAAGGCCACGCGCACGGCCTTCTACGTTCTGTTCGGAGGTGCGCTTTTCTCGATTTTCACGATGCACTTCCGCGTCAACGTCTGGATGCTCTCGCAGTTCGTGCTCTTCTCGATCGTGGTGGCCGAGCTCGTGAAGTTCGCCAGGCAAATCGTCCTCTTCCGCCGAGGGCTTCTGAGATGGGCGGCTGTGCGATTCGAAACAGCGATTCGTGAACTGCGTTTCAACCACGCGGAGATGACGCAGCAGGAACTTGCCGATCGCATCGGCGTGACGCGCCAGACAGTCAACGCGATCGAGCTCGGCAAGTACTCGCCGTCGCTCGAGGTGGCATTCCAGATCGCGGCCGTTTTCAAGGTGCCGCTCGATCAGGTCTTTCAGTACGAGAAAGGGAAGAGGTGAGCCATGATGGACCTTCGCCTGCGGCTTGCGGCGCTTGCCTACTGGCTGATTGGACACGGCTGGCCACCTGATTGGCGGCCTCGACTGGACCTCGAGGCGCGCTGTCGACGCCCGATCATCTTCAACAGCTCGATGGCGCTGCAACGCACCTTCGGCTGAAGTTGCGCGCGTGCTCAGACCCGATGGGCAGTTCCTGCTGATGGTCGTCAACCCGCGATATCTGGCAGCGAAGGTCGCCCTGCCGATTCCTGCACGCACACGGCTACTTTGGCGGGCCAGCGATTCCGGAGCGGTGGCGATCACAACTGACGGCAGCAGGGTTGAGCGTCGTGGAGCAGGGAACACAGCCGTCGACGTTGTACTTTCTGACTCAGAAGGCGAGTCAGTCCCGTCACGGAAGCGCGAAGACCCACACGGCGCCTCCTTCGGGCACCTCCGGGTACTGACCTGGAAAGAGGCGATTGAGCCCGTTGTTCATGCCTCGTGGATCACCTCCCCAGCCGCTGTGCACGGCGAGGTACTGCTTGCCGTCACGAGAAAGGTCGATGGGCGGCGCCACAATGCCAGACGTCGTGACGAATTCCCAGAGCAGCTCGCCGCTTGTGGCGTCGAACGCGTGAATCTTTCGATCGTTGGTGCCGCCGGTGAACACCACGCCGCCTGCGGTTGCCAGCATCGATCCCCACGTCGGGCTGGTGGGGTAGGGATGAGTCCATACCTTCTGACCGGTATCCACGTTCCACGCCTGGACCTCGCCGATGTGATCGACGCCGGGCGCGGTGAACTGACCGCCCGACTGTGATCCCGCAAACGATCGCCCCTTCTGATACTTCACCGGCACGCCGGTCAGGATGCCGCACAACCCGTTGTTCGCCGGGATGTAGATCATCCGTCGTCTGCGGACTGAACGCGATCTGGCGGCCAGTTCTTGCCACCGTGCGGCCCCGGACAGAAGTCGGCGCGCTTGCCTGTGCCAGGCTTGCGAGCGGGATCAACGTCCGGCCGTCCGGTAGACCGGATCCAGACTGCGGAATACGGTCTGCGTGACGAACGGTTTGCCTTCGACGAACTTGATCGGCCCGTGCCTGCGTTCGAGGAACCAGAGGTAACCGTTGCGCGCGACGTTGACGAGGCCTTTGATCGTCCGGCCATCGCGCTGGTAGTCCACCAGGATCGGCGGCGACACTTCGTCCCAGTCCCATGATTCGTTCGGGTTGTACTGGAAGTGTCCCTTGATCTGCCCGGTCGCCACATCGATCGCGATCGTCGACGCGACGTAGAGGTTGTCGCCCGGGCGCTGATCGCCCATCCACGGGCCGCCGTTGCCCGTTCCCCAGTAGGCAAGGTTGGTTTCGGGATCGTAGTTGCCGGTGACCCACACAGGTGCGCCGCCTGTCTTCCATTGATCGCCCTTGGGCCACGTTTCGCTGCCGGGCTCATCCGGGCGCAGGGACGGTGAAGGTGCGCCACAGCTCTTTACCGCTATCCGGATCGAAGGCGGCGACGAAGCCGCGCACGCCAAACTCGCCGCCGGACGCGCCCACCATCACTTTGCCGCCGGCGACGAGCGGTGCGAGCGTGATGTAGTAGGCCGACTTGTTGTCGGCGACGGTCTTCGTCCAGATCTCCTTGCCCGTTCGTGCATCGAGCGCGACGAGCACTGCCTCCGCGGCGGCGTAGAAGACCTTGTCGCCGTGGAGGGCAGACGCCGCGGTTCGTGTCGTGCAGCACGAACACGTCCTTGGGGCGCGGACGTCGATATCGCCACAGCACCTCGCCGGTCACGGCATTCAACGCCATCACCTGGTTGTTTGGTGTCGATATGAACATCACGCCGCCGTTGACGATCGGCGCGGCCTCGTGCACCTTCGGTTCATCGGTCGGCACCCTCCAGACCTGTTGAAGACGTCCGACGTTGTCTTTCGGTTGATTTCCGCGAGCGGGCTGAAGCCCCAGCCATCGTAGGTCCGGCGAATCATCAGCCAGTTCTGTTCTTCGGGTTTGAGCAGTCGCTCGGCGGTGACGGGTCGGTAGTCGCGAAGCGCTGCGTCGGCACCGTTGTGCCGGCGCAGCGCCGCGCTGCGCGACGAGTGGCGACGCGAGGACCGCCGACGACGATGCGCCGACACCGATTCGAGCGAGATGATGGAGACGGGACATGGACCGGGAGTCTATACGGTTCCGCTCGCTTGTGTCGCGGCGCCCGGGCAAGGCCTCGGGCCGAGGTCTATCCCTCAGGCTCTTGAGAGAGGAGATGCAGGGTGGGTGCGACTTTGACGAACGCGTCCACGACGGCGGGGTCGAAGTGCGATTCCGCGCGACTGCACGATGTGGGCAATAGCCGCCTCATTCGTCATCGGCGTCTGATACAACTTGCGCGTGATCATGGCGTCGTAGACATCGACGACGGCCATCACGCGCCCGGGAATCGGGATCGCGTCGCCGCGCAGGCCCTGAGGATATCCGGATCCATCCCACCACTCGTGATGCGTGTAGACGATGTCCTTCGCGACGGACAGGGCGACGTCATCGCGAACACCGGCGGCGCGCTCGGCGTTTTCGAGACATCGCGTCCATACCGCGGGTGGTGACGCATTCCTGTAACTCTTCCGGCGTCAGGTGCCCTGGCTTGTTCAGCACCCGATCCGGTACTCCGACCTTGCCGATATCGTGCAGCGGCGCCAGGCTGGCCAGGAGCTCGACGCGCTCGGGCGTCAGGTAATCCTTGAATTTGGGGTGCTTGGACAGCTCTTCGGCGATCACCCGCGTGTACCTCTGCGTGCGCTTCGAGTGCTTTCCCGTCTCCAGATCGCGGATACCGGTCAGTGACAGCAGCGTCTGCACCATCAGCCGATGCGACTGCGCCTTCTCCACGCCGGCGACCTCAGCGCGACGTCGTTCGACACCAAACCCGGCGATCGTCATGGCAGCCATGCTCGACCAGGATGCCCAGCGACGGATAGAGCGGCGAGAGGTACGCGCCATCGGTCGCCAGCAGCGAGCGCGATCCCGTCCACGCTGCGACGAGAAACGACATCGACACGATGGCACCCCAGATGAGGCCGAATCGGGCGACGACGAGGGCGGTAATCGTGCCGAGGCCGATCACCACCTGCGTCTCGAGCGTGACGCCGTGCTCGGGTCGATACATGAAGTCGCGCTGAATCAGGTTGTCCGCAACGGTCGCCTGCACCTCGACGCCGACGAACAGGGTATCGAGCGGTGTGGCCACGACCTCTCGCGTACCAAGCGCCGTCGTCCCGACGAACACGATGCGATTCTTGAACTCGTCTGGATCGACCTGCCCGTTGAGGACATCGGCCGCTGACACGTATGGGAATGAGCGCTTCGCGCCTCGGTAGCGCAACAACAGGTTGCTCTTCCCGTCGAGCGGCACCTCCTGTCCTTCGAGACCGAGTGCGGCGGTGTTGACGTTCGCGATGCGCAGCACCAGGTTGTGCGCGTTGGAGACAGAGCGGACAGCCGCCAGTGACAGAGCAGGGTAGACGCGACCGCGATACTGCATGAGCAGCGGTGCGCGGCGAAGGATGCCGTCCGGATCGGGAGCCGCGTTGAGGAAGCCCGACGCCTGCGCCGCAGACGTCAACGTCGGGATGTTGCAGACGGCACTCGTCGCTTGAAAAAACGGATCCTCTGTTTGAACTCCAGCGCCGCGGATGATCGGCAGGTTCAGCGCGTGTTGCACGCACGGCTTCGGCGCTTCGCCGGTCGGATCGAACAGCAGGCCATATCCGAGGATACGCGCGACCCTGTCGAAGAGTCTCTGAGAGGACCGCATCAGGGGAGCGTCCAGTCCCTTCGTATCGTTCGCTCTCAGGGAACATGATGTCGAGGGCGACAGTGGCGGCGCCGCCGTCTCTGAGGCTGTCGATGAGCCGACTGATCACGTCTCGACGCCAGGGCCACTGGCCGATGCTTGTCAGGCTCTTCTCGTCGACGTCAACGATCACAATCTTTCCGCTCGGCTGACGCGTTGGCGTCCACCGCACGAGACGCGTCGTACACCGCGTATTCGACGTTAGCAAGTGATGGCGGGACGGGTGAGGGATAGGACTGCTGCAGCCAGTGTAGGCAGGAGTCCGCAGAGCAGGAGGATTCTGCGATAGCGAGGGGTCATCGAACCGTGATTTCGACGCGGCGATTCTTTGCCTCCGACACGTCGTCCGCAGTCGAGACGAGCAACGTTGCCTCACCGTGCGACGTCACGTTGATTGCCGACGCATCGAGACCGGCCTCAATGAGGCGCATGCGGACGACGTTGGCTCGTCCTCAGCCCTAGTCCAATGTTGGCCGTCGCATCTCCCCGTGTATCGGTATGTCCAATGACGGTGACCTGCGGCGCCGGATACGTCTTCACGGCGTTCTGCACCTGAGTGACGAGCTTCCGGCTTTCCGCCGTGAGCTCGTCCGAGTCGAACTCGAAATACAGGGTGAAATGAGCCGGAGCGGGCGGCTGCACGGCCAGAGCCGCGCCAAAGAGCCGTTTGACGTCCGCCTCGCTCATCTCTTTCGGGGGGGACGGGGCTGTGCCAGGGGTAACGGTGGTCGAGGCCCGGGCCGTGCCGAGTTCAACGGTGCCTGATGGATTGGAGACGGTGGCGCGGCCGACAGAGCCATCTGATTCGGGGAGGAGGACGACCGTGGATTCGCCCTTTCGCTGAGGAGTCTTCGACCGGACGGGGCCGCAGGCTGATTGAAGGCCTGCGGCCACCGCCACCAGGACCGAGAACTCTACGCGCGAAGGTCATTCGGGTACGACTTGGACTGCGAGTGTAGTTCCTCTCACGCCGACGATGGCGGATGGCGTTTCGAGCCGGACCGCATCGGGCGCGAGCTTGGCAATTTGTCCCGACACATACACAGCAATCCCTCGCAGGAAGCTCATGGCAAGACCGACTGAGCCCTGGGCCGGCGCATACCGGAATGAACTCAGATGCACTTCGCTGCTCGGGACCAAGCGACAGTCTGGTGTCGTCATCGAGCGTGACACCGATACTGCCGTCCTCGCCAGTGCGAAGACTGTCCGACTCGAAGACGGGCTGACCGACTTCGGCGCGGATCGTTTCCCCGGACCGGACGATAAAGGCGGGTCCGGAGACCACCTTAACCCGTCCAGCGGGAGACGCCTGCTGAGCAAACGCTGGCGCTGCCAACGTCACGAGTGGCGATGGCGGCGAACCAGTGCGGGGCCTTCATAGGACGCTCCTATACCTAAGGGGTAGAGTTCTACTCTGCCAGAGACCGGTGCTCGGGACAAGCGATGAGTTGGGTATTTGGACGAGTATTTCGTGCCCGATCAATATTGAATCCGCGTCACCGAATCTGTAAGGAATCTACCGGCAGAGGCGGGCAATTCGTTTTGCCTGCACGGCCAGCGGCGCAATCGGGCGCTGGACGAGTCCTTGCTACCTCCGGACCCCGGTGGATACGCCCGTCCGGTTGCTCGTCGTCGATCTCGACGCTCGTCACAGGCACTGTGACGTCTGACCTCGCTGAAGAGGAGGGCATCGATGTGCGTACGGCCGTCGACGCGAAAGGTGCGATCAGTCAGTGCCGTCTCGAGTATCTCGACCTGGTGATGATCAACGCGGGCATCGATGGTGAATCGGGTGTCAGCCTGCTCGAAGCTATCCGCACGCTGCGCCCGACGGTTCGGGCAGTGCTGATGAATGGCGCCCAGGTTCCCATTCGTCAGGTTGTCCGCGAGTTGCGCAACGAGCCGCGCCACGTCCCATGTTTCGACGAGTTCCAGCACGTCGAATCGCCTCTGTTCGCTCTGCCGATCAGCGCGTAGTCTTACAGCAACCTCTCGCACATCCATCCCACTCGAATCGCGAACGCTGCGTCACTCAGATAGAATGCGTCGGCCGATTGGTGGCTGACGAGGTAACGGGATGAGTGGGAAGCGCGTCGATCTGAAGTCCAGCGACGGCATTCTGGATCTCCATGTGTTCACGCCGGAGAATGGAGTTGGTCCCTGGCCCGCGGTCGTGCTCTACATGGACGCGTTTGGGATCAGGCCTGAGCTGGCAAGCATGGCCCAACGGCTCGCCTCGAATGGCTACGTCGTTGCGCTGCCAAACCTCTACTATCGGACGCCGTTCGCGCCATTCGCGCCCAACGTCGTTGCCACCGAGGGACCGGAGCGCGAGCGTTTCAAGAGCATGATCGCGTCGATCAACCACGCGATGGTGATGCGCGACACGGGTCTCGTGATCGTCATGGCTCGATCGAACATCCGTCAGTGCAAGCAAGGCGGCTTGGCTACACTCGGCTACTGCATGGGCGGAGGTTACGCCTTGAGCGCCGCGGGAACGTTTCCCGATCGCGTCGTCGTGGCGGCGTCGTTTCATGGCGGGTCGCTTGCGACTGACAAGGCGGACAGTCCCCACCGGCTGGCAGCGCAGATGCGGGCGCGCGTCTACGTCGGTGCGGCGGAGATCGACGCGAGCTTTCCGCCCGAGCAGCAGGTTCGGCTGGCCAGGCGCTCACCGACGCGGGGGTGCGGCACACGATCGAGATCTACCCGAAGGCCAAGCACGGCTTCGCCGTGAACGGCCACATCGTGCTACGACCGCGACGCCGCGGAGCTGCACTGGCGACGGCTGCGTCGATCTATTGAAAGAGACGTTATAGGGTGGGCTACGTAAGACTGGAATGAGAATATCTCGCAGGAGGCTTCATGAAACGCGGACTGGTAATGGTGATGAGCACGATGGCGGTACTGACCGCATCGGCAAATGCGCAGGCACAGGGCCAAGGCAGAGGGGGCGCTCCCGCGTGCACGACGGTGCAGTGCGATGTGCTCGGTGACTGGGGCAGGGGCTACGCGTTGCTCATCGGTGTCGCCGAAGCGATGCCGGAGGACAAGTTCGGATTCAAGCCGACGCCGGCGCAGGAAAGCTTCGGCGCAGCGACTGATGCACGTCGCCGGCATCGACCTGAAGCTGGTCAGCACGCTGGGCGGCAAGACACCGGCCGCCGATGGTCAACGTTAAGGCGACCTCAAAGGCCGACGTCGTCGCCGCTCTTCGGCAGGTCAACGACTACGGGGCCGCGGTGCTCAAGGAGTTCAACGATCAGCAGCTCGCCGAGCGCGTGGCTTCGCTGCCGTTCCTGGGCCCGACCGCGAGCCGGCTGCGCGTGATCTACTTCTCGATGACCCACAGCCAGGACATCTACGGCCAGCTCGTTGTCTATTTGCGGCTTGAGCGGCATCACGCCGCCTGCGAGCAACCGGCCGTAGGACGACTCAACTCCCATTCCAATCCCAACTTCCAGAGCCGGCGCTCGGCCTAGTCGGGCGGGGAGTCGCTCCGTCATAGCGCACCTGCTCCAGAAAGAGGCCGGAGGCCGGCGCCGTCAACCGCGCGGGTAACTCCGATTCGGACGACAGCATCGCCACGGCCTCGTCTGCCGTCAACCCACCACGGCCCACTTCGACGATGACGCCGACGAGGCGTCGGACCATCTTCCAGATGAAATGCGATCCCTCGACGCGAAAGAGGAGGATGCGCCATGCCTCGTGGATCTCGAGGCTCGTCAGGCTGCACGGTCGTCGACTTCTGCTCCGGGTCATCGTCGGAGAACGAGCGAAAGTCGTGAAAGCCGACGAGCCGTTTCGCGACGGCACGCATGGTGGCGACGTCGAGATCATCCTTCACCCACCACACGAACGGCTTGGCGAACGCCGTCCGCCGGCGCGCCACTTGGTAGACGTAGCTTCGGCTGCGCGCGCTATGACGCGCGTGGAACGTGTGCCGGACCTTCTGAATCCGAAGGATGTTGATGTCGGAGGGGAGCTCGTCGTTGATGCGGCGCATGAGCGCGTCTGGCGGCATTGACGTTGTGAGATCGAGGTGCGCAACCTGCGCGAGCGCGTGAACGCCTGCATCCGTGCGCCCGGAGCCGTACAACTCGAAGTCGCGCGCACCGGTCGCGGCGCCGATCGCGCGCTGAAGCTCTCCTTGCACCGTTCGCGCGTTCTTCTGGATCTGCCAGCCGCTGTAGCGCGTGCCGGCGTACTCGATCGTGAGCCTGAAACGCATCCTGAGCCAATGAGACCCGACTACTCAGCCACCTGGTTACCCAGCTACTTTGCGGTCCGCATTCGCTCGAGTACCTGTCCCAGTTGTCGAAGCTCCTCGCCGTAGGTTGCCCAATCACCACTCTTCTGTGCCGCAACCGCGCGCTCGTAGTGGGACTGCGCTTCGGCGGCGAGTGCCGCCAGACCTGCGGCTGGCGCTCGACCGGTGGTGTCGCTGCGGCAGGCGCAGGTGTCGCCGACGGCGCAGCTGTCGTTGTTGATGGACTCGATGGCGACGACTTGCCGCCAAAGAGCTCGGCGAGCCCTTCCTCCAGCGTCTCCTGCATCACGATCCGATTCTCGTACGCCACGATGACTCGTGTGAGCTCGGGAATGCGGCCACCTGACGCGCGCAGGTACAGCGGCCGCACGTAGATCAACGACTCTTCGATCGGGATCACCATGAGGGTGCCCCAGATCACTTGAGAGCCTTGCTGATTCCACAGCGTGATCTGTGGAGAAATGACCTGATCCTGCGAGATACGCGCGACCACCTGACGTGGGCCGAACACCAGCTTCTGCTTGGGGAACTCGAACGCGAGCATCTTGCCGTAGTGCGCGCCGTCGCTGCGAGCCACGAGCCAGGCAGCGAGGTTGTCGCGCCGGCGAGGCGTGAACGGCAGCATCTGGATGAACTCCGCCTCCGATTCTCCCGGCAGGCGCATGATCGTGTAGTAGGGCTGCATGGCGCGGCTCTCGTTGCTGTCGTCGACTGTCGGGATCTCCCACTGGTCCTCGCGGTTGTAGAAGACCGCAGGCTGCGTCATGTGATACGTCGCATAGACCTGCGACTGCAGCGCGAAGATGTCTTCCGGGTAGCGCACATGAGACCGGATGCTCGCTGGCATCTCCGCGAGCGGCTTGAACATGCCCGGAAAGATCTGCGCGTACGTGGCCGCGATCGGATCGTCAGCGTCGGCGAGATACGCGGTCGTCGTGCCGTTGTAGGCGTCGATGACGAACTTCACCGAGTTGCGGATGTAGTTCACCGGCCCCGACGGCGTCGAATACGGGTACAACGTGCTGGTCGTGTAGGCGTCGTACAACCAGTACAGCTTTCCATCGGCGACGACGAGATACGGATCCTGGTCGAGGAAGCGAAGGAACGGCGCCAGCGTCGGAGATGCGTTCACGGATGTTTCGATTGAAGAGGATCCGGCTCTCCGGCGCCGATGTCGTCGCTCAGGACGATCTGATACGCGCCAAAGCGAAGCGCGAAGACCAGCTTTCGCCAGAACGATCCGAGCGACACTCCGCCGGTGCCGCTGTACTCGCGTGAACTCGTTCTCGTCGCCACGCGGGTAGTGGAACTCACGCGTGCGCGTGCGCACGATCACGTAGTCATTGGACCGCTCGCCGAAGTAGATGCTCGGCTCGTCGATCTTCAAATCGATCGTGCTTTGCGGAGGAAGGTCGCGCACAAAGAGGACGGGCAGTCCTTCGCTGGTGACCTGGTTCACCGGGCCCAGCGTCAGGCCGTAGCCGTGCGTGAAGGTCAGTCGCTCGTTCACCCATGTGCGATTCGGCAGGCTCGCAGAGTTCAACTCGCGCGCCGACAGCATCACCTGACGCAATTTCCCGTCGATGACGTAGCGGTCGTTGTCGACCGACACGAAGTCGTAGTACGTGCGGATTTCCTGGATCTGTCCAAACGTCTCGAGCAGCGGCTGATGATCCCAGAGGCGGACGTTTTCGAGCGTGGCGGCATTGTTGGTGACGTCGTTGCGCGTCAGGAGCGCATCGCCGGACAGCGGACGCTCCTCGACGTTCTCCAGGCCGAACGCCCGCCTCGTCGCCGCGATGTTGTTCTCGATGAACGGCGTCTCTCGCACCTGCTCGTTGGGCGTGACGACGAAGCGCTGGAGGACGGAGCTGTAGACCTCACCACCAATCGATACGACGATGTAGAGGCCGATGGCGAGAGGAATCGGCCAGTTCTTCTCTCCGGACGCCTGCCACGCCGCCAGAGCAACCCCGACGACAGCGACCGCCATCAGCAACAGCGACGCCGGCATGCGGCCGTACACGTCCGCATAACTCGCGCCGTGGATCATCCCCGAGGGCTCAACAAGATATCCGGCACGCGCTCAGCCACGCGCCCCATGCCAACAGGAGAAAGAACACTGCAGCCAGGAACATCAGATGCCGGCGCGCCACGGGCGACATCGAGAGCCGTGCAGGAAAGCCTGACGTCAGGTGTCCGGACACCAGGTAGATCGCGCCCGAGGCCAGCGCCGCCAGTACCACCATCGTCTGCGAAAGACGATGAATCAGTCGCAGGAAGGGAAGGGAGAAGACATAAAAGGAGACGTCGTGGCCGAGGATCGGATCGGCGACGCCGAATGGCGAACCGAACCGCCACATCAGCCATTCCTGCCACTGGCCGGAAACAAAGAGACCGATGATCGCTGCGACGAGAACGGCCACACCGCGGGCGATCGCGCGGAGTTGTGGCCCGCCCGGCAGTGTGAGCTGGATGCCTTCACGAGTCGTGAATACCGGACGCAGGCTCCCGATGGCGTTCAGGGCGACGTTCAGATTCGCGACCAGCCATACCGTAGCCACGATGAACGAGAGGCTGAACAGCGTCCCCTGAGTCCGGATCATCGTGAGAAAGACCTGGCGATACCCCACTTCGCCGAACCACAGCCAGTCTGTATAGAAACGGAGAAGGGACGGCCCCCAAGGAACAAGAGGAGGCCGATCGCCAGGAGGGCCAGACGGACAGGTGATCTCATAAGTGTGCGCTGTCGCAGTTCAGGAGGAGGGCGCCACATATCTTGTGCCTGCCGCCTCGAGGTCGGCGTGAATATCCTTCGCCAACCGCGGCGGGGAGACGACGCGAGCGAACGGGCCCCAACTAAGGATCCAGCTTCGCAGACCCCAATCGTGGCACACGTTCAACCTCACTGACACGCCGCCGTCCCGAGCATCCTCGATTTCCTGTGATGGATGCCAGACCCGAGCCCTGATATAAGGAGCAACACGCGCATCGAATTCAATTTCTACTCGCTCAGCCGGTCCAGTGTTTACACCGAGCGAGTTGGCGAAGACGTCGTCGCCCACTGCCTGCGTCAGTGTAAACGTCTGCTTCTCCAGGGAGGCCGACGCGATGCGGTCAACGGCAAAGGTCCGGATCGCCTTGTATTCCGGCACGTACGCCAGCAGGTACATGCCTCCCTGCGCGAGCGCCAGGCGATACGGATGGACGAGGTAGTCCTTCATGCGCCCGCTCGACACGGAGTGATATCGCATTGTCGTCACGCGGAAGTGCAATGTGGCTTCGAGGAGGCGGGCAACGATGTCCGGCGAGCTCGCCCCGCCACGTGCACGCGGGCCCGGCTTTGCCACGAGCACCGAGGGGAGTCGATCGAGGAACTGGCGCATGCGTGGCGACAGCAGCTTCGCGAGTCGCTCGAACGCATTGGTGAGGTCACGCTGGAACGGTGTGCCGGTGACGGCTTCGAGGATGTTGCGGCTCAAGTAGAGGGCGCAAAGTTCCGACAGCGTGAAGCCAGTATCGATCCCTTTCAGGACCTGACCACCGAGACGCCAGGTGACATGACCATCGTCATCGCGCTCATCGTAGAGCGCGAAACCAGCCTCTTGAAGGGCAGCGAGATCACGGCGGATCGTCCGGGTGGTGACTTCGAGTTCCTTGGACAGCGCATCGATCGACGCGCCGTGCCGCGACGATTCAAGGGCGTGAAGCAGCTTCCATTGACGGATGACTTCCTGGTTGCGGGGCACGGAGGGATCCTAATCTTCTGCCGCCCTCCTTGAAACGACGAATCTCGCGGCGGCGGCGGCGATCGGGCGTGCCGGCGGCCTGTGCGGCCGCCCGGTACACACGCTCGACGCGTCTGGCTTCGATTTCTTCTGGTGTCGGCTTGGGCGTGGCGTCGTCGTAAAGGGCGCGCGCCTCCGACTTCTTGACGTGCTGATCGATCGCGATGCGGACGATCACGTCCTGGAAGCGCCCGAAGCCGCGGCCGATTCGAATCCGATCGCCCTCACGAATCAATCGGTGTGGTTTGGCGCCGTCGCCATTGACCTCCACCTTGCCACCTTCACACGCACGCTTGGCCTCGGATCTCGTCTTGAAGAGACACGCAATGTCGAGCCAGACGTCGAGGCGAACGCTGTCCGCGGCGTTGTCGCTCACCGAACCTCAGATCAGAACTTCAATCTTCCCCTTGGCCTTGAGGCTATTGACGAAGGTTTCCGTCTGCTCCTGGCGGTTCTGTTGCTGGAGGTACTGCTCGACCTGTGGCTTGACCTCTTCGAGCGGAATCGTGCGGCCCTCTTTCTTCTCGGCCACCCTGATGATGTGGAAACCGAAGTCGGTCTCCACGAGATCGCTCGTCGCGCCAGGCGCAAGGCTGAACGCCGCATCATTGAACGGACCCACCATCTGACCCTGCTGGAAGAACCCGAGGTCGCCACCGTTGGCGGCGCTGCCGGGATCGGCCGAGTGCTCCTTGGCGAGTGCGGCGAAGTCCTTTCCGGCTTTCACGTCTTTCAAGACTCCTTCGGCCTTCGCACGCGCCTGTGCCTTGGTGGCGACATCCGCACCCTTCGGCACGGCAATCAAGATGTGGCTCGCGCGAACGCTTTCACCCTCTTTGAACTGGTCGGGGTTCTTGGCGTAGAAGTCGGTGACCTGCTCCGGCTTGACGGCGACGTTCGGAGCGATCTCGTCTTCGATCATCTTGGCGATGGCCATGTCCTGTCGTGCATCCGACTTCACTTGCTCGAGCGTCAGCTTGCGCTGGGCGAGCATTTGCGTGAAGGCCTCTTCGCTGGGGAACTGTCCGCGAATCTGACCGATGCGCGCATCGATCTCAGCATCGGGCACAGCAACGTTGCGCGTCTTCGTTTCCTGCGCAAGCACCTTGTACCCAATCAACTGGTCGAGCACACCGCGCAGAACCTGGTCGCGTTGCTCTGGCGGAACGGGTCCACCCGCCCGCGCCTCGACCGCCTGCACCGCTCGATCGAAATCGCCCTTGCTGACCGCTTCACCGTTGACGCGCGCGAGCACGTCGGGCAGTTGCGCAGGAACTGGCTTCGGCGGCGCCGGGGTCGCGGCTGCAGTCTGTGATGCACCTGCCTTCGCAGGAGTGGCAGCTTCGGTGGCTGTCTTGGAACACCCACACACGACGACCGCGACGATGAGCGGGAAGACTCGCATCAATGAACTTCCTCTTGGTGAAATGGTTGGTGAGGCGCCAACAGAGATACCGAGCACAGCGTACGATGCCCGCTCTGTTCGGTCAAACCGGCATGTTATAGTGGAGGTTCGTACGTCCTCGAAACTTCGCGTTCGAGCGGCCAGGTAGCTCAGTTGGTAGAGCACGTGACTGAAAATCACGGTGTCGACGGTTCAATTCCGCCCCTGGCCACCAACCTTCCTAATAAAACAATGAGTGGTGAAGCCTCTACGGCGCGAGCCATTATTGCGGGTCCCACCGGGTCCCAAAGCGCATCGGATTAATCTGTCCTCAGTGCCGTCAGGCTGTCGATCATCGAGCGCGAGAGCGACGACGCGATCCTGTTCAGGTGCAAGGCGTGCGGCCATCGGTGGAGCGCGGCGAAGAGGTAGCAGAGGATGAACCTGGGTAGCCGCGTTCCTAGCCGGGATTCTTGCCCTGCGCCGCAGCCGCCGATTCTTTCACGGGCGCCCGGCGGCGGGTTACCTGTTCATGGCGGGGACGATGGGCTTTCTTGCCGTCGAGAGGCTGGTCGGACCTGAGAAGTTTGGCTGGCACGGGATGGCCAACCTAGGTCTGACGCTCCTCATGCTCGTGATGTGGTGGCGACAACGACAGCGCGATCACGTCGCGCACTGACACCTACTCTGCTCGTCGGCGACTGGAGCTCGTCTTCTAACTTCGCCACCTGGGCACGCAAACGTTCGCCGGGGACATTGTGGTGTCCCCGGCGAACAGGCCGTTCGGTTTCGTCATGCCGCGCGCATAAATACGCGCGCGCTGCGCCTTATCGTGCGCGAAAGGAAAAGGGGCCCACCGCGGGGCTCACTATCAATTCTCCACTTGCGTTTCGCTTGTAAACTGCCAGCGTGAACACATGCGAGCCTCGTTCCACCTGAAGGAATGGAATCGATTGGTAGAGCACGAGCCCGCTCGCGCTCACCCCTGAGATAGCAGCAATCGGAACGCGGTCAATCGGCACTCCATTAACTACTGCGATGACCGCCTCTGGCAGGTCACTCGGCCGCAGGCAGAACTGCACGGCGTAAGCTGCACCCTTGGAAATAGTTTGGTCCGTTGGAGGATCCACGTCACACGGATGTTGTGCCGCCGCCGCCGTCGCCACGAATGTGAATCCAACCGCCATCAAGTGCTTCATGCGATCTCCCCTGGGGAGGGCGCGCAATCTTCGCATAATTGGACCAATAAGCGAGCGGCTTGCCGCTGCGCTGCGCGTTCATGAGTTGTGCGGCTGAGGTAAGTAACCGCCGCCCTTTAGCAGGGCGGACTCTAAACCGAAACGCTACTCGAAACCGGGGGGACGTCGGACCAGCAGCCAGAGCTCCGGCAGTGGAAGTAGTCAACGCGAGGTGAGCACAGCAACTCGGCGATGTCAACGACGTCGCGACTCTCACGGTCCGGACACTGCGTTCCTTCCAGGGAAAAATCCCTACTCAAAATTGATATCGCTGTTTCGTTGCGACAGCTTTGCATCCCTCTGTTAGCATCGACTATCTGTCGTTGACGAGATGTTTCGTCACGCCAGGAGGGTGTGCATGCAACTTCCCGATCTCAGGGTCGGGCTTCTCAGCGATTTGGCCGCGATTGAGCAGCGCATCGCGCGCAGCACATCCGAGCCAGCTCGAGACGAACTGCTCGACAGAAGCGAAAAGCGCTATCGCCATCTCGTCGAGAACAGTCTCGGCCTGATCTGCACGCACGACCTCGACGGGATCGTCCTCTCCGTGAATCCCGCGGCCGCCAACTCGTTGGGATACGAACCATGCGACGGCATCGGGCGCAACCTTCGCGACTTCCTCTCGCCCGGCACGCGACATCGTTTCGATCACTACCTGTCTCGCATTCGCGAACGCGCCCATGACAGCGGGGTGATGCGGGTGGTGCGAAAGGACGGCACGGAGCGCATCTGGATGTATCGGAACATCCTGTATGCGGAGCCCGGTGCGCAGCCGTATGTGCTCGGGCATGCGATCGACGTAACGGAGCGCGCGGCGGCGGAAGAGGCTGTGCGACGAAGCCATGTCCAGACACTCGAGGCCACCAGCCGGCTCGCTGGCCGCGTGGCCCATGCCTTCAACAATCTCCTCACCGTCATCATCGGCAGCAGCGAGATCCTGCTCGCGGATCAACCGCTCGATCCGGACTCGCGCGCGCACCTTCAGGCCATCATGCGTGCAGCCACACGTGGTGCCACCGTGACGAGGCAGCTTCTCGCCGTCGGTGGTCAGCAGCCAATCGATCGCATCGCGGTAGACATGAACGCGATTATCACGACGCTCGAAGCGTCTCTGCGTCGCGTCGCTGGCCCCATGGCGACGTGTACATTCAACCTCGAGCCCTCGCTCCCCGACGTTGAAGGCGACTCGAAACAGATCGAGCAGGTGCTCCTGCATCTGGCAGGAAACGCCGGCGACGCGATCGGTGATGAAGGCGCGATCACGATCACGACGTCGTCGACGATTTCAGAAGACGTCCGTGCTCGCAATCATCCCGAGATCGACCCGCGCGAATATGTGTGGCTGACCGTGCGCGATACCGGTGTCGGCATGGACGCACGAACCAGGGAACATGTGTTCGAACCGTACTTCACCGCCAAGTCTGCCGGCTTCAGTGCGGGGCTCGGACTGCCCGTCGTATACGGCATCGTCAATCAGCTCGGCGGCGCAATCGCCGTTGACAGCGAGGTGGGGCAGGGGACTTCATTTACGATCGCGCTTCGCCGAGCGTCGACGATCCGCGCGGTTCGCTCGACTGCGGGCCCGCAATCGCCTGCTGAGACAAAGGACAGACGCACGATCCTGCTGGTGGACGACGAAGACGACGTGCGATCGGTGATGAAGTCCGCGCTGTGCCAGAGAGGCTACACAGTTCTCGATGCTGCGAGTGGAGCAGACGCGATCCAGTTGCTTGCGGATCACTCTGGGACGATCGACATGCTCGTCACAGACGTGCTGATGCCCGGGATGAGCGGGCGCGAGCTGTATGAGCATCTCGCCCCTCGGCATCCTGGCCTCCGAGTCCTGTACGTATCCGGCTATGCGGACGATGTCTTCGCGCATGAGCAGGAGTGGGGCACGGCGTTTCTTCCCAAACCGTTCTCCATCGACACGCTCGCCCACCGAGTGCGCGACGGCCTGAAAAGCGCCTGAATCGAGCTCGCACAGCTCCTAATCAGTCGTTCACGCCGCTCTGGCGCCGCCTCAACTCCACGCAATCGAATGCAGATACGTGCTCCACGGGGCAATGCATCTGCGCATCTGCCACTCGCGACATCCCACCAACTGCCCAGTAATGAGCGGGAGCCAATTTCGGTAAATTATGCCCACCATTTTTTCATTGTTGAGTTTTGATTCAAGACACATTTCGCCCTCTTTTGTGTTACCGTTCAAGTGCCGATAGTCAGTTAGACCCAACGCCTTCCCGCCAACCCGCTCTTCAGAGCAATTGGTGAGTTCGGACGTAAGTCTAAAAATCGGATTCTGAAGAGAGGGATCTGCTCCATATGCGCTCTCGTTGTGGCCTCTCGCGAACCTCATCAGTGCTGGCGCTGGCAATCCTTGTTTGGTCCGTCACTCCCACGACATTTGCCGCGGAGCCGACGACCACGCCGACGGCAATCGAAGGCAGACTCCAGTCGCTCGTTGGCAAACTGAAGAAGCGCCTCGAGATTAAGCCGGCGATCGTCGTGACGATCGTGCCGAGCAATGCGTTGATGATGTCCGTCGAGGCACCAACAGAGCCGGCAAAGCCGTTCCTGTTGAGTGTGGACGCGAGCTTCCTCAATTCGCTCACTGACGAGGAGATCGAGGCAGCAATTGCGCACGAGCTCGGACACGTATGGATCTTCACGCACCATCCGTATCTGCAGACCGAAGAGCTGGCAAACCAGATCGCCATGCGCGCAGTCAGCCGCAGCAGTCTCGAGCGCGTGTACGCGAAAGTGTGGGAACGCGGTGGCACGAAGGGCGATCTCGCGCGATTCCTGGGTCCGCCGCCTACAGCGCAGCCCACTGCTGCGGGGCTCGCATCAGACACGACTCGCTAAGCCAAAACTACCCGCATCGCAACTCATCGTGAAAGACTTACGCGACCGTTAGGTCGCTTGAGCTTTCAGAAGCCTCCTCGCATACGTCGATATTGGTTGGCACACTCTTCGCCAACTGGCGGAGCGGAGGTCTCAACCATGTGTAAGATGACTCGCGGAACTGTCGCGATGCTTGGTTCATTTGTGTTCGCAGCTGCCTTCAGCCTGTCAGCGTATGCGCAAGCACCGGCACCGGGGTCGAAGGCTCCGGGAGCTCCGGGAGCTCAGGCGCCCCCGGCTGCACCGGCTCAGGCGCAGAAACCGGAATCGGCGAAAGGGGAACTGAAGTCTGTCGATGCACAGAAGATGACGCTGACGCTCGCGAACGGGCAGACCTTTCAGTACAGCAGCTCGACGAAAGTGACTGGCGCGCAGGGCGGAGTTGCGGGACTCGCATCCATGTCCGGTCGGGAGGTAACGATCGATTTCGAGACGAAAGGCGCCGACCGCATCGCCACCATGATCACGGTCGAGGCGGATAAGAAGTAGAGAAGTAGAGAGAGAAGAGAGAGAGAGAGAGAAAGAAAGGAAGTAGAGAAATAGCGCTCTGCAGAATACAGCACGGGACGGTCGAGGCCGGCAGGCTTCGACTCCCGTGCTGATCCAAACCGCTTACACACGCGCCTCTATCTGTCTGCGCGAGAGCCTGACTTCAGTGAGCGATTGAAGACCCGGACGCTCAAACAGCCGCGATTTCGGCTTCGCGGACCATTCCCAAATCGCGCCGCACGCGATCTTCAATCGTCTGACGGATCTCAGGATTATCCTTGAGGAACTGCTTCGCGTTCTCGCGACCCTGACCCAGACGGTCGCCGTTGTACGCGAACCACGCGCCGCTCTTCTCGACGATGCGCTTCTCGACGGCGAGGTCGAGCAGATCGCCTTCGCGTGAGATCCCTTCGCCGTACATGATGTCGAACTCGGCTTCACGGAAGGGAGGCGCCACCTTGTTCTTCACCACCTTCACACGCGTGCGCCCGCCGACGACCTGATCGCCGTCCTTGATGCTGGCGATACGGCGAATGTCGATACGCACCGATGCGTAGAACTTCAGCGCACGTCCGCCCGTCGTCGTTTCGGGGTTGCCGAACATGACGCCGATCTTCTCGCGCAACTGGTTAATGAAGATTAGTGTCGTCTTCGACTTCGACACCACGCCGGTGAGCTTGCGCAGCGCCTGCGACATCAGGCGGGCCTGCAGACCCATCTGCGCTTCACCCATCTCGCCTTCGATCTCGGCCTTGGGCACGAGCGCGGCGACTGAGTCCACGACAACCACGTCGACGCTGTTCGACCGGATGAGCACCTCGACGATCTCGAGCGCCTGCTCGCCATTGTCCGGCTGCGAGACCAGGAGGTTGTCCAACTCGACGCCGAGCTTCTGCGCATACTGCGCGTCGAGCGCGTGTTCGGCATCGACGAAAGCGGCCATGCCGCCCGTCTTCTGGGCCTCGGCAATCACCTGTAGCGCAAGCGTCGTCTTGCCGGAGGATTCCGGTCCGAAGATTTCGATCACGCGACCGCGGGGCAGCCCACCTACGCCGAGCGCGTAATCGATGCTGATGGAGCCCGTGGAAATGAACTCGATCTGGGCAATCGCGCCGCGCTGCCCGAGGCGCATGATCGAGCCCTTCCCAAACTGCTTTTCAATCTGTCCGACGGCGATGTCGATGGCTTTGGTGCGTTCTTTCAGGTCGTCGAGCGGCATGCGGTCTCCTTGGCGTTGGCCGTGTATGAGTAGCGTGGCTTGGTGGTGTGACAGGGAAGGTCACGGCCGGGGTTGATCCTAGGAGTGTGCCGCACGAAAGTCAAGCGAAAATCCGTGCAGCATGATGGGAGTCAGCCCAACAATGTCAATTAGTTACAGCTGGATTGGACTTTCGCCTCATGCGCCGCATTCGGCAAGATTTGCGGCGGCCTGAGAGTCCAAATATGGGAGTTCTTCAGAGCCGCTCGACGGCGATCGCTACACCATTACCGCCCCCCAGGCAGAGCGCGGCAATCCCTCGTTTCAGGTTGCGCTGCTGCAGCGCGTGCAACAGTGTCGTGAGGATCCTGGCACCGCTGGCGCCGATCGGATGTCCAAGTGCGACGGCGCCTCCGTTGACGTTCACGCGCGCCGCATCGATCTCCAGCTCGCGAAGCACGGCGATCAGTTGAACAGAGAACGCCTCGTTGATTTCGAACAGATCGACATCGTCAAGTGACCAGCCAACCTTCTTCACGACTCGCCTGATCGCGTCAACCGGAGTCATGAGGACGTACTTTGGTGCCAGTCCACTCGTCGCCTGGCCGACGATGCGAGCCATCGGCACGACGCTCAGTTCACGCGCTCGGCGATCGGACATCACGACGACTGCCGCAGCGCCGTCGTTGACGGGGGGAGCATTGCCCGCAGTCACAGTGCCGTCAGCCTTGAATGCCGGCTTGAGTCCGCCGAGCGCTTCCATCGATGTGTCGGCGCGGATCGATTCGTCGCGATCGAACGAGATCGGATCACCCTTCTTCTGGGGAAGGTTGACCGGCACGATCTCTGCGCGGAATCGACCAGCGGCTGTGGCCTCGGCCGCCTTGCGATGACTGCCCATCGCGTACGCATCCTGGGCGCTTCGAGTGATGCCGTAGTCACCGGCCACGACCTCGCCCGAGTTCCCCATGTGCCAATCCTCGAACGTGCACCACAGACCGTCGTTGATCATCGAGTCGATCGCCTGACCGTGACCGAGTCGTAATCCTTCGCGGGCGCCTGACAGCAGGTACGGACAGTTGCTCATCGACTCCATCCCGCCCGCGACCACGACGTCTGTGTCACCAACGGCGATGCCCTGAGCGGCCAGCATCACCGCCTTCAACCCTGATCCGCAGACCTTGTTGATCGTCAGCGCCGCGACATCGTTTCCGAGACCACCTCTCAATGCTGCTTGCCTGGCTGGTGCCTGTCCCAGTCCCGCAGAGACGACATTCCCCATGATGCATTCTTCGACGATGGCGGGATCGATGCCCGCGCGTGCGACGGCTTCGCGGATGACGATGGCGCCCAGTTGGGGCGCGGTGAACGGCTTCAGCGCCCCGAGAAACTTGCCGGTCGCGGTTCGAACGGCGGAAACGATGACGGCGTCCATAACAGCGATCTTAGACCCCGCCGAGGGCCAGGAGCCCAGAGCCCAAAGTCTGAGCCCAAGTGTTAACCGCCGGCATGCTGACGCTGTTGTATCGTCAGCGGCCTAAGAAGCTGCAGGAGGACAGGATGGGTTCAGAGATCATCATCGTTCCGTCGGCATTCCTGCTGGTTGCCTACGTCTTCTACGTGATTGCCAGCGCGTTCACCCGGCGTCAGCAGGTCAGATCCACGTCGGAGTTCCAGACCAAGCTGCTGGAGCGCATGGGCAACATGGGCGAGTTCAGCCAGTTCCTCGACACCGAGGGGGGGCAGAAGCTTCTGGGAACGGTTGCGAGCGACGGCGGCTCCGCACATCAGCGTGTCCTGCGCGCTATTCAGACCGGCATCGTCATGGTCTGCCTTGGACTCGGAATCTTCCTGTACCTCAGCGATGCGCGTTTCGATCGAGAAACCTACGAGAGCCTGGGCTTCGTGGGCACGGTGTCGTTTGCTATCGGCTTGGGTCTGCTCATCTCCGGCTACGTGTCGCTCAAGTTGTCGCGCAAGATGGGACTGATCAATGGCCAGTCGCACTCCCAGGCCACGAAAGACGTCGCTCGATCTGTCTAGGTGCTGCGCTGACCGAGGTCCAGTTCGCGCGGTTCTACGAGCGCACGGCGCGCCCGTTGTGGGCGTATGTCTACCGCGTCATTCGTCACGCGGGCGATGCCGACGACGTCGTGCAGGATGCCTTCTGCCGTCTGCTGCGCGCCGACGTCGAGGGGTTGAGCGACGAAGAACTTCGCCGCTACGTCTTCCGGATCGCTGGGAACCTCATGACCGATCGCTGGCGGCGGACGGAGCGAGAGACGTCGTGGCTCGATCGACTTCGCGGTGAACCGCAGTTCGATCCCGGTGAGGCTCCGGACGACTCGGTGAGCCAGGAGTTCAACGAGCTCAAGCCGCGGGATCGTGCGCTCTTGTGGTTGGCGTACGTCGAGGAGCACAATCATCAGGAGATAGCCAGTGCGCTTGGCATCGGTCGCGGGAGCGTGAAGGTCCTGCTCTCACGAGCTCGTGCGAAGTTGAGAAAGCTGCTGGTGACGAAAGGACTGACGGCGAGGGCGTAATGGTGGAATGGTTCGACCGCGACGGCAATGACGATGACCAGGCTGTCGTCGAGTACATGACTCGACTGGCGAATGCCGTGCCTCCGCAGATGTCTCAGGTGCCGGATCCTGGCGTGCTGTGGGTGAAGGCGCAGATGCTGCGGCGGTGGGATGCGGAGCGGAAGGCTCAGGCCCCGCTCGATGTCATGGAGCCGATTCAGATCGCTGCGGGGATCGCGGCGGCTGCCGTGCTCTTCGTCTGGTCGCTGCCGTCACTGATTCAGACGCTTTTCACCTCGATATAGCGTACGACGCGCTCACCCAGGAGCGAGTCCAGCCGCGATCTGATTAGCGAGGCGGAACGCTCGACCTCGCGCTGCCACGCCGCATCCTTGGTTTTCACCCGCAAAACACCGTCATCGCCCCAGTTTACCGACGTCGCCTGGCTGATGGCCGGACCGACGACGCTTTGCCAGGCGAATGCGACTTTCTCTGGAGACAACGGCGCCTTGCGGATAATCTCCGCGACCGCATCTGGCACGAACTGGCGAACAGGAATCACGGAACGATCTTACAATCGTCACGTGAGTAATTCCGGACTTTTGCGAACCGCCCGCGCCGCCACAGCCGTCGCCTTTGCGCTCGCCGTCGCCGTGTCGGCTCACGTCGAACGAAGCGTCCACGCGCAGAGTCCAAACCCTGCCGACTCTGTCTGTAACATCCAGACGACCGAGCGCATCGTCGCCGTGGGCGACATACACGGGGCGTTCGACAACTTCGTCGCGATCCTTCGCGCGGCGCAAGTCATCGACAATCGCAGTCGATGGAGCGGACGACGCACGGTGCTCGTGCAGACTGGCGACATCCTCGACCGCGGTCCAGACTCGCGCAAGGCCATCGATCTTCTTCGTCGCCTGGAGCGCGACGCGCAGCGCGCGGGTGGGCGAGTGGTGTCGCTGCTCGGCAATCACGAGTTCATGCGCCTCGTGTCTGACTGGCGATACGTCAGCCCTGGCGAGATCGACGCGTTCAAGACGGGTGATTCGGCGCAATTCCGCGACCAGGTATTCGCGACGCTGAGCCAGCAGGCGGAACAGCGCGCCAAGACCGAGGGGCGTGAGTTCGATGCTGCTGCGTACCGTGAGCAGTTCATGAAAGAGGTGCCCCTCGGCATGATCGAATTGCGTCAGGCCTTCGGCCCGCAGGGCGAGTATGCGAAGTGGGTGCGCGAGCGGCCGGCCGTCGCGAAGATCAACGGCGTGCTGTTCCTGCACGGCGGGATCAGTCCCGAGATTGCGCCGCTCGGCTGCGAAGGCATCAATGCCGCTGTGTCGAAGGAGCTTGCCGCATTGCCGCCGCCTGAACAGGCCGCTTCGCTGATGGCTGCCAGTGAGACGGGGCCTCTCTGGTATCGAGGGCTTGCACTGCAGAAGGAAGAAGAAGTTGCGCCCGTGCTCCCGACGACGCTCGAGCAGATGAAGGCGAGGGCGATCGTGATCGGCCACTCGACGGTGCTGCCCGGGCGAATCGTGTCGCGTCTGGACGGGAGAGTGATCCTGATCGATACCGGGATGGTGAACGGCGAGTTCTATCCCGGGGGCGTGAGCTCGGCGCTCGAATGGAACGGCACTATGGTGACGGCGATCTACCTCGATCGCCGGGAGCCGCTGGTTGCGCCCGCACTTCAATCCGCTGCGCCCGCAGCGTCCCGTTAGCGATCTAGAAGTTAAAGAGGACGACCGCCTCACCGAGCCTTGCCGCCCGTTCCTCGATGATCTGGACGAG
Source organism: uncultured Acidobacteriota bacterium (assembly GCA_963757735.1). GTDB lineage: Bacteria > Acidobacteriota > Vicinamibacteria > Vicinamibacterales > UBA2999 > Gp6-AA40. Next base: position 27,985 of record CAVWST010000021.1, read on the forward strand.
GCGGTCGCGTCGTTCCAGGACGGCCTGACGCTCGCCTTTCACCAACGAATCACCAACAGCCTTCTCGATCGAGGCGTCGGTCAGTGCTTTGAGCCGAGTCAGCAGACCCCGATCGCAGCGCGTCACGTCCTCCGGTTTCAGCAGGTTCTTTCCAAGGCGAAACGCCCGCGTGTGGTCGATCATCCACATCGTCCAATCGCCCGTCCACAGGATGTTACCCATGTTACGGTCGCGGTTCTGAATCAATTCGTCCCAGATGTGCATCAACTGGATCTGATTCGACGTCCGCAGTGGGTCCGGTCCCATCGTCTTCTTCGTCATGCGATCTTTTTCGTTCATCTTCACGTCGTCGACCCACCACGTCACGGCGGCCACCTTGCCATTGACGTTGCGCTCGACCGACATCGGGACCGTGTTGATCTCGAGGAGCTGCGCGAGCCGGTAGGCCGCGATGTTGAAACGATAGGAGTCTTTGAAATTCAGCTCGGTGTGCTGGCCTGCTTCGAACACCGGTTTCGCGATGTCGACGGACTGCACGTGGGCGTCGTGTGTGAGGTTTCCGTCCGAGAGTGTGACGCGTAGTGACCCGGTGACACCGGAACCCGCATCCCTCTTGGACATGATCCGAGCCTTCTGGAGAAACGTCTCCATGTCGGCCGGTGTGAGTTGTGACGTGGTGGTCGCTTTGCTCTGACCCGCGAGCGACGAAGCGCTGAGGAACAAAGTCGCGACGACCACGAAGATCGGCACCCGACGGAATCGATCCATGGACTGCCCCCTTCCAACAGTGCGGATGAGCCGGACTCTACGCGAAAAACTGTGATTCCGGGTGGGCCACGCCATGTGGCGGCGCCAGGTCACGCAGTCGCAGCGCTTCTACAAACAGGCTCTGCATCAGATCAACGTGATCGGCCATCACACCGAACAAATCGTCGCGGTCGAGGCGTAACGCGCGGCCGCTCGTCGCCGCGACCGCCCGCCATCCCGACGGCGTGCCCGCGAGCGTGTCCGCAACACCGAACGTCGTCCCCTTCGGCAGGAGAATCGGGGGCCGGTCGGGCGATTCCAGCCGCACGTCGCCGTCGAGAATCTGGTACACGGCAGGAGGGGAGTCGATGTCGAACACGACGCCTCCGGCCGTGAGCGGCATGTCGGATGCCGAGGCACGCAACGCGAGCAACTGCGCAGCCGTGGCCGCTGACAGCAGCGGGTCGCGGCGGAACGAATGGCTGCCGCTCCCACCATCGAGTCGTGCGCCGATCGCGCCCTCGCGCAGCCGATCCGGCGACTCGCCGAGCAGCAGCCGGAAGAGACCCTGCGCCATGAGGACGTTGTCCGACACCATGGTGAGGAACACCGGCGCCGGGACACGGAAGCCGATCGTGTGCTCGATTGCCCGGATCGTGTTCCTGAGCGGGATACCTTGCAACACTTCTTCGACGTTCGCGACGGCGGGTGCAGACAACTCCTTTTCAGGCTCGCTATCGCTCCGGACTCCCAGCGCTCCCTCGAGTAGAAAGAACACCTCGTCCGGCGGTTGGCCCGCACGAGAGATCTCGCGGCCGGCCTGGTGACGAATCTCGAGACCGACCTCCGCCACGCGAAAGAGCTCATCGATCGACAGCGCGATGAAGACCGGCGTCGTCCTGATGCGATCGACCAGCGCCACAGCTGGCAGTCCCTCGCTCGAAGGAGTGCCCCCCCGTGCGGCCCACAACGCTGCCTCGCGCACGAATGTGTCCCGCTGCGAGCGATGCGTCGCGATGTACTCGAAGTCCTCCTTCAGCGAATCGAATTGTCGCTGTGCCCCGAAATGAATCGCGGATGCCGCGATGACCGGGTCGTCATCGTGGACGAGCTGCGCGAGGGTGTCTTCCAGATCGCGCGGGCGGCTTCTGAGGACGTTATTCGCATAACGCACCTTCTCGGCGAGCGGCGTGTCGTCGAGGATCGGCATCACACGCCTGCGCACGACGCCGCCCAGCAGGTTGTCGAGATACTCGACTGCGGCTGCGCGCCGGCGCCGTTCGCCCTGCTCGATGGTGAACCGCGCGGCCGCGACGTCGTCAACGTGATAGAGCAATCCGAGCAGCCGGTAGACCCGATCGACCGAGCGGCGCAGCTTGTCCTCCAGCGCTTTGCCGAGGAGCGAGTCGTCGGCGTCGAGCACGTGCCGCATCAAGTTGTGCTGCAGCGTGAGGCCGTTGTAGTAGCGAGAGGTTTCCCGGACAACGACGGTCTCGAGTGTCTGTCGCGGACAGGAGATCGACGGATTCTCGCGTCGCAGCTTCTCGATCGCCGCGATGGCCTTGTAGCGCAGGAATCCGTCGTCCTCGTTGAGCGCTTCGACGAGCGCGTTCATCGATGCCGGCGTCCCGATCAACGCCAGGGTGGCCGGGATGTGGCGCCTGATCCAGAGTTGCTCCTGTTTGTCGCCGAGCGAGTACGCCAGCAGCGGAACGATCGTCTCTCCGTATCCGACGAGCGCCTCTCGTGCCTGCGCCTTGAGCGAGCGGTGGCCGAGCAACGACAACAGCGCCGGAACGAAGAGCCCGTCCGAGGCTCCCAGCGCACGAGCGCTCTTGATCGCCTTCCGGACGACGCTGATGTCGCTATCGTTGAGCAGAGGCACGACCAGCGGCCTGAAGCGCGGGTGTGCGATGTGGCCGAGTGCCTTTGCGGCCTCTCCGCGTGCGCCGGCGTTGGTCTCGCGCGAATCGTTGACGATCCGCAGGAATGCCATCTCGGCCGCGTCGACGTCCTCGGCTCTGCCGCTGTTCGCCAACGCGATCGCTGCAGTAACGGCCACGCGCGGCTCGGTGTCATCGAGGTGGCGACGGAGGAGTACCGCGGCATCCTCGTGCGAGAACCTCGCCAGCGCATGCAACGCCGCCGCTCGCACCTCAACGTCATCGTCCTGGACCATCCGCTCGATGGTCGGGATCCAGCGCTCTGCGATCGACGAACCGACTGCGGCCATGACGCGAAGCGCCCTCGCCCGTACTCGAGGCGATTCGCTCTGAAGAAGAAGTGGCGTGACCAGGTTGCGCTTGTCGAGCGCTTCGAGCAGGTCGATCGCGTAGATCACAGAGCGTTCGTCCGGGCTCGACAGTTCCTCGACCAGCGTCTCGATCGTTGTGGTGTCTGCGACGTTGGCGCGGATGCTCGTCGGCGAGATCCCCTGCGACACGACGCTCGCGCGGAAGGCGCGGATGTACTCGCGCCACGCGACGAGCGCCATCGCAATCCACCCGGCCATCATGATCAGGCTTGCGTAGCTCAATTGACGCCAGTCCAGGCCCAGGGCGCGCGGATGAATGAGGGCCAGGATCATGGCGGCCGCCGCCGCCTTGCCGAACCGGTCCATCGTCACGTCGATGAATGGTTTTGCGCGGAAGCGCAGATCCGCAGGCAGTGGAATGAAGAGCACCTCGCGAGTCGTCTTGTCGAGTGGTACCTCAGCGTCGTATCGAGGACGCGCGCGCCCGCCACCGCCCAGAGCTGCCCGGTGAGCAGGATGAGCGTCGCACTCGTGCCGAGGCCGATAGGGAGCATGAGCAGTGCGACGGCAATGCCGAAGGATCGATGGATGCGACTGGTAAGGCCAATCTGAACGAGGAAGCCAGCGAGCGAGAGGTAGATCGTGACCTGCGCGAGCAGTTTCGCGATGGCGTCGCCGTCGGCGCCTGTGCCCTCGGCCGCCATACTGAGTTGTTGGTCTACGACGGCGGCGCCGATGGCCGCGAAGGCAACGACCCCGGCCAACACCCGCAGATGCCGCGACTGCGCCAGGAGCCTGAAGCGCCTCGCGTCCACCAACACCGCGCTCATCGAGCTCCTCGGCCGGGTTGTCAGCATGCGGCAGGCGCACGATCTTCAGGACGAGGACGACGCAGATGGACAGCGTGATCGCGCTGACGAGAAGAAGATTGTTCGAGCCGATCGCCTCGACTCGCGTCGCGGTGATAGCGGCGCCAACCGCTCCACCCAGGCAGGCACCGCCACCGATCAAACCAAAGAGTCGCTTCGCCTGCCGGGCGTCGTAGACGTCGTTGGCCAGAGTCCAGAACTGGCTGAGGAGCAGGATGCCGAGGATTTGTCCGAAGAAATACAACGCCACCGTGACCCACACCGCGCCGTTGCGAAGGAGCGCCCAGAAGAGCACGAGCAGAGCGACGAGGATCGCCTGCGTGATCGGAATCACATACTTGCGTGGGACTCGGCGAGCCGCACTCGCATAGAAGTGCATCAGCATGCCGATGAGCACGGAGGAGGCGAGCAGGACGTACGGAAGATTGTCGGAGCCGAGTTGATCGATGAACTTCGACTTGGTAACCGGCTTCAGGATGTTGTGCGAGGTCATCGCGAGAAACGAGTAAGCGAACATGAGGAAGGCAACTGTTCGCTCACCGCTTCGGGTGTTGGTCAGACGGGTGATGACCCGATTCCAGATGGAATCCATTAGGCTGCGCTACCCGGACAGCTTACCTCTGCAAGGGAATGCGTAGCGTGTCAGAATTTTGCCGATTGGCAAGCCCATTAATCCTTGCGTCGGCGTTCGCCCCGGCGCGCAGAACTCCTGTCAGCGGCGGGGATTTCCTTCGAGGTCCGTCCGGCACACATCGACGAAGGCCTGCGGGCGGGAGAAGACGCGAGGACCTACGCCAGTCGTGTCGCAGTAGATAAAGCTCGTGCGATTGCCGGGCAGGCGAATGGACGGCCCGTCCTTGCCGCCGACACCGTCGTCGTAATCGATGGTCTGGTGCTGGGTAAGCCTGTGGATTCCGATGATGCGAAGCGGATGCTGCGCTTGCTGTCCGGCCGGAGCCACGAGGTCATCACGGCTGTCGCCTTGATGAGTGCCCGGCGGGGTCAATCAGACGCGGCGATCGACGCCAGGATCGAGTCAACCGTCGTCGAGTTCGCACCGCTCGACACGGCCGAGATTGACTGGTACGTGGCGACGGGGGAGCCGTCGGACAAGGCCGGCGCCTACGCGATCCAGGGGCTGGCATCACGCTTCGTGACGCGGATCGAGGGCTCCTACTCGAACGTGGTAGGGCTGCCGGTGGCACTCGTTTACGCGCATGTGCACACGGGCGGGAATACTGCTATCCTGACGGGTGTTTCCTATCTGAAAGTCCTTATCTATGAGCCACAAAGCCGCAAAGATCGGCGTCACAACGCTCGTGCTCGCCACTGTCTTCGGTGTTCTGTTGTACACGACGCTCGGCGAGAGCATGCAGTACTGACAAGTACGTGGACGAGGTCGTGGGAAGCCAGGCCGACTGGAGCGGCAAGAAGCTTCAGGTGCACGGCTACGTCGTGCCGGGCTCCATCGGGAAGAAGCGCGACGCGCTGGAATATCGGTTCGACATCCAGCGAAACGGCAAGACGATGCGCGCGTTCTACAACGGCATCGTGCCTGACACCTTCAAGGACGACTCGGAGGTCGTGCTCACCGGCGTCCTGACCAAGGAAGGTTTCGTGGCCAACGACATGACGGCGAAATGCCCCTCGAAATATGAGGCGGCTCCCGGCCCAGCCGGCAGTCACTCGGTAGCAGCCATGGCATCCCTGGGCTACTACCTCCTGCTGGCCGCGTTCGTCGTCGGCGCGTATGCCACGGCGATCTCGGTGGCCGGCGCGCGCCGCCGGTCGAGCCCGATGATCGAAAGCGGCGTCGGCGCCTTCTACCTGCTCGCGGCGATCATGACCGCCGCATCGGCGGTGATCGTCTACGCCTTCGTCACCGGCGATTACTCCATTCGATACGTTCAGCGCTATTCGGACAACGGCCAGCCGCTCTTCTACAAGCTCACGTCGTACTGGGGCGGTCTCGACGGCTCGATCATGTTCTGGGTGTTCCTGCTGTCGCTCTTTGGCAGCGCCGCCATCTACATCAATCGGGAGCGCCATCGGGAGCTGATTCCGTATGTCGTGGCGGTCATCTCCTCGGTGGAGATGTTCTTCCTGCTCCTGATGGTGGTGCACAACAACCCGTTCGACACCTACCTGACCGAGAGCCCGGCCGACGGCGCAGGACTCAATCCGCTGCTCCAGAACTTCTACATGGTGATCCACCCGCCGACGATGTATCTCGGGTTCGTCGGGCTGACGATCCCGTATGCGTTCGGCATGGCGGCGCTCATCACCGGCTATCTGGACGACTCGTGGCTGCGCGCGGTCCGTCGCTGGACGATGGTCGCCTGGCTGTTCCTGTCGATCGGCCTCGGCCTCGGCATGATCTGGGCCTACGAGGAGCTCGGGTGGGGCGGCTACTGGATGTGGGATCCCGTCGAGAACGCGGGGCTGCTGCCGTGGTTCACCGCAACTGCGTTCCTGCACTCCGTGATGGTTCAGGAACGGCGCGGCATGCTGCGCATGTGGAACGTGTCGCTCGTGATCATGACGTTCTTCCTGACGCTGTTCGGCACGTTCATGACCCGGTCGGGCATCGTGCAGTCGGTGCACTCGTTCGGTCAGGACCCGGTGCTCTCGAAGCTCTTCACGATCTTCATGATCTCGATGCTGGTGTTCAGCTTCGGCTGGGTGATCTACCGGATGCCGCTGCTGCGCGCCCGCAATGAGCTGGACTCCTGGCTGTCGCGTGAAGCGGCGTTCATGTTCAACAACTGGATTCTGCTGTTCTGCGCTGGCTTCGTGCTGTTTGCGACGATGTTCCCGACGCTCAGCGAAGCGATCACCGGTGAACGCATCACGGTCGGTCCTCCGTTCTTCAATCAGTGGATGATCCCGATCGGGTTGACGCTGCTGGTGCTGACCGGCATCGGTCCGCTGCTCGCGTGGCGGAAGTCCACGCTGATCAATCTGCGCGACCGTTCCTGTTCCCGGTCCTGTCCGGGCTGCGTGATCGGTGGAGTGACGGTCGCACTCGGGGTTCGTATCTGGAGCTCAGGGCTGTGCTTCGCGTTCAGCGGCTTCGTGGTCGGCACGATAACGCAGGAGTTCTGGCGCGGCGCGCGTGTCCGCCAGCAGACCACTGGCACCGATATCCTGACCGCGGCGATCGGTCTCGTCGGACGTAACAAGCGTCGCTACGGTGGCTACATCATCCACGTCGCGATCGTTCTGCTCTTCCTCGGGTTCGCCGGCAGCGGATTCAAGCAGGAAGAGAGCGCGCTGATGACGCCCGGGCAAGAGGTGAAGATCGGCGACTACGTCATCCGGCACAACTCGCTGGCGGTTACCGATGACGGCCGGAAACAGATGGTCACGGCCGACATGACCGTGCTGCGAGAACGGCGCCGAGCTCACGAAGATGTATCCGGCGCGCTGGTTCTTCCGCAAGCACGAGGATCAGCCGACGACGGAAGTCGCGATTCGACGGACGTTCGCCGAGGATCTCTACATCGTGATGCCGCAGTTCGATGCGAGCCAGCAGTCGGCGAACGTTGAGATCACCGTCAACCCGCTGGTGAACTGGGTCTGGCTCGGCTTCGGACTTCTCGCGTTCGGGACCTTCATCGCCCTTCTGCCCGAAGCGGCGTTCACATTTGCCGTCGGCCGAGTTCCCGAGTCGGCCAAGACGGCGACTGCGTCGTTGCTGCTGCTGGCGATCGTTCTGCCTGCAGCCGTGCAGGCGCAGGACGGCACCGCCGGGCCCGCTCGTGAACAAGACGACGATGCAGCGCGATGCAGAGGGGCGAATCATCTGCATGTGCGGCTCGGCAGGATGCGTCCGCAGTCCGCTCAATAACTGCCCGATGCGTCCGGCGTGCCACGGCTACGATGCGCAGGTCGCGCAGTTGCAGAAGTACATCAAGGAAGGCAAGAGCGAGGACGATATCCTCGTCCGCGTTCGTCAAGGAATACGGCGCAGCCGTGCTCGCCATTCCGACCGGTGGGTTCAGCTCTGTTTCCTGGGTGCTCCCATACGGGCTCGCGGCCCTGGGACTGCTGGCGCTGGTCGTGACCGCGCGCCGCTGGACGTCGCAGCCGGCCGCAGCCGGCGCGGGCGGTGTGGATATCCCAGTCGATCCCGCGATCGACGCCCGCCTGGACGATGAGCTCCGAGACCTCGACTGAACCGCAACCGTCGTTCGAGCCCTGGCAGCTGTTCACGCTGGCCGGCCTGATCGGGGCCACGATTGCGGTCTTCATGGCGCGCGGCGAGTCGCCCGCCGCCGTGATCATGATCAGCCTCACGATCTTCGCGGCCGCCGCCGTCGGCATCGCGGCGCTGCGCACGTTTCTGCCACTGACACAGAAGTCTGCGACTGTCGGGCCTCGCATGCTGGGCGGGCGCACGCGCGCGGCGCTCGAGCGCGAGAAGACATTGGTGCTGCGATCGATCAAAGAGCTCGAGTTCGATCGCGCGATGGGGAAGGTGTCCGAGAAGGATTTCGCGGAGATGAGCGGGCGTCTGCGCGCGCGGGCGGCGCGATTGATGCGGCAACTCGACGCGGGCGCTGGCTATCGCAGCGAGATCGAGAAAGAGATCGCGAAGAGAATCGGGGACGCTCCGCCTGCCGCGGGGTCGCAGGAACAAGCACGCTGGCGGGTCCAAAGAACAGGACCCGCCTCTACGTTGCCGGTCAGATGCGCCGTCGTGTGGAACGAGCAACGATTCCGACGCGCGGTTCTGTAAGCATTGCGGACATTCGATGGAGGCGCGATCGTGAGCCTCCGCGTCAACTCCCAATTCCCACCTCCAACTCCCAACTGGGCTTCTTGGGAGTTGGTCTTTTTGGAAGTTGGGAGTTTGCGTGGTGCTCGCCGGGTTCCTGTCCACCGGCGCGCAGGCTCAGGACATGCCCGATCCGTCGTTGATCCACGGCCGGGCGATTCCGGCGCAGGAACTTGCGAACGGGACGGTCACGGTGCGCGTCGTTCGCGAGGCGATCGGCAACAACGCTCCAGGGCAACAGGTCAGCGTGACCGTCGGCGGCACGACGCGTATCGGCCGACGACCGACGCGCAAGGCCGCGCCGAGTTCACCGATCTCCCGACGGGCGGAACCAACGCCATCGCCGAAGTGACGGTGGACGGCGAGAAGCTCGTGTCGCAGCCGTTCGCTGTGCCGGCATCCGGTGGGCTTCGCGTGATTCTCGTCGCTGGCATCGCGAAGGCCGCCGAGCGCAAGAAGCAGGAAGAAGCGGCCGCCGCCGCCGAGCCTCCGACCAAAGGCATCGTCGATCTTCGGAGGTAATTCGCGCGTCCTGATGCAGTTCAACAACGATGCGATGGACGTCTACTACATCCTCGAGATCGTCAACAGCGCGCGGACCCGGGTGGATATTGGCGGCCCGCTGGTGATCGAGCTGCCGCCCGGTGCGAGCGGCGCGACCGCTCTGGAAGGGCTCGTCGAAGTTGGCGACCGTATCCGAGCAGCGGATCACGGTCACGGGACCGCTTCGCCTCCGGCACGACGACGATGCAGGCGGCATTCCGGATGCCGTACGACACTGGCGAGCTCACTATTGACGCAGACGTGGCCGGTCGGCGTTTCAGCAGATGATCGTCGGCGTGCAGAAGGTAGGTGATCTGCAGGTGTCCTCACCGCAATTCAACGAGACGAATGAAGTCCGCACCGAAAGCGGCGATCTGTTCGTGCTCGGCAATGGGCCGGCGATTCCGGCTGGCGGCACGCTGACGCTCGACGCTGTCGGGTCTGCCGTTCCACAGCCGACGCCGCAGCTATGTCGCACTGGCGCTGGCCGGTGGGCTGCTGGCGCTCGGGGCCTGGCTGGCGATCAGCGGGCGAACTCGCCGCGACGAGGGCCGCCAGGCGCTCGTCGCGCGGCGCGACACGCTGCTCGGCCAGCTCGCTCAACTCGAATCGAAACGACGATCAGGGGCCGCCGACGCGGAGTCGCAGGCCAGGCGCCGCACCCGCATCCTCGGCGAGCTCGAACAGATCTACGGCGAGCTCGATGAAGCCCACCCCGGACCGCAAGGAGGCGGTGAGGGCGTCGCCGCGTGACGAGCGTCGACTTCGACGAAGTTTCCGCCGAGGACGTTTCCCGCCACTTCGGACGCCGGCGCGCGGTGTCGCGCATGACGTTCCGCGCGTCACGCGGCATGATCCTCGGGCTGCTCGGTCCCAATGGAGCGGGGAAGTCCACGCTGCTCGCGATGCTCGCGACGGTGCTGCGTCCGTCTTCCGGCAGCATCCGCTACGGCACGCTCGGCACATCCGCCGGCACCGGCATTGCGGTCACGCATCGGCGTGCTCGGGACACGACCTTTTCCTGTATCCGGAGCTGACCGCGCGCGAGAACCTGGCGTTCTTCGCCGGGCCTCTACGGCATCGCCGAGAGCAATGCGCCGCGCGCGTGCGGCGCTCGAGAGGGCCGGACTCGACACGCGCAGCGAGGACCCGGTCGCGAGCTTCTCGCGCGGGATGCGGCAGCGTGTCGCACTCGAGCGCGCGCTGATTCACGATCCCCGGCTGGCGCTGCTCGACGAGCCGTTCACCGGGCTGGATGACGCGTCGACCGAGGCGCCTTGGTTCGCGGTTGAAAGATGCTGCGTGACAGCGGCGCCATCGTGATCCTCGCGACGCACGATCTGGATCTCGCCGAAGGCCTGCTCGATCGGGCGCTGTTTCTCCGCGACGGCAGGATCGTCGAGGCGACGACTGCGCCAGGCGGGTTGAGATCGACCTATCGCAGCGTCATCGGACGGGACGATGAGCGCCGGCAGATCGAGGCGGCGATGATGCTCCGGGCGATCTGGCTGATCGTCCGGAAGGATTTGACCGTCGAGGTGCGCAGCCGCGAACTCGCGTACACGACGCTGTTCTTCGCGGTCTCCTGCGTGCTGGTCTTCGCCTTTTCGCTCGTCCAGGAGGGGAGGGCAGCCGAGGGCGTCGGGGCAGGGGTGCTCTGGATGGCGATCATGTTCGCCGGAAACCTGGCGCTCGGGCGGACCTTCGAGCGCGAGCGTCAGTCGGAGACGTTGCGCGCCTTGATGCTGGTGCCGGCGCCGCGGCCGGCGGTGTATCTCGGCAAGCTCGCCGGCATCGTCTTGCTGCTGGCGCTCACGGAAGCCGTGCTCGTGCCGCTCGTGGCGTTGCTCTTTCAGGCGGAGCTGCTGCGCATCCGTTCTGGCTCGTCTCGTGGTGACGACGGGAACGTTGGGGTTTGCCGCGGTGGGGACGCTGTTTGCCGCCATGCTCGTGCGCGCGCGCAGCCGCGACGTGCTGCTGCCGGTGCTGCTGTATCCGATCACGGTGCCGGTGCATCATTGCCGGGGTGCGAGCGACGGTTGCGCATCGCGCAGCCGGAATTCGATGTTGCTGTCGTGCGATTCTGGCTCTCGCTGCTGATCGCATTCGACATGGTGTTCATCACGCTGGCGCTGTGGACCTTCGAGCCCGTTATGACAGACTAGGCGCTACAGAGTTCCTTATGCCGAAGTGGTTTCATACCAGCGACTCTTCTTGTGCGGTGCGATGTTCGCGATCTCGCCCTTCGTCATCGCCGGCGCCCCCTACGAGTCGACGATGGGGCTCGTGCAGAAGGTGTTCTACTACCACATGCCGTCGGCCTGGATGTTCCTGACGGCCAGCGTCATCTGCGGCATCGCGAGCGCCCGCTTTCTTGCGACCGGCAATGCCCGTCACGATCGCACGGCGCTGGCGGCGGCCGAGATGGCGGTGCTCTTCGGCCTGTTGACGCTCGTCACAGGTCCGCTGTGGGCGAGGAAGGCGTGGGGCACGTGGTGGATCTGGGATGCGCGCATTACCTCGAGCCTGGTCGGCTGGATGATCGCGTGGGCGTACCTGATCCTTCGCCAGGTACGGCGGTCCTGGTTCCGAGAAACTGGCGGCAGGGCTGGCGCTCTTCGGGATGGCCAACGTGCCGTTCATCTACGTGTCGGTCAACTACTGGCGCACGATTCACCCGGCGACGACGGTCGTGCCGAAGCTGCCGTTCTCGATGGGATTTCCGCTCCTGTTCTGCCTCTCGGCTTTCTGTTGCTGATGTTTCTGCTGATGAAGCTGCGCGTACGCGTGGCGGAACAGCAGGCTCGCCTGGACGCGATCTATCTTTCACTGGACGAACAAGCCTGATGAGGACGTTGATTCGCGTGATCGCCGTAGTGTTCGTGCTGATGGTTCAGCATCGCGCCGCTGGCGGCGCAGCAGCAGCCCACGCCAGCAGGAAGAGTTCACTCCGATCGACCAGCTTGCCGCCGCAGGAGCAATTGCCGGCCGCGCCGCTGCTCGTCGGCGCCTACGCCTTCGTCCTGCTGATGTTGTTCGGCTACATGGTCATGGTCTCGCGGCGGCTGAGCGCCATTCAGCGGGAAGTGGATCGCCTCGATACGGACCTGAAACGAACCGGCAAGGGCTGATGCCGACTGCTGCTCATTTCATCTACATTCCGGGCGTGCTGCTCTCGGGATCGTCATCGGATGGATCCTCGGCTCACGCGCCGCCGCAGACGCGTACGCGGCGAAGCTGCGGCGACAGGAGCAGACGACGGCAGAATCGCGCGCGGTGCGACGGGACGAGGGGGCGCGCGGTCGCTGACGGTCCAGTGCGACGGTCCGACGTCTGAGCACGACGTCTCTGCGCGCTCGGATGGACCGTCAGTCCCGTAGAGCGGCCGTCGGACCTTCGCACCATCGCACTGAACCGTCGCACCCTCGCTCCTTCGTGCCATCGGACCGCCACGCTTTCTTAACTAGCTCCGATCGCCAGCCGCTGCGCGAGCACCTCGGGCAACCCCGCGGCGATGATTTTGGCTTGGGCCGTGGTCGACGTCGTAGGGAGACGCGCCTCACAGTGACGCGTCCGACTACGTGGTGTCGAGGATGCCGAAAGCCGCGCGCGGATCCCCGTCGCGCGGCTGACCCACGGCTCCGCAGTTGACCAGGTACTTCGCCGCATCGTCCAGCAACAGGTGAAAGGCCTCGCCTCGGGGCGGACCGACGGGGTGAAAGTCGGCGTCGAACTTGTAGACCGCGGGCACGTGCGTGTGCCCGTACAGGCAGAGCATACGCTCCGTCATGATCAACGCCCGGCGCGCGTCGAGGTCGTCGAAGATGTAGACGTCCTCGTCGAAGGGCGCCCCGTGACAGATCTGCACCCAGGAATCGATGTTGACAGGACCCGCCGGCAGCGAGGCCAGCCATGCGCGATTGCCCGGGGTGAGCTCGGACGCGGTCCACGTGATCGCCTGCTTGGCGAGGTGATTGAACGCCTCGACGTTCTCGATCCCTGCGCCGACCTTGTCGTGGTTGCCGCGGATGATCGTCGTGCTCGGCAGCTGGCGGATGCGATCGATCACCGCATTCGGATCGGCGCCGTAGCCAACGAGATCGCCCAGCACGAGGGCGGCGTCGTGCGGGCCAGCTTTGGCCAGCGTGGCCTCGAGCGCCTCGAGATTGGCGTGCACGTCGCTGATGACGAGATACTTCATGCGAATCAGAAGTCGATCCATTCGAGCAACCGGCCCACGATCTCGGCCACCGCATGGGTAGCATCGATTCGCACGTGCGCGTGGGCGTAAGCGAGTTGCCGTCTCGCGTAGAGCTGCTCCATCTGCGCGCGATCGGAGGCCAGCGGGCGGCGGCCATCGGCGGGCACGCGCTCGATGACCTGGGCCAGCGGCAGGTCCAGCCAGGCGACCGCACCATCGGCGAGCATCAGCGCGCGGTTGTCCGCCTCGACGAAGGTCCCGCCGCCGGTGGCGACACGACATGCCGAAGCGGCAGCAGCTCGCCAAGCGCCAGCCGCTCCAGTTGCCGGAAATAGGGCTCGCCCTGCTGCGAAAAGATCGACGCGACGGTCCGGTGTTCTCTGGCCTCGATGCGCTCGTCGATGTCTTCCACCCGCCAGCCCGTGAGCTTGCCGAGGGCGCGCGCGACCGTCGTTTTGCCGGCTCCCATGAAGCCGACAAGATACAGCTTGTCGGCCTTCACGCGCGCAGCGATTCCAGCACAGAGAAGAACTCCGGGTAGGACACGGCCGCCGCTCCGGCATCGTGGATGACCGTCGGCCCGGAGGCGCCGAGGGCCGCGATGGCAAACGCCATGGCGAGCCGATGATCGTGTCGCGCATCGACTTCGCCGCCCTTCAGACGCTCGCGCCCGGAAATGTGGAAGCCATCAGCGAACTCTTCAATGTCGCCACCCATGCGCCGGAAGCCATCCGCCAGGGCCGAAATCCGGTCGCTCTCCTTGACCCGTAGTTCTCCCGCGCCGGTGACGTGCAGCTCGCCGCCATGAGTCGCCAGCGCCCCCAGAACAGGCAACTCGTCGATGACGCCGGGTACTTCGCGCGGTGCAATCTCTGTCGCCGCCAGACCACCATGCCGGACCGTAATGGTCCCGACCGGCTCGCCGGGCCCGCGTCCGCCCTCTCGAGCGAGACGCACGGCGCCCATCCGCCTCAGGATGTCGATAATCCCGGTCCGGCTCGGGTTGAGGCCTACGTGGTCTATAACGATTTCGGAGCCCGAAAGCGACGCAGCCGCTACCATCCAGAATGCCGCCGAGGAAATATCGCCGGGAACCGCAAGCTGCTGTGCGACAAGCCGCTGACCGCCATTGACACTGATGCCCTGGCCATCGTGACGACTTCGACGCCGAACGCGGCAAGCGCCCGTTCCGTATGATCCCGCGTGGGCGTCGCCTCGCTGACCCGCGTCACCCCGTTCCGTGGAGACCCGCCAGCAGGACGGCGCTCTTGACCTGTGCGCTCGGGACTTCCGGCTCGAAGTCGATGGGCGTTGGCGCCGCAGAGCCTTCTATCGTCAGAGGCGGCCGTCCATCGTTCGAGGCAATGCGAGCGCCCATTCGCTCGAGCGGCACGATCACCCGCTTCATGGGCCGCCGCGACAGCGATTCATCACCGATCATCGTCGATGCAAAGGGATGGGCGGCCAGGACGCCCGCCAGCATCCGCATCGTGCTGCCGGAGTTCCCGGCGTCGAGCGACGCGGCCGGCGCGCGCAAGCCCGCCCAGCCCGCGACCGTCGATGCGAAGGCTCAATCCCTCGGGCGTCCGGCCAGTTTCTTCGATCGAGACGCCAAGGGCGCGCAGGCAATCGAGGGTCGATCGGCAGTCGCCGCCGGTCGAATAGCCATGGATGGACGACGTGCCGTCGGCGAGAGCCGAGAGCAGGGCATAGCGGTGCGAGATGGACTTGTCGCCGGGTGGCCGTACCCGTCCCCGTACGCGCGAGGCGGGCAGTACTCGTGACGCTCTGCGACGAGGGCATTTCCCTAGTTTAGCCGGTAGGCCGCTATAATTTCCTTTGGCGAGGCGCATGACGCAGCGGAAAACAGTCTGTCTGGATTTTCACAGCACCTACGAAATGCTCGACTTCGTGCAGGTGGCAAGCGATCACCTCGGACGCCTGGCCGGACTCGATGACGACGCCCTGCACTGGGTGGGCGTCGCCGTTCGCGAGTCGGTGATCAACGCCATCAAGCACGGGAACCGCGACGACGAACAGAAGCACGTCTACGTCGAGTTCACGCCTCTCGGTAATTCCACTCCCTCCGGCATCGCCATCCGGGTTCGCGACGAGGGTCCCGGCTTCGACCCGACGACCATCCCCGATCCCCTCGCACCGGAGAACGTCATGAAGTCCAGCGGCCGCGGCATCTTCATCATTCGCACGTTCATGGACGAAATGGTGCTGCAGCGGGCGCCTGAGGGCGGCATGGAAGTCGTGATGGTCAAGCGCGTCGCGGCTGCGGATCGACCGACCCGGATCCGCAGTCGCGTCAGCCTTCAGACGAGTGAGCGCTCCCGACCCGGTCTTTCTCGCCACCGCCGTCGAGATCGTGCTGCGGGCGGGCGAGATTCAGATGTCCCGGCGTGAGTCCGGGTTTCACGTCGACAAGAAGGGCACCATCGACCTCGTGACGGAGGTCGATCTCGAGTGCGAGCGGATGTGCCGCGCGGTGCTCGCCGAGCGCTTTCCGGATCACGACATCCTCGCGGAAGAGTTGAGCAGCGGACCTGGGCAGCCGCGTACCGTCACGCTACCGGTGGGTATTCGATCCGCTCGACGGCACGACCAACTACGCGCACGGCTTGCCTGTGTTCTGCGCGTCGCTCGCGCTCGAGATCGACGGACGTGCCGAGGTCGGCGCCGATCTACGACCCGACGCGGAAGGAGCTCTTCACCGGCGAGCGCGGCAGGGTGCATTCCTGAACGGCACGCGGCTACGAGTGTCGGAGACCGGCACGCTGCTCGACGCACTGCTGGTCACGGGCTTTCCGTACGACGTGCACCAGAAGCTCGTTCCACTCCTCGCGATGTTCGGCGCGTTTCTCGGTCAGGCGCGCGCGGTACGGCGGCTCGGGTCGGCGGCGCTCGATCTCTGTTACGTCGCCGCCGGGCGTTTCGACGGGTTCTGGGAGCAGAGCCTCAAGCCATGGGACGTTGCCGCCGGCGCGCTCATCGTCGAGGAAGCGGGCGGCCGGATCACAGGAATGGACGGCATCGCAATTCGACCCCGCTGCCGCACACCTTGTCGCATCCAACGGACAAATCCACGAGGCGATGCTGGGGGTGATCAGGCGCGCACCGCAGGCAAACGTAAGGGAAAAGTCCCAAGTATGATGGGTGTGGCATCACACCTGCAGAACGTGCTCCCAAGCTCGATGTCTTGAGCTTCGGAGAGTCCACATGCTGCAGAGAAGTGTGACCAGCGTCGTGCTGCTCATCGCGGCCGTCCTCATATGTGCCTCGCCGGCGCACGCGCAACAAACCGTGAATTTCACCCTCGGTTACTTCAATCCGTTCGACCCGAGTTCCCGCGTGTCCGGAGACGTGCTCAACGAGGATCGGACGTTCCTTGTGTTCGACATCGACGAGTTCGGCGGCGCATCCGTCGGAGGAGAGTGGCTCGTGGCCCTCGGCAGATTTTTCGAGGCAGGCGCAGGCATCAGCTACTCGGCGCAGACCGTGCCGAGCTTCTACGCCGACTTCGTGGACCCTGACGGGACGGAGATCGACCAGGATCTGCACCTGCGCACCACTCCGATCGCGTTCACCGTCCGCGTGCTGCCGTTCGGTCAGTCGTCGCCGATTCAGCCGTACTTCGGCGGTGGGCTCGGCGTCGATCAACTGGAAATATCGCGAGAGCGGCGAGTTCATCGACTTCAACGCCGGCCGCGAGATCTTCGTCGATACATTTGAAGCGACGGGCAACTCGACAGGGGCGATCGTGTTCGGCGGTGTTCGCTTCGCAGGGAGGCGCTTCAGCGCGGGCGGCGAGTTCCGATATCAGCATGCCACTGGCGATCTGCCGAACGACTTCTGCGCACCCGAAGATCGACCTCGGCGGCTGGACCTACAACTTCACAGTCGGCGTGCGGTTCTGAGACTCGGGAA
The DNA here is from genome assembly GCA_963757735.1 of uncultured Acidobacteriota bacterium. Lineage (GTDB taxonomy): Bacteria > Acidobacteriota > Vicinamibacteria > Vicinamibacterales > UBA2999 > Gp6-AA40. The sequence continues at coordinate 45,312 of CAVWST010000021.1, forward strand.
TCGGGAATCCGGGATTCGCGGATCGCAGTTGCGATGCTCGAGCAGGCAGCTATACTGCTTGAGCCCCGGATCCCGAGTCCCGGACTCCGGATCCCGGATGCCGAGCCACCGTGCGATCGTTCATCACCTGGATCTACTCCGTTCGCCCTCTCTCTCGGTGGCCCCGGCCTCTTTACCGTCGCCTTCCTCGATTCATCGTTTATCTCGCTGCCGCAGATCAACGACATCCTCGTCGTGCTGATGGTCACGAACAACAAGGCGTTGATGCCGTACTACGCGTTCATGGCAACGGCAGGCTCCGTGGCAGGCTGTTACGTGATCTATTACCTGGCGAAGAAGGGTGGGGAAGCGTTCGTTCGCAAGCGCCTGAAACCGGGTCACGTCGAGCGGAGCCTGGCGCTGTACAGGCGACACGGCCTGCTGGCGCTGATGGTGCCGGCGCTCCTGCCGCCGCCGGCGCCGTTCAAGCTGTTCGTGCTGGCCGCAGGTCTGGCCAACGTGCGGCCGCTGCAGTTCGTGCTGGCGATCGCCGTCGCGCGGGGCTGCACGATATCTCGCGCTCGGCATCCTGGCGATCTACTACGGAGACGCCGCACTCGAGTTGATGCGCACGCACGGCCGTACCGTGGCGCTCGTCCTCGTCGGCCTGATCGTGGCGGTGCCGTTCTGCTGTGGCTGAGAACGCGAACACCGAAGGACCCGCCATCGAATCCCGAATCCGAATACCGAATCCCGAGTCCCGGCTCTTGTAGACTAGTTACTGATGTCCTACCGCAGCCCGCTCGAAGCCCGCGTCTCCAAGAAGACGACGAAAGCGATCACCGACTTCAATCTGATTGAGGACGGCGACCGGATCATGGTTGGTGTGTCGGGCGGCAAGGACAGCTGGGCGCTGATGCAGACGCTCGACAACCTTCGTCAGCGGGCGCCCATCAGGTTTTCACTCGTCGCCGTCAACGTGGACTCGGGCTACAAGGATTTCAAGCACGGCGCGATCGCGAAGGCCTGCGAGGAGCGCGGCTGGGAATACCGCATCGAGCACACTTCGATCGGCGAGGTCATGGACGACCTCCTCGAGGCCAACGCCACTCCCTGCTCACTGTGCGCGCGGCTTCGACGCGGGGTCCTATACCGCATCGCCACTGAAGTTGGTGCCACGAAGATCGCACTCGGCCATCACCTCGACGACTTCGTCGAAACGCTGCTCCTGAATCTGTTCTTCGCCGGCGCGCTCAAGGCGATGCCTGCGCGGCTCGTCTCCGACAACGGCGAGCACGTCGTCATTCGGCCCCTTGTCTATGTGGGCGAGGACGAGGCGCGGCTTTACTGCAAGGAAGTCGGCCTTCCGATCATCGGTTGCTGTTGTCCGGCATGCGGCGATCTCAGCCTGCAGCGACAGCGCGTCAAGCGGCTCATCCTCGATCTCGAGCGCGAGCACTCGGGAGTCAAGCAGTCGATGCTGAAGGCGCTCGGCAACGTCATGCCGCGGCATCTGCTCGACACACGCCTCAACCCCAGTGGCGAATTGCGCGATAGCGCCGCTCTTCGTCTCGAGGAAGAATCGGCGTCCAATCTGATTCAGATCCGGCATTAACGGGAGATGGGGCCCGTTAACTCCCAACTCCCAACTTCCAACTCCCAAGTAACCAGGCCTTTTGGGAGTTGGGCGTTGGAAATTGGGCGTTGATGCCATGCGGGCCGTCATCCAGCGCGTCACCGCGGCGCGTGTTCGCGTGGGCGAGCGCGTAGTCGGTGAGATCGATCGCGGACTGCTCGTGCTGCTCGGCGTGGGCCGGGATGACACCGAGACCGACGTTCGCTATGTGACCGGCAAGATTCGAGACATGCGCGTCTTCGAAAGCGACGCCGGCAAGCCGATGGACCGTTCAGTCGCAGACGTGAATGGGGCAGTGTTGGTCGTTTCTCAGTTCACGTTGTACGGTGACACTCGCAAGGGACGTCGTCCGTCGTTTGACGAGGCCGCGCCACCCGAAGCGGCGAGGGTAACCTACGAAGCCGTCGTGAGAGAATTGCGCTCAACCGGCCTCGTCGTCGCGACTGGTGAGTTCCAGGCCATGATGCAGGTCGAACTGGTCAACGATGGGCCCGTCACGGTGCTCGTCGACAGCAGGCGACAATTCTGATGAGACATGCGTTCTTGTGTGTGGCTGCGCTTATTGTGCTGCAGCCAGTCCTGGTGTTCGCGCAGCAGCGGCCGCTCGTCACAGAAGACGCTGAAACGATCGGCGCGGGACGCCTGCTCATCGAGGGTGGATTCGACTACGGAAGCGGCGTTGAGTATCCGACGTCCGGCCTTGAAGGGAACCTGTTCCGCTTTCCGCTCGTCGGCGTCAGCGTTGGCCTGAGCTCGATCGCCGAGATTCAGATCGATGGCGGGTTCTACAACCATTTGAGCATTACGTCGCGAGAGCCGGCCCCGCTCTCCGACATGGTCACAGCGACCGGCGATTCGACCTCGAGCGTCGAGGACATCGTCATCGGCACGAAGATCCGACTTGCCGGCGAGACCGAGTCGCGTCCCTCGTTCGGGCTTCGATTCGCGACCAAGCTTCCGAACGCATCGAATGAGAGCGGTCTTGGCCTCGACACTACTGACTTCTTCGCGTCCGTCCTGGTGGCCAAGACGATGCAGAGGGTCCGAATCGTCGGCAACGTGGGCCTGGGCATTCTGGGAGATCCGACTCGTGGCGATCAGCAGAACGATGTGCTGACTTACGGCTTGTCGTTTGCGCGTGCATTGACGCAGCAGGCCGAGGTTGTCGGTGAGATCAACGGTCGCGTCAGCACGCGAAGCGGTGGCCCGCCTCCTGGTACCGAGTCGCGCGGCATCGCTCGAGTCGGCGCCCGCTACACGATCGGGAACTGGCGGGCCGATGCCGCTATGCTGTTCGGCGTGACGTCGCTGGACCCGAGCTTTGGGTTCGCTGGCGGTTTCACCTACGTGTTCCAGGCGTTTCAGATTCCATGATGTCGTCCGTTCGCGTCGTGAAGGCGCACGCCTACGGGAACGATTTCCTGTGCGCTCCCGCTGACGAGGCTGGTAGCGATCTGCCCGCTCTCGCTCGTGCCATGTGTCATCGGCACCATGGGATTGGTGCCGACGGGCTGCTCCTGTACACGCCTCCGCGATCGTGGTGCGACGATGAAGCTGCTGAATGCCGACGGCAGCTGGTCGGAGCTCTCTGGAAACGGGCTGAGATGTCTGGCAGCGCTCGTTGCGCGCAACCAGGATCTTCGACCGGATACGACTCTGACGGTTGACACCGATGCCGGCGTGAAGCGGCTCGAGCTGCTGGCTCGTGACGGGGAGCGCTATACCTTTCGCGCCGCGATGGGGCAGCCGACGAATTTGCGACAGGCCACGATCGATGTCGCTGGCGAGTCTGTCACGGCGTCGGTGCTTGAAGTCGGGAATCCCCAGTGCATCGTGCTCGGCCCGCTTCCCGATGCCGAACGATTCAACCGCCTCGGACCGGCGCTTGCCACGCATGCGATGTTTCCGGCTGGCACCAACGTCGAGTTCGTTCACGTCGAAGCGCCAGACCGCGTGCGAATTTTGATCTGGGAGCGCGGCGTGGGCCCGACGACTTCTTCGGGAACCGGGTCGTCCGCGTCAGCCGTCGCCGCCGCAGCCCACGGCGGCGCTGCGCGCGCGGTGGACGTCGTCGCACCGGGCGGCACGCAACGCGTCGAGTGGCGTGCCGAGGGCGTTTACCTTACCGGCTGGGCGGAAATCGTTCTCGAGGGGATCTGGACGAGAAGGCAGTGAACCGCCGAACCTGAACACGAACCGAGCACCGGGAACTCGGAACCAGGAACGGCAGTACAGGTTTTTTCGTACTGTTCCTACGTTCGTCGTCGCGGAGATTGCGACGATGGCCCCCGCGAGATTGTGGTCACGACGGACTGGATCTGCCGCTTGATCCCCGTCAATAGCCGATCCGCCTCCATATATTTCTCAGCCTGAAGGCTTGCGTCCGCTTCTTGCAGCTCTCCCTCGAGTTGCTTGAGGCGCTGCTGCGCCGTGCGTCGGGTGCCGCGCGGGATCTGGGCGCCGGATGGACCGTCCATGCGCGCACGCGCCTGAGCGATCAGCGACTTCGCCTCGGCAAAGGATCGCTCGACGTCGCCTCTGAGCTTGGCTCGTGTGTCGGCCGCGGTGCGGGCCGCGTTCTGCGCCTGCTCCCGGCTCTCGAGCGCGTAGTTGAGGGCGAGGCGATAGTCGCGAGCGGTGACTGCTTCGTTGGACTGTGCCAGAGCCTTCGTCGCCGCTGTCAATTCGGCGGCCGCGTATTGTTCGGCGCCGGCCGCGCGCGCGGCATCGATGGCACCCTGCGCCTGATCCATTTCCTTGTGAGGGGGTTCCGCACAGGAGATCGCAACGAGGACGACGACAAGCCACGCGCCACGGGCGAGCCCCGTGGAGAAACGCATAAGGATTTGAGTATAGATGAAAGCTGTTGCGCCGCATGATCGGCCACGCGAGAAACTCGAGCGCCTCGGCGCCGCCGGGCTCGGCGACAACGAGCTGCTGGCGCTTGTACTTGGAAGCGGATCGCGCGCGAGGAACGCCTTGGACGTCGCCAATGATCTGCTCCACGACGTCGGGGGCACGCACGGGTTGACGCGCGTGGCGATCGACGATCTGCATCGCGTCGCTGGCATCGGTCGCGCGCGGGCCGCGCAGGTGCTTGCAGCGGTCGAACTTGGACGCCGGACGCTGACGCGCGGCGGCGTCGAACGACCGAAGCTGCGGTCTCCGGCCCAACTGGCGGCGTATCTTCTGCCGCTCTATGGAGCAGCCGCGGTGGAGCAGTTCGGGGTCGTGATGTTGGATACGAAGCACCACTTGATTCGGGTCCGGATCATCGCCATCGGCACGCTCGACTCAACGGTCGTTCATCCGCGGGAAGTGTTTCGAGAGGCAACGGCAGCGGCCGCCGCGGCCATCGTGCTCTTTCACAATCACCCGTCAGGCGATCCGGCGCCGAGCGACGACGACCTGATTCTGACCAACCGGATGCTCAGCGCCGGCATGGTCATGGGGATCGACGTCGTGGATCACATCATCCTGGGCGACCAGCGGTACTGCTCGCTGCTCGAGGTCGGCGCGATCCCCCAGCGTGGCTGACGTCCTGCCGCGAACGCCTGCTGATAAGATTGAAGATCTTGACCGCGCTCTATTTCGACTGCTTTTCGGGTGCCTCCGGCGACATGATCCTCGGCGCACTGATCGATGCCGGCGTGAAGCTCGAGGATGTGCGGCAGGCGCTCGGCCGCCTCGCGATTACAGCGGATACGATCTGGACGGAGCCGGTGGTTCGTGGCGGCATTCGCGCAACGAAGTTCAACGTCCGTGGGGAGGCGCATCCACCAGATACCCTTCCCCACCACCACGATCACTCGCACCGGCACGCGCACGCACAGGCGGGAGAGTCGCATCGAACGCTGCCAGAGATCCTTTGCCTGATCGATTCATCGAGCCTGAGCACCTGGGCGAAGGATCGCGCGAAGAATCTCTTCACCACGCTCGGAGAGGCCGAGGCCGCCATCCACGGCACGTCGCTCGATCGCGTTCATCTGCACGAGGTGGGTGCGCTCGATTCGATCATCGATATTACAGGGACCGTCTTCGCGCTCGAGCAGCTCGGCGTCGATACGATCGTGTCGTCGCCGCTGAATGTCGGTGGCGGGACGATTCACTCTGCGCACGGTCGCTATCCGGTGCCTGCGCCGGCGACGGTGCGGTTGTTGAAGGGCGCGCCAATCTACTCGGGCGCAGAGCAGGTGGAGCTCGTCACGCCGACAGGCGCGCTGCTCATCGCGGGCTACGCGAACACGTTCGGCCCGCTGCCGGCGATGCGTGTCGATCGCATCGGATACGGCGCTGGCACCCGCGACTTTCCGAATTCGCCGAACGTGCTGCGCGTGCTGATCGGTGAACTGGATGCCGCCGCGCCGAGCCACTCGGTCGTCGTGATCGAAGCCGAGATCGACGACATGAACCCGCAGATTTTCGGCGTCCTGATGGACCGATTGCTGGCAGAAGGCGCGCTGGACGTCTTCTACACGTCGATCCAGATGAAGAAGAACCGGCCTGGAACGCTGTTGACCGCGATCGGTGCACCGGGCAACAAAGATCGATTGACTGCGACGATCTTCCGGGAGACGACCACCATCGGCGTGCGCTATCGCGAGATGGCGCGCGAGGTGCTCGACCGGGAATCGATGACGGTGACGACTGAATTGGGACCGGTCCGCGTCAAGGTCGCGCGCCGCGGCGGTGAATTATCGAATGCTGCACCGGAGTTCGAGGATTGCGTACGACTGGCAACCGAGCACCACGTGCCGACCAAGCACGTCCAGGCGCTGGCAATGAAGGCCTACCTGGAGACGACGAAACGGGGACTATGAGCGAGTCGTACCTCACGACACCGATTTACTACATCAACGCCCAGCCTCATGTCGGCCACGCCTACACGACGATGCTGACCGATGCGATTGCGCGGTCACGCCGCTTGATGGGCGACCACGTGTTCTTCCTGACCGGCACGGACGAACACGGGCAGAAGGTGGATCGGGCCGCACAGAAGGCGAACCTGCCGACGCCGCAGTTTGCGGATCAGGTGTCGTCGGCGTTCCGTCAGATGTGCCGAGACCTGAAGATCTCGAACGACGATTTCATTCGCACCACAGAGCCCCGGCATTACGCGGCGGCGCAGGAGATCTGGCGACGCGTGCAGCGCGCCGGCGATATCTACAAGGGAGAGTACGAGGGCTGGTACTGCACGGTCGACGAGATCTTCGTCCCTGAAGCGCAGCTCGTTGACGGCAAGTGTCCAACGTGCGGCAGCAAGGTCGAGCGCCTGAAGGAGGAAAGCTACTACTTCCGCCTGTCGAAGTACGAGAAGCCTTTGCTCGACTACTACCGCGATCATCCAGACTTCATCCGGCCGGAGTTCAGGCTGAACGAGGTGCGTACGTTCGTCGAGGCCGGGCTGCAGGATCTCAGCATCAGCCGGACGTCGTTCAAGTGGGGCGTTCCTGTGCCGGACGACCCGAAGCACGTGATGTACGTGTGGTTCGACGCATTGACGAACTACCTCACGGCACTCGGCTTTGGATCGGGCGATGCGGCGGCCGAGGACCGTCTCGCTCGCTTGTGGCCAACGGTGACGCACTTCATCGGCAAGGAGATCGTGCGCCAGCACGCGCTCTACTGGCCAGCGTTTCTGATGTCCGCTGGCTTGCCGGTGCCTCGTCGGATCATCGCGCACGGCTTCTGGCTGATGGGCGGCGCGAAGATGTCGAAGTCGCTCGGCAACGTTGCGCGCTACCAGGATTACACCCAGGTGTTCGGGCTGGACGGCCTCCGCTACTTCGTGATGCGCGAGATGCCGCTCGGTCAGGACGCGAGCTTCTCGGACGAGGCGATGCTCACGCGGTTCAACGCGGATCTCGCCAACGACCTCGGCAACCTCGTAAGTCGAGCGATCACGATGGTTCATCGGTATCGCAATGGCCGTGTGCCCGCTTCACCTGTTGATGGCCGCGACACGCTCGACCGCGATCTGGTGGCCGCAACGGCTGCGACCATCGAATCGGTCAAGGCATGCTTTGGCGAGATTCAAGTGAGCCAGGCGCTGCAGGACACGTGGGGCCTCGTCCGACACGTCAACAAGTACATCGTCGAGCGCGCGCCGTGGGTGCTCGCGAAGGACGCCGCTAACGACGCAACGCTCGATCGGACGCTGTATCACGCCGCAGATACGCTCAGGGTCATTGCGGCGCTGGTCGATCCGGTGATGCCGGACGCGGCGGGCCGCATTCGCGGAATGCTCGGCATCGACAGCGCCGAGCTGTGGACGTCACTCCAGGTGGGAACGCTTGCGGCCGGTGCACAACTGCGACCGGTCGAGGCGCTGTTCCCACGCATCGAAAAGACCATCGAGGAACTACGAGGCATGACGACATCCAACGAATCCACTCCGGCTCCTACAGCCACGGCGGCGACGCCGGCGACCCCTGCGACTCCGCGCCGGCCGCACCCGCTGCGCCTGCACCGGCGGTTGATTCGCGCATCTCGATCGATGACTTCATGAAAGTCGAGTTGCGTGTGGCGAAGGTGCTCGAGGCCGAGGCCGTGCCGAAGTCGAAGAAGCTGGTGAAGCTGAAGGTGGATGTGGGGACGGAGCAGCGAACGATCGTTGCTGGCATCGCCGAAGCGTATCCGCCCGATCAACTCGTCGGACGGACGATCGTCATCGTGGCGAACCTCAAGCCGGCAAAGCTGATGGGCATCGAGTCGAACGGAATGGTGCTGGCTGCCAGCCCCGAAGGCGGCCTGCCGAATCTCGTCTCGGTCGATCCGTCACTGCCGGCCGGCTCGCGAGTTCGTTAGGGCAGTGCTGGTCGACAGTCACTGTCACATCGCTGGGCCTGAGTTCGTCGAGGATCTCGATCACGTCATCTCACGCGCGCGAGAGGCAGGTGTCGGCCGTGCCTTCGTAATCCTCGCGGCCGACGACGAACCCGAGTTGCAACAGGCCAATGACGTCAGTGCGCGGTGGGGTGACGTCAGATTCTCAATCGGCGTCCATCCACACGCAGCAGGGAAGTTCGCGTCCGATCCTGAAGAGGCCGCGCGCCAGGTCGGTCGCGCGTTGGATGCGCAGCCGCTCTCGCGGGCAATCGGCGAGATCGGCCTCGACTACCACTACGACTTTGCGCCACGAGACGTCCAGCAGCAGGTCTTTCGTGAGCAGATCAGGCTCGCGCATCGACTGAAGCTGCCGATCGTGATTCACACACGCGAGGCCGAGGACGACACATTCAGGATACTTACTGAGGAGCGGGCGTCAGTGATCGGCGGCGTGTTTCACTGTTTCACCGGCGACCGCTCCATGGCGCGGCGTGCCCTGGACATCGGTTTCCACCTCTCACTCGCGGGCATTGTCACGTTTCCGCGCGCGTTAGAGCTGAAGGAAGTGGCGCGCATGGTTCCTCTCGATCGACTGCTCGTCGAGACTGACAGCCCGTTTCTGGCGCCTGTTCCGCATCGAGGCACCCGCAACGAGCCGGCGCGTGTTGTTCGCGTCGCCGAAGTCATCGCGGAGCTTCGAAACACTAGCGCCGAGGCGGTTACGAAGGCAACGGGAGAGAACTTCGGTCGGCTGTTTGTCCCGTAACTCCAAGCGAGGACACGAATTAGGCCGCACGGCTCGTTGACACTCCCGCTTCGATATGGTCTGATTCTGATAACTTGAATCCCGCCGCGCAGAAACCATCCGTCGCCGCCCTCGCGCAGTTGTTCGAGCCAATCCGCGAAGATCTTCGTGCAGTCGAACATGAGTTCGCTCGTCACGTGCAGTCGCAGGTCGCGCTCATTCCAACAATCGGGGACTATATCCAGAACGGTGGCGGCAAGCGTATTCGTCCGGCTGTCCTGCTGATGGCCGCTCGTATGGCGGGCTACACCGGCGAGCGCGCCGTGCTCTACGCCTCGGTGCTCGAGTTCATTCACACCGCAACCCTCGTCCACGACGACATCATCGACGAGTCACAACTCCGTCGTGGCCGCGAGGCCGTGCACACGCGGTGGGGCAATCACGTGACGGTGCTCTTCGGCGACTTCCTGTATCTGAAGTCGATGTCGCTCGCGCTCACGCAGGATGACCTCGCGGTTATTCGTCTGCTCTGCGACGTCACTCTCCGGATCGTCGAAGGCGAGATCTACCAGCTCACGAAGAACGGCGACGCGGACCTGACCGAGACGGAGCACTTCGAGATCGTTCAGAGCAAGACGGCTTATCTCTTTGCGGGATGCGCACGCATCGGCGGCATGCTTGGCCCGATCACTCGCGAGCAGCAGGAAGCGCTGTGGCAGTACGGGCTCAACATCGGCATGGCGTTCCAGATCGTCGACGACCTGCTCGACTTCACCGGCGAAGAAGTCGCGCTCGGGAAACCCGTCGGTGGCGACCTGCGCGAAGGCAAGCTGACGCTTCCCGTCATTCACATGCGAGACCGCGGTGGCCCGCGTGCAAAGGCGTTGCTGCGCAAGGTGGTCGAGTCGCGCGACGTCAGCCTCGACGAATGGCACGAGATCAAGGCGATGCTGACGCAGACGCGCTCGATCGAGTACGCGAACCGCGTGGCTTTCGACTACGTTGAGCGCGCAAAAAAGACGCTCTACAGCTTCCCCTCGTCCGACGCACGCGATGCGCTCATGTTCCTTCCTGATTACGTCGTGTCACGAGACAGGTAGTAATTCAAAATTCAAGATGCAAAATGCAAAAGGGCTCTTATTTGCATTTTGACTTTTGCATTTTGAATTTCGCCAATGGATCCCGCCTCTCGCATCGCAGAACTCCGTCGCCGGATTCGACATCACGAAGAGCGGTACTACGTCGCGAACCAGCCCGAGATCAGCGACGCTGAGTTCGACGAGCTGCTGCGCGAGTTGCAACAGCTCGAGGCCGATCATCCAGACCTCGTCAGCGCTGATTCGCCGACGCAGCGCGTCAGCGGGCGCGTGGCCGAAGGGTTTCAGACCGTCGCGCACGCTGAGCCGATGCGCAGTCTCGACAACGCCTACGACGAAGACGAGCTCAGAGCGTTCGACGAGCGAGTGCGTCGCGGCCTTTCTGAGGGTGGGTCCGCCCCAGGCTCGGTCGACTACGTGGCCGAGCTGAAGATCGACGGCGTCAGCATCGCGTTGACGTATGTCGATGGCGTGTTCGTCCGCGGCGCAACCCGTGGCAACGGCACCGAGGGAGAAGACGTCACCACCAACGTACGGACGATTCGGAGCATCCCGCTCCAGTTGAACGAGCCGGTGCCTGGACCGATCGAGGTCCGCGGCGAGGTGTATCTGCCGCGCGCCGCGTTCGAGAAGATGAACGAGGAACGAGCCAGCGCCGGAGACGTGCTCTTTGCCAACCCACGCAACGCCGCGGCAGGAGCACTGCGGAATCTCGATCCTGCCCTGGTCTCGAAGCGTGGCCTGCGTGCGTTTACGTATCAGCTCGTCGTTCCGAAGCCAAGGCAGACCGACCTGGCCTCACACGCGTTGACGCTCGAACAGCTCGGACAATGGGGGCTGCCGGTCGAATCGCATTGGAGGCGGTGCGCCGGCATCGAGGCGCTCGTCGAGTTTTGCTCCGAATGGGCGGAGAAGCGGCGCGGTCTCGGCTTCGACACCGACGGCGTCGTCATCAAAGTCGACACCATCGAGCAGCGACGCCGGCTTGGCACGACCAGCAAGTTTCCCCGCTGGGCGGTGGCTTTCAAGTTCCCGGCGGAACAGAAGAACACGCTGCTCAAACAGATCGCGGTGAACGTCGGACGCACCGGCGCCGTGACGCCATTCGCGGTGCTCGAACCAATCTTCGTCGGCGGCACCACCGTGTCGATGGCCACGCTCCACAACGCCGACGACATCGCGCGCAAGGACATCCGCGAGCGCGACTGGGTCATCGTGGAGAAGGCAGGCGACGTGATCCCGCGCGTCGTCGGTCCCGTGCTCGCCAGGCGTCCCGAGGATTCGGTGCCCTGGGCGATGCCCACGACGTGCCCGGTATGTGGAAGCCAGATCCATCGCGAAGAAGAGGAGGCCGTGTGGCGATGCGAGAACGTCTCGTGCCCGGCCAGGCTGCAGCGCGGCCTCGAGCACTTTGCATCGCGTGGAGCGATGAACATCGAAGGCCTCGGCGAGTCACTCGTGGCGCAGCTGATCGCAGGCGGTCTCGTTCGTGACCACGCGGACCTCTATCACCTCACCGTGGAGCAGCTGGGAACGCTGACGAGCACATCCGAGCGCGAGGGGAAGGCGATCGAGCGGCGGTTCGGTGAGAAGAACGCGGCGAAGGTCGTCGAACAGATCGCGAGGAGCAGGAACAACGACTTCTGGCGTGTGATCTATGCGCTCGGAATTCGCCACATCGGCGAGCGCGGGGCGCAGGTGCTTGCTCGCGCATTCGGATCGATGGAAGCGCTCGAAGCGGCTTCGCTCGAGGCGCTGCGGTCGACGAACGAGATCGGACCGGTCCTGGCGGAGTCAGCGCGAAGCTGGCTGGATGAGCCGCGCAATCGGGAACTTGTGTCGAGGCTTCGCGCGGCAGGTGTCCGCATGGAGGTGCCCGAATCCGAACGCGTGAGCGCTGGACCGGGGCCGCTGACCGGCCGAACGTACGTGATCACGGGCACGCTCTCCTCGATGACCCGCGAGGAGGCGACCGCGGCACTGGAACGTCTGGGCGCCAAAGTCTCTGGATCGGTCAGCAAGAAGACGACGGCCGTGATCGTGGGCGAGGAGGCCGGGAGCAAGGCCGACAAGGCCAGGACGCTCGGCGTGACGATGCTGGACGAGGCGGCGTTCAAGGCACTGATCGCACAGAACACCGAGGGCGGGAGGCTATCCAGCGTCGAAAGCCACGAGCCGAAAAGCCTATAATGATCCCAATGGCCCGGCGATTTCTGGTCGTAACGGTGTGTCTGGCGGCTACCGTTGCGTTCCTGTTCGGACTGATCGTAGCCGGCTCGCTCACGCCGACCCCCGCGCAATCGGCGACGAAGCCCAATGTCTCCGCTCTACGTCCGTCGAAGCTGACGACCTCGGGGCCGGCTGCGGCGTCATTTGCGGATATCGCCGAGCAGCTGAATCCGTCGGTCGTCAACATCGATGCAACGTCGCGCGCGGGCAGCCGTCCGCGTCAGCGCGCCGGGATTGCGCTGCCTGATAGCCCCGACCTCTTCGGCCGCGCTCCGGAACGAGAGCGTCAAGGACCACGTCGCGGCGCCGGAACTGGATTCATCATCGATCCCGATGGCTACATCCTGACCAACCACCACGTGATCGAGGGCGCCGATCGGATCGCGGTACGGCTGGCGGATGGCCGCAGCCTTCGTGCAGAGAAGGTCGGATCCGATCCGGACACCGACATCGCGCTCATCAAGGTGTCCTCTCCGAAGGCGCTGCCGCACGCCGTGCTTGGCGACTCAGACACCTTGCGAGTTGGGGAGTGGGTCCTCGCGATCGGCAACCCGCTGGCCTACGAGCACACGGTCACGGTGGGCGTGGTGAGCTTCATCGGGCGGAAGCTGTTCGACTCGTCGCTCGACCGCTACATTCAGACCGACGCAGCGATCAACTTCGGCAACAGCGGCGGGCCGCTGATCAACTCTCGCGGTGAGGTGATCGGGATCAACGCCGCGATCAGCTCGCGCGCGTCGAACATCGGCTTCGCAGTTCCGAGCAATCAGGCCAGCCTGATCCTTCCGCAGCTTCGCGAGATGGGTCGCGTGTCTCGTGGCTACATCGGCGTGGCGCTGAGAGACGTCGATCCGGATCTGCAGCGGTCGCTCGGACTGAGTTCTTCGAGCGGCGCCCTCGTGCAGGACGTTACTGCCGGCTCACCGGGAGCGCGCGCCGGTCTTCGTCCTTATGACCTCATCGTCGCGGTTGACGGCAAGCAAGTCGTGCGCAACGACGAGCTCATTCAGCTCGTCGCGGCCCGTCAGCCGGGCACGTCGGCGACCCTTCAAATCGTGCGCGACGGCCGGGCGATGAACGTGCCCGTGAAGCTCGCCGAGCGTCCGGTCCGCGATCCCGAGCCGGACGAGATCGACGAAGGCGCGCGCCCGACCAGCCGCACGGGATCGCTGCTCGGAATGCTGGTGCGCGAGATCGACGTCGAGTTCGCCGCACGCTTCAACCTGCCAAAGGGCATGCACGGGGTTGTCGTCTCTCGTGTGGATCCCATGGGTCCGGCCTACGACGCCGACATCGAACGCGGCAACATCCTGCTGGAGATCAACCGGCAGCCCGTGCAATCAATCGACGACTTCCGCCGCCTGACCGCCAACGCCCGCTCCGGCGAAGTGATGGCCCTCTATCTCTACAAGCCCGAGGGTCCACGGCGGGAGTTGCGCACCGTAAAGGTCGACTAGCGCCGTTCCATGTTCCACGTTCCGGGTTCCATGTTCGTGTGCAAGGTTCCGGTTCACCGTTCCGAGTTCATCGTTCTCGGTTCGATGTCTGCGCTTCAGAACGTGGAACCTGGAACCCATGAACCTCGAACCTCGAACCCAGCACACGAACCCGGAACCTGGAACCAGGAACTTGGAACCGTGCTCTCCGGCCCCCCGTGGCTATGAAATCTCGCGTCCTGGTCATCGATGACGAGGCAGCGATCCGTGACTCGCTGCGCATGATCCTCGAGTACGAGGACTACCAGTTCGTCGGCGCCGCCAGCGGACAGGAAGCGCTCGACCTCATTCGCCGCGAACGCCCCGACATCGTCCTGCTCGACATCAAGATGCCCGGCATGGACGGCATGGAGGTGCTGCGGAAGGTGCGCTCTGTGGACGAGACGCTGCCGGTGGTGATGATCTCGGGCCACGGCAACACGGCCACCGCCGTCGAAGCGATCCGGTCTGGTGCGATCGACTTTCTCGACAAGCCGCTCAGCAGCGAACGCGTCATCGTCACGCTGCGGAATGTGCTCAGGCAATCGGAACTCACGAGCGAGAACCGCGACCTCAAGGTCGCGATGGAATCCAAGTACGAGCTCGTGGGACAGAGTCCGGCGCTGCGCAATGTGCTCGAGGCTGTGACTCGCGCGGCTCCAACGAATGCGACTGTCCTGTTGCTCGGTGAGAGCGGAGTCGGCAAGGAGCTTGTCGCACGAACCATTCACCGGAACAGTCCGCGTGCATCGCAGCGCTTCGTCCAGGTGAACTGCGCCGCGATTCCCGAGGAGTTGATCGAATCTGAGCTCTTCGGCCACGAGAAGGGCTCGTTCACTGGAGCCACCGAGAAGCAGGTAGGGAAGTTCGAGCAGGCCGACCGCGGCACCATCTTCCTCGATGAAGTCGGCGACATGAGCCAGAAGACGCAGGCCAAGGTCCTGCGCGTGCTGCAGGAACAGGAAGTCGAGCGACTTGGTTCTGCCCGGACGATCAAGGTTGATGTCCGCGTCATCGCGGCCACCAACAAGAATCTCGCGGAGGCGATCGAGCGCGGTGAGTTCCGGGAGGATTTGTTCTTCCGGTTGAACGTGATCCCGATCATCGTTCCGCCGCTGCGCGAGCGCCGTGAGGACATTCCGCGACTGGTTCAGCACTTCGCGAAGCGGACCGCGGAAGAGCACAACCTCAAACCGAAGAAATTCGATCCGTCGGCGATGGACGCGCTCTCGCGTTATCGCTGGCGGGGCAACATCCGCGAGCTTCGAAATACCGTCGAACGTCTGCTGATCATGGCGCCGTCGGAGTTCGTCCGCGTCGAGGATCTTCCTGCCGAAATTCGAAGCGGCGAACCGGCACGCGTCACGATGGCGACCGAGCCCGATGTGCCCGCGAAGACCGGTGAGTCTGTCGCCCCGGGGGGGCCGGCACGTTGCGCGAATTCAAGGACGCCGCCGAGCGGGCCTATCTCGTGCAGAAACTGCGCGAGAACAACTGGAACATCTCGCGCACGGCCGAATTGATCGACACGCCCCGAAGCAACCTCTACAAAAAGCTCGAACAGTACGGAATCAAGCAGGAAGTGGACGGGTAGACCGTCCTTGTTTCCGGTCGAATTTATCTCCTCCAGCGTGCGACCTCGTCCGCCGGCATGGATGCGAGAAGCCGTCGCTGGCTCGCGACCGAGGGACCGAGCTGAAGCTGGTAGAGATAGCGCTCGGTGTCGGACGCAACGTCGTCCGGAATCGAGGCGCGGTGGGCGCCGGTCCCATTCACGAACGCCAAGGCAGTGTTCGGGTGGCCAGGGACCGACTTCACTACCTCGACATCGGTATCGTCCATCCAGAGTGCGCCGTGCGAACGGTGTTCTGGTTCGCGACGCACCGAGCACAGCTGCGTTCCAAAGAACTGCTGGGCCCTCACCGGGGGCAGATAGACGAGGCAGGTCACAAACGCCCAGCGGGGATCCCGGTGCGGCTTGATCGCGTAACCGGGCCGCCGCAGCAGAATTCGCGACATCAGGAGCTCGAGCCGGATGTTCGCGTCTCCGAGTGACTGGTGCGTGGGCCAGTATCGGCACACGAGCCGATCGAGTGGCTCACGGAACTTGTCGACCAGACCGGGAACGAGCGCTTCGGTGACCACCCGATCGTAAAACGCGGCCCAGATCTCGCGAGAGAGGGGCGGCGCGAGGTCAGAAGGGATCGTCACCTCCTGATGATTCAGGTCGAGATGCTCGAAGAATACCCGCGGCGGAATCGCCTTCACGAGCTGATGGTACGCGGTCTCCGGCAACAGCCTGTCGATGACGACATGGGGAAATGGCTCCGATGCGAGCGGAGCTGCTGCAATGGCGCCCTCGACGTGAGACCGGATCCGGTCGGGGTCGAAGGCGCTTAGCGCCGTGCGCAGCTGCTCCAGCGTCTTCTCGGTGCTCTCGTGAGCGGCGACGAGCTGTCGTACACGAGTTTCGAGCCCCTGGACTTTGCGGTGCAAACGCTCGACCTCGTCGAGTGAGTGGAGGAGGCGTCGCGGGCTGAGCCGCGCCAGTCTGTTCACGAATGACACGTCTATGCCCTCTCTATCAAGCCAGCAAAGCGTAACGGCTATCTCAGAGTGATCAAGACCAGGGCGGCCGCCCGCGGCGCAACACGGGCACGAGCGGAACTGCAGCGGCATCAGTTCGGGTGGGAGAGCGTCCGGATCGCTCCCCACCGCTTTCAGAAAGCGGACGACCCAATCCTCATCTGGGAGATCGCTGATCCCAGAGACGGCGCACGTCGGCCAAAAGTCTCCGCGCGGCTGGATGGTGCTGGCCCAGCGCGAATGCGCCTGGCTCCAGCAGGGTCAGAGATAGAGTCGCATCCGGACGGCGGGCTGCAGCGAACAGAACGCCGAGACCGCCATAGGAGTGACCCACGAGGTGGGCACCATCGCCCATCAGGTCGGCGATGTCGCCGGCATCTCTGAGGAAGTCCTCGCCTTCGGCCGCCAGCTTTGCCCATAACCTCGCCGGTCAGGCACCAACAGGCGAAATCCTTCTTCGGCGAGCGGTCGTTGTGCCTGCCATTCGTCAGCTCCAATCGCCAGCGAACCGTGCACCAGCACCACGGGCACGCCAGAACCCCACGAGTCTACGAAGAGGTCAGTCACAGGCTAGGCCCTCATCTGGGTGGACTTTCCGGCGGCGGCGCACCAGCATCCACCCCAAGTCAGCCATCGGATCAACGAACGCCGAATGATACTGCTGGAGGCATCGCGAAGCGAACGAGCAGATGGGGAATGGTTGACAGTTGACCACCCAGAGCCGCCGAAGCCAACGGGCTGGTGACTAATCACCGACCGCCCATCTCGCCTACAATCAGGCGGTCGTTCGCATACCGCGCTCGCCGCGCACGCCGCCGCACAGAGGAGATCGACATGAAACGCGCGATCGCAGGGGGGGCCGTCATCTTCACGATGGGTTCGGCGTCGATTGCCGCACAGTGGCCGAAGTATCTGGCGCCCGGCGTTCCGCGCGATGCGGAGCAGCGCGTTCGGACGGACGCTCCAACGCCGCGCATGGCGGACGGCAAGCCTGACCTCTCCGGCAACTGGATCCGGTTCAGGGGCGAGGGCGCCTTCAATCCGCCGGAGCTCGCCGGTCTGATTCGCAACCCGGCCGCCGCCGCTCAGACGCCCGCGCCGCCTCCGGATCCGAACTCGCCGCCGATTGCCGCATTTTGGGAGATGGGCGCGAACGTTCCCGGCGGCCTTCCGATGACACCGTGGGCCTCTGAACTCAAGAAACAGCGAATGGCGTTGAACGACAAAGACAACCCCGACGCGAATTGCTTGCCGATGGGCCTGACGCAGTTCCACACGCATGGGCAACCGCGCAAGATCATGCAGAACTCGAGCGTGATCGCGATCATGTACGAGGCGAATTACGGCCTCCGCTATATCTACATCGACGGACGCACGCTGCCGCCTCAGGGTAGCGTGCAGCCGTTCTGGTACGGGTATTCGGTGGGACGATGGGAAGGCGACACGCTCGTGGTCGAAACGAACAATTTGCGAGGAGCGGAGACCAGCCCCTACGATGGCTGGCTCGACGTGCGTGGCAGCCCCTATTCGGAACAGGCGAGATTCATCGAGCGCATTCGCCGGCCCGCCTACGGCAAGCTCGAAATCGACATCACACTCGAGGACCCGAAGGCCTACACGAAGCCATTTACTGTTCGCATCAATCAGCAGATCTCGCCCGACGACGAGATCATCGAATTCATCTGCAACGAGAACCAGCAGTTTCGTCGGCGTGTGAAGATCGATTGAGGACGAGTTGGCGAACGTTCCGCAACGGGAGACACGCGAGGTTTGAGACCACAACACCATGTCGAGTCCGTTCAACAGTGGCCTGCTCAATCTTCAGCTCTTCGACCTCCGACGGGAGCCAGTGCTGCGCGAGGCCCGCGCCTGGTTCCTGCGCGACTTCAACCCAAACAGCTTCGGGGAGCTTGTAGCGGTCGTGCGTGGAGAACGGAATGCATCCTTTCGGATGGTCCTCGGCTACTGGGACATGGCTGCATCGCTGGTGACGACGGGAGCCATCGACGCAGCGGCTTTCCTTGCGGCGCACGGCGAGGTCTATGCGACCTTCAGCAAGATCCAGCCGTTCATCGACGAGATGCGCGCGGCGAGCGGGGAGCCAGACTTCTGCAAGCACATTGAAGCTGTGTTGCTGACGGATCCGGACGCTCATACCACGATGGCGCGAAGGCGCGAGGCCATACGTGCCGCGGTCAACACTACCGGCGGCAGTGTGTCCGATCCCTGGCGCGTAGATGGGCGATCGTAGACGGATCTTCCGAAAACTGTTGCTAATAGTTCCTATCGCCTCGATAGAATGTCCTGGTTATGCCCGAAATGAATTTAGAGTCTCTCAGATCGGCATTTAACGGCCACATACTGGAATCTGCCGACGATGGATACAACCAGGCACGGCAGATCTGGAATGCCAGCGTCAACAAACATCCCAGGCTGATTGCCCAATGCTCAGGTGTGGCCGATGTGATTGCCGCGGTCAACTTCGGACGCGAGAACGAGCTGCTGGCAGCCATTCGTGGTGGCGGTCACAATGTCGGCGGCCGTGCACTCTGCGACGACGGTCTGGTTATCGACCTTTCCCGAATGCGATCGGTCCACGTAGATGCTGCAAATCAGACGGTTCGCGTGCAGGGTGGCGCGACGCTTGGGGATCTCGATCGCGAAACGCACGCATTCGGTCTGGCGGTTCCGTGCGGCATTGTTCCGAAAACCGGTATTGCTGGTCTGACGCTCGGCGGCGGTGTGGGTTGGCTGCTGCGGAAATACGGCATGTCCATCGACAATCTTTTGTCTTGTCAGGTGGTCACTGCCGGTGGGATCGTGCTCACCGCAAGCGACGCCTCCGAAAATGCGGACCTGTTTTGGGCGCTTCGCGGCGGCGGCGGAAACTTCGGCGTGGTGACGTCCTTCGAGTTCCGGGCTCACCCGGTACATGCAGTTTTGGGCGGTTTGCTCCTTTATCCTCGCAATGTGGCTGTAGATGTGATCCGCCATTTCCGCGACTTCATGCAATCGGCTCCCGACGAACTGACTGCTTACGCCGCTCTCCTGCATGGACCGGATGGGTCTCCGCTGGTCGGCGTGATCCCTTGTTACTGCGGCGACATTGCTGAGGGAGAACGCGTCCTGCGCCCGCTGCGTACGTTCGGCAGTCCTGTTATGGATGCGATTCAGCCCATGCCTTTTCCCGTCATGCAGTCGCTGCTCGGCCCATCTTTTCCGGACGGCAATCAGAATTACTGGAAATCCACGCTGCAGCGGGAGTTGACAGACGATGCGATCACCGCGATAGTGGAGCACGGGAACCGCATGCGATCTCCTCTTTCCTGCCTCGTTCTCGAATACTATGGCGGCGCTGCCAGCCGGGTGCCCAAGGATGCTACGGCATTTCCGCACCGTGACCTTCCGTGGGACATCTTGTTTCTCGCGCAGTGGACAGACGCGGCGGAGACCACTCACCGCGATTGGGCACGGTCGGGTGAAGAAATGCTTCGGCCTTTTTCTTCGAACGCGCATCTTCTCTCCGCGCTCGATGTCGAAGGTGAAGATGTGATCAACACGGCTTGGGGCGCCAACCTGCCGCGCCTGGCCGCGATCAAGAAAAAATACGATCCCACGAATTTCTTCCGCGTGAATCAGAATATCAAGCCGCTCTGATACGGCCGGCGCAACGCCGCACCTCTGTTAATTTCGATATACATGCTTCTTCATACGCGACGCGGCCGAGGAAGTCCCTATGATCGCGATCATGTGGCAATTCGAGGTCAAGCACGGACACGAGACCGAATTCGAGCAGCTGTACGGAGTCGATGGCGAATGGACTGCGATGAATCGCCTCGCGCGGTCGTATCTGGGCAGTTCTTTCCTTCACGACCAGAACCGCTCTTCGAGATACATCGTCATCGAATACTGGAGTGAGGTCCTTGTCTACGAACAGCACCGGGCATACCGGACTGACGCAATTGCCTCCCTTGAACACCGCAGCCGGGCGCTCGTCGACTCGGTCGAGCCGTTAGGAGTCTTCTCGGCACTGAACGTGCCCGATCGTGCCGGGCCCACTTGGTCGCAGCGGAAATAGAGCGATTCTGGATCACTCGAGCGGCAGCAGGGCTTCGGCGGCCAGCACCTCGATCGTGGCGGAGGCGAACGGCGTGGTGACGCGCCCGTCGTTCACCTCCAGAGTGGCCACCACGCCCGGCTGGAAGATGTCCTTGATGCGTTCATGCCGCTGCAGGACCACCTGCCCGTTCTCGTCGCGGTAGTGCGTCTGGTACAGGACGTCGCGGAAGGCCACGCGCGGGTTGGCGTTGCGGAGCGTGAAGCTCCACAGCGCGACGCTGCGAGGACCCATGGTCAGTCGGGTATTCGTGAGCTGGACGTCCAGCAGGGCGTCGTACGGCCTGGACGGATCCTGCAGGGAGGACGGGCCTCCGTCGATCGCGAACGCGCGGCGGTGGGCGAACAACTGGGGCTGCTTCGTGCGAATGGCGGCGGCCACCACCTCGCGGTTGCGGAAGATCGACTTCTCCGGGGCCTGAATCCACGCCTGCCCGATGTGAAACGCGACATTCGCCGCGAGGATCGCGCCGGCGATCCGGCGCCACCGCGGCGAGTCGACGAACGTCCAGCAGTACGCCGCGAACATGAAGGCCACGGGCGCAAGCACGTAGAACGAGTGCGCCTGGGGCGGCTCGAGCACGAACCAGAAGCTCACGTAGACGAGCGCGACCGATCCGGCGACGAGCCACCGGAGCGTCTGCCAGCCGGCGTGCGGCGACTGCGTGCGGAACCACTCCCGCAGCATCCAGAACGGCTGCCAGATGCCGGCCGCCCAGACCACGATCGTCAGCGGCACCATCCAGAGGTGGCGGAACAGGAACATCGTCCGCTTGCCATCGTCGGTCGCGATGAAGCGCCAGATCTCGAGGCTCGCGAACGAGAAGAAGCGAGCCATCGTGGACAGCACCTCGTACGGGCTCACCCAGTGCGGACGCAGGTTGCGCAGCGTGCCGCCGGATCCGCCGCCAACGCCGTAGACAACGAAGGTCGGCACCAGGAGCGATCCGAACAGCAGCAGCCCGGCGACGGCCGCCACCGTGTTCAGCGCGACCGAGCGCGCGCCGCGCGGGAAGCCCGAGGCCCAGGCGAGGGCGACGTAGGGGAGGAGCAGCGGCCAGGAGAGGTGAATTTGCATCACCCAGCCAAGGGCGGCTCCCATCATCAGGAACGCCATCGGCACGGGCACCTTCCCGAGGCGGAAGGTCGGCAGCGCCTCGAAGAATCCGATGAAGAAGACCAGAACCGGGGCGAGCAGGTACGACGGGTTGATGACGTGCGTGGAGAACTCGAGGGTCCACGGCACGGTCATGAGCCACCCCCACACCAGCCACCCGGGCAGCTGGGGCAGGCGGGCCGTGATGTACCAGGCGAAGAGGGCGAGCCCCGCGACGGACAGGAGGTTCAAGAACACGTACGGCGCTTCCGGCACCGGAGCGATTGCGAGCGGGAGGCCCACGAGGAGCGGCTGCAGGGCGCCGGGAATCTCGCTCTCCGTCCACACGACGTCCGGGCCGAAGTACGGCCAGTCGCCGGTCGCGTACCAGCGCAGGCCCATCAAGAAGATCTGCGTGGGGTCCTCGAAGAAGAACTCGCGCGACAGCCCGTACAGAAGGCGGAAGACGAAGAACGCCGCGAGGGCGACGGCCGCGATCGCCACACGACGGAGCCTGCTGGCCGTTGGGGGCGCGCCGGCCGAGAGCGCAGGAGGGTCAGGTGATCGGAGCACCGGTCGAGGAGCTTACATTCTGACACGCGCGGCTGTGCCGGTCGCGTCGGCAGACGGGAGACAGTGGACCGGGAACAGTACCGAGATAATCGAATTGTCGCAGTCAGCTAGACGATCGCTGCTTCCGGTAACCGCGGTTCCCGCGTAGTGCCGGGAGGAGAGGAAAGTCCGAACTCCGAAGGGCAGTGCGCCGGGTAACGCCCGGGCAGGGCAACTTGACGGACCAGTGGCACAGAAAATATACCGCCCCGAGCGAGGTGCGTAAGCGCCGAGTCGAGGGGTAAGGGTGAAAAGGTGCGGTAAGAGCGCACCGCGCCGGCGGCAACGTCGGTGGCAGGCAAAACCCCGCACGGAGCAAGACCAAATAGGGTGGCGCTGCAGGCGTCGCAAGACGCCGGCCGGACGCGCAAGCGTTCCGTAGGACGGCCCGTCCGAAGCCACCGGGTAGGTCGCCGGAGTCAGTGAGCAATCACTGGCCTAGAGGAATGATCGTTACCCTGGGCGAGGCGCGTCAGCGCCGAGTCGAAGGGAACAGAATTCGGCTTACCGGCTGACTGCGACGCTTTGACTCCCGCTGCCCAAGTCCAACAATGCTCGGCGCTAAATGACCGTACGCAGAGCACCTGTCGTCGTGTTCATCCTCATTGCGGCAGCGGCGGTTGCCATCGCACAGGGGCCGCAAGGGCAGCGAGGTCAGGGCACTCCTGGCGCCCGCCCGGGTTCGGGCCGTGAGCCAGAGTTCCCGATTCCGGACATCCGCGAGTACAAGCCCGAGTCGACGCTCGTCGTCCCGCAGCATCCGGTGCCGAAGGCGAAGTTTCCGGCAATCGACTTCCACGGCCATCCTCCGCAACTGACGTCGGCCAGAGGCGCTCGCCGAGCGTCGTAAAAGCGCATGGACGATCTGAACGTCCGCCGCATGGTCGTCAACAACCCGCAGCTACGGGGCGACTCACTCAAGCAGTGGATCGGCCGTGGCGAACGCATCGCCATACGCGGATCGCTTCATCTACTTCACGAGCATCGGTTTCGGTCGTGAGATTGGCCCTGGCTTCGGAAAGGCGGCAGCAGAGCAGCTCGAAGCCGACATCAAAGCTGGTGCGAAGGGCATTCAGGAGATCGCCAAGAGCGTCGGCATCAACGTGAAGAAGGCCGATGGCTCGCGGCTGCGCTCGACGATCCCGAGCTCGATCCGATCTGGGAGAGCGGCTGCGCGGCTCGAACATCCCGGTGTTCATTCATACCGCCGATCCGCAGAAGTTCTGGGATCCGATCGACTACACGAACGAACGCTGGCTCGAGCTCGCGCTGTTTCGCGATCGCCGATATCAGGATCCGGCGCTTTCCGCGATTCGAAACGCTGATGGCCGAGCGCGATCGGCTTTTCAAGAAGCATCCGAAGACGACGTTCGTGACAGCGCACCTCGGGTGGCACGCCAACGATCTCGCTCGCCTGGGACGCATGTTCGACGAGATGCCGAACGTGTACAGCGAGATCGGCGCCGTGCTCTACGACATCGGCAGGCAGCCGCGGTTTGCGCACGACTTCTTCGTCAAGTATCAGGACCGGCTCCTGTTCGGCAAAGACAACTACCAGCCGGACGAGTATCCGTACTACTGGCGGGTCCTCGAAACGAGCGACGAGTACTTCGATTACTACCGCGATTACCACGCCTTCTGGAAACTGTACGGAATCGCGCTGCCAGACGATGTTCTCAAGAAGCTATACTTTCGAAAACGCCTTGAAGATCATTCCTGGCCTGTCTCGAGCGGGTTTCCCGCAGTAGCGACAAACCATGGCTCATTATCTCGTCACCGGCGGCGCCGGCTTTATCGGATCCCACCTGTGCGAAGAACTCGTTCGTCGCGGCGAGCGCGTGCGCGTCGTGGACAGCCTGATCACCGGCAAGCGGCAGAACCTCGCACATCTGCCTCAGGTCGAGTTCCTGCAGGGCGATCTGGCCGACATCGACGTCGCGAAGCCGCGCCGTGCAGGGCATCGAATACGTGCTTCATCAGGCCGCGATTCCGTCGGTGCCGCGCTCGGTCGAGGATCCGGTGACGTCGAATCGCGCCAACATCGACGCCTCGCGTGAACCTCCTCGTTGCCGCCCGCGATGCCGGCGTGCGGCGGTGGTCTACGCAGGTTCGTCGTCGGCCTATGGCAACTCGGCGACGCTGCCCAAGGTCGAGACAATGCCGACGGCGCCGCTGTCGCCGTATGCACTGCAGAAGCTTGTGGCCGAGCAGTACTGCCAGATGTTCACGGCGCTCTACGGGCTCGAGACGGTGACGATCAGGTACTTCAACGTCTTCGGACCGCGTCAGGATCCCTCGTCGCCCTACTCGGGCGTCATCTCACTCTTCATCAGCGCGCTGTGCGACGGACGCCGTCCAACGATCTACGGTGACGGCGAGCAGACGCGCGACTTCACCTACGTCGCGAACGTCGTTGACGGTGTGCTGCGCGCGTGTCATGCGCCGGCCGCGAGCGGGGAAGTGATCAACGTCGCGACCGCGCGGCCGCATATCGCTAATCAGCTCTTCGCGATCGGTGAAGCGTGAGGTGGGCAGTACGCTCGAGCCGGACTATTCCAATCCGCGCGCCGGCGACGTGCGCGATTCCCAGGCCGACATCGGCAAGGCACAACGACTGCTCGGCTACACACCGATTGTCGGTTTCGAAGAGGGACTGGGACGAACGGTGGCTTGGTATCGGGAATCGATGGTGGACGAAGTCCGACGCCCTTCCATCCTGATATGGCAGTCGAGCGCTCCCTGGTGTGAACGCTTGTGCCAACCTCAACGTAATATTGGCAGAACCGAACTGGGCTCTTTAAACGTCTCATCGTCAACATCTCGGTTTCCAGTTCCTCAGACGGCAATCTGACGGAGGTCGGGCATGCGGTCGAAGCTTCTGATAGCAGTCGCAGTCGTTCTGTGCGTCGGCCGCGGCGAGGTGCGCGCGCAGCAGCAGTTCAGCTTTACGCCAGCGTTGCGGACGTCACCGGAAAGCCGGTGGCGACCCTGGAGCCCGCCGATCTCAGAGTATTGGAAGGCGGCGTCGAGGCGAAGATCGTCAAGGTCGAGCCGGTCAACTGGCCGGTCAAAGTCCAACTCCTCGTGGATAACGGCATCGGTCTGGGTGGGCAGAACATCCAGAGCTCTGAAAGACGGAATCAAGGGACTGGTCGAAGCGCTGCCCGAGAACCTCGAGGTCACGATCGTCACGACGGCGCCGCAGCCTCGCTTCCTCGTTCGTCCGACGACGGACAAGGCGATGATGATCGAAGGGTTGTCACGGCTCGCGCCTGACACGGGAGCCGGCCGCTTCGTCGAATCGATGAACGAGGCCACGCAGCGCATCGAGAAGGACAAGACGGATCATTTCCCGGTGATCATCATCGTCGGCCACGAGCTCGGGAGACGCCAACGTCCTCGAGCGCGACGTGAAGCGAATCTTCGAGCGGATCCAGAAGCAGCCGACGACCGTCCACGTCGTCCTGCTGAATTCGACGACGGGATCAGCGACCGGCGGCGCCAATCAGACACAGGTTGGTCTGGCGGTAACGCAGGCGACCCGCGGACGGTACGAGAGCATCGCGGTCCCAACCCGGCTCGCCACGCTGCTTCCGGAGATCGGCAAGCAGGTCGCAGCAAGCCACGAGAAGCAGAGCCATCAGTTCCGGATCACCGTTGAACGTCCGGCAGGCAAGTCTGGGGAGTTGGGTCAATTGAGTGCTGGCGGGCGAAGCGGACTGGTGCTGCAGGGATTGTCGACCGACGGACGTCTCCCTTAAGAAACTTCCCAAGTTCCAACTCCCAACTCCCAACAGAATCCCCACTGAGGTTTGGGAGTTGGGAGTTGGATCTTGGGAGTTGTCGCCTCCTGCCGTCGTCTTGACAGGTGCGCGATTTGATATACCATGTATGACTAATGGCTCTTCCCGAGTCGATTGGTCAATTCGAGCATGTCGTCCTGGCAGCGGTCCTCGCGCTCGGCGACGGCGCGTACGGCGTCACGATCCACACGAAAGTTGAAGAATTCATCTCGCCGAGGACGGTGGCACTCGGCGCAGTGTATG
The DNA here is from genome assembly GCA_963757735.1 of uncultured Acidobacteriota bacterium. Lineage (GTDB taxonomy): Bacteria > Acidobacteriota > Vicinamibacteria > Vicinamibacterales > UBA2999 > Gp6-AA40. The sequence goes on from CAVWST010000021.1 coordinate 71,757, forward strand.
CCACCCTCGACCGCCTCGAAGACAAGGGGCTCGTCACCTCGTGGCTGTCCGATCCGACGCCCGAACGCGGCGGGCGCTCCAAGCGTCACTATCGACTCGAGTCATCGGGCGAGCGCGCGCTGAGGGACGCCAGCGTCGCCGCCAAACGCATCTGCGACGATCTCGAACGCATCTGGGGAGAAGACGTATGGACCGCAGGCCGACGCTGGAAACCCGCCCGCCAGTCCTGATCGATGCCGTCGTGCGCGCGCTGATTCCGCCGGCGTGCCGCGAGCACGTCATTGGGCGATCTGTGGGAGCGCTATCGCTCGCCGTGGCAGTTCGTGCTCGATGCCGTCGCGGACGATTCCGTTTGTTGTTGCGAGCCAGATCCGCCGAACGTCCACGATCGGCAGGCGTGGTCATTCATGCTTCATCCTGTTCGTGGGCCTTGGCGCAGGCAGCGGAGCGACTCGGTGGCGGCCGTTGCCGCGTCGGTGGCGCGCTGCTCGGGTTCGTGCTGCGCGATGCCTACAAGCGCGGCGTGTCGATATCGGTCAAGCAGGTCGCCATCGGATCTGGTGTTCGGCAGCGAGTCGGTCTGATCGCGTCGCAGGCGCATGTCGCGCTCGTGCAGCCGGGCCAGCCTGCTGTTACCACTCCGGCGTGATCCGTGTGCACGGTGGCGTTCGGATGTGATTCTTCCTGCTCCGGCTTCAGAACCCGAAGCTTGGAGGCTCCCTCGCAAGGCAATCACCCAGCGTCCCGCAACGCCGTGAGGCGCTGATGACCGAGGTGCGGCTGTTCGAACGAATGGGCTCGACGCGGGGTCAGAATCGAGGCGGCACCGGCGTGGTGATCGCCGGGTTCTTCATCATGCCGCGTAGTGTCCTCACCCAACTGGGTCTTGCGAATCGGATGGGCGCTCGGCGGCCGCGTACGGACTTGTACGTGGCGGCGTCGTCTCGCAGGTCTCCGACGCCCACCGATGCCCGAGAGACTGGGTTCGGCGCTCGCTGGTCGCACACTATCGCGGCGAGCTCGACGCGTCGCCGCAATGGTTCAGACGTTGTGGCGTTGGTACCTCCTGCCCATCGTGCCGGGCATCGCTCCTCATCATGGTGGGGGCGCACGATCGAGGCCTCAAAACGCGGCCGGCCACTGTGGCCGGCGCTCATCTTGATTGCACTCATGGCCGGCATGGGTATCGTGATCACATCCATGCAGGAGTCAGGGCTGGCGCGCGAAAGCTGCGCATCGCGGATTGACGCGCTCGAATCGATTGCGCGATGACGACGAGACGACGCCCACTGCTGGCCGTCCTGTGTATCGCGATCTTCGGCGTATCGCCGCTGGCGCAGTCGCCCGGTACGACTGGTCTCGCGTCCGACTCTGAGATTCAAGAAGATCCTGGCCGAGCGGGTTGACACCTATCGGCAGAGCGTTGGTGTTGTCGTCGGCGTCATCGAGCCGTCAGGCCGGCGCATCGTGACCTACGGCCGCACGTCTGCGAACGCCACCACGCCGCTCAACGGCGACACACTCTTCGAGATCGGCTCGATGAGCAAAGTGTTCACGTCGCTCCTACTGGCTGAAGCCGTGCAGCGCGGTGAGATGGCGCTGACCGATCCGATCTCGAAGTATCTCCCCACTAGCGTCAAAGTCCCTGAGCGCGGGCGAGCGATCACGCTGCAGGATCTGTCCACGCACAGTTCGGGTTTGCCGCGCATGCCCGGCAACATGAAGCCCAGGGATCCGGAGAACCCCTTCGCTGACTACTCGGTGGATCAGCTCTATCAGTTCCTCTCAACGTATCAGCTGATCCGCGAGGTCGGCGCGGTGTACGAATACTCGAACCTCGGCGCTGGCTTGCTCGGCCACATCCTGGCGTTACGGGCCGCGATGGACTATGAGTCGCTCGTCAAGACTCGAATCACCGGCCCGCTCGGTATGACGAGCACCGCAATCACGCTGACGCCGCCAATGCAGGCGCGGCTCGCGCCCGGACACGATCGAACGCTGCAGCCCACGAAGAAATGGGATCTCACGTCGCTCGCGGGCGCCGGCGCCTTGCGATCGTCCGCCAACGACATGCTGACGTTCCTCGCCGCGGAGATGGGATACACGCAGTCGACCCTCGCGCCTGCGATGAAAGCGATGCTGCAGCGCCATCGTCCTGCGGCGGGTCCGCCGGGGCTCGAGGTTGGGCTCGGCGTGGCATCTCCTCACGGCCAACGGCAAGACGATCGTGTGGCACAACGGTGGGACTGGTGGTTATCGCACCTACTTCGGTTTCGACCCGGAGGCCCGCACAGGCGTCGTTGTGTTGATGAACGCGTCGAGCCTCGCCGGACCCGATGACATCGGCCGGCACATTCTCGATCCCAAGAACCCTCTCCTGCCCGCGAATTCTCCGGCGCTCGTGCAGCCGAAGCCGCGCACGGAGATCTCGCTCGGCCCGACGACGTTCGACCGGTACGTTGGCCGGTACAATTTCTCACCAACCGCATTTCTGACCGTGACGCGCGACGGTGATCGCTTCATGGCGCAACTGGCCGGACAGGGCGCCGCCCAGATCTACGCCGAGACCGAGAAGGACTTCTTCTACAAGGTCGTTGACGCGCAGCTCACGTTCGAAACCGACGCGGAAGGGAAGGTCGTCGCCGTCGTGCTGCACCAGAACGGCCTCAGTCCACGCGCAGTCCGCGCAAACTGAGGTAACGGTGCCGATTCTCCGATAAAGGTGGCTATGAAAGAGGCCACCTCCGGGCTGCCCGCCCACGACGCCGTCGTCGGGCTCACGAGGACGATTGAGTTCGTGTCGCTGGTGATCGCCGGGGCGCTGGTTCTTGCAAATATTGCCCACGCTTTCACTGCCGGTCTGCTCCTGCACTGGTGGTCGCCGTTCGTCGTGCTGACGGCCGCCGTCGCGGCCGATTTGGTCTCTGGTCTGGTGCACTGGACTGCTGACACCTGGTTCAGCGAAACGATGCCCGTGCTGGGACGTCGATTCCTCCGACCCTTTCGTGTTCACCACGTCAACCCGGATGACTTTCTGCGGCGCGATTTCATCGACTGCAACGGTGACGTGGCGATGCTCAACATCCCATTCCTGACTGTGCCCTCATGCTTCCTGACTCGGCGATCGGTTGGGCAGTGTCGCTTGCGCTGATGACGTTCGCGATCGTCTCGCTGCCGACGAACCAGGTGCATCAGTGGGCGCACATGCCGTCGCCGCCGCCGCTCGTTCAATGGCTGCAACGTCACGGCGTCATCCTGAGCACCGAGGCTCATGGGAGCCATCATCGCGCGCCGTATGTTGCCAACTATTGCATCGCGACCGGCTGGTGTAATCGCTGGCTCACAGCGATCGACTTCTTTCCGGTGTGCGAGCGGCTGATCACACGCGTCGCTGGCCTGCAACCGCGCGCCGACGAGCACACCTTCGCGGAGCGATGGTGACCGCCCCGGCATCGAGGGCGTTCGGATCGGGATGGCTGAGCGGCGTGCTCTCCGTCACGCTCGGAACGATTGGTCTGGGTGCCGTCTTCTGCTTCCACTATCCGTCGCTGCTCACGATGCCGGAGCTGCGCGGGCTGTATCCCGTCCCGTTCATCAGGGCACTCCTGCACCTCGTCCTGGTGAGCTCGTTCATCGCCGGCGTCATCAGCGTGTGTCTTCGCCATCGCAAGATCCTTGGCATGGCTGGCATCTCGTTGACGTTGATCGCTGCGCTGCTCGGCGGCTCGCGGGTTCCTCTCGACGGAGAGTTGCAGAACGGTCCGTTCCTGGGGCTCGACTGGTTTCTGCTGAACCTGATGGCGTACTCCGCGGTCTTCATCCCGTTGGAGCGCCTCTTTGCGCGCTTGCCGGAGCAGGACGTGTTTCGGCGCGGATGGCGTACCGATCTGGCGTATTTCTTCCTGAGCGCGCTGCTCGTGCAGGTGACGACGCTGCTGACGATGAGGCCGGCGATGACGCTGTTTGCGTGGGCGGTGTCGGGCGACGTGCAGCGTGGCGATCGCCAGTCAGCCGCTCGTCGTCCAGTTCGTCGAGATCCTGGTGCTCACCGACTTCGTGCAGTACTGGGTGCATCGCGCATTTCATCAGGTGCCGATGCTCTGGCGCTTCCATCGGATCCATCACTCGGCAGACGTGATGGACTGGCTTGCCGGATCGCGGCTGCATCTGGTGGACGTCGCCGTCACTCGCGGGCTCACCTACGTGCCGATTTACGTGCTCGGCTTCGCAGAGACGGCGCTCGTCGCGTATGTGGCGTTCGTAAGCATTCAGGCCACGTTCATCCATGCCAACGTTCGATTCAACTTCGGTCTGTTGCGCTGGGTGATGGCCACGCCGCAGTTTCATCACTGGCACCACGGCGCCGATCGCGAAGCCGTGGACAAGAACTTCGCAGTCCATCTGCCATTCCTGGATCGGCTGTTCGGCACCTGCTACCTGCCAGGCGATCGCTGGCCTTCGTCGTATGGACTTGTCCGGAGGCAAGCCAGTGCCGAGTGGCTACGTCCGCCAGTTCGTCGATCCATTCACGTCGAAATAGTCAGGTCAGCGCGGGGTAGGAGAAGCCGAGAATGTGCGCGGTGTTTACCAGGAAATGCGTGAGGATCGACGCCTCGATTCGGTCCGTTCGCCAGAACACCCACCCGTAACCGAGGCCTGCGATGGTCGCGAGGACGACCGACCATTGGCCGCCCGCGTAGTGAGCGGCGCCGAAGATGATCGCGGCGAGGATCAGCCCGCCGACTGACTGGCTCGACATGCCTGATGACTCCGGGCCCTGAAGCTGTCGTTGGATCACCCCTCGAAACAGCGCCTCTTCGGCAGCGCATGTGAAGAGCAGATTCGACCAGAGCCAGACGGGCAGGAAGTCGGGCCACTTCGGTCCCAGGCTCACCTGACCGATCAGCAGCGCGCACGCCATCAGCACCACGATCAACGCAACAACGCCAGGCAGCGCAGTCCTGAGCACGGCCATCCACTCCGGCCGTGACGCGATGAGTGGCGGACCGAACGCGAGAAGGAACACGCCGATCTGCCCTTTGTCGAAATTCATGTACAGCGTGTAGGGCACGGCGCCGGGAGTCAGTACGGCATCCCTCACGATCAGCGTATTGGAGAACCCGGGCACGACGTGCGCCATGAGTGCGAGGGAGAAGATGATCGCGGCAAGCGTCAGCAGGATGCTGAAAGGACGGGACGTCTCCCGCGAACAGGCGTAGCAGAGAAGACCGAACGCGGCGATGGCGACGATGCCAACGACTGAGACGATGCCGGTAGCGTAGGCGTGGGCAATGGCAAGAGCCAGCCATACGGCCGAGACACCGAACCGAGGCCAGAGTCCCCGAGCCGCGGCCTGCGGCGGAAGCCAGAGCCACACAATTGCGAGCGAGAGCCACAGGTAGGGCAGTAACACCCGACGAGTTTACGCAATTGTGTGAAGGGGTCAGACCCCTTCACAATTCTGCGTGTGGAGGTCAATATGTCGAACAGTGGCGCTGAGGCGATGCTGAGGCAGGTCCTCGTCACGCTGCTCAGCGAGGCACTCTACGGACCACGCGGTGATGCATTCTTCCTGAACAGCGGCGATCGCGGTCTGGTGGCATCGCTCGACGCACTCTCAGCCGAGACCGCGAGCGCGCGACCCGGTGGTCGATCCTCTGTAGCGTCTCATGTGGAGCATCTCCGTTACGGCTTCGAGCTGTTGAATCGCGAAGCCAAAGGCGAGAGTCTGTGGGCGACCGCGAACTGGGCCGATGCCTGGACGCATCAGACCGTCACCGAGGATCAGTGGCGGAAGCTCCGAGCCGACCTCGCCCGAGAGGCGCAGGCGTGGCTCGACGTTATGAAGCATCCGCCTGAATGGGACGTCGCCGGCCTCGGTTCTGCGGTCGGCAGCATCCCGCATCTGGCCTATCACCTTGGTGCCATCCGGCAACTCGCGCAGGCGGCGAGTGGACCGCCTGCCACGAGCTGATCACGGGCGTGTCTATCGCAGATGCGGAGGCACCGGGCTGAAGCTGTCGTCGAACCCGCGCGCCCGTTCACGGCGATCGAGCGGGTCCGGGGTCGGCGACAGGATGCCGAGCCTCACGAGCTGTGGACGGAACTCGTAGCGGATGTTCACGGTCTGCGACGGCGTGTCCTCGAGGTCGAGCCAGACCTGCGTGACCGCGTGATCGGTACGACGCCCCATACCGGTTGCCGCGTATTCGTCCGCCGCTTTCAAGCGGCTCGACGCTGCGCCAGCCTCCTGAGCCGGTGCGACCGGCGTCGGCAACGCCGGCGGTCCTTGATCCTGCCGCCGCCTCTCATCGTTCGACGAATACGGCACAGGAACAGGCACGCGCTCCTTGAAGAACACCGCGGTGATCATCCCGAGGTTCTCGGTCTTTCCGAGCGCCGCCCCGTACGAGCGCGCCTCCGTCGTGAACTCGAAGCGGCGTGCTTCGCTCTGGCTCGTCTGCCAGCCGCTGATGGTCACTATTTCATAGGGACCGAGCACCCACTTGCGCGCATCGCCGGCCGTCGTCTCGCGGGCATCGATCGTGTTGAGCCCATCGACCGAGAGCGCCACGGCGACGCGAACCGGATAGGGATTCCGCAGCCGGATGGCATATTCCCGCCCCTTGAGAGCCTCCACGTAGAGGCGGCCGTTGTGGACGAACTTGGGCTGCGAGACTCCTTTCACCATGATCTCGACGCCCGCGCTCGGACGATTGTCAGATGCCCAGAGCATGACTGGCAGGGCAGCGGCACAACCCAGGACGGCAACCAGCAGACAGGCACGGCGATGCGTCATAAGTCCTCCTGGTCTTAGAACGGGGGAAGCCGGAAACCTTGCAGGTTCGACCACAATGGGCCAGCCCGGATGACCTTTCACAATTCAGCACTGGCCCGGCTCGTGGCGGATGGGAACTACCGGGCGGACGGATCCTCAGGATGTGGCCGATCGTCCGCACGTGCGCTTCGACGGCCACACGCTCAGCGAGATCGGGGACCAGCGCTGGGCGCACGCGCAGAACGACGCGCTCGGATACTTCCTGTGGCTGTCGTCAACGCTGGCCGCGAGCGGCGCGCTGAAGACGGACCTGAACGCCGTCTCGGTGCTCACATGTCTCGTGCGCTACTTCGCCCCCATCCGCTTCTGGCAGGACGAAGATAGCGGTCACTGGGAAGAGCAGCGGAAGGTCTCTGCCTCCGGCATCGGGACTCGTCGTCGCTGGACTCGAAGCGTTGGCGACCTGCTGCGTCAACGCCGTGAATGGAGGCACGCATGCGGGCCGGCCGTGGACGACCTTGGATCGAGCCTCGCTGAACGCGGCCGTCAGGCGCTCGACGCGATCCTTCCCGGCGAGTGCGCTCAACTGGTGGGCAGCAAGAACCGCCGTTATGACGCGGCGTTGTTGTTCCTGCTCTTTCCACTCGGCGTCATCACAGACGAGACGATGGCGGATCTCGTGCTGCAGGACGTCAGCAAGTATCTCGCGGGGGAGCACGGCATCCGGCGTTACCTGGGTGACTGGTACTGGGCGCCTGACTACGCGGCGCGCCTGTCTGAAATGGATCGAACACGTGATTGCAGCGACGACCTCGCAACCAGAGACATGCTCCTTTCCAAGGTCGGCGGCGTCGCTATCGCGAGACGAGCTCAGTCGCGGATCGCGAGAGACAGGTCTTTCATTTCAATCGCTCGCTCGCGCAGATCACTGACGACTGGCGTTGCGCCGAGCTGTACTACCTTCGACAGGACGAATACGTCGCCAACCCGCACGTCCCGCTGCAGTGGACGCAGGCGAATCTCGTCGTAGCGATCGATGCACTCCGCGTTTCGATCGCGTTCGATGCCCGCAGAAGGTGAGCAACAGCAGAACGCCACTGCTCAGCTCTCCAGCCTTCGGCCGTCTTGTCCGTTCAACCACGGCAACCCAGGCGTTATATCCAGTCAGTCACCTCGCGACCAGACGTTGAGCATCATGAGTAATCCGATCGCGATCTTCTTCGATCTCGGAGAGACACTCGTCATCCCGCAGTTTGGCACTGACGGTGCACTCGCCGCCTTACAGCCGCTGCCGTTTGTCACCGAGGTGCTGGATCGCGTCCGCAGCCACGGCACGGTCGCGGCGCCGTATCGCCTCGGCGTCATGTCGAACACACCGGCGACAGCGACCACCGCATCGATGAAAAAGCTGCTCGCGCAGGCCGGGCTGTTTTCGCGCTTCGAGCCGGCGCTGCTTCTTTACAGTTCGGTCGAAGGCCATACCAAGAGCGAGAAAGCGTTCTTCACGCTGGCGGCCAGCCGCGCAGGCGTGGCCCCCTCGCGCTGCATTTTCGTCGGCGAGGACGCGAAAGAGCGGGAGACCGCGGCGTCCGCCGGCTTTCAGGTCTCGTTCCATCCGCTTCACCTCTTTCATGTGTTGCGGCAGATCCCATGAGCTCGCGAACGTCCAAAGGAGTTTCCGATGTGTGACCGTCTCTCGATTCAGTGCATCATCCCGCCCGTACATCAACGACAAGCTGGCACAATCCACAAATCCAACTGTTCGTGCCCGCGCCATCGCCAACATCAGGGCCGCGGCCACACTGCGCACGCAGCGTGTCATGAGCCAGGCGATGCCAGGGCTGATGGCCTCTGCGGCGCCGGCGAAGAAGAAGCAGCGCCTGGTGTACGACGCAAAGAAGGGCGATCAGCTGCCGGGCAAGCTCGTTCGATCCGAAGGGCAGCCGAAGGTGGCCGACGTCGCCGTCAACGAGGCGTACGACTACTCCGGGCAACACCTACGATTTCTACGATCAACTGTTCGGGCGTAATTCACTCGACAATAACGGCATGACGCTGATCTCCTCGGTCCATGTCGGCGAAGTGGACGAGAACGGCACGCTGGTGGCGATGAACAACGCCTTCTGGAACGGCGAGCAGATGGCCTACGGTGACGGCGACGGCGTGATCTTCCGCAACTTCACCGGGTCACTCGATGTCGTTGGCCACGAGCTGACGCACGGTGTCGAGTCGTTCACCAGCAACCTCGAGTACCGCAACCAGTCGGGCGCGCTGAACGAACACTTCGCCGACGTCTTCGGCGTCCTGGTACGGCAGTGGATCAACGGCGAGACGGCGTCAAGGCCAACTGGCTGATCGGCGCCGAAGTGCTCGTGCCGGCGCCGACACGCCGGGCGATTCGCGACATGGAGAATCCCGGCACCGCGTTCGTCAACGATCCCGACCTCGGCGACCGATCCGCAGCCAGGGCACATGAGAATCTCTACACCGGTTTCGCCGATCGTGGCGGCGTCCACATCAACTCCGGCATTCCGAATCGCGCGTTCGTGCTCGTGGCCAAGGCACTCAAGGGCAGCGCCTGGAATGTGGCCGGCCGCATTTGGTACGACACGATGCTTCAGCTGACGACGACGAGCCAGATTGCTGACTGTGCGAGGGTCTCACTCCAAGTCGCGAGCACGCCGAAATACGGCGCCGCCGCGAAGAAGGCTGTGAAGTCGGCGTGGAAAACCGTGGGCATCAGCCTTTGATATCATCGACGTTCAGAGGCCCGTTGTGCGTGTCCAGTTCACTCAGTCCGGTGGCTTTGTCGGCGCGATCCGTGAGTGCACGCTCGATACCTCATCGATGGACGCAAACGAGGCCATCACGCTCGAAGCGCTGGTGAAAAACGCGGACCTCTTTTCGGCGCCTGGTGAGCAGCGGTCGCTCACCGGGCGCGACCTCGAGGACTACCAGATCTCGATCGACGATGGTCACGGCGGCGTGACCGTCGTCCGCGATCAATCCACTTTGACGTCCGAGACCAAGGCCCTGGTGGCGTACCTGAAGAAGTTCTCCAAACCGGCCAGGCTCAAGTAGCTCTTCGTCCGGCATCGTTGTCCGACGACGCGAGCGAGCGTGTCAGTTCACGAGGGCCTTGAGGCTCTTCAGCGGCAGTATGCGAACCTTCTTCGAGGCCGGCTTCGCCTTGAACATCATCTTTTCCTTGGTGAAGGGATTGATGCCTTGACGCGCCTTCGTGGCGGGCTTCTTGACGACCTTCATCTTCAGCAGACCAGGGAACGTAAACATACCGGGCCCACGGAGGCTCTTCTTGATGATGCCATTGAGTGACTCGAACACTGCGGCAACCTGCTTACGGGACAGCTCGGCGTCCTCGCAGATCTGAGCCACGATGTCCGACTTGGTGGGGGCGCCATTTTTCTTTGCCATTCACACGACTCCTGTTGAAGACCACATGAAGCACTGGCCGAGATCGGCCATGTGCAAATTCGTCTGCCGAAGCATGATACACGCGGTCGCAGTGCTCTTCTCCTCGAAAGCGACGGCAATCTACCCAATCCGGACAGGCTCGAGTAGCCCCTCACGCATACCGCCAACCGCGGTTCACAGTCTCGAGGCCTGACCGATCTCGCATTTCCGTCGTCGTGATGTAACTGCTTAGTGGTCATGTGGCTGCGTCGACGAAGTGTGTGCGGCGATCCCGGCGTCACGCTTGCTCTGACGTGGGCCGTCCCGGCGGGTTCGTGTTGTCAGCCGTGCACCCAACCGCCCGTGTGGCACCAGCCCCGTCCGGGACCTTCGCGCGCAGAGGAGCCATGTGGCAGGTCACCGCGCACCGATTCACGTCTCGAAGCGTCCGCACGTTCCCGCGTTCACGTCTGAGTGCGCCTGCCAGATGCGGACAGGAGGCAGTTCATGATTCGCATCATCATTGCGGTTCTGGTAGCACTGGGCTCAGCGTCGCGACCGTCTCGGCACAGGCTGGCACCCAGCGCACGGCGGCGTCTGCGTCAGCGCCGATCAACCTGAACACGGCGAGCGTGGCGCAACTGGAAACGCTCCCAGGCATCGGGAAGTCGACCGCGGAACGCATCCTCGAGTACCGACAGAAGAATGGATCGTTCAAGAAGGTCGAGGACCTGATGAACGTGCGTGGCGTGGGGGAGAAAAGCTTCCTGAAGCTGAAGCCTCTCGTCACAGTCGCCACCACGAAGGGGGAGTCGGCGGGGCAGTAGGTACGATGTGCGGCAATGGTCGCGGGCGCTCCCCCCAGCGCCCGCGGCCACCCGTCGGAGGAAGCCGCGGCTACACACTGCTCGAGATTCTGTTCACCCTGATGCTGCTGTATATCCTCGCCGGTATCGGCATTCCACGTGTTTGAGCGCAGTGGATCGGTAACGCATGGCGGGCCTCGCCGCCATGCTCTCCAGCGCCGCGCAAACTTCGATGATCGCGATGATCTTTCTTGATTTTCCCCACGATGAAAGGCGCGGGCTTCAAGTTGACTTTGATTGGTAGACCACATACGGTATTCCATTCTGATCGCCCAAAGCCACTGCCCCGGAGGACACTATGTTAGAGACTGCGGCCTCCACCGCCGATGCCAACGCAGCCGATACCGAGCGGAAGCTGACGGACGGCTTTCACCTCGTCATCGAGGCGCTCACGCTCAACGGCATCAGGACCATCTACGGTGTGCCCGGCATTCCGATCACGGACCTTGGCCGTCTGGCACAGGCCGCAGGCATGCGCGTCATCTCGTTCAGGCATGAGCAGCACGCCGGCAACGCCGCGGCCATCGCCGGCTTTCTTACGAAGAAGCCCGGCATTTGCCTCACGGTGTCAGCTCCCGGCTTCCTCAACGGGTTGACTGCGCTGGCCAACGCGACGACCAACTGCTTTCCGATGATCCTGATCAGCGGCTCGTCCGAGCGCGAGATCGTCGACTTGCAGCAGGGCGACTACGAAGAGATGGACCAACTGGCTATTGCCAAGCCTGTCTGCAAGGCGGCGTTCCGCGTGCTGCATGCCGCGGACATCGGCATCGGCGTGGCGCGCGCAATCCGCGCAGCGGTTTCTGGGCGTCCAGGCGGCGTCTATCTCGATCTGCCGGGCAAACTGTTCTCTCAGGTCATGGACGCGGAGGCCGCTGCCAAGTCACTCGTCAAGGTCATCGACCCGGCACCTGCCCAGCGTCCAGCCGCGGACGCTGTCGCGCGTGCGCTCGATCTGCTGAAGGGTGCCAAGCGCCCCCTGATTATTCTCGGCAAAGGCGCGGCATACGCGCAGGCCGACGATCAAATCCGCGCCCTGGTCGAAAAATGCGGCGTACCTTTCCTGCCGATGAGCATGGCCAAGGGCCTCTTGCCCGACACGCATCCGCAGTCGGCGGGTGCGGCACGTTCGACGGTGCTGAAAGACGCCGACGTCGTCATGCTGATTGGCGCCCGCCTCAACTGGCTGTTGTCGCACGGCAAGGGCAAGACCTGGGGTGAGCCTGGATCGAAGAAGTTCATCCAGATCGACATCGAGCCCAGGGAAATGGACAGCAACGTCGAGATCGTCGCCCCCCTGGTGGGCGATATCGGCTCCTGCGTGTCGGCTCTTCTCGAGGGCATTGGCGCCCAGTGGCCAGCGCCTTCGGCTGACTGGGTCGCCGACGTCAACGCGCGCAAGGAAGCGAACATCGCCAAGATGTCGTCGAAACTGACGAGAGATTCGGCCCCGATGGACTTCCACAGTGCGCTCGGTGCACTGCGCACCGTTATCAAAGAGCGGCCGGATGCCATTCTCGTCAACGAAGGCGCCAACACGCTCGATCTCGCGCGCGGTGTCATCGACATGTATCAACCGCGCAAACGCCTGGACGTCGGCACCTGGGGTGTCATGGGCATCGGAATGGGCTTTGCCGTCGCGGCCGCCGTGGAAACCGGTAAACCTGTGCTGGCGGTCGAAGGCGACAGCGCCTTTGGGTTCTCCGGCATGGAAGTGGAAACGATTTGCCGGTACAACCTGCCGGTCTGCATCGTCGTCTTCAACAACAACGGCATCTATCGCGGAACCGACGTCAATCCCACTGGCGGTTCCGACGTTGCGACGACCGTCTTCGTCAAGGACGCCCGCTACGACAAGATGATGGAAGCATTCGGTGGCGTCGGCGTTCATGTGACCACGCCGGCCGAGCTGAGCCAAGCCGTGAACAAGGCCATGGACTCCGGCAGGCCGACCCTCATCAACGCGGTTATCGACCCAGCGGCCGGCACTGAGAGCGGCAGCATCGGCAAACTCAACCCGCAAAGCGCGGTTCGCAAGAAATAACCTGGATCCTTTGAGAGGGCCTCATAGATGGGCAAGGCACTAGACGGCGTTCGCATTCTCGACTTCACTCACGTTCAATCCGGGCCGACGTGCACGCAGCTCCTCGCATGGCTGGGAGCCGACGTCGTCAAGGTTGAACGCGCCGGTGAGGGGGACGTCACGCGCGGCCAGTTGCGCGACATTCCGGGAGTGGACAGCCTGTACTTCACGATGCTCAACTCGAACAAGCGTTCGATCACGGTCGACGCCAAAAACCCGAAAGGTAAAGCAATCCTCGAAGCCCTCGTGAAGAAATGCGATGTGCTCGTGGAGAACTTCGCTCCGGGCGCGCTCGACCGCATGGGTTTCACCTGGGAGCGCATCCGCGAGATGAACCCCCGCATGATTGTCGCGTCGGTCAAGGGTTTCGGTCCTGGGCCATACGAGGACTGCAAAGTCTACGAGAACATCGCGCAGTGTGCCGGTGGTGCGGCGTCCACGACCGGCTTCGATGACGGCCCGCCGCTGGTCACCGGTGCGCAGATCGGCGACAGCGGAACCGGATTGCATCTTGCGCTGGGTATCGTGGCGGCCTTGTACCAGCGCAACACCACGGGCCGCGGTCAGCGCGTGCTCGCAGCGATGCAGGATGGCGTGCTCAATCTGTGTCGCGTGAAGCTGCGCGATCAGCAGCGGCTCGCACGGACGCACGTCCTCGAAGAGTACCCGCAATACCCCAACGGCACGTTCGGCGATGCCGCCCCGCGGTCGGGGAACGCCTCTGGCGGCGGCCAGCCCGGATGGATTCTCAAGTGCAAGGGGTGGGAAACCGATCCCAACGCCTACATCTACTTCATCACGCAGGCTCCCGTCTGGGACGCTATCTGCAAAGTGATAGGTCGTGAGGAATGGTTGACCGATCCGCGGTACGCGACGCCGAAGGCGCGGCTGCCGCATCTGTCGGAAATCTTCGACGGGATTGAGGAATGGACGAAGACGAAGACCAAGTTCGAGGCGATGGACATCCTCAACACCCACGACATCCCGTGCGGACCGATTCTCTCGATGAAGAGAGATCGCGGAAGAACCGTCGCTGCGCAAGACCGGCACCGTCGTCGAGGTCGATCACCCGACGCGCGGGAAGTACCTCACGGTCGGCAATCCGATCAAGATGTCTGACAGTCCGGCCGACGTGAAGCGATCACCACTACTCGGCGAGCACACCGACGAGATCCTGGCAGAACTCGGCTTCGGAGCGAATGAGATCGCAGCTCTGCGCGCCGACAAAGTCATCTAAACGGATCTACATATGACGATGATCACTAACCCGACCGACGCGGTCAGACGTGTGCTCGATGCAGTCAAAGCCGAAGGCCGCACTGCGCTCACCGCACCTGAGGGCAAGCTCGTATGTGAGGCGTACGGGATCGCCGTTCCCAGAGAAGGCGTCGCGAAGTCAGCCGGCGAGGCGGCGACGATGGCGACGGGGATGGGCTTTCCGGTGGTGCTCAAGATCGTCTCGCCGGAGATCCTGCACAAGACCGAGGCGGGCGGCGTGCTGGTCGGCGTGAAGAGCGCCGACGAGGCCCAGAAGGGCTACGACACGATCATCGCCAACGCGAAGAAGTACAACGCGAAGGCCACCATCCTCGGCGTCCAGGTGCAGCAGATGCTCGCCGGCGGCCAGGAAGTGATCATCGGCGCGGTCACCGATCCTGTCTTCGGCAAGCTCGTCGCGTTCGGTCTTGGCGGCATCCTGGTCGAAGTGCTCAAGGACATCACGTTCCGTCTCGCGCCCGCGACCAAGGACGACGCGCTGTCGATGCTCGACGGCATTGCCGCTGCGCAGATCCTCAAGGGCGTCCGCGGTGGGGATCCAGTCAACCGCGACGCGCTCGCGACAATGATCCAGGGCGTCTCGCAGCTCATCGCCGACAACCCGGAAATCGCGGAGATGGACCTGAACCCGGTCTTCGCCACGAAGGACGGCGCAATCGCAGCCGACGTCCGGATCGTCGTCAATTCTTCGCCGGCGCCGGCGCGGTTCCGCCCGAAGCACGAGGACATCGTGCGCGACATGAACCGCATCATGAAGCCGAAGGCGGTCGCCGTCATCGGCGCCTCCTCGGAGGCGGGCAAGATCGGCAACTCGGTGATGAAGAACCTGATCAACGGCGGTTACGCGGGGCAGATTTACCCGATCAACCCATCCGCCGACGAGATCATGGGATTGAAGGCGTACAAGAGCGTCAAGGACGTTCCCGGCGACATCGACGTCGCGGTGTTCGCAATTCCCGCCAAGTTCGTCGCCGGGGCGATCGCCGAGTGCGGCGAGAAGAAGATTCCGGGCGCCGTCCTCATTCCGTCAGGGTTTGCCGAGACCGGCAACGTCGAGGGCCAGAAGGAACTCGTCGGCGGTCGCCCAGAAGTACGGCGTCCGCCTGATGGGCCCGAACATCTACGGCTTCTACTACACGTGGAGCAACCTCTGCGCGACGTTTTGCACGGCGTACGACGTCAAAGGCCACGCGGCGTTGTCGTCGCAGTCGGGCGGTATCGGGATGGCCATCATCGGCTTCTCCCGCTCGGCGAAGATGGGCGTCTCGGCCATCGTCGGCTTGGGGAACAAGTCGGATATCGATGAAGACGATCTGCTGACGTTCTTCGAGCAGGACGACAACACGCACATCATCGTGCAGCACTGCGAGGACCTGAAGGACGGCCGCGCGTTCGCCGAAGTAGCGAAGCGCGTGTCCAAGAAGAAGCCTGTCGTCGTGCTGAAGGCCGGACGCACTTCCCTGGGTTCCAAGGCCGCCAGCTCGCACACCGGCGCGCTCGCCGGCAACGACAAGATCTACGACGACGTGCTGAGGCAGTCAGGCGTGATTCGGGCGCGCTCCTTGCGCGAGATGCTCGAATTCGCCCGCGCGCTTCCGATCCTGCCGACACCGAAGGGCGACAACATCGTCATCATCACCGGGGCTGGCGGCTCCGGCGTCCTGTTGTCGGATGCGGTCGTGGACAACGGCCTGTCGCTCATGACGTTTCCGCCGGACCTCGACGCGGCGTTCAAGAAGTTCATTCCTCCCTTCGGCGCATCCGGCAACCCGGTCGACATCACCGGCGGCGAGCCGCCGAAGACCTACCAGAACACCGTCCGTTTCGGGCTCGAGGATCCGCGGATCCACGCGCTCATCCTCGGCTACTGGCACACGATCGTCACGCCGCCGATGGTGTTCGCAAAACTGCTGGCCGAGATCGTCGAAGAAATGCGAGGGAAGGGCATCGACAAACCGGTCGTCGTCTCGCTGGCGGGCGACGTGGAGGTCGAAGAGGCGTCGGAGTACCTCTTCGATCACAAGATTCCGGCTTATCCCTATTCGACGGAGATCCCGGTGGACGTGCTCGGCGCCAAGTACAAGTGGGCACGCGGTGCCGGATTGCTCTGACGTCAGCGAGGAACGACACTGGCGGGGTCACTTTCAGCACCTCCATCGACGGGCGTACTCGCATCGGCTGATACCGCCTTTCTCGTCAACACGTTAAACCGACGGATTCAACGACATCCAAGCGGCTTCTCGCTTGCTTTCGAGAGCGGCGTGGCCGGAATGCACGATCGATTGCTCGTTGCGGAGACAGAGTGGCGTGGGGGCGAAAAGCTTCCTGAAGCTGAAGCCTCTCGTCACAGTCGCCACTGCGAAGGGGGAGCGGGCTACACGCTCCTCGAGGTCCTGTTCGCTTCGGCACTGCTTTGCATCCTGGCGGGCATCAGCGTCTCGAGCGTCGGCGCAGTCGTCGATCGATCGCGAGGGGCAGGCGCGGCGCGATATCTCGCAACCCGGGCCGCGCTTGCACGATCGCGTGCGGTCGGCCGCTCGGCCACCGTCGCGTTGTATTTCGAACAGGACACGAGAGGCATGAGGTTCTCGATGGTTGAGGACGGCAACGGCGACGGCGTGCACATGGCGGATATCACGCAGCAGATCGATCGCGTGATTGAAGCACCTTTACATCTGTCCGATCTCTATCCCGGAGCCGCGATAGGGCTCGCTCCAGGAACTCCGGGGACGAGCGCCGTAGCGCTGGGCGGAACGATGATTCTCTCCTTCAGTCCGAATGGCACGGCCACATCGGGAAGCGTCTACGTCGTCGGACGCGACCAGACGCAATGGGCCGTGCGCGTGCTCGGTGTCACCGCCCGCGCTCGCGTGCTGCGGTACGAGCGGGCGATGGGTGCGTGGGTCAATGCAGACTGAGCCCCACGAGCGCCGGCAGGGCTGTCGCTGGATACCTATGGCCACGGATCCGCTCTCGCGCGTCCGGCTGCGTCTGGGTCGGGAATTGTCGGTGATCAACGTGTCGGCGAGTGGGGTTCTTGTTCATGGAACGACGCGATTGCTACCGGGGACCCACGTTGACGTGCACGTGACCGCATCTCGGGGACGGGTCCTGATCCGCGCTCGCGTGGTCCGATGCGCGGTCTGGGACGTCAGCGCGGACGTCGTTCAGTATCGAGGTGCGCTGGCGTTCAACACACCAGTCGAACTACGGCCGATCGACCTGGCAGCGATGCCCGTGCTCACAGATCCGCAAGCTGCCGAGAACTTTCAGCTTTTGGAACCGGTGTAGTCCGGCTGCCGTTCAGTTCGGCCGTGAGTCTGGCCATGTCGAGCTCGTTCTCCCAGCGCGCTACGACGATCGCCGCAACGCCGTTGCCGATGAAGTTGGTGATCGAGCGCGACTCCGACATGAAACGATCGATACCGAGGATCAACGCCAACCCCGCGACGGGAATCGACGGGACGACAGCCAACGTTGCTGCGAGCGTGATGAAGCCGGCTCCTGTGACGCCTGATGCCCCCTTCGAGGTCAGCATCGCTACGCCAAGGAGCGTCAACTCCTGCCGCAGCGTCAGCTCGATATTGAGCGCCTGCGCCACGAAGATGGCAGCCATCGTCAGGTAGATGTTCGTGCCGTCCAGATTGAATGAGTAACCCGATGGCACAACCAGCCCAACTACCGAGCGAGAGCACCCGAGTCTCTCAAGCTTCTGCATCAGCGGCACGAGCGCCGACTCCGATGACGAGGTCCCGAGCACCGTCAGCAGTTCCTCCTTGATGTAAACGATGAAGCGGATGATGCTGAAGCCGGTGAAGGCCGCGATGCTGCCAAGGACGACCAGGATGAAGAGGAGGCACGTCAGATAGAAGCTGCCCATCAGGGCGGCCAGCGGCCTCAGCGCCTCGATTCCATAGCGGCCAATGGTGAAGGCCATCGCGCCACCGGCGCCGATAGGCGCGAGCTTCATCAGCGCGTTCATCATGGCGAAGAAGATGTGCGAGCACGCCTCGATGAACTGGTGCACCGTCTTACCGCGCTCGCCCATATGCGTCATCGCGTACCCAAACAGGATCGCGACGAACAGCACCTGCAACAGATTCCCTGACCCGGCAAACGCGTCGAAGAACGTGACCGGGATGATTCCGAGGATGAAGTCTGTCGTCGTCTGGGCATGAGCCTGCTTCGCATAGTCGGCGACGGCGTTCGCATCCAGCGTCGCCGGATCCACATTGAATCCGCTGCCCGGCTGGGCGACGTTGATCACGACCAGACCGATGACCAGGGCGATGCTCGAGACCACCTCGAAGTAGATCAGCGCCTTCGCGCCCACCCGGCCGACCTTCTTCATGTTTCCCGCGCCGGCGATGCCCAGAACGACCGTGCAGAAGATGATCGGGCTGATCAGCATCTTCACGAGGGCGATGAACCCGTCGCCGAGCGGCTTCAGCTCGACCGCGGTTACCGGGTCTACGTAGCCGATTACTCCCCCTGCAAGGATGGCAAGCAGCACCCAGAAGTAGAGATGTCCAGTCAGGCTTTTCATTCGAGGCCGCAAGTGTATCGCAGGGGGTATGGGCTTCTCGACCCTTCAAACGGCGTCCCGCACGCCGAGGGCACAACCTACCCGAAGTCGCTGTGCCTATTACGCCTCGTTCAGGTGAAACCGTTGCACGTGCGGACGTTAGTGAGAGTTGTCAAAAGTGGCATCGCCTTTGGTATCTCCTCGGCGGAGGGCCTTGTGAGTGAGACCTATGCCGTGACGCGAGGGAATGACGAGACCAGTGTGCGACCTGAGGGGAACGTCGCGAGCCTGCGGCAGAGTACTCGAGGCGCTCGGGACTGCACTTGCTAACGCTGCCAACGATGATCTCGGAGCCACATTCGAGCAGCACGTGAGGCAGGCGCTGCAGCTTCGAGCCGTGCGATTGCGAGAGGTGCGAGCTCGATATCAAGCGCGGCTGGTCACGCCAACGCGGACCTCCGACTCGATCGTCCTCGGTGTGCCGACGGCCGATCCCCGTATCCAGGCTGTCTTTGAGGCGTCGTGTCAGCCAGACCGGCCGCTGGCAGAACCCGACTACGACATGCTGGTCGCGCTTGCGCATGTCGGGGGGCTCGTGCTCGAGATCGGTCGCGGACGAACGCCCTCGACGAGCGCGACGCTCGGTGCTGGTCCGATGATCGGATCGACCGACGTCATGAAGGCGCTGCGCGCGCAGATCGAGCGCGTTGCAGCGACCGACTTTACCGTGCTGATTGAAGGCGAGAGCGGCACTGGCAAAGAACTCGTTGCTCGACAACTCCACGAGCTTGGCCGTCGACGCCGTGGGCCGTTCGTCGCCGTCAACTGCGCCGCTGTCGTCGAGACGCTGCTCGAAGCGGAACTCTTCGGCATCGAAGAGCGGACGGCCACCGGTGTTCGCGGCCGGCGCGGCAAGTTCGAGCACGCGGATGGCGGAACCATGTTCCTTGACGAGGTGTCCGATCTCTCGCTGTCCGCGCAGGCGAAGTTCCTCCGGGTCCTTCAGGATCTCGCCGTCGAACGGGTCGGAGGCCACGGCACAAAGCGCATCGACACGCGCATCGTCGCGGCTACCAACCGGCCGCTCTCCGAACTGGTCGCACGCGGCCTCTTCAGGGCCGACCTGTACTACCGGCTCAGTGGAGTGGAGATTCATGTGCCGCCGCTCAGAAACCGCAGCGAGGACGTCCCCGAGCTCGTGCGGTACTTCCTCGGCCGGCACCGGAGCCGGGAATTGACGCTGTCGGCCGAGGCCGAGCAAGCGCTGCGTATCTATCCGTGGCCGGGGAATGTCCGCGAGTTGGAGCGCCTGGTCGAACGCGCGCTCGCGCTGATGGAGTCGGACCGAATCGAGCTGGATGATCTACCGGCCAGAATCCGGGGAGAGTTCGCCGAGGTGCTTGGCCCGGCCATCGGGCGCGATGAAAGCATGCGTGCCTGGGCCTGTCATTACGCGCGGCTCGTGTTCGAGAAGTGCGGCCGCAACAAACGCCGTGCGTGTAAGAGGCTCAACATCAGCTATCACACGCTCGAGGCCTACCTGCGCGTCGCAGGCACGAGCGGGCGCGGTCCCGGCAAACGACTCCCGCGTTGGGTCAGGACGATGAGCACGCCTCACGTGGAGTCGTGACGAGGGTGCGATGGGCGACCTTCGGTATCTCGTCCGCTTCTTCCATGTAGTGCCACCAGTCCCCTCGATGATGACGGGGACGTTCGCTGTGCTCACCCTGGCGGCCGGCATCGCCATCGTCGGCGATTCAATTGCGGCTGCCGGCGCTCTCGTGCCAGTACTGCTGCTGCAGGTGTTTGCCGCGTCGTCTGGTTTCGCGCTCCCGGCCAGACGCGGCCATTACGATCTCTTGTTCACGCGAGTGAACAGTCGCGCGTCGATCGCACTGATGCACTGGACGTCGTCTATCGGCACCGGCATCGCAAGCTGGCTCGTTCTAGCGATGCTGGAGTTCATTGTGAGCGCCGGAACTCGGACGACGCTGCTGGCCTCTGGAACATGCGCGGCAGTACTCTGGTCTCCACACTTCCCTGGGCACTGGGCGTGGCACTTCCGCGCTTCTCGGCTGGCATTGGCTGGCTGCTTCTGGCCGTCACGACGGCAACGACCTTCTCGAGAGGTGTCATAGGCGATTGGACTGCACCCTCGACGCGCATCGAAGAACTCGCGTGGCCAGCCTGGGCTTTCTTCGTCTATCCGATGGGTGCCATCGGTCAGCACCTTGCACGCCCACAGATCATGGCCGTGGTTCCTGCGTTGACTCTCGCCGTCTTCGCGATGGCGATCTCCTGCAGGTGGATCGCACAACGGGACGTGCCACTCGAGGCCTCCCAATGACGTTGGCCGTCTCAATCCGTAGCCTCGCGATGCAATACGGCCGGCGGCTCGTCTTTCAGGAACTCTCGTTCGATCTTGCTGCGGGCCAGGCGGCAGGGGTCGTCGGTCCCAACGGCTCCGGCAAGACAACGCTCCTGCGCGCAATCGCGGGCTGTCTGACCCCGCGATCGGGAGAGATTCGTATCAACGGACTGACACCTCGTGATGCGATCGCGCGAACCGGCATCGGCTACTTCGCTGGCGAAGCCACGTTGCCTGGCAGTGTGCGAGCCGCGAACTGGGGGAGTCTCGGGGCGGGCGACCACGTGACGCTGGAGAGCAGGCGGCTCCGAACGCTGTCGCGAGGCACCCGACAACTTCTTGGTCTGCGGACGGTACTCGGACGCCATCCGCTCGGGCTCATCGTCCTTGATGAGCCATGGGAAGGGCTCGATCCGGATGCAGGTCGCTGGCTATCGACGATGCTCGAGACGAAGCGCGATCGCGGTGCCGCCGTCGTGCTGTCGTCGCACCGGCTGCACGATCTCGCCGGGCTATGCGATCTCTACGTGTTTCTACTCCCGCACCACGTGACTGTCCTGCGGGCCCACGAGATCGTTTCCGTCGGCCCAGTCACGGCCGAGCATCTGGTCGGCGTGTTCGACCGTCTCCGCGGTGGCGCGATGCTTCTGAGAGCGACCCCCTGATATCGCCTGTGCCTTGACCCTCTCGTTCAGCGGCGAGTACAGTCATAGCAGTTGGGTCCTGCCCCGTCCCGTTCTGCTCCATGACCGACACGGCCGCCACCAGTCTTCGCACAACCCCTTTACACGCACGGCATCGCGCATCGGGTGCCCGCATGGTGCCGTACGCCGGCTGGGAGATGCCCGTCGAGTACTCCGGCATCACCGACGAACACATGGCCGTGCGTACGCGCGCCGGGGTGTTCGACGTGAGCCATATGGGGGAGATCGAGATCGCCGGCAAGGGCGCGCTCGAGGCCGTGCAGCGAATCTCGAGCAACGACGCGAGCGCATTGAACGTTGGCCAGGCACAGTACGCTGGCCTGCTCACAGCAGACGGCACCTTCGTCGACGACATGCTCGTCTACCGCATGGCATCGAGCCACTTCATGCTCGTCGTCAATGCGGCCAACGCGGCCAAAGACTACGCGTGGATTAGCGAGCAGGTGAAGCTTGCGGGCGATGCGGCAGTCGTTGATTCGAGCAGCCGCTACGCGTTGATCGCGATCCAGGGTCCTGCAGCCCGAGACGTTCTCCAGCAACTGACCGCTGTCGACCTCGACGACATTCGCTACTACTGGTTCTCTTATGGGGAAGTGGCGAACGCACGCGTAACCATCTCGCGCACCGGTTACACAGGCGAGGACGGGTACGAGATCTTCGTCCCACCCAACATGGCCGACCGCGTCTGGCAGGGCCTGATTCAGGCGGGCCGGGGCGACGTAATACCCTGCGGCCTCGGCGCGCGCGACACGCTGCGACTTGAAGCCGCGATGCGCCTGTACGGAAATGAGATCGACGAATCGACGACGGCGCTCGAGGCCGGCCTGGGTTGGACGATCGGGTGGAAGAAGGGCGACTTCATCGGGCGCGAACGCCTGCTCGAGCAGAAAGAACGCGGAATTACGCGTACGCTCGTTGGCTTCGAAATGCTCGAGCGCGGTATCGCGCGCCAGGGCCACATCGTCACGAGCGGCGGAGACGAAGTCGGCAAGGTCACGAGCGGCACGCAAACGCCCTTCCTCAAGAAAGCCGTCGGCATGGCGTACGTCCCCGTCTCGCTCTCAGCGCCGGGAACGCAGATTGACATCGACATCCGCGGCCGCGCGACAAGGGCGCAAGTCGTGCGTTTGCCGTTCTACTCACGATCCCGTTCGGGTCCCGGGCCCCGGATCCCGGGACCCGGCCAGTAGGTGCCTCCATGCCGTATCCCACTGACCTGAAGTACACGAAAGACCATGAGTGGATCCGCATCTCGGGCGACATCGCTGAGATCGGCATCACTGACTTCGCGCAGGATCAGCTCGGCGACGTCGTGTTCGTCGAGCTCCCGGAACCCGGACGCACGATCAAAGCGGGCGAGTCGTTCGGCTCGATCGAATCGGTCAAGGCGGTCTCGGAGCTCTTCGCGCCGATGAGCGGGGAGGTCATCGAGGTGAACCCGTCGCTCAAGGATCATCCTGAGGTGGTCAACAGCAAGCCTCATGAGACCTGGATGGTGAAGGTGCGCGTGTCAGATCCGAAGGAAGCCGGATCGCTGCTCGACAGCGCGCAGTACGACGGCATCACCCGCGCGTAATGAGCTCACTGGACGCCAGCGACTGGTTTGCACGCCGCCACATCGGACCGTCGCCGGACGAGCGCGCCGCGATGCTCGCCGCCGTCGGCGCGCCGACGCTCGACGCGCTGATGGACGAGGCGATTCCCGCCTCGATCCGCCTCAAGAAACCGCTCGCACTTCCGCCTGCTGAAAGCGAGCATCAGTACCTCCATCGTCTCGGCCATCTCGCCCATCGCAACAGGGTCTTCAAGTCCTACATCGGCCTCGGCTACCACGACACGTTCACGCCGAGCGTGATCCTTCGGATGGTGATGGAGAACCCGGGTTGGTACACGCCATACACGCCCTATCAGGCGGAGATCGCACAAGGCCGCCTGGAATCGCTCCTGAACTTCCAGACGATGGTGACGGATCTGACGGGGATGGAGGTGGCGAGCGCCTCCTTGCTGGATGAGGCGACGGCCGCCGCCGAAGCGATGGCGTTGATGCACCGCGCGCATACCAGCCAGAAGAAGGGCGTCGAACCGACTGTCTGCTACGCCAGCGACGGCTGTTTTCCGCAAACGATCGATGTCCTGCGTTCGAGAGCCGAGCCGCTGGGAATCGATCTCCGCGTCGTGCCCATCGATCGGATGATGTTCGACGCGTCGGTGTTCGGCGCGATCGTTCAGTACCCCGATGCGGGTGGAGACTTGCTCGACCTGAGACCGCTGATCGCACGGGCCCACGAGGCGGGCGCGCTCGTGTCGGTGGGAGCGGACCTCTTGTCGCTCGCGTTGGTCGTTCCGCCGGGTGAGATGGGCGCAGATGTCGTGTACGGCAACTCGCAGCGCTTCGGCGTCCCGCTCGGATATGGTGGCCCGCATGCGGCGTTCTTCGCGACGCGTCACGGCTTCGTCCGCCAGTTGCCCGGCCGGCTCATAGGTGTCTCAGTCGACGGTCATGGCGAGCGCGCGTATCGCATGGCGCTGGCCACGCGCGAGCAACACATCCGGCGCGAGAAGGCGACCTCGAACATCTGCACGGCCCAGGCGCTTCTCGCCAACATGGCGGCGATGTACGCCGTATACCACGGCCCGAAGGGCATCGCGGCGATCGCATCGCGCGTCCATACGCTCGCGCGCATTCTCGAAGAGGAGCTCGCCTCGCTTGGGATCACGCAATTCAATCCGCACTACTTCGACACGCTGCTCGTAAAGGTGCCAGGCGAGGCGGAGCGTGTCAGACGCCGCGCGGAAGACGCGAGCATCAACTTCAACATCTTCGACGCCGATACGATCTCGATCGCACTCAACGAGACGCTCGACACCGCCGGGCTCCGTGACATCGTCGGCGTCTTCGCGACCGCGCTGGGCAAACGTCCGCGCGTGATCGATTGCGAGGCCGCGGCAGCGGCACTCCAATCTGCGTCGCCAGACAAGTTGCCATCAGGGCTGCGGCGAACGAGCACCTTCCTGACGCATCCGGTGTTCAACACGCACCATTCCGAGACAGAGATGATGCGGTACATCCGCAGCCTCGAGCGAAAGGACCTCGGGCTCGACAGCTCGATGATCCCGCTCGGGTCGTGCACGATGAAGCTGAACGCGGCAACCGAGATGCTCCCGATTACGTGGAATCCGTTCAGCCGCATGCATCCGTTCGCGCCGGAAGAGCAGACCGAAGGCTACGCGCACGTTTTCAGGGAGCTCGAGGCGGCGCTCTGCGAGATCACCGGCTTCGCGAAGGTCTCACTGCAGCCGAACTCAGGCGCGCAAGGCGAGTTCACCGGGCTGATGGTGATTCGCGCGTATCACCACGATCGCGGAGAGCCGGGACGCAACGTCGTGCTGATCCCGGCCTCGGCTCACGGCACCAACCCGGCCAGCGCTGCCACGGCCGGCATGCGCGTTGTCGTCGTCCGCAGCAGGGCAGACGGCAGTGTGGACGTTGATGATCTGCGGGCGAAGGCGGCGGAGCACCGCAGCCATCTGGCGTGCCTGATGATCACGTATCCGTCGACGCACGGCGTCTTCGAGGACGACATCCGCCAGATCTGCGACGTCGTCCACGAGCATGGTGGTCAGGTTTACATGGACGGCGCCAACATGAATGCGCAGGTCGGGCTGACGAGCCCCGCCGCGATCGGCGCCGACGTCTGCCATCTGAATCTGCACAAGACGTTTGCGATCCCTCACGGTGGCGGTGGCCCGGGCATGGGACCAATCGGCGTCGCGCGTCACCTGGCGCCGTTTCTGCCGGGTCATCCGATCGTGCGTGTTGGCGGAGAGAAGGCGATTCATGCCGTCTCGGCGGCGCCGTGGGGCAGTGCAAGCATCCTGCTGATCTCTTACGCTTACGTCCGCATGCTGGGCGCGGGCGGATTGGCCGATGCGACGCGGCACGCAATCCTCAACGCCAACTACATCAAGGCGCGACTCGAGCACCACTATCCCGTGCTGTATTCACGCGACAACGGACGCGTGGCCCACGAACTCATCTTCGATCTGCGTGTGTTCAAGGGAGGCGGCATCGACGAAATGGATGTCGCCAAGCGGCTCATCGACTACGGCTTTCACGCGCCGACGGTCTCCTTCCCGGTGGCCGGCACGCTCATGGTTGAACCTACCGAGAGCGAAGACAAAGCCGAGCTCGATCGCTTCTGTGACGCTATGATCGCCATCCGAGAAGAGATCGAGGATGTGATCACGGGCAGAGTGGACGCACAGGACAACGTCCTCAAGAACTCCCCGCACACGGCCGCTGCAGTCACGGCATCCGAGTGGTCGCACCCGTACACGCGGGAGAAGGCGGCGTTTCCGTTGCCATTCGTGCGCGAGCGCAAATACTGGGCGCCGGTCGGACGGATCGACAACACATACGGCGATCGAAATCTGTTCTGTTCGTGCCCACCAGTCGACGATTCTGGAGGTATGCAGTAGGCATGCGAATCCTGACTGCCGCGCAGATGCGCGAGGCCGATCGCTACACCATCGACGAGATCGGCATCCCGTCCCTGGTGCTGATGGAGAACGCCGGCAGGCAGGTCGTCGCCGCCATCGAATCCACATACGAGTCGAAGCTGGATGGCCGGGTAGCCGTGCTCTGCGGCCGCGGCAATAACGGAGGCGATGGCTTCGTCGTCGCGAGGACGCTGCTCCAGCACGGCATCGAGACGTCCGTCTTTGTAATTGGTGCCCTCGCCGATGTGCGCGGCGATGCGCGCACCAATCTCGACATCCTCGGTCGACTCGGAGTGACGGTCGTTGAGATCGGCGACGAGCAGAGCTGGGAACTGCACTTCTCCGAGATCTCACAGTGCAGCCTGATCGTCGACGCGATCTTCGGAACCGGACTCAAGACAGCTGTTGCCGGAATGATCGAGACCGTCATCGCTGACGTGAACGCGTCGGAGATCCCGGTCGTGTCGGTCGATCTGCCAAGCGGTTTGTCCGCAGACACGCCGCATCTGATCGGCGACTGCATCGACGCGTCGCTCACGGTCACGCTTGCCGCGCCGAAGCTGCCACTCGTGTTGCCGCCGGGCGAAGCCTACGCCGGCGAGGTGGTCATTGCCGATATCGGCATCCCGTACGAAGTCATTGAAGGTCTCGAAGGCTCGCATGTCGAGTTGCTCACGCCCGAGCAACTGCGCAGCTCTGTCGGCCCGCGTGCTGCCGATTCGCACAAAGGTGACTTCGGCCGGCTGACGATCGTGGCTGGATCGATGGGCAAGACCGGGGCAGCGCACCTGGCGGCAATGGGAGCGCTCCGATCCGGAGCCGGCCTCGTCACAGTCGCGACGCCTCGATGCTGCCTTCCCGTGCTTGCCGCGTTGTCGCCGGTGTTCATGACGGTCGATCTACCAGACGACCCTGCGGGAACTCTCGACGCGAGCGGCGTCGATAAGCTGCTCGAGCAGGAGCACGACGTCATTGCATGCGGCCCTGGCCTCGGTCGCACGCCGCAGGTCGCACAGTTCGTGCGCGCATTGCTCGACAAGGCCACTGTGCCTCTCGTCCTCGATGCTGACGCGCTCACGGTGCTAGCCGACGATCCTGGCCAGCTCAGCGGGCGCGAGGAGCGCGCCCTGATCATCACGCCGCACCCCGGTGAGATGGCGCGCCTCGTCGGCGTATCGATTGCTGATGTGCAGGCGAATCGAATCCAGGTGGCAAGCGACTTTGCGACGGCGCACCAGGTGTATGTCGTCCTGAAGGGTCATCGCACCGTGATCGCCACACCGGAGGGGCGGGTGTTCATCAATCCCACCGGCAATCCGGGCATGGCAACGGGCGGCACCGGCGACGTGCTTACTGGGATGATCGCGGCGTGGCTCGCGCAATTGCTCGACGCCGAAGCGGCGTGCCGTCTTGCGGTCTTTCTCCACGGCGCGGCGGGCGATTTGGCGGAGGTGAACCAGGGACAGGTGAGCATGATCGCCACCGATCTCCTCGATCATCTCGGCGGCGCGCTCAAGGTGCTCACCGATCCTCCTGCCAGTGCCTGAGCACGTCACCGCATCAGAAGCCGAGACAGCCGCCGTAGCCAACGAGTTGGCTCGTGGCCTCGTGGTGGGCGATGTGCTGCTGCTGTCTGGAAATCTCGGAGCGGGGAAGACCGCGTTTGTGCGGGGGCTAGCGGCTGGACTCGGTCTCGATCCAGAGGAGGTCAGCAGCCCGACATTCACGCTCGTTCACGAGTATCGAGGCGGGCGCCTGACGCTGTATCACGCCGATCTCTATCGCCTCGAACGAGCCGCCACTGACGATCTGGGGCTCGAGGAGCTGCATCGGGGCGTCCTCGCGATCGAGTGGCCGGATCGGCTGACGCACGCGCTTCCCGGGGCGCGCCACATCACCATCGAGATCCTCGATGGCGATCGACGGCGCATTAGGTTGGTAGTTGGTGGTTGGTAGTTAGTGGTTTCGTTCGTTGTTCCGGTTCACCACCTACCACGAACCACGATCTACCAACCAGCAGAGTTACTCCATCCGATAGTTCGGCGCTTCCTTCGTGATCGTCACGTCGTGTACGTGGCTCTCACGCACACCGGCGGGTGTGATGCGAATCAGCTTGGCCTTGCGCTGCAGTTCCAGGATCGTGCCGCTGCCGCAGTAGCCCATCCCAGCCCGCATGCCTCCCACGAGCTGATGGATGACGGCCTGCGCGCTTCCCTTATGAGCGACGCGTCCCTCGATGCCTTCTGGAACCAGCTTGCCCGCGGCGCTGCCACCCTCGAGATCGAACTCGTCCTGGAAGTAGCGATCGCGGCTTCCCTTCCTCATCGCGCCGATCGATCCCATGCCGCGATATTCCTTGTAGCTGCGCCCCTGGAACAGGATCAGCTCGCCCGGGCTTTCGTCGGTTCCGGCGAACAGGTTGCCCAGCATCACGCAGCTCGCGCCCACGGCTAACGCCTTCACGACGTCGCCCGAGTAGCGCATACCGCCATCCGCGATGATCGGGACGTTACGGGCAGCTGCCGCACGCGCGCATTCCAGGATCGCGCTGATCATCGGCACCCCGATGCCGGCCACAATGCGCGTCGTGCAAATCGAGCCGGCACCGATGCCGACCTTCACCGCGTCCACACCCGATCCGATCAGCGCTTCCGTCGCTTCCGCTGTTGCCACGTTGCCGGCCACGAGATCGGTGTTCGGGAAGTCGCGGCGGATCCGCGCGACCATGTCGATGACGTCCTGGTTGTGCCCGTGCGCGGTGTCAACGACGAGCACGTCAACGCCAGCCGCGACAAGCGCGTGCGCCCGCTCGAGCGCGTCCTTGGACGTACCGATTGCCGCGCCGCAGCGCAGGCGTCCGAGAGCGTCCTTGCACGCGTTCGGGTACTTGATGCCTTTCTGAATGTCCTTGACGGTGATCAGTCCCTTCAACCGGAAGTCCTTGTCGACCACCAGCAGCTTCTCGACCTTGTGCTGATGCAGGATCGATCGCGCCTCGTCCAGCGTCGTGCCCACGGGGACGGTGAAGAGCGGCGACTTCGTCATCACCTCTTCAATTGGACGATGAACGTTTGTCTCGAAGCGAAGGTCGCGATTGGTGAGAATCCCGACGAGGCGGCCTTCCTTGCTGCCGTCCTCGGTGATCGGAACACCGGAGATCCGGTAGTTCTTCATCAGGTCGAGCGCTTCGTAGATGCGATTGGAAGGGGAGAGCGTGATCGGGTTGACGATCATCCCGCTCTCCGACCGCTTGACGCGATCGACTTCGGCCGCCTGTTCGTGAATCTGAAGGTTCTTGTGAATGACGCCGAGGCCGCCGAGTTGCGCCATCGCGATCGCGAGGCCAGACTCGGTGACCGTGTCCATGGCAGCGCTCAGGATCGGGACGTTGAGCCGGATGCTCCGCGTGAGTCGCGTGGACACGTCCACTTGAGACGGCTTCACCGTCGAATGCTGCGGCACCAGCAGCACGTCATCGAACGTGAGCGCCGTGGTGATCGCCGTGTCCGTCTGTTCGGTAGCTGGAGAATGGGGCAGTCTTCAGATCCATGGAGTTCCTCTAAATGCACAAAAGGCCGACAATCGTCGGCCTCTGTTTTCTCACGCGGCTTGCCCGTGGCACTTCTTGTATTTCTTTCCGCTCCCGCAAGGGCACGGATCGTTGCGACCAACCTTGGGCTCGTCTCGCCTGACAGTCTTCACCACATCATCGCCGCCAGTTCTTGCCGGCGTCGGCGTCTGCGCCGCAGCCGCCGCCTGATTCGATCGAGCGGCGCCGGCAAACGCCGGAACGGACGATGCCCCGGGATGGTTCAGCGTCAACGTCGATGCCGCCGGGCGACGCGGCGGTACTGCCCGCGGAGCCCGCAGGGCAGCAGGTGGCTCGGCCTGCTCGCCGCGATCTTCCATCGTGACCGGACGCAGCCAGAAAAGATATCGCACGATCTCTTCTTCGATGCGCGCCTTCATGTCCTGGAAGAGCGCGTAGCTCTCTTCTTGTACTCGACCAGTGGATCGCGCTGCCCGTAGCCGCGAAGGCCGATGCCTTCCTTCAGATGATCGAGCGAGTAGAGGTGGTCCTTCCACTGAGCGTCGACGATCTGCAGCATGATGTCGCGCTCGAGCCGCCTCAGGAGTTCGGTCCCGATGGATTGTTCCTTTCGAACGTAGCCTTCCTTGGCGATTGCCCAGACGGCGTCCGTAATCTCGTCGGTGTCCTTGGAATCCAGTTGAAGCGCTTCGAGCTCCCGTGGATCGATGCCGAACACGCGCGAGACTTCGCGAACGACTGCTGGAATATCGAACTCCTCGACGTCGGCCTGCTTTCCTGCGTAGCGCTCGACGATGTCCTCGAGGATCTCCTCGGCCAGCGCCATCAGGTAGTCCCTCGAGTTGACGATCTCTTCCTCGGAGAGGTGGATCGACCCTTCCAGGACTTCTCGCCGCAGCGTGTAGACGCTTTCACGCTGCTTGTTCATCACGTCGTCGTATTCGAGCAGATGCTTGCGGACGCCGAAGTTCTGCGCCTCGACCTGCTTCTGCGCACGCTCAATAGCCCTCGAAACCATCCCGTGCTCGATGGGAACGCCCTCTTCCATGCCGAGGCGCTGCATCAGCCCGGAGATCCGGTCCGATCCGAAGATGCGCATCAGATCGTCTTCGAGCGAGAGGTAGAAGCGAGAAGAACCGGGATCACCCTGCCGGCCCGCGCGGCCGCGGAGCTGGTTGTCGATGCGCCGCGCCTCGTGCCGCTCGGTCCCAAGGATGTGCAGCCCGCCGATGGCCACAACCTCATCGTGCTCGGCTTCCATCTGGCGTTTGAAGTGGGAGAAGATGCGCTCCCAGTCCTGTCGGGGCACGCGGTAGAACGAATCCACGTGGAAGAAGTAGACGAACTCCTCGTCGTCGACGAACTTCTCCTCACCTTTGGCCAGCTTCTCGGCTACTTCCTCGGCGAGGCACTGGTGCCGGGCCGCGTACTCGGGGTTGCCACCCAGCAGGATGTCCGTGCCGCGGCCGGCCATGTTGGTCGCGATCGTGACGTTGTTCTTGTGACCGGCCTGCGCAACGATCTCGGCCTCCTGCGCGTGGTATTTCGCGTTCAGCACGACGTGCTTGATGCCACGCTTCTTCAGAAGAGAGGACAGTCGCTCGGACTTCTCGATCGAGACCGTGCCGACGAGCGTGGGCCGGCCCGACGCCTGCTTCTCGATGATGTCGTTGACGATCGATTCGTACTTTTCCCGCTCGGTCCGGTAGATGAGGTCCGGCTCCTCGATGCGCTTGAGGACACGGTTCGTGGGGGCGACGATAACATCGAGGTTGTAGATCTTGGCGAACTCGGACGCCTCGGTTTCGGCGGTGCCGGTCATGCCAGACAGCTTCTTGTACTTGCGGAAATAGTTCTGGAACGTGATCGTGGCGAGCGTCTGGTTCTCGCGCTCGATCTTGACCTTCTCCTTCGCCTCGACGGCCTGGTGCAACCCGTCGCTCCACCGGCGGCCGGGCATCAGACGCCCGGTGAACTCGTCAACGATTACGACCCCACCGTCCTTGATCATGTACTCCACGTCGAGGCGGAACAGCGTGTGAGCCCTGAGCGCCTGGTTGACGTGGTGGAGCAGCGGCATGTTTGCCGGGTCGTAGAGGCCGTTGGAGTCCGGGACGAGCCGGTGGGAGAGCATCTCCTCCGACTTGGCCATTCCCGTCTCGGTCAACGTCACCGTCTTGTGCTTCTCGTCGACGATGTAGTCGCCCGTCTTCTCGAGTTCTTCCCGATCTTCCGCCTTGACGTTGCCTTGCGTGACCGCGCCCTTCTTGAGCCGCGGGATGATGCGATCGACCTCGTAGTACAGGTCGGTCGATTCCTCAGCAGGCCCGGAGATGATCAGCGGCGTTCGCGCTTCGTCGATCAGGATGCTGTCCACCTCGTCGACAATGGCGAAGTGATGTCCGCGTTGAACCATGTGGCTCAACTCGAACTTCATGTTGTCGCGGAGGTAGTCGAAGCCGAACTCGTTGTTCGTGCCGTACGTGATGTCCGAGCCGTAGGCAATCTGTCGCTGGTCGTCCTTGAGATCGTGCTGGATGACGCCGACGCTCATGCCCGAGGAAGCGGTAGAGGCGTCCCATCCATTCCGAGTCGCGCCGTGCGAGGTAATCGTTGACGGTGACGACGTGTACGCCTTTGCCTTCGAGCGCGTTCAAATAGGCGGGGAGCGTCGCAACAAGCGTCTTGCCTTCGCCCGTCTTCATCTCGGCGATCGTCCCGTTATGCAGGACAATGCCGCCGATCAACTGGACGTCGAAGTGCCGCATGTTGAGCACGCGGCGGCCGGCCTCGCGGACGACAGCAAAGACCTCGTGCAGGATGTCGTCGGGGGTGGCGCCTTTGGCGAGACGCTCGCGGAACTCGACGGTCTTCGCCCGGAGCTGTTCGTCAGTGAGGGACTGAATGGCGGGTTCGAGCGCATTGATCTCGACAACCCGCGGCCGTAGCCGTTTGATTTCTCGTTCGTTCTGAGTACCGATGACCTTCGCGAGCAGTTGACCAATCATGCGAATGGGGAGAGCTAACTACGAAGGAATGTCTACCGATTGTAGCCAGCGGCTCCGCAATCGGCAAGGAAACGACAGAAACGCGGGGAGTTACTGAGCGCGAGGCTTCTGCTGTGTGAGCAGTCTGAGCGGATTGAGGAGGCGGCCGTTGGCGAGCACCTCGTAGTGGAGGTGGGTGCCGGTTGCGCGGCCAGTGGCGCCCAGGCGGCCAATCAGATCGCCGCGTTGAACGCGGTCGCCCTCATGGACCTGGAAGCCGGAAAGGTGTCCGTAGCGCGTTTGGAGTCCGAACCCGTGGTCGATGACGATGAGATTGCCGTACGCACCCTGTCGCCCCGCGTTGGTGACGACGCCGGCGGCTGTCGCATAGACCGGCTGACCCTTATCACCGGCGATGTCCAGACCCGGATGGTAATCAGCGCCGCCCGTCATCGGATCCGTGCGCCGGCCCATCGTCGATGTCAGCCATCCGTGAGCGGGCCAGATCGACGGCGTCGCATTCGCGAGGGCGTTCCGCTTCTCAACGTTCCGCTGCACGACGTTCAGGCGTGATTCGAGCCCTTCCAGCAGCGTGCGGAGCAGACCGAACGTGTCCTCGGGATTCGCGAGGGCGGTCAATGCGTTTGTATAGGTAGCGTCCTGCTTGGCGGTAGTGCCGACGTTGCCGCCCATCGCTCGCGACTTGACGAAAGCGGGTAACGTCTCCATGGCGCGGGCGAGGCTCGGGTCGAGTGCGGCCCTGGCACCAAGGTCGGTAATCGCCGTCTGCAGGGATTGAATCTGGCTCGAGAGTTCCGCGGTAGCGGTTCGATAGCTCGCGTTTTCCTGCTCGAGGGCGCGCTCGCTGACGTAGAGCTCGGCGACGTCGCTCTTCGCCTTCCAGGCCGCGCCGATACCGACGAGCACGGGAAGGGTGACAACGGCGCAGGCAAACACGACCGCCGGGCGGGCGGCGACCGTCACACGACGGACAACGCCTGTCGTGCGATCCGCAACGAGAATCGTGTAGCGCCGGGCTGGTTTCAAAACAGATTCACTCGAGCAAAAATACGGGCCCCGATTGGGCACAGCGGCCGGTCCGCGCCATACGGACCATACTATCGGGTGTTGACACGCCGGTGGGGAGGGGTGCCGACGTAACGAGCCTACCACAGGACGAAATGGGTCCTCAACGAATCAGAATGAAAGCGAATATCAGGCGAAAGTCATACGGATCAGCCTCGTGAGTGCCGGCAGGGCTCGACTGCAGGTGCTCGCTGCTGCTCTCTTGTTTTCGACGGGGGGAGCGGGGATCAAAGTTGCCGCTTTCTCAGGTCTGCAGGTATCGGCACTCCGATCTGGTATCGCGGCGATCGCGCTGCTGGTCTTCCTCGGCGGCCGAATCGTGTGGTCGTTGCACGTCGTTCTGGCTGGCATCGTTTACGCCGCAACGCTGACGCTATTCGTCTTGTCCACCAAGCTCACGACGGCGGCTAACGCGATCTTTCTTCAGTCAACGGCGCCGCTGTATCTCCTCCTGTTGGGCCCCCTCCTTCTGAGTGAGCACTTCAAGCGCCGTGACCTGATCTACCTGCTGGCCGTTGCGTTGGGGATGTTCAGTTGCTTCATGGGACGGCCGGACGCGACGGTCACTGCGCCCGATCCAGGACGCGGAAATCTACTGGCCCTGATGTGCAGCATCACGTGGGCGCTCACGCTCGTGGCGCTTCGGTACGTAGAACGCGATCATTCGCGGCCAGGTCTCGGCATGTCGGTCGTGACAGCAGGCAATCTGTTCGCATCGATTGCGGCACTCCCGTTCGCTCTGCCACTGCCGGCGGCGTCGACAGGGGAGTGGATCACGATCGTGTACCTCGGTGTGTGTCAGATCGGCCTCGCGTATGTATGTCTGACCGCAGGGATCCGCCATCTGCCGGCTCTCGACGTGTCCCTGCTCCTTCTGGTCGAACCGGTCCTCAATCCAGTGTGGACCTGGATCCTGCGGGGAGAGTCGCCGGGCTCATGGACGATCGTGGGAGGCGCGATCATCCTGGCGGCCACAGCGCTGCGCAGCCTTCACGATGCACGCGTGTCCCCACGGCTCATCGCCGAGTGAGACCCGAGGTGCGCGGCGCGCACCCCGGGTCCCAGCGAGACGTGTCCGGCCCCCTCAGCGAAGCAGAGGAAACAAGAGACTCAGACCGGTGAGCAACGACGTTCCGCCCACGATCACCGGAGCCCAGGCGTACCGGCGAAGCGTTTGCGAATGATCGAGCCCGAGTTTCCGTACGAGACGGAGATTCTGAACGGTCCAGATCGACGGATACACGACGGTCACGATGTAGAAGAGAAGCCACTGGACCGCCGCCGTTCCGGAATGATCCGGATACCTGCGGAACGTCACGTACGAAAGGCCAGTGGCCATCGCGTAGATGACCACCAGACACGCAATCGCGACTTTGTTGTTGTTCATCAGCAGCCGTACCACCAGCCGACGGCATAGACGCCGAGGTATGCGGACGCCACCATTCCACACGGTTCGGGAACCCAATAGAACCACGGTGCACACCAGAACACCATCTGGACGTTGAGGTAAGAGAGTTCCTGCTGGATCATCCGGCAGACTGACGGATCGACCTGCGCTACCAAGGTGACTCCAGCCGACCGCGCGGACGCAATTCGATCGAGCGCTCGAGCGGCATCGTCCAACGTGGCGGCGACTGCTTGCCAACGCGGGGTGACGCCGTTGGCGAGCAGATCGTCAACAACCCACTGCCGCGTCGCGAGGTCAACGGGCGCCGGCACCGGCAACGGAACGGCGGACGTCCCGTCGAATCCGAACTCGCGCGCCTCCGCCTTGAACATCGCGGCATCGAGGTTGCGACGAAGCAGTGCGTCTCGTCCCTCGCGTCGCACGACATCGCGCAATGTCTCCTTCACCCGCGAGTCGAACTGGTTCGACGCGCCCCATGCCGCAAACACCCGCAATGACGAAGCGAGGCGGCGGGTGTGCTCACCAGAGCCCGCCTGGCTGAGACTTCGGACGGCCCCCTTCATGTCAGTCAACAACTGATCGATGACCGGATCCTGGACTCGCGTTGCGCCTTTCTGGCGCTGCGCAAACGCCAGCGTTGCACCCCCTCCGACCAGCAGCGGGAGACCTGCAGCCACTGATCCCACGAACACGCGACGACCGACTTCCACGCTCATACATCACCTGCATCCCCGCACCCAATCCCGTGTTCCACCACTCTGTATTGCAGCGCCTCGGCGACGTGCTCTGACGTGACCCTCTCGTCGCTGGCCAGATCGGCAACCGTCCGCGCTACTTTGAGCACGCGGTCGTAGCCGCGCGCGCTCAATCCCAATTGATCGACGGCCCTCCGCAACAACTGCCGTCCTTTTGCGTCGGGCCGGCACAACGTTGCGACGCGCGAGCCGCGCAGAGCCGCATTCGTGCGAGGGCCAGCGTCACCATAGCGAGCATGCTGCGCGCGACGCGCGGCGATCACACGCTCGCGAACAATCGCAGACGGCTCACCAGCGACGCCGTCGACGATCGAGCCCACCGCGACAGCAGGGACATCGACGATGAGATCGATGCGATCGCGGAGCGGACCGGAGAGGCGGTTCTGATACTTCGCGATCTGTATGGGCGTACACCGGCACGGCCGGCGATCGTCTCCGGCAAACCCGCAGGGACACGGATTCATCGCACCTATGAGAACGAAGCACGCAGGGAAGACTGCGGTCCGCGCGGCGCGTGCGATCGTCACGTGTCCCTCTTCGAGAGGTTGCCGGAGGACTTCGAGGACCCGTCGATCGAATTCCGGCATTTCATCCATGAAGAGGACCCCGTGATGCGCGAGGGAGATTTCGCCCGGCCTTGGAATGGAGCCGCCGCCAACAAGGGCAACGGTCGAAATCGTGTGGTGAGGCGCACGGAAGGGGCGCTCTGAGAGAAGCCCCTGACCAGCAGGGAGAGTGCCGGCGACTGAATGGATGGCTGTGCACTCGAGCGCTTCGTCGAACGTGAGGGGTGGCAGAATCGTTCCCAATCTTCTCGCCAGCATCGTCTTGCCGGCACCGGGAGGACCGGTCATCAGCAAGTTGTGACCGC
This sequence comes from uncultured Acidobacteriota bacterium, assembly GCA_963757735.1. Classification (GTDB taxonomy): domain Bacteria; phylum Acidobacteriota; class Vicinamibacteria; order Vicinamibacterales; family UBA2999; genus Gp6-AA40. Next base: position 108,930 of record CAVWST010000021.1, read on the forward strand.
CAGCAGCCGCCACTTCGAGCGCGCGCCTGGCGAGCAATTGCCCGCGAACGTCGGCCAAATCGCTGTCGGCTGGTGTCGTACAGCTCGTGCTCACTGGGCCGGTGGTCGCCCGCTTGGCGCGCTCGGGCTCGTTCAACGCCTCAACGGCCTCCGCCAGCGATTGAGCCACGCAAATATCCAGGCCCTCGACAACTGAGGCCTCGGTCGCATTCTGCGGCGGTAGAAGGAGGCGCTTGAGCCCCAGCCGACGTGCGCCGACTGCAATTGGCAGCACACCGCGAATGCCGTTGATCGCGCCATCGAGCGAGAGCTCGCCAACGATTACGGTGTCGTCAACGCATCGACGTGTGAGTGGACCGGAGGTCGCGAGCAATCCGAGCGCAATCGGAAGATCGAACGACGATCCGGCCTTGCGCACGTCGGCCGGCGCAAGATTGACAGTGATTCGATGATGGGGAAACTCGAATCCCGAGTTTCGGATCGCGGCGCGCACGCGGTCGCGACTCTCTTTGACGGTCGCATCTGGCAGGCCCACCATCGAGAAGTGGGGGAGCCCGAAGGCGACGTCTACTTCGACGTGAACCGGATAGGCCTCCACACCGAAGACCGCTGCACTGCGAAGACTGGCGAGCACGACTTGAGATCAGTGCAAGATCGCGTGCCTCACGAATTCATTCGAGTTTCTTCGGGATCGAGCGAGGCAACGTCCTGAACGTCGCAGCTTCTGCAACGTCGATCTCGCGTCTTTATCGCAGTTTCTGCGATGCGGGTCAGTTGGTGGCGAGCGTAGACAGGCGCTCGATGATCAAGCGCTGCCCAACATGGATCACGTTATTGCGGAGGCTGTTCAGCTCTTTGATCTGAGCTACGGTGGTGCCGTAGAGCTTGGCGATCATGGAGAGCGTTTCGCCGCGTGCGACACGATGGGTCGTCGTCGTGCGTGCCGGCGGGTCGTCGTCGGCCGCTTCCACCCGCCGAGGCGCAGTCACGGGGACAGCGTCAGCAGGCTGGCCGACAGTCTCTGTTCGCGCCGCGAGAAGCGTAGGAGCGCGCGGGATAATCAGTTGCTGGCCGGTTCGCAGCTTTGACTTGGTCGACAGATAGTTGGCCTCGGCCAGATCTGATCGACTGACACCCAGCTTCTTGGCGATGGAGGGCAGCGTTTCGTTCTTCTTGACGGTGTAGTGACTGAGCGGCGCGAGATCGTCGCCTCCTTGCTCAGTCAGCCGTGTGTTGATCACCTCTGCGGCCCCCATCGGAACCTTGAGCTCGTACTCGGTTGCGCGAATCGGTGTGGTCCACCGACGCAACTCGGGGTTCAGATTCTGGATGTCCTGGACCGATGCGCCCGCCCACTCGGCGACGCGGCGAATGTCCACGGCGCCGGCAACGGTGACCGTTTCGAAGAGCGGCACATCGATGGGCGTCACTTCCATTTGGTACTGAGCAGGGCTTCTAGCGATGATGATGGCCGCGAGAATGAGCGGAACGTAGTCACGCGTCTCGCGCGGGAGATAGCGTGAGGTTGCCGACAGCTTCCAGAAGTCGTCCCGTCCTGAGCGCTTCATCGCGCGCTGCACACGCCCCGGCCCACCGTTGTACGACGCAAGCGCGAGGTGCCAGTCGCCGAACATCGAGTAAAGCGTCTTCAGATACTTGGCAGCTGCGCGCGTAGCTTTCTCCGGATCGGCGCGCTCGTCGATGTACCAATCGTGGCGGAGACCATTCTCCAGCGCCGTCCCGCGCATGAACTGCCACATACCCTTGGCCTTCGCGCGTGAAAGAGCGTTCGGCTTGAAGGCGCTCTCGATCAGTGGAACATAAGCCAGATCGAGCGGCACACCCTCGGCCCGGAAGACCTCCTGGATCATCGGAAGGTAGCGCGCGCCGCGGCTCAGGCCTTCTTCCAGATACCCCTTCAGTCGGCCGGTAAACAGCTCTACATAGGTAAGGACGCGGGCGTTCTGCGGGATCTCGATGTCGTGAACAACTACCTGAAGATCGTTGGCGACCGTGCGTTCCGTTTCGGGAGTCGGCGCCGGGGGCTCGAAGGTCGCAATCGTAAGGAGATCGTCGATCGATGCCGGTTCAGGGGCCTTTTCTGCGAAGCCGTCCGCCTGCGCCAGCGCCGTGAGCTCGTGGCCGCTGATCCGCTCGATCAGGCGGTCGTAGTGCGCACTCAGTTGCGGGTTCGAACGGGCGCCACCGGGCGATTCGAGCAGGACGTCAACCGCGCGGTCGAACTCGGCAGTAGCCGCATCGAGGTGACCTTCACTCAGCTCGCGTTCACCCGCCTGAAAATGCTGTTCTGAAAGGGCGATGAGTTCCTGAACGGGATCGGGCGGCGCTGGAGCAGGCGCCGGTTGGGGCGCAACGACTTGTTGTGGCGCCTGCACAGTCGTCGGCTGTGGCGATCTCGCGGCACAGGCGCCTGACAGCAGCAGTCCGACGGCGCAGAGAACGCCGCTCACTCCTCGGCGAAACGACAGCATCGGTCCCGCGTACTCTAGCATCCGGTCGATCCGAGGGTCAAAACTCCGTAAGCTCAAGTGGGAACTCCCGAGCAAGACCGCGAACAAGTTCTACCGCGGGTAACCGGCCTGGACGAACACCTTGTTCGCCTCGCCAAGTTCTCGTGCCGAAGGCGTGACGATCGTTCTGTCTCCGACGATGAGGGTCTTCCCGCTCTTCAACGCAGCCCGGACATCGTCTTCGCAGATGAAGTCCTTTGGGTTATCGGCCGCAAGCGGTTTTTCCTGCGCGTCCATCGGTGGGTCGGGGGAAGACTCACCGGGACGGAACCCTCGAGATGAAAGGAAGGCATCGACACGCGCCGAGAGCGCCTGCGCGGAGATCCCCGTGGAAACAGCGGGTGCCGGCGCCTTTGGAAGGCGCACGATCGGGGCTTGATTACTAGCTGACTTCGCGGGCGACCCGACGGCGGGCCGCACTTCGTACGCGAGACGCTTGATGTTGAGCAGATGGCGCGGCGAGATGTTGTCGGAGGTGATGTTCCCGCCCCAGCCTCCGCAACCCAGCGTCATCGCGGGATCCAATCCGGTCGTCAACCCGATGGATCCATGGGTCGTCGGCGTGTTCACACAAATGCGAAACGCAGGTTTCTTCAGCCCAAATTGCAGGATCACATCGTCGTTTTTCGAGTGGATCGACATGGAGTGACCCATGCCGCCGTATCGAAGGATCTGGATGCAGCGCTCGCAGCCTTCGCGCCAGTCCTTGACGACATACCAGGAGAGGACCGGACACAGCTTCTCTATGGAAAGGGGATAGTCGCGGCCGACGCCGGCCAGCGGGGCAATGAGAACTGTCGTCCCTGCGGGTGCGGAGATCCCGGCCTTGCCGGCGATGAACAGGGCCGACTTCCCAACGAGCGCAGGATTCGGGAGGCGCTGTGGGGTGACGAGTACCTTCGCAAGCAGGTCCATCTCGGCCTGATTGAGGAAGTAGGCCCCGCGCGCTTCGAATCGGCGACGCGACTCGTCTGCCACTGATTCATCGACGACAACCGAGTTCGGCGACGAACACAGCACGCCAAAGTCGAATGTCTTTCCAAGCACGATGTCGCTGGCCGCTTTATCGAGATCAGCGCTCGCTTCGATGTAGCAGGGAGCGTTCCCTGGACCAACACCGTACGCAGGTTTACCGGCGCTGTACGCCGCACGCACGAGTCCCATGCCGCCGGTCGCGAGAATCACCGCGACCTCGCGCTGCTTCATCAGTTCCTGGGTCCCTTCGAGCGTGACCGTCTTCATCCACCCGATACTTCCCGTCGGTGCAGCAGCCCGCTCCGCAGCCTCTGCCATGATCTCCACGGTTCGCGTGATGCATCGCGCGGCCGAAGGATGAGGGCTGATGACGATGGGACAGCGCGCTTTCAGGGAGATCAACACCTTATAGATCGCTGTTGACGTCGGGTTCGTGGATGGAACGATCGCTGCGACGACGCCGAAGGGCTCTGCGATCTCGACGATCTTCCTGTCCTCGATTCGGTTCACCACCCCGACGGTCTTCATCGGCTTGATGAACTCGTACACCTGCCTCGACGAGAACAGGTTCTTCTGGACCTTGTCGGCAACCACGCCGTAACCGGTCTCCTCGACCGCGAGCTGCGCCAGTGCCTCGGCGTGAGCGGTGGCCGCTTCCGCCATCATCGTGACGATGCGATCGATCTGTTCCTGTGAGAGCTCGGCGAGAAGAGGTTGCGCCTGACGGGCCGCGCGAGCTAATGCCCGCGCCTCGGCGATCGACGTCAGATCCTTGTCCGTCTGAGGGGCAGTGTCCTGGACAGCCATGACTCGGTCAGGCCCTGGGGGTTCCTACGACTTGGGAAGTATGCGCTCGACCTCGGCGTGGGGGCGCGGGATCACATGAACTGAGACGAGTTCCCCGACGCGTCGCGCGGCCGCGGCACCGGCATCAGTGGCAGCCTTGACAGCTCCGACATCTCCGCGGACGAGAACCGTTACATAACCGGCCCCGATATATTCCTTGCCCACGAGCACGACGTTGGCGGTCTTGACCATTGCATCCGCAGCCTCAATAGAGCCGATCAAACCGCGGGTTTCAACCATTCCGAGTGCGTCGGATGTCATGCGGTGGAGATAGTATCATTCCACCCGAGATGCTCAGATATTCCGCGCCCTTCACAGTGGCGATGACTATATTGATCGTCGCCTGTAACAGGTCGCCCGCCGACGACGCGAAGCCGGTTGCCTCGGCGTCGGTGTCGGTCAGCCCCGCGGTCGTGGCCTCCGGTATGCCGGTGGAGCTCGATGTCAAGTTCGCCGTCGCCCCTGACGCCCCTCCGTTTCACGAGGATTACGAGGTCTTCGTCCACGTTGTCGACGACGACGGTCGTATGATCGGCGCGGCCGATCATGCGCCGCCCACTCCGACGAAGGAGTGGAGGGCGGGCTCAACCATTGAATACAAACACACCGGTTATGCGCCCATTTCCGACTACGTCGGATACGCGACGTTCGTGGTGGGACTCTATTCGAAGTCATCGGGCGAGCGACTGCCCCTGGCAGGTGAGGCCATCGAGGGGCGCGCGGTGAAAGCAGGCTCGTTCGAGATTCGCGAGCGGTCGGAGCCGTACACGGTGATCTTCCGAGACGGTTGGCACCCTCCGGAAGCACCGAAGGGATCGGGGGTCGAATGGCGATGGTCAACCAAGTCGGGCACATTGACGTTCGCGAACCCAAAGCAGGACGTTGAGCTCACGCTCGAGCTCGACCAGCCGAATAGGGTGTTTTCGGTGCCCCAGCACGTTGAAATCCGTTTGGGAGGCTCGGTCGTAGACGATTTCGATCTGGAACCAAGTACCCTGATGGTGCGCAAGATTGCACTCGGTCCGGACCAGTTCGGGGAGAGTCAGAGCGTCGCGTTGGCGGTCGTGTCTGACAAGACCTTTGTGCCGGCCAGGCTCGTTGCGCTTCAAAGCACTGACACACGACAGTTGGGGGTGCGGGTATTCCGCGCGCTCGTGCAGCCGAAACAATAGAGGAGCAGGTCTAAAGGACGAAATGGAGTTTCGGTGTCGACTCGGTACGCCAGGCGGCGAGATTGTAGAAGGCGTCTACAACGCCGATAGCGAGGCACGCCTCCGTCGCGAACTGGAGGAAAAGGGGATGTACGTCCTGTCCCTCCAGCGCCGGGCCGTGCTCTCTCTATCCTTGGCCGCCCGTCGGCAGCGGATTAAGCGCCAGGAGTTCCTGGTCTTCAATCAGGAGCTGGCCACCCTGCTGAAGGCCGGAATGCCGCTGGTCCAGTCGCTCGACATCCTTCGCCAGAGGGTCGGAAACCCGACATTCAAGTCGGTTCTGGACAGCGTTTACGACAGGGTCAGGAGCGGAACAGCGCTATCGGACGCCTTCAACGAGCACGGGACGCTGTTCCCGCCGGTCTACTCGGCGTCGCTGCTCGCCGGCGAGCGGAGCGGAAACCTGGATGCCGTTATCCGGCGGTATGTCGCCTACGAAAAGATCATCGGGGCCGTCAAACGGCGCACGCTTTCTGCCCTGATTTACCCGGCGATCCTGGTGACGATGATGATCACCCTCGTCGGAATCATCGTCTTGAGGGTGGTGCCCGCCTTCTCCGATTTCTATGCGACCTTCGATAAAGGACTACCCCTTTCTACACGGATCGTCGTCGCGATCTCAAACGGGGTCGTCTCCAACATCGGTTTTATCGCTGTTGGGGTAGTTGGCCTGGCTGTTGCAGCGACGGTCTGGTCCCGCCAGCCCGCTCAGCGTCACCGACTGGACAGATGGGTGCTCGACCTTCCGTGGGTCGGCGAGACCGTCCGAAAGTTTTCCACGTCGCAATTGGCGCGCATGTTGGCGACACTGCTTGGGGGTGGGATTCCGCTCGTGAACGCCCTCGAAATCAGCGTGCGGTCGTTGTCGAACCAGCATCTCGCCCGTGAGTTGGATCGGGTTCGCGTGCGCGTTCAGGAAGGGCAGGGGTTTGCCGCGGCGCTGCGCGAACGGAACATCTTCCCTGACGTGGCCGTGAAGATGGTGGAAGTTGGAGAGTCCACCGGTGCTCTCCAGGAAATGTTGAATAGCCTGGCAGAGTTCTACGACGAGGAAATTGAGACGGAGGTCGGGCGGTTTATCACCTTGGTGGAGCCAGTTCTGCTCGTGTTCATGGGGATCGTCATTGCCATCGTCGTGCTGGCCCTGTATATGCCGCTGTTCGAATTGAGCTCCATAGTAGGCGTGTAATGGCAACTGCGAAAACGAATCCACTCCCTGATTCCGACGACTTCTCCGAAGAAGTCGTGCGGGCGCGCGCGCTCGCGGTCCGATATCGGCTGGAATTCGTGGAGATGAGTGAGTTCCGCATCGATCAGGATCTGTTCCGATCGATACCGGCCGACCTGATGCTGCGCTACGGATTCGTGCCGCATCGCCGCGAGGGACGCTCGCTGGTGATCGTCGTCTCTGATCCGACCGACCTTCCGATGATCGACGAGCTCGGCGTGATCCTCCGGACACCCATTCGCGTCACGGTCGGTGCGCCCTCGGCTATTCAGGCAATTCTCAAGAAGAGCGAGAGCTCGCAGCGTGTCCTCGAGGAAGCGACCGAAGGATTCGAGCTTCAGGTCCTAAAAGAGGACGAGACCGGCGAAGAGAACCTCACCGTCGAACGGCTCACCAGCGACATCAGTCCGATCATCAAGCTGGTGGACTCGACGATCTACACCGCCATTCAGCGTCGCGCGAGCGACATCCATATCGAGACGGGTGACGATGCCGTCTACGTGAAGTATCGAATCGACGGCGTGCTCCAGCCGGCGATGCGGCCGATCGGGAAGCAGTTCCACAGTTCCATCATCTCGCGTGTGAAAGTCATGGCGGAGCTCGACATCGCCGAGAAGCGGGTTCCGCAGGACGGCCGCTTCAAAGTGCGGATGCCGGGCAAGACGATCGATTTCCGCGTGTCGATCATGCCGAGCGTCCACGGCGAGGACGCCGTCATCCGAATCCTCGACAAGGAATCGATCAGCGAGCAGTTCACCGAGCTGAAGCTGGACATCCTCGGCTTGCCGGAATTGGAACTGCGTCGCTTCCGGAAGTACATCCGCGAGCCGTACGGCATGGTGCTCGTCACTGGACCCACCGGGTCTGGCAAAACGACCACCCTCTACGCAGCGCTCTCCGAGATCAAGTCCGTCGAAGACAAGATCGTGACGATCGAAGATCCCGTCGAATATCAGCTACGCGGGATCACGCAGATTCCGATCAACGAGAAGAAGGGGCTGACGTTCGCCCGCGGCCTTCGCTCGATCCTCCGCCACGACCCGGACAAGATCATGGTCGGTGAGATTCGCGACCCTGAGACTGCCCAGATTGCCATCCAATCTGCACTGACTGGTCACCTGGTGTTCACGACGGTCCATGCGAACAATGTAGTCGACGTGCTCGGCCGCTTCCTGAACATGGGCGTCGAGCCGTATCAGTTCGTGTCCGCGCTGAACTGCGTCATGGCGCAGCGGCTCGTGCGGTTGATCTGCTCGCACTGCAAGCGCCCGAAGCTGGTGGATGCGAAAGCGCTGCAGGAAGCGGGTCTGTCTCCCGAGCTGGCGCAGACACATCGCTTCTACGAAGGCACCGGTTGCGTCGAGTGCGGCGGCACGGGTTTCAAGGGACGGACGGCGATCTGCGAGCTGCTGAATCTGTCCGATCGCATTCGAGAGATGATTCTCGACCGGCGGCCGGCGTCAGAAGTCAAGAAAGCTGCGCACGAGGATGGCATGCGTTTCCTCCGCGAATCGGCAATTGAAAAGGTCCTTACCGGGCTTACGACGCTGCGTGAAATCAACAAGGTGACATTCGTCGAATGAGCATCCTCGCGTCATGGCTGGCCAGCCCGCCGCTCGAAGCGGCGCTCGAGATCTCACCCGCCGCGGTGTCTGTGGCGGTGCTTGGCGGCCGCAGCTCGAACCCGGTGGTACAGGGTTATGCCGTCGAACCGTTACCGCCAGGCGCGGTCACGCCTTCTCTCACATCCACGAACATTGCCGACCCTGACGCCGTCGCGCGCGCACTCGACTCCGCCTGCCAGAGTCTGGGTCTCAAGCCGAAGCGCGTCGCCGTCGTGATTCCCGACGTGGCCGCCAAGGTATCGCTCGTTCGTTTCGATCAGACACCGACCCGGCGTGACGATCTCAATCAGTTGATTCGGTGGCAGGTGAAGAAGTCGACGCCATTTCCAGTGGACGATGCCTGCCTCACGTACACAGCCGGCGCGCACCAGACGGGCGGCAGCGAATTCGTCGTCGTAGTCGCGCGTCGGGAAACAATCCGCGAATACGAGAGCGTCTGCGAACGAATCGGCATTGAAGCCGGTCTCGTGGACATCTCCACGTTTGCGGTGATCAACCTCTTTCTGAGCTCCAATCTCGGCACTGCGGGCGACTGGCTCGTGGTCCACATGCGCCCGGAGTACACGTCGATTGCGATCCTGCGCCGCGATGACGTCCTCTTCTTCCGCAATCGCGTTGAGGGCGACGCGGAAGCCATGGAAGATGTCGTCCATCAGACCGCGATGTACTACCAGGATCGACTCGAGGGTCGCGGGTTCAGCCGGATCTTGCTCGGCGGGATCGGGCGGCTTCAGGGTGAAGTCGATCTGGCGCGTCGAAACCTCGAGGCGCGCATGGGAACTGTCGTCGAGCCCATCGACCCGACTCGCGGAGCCGCGCTCACCGATCGCATCACGGCGACACCTGAGTTGATGGCGACACTGTCGCCGCTGGTGGGAATGCTGCTCCGGACTCGAAAAGAGGCAGCGGCCTGATGCTGAGAACAAATCTCTCAACGCGGCCGTTCTATAACATCCGCGCGGTGCAGGTGGCGCTTGGCGCCCTGGCGCTGCTCGTCATTGTCCTGACGCTGCTGAACCTGGTGCAACTGATCCGGCTGACCAGCAGCGGACGCGCCCTCGGAGCACGGGCGGAGCAGGCAGAGGCCGATGCCCAGCGTCTGCGCGACGAAGCCCGGCGCATTCGATCGCAGATCGACGCGAAGGAATTGAACGACGTAGCGGCCGCCGCAGAAGAGGCCAACGCGATCATCGACCTGCGCGCGTTCTCGTGGTCGGAGCTGTTCTCGCAGCTCGAGACAACAGAGCCTGAGAACGTGCGACTGACCAGTTTTCAGACCGTGGAAGATCGAACGGGTAGGTTGATCGTGAATCTGCGCGTGCAGGCGCGTCAGGTGCAGGATCTCGAGTCCTTTATCGACGCACTCGAAAAGACGGGCCGGTTCCACGAAGTGCTCGTCGCGGAGGAGCAAACCACTCCAGAGGGGCTGATCAACGCGGTCGTTGAAGGGGTCTATACACCTCCAGCCTCAGAACCCACGCCACAGGCCGCGGCCTCCAGGCCGAGCATCACAGGAGCCGCCGGTGAGTGACGCCCACCAGAGCGTGATCCAGCGGGTCATCGCTGAGCACCGGCGTGTGGTATATGCGCTTATCGCCGGCGTCGTGATCAACTTCCTTGTCTTTGCGTTCTTCGTGTATCCGCTCCAGAGCGATGTTGCCAACGTCGAGCAGCGGACGCGAGCCGCGGAGGAAGCGCTCGCGGCTGCCCAGGCCGACTACGCGCGGGCGAATGGCACGCTCACTGGCAAGGATCGCGCGCTCAAGGAGCTCGACACATTTTACAGCCGCGTCCTCGCCCAGGATCTGACCGGAGCCAGACGCCTCACCTTCGCACGACTGGCGCAGCTGGCCGCAAAGTCGCGACTCGACTTCGAGCGCCGTAAATACGAACCGGTGGTCGAACGCGGAAGCAACCTGACGCGGCTGAAGGTCACGATGGATCTCGCCGGGAGCTACGCGGATATCCGCGACTTCATTCACGAGATCGAGTCGTCGCCGGAGTTCGTCGTGATCGACGATGTGGGCCTGATGGAAGGCGTGCAAGACGGCGACTCGGTGCGCCTGACGTTGCAGCTTTCGACCTACTTCCGGACGACGGAGACGACCGAGCCATGACGATGCGTTCTCGTCTGCTGCTCTTGCTTGTCGTCGCCGCGATCGTCGGCGGAGCTTTCTACTTCGTGCGTTCTCCCGCGGCGCCCGTCGACGGCGGTACGACCGTCCCCGCCGGTGGAGCACAGACGTCGCGTCAGGGCAACCCGGTCGGAGATGTGCGGCTCGAGTCACTGGACCAGCAGGATGACGCCAGGTCGACGCCCAGCCGCGATGTATTCCGATTCGAAGAGAAGCGTGCGGCTATTGCCGTACCACCGCAACCAACGCCTCGAGTGCCGGTCGAGCCTGTGCCACAAGCGCCGACCGGACCGCCACCGCCTCCGCCGATTCCGCTCCGGTACATCGGGTATCTCGATCAGCCCGGGGAAGTCCCACGAGTCGCGGTGCTGAGTGATGGTCGTGGCAACGTGTTCAACGGGAAAGAGGGCGACGTCATCGAAGGCCGATATCGCGTGTTGCGAATTGGCAACGATTCAGCTGACCTGATCTACGTCGATGGACGTGGACGGCAGACTATTCGGCTGTCAGGACAATGAGACATTCACACGCAACTATTGCTGCCTTCGTCGTATTGGCCATTGTGGCCGCTGGCTGCGCGGCCAGGAGCGCCTACTCGAAAGGCGACACCGCCGCGAGAGCCGGCGACTGGGACGCTGCCGTCGAGCAATATCGCAAGGCTCTTCAGGAGGATCCCCAGAACGTCCAGTACAGGATCTCGTACGAACGGGCGAATCTCAGCGCGGCCGGCATACACATCGACGCCGGGCGACTCGCCGAAGCGCGGGGACAGCTCGATCAGGCTCTGATGGAGTTCCGTCGCGCGAGCGAGTACGACCCTGCCAATCGAGCCATCGCAGGGAAGGTGCTCGATCTCGAACGCAAGCTCCGGGATCAAATCGAACAGAGTCGCCCGCGGCCGTCGGCGCAGCAGCTCCGTCAAGCCGCACGGGCAGGGCAGGCAGCGCCTCTCTTCAACTTCAACAGCGTCGTTCAACCGATTCGCTTCCAGCAGGCCAGCCTGCGCGACATCTTCAATTTCGTCGGCGAAGCGACCGGCATCAACGTGACGTACGACAGCACCTACCAGGATCGCGTCTACACGGTGAACCTCGTTGAGGTCACGCTGGAGCAGGCCCTGCAGCAGATCGTCGCGGCCAATGCCCTCTTCTACAAGGTCATGAACCCGAAGACGATCATGATCATCCCTGACAACGCGCAGAAGCGCGCGCAATACGAGGAGCAGGTCATCGTCAGCTTCCCGTTGTCGTACGTGGACTCGCAGGAGCTTGCACAGACGATCAACCAGGTCATTCGTCCTGTGGGGCAGGCGCTCGCGCCGGCGGTGACCGCCAACAAGAGCACGAACACCGTCACGATCCGAGCGACCACATCGATGATGGCCATCATCGAGCGCATGATCGAGACGCTCGACAAGCCGCGCGCCGAGATCGTCGTCGACGTGCAGATCCTCGAGGTCAGCCGGAACCGCGCGCAGCAGTACGGCCTCGATCTCGGCACGTACGCGATCAACGCGGTGTTCTCGCCTGAGGTCGATCCGCGCATCGCCGGAGGTGGCGGGACGACCGAAAACGGTACGACGCTCAACCCACGGCCTTTCAATCTCAACACGGTCTCGCGCGGCATCAGCACCAGCGACTTCTATCTTGCCGTTCCGTCGGCGGTGGTCCGATTCCTCGAGACCGACTCAGAGACGAAGGTCATCGCCAAGCCGCAGCTTCGCGGCGCCGAAGGCTCGGACCTCAAGCTGAATCTCGGTGAAGACATCCCGGTCCCGTCGACGACGTTCACGCCGCTCGCGCAGGGCGGAGCGAACTTCAACCCGCTGACGTCGTTCACGTATCGCCCCGTCGGTGTGACGGTGCAGATGACGCCGCGCGTCAGCATCGAAGGCGACATTCAGATCAAGCTGATGATCGAGAGCAGCAACCTCGGCGCGGGGATCACGATCGCGGGACAGGAGCTGCCATCGTTCGGATCGCGGCGCGTCGAGACGGACCTGAGACTGCGGGAAGGTGAATCCACTCTGCTCGCGGGTCTCTTGCAGGAGCAGCAGCGCCGGCAGCTCTCCGGGTTGCCCTGGGTGATGCATCTGCCCGTGATCAAGCAGCTGTTCTCGGCGAACGACAACTCGATTCAGCAGTCGGACGTCGTGATGCTGCTGACTCCGCGAATCGTGCGGTCTCGCGAGTTCACCGCCAACGACCTCGGACCCATCTACATCGGCACGCAGTCGAACCTCGGGCTCAGCGGACCGCCTCCGTTGATCGGCGCGGCGCCCGAACCCGGCCAGGCTGGCGCCGCGGCACCCGCACCGGCGGGACAGCCGCTCGCGCAGCCCCAGGCACCAGCTCCGGCTGCGGTCCCAGCACCCGCTCCGCAGCAGCCGGCGCCGCCCGTTCCGAATCCATTGGGTGCTGCGGTGCCCGGCCCCACGTCTGTCGCGGCGGGGCAGGTCGTGGTTTCGGTTCCTGGTCCAGAGTTCCGTGTCGGCGGAGGGCCGTACCTCGTGCCGATTTCGATCACGAACGCATCGCAACTCTCCGGCGTGACGCTCACCGTGACATACAACCCTGCCGTCATTCGACTCGTGAACGTGCAGGAGGGGAGCTTCATGCGCGCCGGCGGCGTGAATGCGTCGTTCACCCAGCAGCCTGATCCTGTCGCAGGACGCGTGGACATCGCCGTCGTTCGCCGCGGTGACATCACAGGCGTGGCGGGAACCGGGTTACTCGCGGGGCTGCTCTTCGAGCCTGTCGCACCTGGCGCCGCAAATCTGAATGTGACCGGATCGGCGAGCGGGCCGAATGGGAGTCCCGTCAGCCTGCAGTTTTCTGCGGTCCCGGCGGTGAGAGTGCAGTGAACGGCGAGCGCGGCTTCACGTTCATCGAGATGATCGTCGTCACGACGATCCTGCTGGTCCTGGCGTCGACGGTCATGCCGCTGGCTCAGGTCACCATGCAGCGACAGCGTGAGGCGGAGCTCCATCGCGCGCTGCGCGAGATGCGGACGGCGCTCGACAAGTTCAAGGACGCCGTCGATCAGGGTCTCATCCCGTCAACCGAGCTCGAGCCGGCCAACGAAGGCTATCCGCCGGATCTCGAAACGCTCGTCGATGGCGTGTCGGTGGCCAACGACGCGTCGGGACGGAAACTCAAGTTCCTCCGTCGCATTCCGGTCGATCCGATGACCAGGGATGAATGGGGGTTGCGTTCGTATCAGGACGATCCCGACTCCAAGTCGTGGGGCGGCCAGAACGTGTTCGATGTCTATACGAAGAGCGAGGGCACGGCGCTCGACGGAACGAAATACCAGGACTGGTAACCAATGGTGCGAAGAAACAACGGCGCTAACCTGCGCGACCGTCTCGACGGCTTCACGCTGATCGAGTTGCTGATCGTCATGGTGCTGCTCGTCCTGCTCGCAGGTGTAAGCCTGACCGTCTACGGCACGAGCGTTCAGCGCGGCAAGGAAGCGGCGCTCAAGGAAGATCTCTTCCAGATGCGGAAAGCGATCGACGAGTACTACGCGGACAAGGGCAAGTACCCGTCAGACCTGCAAACGCTGGTGACGGAGAAATACCTGCGGACCATCGCACCCGATCCGTTCACGGGATCGGCCGAGACGTGGCAGACGGTGCCGTCGGAGGCCGATCCATCCAATCCGTCGGCCGAGCCGGGCATCTCTGATGTGAAGAGCGGCTCCGATCAAACGGGGTCTGACGGCAAACCCTATTCTGAGTGGGAATGATGATGTTGAGTCGAATCAGCTTTGTATGCGCGGTGCTCGTGGCCATCGTGGCTGTGGCGTGCGATACGATGCCACTAACCGCACCGTCAGGTTCGGCGCTGACGATCTCCGCCGGAAGCGCGTTCGTCGACCCCGGAGGCACGACTCAAATCACCGCATACGTGCTTGAGTCGAGTGGGACGGCAGTACAAAACGGCACCACGGTCCACTTTTCGACCAATCTTGGTCGCGTGGATCCGGTCGACGCACTGACGACGAATGGTTATGCAGTAGCGACTTTCATGGCCGGTGATTCCTCCGGCGTCGCAGATGTTACGGCAACCTCCGGCGGCACTGGTGGGACGACGTCCTCCGAGCACCGACAACGGGAATGGCGGGACCAGTACTCCGTCCACGACCAACAGCAACGTTGTGCGAATCACCGTGGGCGCAGCAGCCGCGGAGACGGTCGTTCTCGCAGCGAACCCAGGGTCTGTACCCTCGGGCGGTGGGACCGTCGACCTGATAGCGACCGTCACGGCCTCGAACGGTCGCAGACTGCCGGGACTGCTCGTAACGTTTGCGTCGTCAGACGGTACGCTCTCGAGTTCCTCGGCGGTGACCGACGCGAACGGTCAAGCACGAGTCACGCTGACGACAGATCGGACGGCAACGGTGACGGCATCTGCGGGCGCGAAGCAGAGCACGGCAGTTACAGTGACACGTCGCGACCCTGCAGGCGTCGCAACGGCAACGCTCACTGCGACCGCTGGCACTCCCGTGCTTGGGTCCGGACAGTCGTTCGCGTTCACGGCCACCGTGAGCGTTACTCCGGCTGACCCGGCAATTCAACCGACCCGGTTTGAGTGGGCGTTCGGCGACGGCAGCTCGATCACCGCCAATAGCCCGAGTACGACTCACGTATACACGACCGGCGCGAATTCGCCAATTACCGTGACCGTGAAGATCGACCTCACGAACGGACAGACACTGGTCGCAACGACGCAGATCCAACTTGGAATGTTCTGATGAAGAAGGTTCACGTTCGGCGACAGGAGCGCGGCTATGCGATGGCCGCGCTTCTCGTCGCGATGAGCGTGATGGCGATCGTCGCTGAGCACGGCAATGCCGGTGTATCAGACGGTCGCGCGGCGTGAACGCGAGGCCGAGCTCGTCTTCCGCGGAGAACAGTACGCCCGCGCCATCGCGCTCTTTCAACGCAAGTACGGCAATGCGCTGCCGCCTGACGTCGACGTCCTGATCGACCAGCGATTCCTTCGGAAGAAGTACAAGGACCCAATCACCGGCGGCGACTTTCAGTACCTCGGCGCCGGCAACCCGGAGCTCTCGCAAGCCCTGAGCACGACACCGCAGCAGGCACTCGACGCGCAACGCGGTCGCGGTGCGGGTGGTACGGGAGCAACCGGCGGGCGCGGCACGCCGATCGGCGCAGGAGTCACCGGCGCCTCTCGCGGCGGACAACAGCAGTCACCGACGCAATCGACCTTCGGCCGAGGAACGCCACTCGGCGCACAAGGCATGCAGGCCGGACGCAGTCCATTCACGGCTGGCGCGCAGGCAGCGAATGCGCAGGCCGCCGGAGGCATTCTTGCCGTCGCAAGCAAGAGCACTCAGACCTCAATGCGTCTGTACAACGGCAAGAACAAATACAACGAGTGGCTCTTCATGGCCACTGCCGCTTCGACCCAGGCCGGGGCACCACCGGGATCAGGCGGGCAAACACCTGGCGGCCGAGGGGGCAGAGCCGGTGGTCGAGGGGGCGTGGGTCCCGGCCGCGGCAGCGGTGCGTCAACGCCGGTCGGGGGCGCGCGCGGACGGGGCGGGTTCTCGCCGATGGGCGCAAGAGGGAACTGATCTAGTTCCTGCCGAGTTCGTCCATCACTGCATCGTGCAACGCAGGGCGTATCTGCTTGATCGCGTCATTGTCCGGGGTTGGATGCACGCGATTGGTCAGCAGAACGACATAGATCGCCGCATCCGGATCAATCCATAGCGACGTTCCCGTGAAGCCCACGTGGCCGAAGGCATGTGGCGAGAGGCGTGTTCCGCACGAGGACGTGGGTAGCATCGTGTCCCAACCAAGCGCGCGCGAACTCCCCGGTACGTCCGTACGGCGCGAGATGAACGTGCGAAGCGTCTGCTCCTGAAACGCGCCTTGCCGGCCTTCACGGATCTGGAGCAGATGCCGCGCGCATTCGCCGACTGCCTGCGCCGTCCCGAAGAGCCCGGCATGGCCGGCGACACCTCCGAGCGCCCACGCGTTGTCATCATCGACTTCGCCGACGAGCAATCGCCCTCGCCATTCGTCCCGCCTCGTCGGCGCGGTTCTCGCGCCCCACAGCACCGGCGGGTGAAATTGCAAGTCCTGGATGCCACCCATCTGCTGTCGGAGCGTGTCGAATTGCAGTGAAAGGGGAGCACCGACGTCCTCGAGAATAAAGCCGAGGAGCATGAATCCAAGGTCGCTGTAGATCGACTTCGATCGCGGCGGATACGCAAGGGGAGTCGAACAGATCGCGCTCTCGAATGCGGCGCGTCCTTTGAACTCTCTATAGAAAGGCAGGTGCGCAGGTAACCCGCTGCAGTGAGTCAGCAGATCGCGGATGGTGACCGGTGCGCCACCGTGTTCGTCTCTCCAGAGCGAGACGTGGGTCGAAACTGGATCGTCGAGGCCCAGGCCGCCGTGTTCGACCCTTCGCATGATCAGCGGCGTCGTCGCCAGGACTTTCGTCAGCGACGCGAGGTCGAACACCGTGTCCTCACGCGTGTTCGCAGCCTCAATTTCCAAGGAAAGACGCCCGAAGGCCTGGCACCAGAGTGGCCGGTGCGCGGTGCCTACTTCGACGACGGCGGCGGGGAAGGCCTTGGCGGCAACTGCGCGCTCGAGTACCTGTCGTGCCCCCGCGAATGAGTGCGCCACGGCGCGCGCCTATCGCGGGCCGCCAACGCCTGCGGCCTGCACACCTGACGGAGCGTCCGAGACTGACGCGAACACGCCGTCGCCCGAGAGCAGCACTGCGCCCGTCGAACGACTGTGATATCCAACGCGATCGACGATGCCTCGATCGAGCCACGCGCGCCAGGCCTGAAAATGCTCCCGGAGCGACACATCCGCATCCGCACGAGCGCCCGCCGCAATCGAGATCGTGGGACTCTTCGCGGTCAACCCGCTGCGCACGCGTTCCAGCAGATCTGTCAGCGCGGACTCTCTAAATCGCCGCCACTCGTCCGGGAACTCTTCGGCGTACGCGAAAGGATCGATCGCCTCAATCTCGTCGAGCCGTACGCGTTCGGCGGACGACATCGCGCTGCGCATCCGCGTGCGAAACAGATCCATCGCATGCCGGCTGTAGTCGAAGTCCTCGCCCGGAAACTCGACGGCATCCAGGAACACGCCATCCGCCGCGTATCGTCCAACTGCAGTGACGACTGCGTCCACCAAATACTGCGTCGCGGCCGGATCCAGAGGTGAGACGTACAAGCCGGCAACGCGATCCACGTTCGCTCGTGTCCAGCGCGCAATCCGTCCAAGGTAAGCAGGGCTGCGCGAATCGATCTTGAGCATCTCCGTGGCGATCTGCCGCGGCACCATCAACCATTCCGGATGCTGGTAGATGACGTGATCACGCGAGGCGGGAAGTTCGTCGGCGCTGGCCGCCATGTTCACGGTGACCGAGAGGTGAGCGGCGACACCGCGCTCGCGCGCCTCGCGAAGCAGCTCTGCTCCCGCATCGAAGGAATCGGAATCGCTGCGAGCACCGATTGCCAGCGGAGCGATCACCGCGTCATAGCCGCTCGACACCGCCGATGAGATCGCTCGCCGGATGTTGAGCGTCGACGACATCGACGACGACGGAATCCAGAACGCGCGCATCGACGTGCCGCCCGCAGCGACGAGGGCTGCGTGCGCCGCGGCGACGATCAGGGCTGCAGACGCGACTCGAAGCGGAATGCCCGCGCGCCGGAATCGGTGGCGGAATTCAGTGTGGCCGTACGCCATCTAACGAGCGGAATGTACCATACTTATCGCGTTCACGATGTATGTATTGGGTATCGATGCTGGCGGCACGAAGACCGTGTGCTTGCTTGCCGACGATAGTGGTCGCGTACTCGCCGAGTCACACGGAGGTGGCGCCAATTTGCAGGCGTCAGGCGAGCTCGCCGTCGAGAAGGTCCTGCATCAAGTGATGGAGGACACGCTCGCGCAACGCGACGTGCGACCGGACGCGATTTGCCTGGGGATTGCAGGCGTCGATCGTCCGAACGACGCTCAAGCGATTCAAGGCATCATGCGACGGATTGGTTTCAAGGCGCGCGTCACCGTCGTCAACGATGCGCTCGTCGCGTTGGTGGCGGGCGCTGGCGAACAAGCCGGTGTGGTTATCGTCGCCGGTACAGGGTCGATCGCGTACGGCGTCGATGCGTCAAAACGCGCGTGTCGCGCCGGAGGCTGGGGTTACCTGCTTGGCGACGAAGGCGGTGGGTACTGGATTGGTCGCGCGGCGCTTTGGGCGGTCGTGCGGGCATTCGATGGCCGTGGACCAGCAACCAGGCTCACCGAGCTCGTGCTTGCCGAGATGCATCTCGCGACGCCCTCCGAGCTTATTCACGCCATCTACGATCGTGGACTTCAGCGACCGCTCCTGGCCGGCCTCGCCGCTGTCGTGCGAGAGGCCATGCTCACGGGCGACGCGGTCGCCTCGGACATCCTCGCGCGCGCAGCCGAAGAACTCGTCGGTGCGGCGGCATCAGTGGTGACACGACTCGGGATGCGCGGCGATGTCTTTCCGACGATCCTTGCAGGCGGAATCTTCAGAGCAATACCGGCGCTCTCGGCTGATGTCTGTCAACGTATGGCCGAGGTCGCACCTCGAAGCGAGGTCCGCTCCCTCGACGTTGAGCCTGCACGAGGGGCAGTCACCCTCGCTCTTGCGGCCGCGCGAGGAACGCTCTTGCTGCCGTCCTACATCTGACGCTCTTGGACGTCACGATCTTCGAAACCGCAACGGAAGCCAGCCGGGCGCTTGCTCGACGTGTCGCTGACACGTTGCGCCGCACTCCCGATCTCGTCCTTGGCCTGCCTGCAGGTCGAACACCTGTCGAGACCTACACGGAACTGGGCCGACTCCATTCAACAGGGAAGGCCGACTTCTCTCATGCGACGGCGTTCCTGCTGGATGAATTCGTCGGTCTCGACGCGTCTCACGTCGGCAGCTTCCGGCGATTCCTGACGCAGCACCTGCTCTCGGGAATCAACCTCAATCCCAACCAGACACACAGCCTCAATGGAGTGGCGCCCGATCCGGACAGTGAATGCGAGCGTTACGAAGAAACGATCGCAGCGGTAGGTGGCCTCGATCTTCTGCTGCTCGGGCTTGGCGTCAACGGACACATCGGGTTCAACGAGCCTGGACAGACTCTGGCCGCACGCACGCATCGAGTTGCCCTGCTCGACTCGACGCGTGCGGAGAACGCAGGCCCTTTCGGCGGAGCGGCTTCCCGCGTTCCGACAGAGGCGCTGTCGATTGGGATAGGAACGATCCTTCGTGCCGAGACGATCGTGATAATCGCAACAGGCGAGCGTAAGGCGCCCGCGGTGGCTGGAATGCTGCGCGGACCTGTCACGACGACGCTGCCTGCGTCGTTCCTCCAACTCCATCGTCGAGTCGAGGCGTATCTGGATCGCGCAGCAGCGGCCGCGTTATGACCGTCGCCTGCGGGTGGTGTCGTCGCCAGACTTCACCGTGCTGAACTCATTTGCGACAGCGGCCGCTTCGGCGTGTCCCTGGAGCAAGCCGCGCAGACGAGGCTCGATATCTTCACCGAGCGCCTCGCGCATCGAGTCATGCGCTTTCCGCAAACGCGAGAGCGCTTTGGTGTACGACAAACCGGTCTTCTGCATGACGATCGCGGCCTTGACGTTCCAATGCGCCACCTTGAGCAGGCGATCGGCGTCGTCGTACTCGAGGCCGGTGACGATGTTCACGATCCGTCGCGCGCGATCTTTCAGTTTCTCCGAGCCTGTCTGCACGTCGACCATCAGGTTCCCGTAGGTCTTACCCATTCGAATCATCGCGCCGGTGGTCAACATGTTCAGGACGAGCTTGGTGGCGGTGCCCGCCTTGAGTCTCGTTGAGCCGGCAATGACTTCGGCGCCCACACCTGGCGCGATCGTGAGATCGACGAACGTCTGCAACTCAGTACCCGGGTCACACGTGACGAAGATGATCCGTGCGCCAACCTTACGCGCGATTGTGAGGGCACCGCGGACGAACTGCGTCATGCCGCTCGCCGACACGCCGATCACGATGTCTTTCTTGTTTGGCCGGAGACGTGAGACTGCGCGCGCGCCCTCTTCGTAGTGATCCTCGACACCTTCCTTCGCGGCAAAGATCGCGTCGCGCCCGCCGGCCATCACCGCCTGAATATTCTCTGGCTCCGTTCCAAACGTCGGCGGCATCTCGGCGGACTCGAGGATGCCCAGGCGTCCACTCGTACCGGCGCCCACGAAAACGATCCGTCCGCCCTTGCGGAGTGCCGCCGCGATCATCTCCACGCCGACGGCGATGCGTTCGCGCTCGCGCCTCACGGCTTCGAGCATCTTGCGGTCTTCGTTGAGCATCAGGTCGACGATGTCGTCGGACGCGAGTTTATCGATCCCGAGACTGACCGCGTTGATGGCCTCGGTGGGCAGCGACTGCCACTTTGAACGCACGGGCATACGACTACAATTCTATCCGGAGCGGGTCAGGACCGAGGCCCCAACCGGATCAAACTGGCGACCACTGTGTCCGCATTAGACGCGTATCTCACGCACCTCACCGTTGAGCGTCGTCTCGCGGCCAACTCGATCGAGAGCTACGCGCGCGATCTGAATGGGTTGGCCGAATTCGCGGCTGGTCGAGGAACGTCAGTCGAGCAATTGACACGGCAGGACCTCGAGGAAGTCGTAAGGGACATGATGTCCCAGGGCCGGTCACCGCGATCGGTGGCGCGCGCTGTCGCATGCTATCGAGGGTTCTATCGCTTCCTGCTGATCGATGGACGGCTGCGTACGAATCCCTCAGAGGATCTGCATCCGCCGCGCGCGTGGAAGGTGCTGCCACGATATCTTTCCGTCGAGGATGTTGATCTTCTGATCGCGCAGCCCGATGTCTCGACACCGCGCGGCCTTCGCGATCGCGCCATTATCGAGTTGCTGTACGCAACCGGCATGCGCGTGTCCGAGCTCGTTGCTCTTCGGCCGGCGGACGTCAATCTGGAGGCGTCGTACTTGACCTGTACGGGCAAGGGTGACAAGCAGCGCATCGTTCCCATCGGCGACGAGGCGGCGACGTGGGTGAAACGCTATCTGCAACAGCCGCGCAGCGTGCTGCTCGGGAAACGACGGAGCAACCGGCTCTTCGTCAACGCGCGTGGTGGAGGTATCGGGCTGTCGCGGGTCGGCTTCTGGAAGATTCTCAAGAGCTACGCACGCCAGGCAGGCATCACGAGGTCACTCAGTCCACATATGCTTCGCCACTCGTTTGCGACGCATCTCCTCGAGCGTGGCGCAGACCTCCGAGCCATCCAGATGATGTTGGGTCACGCCGATCTCTCGACGACGCAGATCTACACACACGTGCTCGAGCAACGCCTGCGCACCATTTACGATCAGTTCCACCCACGGGCATGAACAAGTGGGTGTGGGCACTGGTTGCCGTCGCCGGGGGTATTGCGTGGCACTTGCTGCTGCCGCCTCAGTCGGTGACGCTGTCGACGAGTTCGACCGACGAGGCGCCGATCCGCGGCGCGATTCACGTTCACACCCGACGCTCGGACGGCACCGGAACGGTGGACGACGTTGCCGCCGCCGCGCGACGCGCGGGTCTGCAGTTCGTGATCTTTACCGACCATGGCGACGGAACACGTGGTTCGGATACTCCGGTGTATCGCTCCGGAGTCCTCTGCATTGATGCCGTCGAGATCAGCACCAACGGCGGGCATGTCGTTGCGTTAGGCCTCCCACAGTCTGAGTTCCCCCTGGCTGGGGAACTCGCTGACGTTCTCGAAGACGTGCGCCGGATGGGAGCGATGTCGATCGCCGCGCATCCGGATTCCCCTCGCGCGGAACTGCGGTGGAATGACTGGAACGCCGCATTCGACGGTATCGAGTGGCTGAACGGCGACAGTCAGTGGCGCGACGAAGGGTGGGGCACACTTGGTCGCGCGCTGTTCACGTATCCGTTTCGACGCGCGGCGACGCTTGTGACGTTGCTCGATCGTCCCGACGATCTCCTGAATCGATGGGACACGATGATTCGCGAAAGGTCCGTCGTCACTGTCGCCGCGGCGGACGCGCACGCGCGTGTCGGGCCCGGTGGTGATCCCTACGGCCGCTCGCTGTCAGTACACCTGCCATCGTACGAACAGGTCTTCCGCGGGTTGTCGATTTCATTGCCACGCGTGCAGTTACACGGGAACGCGGCAGAAGATGCGGAGGTCGTGCTCGACGCGATCCGCAGCGGCCGTGTCTTCTCGACGATTGATGCGCTCGCGAGCCCGGCGAAGTTTACGTTCACCGCAATGAGCGGCGCACATCAAGCCGTGATGGGCGAGCGTCTGTCACTCGATGGCCCGGTGATGCTGCGCGTCGAGACCAATGGTCCCGATGGTTCGACCATCAGGTTGCTGTCGGAAGGAAAGGCAGTCGCATCGGGCGCGCTGCCAGTTCTGGAATTCACGGCACCGTCGAAGCCAGCTGTGTATCGCGTCGAGATCGAGAGCCCAGGCGCGCCCGGTTCGCCCGCCATTCCATGGCTTCTGTCGAATCCGATCTACGTCGGGAGCGAAACACCTCCCGAGACGTCGTCACGAGCCGCTCCGATCGCAGAGACAGTTGTTGTGTACTCAAACGGTTTGGCTGCTGACTGGCGTGTCGAGAAGAGCGTGCGTTCCGAAGGCACGATCGACGTCGCGAAGAGCGTCGACGGCATGCAGCTACTCCTGCGCTATGGCCTGGGTGGAACGTTGTCGGAGTCGCCATACGTAGCTGCGGTGGTCGCATCGGGTTCGGATCTCGCAAGGTTTACCCGGATCGTGTTTACCGCACGAGCGCTGCAGCCCATGCGACTCACGTTTCAGCTGCGTGCGTCTGGTGCCACGGATCGTCGGTGGGGAAGATCGGTGTACCTCGACAACACGGCGCGCACGGTGACCATCCCCTTCGATGAGATGTCGCCGCTTGGCGCGGCCACCGGCCGCCCCTTGCTCGAAGACGTCCGTGACCTCCTGTTCGTGGTAGACACGGTTCACGCCAAGCAGGGATCGAGCGGACAGGTCTGGCTCGACGAGATTCGCTACGTTCGGTAGCGAATCAGGTTCGGACCGTCAGCAGAAGGTATGCAGCGCCGACGCCAAACAGCAGATTCGGTGCCCAGGCAGCAAGCACGGGTGTCAGGACTCCGCCTGAGCCCATCGCCGCGAAGAAGAGAATCGTGATCCAGTACACCAGCGCGATCGCGATGCCAACACCGATGCCTGCCATCGCTCCGCTTCGTCCGATCGTGACCGCAAAGGGCACCGCGATGAGCGTCATGACGATCGTGACGAACGGAAAGGACAGTTTTCGGTACAGCGCCACGCGCTGACGAACCACATCGAAGCCGCTTTGCGCGAGTTGCTCCGTGTAGGCTCTCAGTTGCGTGAAACTCATGAACTCGGGATCGGGCGAATCGGTCGAGAAGTGCTCCGGGGGCTCGAGCGCACGATTGACCGTCGCGAACTCGGAGTACGACGCCGGCTCTCCGCTCGGATCGAATGTTCTCGTCCAGCCACGACCCACGTTCCAGGTGGCGCCTGTATAACGCGCCTCATCGCCGAACGTGCGCTGCGTCATGCGCCGCATCGCACCGTCGAATTCGTAGACCCACAGGCCGCTGAAGCGTTTGGCGACCGGATCGAAGGATGTGTAGTGGTATATCGAGCCATCGCGCCCTACGACCCACCGGCGATTCAGTACGTCGAACGTTTCTGGTGAGCCGCCGTCGAGGACGTGACGAATGACGCGCGCACGATGGTTGGCGGGACCGAGAATTGTCTGTTCAAGCATGAAGAGAAAAGCACCTGCCGCAACGGCGGCGGCCACCATCGGCAACGAGAAGCGATACAGGCTGATGCCGCATGCCTTCATCACGACGAGTTCGCTGTTCTTGGTCAGGATCGCAACCGTCACGAGTGACGCGAGCAGGACCGAGAGCGGCACGATGTAATACAGATACTGGGGAGTCGTGAATACGAAGAACTGACCCAACATTCCCCACGTGCCGGTTCCCCTGAACACCTTCTCCGACAGGTCGATGAAGGCCGACACATAAAACACACCGATCAGCGCAACACCGGCCAGTGCGAGCAAGCGAAGGTAGGTGAAGGTGACGTAACGATCGAGGATCCCGAAGGGGAGCGCGGCATGTCCCATTGCCTGCGTGCGCTCCGCAAGCCGTCGGATGAGGGATTGAGCGAACGGGATGGTGATCGGCCGATCTGCGACTCTGTCCCGCCACTTGAACAGCATTGCGCCGAGAGTTCCCAGAACGATATTGGCGAGCCACGCGGCGAGCCACGACGGCACGAGCTGTCCCCGGACGAGCGACTGCCCGAACCAGAGAAGCAGGTAATACGCAAAGATCACCGCGACGCCGACGACAAAGCTCGCCAGCTTCGCGTCGCGACGATTGGTCGCGCCGAGTGCCAGCCCGATCAACCCGAACACGAGGCAGGCCGCGGGTATCGAGTACCGCTTGTTGAGTTCGAATATCTCGTTGTGTGGCGACTCACCTGCGGTTCGCATACCCGCGATGCGCTCGCGCAACTCGGGCACCGACATTTCACGCAGACCCTTCGAAATACTCCCCACGCCGAACATGCCAGCCGGATTGATGTTCAGGACGAGGTAGTCGCCTCGTGCCACCACATATCCGCTCTTCGCATCAGCCGTATGACGCGTCCAGTCCTCGAGGACCAGTTCAACCGTCTTGGCGTTGCGATTGATGACTGCCCGCCCGTGCCGCGCCAGATAGACGGAGGCACCTTCGCCGGATCGGTTGTCTGCGATGAAGACGCCATCCCAGCCTCCGGTCTGGGGCAACTCCCGCGCGTAGACGACGATGTTCGGGAACCCCTCGAAGAAGACCCGCGGTTTGACTTCGTTTTCCGCACTCGACGCAATGATGTTGAAGGTAATTTCGCGGAAGGCCTGGTTCCCAATCGGAATCAGCACCATGTAGACGTATGCGGTAGCCAGGGCGCTCGTCGTCGCTACAAGAGCAACCGGGCGAAACAACCGATAGAGGCTGACGCCGCACGCCTGCATCGCCACGAACTCCCGGTCGGCCGAAAGCCGCCCGAAGGCCACGAGCAGCGCCAAAAGAAGCGACATCGGAATCGTCAGCGCAAGCGCGTACGGCAGGAGCGTCACGATCAGCCGTCCGACGGTGAGGAGCGGGACCCCCTTCGACACGTATTGCTCGGCGTACCGCATGAGCTCTGGAACGACCAGGAGAAACGTGAAGATGGCCAGGCCAAGGCTGAACGGCCAAGCCATCTGACGAAGGATGTAGCGGTCGAGAGTGCGCATCAACGGTCGGCGGTTCTTTCAGGCTTATCGGCTCGATTATACGGTTTGGCGAAGGATCCGGTCCCTTTCTGAGGGATTTCGTCAACGTCGCATAACAAGCGTTATGTTAACTATAGGAGATGCATGCGGACTCGATTCCGGCTCCCGGTCGGGTCGAGACACCATAATCGCCTCCACCTCTGCCCTCTGGAGGGATTCTCGTGTCCGCCGCAGACGCCCATGGCCCTCCCGGTCTGCGCCTACTCGAGGGTCTCGGCTGGGGGTTCCGCGAACTGGTTCTCAGCGACGCTTGCTGGCTTTCAGTTCTCGAATGATGTTCTCGAGCGCCTGGATGATTTCGTCCGGCTCGACCTTGCTCTTGCGGAAACTCAGTCGCAGGTCGAAAGCCTTCGTCGGTGGGCGGAACGCGAACACGTAGGACTTCGGCCGCCCAGCCTTGGCTTTGGCTGTCTCTTCACGCGCCGATTGACGCGTTACGGCGCCGTGGCCAGCCAACTTCTCGACCAGCGCAATCATTTTCTGCGGGTTGGCCTGTCTAACTACCTGAAGAAGCGTGGACTTAGCGCTAATGTCGGCCAGCCGACAAAGATTTCGGACCTCTTCGGGCATCGCCGTCAAAGACAGCGACTCGGTGATCGAGGTTCGGGACTTTCCAAGCTTCCGAGCCAAGTCCTCGTGCGTGTGACCGCACCGGTCGGCCAATTGCTGTAACGCCTCGGCCTCTTCAAACGCCGTCAGGTCTTTGCGCTGCAGGTTCTCCACCAGCGCCAGCTCCATAACCTCGGCGTCGTCCACCTCCCGGATGACCACCGGGACTTCGCGCAACCCGACCTGCACTGCGGCGTGGTATCGCCGTTCGCCAGCGATGATTTGATACCGGTTACCGCGTTGGCGGACGACCAGCGGTTCGATGATCCCTTTCTCGGCGACCGAGGCCATCAACTCGGACAAGTCGCCCATGACTTGACGCGGCTGGTCGGGATTGGGATCGAGCAGATCGATGGCCACCATGCGGCCCACGGGCTCCCCCGCCGAACCCACGAGGGCCTCGACGTAGTGCTCGTCGTGGCGCATTCTCAGCGTTTCAGGCAGTCCTCGCTTCGGCACGCTCGATGACCTCCTCGCAGAGACTGTAGTAGTCCGTCGCGCCCGTGGACTCCGGCGCGAACGTAAAAATCGATTCTTTATAGGCGGGACTCTCCTCCAGGCGCACGCTCTTACTGATCACGGTGCGGAAGACCTTCCCGCCAAACACCTTCTGGATCTGTTCCCGGATGTCCCGCGCCAGGGCGGTCCGCTTGTCGTGCATGGTGATCACGACGCCCAGGATACGGAGGCCCGGATTCGGACGCTGTCTGACCTTCTCGATCGTCTCGAGCAAATCGTCCGTTCCTTCGAGCGCGAAGTAGGACGACTGAATCGGAATCAGGAGGTGCGTCGCGGCCACCAGGGCATTGACCGTCAGCAGCCCGAGAGCCGGCGGACAGTCGATGATGACGTGAGCGTAATCACTCCCCAGCTTATCGAGCTTGTCCTTCAATCGGAAGTGGGCGTCGAGCTCTCCCACCAATCTCGACTCGAGTTTGGCGAGGCCGATCCTCGCAGGTGCGACGAACAGGTTCTGAAGCGTCGCCGCCGGCTGGATGATTTGAGCGAGCTCGCACGCCGGATCGGCGATCGCGTCGTACATGCTGCGATCGATCGTGCCGTGGTCCAGGAACGAGATACTGCTGTTCGCTTGGGGGTCGAGATCGATGAGGAGCGTCTTCCGTCCCCTCATGGCGAGCGCCGCGGCAAGATTCACGGCGGTGGTGGTCTTCCCCACGCCGCCTTTCTGATTGGCGATGGCGACGATCATCGGCATCCCGCCCCGAGGCAGGATTCATTGGAGCACGCGGTCTCGACACGCCTCCCCGAGAACCAGGTCGAGGCGATTGTCAGAAAATGGGCCACAGAGCGCAATTTCGGGAAAAGGGTGCGCCCATTGTAGGGAGGGGGCGAAAGCGTGTCAACCGACGCGCACGTCGGCCGGCCGACATTTACATTTCATTTCTTGCCAAGTTACTCAGGATGAAGGACTTTCGAGCCACTTCTGGAGCCGCGCATTATCGGCAGGGTGGAGTCGGCCGTTGTGGCACTTTCGATGATTCGCCTCTTACATGCAGGATGGCAACGGCGTTCGCCCTTCCTTGGATTTGTTCCCGGTGTCCCGCCAAGGCGGAAGGCTACCGGACCCTCTCGATCGCCTCTGGCAAATCGTCTGTTCCTTCGAGCGCGAAGTAGGACGACTGAATCGGAATTAGGAGTGCGTCGCGGCCGGGGTGCGATCGATCGTGCCGTGGTCCAGGAACGAGTTACTACTGTTGGCTTAGGGGTCGAGATTGATGCGGCGTGTCTGCACGTCATGGCGAGCGCCGCGGCAAGATTCACGGCCGCGGTGGTTCGAGCGCGAAGTAGGACGACTGAATTGGAATGAAGCGACTGAATTGGAATTAGGAAGTGCGCCGCGGCCGCCAGGGCGTTGACCGTAAGCAACCCGAGGGCCGGCGGACAACCGATGACCCCCGCGAGCGTCGTCACTTCCCCGGCCTTGTCGATCTCGTCCTTCAATCGGAAGTGCGCGTCGAGCCCTCCCACTTCTGCGACTCGAGTTTGGCGAGCGCGATGGATCGGCGATCGCGTCGTACTGCTGCGATCGATCGTCCCGTGCCGTGGTCCAGGAACGAGACGTGGCTACTGGCTTTGGGGTCGAGTCATGGCGAGCGCCGCGGCAAGATTCACGGCCGTGGTTGGTCTTCCATACAACGCAGGAAGCGAAGGCGGGATCGTCTGTTCCTTCGAGCGCGAGTAGGACGACTGAATCGGAAAATCAAAGAGGTGCGCCGCGGCCACCAGGGCGTTGATCGTCAGCAGCCCGAGAGCTTGCGGACAACCGATGACCCGCGAGCGTCGTCACTCCCCGGCCTTGTCGATTTCCTTCAATCGGAAGTGCGCGTCGAGCTCTCCCACCAATCTCGACTCGAGTTTGGCGAGGTCGATCCTCGCAGGTGCGACCAACAGGTTCTGAAGCGTCGCGGCCGGCTGGATGATGTGAGCGAGCTCCGCAGGCCGGATCGCGTCGTACCATGCTGCGACCGATCGTGTCGTGGGTCCAGGAACGAGATACGTTATCGGCTTGGGGGTCTTCCCCACGCCGCCTTTCTGATTGGCGATAGCGACGATCATCGGCATCCCGCTTCGAGGCGGGATTCATCGGAGCACGCGGTCTCGGCACGCCTCCTCGAGAGCCAGGTCAAGGCGGTTGTCAGAAAATGGACTACAGAGCGCAATTCCAGAAAGGGTGCGCCCGTTGCGAGGAGGGCGAAAGCGTGTCAGCCGGCGACAATGTCGGCCGGCCGACATTTACATCTTATATTTGCCAAGTTCCTCAGGATCAAGACTTTCGAGCCACTTCTGGAGCCGCTCATTATCGGCGGGTTCCGTCGTGAAGTCGGCCGTTCTGGCATTTTCGATGACCGCCTCTTCCACCAAGATGGGCGACCGCGTTCGTAGCGCCAGGGCGATGGCGTCACTTGGACGAGCATCAACCGCCACAGGTTCTCCGCGAACCGTCAGGTGAATGATTGCGAAGTAAGTGTTGTCTTTGAGGTCGCTAACCACTACCCGCTCAACGCGCCCTTCGAGGTCCGTGATGATGTTCCGCAGGAGGTCGTGCGTCATCGGCCGCGGTGTGGAGACATTCTCGATCTGCAGCGCGATGGCATTGGCCTCCGGCACTCCAACCCAAATCGGCAACACCCGCTCGCCCTGCTTGTCCTTGAGGATGACGATGGGCGTGCCCGCCATCGGGTCAACCATCAGGCCCTTGATGCTCATTTCAATCAGCATGACCGTGTCTCCGTGCTTGGGGCTACCCACGATATGGCCTCACCTGACAGACTGTGCGGCCCCGATCGAGTGATACGAACGGTGACGGTGCGCCCGATCCAGTCGGCCGCTGCGTCGCTGTGTGAAGTATCGGACGGCATTGGCAGACTCACTACCGTATTGCCCGACGTCCGCCCTGACAATTCCTGGCTCCGTCTTCGGCTCGCCGAGTCCACAAGGACATCGAGTTGAGTCCCGAGCGCCTGCTCATAAAGCCGTGTCTGGATCGAACGCTGCAGTTCCTGGAGCGCCACGATGCGAATGGTCTTCTCCTCCACGCTCACATCGTCGGGCATTCGTTTCGACGCCAGCGTGTTGGGGCGAGGCGAGGTACTTGAATGAGAACATGCTGTGATACTGGGCCGCTTCGGTTAGCGAGAGCGTGTCGTCGAAGTCCTCTGCTGTCTCCCCCGGGAAGCCCACGATCACGTCAGTCGACAGCGTGACGCCTGGAATCGACTCCCGAATGCGGGCGATCAGGTCGAGATACTCCTCACGTGTATGACGCCGCCGCATGGCTCGAAGGACTCTCGTCGACCCTGATTGAACGGGCAGGTGGAAGTGCTTGCAGACATGCGGCAGATCGCGAACAGCTTCGATCAGGCGGGTGCCGGTGTGCCGAGGATGAGGGCTGGCAAACCTGATTCGCTCGATTCCTGGAATCGCGTCGACCTCTGAGAGGAGCTGCGCGAAGTCGCATGCCGGATCGTCTGGGGCCGAGTAGTGATTCACGATTTGTCCGAGGAGCTGCACTTCCCGGCGGCCCGACGCAACCGCCTCTCGGACGTCGGCGAGGATGTCGGCCTTTGGACGCATGCGTTCGTGGCCCCTGGTATAAGGCACGACACAGAATGCGCAGTGGTCGTTGCACCCCTCGATGATGGTCACGTAGGCGCGCACGGGATCCGTCCGCCTCACCATCCCTAACGGGAAGCTCACGTCGTCCCAGGGATTGATGTCGACGAGTGGAAACGGCGATCGGGCGACGTCCTCGAGCATGATCGGGAGCATCTTCAGGCGCTGGGTGCCCATCACGACGTCGATGACTTTCCCGTTGGTGTTCGAGAGGAGCGATTCTCCTTCCTGCTGTGCGACGCATCCGGCCACGGCGACAATCGGATTTCGACCGGTCTCCTGCTGCAGCACTCGAAGCTCGCCAAGGCGCGTGTAGAGCTTCTCTTCGGCGTGCTCCCGCACGCTGCACGTGTTGATGACGATCACGTCCGCGTCCTGATCGTCGGTCGTGGGCTCGTATCCCGCCTGGTCGAGCAACCCCGCCATGCGCTCCGAGTCGTGGACGTTCATCTGACAGCCGAACGTCTCAATGAGATATTTCCTGGCCATTGCTAGCGACTTTCGCTTTCGCCTTTCGCTTTCTGTTTACCCTTCGCCTCTATACCCAACATCAGTTTCGCGCTCGCTCGAACTGGCTCTGTGACTGTCCTTCCACTGATCATGCGGCTGATTTCCTCAATACGACCGGCTGCGTCCAGACGTTGAACCTCGGTCACCGTCCGGCGACCGCGAATCGACTTCTCGAGATGGTAGTGCGTTGATGCGCGCGACGCGATCTGGGGAAGGTGCGTGATGCAGATCACCTGAAAGCGTCCGCCAAGCTGCTGAAGCTTGTGCCCCACCACTTCCGCGACCTCTCCGCCGATTCCCGCATCGACCTCATCGAAGATCAGCGTCTTCCCCGCCCCGCCCGCCACGGCCATGGTCTTCAGCGCGAGCATCATGCGCGACAACTCACCGCCTGAGACGATGCGCGCCAGGGGTCGCAAGTCCTCACCGACGTTCGGTGAGACGAAGAACTCAGCGTCATCAATCCCCCGCTCGGTCCACATCTCTTCGCCCGCCTCGTCCCCGTTGAACCGCACCTCGAATCGCGTTCGCGCCATCGCCAGTTGCGCCAGGTGGCTCTCGATTTGCGAAGCAAAGGACTTCGCCGCCGCGCGACGACGACCTGAAAGCTCCCTCGCCAACGCGAGGTACTCCTGCCGCGCCTCCGCCAACGCCCGATCGAGATCCTCGGCGGCCTCTTCCGAGCGCGTCAACAGCTGACGCTCTCGGGTGAGGGCGGCCCCCGTCGCAATGACATCCTGCAGCGTGGGACCGTACTTCCTCTTGAGGCGTTCAATCAGCGCAAGCCGATCTTCGACCTGCTGCAGCCGCGCGGGCGCCGCGTCGATCTCGTCGCTGTAGCGACGCAACAAGAAGGCCAGGTCTTCGAGCTGAGATTTGATCGCGTCGCGCGCCTCGAGCTGCGCGGCAAATTGCGGTTCGAGTGCCGCCAGCTCTCCCACTCGTTTCCAGACTTGAGCCAGCCCCGCCAGGACCGCCTGATCGCTTTCATACAGAGTGGAATACGACTCCTCGCACAGACGCCGTATGCGCTCGGCATTGGCGAGCACTTGTTTCAAGGTGGCGAGCTCCTCGTCTTCACCGGGCTTGAGGGCGGCCTTCTCGATCTCGCCCAACTGAAAGGCGATGAGATCGAGGCGCGCAGCTTTCTCGCGTCCATCCATGCGGGCTCGGTCGCGCTGTTCTCGCAGCGCCTTCATCGACGACCACGCGGCGGCTACTGGCGGAATCAGTGAATCGAGACCGGATGACTCGTCAACGAGCGGAAGGTGAGAGAGGGGATCCAGAAGCGACTGGTGCTCGTGCTGGCCGTGCAGCTCGACCAGTCGGTCGGACAGTTCGCGAAGTCCCCCTGCGGTTGCGAGCGCTCCGTTGATGTACGACCGGCTTCGACCCTGGCTCGTCACCTCCCGACGGACGATGATCTCGCCGTCGGTGGGGTCTTCGAAGATGGCTTCGATCGTGGCTTGGACCTCGCCAGTCCGAACCAGATCGGCGGACGCACGTGCGCCGATGAGGAGACCAACTGCCTCGACAAGGATCGACTTCCCCGCTCCGGTCTCACCCGTGAGCACGTTGAAGCCCGGCTCGAGCTCGACCTCGACCGCCTCGATCACTGCAAGGTTGCGGATACGAAGCAGGCGCAGCATGTAGACGGAACTTCCATCGTATCATATGTTTGACAGCCCTCAGGCGGCATGCTAGTCTGCGGTGTCTGCGCTGTCCCAGCGGCGCATCCCCAAATCATGAACCGGAGGCTTCGTTGTATACGTTTGGCTCGTCCCTGCTTGCACTACAGGTGCAGGACGCTGCCCCGCCAGCTGGGAGCGGGGGCATGTTGCAGATCCTGGCCGACTCAAGTCCACTCAGCCAGGTTGTCCTCGCGATTCTGATCGTGTTCTCGGTCGCCTCGTGGGCGATCATTCTGTTCAAGACACTGTCCTATCGAGCCGTTGCGCGTCAGACCGCAACGTTCCTCGACGTATTTCGTCGCAGCCAGAAGTTTTCGGACGTGCAAGCCATCTGTCCGTCGCTTCCCGCGAGCCCGCTCGTCGGCGTCTTTCAGGCCGGCTATGCCGAGATCACAGCCCAGTTCCGTCTCACGGGACAGGCGGCAGGGAGTCCAGGCGCTGCGCCTTCTCGTCCAATCCTGAAGAGCCTTGAGGCGGTTGATCGCGCCCTGATTCGCGCCGCGACCTCCGAGGTGAACAAACTCGAACGGCGCCTGACGTTTCTCGCAACTACAGCAAGCGTCACGCCGTTCATCGGCCTCTTCGGAACCGTCGTCGGAATCACGCTCGCGTTCCAAAGAATCGGCGCCACGGGATCGACGAACCTTGCCGTCGTCGGCCCTGGCATCAGCGAGGCGCTCATTGCAACGGCGGCTGGACTGTTCGCGGCAATCCCAGCGGTGGTCTTTTACAACCACTTCGTGCATCGAGTGAAAGACTTTTCGGCGGCGATGGACGATTTCGCGCTCGAGTTTCTCAATATTGCCGAGCGCAACTTCACCTAATGCCTAAGGTCATTGCATCAGCTCCGAACGCCGGCGGTCGCCACCAGCGCGGCCGACGTGTGGGCTCGAGCCTCGCCGAGATCAACGTCATCCCACTCGTTGATGTAATGCTCGTCCTGCTCATCATTTTCATGGTCGCGGCCCCCATGTTGCAGAGAGGCGTCGAGGTAACTCTGCCGGTCGCGTCGCGGGCGAGCGACATCGCCAGCGAGCGAATCTTCGTCGACGTGCCGCTGTCATTCAGCAAGGACCGTCGAGTGTTTCTTGGAAAGGAATCGATCGGCCTCCAGGCGCTCCCTGAGCGCGTCCGGCAACTGATGCTCACACGCACGGACAAGCAGGTCTTCCTGCGCATCGACGGACGGCTCAACGTGCAACATCAGATGGATGTGTTCGACGAGCTCAAGTCTGGCGGAGTCAGAGACGTAGGCATCGTCACCGACGCTCCGAAGCAGTGATCGTGAAATGACCGAGACCGTCACCGACATCATCGTTGCGCGATCGCGGCAGTCCGAAGGACTGCAAGCGATGGTGCTCTGGTCGGCGGCCGGACACGTGCTGCTCATGGCCGCCCTTCTGCTTTCCGGAGGTAGGGTCATCGAGGATCGCCAGGAACCAGTGATGACGATCAGCCTCGGTGGCGCACCGGGACCCAAGACGGGCGGGCTGACACAGACAGGCGCGCGCGCGGTGCAGGAGCAGGCGCCACCGGATGCTCCGCCGAAGCCCGTGCTGACGCCACCGGCACCCACCCCGCCGAAGATGACGCTGCCGGATCCTCAGGTCAAACCGCGACCCCAGCCAAAACCAACGACCGCGCCGCCAGAGGCGAATGCCAGAAAGACCAATACGGGCCCGCAACCAATTGACGGCAATGCGCGAGCTGAGACGGCCGTGGTGCGTGGACAGGGCTTCGGGTTGAGTTCCGCTGGCGGCGTCGGCGGTCCCGTTCAACTAGACGTCACCAACTTCTGCTGTCCTGATTACCTCGCGCAGATCGTGACCGTCATCCAGCGATCGTGGGACCAGAACCAGGGCGTAGTGGGATCCACGACCGTGAAATTCACGATCGCGCGCGACGGAACAATTCAGGCGACTCAGGTTGAGAGACCGAGCGGGTTCATCGCCCTCGACAACTCCGCGCTCCGCGCGGTGCAAATCACACGACTACCGCCATTGCCTGCTGCCTTTCAGAATCCGACGCTGACGGTTCACATGCGATTCGACTATCAACGTTAATCATGAATACCTACTCACGAATCCGAAGTCGACTACTGCGTTTGAGAAACTGGCGAGTGGGGGCATTGAGCTTATGCGCAGCCCTCGTTGCGGCCGCCGTCGTTATCGCCGCTCCGCCACAGCAGCCACAACAGCCGCAGCAGCCACCTCCCGCGTCTCCGGCACAGGCGCAGCAGCCATCAGAGGTGGCACTCGTGATCACCGGCGATCCGGGCACGCCCCCTCGTTACGCAGTGCCTGATTTCGTTGCGCTCTCTCCCGAGGCAGCTGAAGCTGCGAAGACAATCGGGCAGGTGCTATGGGACGATCTGAACTTCGAGAAGGAGTTCTACCTGCTTCCGCGCGACACGTACTCCAGCGTGCCGGCAGCAAAGCGTCCAGAGGACGTACCGTTCGCTTCATGGCGGGAACTCGGCGCCGATGCCGTCGTATTCGGAACCGTGCAGCAACAAGGTGGCAAGTCAACCGTGCAGATTCGGTTGATGAATGTACGTTCGCGACAGACGGTGTTCGCCAAGGAGTACTTCAACGCGAGCAATCCACGCGCGTACGCGCACACGATCGCGGACGAGATTCACATGCAACAGCGCGGACTGCGCGGTGTCGCGCGCACGAAGCTGGCGTTCGTCTCTGATCGCAATCGCGACAGCGTGATCAACACCGTCGAAAAGCGCGAGGTGAAGGAGATCTACATCGCCGACTACGACGGCGAGAACCAGCGCCGCATGACGGTGAGCCGCCAGCTGAACCTCACGCCTTCATGGTCGGCAGACGGCCGCGCCATTGCCTACACCACCTACCGGCCGCTTCCCGACATCGTCGTCTCGTTCATCTATCAGGGTCTGCTGCAGAATCCAACGAAGGGTGTTGGAACGAACTATGTTCCCGTGTTCTCTCCCGACGGGACGCGCATCGCGTTCATGTCGGGGCGCGACGGCAATCCCGAGATCTACGTAATAAATATGGACGGTTCGAATCTGCGCCGGCTGACCAACCACCCCGCTGGTGACGGGACGCCAACGTGGTCGCCGAACGGCGCGCAGGTCGCGTTCGTGTCCGACCGGACAGGCACGCCACAGATCTACCTGATGGGTGCCGATGGATCGAATGTGCGCCGAATCACCATGAACGAATCATGGGCGGATCAGCCGACATGGTCTACTGCGTTCAACGAGATCGCGTACGCGGGGCGAACCGGTTCGGGCTACGACATCAAGATCTATGACATCGCGTCCAACCAGGCGCGACAGATTACGTTCGGAGAGGGCTCAAATGAGCGTCCCGCGTACGCCCCGAACGGGCGACACCTCGCGTTCGCATCCACACGAGCCGGAGGCACACAGATCTTCACGGTCGGCCGCGACGGCAAGGACCTGAGGCAGGTCACTCGTACCGGGAACAACCAGATGCCCGCATGGTCGAACTGAGTGAGGGCATCTTCTTGAGGAGAGTCATGAGCAGAACGAGCCAGATCGGCGTTGTGTTGATGCTGGTGGCGGCGCTCGTCGCGACGAGCTGCAATCGGAGCAAACCTGCGACGCCCAAGCCTGCACCGCCACCAGGAGCGACGACAAATCAACCGCCTGCCGTACCCACTGCCCCACCGGCACCTCAGCGTGTTGACGATGCGCTGCCGGTTCCGCCGCAACCGTTGTCTGAAGACGCGGTCGCCAATAGGTCGCTGGATGATCTGAACCGTGATTCCCCGCTCAAGCCCGTTTTCTTCGGGCTCGACAGCGCAGACCTCGACGACATGGGACGAGCGGCGGCCCTGGCAAATACCGAGGTTCTGAAGCGGTATCCGACCTGGGTCGTGACCATCGAAGGGCACTGCGATGAGCGCGGCACGGCAGAATACAATCTTGCGCTTGGCGAACGACGTGCAACAGCGGTCAAGACATACTTGACCTCGCTGGGCATCTCGCCCGACCGCGTGCGTACGGTGAGCTATGGAAAAGAGTTTCCATTCAATCCCGGCCATACAGAAGATGCCTGGGCGCAGAACCGGCGCGGTCACTTTGTGATTACGTCTCGCTGAGGAAGTGGCATGCAGAAGATCATTACAACAGCGGCCGTTTGCCTGGCACTGCTTCCCGCCCTGGCGACGCCTGCCGCGGCACAGAACCGAGAGCATCTCCAGTTGGCCGCCGAGCTGCGAATGCTGCAGGAGCAGAATCAACAACTCAGCCTTGCGCTCAATCAACTGACTGAGACGCTGAAGGCTGTCAACTCGCGACTCGACACGAGCGAGGAATTCCAGCGGCGTCGATTCGCCGACCAGGAAGTGCTCGTCAAGAATCTGGGATCCGATCTCGGTACCATCCGCGAACGCACGCAGGACACGGATACACGCCTGCGCACGTTGAAGGACGAGATCGACGCACTGCGACAGACGTTCCTGTCTCTTCCTACTTTGCTCGCGCAGTCCCAGCAGAGCTCGCTCGCGCCAATCGATCCGAACAATCCCACTGCGGCGCTTGCACCCACACCGGATGGGCCGACGCCGGCGGGACCGCCCCCTGCCCCGAATCTGACCCTCCCGGCAAATGCTGGGCTGTCACCGAATCGTCTCTTCGATACAGCGTTCAGCGACTACACCTCGTCGCAGTACCCGTCCGCAATATCCGGGTTCCAGCAACTGCTCAAGAACTTCCCCACCGCCGAACGTGCCGACGACGCGCAGTTCTTCATCGGCGAGTCGCTCGCCAATATGAATCGACTGCCAGATGCGATCGACGCATACAATCAGGTCATCCAGAAGTACCCGACCGGAGACCAGGTTGACATGGCGTACTACCGTCGTGGCTTCGTGGAATCACTGATGGGACGAAACGACGCGGCCCGGGCCACGTTCGAAGAAGTCGTCAAGCGATTCCCCGACAGCCAGGGCGCGCAACTGGCGAAACAGCGGCTCGCAGGTTTGAGCCGCCCGCCCGCCGCACCCGCCAAGCCCTGACCTGGGCTGTCACTCACCGATCGTAAACTTCAGGACGGAGTGTCCGGCCTTCGCCGGACGTGTGAAGCGGGCACGGCAGCAGCTACTGCAGCCGTAGGGGCGGGCAACCGTCCGAAAGGAAGCGACATGGGCAGTGTGAACAAGGTGATCCTCGTCGGCAACCTCGGTCGCGACGCGGAGTTGCGCTACACGCCAGGAGGCGCGGCTGTGGCCACGCTCAATCTGGCCACAACGGAGGTCTGGAACGACCGCAACAATCAACGTCAGGAGAAAACCGAGTGGCACCGCATCGTCCTCTGGGGCAAGACCGCGGAGAGCCTGCAGGAGTACCTGACGAAGGGGAAACAGATCTACGTGGAGGGCCGCCTGCAGACACGCCAGTGGGACGACAAGGACGGCAACAAGCGCTACACCACTGAAATCAAGGCCGACCGCGTGACGCTGCTCGGGGGCGGCGGTGGAGGCCGCGGCGGCGGCATGGACCGCGGTGGGTCTCACCCGCCAGGCGGCGGTCCGGACGAACCGCCGATGGAACCGATTACCGACGACGACATTCCTTTCTGAGTCTCGATAACTCCCAACGACCAACTCCCAACTTCCAATCATGCTCGTTTGGTAGTTGGGTTGCTGGGAGTTGGGAGTTTCTTAAGTCCCTTCTCTCCCGTAGCGATCTTCCAACCTGACGACATCGTCGAGTTCGGGTGTCGACGCCTCGAGCACGTCGCAGTCGTCGATCGCCGTCATACGGTGCACGGTCTTCGGAAGCACGTGGATGGAGTCGCCCGGTTTCATTTCGATCTTCTTCAACTGGCCGTCGACCTCGATCTCGTACAACAGCTTGCCGGAGTGGAGGTAGATCGTCTCCTCCTTGCGGTTGTGATACTGGAGGCTGAGCGCGTGCCCGGCGGTGATGTGCAGAATCTTCCCGACGTAGCGCTCGGTCTTGGCCCAATGAAGCTCGTATCCCCACGGCTTCTCGACTCGTGTGACGATGTTGTTCATTCGTTAGCCCTCGCTGCCGACTTCGTTCTTTGCGACCTCGTCACCGAGATACTGCTCGATTTCTTCGACCGTTCCGAGCGTCAGCACCCGCGCGGCCACCCGCATCATCTGTCGCGCGCTCGTCTCCTTCACGACGCGTCGTGCCATCGGAATGGCGCCAGGTGTCATGCTGAACTCGCGAAGACCGCAGCCGATCAGCAGCTTCAGCAGCAACGGATCGGCCGCCATCTCGCCGCAGAGAGACAACGGGATGCCTTCGCGCGACGCAGCACGACGCACGTGACGAAGCAGACGAAGAACCGCCGGATGCAGCGGCTCGTACCGATTCGACACGCGGTCGTCCGTGCGATCCACCGCGAGTGTGTACTGAATGAGGTCGTTCGTGCCGATCGTGAAGAAGTCCGCTTCCTTCGCCAGGAGTGACGCCGTGAACGCCGCTGACGGGACTTCGATCATGATCCCTACCGGCACATCCGGGACGGTCACGCCGCGCGCTGTGAGCTCTTCCTGCGCCTCGAGCAGCAGACTCTTCGCGTCACGAACCTCCTGCACCGACGACACGAATGGGAACATGATCCGCAGCGGACCATGAGCCGCCGCGCGCAGCAACGCACGCAACTGCGTCTTGAAGATACGAGGCTGCGCAAGACCAAAGCGAACGCCGCGCAATCCCGCGTGCCCGCTGCGCTGCGGCTCCGGGAACCAGCGCGCATCGAGAGCCGCATCGACCAGCGGTCGCGCGAGCTGACGCTCGTCCACGTCGAACGTGCGGATGGTGACCGGGCGCCCCGCCATTCGTTCCACGAGCTGACGATAGACGTGGTACTGCTCCTCTTCGGCCGCCATGTCTGGCGGTCCGCCGACGAGCATGAACTCCGATCGATACAGGCCGATGCCTTCGGCCCCCGCACCCAGCGCACTCGGCACGTCGTCGGACCGCTCGATGTTGGCCTGGAGGACGATCGACTCGCCGTCGCTCGTCTGCAGGGGTCCGTCCTCCGCGTGCGCGATCGCCGCCACCCGGTGAAGTGACGAGCGGCCTTCTGCCTCCTGCCACAGCGCCGGCGTCGGATCGATGACGACTTCACCAGTCTCGCCGTCGATGATCACTGATGCGCCGGGAGGCACCCGCCTGCTGACGTCGTGCAGACCAACCACGGCCGGCACACCCAGCGATCGCGCGAGGATCGCGGTGTGATACGTGCGGCTTCCGGCGTCGGTCACGAACCCCTTGATTCGCGTCCAATCGAGCTGTGCGACCACCGACGGAGTCAACTCGTCCGCAATGAGCACGCATGGCGCATCGAGATCCTGTAGACGATCGCGAGCACCGCCCTTTTCGTCGCGCAAATTCATGCGCAGGCGTCCGGCGACGTCGTGCAGATCGCCCTTACGCTCGTGCAGGTACGGATCGTCAACGTCGTCGAAGACCGCGGCGGCTTCGTCGAGGGCGCGCTGCACCGCCCACTCCGCGTTGACCCGTTCGTTGCGAACGACGGCGGCAGCCCGTCCCACGAGAATCGGATCGTCGAGCATCAGCAGCTGCGCGTCGAAGATGGCCGCGAGATCGGCGCCACGTGCCGCCGCGATCCGCCGGCGGATCTGCTCGAGCTGCGCCCGCGATCGCTGCCGGGCCCGCTCGAGGGCGGAGAGCTCACGCGCTACACCATCAGGGCCCACAGGAAAACGCAGCACCTGCGTTCGTTGAATAGCGACGAGCGCGGGGCCAACGGCGACGCCGGGTGACACGCCGATACCGTTCAGGCGTTCCACGATTCCTCACCAAATCCAGATGCGACGAGCTCGACCAGCGCCTCGACGGCGCGGTCCTCGTCCGGCCCTTCTGCGATCACCGTCAGCGTCGTGCCGCGGGACGCAGCCAATAACAGAATTCCCATGATGCTCTTTCCATCCATGACCTTCGAGTCACGTCCGACGCGGATCCGGGATTCGAATCGCGTCGCGAGATGAACGAACCGCGCCGCGGCTCGCGCGTGGAGCCCCAGCTGATTCACGACGGTCACAGAACGAGTTGTCACACTACGTTTTCTCTCCGTGCAGGAGATCGGATGCCACCCAGATGGCATTACGCCCCTGCTCTCGAATGTCGCGTGCAATGTTCAACAAGTCTCCTTGCTCCAGCTGATTCGCGAGCTTGATCAACATCGGCAAATTCACGCCGGTGATGACTTCAAGCTTGCCTTGGACGAGAAACGTCATCGCCAGATTCGACGGCGTGCCGCCGAACATGTCGGTAAGAATCAGGACGCCCGATCCCTTATCCACACGCACGACGGCCTGCTCGATCTCATGCCGTGCATCCTCGGTGTCTTCGTGCCATCCGATAGATACTGCCGCAAAAGCTGGCATGTCGCCGACAATCGCTTCCGCGGCGTTGACCAGCTCCGTTGCGAGCTGCCCGTGCGTGACCACGACGACGCCAATCATCGCGATCCCGTGTTTCCGACCTTAGCCATCACGATGTTTGACCCGCAGCCGCACACCCGGCGTGTGGTCGAGCGTCCGCTTGAGTGCCTCCGCGATCATGACCGATCGATGTTGCCCCCCGGTACACCCGATCGCAACGGTCAGATAACTCTTGCCTTCAGTCACGTAATGCGGGAGGGTGAACCTCAGGAACTCCGTCAGGCGATTGATGAAGTCCTGCGTGACCTTGTGCTGCTTCATGAACCGCACGACTCTCGCGTCACGACCCGTCAGATGGCGCAACCGATCGACGAAGTGCGGATTGGGCAGAAAGCGCACGTCGAACACGAGATCGGCTTCCGTGGGCGCGCCGTTCTTGAACCCGAAACTCAGCAGGTTTACCACCATGTCCGCGCGCGTGCTCTCGTCGCGCGTCATCCGCCCGAAGGCATCGCGCAACTCGTGAA
Source organism: uncultured Acidobacteriota bacterium (assembly GCA_963757735.1). Classification (GTDB taxonomy): domain Bacteria; phylum Acidobacteriota; class Vicinamibacteria; order Vicinamibacterales; family UBA2999; genus Gp6-AA40. Next base: position 150,743 of record CAVWST010000021.1, read on the forward strand.
CAGTCAGATTCGACGTATCGACGATGACGTCCGCCATGCCACGTATGGCGAGCATCTTCTTGCGCTCTTCGTCGATACCCTCTGAGACCGATCGATCGGGTGCGAGCGGGTGTGGCCTCCGCGTCTCACTGAACCGGCGCACGAGCGCGGAGCGATTGGCCTCCAGGAAGATCAACTTGGCCTCGACGCCGCGCAGGCTCCGCAGCTTGCGAAACACCGGGGGAAACTGACTCAGGAAGCCGCGCTCGCGCACGTCGACGACGATGGCAACGCGCTCGAGATGGGCCTCTCCACGAGTGCAAAGCTCGGCGAACGTCGGAATGAGCTGCGTCGGGAGGTTATCGACGCAGAAGTAACCGAGGTCTTCGAGTGCGTGAATCGCGTGCGTCTTACCCGACCCGGACAGGCCGGTTACCACCATGAATCGAGTCGCAGCGCGCTGGGGCGCACGCGATCGCGTCTTCTTCCTGGCGGACACGAACGGGAGTCATCTCGGTTCTCCAGACCGCGGCTCCTCTTCGGAGTCCGGTTCAGTCTCCTCCTCCTGGAGTTGACGCTCCAGCCGTTCCACCAGATCTCTGGCAGCGTTCAGCCCACGCGATCGCAGCAACTGGTTCCTGGCCGCCACTTCCACCAGCGTCGCGAGGTTGCGACCAGGCGCGACGGGCATGCAGATCAACGGCACCTGCACGCCGAACAACTCGTATACGTTCTCATCGAGACCGAGCCGGTCGTATTCCCGGTGTTCGTCCCAACGTTCGAGCTTCACAACGAGCTCGACGGTCTTGGACGCACGCGTTGCGGCCACACCGAACAGATCCTTGATGTTGATGATGCCCAGGCCGCGCAGCTCCATGTGGTATCGCGTCGGTTCGGGGCATTCGCCGAGAACGACCGAGTCGCCTCGCCTCCGGATCTGCACCGTATCGTCCGCGACGAGCCGATGACCACGTACGACGAGATCGAGCGCACACTCACTTTTGCCGATGCCGCTGTCGCCGATGATCAGCACTCCGAGGCCCAGTACGTCCATGAGCACGCCGTGAATGATCTCGCGAACCGCAAGCGCATCGTCGAGCAGCGCGCTGATTCGAGAGATGGCAACCGGCGTCGAGACCGACGTGCGCAGCAGTGGTACTTCGTATCGATCTGCAGCCGAGCGGAGGTCCGCGTGTGCCTCCCATCCACCGGTGATCAGCACACACGGAATGTCGTGTCCGAAGGTCGTGTCCAGGACGTCCATGCGCGCGTCGTGCGAAAGGCTATCGAGATATCGCACCTCGCTCTCGCCGTATACGACGATCCGCCCCGGACGCAGGTACTCGTGAAATCCGGCGAGCGCCAGACCGGTCTTCTGGATGTAGGGACTGGCGATGCGGCGATCGCGCCCCGCCTGTCCGCCGAGCAGCTCGAGCGAAAGGCTCGCCGGACCTGAGCCCCTCTCGACCAGGCCCGCAACCGTCAACACGGGCTCCGCCATCGCGAGGCCGCCCTATGCCTCCGGCTCGATCAAACCGAGATTGCCGTCGGCCCTGCGAAAGAGGACCGTGACGGTATCGGTGGCTGAATTTCGAAACACGATCAATCCATCGGCTGCATCGTCTATTTCAACAGCAGCGTCCTCGACCGACATCGGCTTCACGGCGTACTGCTTCGCGCGAATGATGCGGCGGCGCGGTCGCGGAGTCGATCGCGGTGCGGTCGCGGCTTCGGGAGTTGCAGAGGTTCCGGCCTTGACCGCCGACGGCCCTCGACGCTTGCGCCCGTCGCGCTTTCCCTTTCAGCTTCTGCGCCTGGTGATCAATCTTGTCGGCGGCGGCGTTAATCGCCAACTCGACACTCGATCCCGTGGCATCTGCGTGCAGGAACCGCTCGCGCCGCGCGTGCAGCGTGACCTCCGCACGAATCCGTGCGCGCTCGCGCGTCAGCACGACGTGCGCCGAGACCGCGCTGTCGTTCAGCCGCCGGAGCGTGTCCATCGAGCCGCTCTTCAACGAGCGCCCGCATGGCCGGGGTGATGGCGAGATGTCGTCCTGTCAGTTCGAGACGCATAGCGACCGTAATCCGCTCAGGGCGCCGGCCCCGAGGTTTCAGTACAGAACCTTGCGTTGGTTGGATGTGGGGATCTTGAGCTCTTCCCGATACTTCGCAATCGTGCGGCGCGCCAGTTCGAGCCCCTCGCGCTGAAGGATGCTGACAATCTTGGAGTCGCTCAACGGCTTCCTGGCATCTTCTTGCTCGATGATCTTCCGGATGCGCTGCTTGATCGTGACAGAAGACACCGCTTCTCCATAGGAGCTCGAGATGCCACTATGGAAGAAGTACTTCATCTCGAACACGCCCTGAGGCGTGTGCATGTACTTGTTCGTCACGACGCGGCTGACCGTCGATTCATGCATGCCGATATCGTTGGCCACGTCGCGAAGGACGAGCGGCCGCAGATACTCGATGCCGTGATCGAGGAAGTCGCGTTGAAAATTGATGATGCTCGACGCTACCTTGTGGATCGTCTTCTGGCGCTGCTCTACCGACTTGATCAGCCATAACGCCGACCGGAACTTGTCCTTCACGTAGGCGCGCGTCTCGTCGGTGTTCTCCGTGGCGTTCTTGTCCAGCAGCCGTCGATAGACAGGACTGATCCGCAGTTGCGGCAACCCTTCTTCGTTGAGCGCGGCTACGTACTGATCCTCGATCTTGACGATGTAGACGTCGGGAATCACGTACTGCGACTGCGAAGGGTTGTAGCGGCTGCCCGGCTTCGGATCGAGATGACGAATCAGCTCGATGTGCTGCTTCAGGTCGTCGATCGTCAGGCCGAGCTTACGTGCGAGCTCGGGAACCTGATGGTTCTGCAGAAGCCGCATGTGCTCGGTGACGATCTGGTCGGCAGGCGTTCCTGCCATCCCGAGATGCCGCAACTGAAGCAACAGGCACTCCTGAAGATCGCGCGCGCAGACGCCAATCGGATCGAAGCCTTGCAGCACCTTGAGCGCCCGCTCCACTTCTTCCAACGGCCACGGCCCCATGGCGGCGAGCTCTTCCACCGTCGCGACGAGATAGCCGTCGTCGTCGAGGTTGCCGATGATGGCTTCACCGATTTCGCGGATGAGCGGCTCGTCCGTCTGCATCGAGAGCTGCCAGAGCAGGTGATCGGAGAGCGACTGCCCTGTCGAGAGCGTGTTCTCGATCGGCGGGAGTTCCTTGACCTCGGTCGGCGTGCGCGGCCGATACCCGTCGTCCAGGTAGTCGCCGAAGAAGTACTCGTAGTCCTGGTCGTCCCACGAGTCGGCCTTCTTCTCCGAGGGCTTTTCTTCCTGCTTCTCGGGGGCGGCCTCGACCGGCTGAAGCTCCTCGGTCGGAACCTCTTCCAGCATCGGGTTCTCGACCATCTCCTGGTTCAGTAGTTCCGACAGCTCGAGCGTCGACATCGGCAGCAGCTTGATTGCCTGCTGGAGCGAAGGCGTCAGAATGAGCTTCTGAACGAGCTTCGTGTGTAACTTCTGCGAGATGGCCATCAGCCAGCGAACCCGTAATCCATCTTAGTCCAACCGGAACTCGGTCCCCAGATAAATCCGGCGCACGTCCTCGTCCGCGGCCAGCGATTCAGGTGTTCCACTGCGAAAAATAGCGCCATCGTGAACGATGTACGCGCGGTCGGTGATCCTCAGCGTTTCACGAACGTTGTGGTCCGTGATCAGGACGCCGATGCCGCGCTCCTTCAAGTGAAACACGATGTTCTGGATGTCGCTGACGGCAATTGGATCGATGCCGGCAAACGGCTCATCCAGCAGGATGAACCTCGGCGACATCACGAGCGCGCGCGTGATCTCCGCACGACGGCGTTCGCCACCCGACAGCGTGTGAGCGGGAGCCGACCTGAGCGGCGTCAGATGCAGTTCTGCCAGCAGATCCTCCAGCCGCTCTCTCCGTGTCTTCGCATCGAGCGAAGCGTTTCGAGAATCGCCATGATGTTCTGCTCGACCGAGAGTCCGCGGAAAATCGAGGGCTCCTGGGGCAGATATCCGATTCCCTTGCGGGCGCGCGCATACATCGGCGCGTCGGTGACATCCTCACCATCGAGCAGTACACGCCCGGAGTCCGGCCCGGTCAAGCCAACGGTCATGTAGAACGTTGTCGTCTTGCCCGCACCGTTCGGCCCCAGCAGACCGACGATCTCGCCCGAGCCGACTTCGATGCTGACGCCGCGCACGACGGTGCGACCGCCATACGACTTGGTCAGCTCTTTCGTCTGCAGCGTGGACGTCATCGCGTGGACGGCGATGGCGGCGGCAGATTCGACGGTGGCTGCTGTGTGCACGGCTTGGTCTCTGTTCGGCGTCTCTCGTTGCCGTCGACGATGATCCTGTCGCTCGACTTGAAGAAGGTAAGTGTTCGGCCGGTCGTTTCGCTGCACTTCTCACGAATCGACACGGGCGTGACTCCAGCGCCCGACAGGACATATCGCTCCTCGCGGGCGTGATAGGTCATGCGGTCGCCTGTTCCCGTCCGGGCGCCTATCACCGTGGTGACGCGGTTATAGGCCTCCAGGCGGTCAATACCGTTCTCCGTGCGCGCGAGGACGATTTCGACGCGCTCGGCGCGAAGGTCGCCGTCCGGCCCGGTCACCTGGGCGAGCGGCACGCTGGGTCCCTGTCCGCTTGTCGGTGCAACGGCCCCGGCACTGTAGGTCACGGTTCGCGCGGCCTCGTCGTAGCGGATCTCGTTGGCGCGCCCGTCGGTGCGGCCCGTGTCGAGCATCAGCGTCGAGCGCGCCGACCCGGACGCCACGAGATCGCCCTTCTGCTGATCGAGGACGATGCGATCGCCGCGAATGGCAGTGTCACCCTGGACGAGGGTCGCCGTGCCTGTATACTCCGCGCGGCCGTTGCCGCCTTTGTAGTCGAGTTGTTCGGCGTTGACGCTCGCTGCTTGTCCTTCCTTCAGCAGACCGGGCAACCGTCCACCGTCACGATCCTTCGCCGTTGAAGACTTCCCGCTCAGCGAGGTGCGAACGTTACCCCTCGCTTCCATCCCATGACCCTCGAGCGTCACGTCGATCTCTCGCGCTTCGACGTGAATCTGATCGTCGGTGACGAACGGACGCGGATTGCCGGACCCCGACAGATTCAGGATGCCCTTGCCAGGCTGGTAGCGCGCCTCTGCCGCTCCGGCCTCGAACCCGCGCTCCTTGAACGAGACACCGCCGCTGAAGAACGCGTTGCGCAACCCGTCGCCCTCGAGCGACGCATTGAGCGACTGCGCGCGCACTTCGCGCCCCGCATTGTTGGACTTGTCGTCCTCTTGAAACACCACGTCGTCTCGAAAGCGGACAGCGGTGAGCCCGCGACCTGGCTCACCGGTCGCATCGAGGTGCGGGCCCGAATGACTCTCGGTGGTCCATTCTCCACAGGCGGCATATCGAGCTGGACGCCGTCCTTGCCAGCCACCTTCGACACGGTGCCGTCGGCCGCGGTTATGACGTCGAGCACCTCACCGGCCATGCGACGCGACGATGCATGTTCGTCGGCCGCCGTGCTGAGGCTGGCCTTTCCATTCAGCAGCGCGCGCTCCAGCTTGGTGCCATCTTGCGAGTAGAAGAGATCGATGGCATCGGCCTTCATCGAGTCGAGCGGCCCATTGCCGCCCTTCACGTTCGAGTTGCCGCGAAGCTCGAGGGCCGTGATCACGTCCTCGTTCGGAGACAGCCTCGCCATGACCTTGTCTGCGTCGATGACCTGCGTGTCGCGCAGAACCTGGACCTTCGATTCGAGGAAAAGTACGTCCTGTGTCCGGTCGAGAATGGCGCTCCCCGCCGACCCGTCGAAAGAGTTCTTGCCGTTGTCTTCGGTGACGACGATCCTCGCGCTCTCGGCGATGCTCAGCACGTCGTCCTTCTGGTTGTAGGTGGCGTTCGATCCCGAGCCCGACATGTGTCCCTTCTTGAACGTGACCGCGCCGGGCGCGCGCGCGATGCTCTCGTTCTGATTGAAGGTGCCACGCTCGGTCATCATCTCGAAGCCATCACTAACCGAGATCTTGACCGCTCCCGAGAGCTGGAGTTCGACCTGGTTCGGTCCCGCCGTTGCCTCCTGCGCGGTGACCACATAGTCCCGTCCCTCTTTGTGAACGGTGATCACCACGTTGACGTGCTTGAGCGATCGGTCGGCGTACGTCAGCGTGCGCTCGGACCGGATTTCGAACTCGCGCTCGCTGCCACGCACCTGTTGCATCTCGGCATTTTTCGTCTCTACCTCTGCGTTGCGATCCGTCCGCTCTGCCGGACGAACGGGTGGTGCGACGCGTCGCTCACCGATGGAGCGATACACCAGCCCGGCAAACAGAATGCCGAAGACCGCCAAGCCAACGCGCAGGCGCTTCTGCCAAGAAGTCATTCAGTTGGTACAGGATAGCACCCGTTAGCTGTCGGGTTCCTTGAAGTCGGCGACCGAAAGCTGGAGGTAACGCTCGCCGTTCCAGGTGTCCTGCTCGAGCGAGAACGCGAGGTCAATGGCCGAACGGTGCTCGGTGACGAACGTCTCGCGCTCGATAGCTCGCCACGCGATGCCGCGCAGGACGCGGCCGTCCTGCTTGAACGCCATCTTGAGGTGGCGATCCTTGATTCGGCGCGGGCCGTCGACGACCTCGACGCGGCTCGCGCGGAAGACCGGCCTCGGATTGCCCGCACCGAACGGCGCGAGGGTGGTCATCTCGGACGCGACCTGCTCGCTGATCCCTCGAAACGCCAGGGCCCCGTCGATCCAGATGCGTGGCCGAAGGTCGTCCGGCTGCAGCCGCTCGTCGGCGTAGTCGTTCACGCGCGACCGAAGCTCACGAATTCGCGACGACTCGATCGTGAGGCCTGCGGCCTGCTTGTGGCCGCCGAACTTGATCATCACGTCGCCGCACGACTCGAGCGCGCCGAGCATGTTGAACGACGGAATGCTCCGGCACGACCCGTGCGCGACGTCGCCGTCGATCGAGAGCACGATCGCCGGGCGATGGAATGCGTCCACGAGCTTCGAGGCGACGATGCCGATAACGCCGCGATGCCAGCCTTCACCGGCGACGACGATCACCGTGCGCGAGCCCGACCTCGAGATCGGTCTCCACGAGCTTCCGCGCCTGCGCGACGATGTCGGCTTCTTCCTGCTGGCGCCGAGGTTCTCCGAGTTGAGCTGCTCCGCCAGCTGCCGGGCTTCATCCGCCATCGCCATCGTCAGACGCCAGCAGCAGGCGCGCAGCGATGTCTGGCGTGCTCATGCGGCCGGCGGCGTTGACGCGCGGGCGCGAGGACGAAGCCGATGTGATAGCTGTCGATCTCCTTGCCCGTCAGCCCGCACACGTCGAGCAGCGCGCGCAGGCCGATCTTGTGCGGGCCTTTCGACAGCATCGCGAGCCCGAGCTTGGCGATGACCCGGTTCTCCCCAGTCAGCGGCACGACGTCGGCGAGCGTGCCAATCGCGGCGACTTTCACGAATGCAGGCAGCCAGTTCGTGCGTCCCGATCGAGCGCAGAGCGCCTGCACGAGCTTGAGCGCCACGCCGACGCCGGCGAGGTTCTTGTCCGGATAGCCGCAGTCGTGGCGCTTCGGATTGATCACCGCCAGCGCCGCAGGAAGCTCCGTATCTGGCTCGTGGTGATCCGTGATGATCAGATCGAGCCCGAGCGCGCGCGCGTGCTGCGCGGCTTCCACGCCCCGGATGCCGCAGTCGACGGAGATGACGAGACGGACGCCCTCGGCATGCGAGGCGATCGAGCGACGCCGGCTGCAGGCCATAGCCATCCCGCAGCCGCTCAGGGATGAAATGGATGACGTCGGCGCCGAGCAGTTCGAGCGCGCGGCGCAGGATGACCGTCGAGGTGACGCCGTCCACGTCGTAGTCGCCGTGGATCGCGATGCGTTCGCCTTTGGCGATCGCGCCGAGGATGCGATCGACCGCCACCGCCATGTCCGCCAGCGCGAACGGATCGTGCAGGTCGTCGAGCGAAGGGCGACAGGAAGCGGCGAGCCTGATCGAGATCCGAGATGCCGCGGATGCACAGCAGCCGCGCCGTGACCGGCGCAATGCCTAGTTCCCGCGCCAGCGCCTCGACCTGGGCGTCATCGCACTGCAGAGGCTGCCAGAGCCGCTGGATCATCACTCCGCGATCCCCGACGTTGCCCATCTTCTCGCCACTTCTCGGTAGCGGGCGTCGAGGCGCGCGGATGGCTCCATCGCCGAAACCTCGAGCAGTGCGCGCCAGAGCGCGGTGTCGAGCAGCGTCGCCGCCACGTCGTGATTCGTGTGCGCGCCGCCTGCCGGCTCCGGCACGATCTCGTCGATGAGTCCCAGGCGCAGCAGATCGGGCGCCGTCAGCTTGAGCGCCTCGGCCGCCTCGACCTTGCGGTCCGAGTCGCGCCAGAGAATCGCCGCGCACCCTTCGGGAGGAATCACGCTGTAGATCGCGAACTCGTGCATCAGGATGCGATCGCCGACCGCGATGCCCAGCGCGCCGCCGCTGCCGCCCTCGCCGTGCACGACGACGATGATCGGCACGTCGAGCGCGGCCATCTCGCGCAGGTTGACCGCAATGGCTTCGGAGATGCCGCGCTCCTCCGACTCGATGCCCGGATACGCCGCCGGCGTGTCGATGAAGGCGATGACCGGCGCGCTGAATTTCTCGGCCAGCTTCATCGCCCGCAGCGCCTTGCGGTAGCCCTCGGGCTTGGCGTAGCCGAAGTTGCGGTAGATCTTCTGCTTCGTGTCGCCGCCGCCGCCCTTGTGGTGGCCGACGACGAGCACGGGCTCGTCCTTGTAGCGCGCGAAGCCGGTGACGATGGCGTGATCGTCCGCGAAGCGCCGGTCGCCGCTGATCTCGGTGAACTCGGTGAACAGCCGGCTGACGTAGTCGAGCACGGTCGGCCGGTTCGGATGACGCGCGACGAGCACGCGCTGCCACGGCGTGAGCGTCTTGTAGATGTCGCCGCGGATCGAGTCGATGCGCGCGCTGCAGGCTGTCGATCGACCGCTGCCGCTCCGGCGTCTGCGGCAGCATCGACAGCGCCTCGATCTCCTTCAGCAGGACCGCGATCGGCTCTTCGAACTCGAGTGTATCGGGTGGCATCGGGCTCCTACGTTAACCTCGCTCTCCGGTGACAGGGCAGGTCATTCGAACTCCCGACTTCCAATCGGTTCGGGAGTTGGCAGTCGGGATCTCGGAGCGACACGGTTCACCGCAGGCTCACCGATCCGGCGCCGCAGATCTTCTCGACGTCGGACACCAGCCGTTCGGAGGGCCGCACCCGGATCTGCGCGTTGACGTCGACGGTCACGCGCAGATGCCGGTCCTGCTCGAGCGATGTCGAACGCCACACGGCGGTCGCCCTTGTGCTGCGCGAACACATCCCAGCAGCCGCTCGAACGTCGCGCGGCCGTGCGGCGGCGTCGACAGCCGGATGGCCACCGACGTGGCGAGCCGTTCCCGCACCATCTCGATCGGGGCGATCTCCGTCGCCAGAATCCGCGCCGACTCGTCGTCGCGCTCGAACCGTCCCTTGCACGAGGACGCATGCGGCCGTTCTCCGCCAGGTGGCCGTGCTGCTTGAACGCTTCGGGGAACACCACGACCTCGATGCTGCCGTGCGGCATCGTCGAGCATGAACACGCACATGCGGTCGCCCTTGCGCGTCTTCAGCGGACGCAGGCCCGACGACGATGCCGCCGATCGAGATGTCTTCGGCGACCGCGCGTCCGTTGCCGTTGGCCGGCGCTGTCGCGTGCCGGGCGCGCCGGTGAGCCGCGACGACCGCCTCGTCGCGTCGTCGTCGCCACGTCGCCGCGGCCGCACTCGCCGCTTCGCGGCAACGAGGTCGGCAGTCGTCTTCGCGCCGTAGTCGCGCAGGTCGTCCGCGTAGCGATCGATCGGATGACCGCTCCAGAAGAGCCCGAGCGACTCCTTCTCGTAGGTGCAGCTGCTCGATCTCGGTCCACGGCGGCACATCCGGCAGCGGCACGATCGTCGGCCCGGCGTCGTCCGCGTCGCCGCCACCGAAGAGATCGACCTGGCCGAGGTCCTTGTTCCGCTGCGTCGGCTGCCGTGCTCGCAGGCGCCGTCGATCGCCGCAAAGAGCCGGGCCCGGATCGACGTTCGAGCGGCCGCGAGCGGCACTCGTCCGTGCCGCAGTCGACGAGCGAATCGCAGGCGCCCGACTTCACGAGCGCCTCGAAGACCCGCTTGTTCGCGAGCCGCAGGTCGAGGATCTCGCACAGCGCGTGCAGCGACGGGATCCGGCCGCCAAGCGTCGTCGCGCGCATCGAGGATGGCGTCTGGATCGCGCCCTCGCCCAGGCCCTTGATCGCCGTCAGCCCGAAGCGGACGCCGCGTCCCCTTGCTCCACCGAGAAGTGCAGCTGGCTCTCGTTGATGTCGGGCGGCAGCACCGGGATGCCGCGCTCGCTGGCTCTCGGCCAGGTACATGGCGAGCTTGTCGGTGTTCTGCGCCTCGATGGTCAGCAGCGCCGCCGCAAAGTGCCACGGATAGTTCGCCTTGAGGTAGGCGGTCTGATACGCGAGGAACGCGTACGCCGTCGAGTGCGACTTGTTGAAGCCGTAGCCGGCGAAGTACTCCATCAGCTCGAAAATCTTCGTCGCCTTCTTCTCGTTGATGCCCTTGGCGCGCGCGCCTTCCATGAAGGCCTCGCGCTGCTTGGCCATGACCTTCGGGTCCTTCTTGCCCATCGCCTTGCGCAGCACGTCGGCCTGTCCGAGCGTGAACCCGGCCAGCGCCTGCGCGATGCGCATCACCTGTTCCTGGTAGGCGATGACGCCGTAGGTATCGGAGAGGATCGGCTCGAGCTGCGGCAGCTCGTACTTGACCTCGGTCCTGCCCTGCTTGCGCGCGACCCAGTCGTCCACCATGCCCGACTTGAGCGGGCCGGGCCGATACAGCGCGTTCAGCGCGATCAGGTCGTCGAGACGCTCGGGCTTGGCCTTGCGCAGCAGCTCCCGCATCCCCGAGCTCTCGAACTGGAAGATGCCGAAGGCCGCGCCCTCGCCAAACACCTTGTAGGTCTTCGGATCGTCGAGCGGGATGGCGTCGATGTCGAGCGCGATGCCCTCGGTGCGCTTGATCTCGGCGAGGCAGTCCTGGATGAGCGTCAGCGTGCTCAGCCCGAGGAAGTCCATCTTCAGGAGGCCGACCCGCTCGACCTCCTTCATGTTCCACTGCGTCGTGATTTCGTCGCGCGCCCCTTTGTAGAGCGGCGCGTAGTCGGTGATCGGGCCCGGCGCGATCACGACACCGGCGGCGTGCACCGACGCGTGGCGCGACATGCCCTCGAGGCGCCTGCCGATGTCGATGACTTCCTTGACCTTGGCGTCCTTCGACGACCATGTCCTTGAGGATCGGGTTCTCGTCGAGCGCCTTGTCGAGCGTCATGTCGAGCGCCGGCGGGATCTGCTTGGCGATCCGATCGACGTCGGCATACGGCATGTCGAGCGCGCGCCCGACGTCGCGCACCACGGCCTTCGCCTTCATCGTCCCGAAGGTGATGATCTGCGCGACGTTCTCGCGGCCGTACTTCCGCGTGACGTAGTCGATCACTTCGCCGCGCCGCCGCTCGCAGAAGTCCACGTCGATGTCGGGCAGCGACACGCGCTCGGGATTGAGGAAGCGCTCGAAGATCAGGTCGAAGTCGATCGGATCGACGTCGGTGATGCGCATGCACCACGCGACGAGCGAGCCGGCCGCGGAGCCTCGACCAGGCCCGACCGGGATACCTTCCTCACGCGCGTAGCGGATGAAGTCCCAGACGATGAGGAAGTAGCCCGAGTAGCCCATCTTCCTGATCATCGCGATCTCGTAGTCGAGACGGCGCGGCGTACTCGTCGATCGAGTGCCGCAGCCGTCCGGCGACTGCGAGCTGCTGCAGCCGCGCCAGGCGCTGCGCGAAGCCTTCGCGCGCCACGTGCTCGAAGTACTCGTCGAGCGTGAACCCCTCGGGCACGCCGAACGACGGCAGGTGGTTCTGTCCCTTGGGGATCGTGACGTTGCAGCGCTCGGCGATGAGCAGCGTGTTCGCGAAGCGCCTCGGGGTGGTCCTTGAAGACCGCCGCCATCTGCTCGGCCGTCTTCAGGAAGAACTGATCGCCGGTGTAGCGAAGGCGCTGCGCGTCGTTCACCGTCTTCCCGGTGCCGATGCACAGCAGGATGTCGTGCGGCTGATAGTCGCCCTGCCGCAGGTAGTGCACGTCGTTGGTCGCGACGAGCGGCAGCTCGAGCTCGCGGGCGAGCGGCACGATGCCGCGATTGACGACCTTCTGCTCCTCGATGCCCTGGTACTGCATCTCGAGGAAGAAGTTGTCCTGGCCGAGGATGTCGCGCAGCCGCGCCGCCGCCTCGAGCGCCGGCCGCGCCTGCTCCACTTTGAGCGCGCTCGCCACCTCGCCCTTGAGGCAGCTGCTCAGGCCGATGAGGCCCTTCGAATGCTGCGCCAGCAGTTCCTTGTCGATGCGGGGCCGGTAGTAGAACCCTTCGGTGTAGCCGGCCGACGACCAGCTTGATCAGGTTCTTGTAGCCTTCGTCGGTCTCGGCGAGCAGCACCAGATGGTTCGTCTCGGTCTGCGGACCGCTCTTGTCGAACCGGCTGCCCTGCGCGACGTAGACCTCGCAGCCGAGAATCGGCTTCAGTCCGCGGTCGCGCGCGTGATCGTGGAAGACGACCGACGAGAACATGTTGCCGTGCTCGGTGACGGCGAGCGCCGGCATCTTCAGCTTGACCGCCTCGTCGAGCAGCTCGTCGATGCGGCAGGCGCCGTCGAGCAGCGAGAACTCGGTGTGCAGATGAAGATGGACGAACTCGAGACATCGATCAGTTCCGCGTTCCTGGTTCCATGTTCCCGGTTCGTGTTCGGTGTTCGAGTTCTGAGTTACGAGTTCCGGGTTCGAGGTTCGCGTCCTGAACACGCAACCACGAACATCGAACCATGAACCTGAACCCTGCACACGAACTCGGAACCTGGAACCCGGAACCTGGAACGCGGTGCTCATTTCATTCCCACTCGATCGTCGACGGCGGCTTCGATGAGATGTCGTAGACCACGCGATTGATGCCGCGCACTTCGTTCACGATGCGCGACGAGATCGCGGCGAGCAGATCGTGCGGCAGACGCGCCCAGTCGGCGGTCATGCCGTCAAGGCTTTCGACCGCCCGGATCGCCACGGTGTATTCGTACGTCCGCGCATCGCCCATGACGCCGACGCTCTGCACCGGCAGCAGCACCGCGAAACTCTGCCACAGTCGCTCGTACCATCCCGCGCGGCGGATCTCGTCCGCGACGATCCGGTCGGCGAGCCGCAGCAGGTCGAGCCGCGGCCTGCGTGATCTCGCCGACGAGACGCACCGCAAGTCCCGGACCCGGGAACGGCTGTCGAACGACGAACTCGCGCTCGAGGCCCAGGTCCTGGCCCACGCGCCGCACTTCGTCCTTGAACAGATCGCGCAGCGGTTCGACCAGCGTGAACTTCATGCGCTCGGGGAGTCCGCCGACGTTGTGATGGCTCTTGATGACGACCGGCGGGACCGTGCACCGATGCCGACTCGATCACATCCGGATACAGCGTGCCCTGGCCGAGGAAGTCGAAGCCGCCCAGCTCGTTCGCGCGCTGTCTCGAAGACGTCGATGAAGGTGGCGCCGATGATCTTGCGCTTCTGCTCGGGGTCGGTGACACCCGCCAGCCGAGTCGAGGAACAGCTCGGTCGCATCGACGAAATCGAGCGGCAGCTGCAGCTTCTCTCGAAACCGCTTCTGAATCTGGTTCGCTTCGTCGTGACGGAGCAGCCCGTTGTCGACGAAGATGCACGTCAGCCGATCGCCGATCGCGCGATGGATCGAGCATCGCCGCGACCGTCGAGTCGACGCCGCCCGAGAGCCCGCAGACCACCTTGCCCGGCCCGACCTGCTGGCGGATGCGCTCCGTCGACTCCTCGATGAACGAGCTGATCGTCCAGTCGCCGGTGCAGCCGCATACGCCATAGGCGAAATTCCGCAGGATCTCGACGCCGTGATCGGTGTGCACGACTTCCGGGTGGAACAGCAGCGCATATAGCTGCCGCTCGGGTGCTTCCATCGCCACGATCGGCGCCGTGGTGCTGGTCGCGGCCACGGCAAACCCCGGCGGCACGGCCCCCACATCGTCACCGTGGCTCGCCCAGACCCGAATTCGCTCGGGACCTGATGAAAGAGCCGCGGCTCGCGATGCGATTCCGAGCCGCCGTTACGGGCAACGCGCACATGCGCGTGCCCGAACTCACGGTTGCCCGAGCGGCGCACTTCACCGCCGAGCGTCGCGTCATGAGCTGCATCCCGTAGCAGATGCCGAGCACCGGAATCCCCAGGTCGAAAAGGGCCGCGTCGCACATCGGCGCGCCCTCATCCGACACGCTGCTCGGGCCGCCTGAGAGAATGAGTCCGACCGGGATGCTTCGTCCCGCAGACTTGGCAGCGGCGTGTTGAACGGAACGATCTCGGAATACACGGACAGCTCGCGCAGGCGGCGTGCGATGAGCTGCGTGTACTGCGAACCGAAATCGAGGACGAGAATGGTCTGATGCGACACGATGGAGTGCCTTGCGCGTTACCGCGGCAGAGCAACGAAAGCGGTATTATCCCACAACATATAGTGGCTCAATCACGCGCGACGTACCTCTTATTGTTATTCATGGCTCTGTGCTCGGGCTTATGCCCTGAAGCAAATGCGGCCCAGCGCAATCGCTCGAATAAGCCCCTGCCGGCACCGCTCCTTCCCGCGGAAGAAGCGTGGAACGTGGTGTTGCCGTCTCCCGCCTCAGCAGCCGGGGCGTTAGATGCAGAGCGCGTCTACATCCCGCTTCAGTCCGGCCAGATGGTTGCGCTCAATCGAGAGACCGGCGTCACCGAGTGGTCTCTCGAGCTCGCGAGCTCGTGGGCACCGATGATCCGCGATGGCGTCCTCTACACGGCAACTACGCGTGAGGTGATGGCGCTGCGTGCGGCGACCGGCGATCCGCTGTGGCGAGTCAGTCTCGATGCAGACCTGATGGTGGCTCCGGCGCTGCAGGGAGACTCCGTGGTGGTTCTTCTCAAGCCGGATCAACTTCGATCAGTTCGACCGTCGGATGGTTCAGAGGCCTGGCGTCGCACGATTCCGGCGCCATCGGCTTCTGCCGCCATGGCCGTCGACACGAGCGGCGTCGTCGTGGCGAGCGGAAATCGCGTGAGTCGATTCGCGTCAACGGACGGTCAGCTCGAGTGGGAGCGGGAGCTCGGAGGCGTCCTGAGCTTCCCTGCTGTTTCGGGCGATCGCGTATTTGTTGGCTCGACGGACAACTATCTGTATTCGCTCGACACCAATACGGGTCGTGTTGTGTGGCGGTACGGCACCGGCGGCGATGTGGTTGGAGCGACCGCCGACGACCGCTTCGTCTATGTCGCTGCGCTGGATAATCTGTTGCGCGCGCTACGGCGCGGGAGTGGAAACCAGGTCTGGAAGCGTGACCTCTCGACGCGAACGATTGCACCGCCGTCCACGCTCGGCAACGTCGTTGTCGTCAGCGGAAACAATCCTGCTCTCGCGGCGTTCAATGCGACAACCGGTGATCCGATTGACAAGTTCGAGCTGGCGGCCGACGTACAAGGCATTCCGCTCGTCGATGCGCTTGTGCCGTTTCGCGTGGCGATGATTGTGATCACTCGTGACGGGCGGGCAATTGGCCTTCGGTCGATCAGGATGATGTTTCGAGAGCAACCTCTCGCTCCGCTTCAGGCACTGCCGGGCCGGCCGCTCAGCCGAGAGCCTTTCGCACTCCCAAACTCCCAATTACCAACTCCCAATTCCCAAAGCAAGTAGACCCGATCGGGAGTTGGCGGTTGGGAGTTGGGAGTTACGCGAATGCCTCAGCCAGCCGCTTCGAGCCTTCCACGATGCGTTCTGGCGAGGGAGCCGAGAACGAGAGCCTGATCGTGTTGTGTCCCGAGCCGTCCACGTGGAAGGCGCTGCCCACGACGAAGATCACGCCGTGCCGGAGCGCTTGCTCGAGCAACTCAGTGTCGGTGTACTCGTCAGGCAGGGTGGCCCAGATGAAGAAACCGCCCTTGGGCGTCGGCCACGTCAGGCGCGATCCGAGCCGCTCCCCCAGAGAGGTTGCCATGACGTCTCGCTTGTGCCGGTAGAGATCGCGGAGGCGTGGTGCGAGGCGATCGGCGACACCCAGACGCAACGCCTCGTGCACGATGTGCTGATCCAGGATGCCCGACGTCAGGTCCGTGGATTGCTTGGCCGTGTCGAAACGCTCGATGAGCGACTCCGGCGCCTTCATCCAGCCGACACGAAAGCCGGGTGCCAGCATCTTCGACACCGTGCTTAGATAGAGCACGCGACCACTTCGATCGTCGGCGCTGATCGGCCTCGTCTCTGCTTCCTTGGCCACGTCCTCGAAGTAGAGCAAACCGTAGGGGTCGTCCTCGACGATCAGCACGTCGCGCCGTTCGGCCCACTCGAGCACACGCGCACGCTTGCTCAGTCCGAGGAGTGACCCGGTCGGATTCTGAAAGTTGGGAACCAGATACAGCAACTTGACGGTCTTGCCCGCGCGCGTCGCCTGCTGCCACACCTCATCGAGATGCTCGAGGCTGATGCCGTCTGGCTCCAGTCTGATTCCGCGCAGCTCCGCCTGCATGTTCTTGAACGCGGCGATCGCTCCGGTGAACGTGGGCAGTTCGACGAGGACGACGTCGCCGGGGCTCACGAGCACGCGCGCGATGAGATCGATTCCCTGCTGTGACCCGCTCGTCACGATCAACTGCTCGAGAGTCGCGCGGACGGATCGACTTTCGAGGACGCCCAGTGCCGTCTCGAGCAGCGGCTTGTATCCGCGCGTCGGTCCGTACTGGAGCGTGTTTGCATCGTGCCCATCGAGCAGACCGACGCTGATGTCCCGCAGTTCCTGCCACGGAAAGAGCGAGGCGTCTGGATACCCCGGGGCGAACGACACCATATCGCCAGTACGCGCGACAACGGTGCCCATGCGTCGAATGGCTGATTCCGTGAGCTGCCGGCCAGTAGGCGATAGAAACCGGGTGTAATCGGTCATGAGACTTTGGCGGGAGCCAGCGGGTGCACAACCGCTTCGGCCGACTCCGTACGATAGATCCTCAAATACGCACCGACCGACGCGAGCGCGATGAACTGGAACACCAGCCCTCGCAGCACCCACGCCAGAAGCTGCAGAGGAAGGACGGTCAGCCCGATGAACGGCACAAATCCGACGAGCCACAGCGCCGTTGTCGCGATGACCGAGGCGCCGGTCGCCAGGGCGACGAGTCCAAGGATGATCAGAAACACGCCTGCGACTGCGCGCGTCTGCCTGCGAAGAAAGACGGACACGCGCGACGCTGCGATCGCGACCGAGCAATCATCAGCGGCGACGACAATCTGCGTCAGCAGATAGAACAGATTGACCACGGTGATCCACGCGACGAACGCAACGGTGAGGAGTGCCGCGAGCCCCCAGCCAGAGGACGCGGTCCGCGCGAGCAGTACAAAGTAGATGCTGCCTGACAGCAGGTATACCGTCATCAGCGCCGCCCCGAGTCGCGCGTATCGCGGAAAGAGCCCACGCGCGCAATCGATGAACGTGTCGATCGAGAATGCGGATGCACGGGCGAGCGTTTCGGGCATCAGGGGCGGCCGCTCGATCGCTCCAGCATGTCGCTCGCCCCTCACCAGCACGCCGACCGTGCCTCCCTTCACGAGGAACACGAACAACGAGCCTCCGGCAAGCACGACGGCCAGCGCCGCCAGCCAGGCAGCAAGAACCGCGGGACGCACGAGCAGCGTTGACGCGATGGTCGTCGCCAGTTGACGCCACTCGAGCGACATCAACTCCACTGGCTCGGCCCCGACAACCAGCGCCACCAGGAACACGCCCCCAATGAGCGGAGCAGCGATCAACAGCTTGACGAGTGAGTCGGCCGTCGCCTGCACAATCGCCACCGGCCAGTTGGCTGCTGCCACTAATGCACCACGTTTCAGAACCTCTTTGAGCGTGAAGGGGAAGGCCACGGGGGTACAGCAATGGTACTCCTGAATCAACTCCCGATTTCCAACTCCCAACTCCCAAAACGGCCCAACTCCGAAGGCGTAATCGAGATTCGAAAATCACCAATCACAAACCGATCACGAATCAACGATCCGAAATCTACAATGTGGTGCATGTTCTGGCGCCGGCTGCTCCGCATCGCAATCGGTGGAGTTGTGTGCGCGCTGCTCGTGTTGGCGACGGGATGGCTTGTCCAGCGCGTCGCGCTTGGTGTCGACGATGCCGGGATGCGGATGAAAGTCGAAACCGAAGTGCGCTCGGCGTTCGATCGCATGGCGCGGAGGCTCCGCACCATGGCGGTGCAGACGAGCGATCTCCCGACGATTCGCGCCGCGCTCGACGGTGATACGAGCGCAGTCAGGCGTCTGCTCACCAGCACTGCTGCCGTCGTCTCCGAGGATGCGCCGTTCGACCCGGCATTGACGATCTACAGCGATGACGGGGAGCCGCTGGCGTGGGCGGGACGTCCCAGTGATCTGCCATCGGATCGTCTACAGGGGGAAGAGGCGTGGTTCGTTTCCCCGAGTGCGTCGGGCTTGCGCCTGATGTACGTGCGCCCGGTGATGGACAACGGCGCCCGCGTGGCGACGCTCGCCGTCGAGCGCCCGGTGACGCTCGGCCTGGACGCCACAGGCCGTCGCGTCGGCGGCCTTCAGGGACAGGACACCGACGCCTTCCGGTTCCCGACCTGGATTGCGGAAGTGTCGATGCAGCTCCGCTATGAGGGCGAGCCGACAGCGGACGGGGCGACTACGTTCGCCATCGAAGACCCAGCGGGAAATCGCCTGCTGACCGCGACGGTCGATTCCGAGGATCTCGGCGCCACACGCGCTCGCTGGCAGGCGGCAACCGAGTCTGCGGCCATCACGGTCCTCGCGGTCGCAGTGCTTCTGCTGACCGCCCCCCTTGTGGAGTGGCGAAACCGCACCCGGTCGGTGCGGCCGTACTTCACCGCTGTGCTCTTGATGTGTGCTGCGGTCGTGGCTGCCCGCATCATCCTGCGCGCCGCGTCGCCCGCAGACTGGTCGGACGCCGCGGTATTTTCCGGCGTTGCGTACGCCTCGCCTCTGTTGCCCCCGCTGCTGACGTCTCCTTTCGACTTTCTACTGACGGCCGGGGCGGCGTTCGCGATTGTGACGCTGCTGCTTTTCGCGATTGAGTCCTTCCGCCTGCACGAGCGACGGAACCGCCGGGCAGTGAGCGACGCACCACTGCTCTTTCTGATCTCCCAGCTCATCGCGGGTCTGCTCATCGCGGCCATCCTTCTCGGTCATGTCGCGCTGCTCTCGACACGGTCACCCACACGAGCATTGACCTGCTCCACTTCTCACTGCATCCCTGGGAAGGATCGCGGCTGACGCTGCAGGTGGGTCTTGTCGATGGCGCACGCTGCCGCCCATCGGCCTCTCCGTGGTTGTCCTTCGAGCTGCACTCCTTCGATGGCGCACGCGTCGACGCGACTTGGGGATGTGGGGCTGCGACCCTCACCGCGTGGGTCGTGCCTTTCACTCGCATGGGAGCTGGTTGCCGGTCAGTCGGTAGCCGCGGCCCTGCCGCTCCTTCGCAGCCATCGCAGGCGCGCTCCTTCTTGACGCTCGCGGTGGGGAGACTGGCGGCCCGCTACCGTCACGGTTCACAGGCGTTCCGCCTCACCCTGCTGACGCTGCCGCTCGTTGCGCCCGGCATTCGCGTTCTATCCGACGCTCGTGCAACTCGCGCGCGACGCCAAGGAAGACTTCGTCGCGGCGACCTACGCACCGCAGGTCCGCAACCGCGGCAGATCCTGAAGATGCAGGTGCAGATAGCTTCGGCCAGATTGAGCCTCCCCGGACTCCTGGAGCTCGTTACCACGCCGGGCGCCGCGGACACCGAGGTCTCTAACTGACCAGGCGTTCCAGGTCTGGCAGACGACCGCCCTCGCGAGTTATCCGATCACGTCGTCTGTCGAGCTCTACGGGCCTGACGGCAAGCTCGTGAGCCGGTTCGCATTCAATCTGCCGGAGGATATTGATGGCGCCACCCACGTCCGAGGAGACGATCGTGCGACTGGGATCTCTACGACGAGGTGGCACCGTTCTTCGCGGAAGAGCGCCGCGTCCTTCACGCTGGCCGCGCATTCTGTTCGAGTGTTCCGGGCGCTCCCCCGCTGGGATCGATCGTCGTCCATGCGCTCCCGGATGACTACGGCAACCTTCCGTTCATCTCATCGAGGAATCCGTACGTTGAGTTGTTGCTGCCGTCCGATCCACTGCAGCGGGAGGGGCTCACCGGACGCGACGTAGAGTTTGCAGTCTACGGATGGAGCCGCGCCCCGCTCTACTCGGATGCGTCCATTGCGTGGCCGCTTCCAGACGAAGTGTTCGCGCGGGTCGAGGACTCCCGCGCCGAGATCTGGGCGCAGTTGTCGCGCGGCCAGCAGCGCTACGACGCTACCTGCTCCACGATTGCGGCGGCATCTACGCGCTCGGCTTCCCGGCTATTCCTGCTGCTCGATCGACTCGGTGAACCCGGCTCGAAGGAGGGTGACGATTACAAGATCCTCCTGAACGACGACGGCCTGCCCAAGCTCCGCATCAGCCCCATGTATCGCCGGATGCTGGACCAAAAGGAGCCGGGCTCCGAGGAGACCCGCAACTACGTCAAGGAGAAGCTCCGCAGCGCGCTCTGGCTCCTCAAGAGCGTCGACCAGCGGCAGCGGACGATCTACAAGGTGGCGGAGTCCATCGTCCGCCACCAGCGCGCCTTCCTCGACCACGGGATCACGCACCTCCGGCCCCTGGTCCTGCGGGACGTGGCCAACGACATCGGCATGCACGAGTCGACGGTCTCCCGGGTGGTGGCGAACAAGTACATGCACACCCCCCGCGGCGTGTACGAGCTGCGCTTCTTCTTCCACAGCGGCATCACCACCAGCCTGGGAGAGGCGATCAGGTCCGTCACCATCAAGGACAAGATCCGAAAGATGATCGACGAGGAAAACACCGTCCCAGCCCCTTTCCGACTCCCGCATCGCCGAGCTCCTGGAGCTAGGACGGCCTGCCCCTGGCCCGCCGCACCGTGGCGAAGTACCGCGAGGAGCTCCGCATCCCTCCTTCCAACCTTCGCAAAGCGGTCCACTGAGGGGCGCTCCCGCGCGGGACGCCGTCACGGAAGGAGGTGGCCTCATGAAGGATCGAGTACACCGGCCGTCAGACGGAGGTCCCAGAAGAGAGATCCGCGCCCTCGGCGGAGCGCAAGCTCCGGAAGCTCAAGAAGTTCGTGCGGCGGGACCCCCAGCGCCCACGTGGACCCTCGCCGCGGACCAGGCACCGCCAGATCGCGGAGGTCAGCGTCCACTCCCGCCGCGGCACGACATTGCCGCGCGAGCAGCTCCGACCTGGCCTCTTCCCTGGCCACGGTGATGGACCGGCTCATCCCGCCAGGCCCAGCGCCACCCGGGCAAGCTTGCGGGAGAGGAAGAGGAAGGGCCGGAACCCCCGCCACCGGCGCCGCACCGAGCCGGGCCTGAGCGCCTATGGCGAGGCCCGCGCCGCTCCGCCCCGGAGCCGGGCGCGCGGCCCTCGCCCCGCGAGCTCCTCTCCCCGGAGGCGGGCCTCGACCTGAGCCTGGCCGCGGGGGCGCGGCCTCGACCCACGAGATCCTCCTCTCCCGCGTCCAGCGTCCGGGCCTGGCCCTGACCGGCTATACGGATTACGTACGTTATGGGCGCGTCCAGATCGGGCAAAGCGAGATCGGGTACCTGAGCAAGCTCGCGCGCCCGGCGGGGCCCGATCCTCGACAGCCTCGCCCGCTGCCGCATCTCCTGCTTCGTGGTCACCAAGGGCCTCGTGCCCCCCCCCGAGCTCCCCGCCGCGGCCGAGGCCGGGGGCGTGCCCGTGCTCGCTCACTCACGGCGGAGTCCACACCTTCATCAAGCACCCTCGCCGCCTTCCTCGAGGAGAGGCTGGCCCGGCGCCTCCACCTGCACTCGGTGCTCATGGACGTCTTCGGCCTGGGCGTCCTGATCATGGGGGAGAGCGGGATCGGCAAGTCGGAGT
This sequence comes from uncultured Acidobacteriota bacterium, assembly GCA_963757735.1. Classification (GTDB taxonomy): domain Bacteria; phylum Acidobacteriota; class Vicinamibacteria; order Vicinamibacterales; family UBA2999; genus Gp6-AA40. The sequence goes on from CAVWST010000021.1 coordinate 172,898, forward strand.
GCGCGCTCGACCTCATCGACCGCGGCCACCGGCTGGTGGCGGACGACGTGGTGGAGATCAAGCGGCTGGCGGACGGCGTGGTCGGCGCCTCGCCCGACCTCACGCGCTACCACATGGAGCTGCGGGGCGTGGGGGTCATCAACATCAAGGACCTCTACGGGGTGTCCTCCATCCGCATGGCCAAGCGGGTCGAGCTGGTGGTCAGCCTGGAGCGCTGGGAGGCGGGGAAGGAGTACGATCGGCTCGGCCTGCACGACGAGAAGTTCCAGATCCTGGGGGTGGACGTGCCGCTCATCCGCATGCCGGTGGCCCCGGGCCGCAACATCGCATCCTGGTGGAGGTGGCCGCGCGCAACCACCTCCTGAAGGAGCGCGGCTACGACGCGGCCCGCTACTTCGCGGAGCGCGTGGACGAGATGGTGGGGCCGGTGCGCAGCGCGCGGCCGGGGCGGAGCGGCCTCCGACCTCCGCCGGGCGCGGCGCGGCCGGCCGCCCGCCGCGCGAGGAAGCGCTAGTTGGCGCGGGCGAAGCCGCCGCGCGAGCCCAGATCCTCCTCATCTCCGGCCTCTCCGGCTCGGGCAAGACCCACGTGCTGCGGGCCCTCGAGGACATCGGCTGGCTCTGCGTGGACAACCTGCCCACGGTCCTGATCCCGCCCTTCGCGGACCTCATCCGCGGCTCCGAGGGACCGCAGCGCGCGGCGCTGGTGGTGGACATCCGGGAGCGCGACTTCCTGCGGCAGTTCCCCCACGTCTACCGCCAGCTGCGGGGCAAGGGCGTCAAGGTGAGCCTGCTCTTCCTGGAGGCGGACGGAGACGGCCCTCGTGCGCCGCTTCAGCGAGACGCGGCGGCCGCACCCCCTGGCCTTCAACCAGCCGGCCATCGAGGGGATCCGCGAGGAGCGGGAGGCGCTGAAGCCCATCCGCAAGATGGCGGACCACATCCTCGACACCACGGACTACACCGTCCACCAGCTGCGCGACTACATCAAGGAGCACTACGACCTGCGGGACGCAGGCCGCGCCCCTGGTGGTGTCCGTGACTCCTTCGCCTACAAGTACGGCGTGCCCGCGGAGGCCGACCTCGTCTTCGACGTGCGCTTCCTGCCCAACCCCAACTTCGTGCCCCGGCTGAAGCCGCTCACCGGCAACGACCCGGCGGTGGTGCGCTTCATGAAGCGGCAGCCCGACACCGCGACCTTCCTGCGCAAGCTGGAGCGCTGCTCGGCCTACGTCATCCCGCGCTACGTGCGCGAGGGCAAGAGCTACCTGACGATCGCCGTGGGCTGCACGGGCGGGCGCCACCGCTCGGTGATGATGGCCAACGCCCTGGGCGAGGCCATCGCCCGCAAGGGCTACACTGTGCGCGTGCGCCACCGCGACCTGAGGCAGGCCGAGGCGCCGTGATCGGGATCGTGGTGGTGAGCCACGGGCAGGTGGCGGGAGAGCTGGTGAACGCCGCGCGCAACATCGTGGGCGAGGTGCCCGCCATCGCCGCCGTCTCCATCGGGTGGGCGGACGACATGGCCGCGGCCCGCGAGAAGATCGGCCAGGCCCTGGCCGAGGTGGGGGGCGGCGACGTCCTGATCCTCACCGACATGTTCGGGGGCACGCCCACCAACGTGAGCCTGCCGTTCCTCTCCGCGGGTGGAGATCGTGACGGGCGTGAACCTGCCCATGCTCATCAAGCTCTCGGGCTGCGCGAGGGCGACCTGCTGGAGGTGGCGCGGGTGGTGCGGGACCAGGGCAAGGGCGCCATCTACGTGGCCAGCGAGATCCTGGAGAAGAAGCCGCTGATCCGCCGGGAGGTCACGCATGCGCAACCGCCTGGGCCTGCACGCGCGGGCCGCGGCGCGGTTCGTCCACACCGCGAACTGCTTCCGAGCCGGGTCACGCGTAGCCGCGAGGGGCGCACCATGGACGGCAAGTCCATCCTCGGCATCCTGCTCCTGGCCGCCGCCAGGGCACGCCCTCACCCTGGGCGCGGACGGCGAGGACGAGGTGGCGGCCGTGGAGGCCCTGGCCGCGCCTCGTGGAGAGCGGCTTCGGGGAGGGCGAGCGTGAACCGCCTGCGCGGGGGTCGGCGTCTCGCCGGGGATCGCGGTGGGGCCCGCCCTGGTCGTGGAGCGGGAGGCGGCGCCCGTCTTCCGGCTGCTCTGCCGCCGGACCAGGTGGAGCCCGAGGTGGAGCGCCTGACCTGGGCGGTGGCCGCGTCGCGCCGGCAGCTCCAGGCCATCAAGGAGCGGCTGTCCCGCGAGGCGGACGTGCCCGCACGCCTACATCTTCGACGCCCACCTGCTGATGCTGGAGGACCCGCTGCTGCAGGACCGGGCCGTCGCCGTCATCCGCGAGGAGCGGGTGAACGCGGAGTGGGCGCTGCGCACGGTCGGCGGAGCAGCTCCACGGGCTGTTCGACGGGTTCACCGACGCCTACTTCCGCGAGAGCAGCACCGACCTCGACGACGTCCTCGGCCGCATCCAGCTGAACCTCGGCGGCGCCCCGGACGCCCCAGCCTCGCCCGCCTGCCCGGAGCTTCGTGCTCGTGGCCTCCGACCTCACGCCCTCCGAGGCGGCGGAGCTCGACTGGGAGCGCGTGCTCGGCGGTGGTCGGACGGGGGATCCGCCACCGACCACACCGTCGATCCTGGCCCGCTCCTCGGGCGTCCCCGCCGTGGTCGGCGTCCGCGACGCCACGCGGAGATCCCGCCGGCGCCAGGTGGTGGTGGACGGCAGCCGCGGGGAGGTGGTGGTCGAGCCCTCGGCGTCCGCTCCTCGCCGGCTACCGCGCGGCCCAGGAGCGGACCGCCTGGAGGAGCAGCGCCTGCAGGCAGACGCGGACGCTGCCCGCGGTGACCCGCGACGGCGTGGCCGTCGCCTGCAGGCCAACGTGGAGTTCCCGGACGAGGCCGAGACCGCGCTCCGTGTACGGCGCGGAGGGCATCGGGCTCTTCCGCTCCGAGTACCTGCTCGGCCGCCGCGGAGTGGCCGCGGCGAGGAGCGGCAGGTGGAGGTCTACCGGCGGCTCCTCGAGCAGATGAGCCCGCACCCGGTGACGGTGCGGACCTGGGACGTGGGGCCGGAGGAGATGGCGCCCGGCGGACCCACCAGCCCCAACCCCGCGCTCGGGGAGCGCGCCCTCCGGCTGCTGCGGCGCAACCCGGCGCCGTTCCGCGCGCAGATCCGCGCGCTGCTCCGGCCGGGCGCGCACGGTCCGCTGCGCATCATGCTCCCGTTCGTGGGCGGGCCCGTCGGACCTCGCGCCGCCCTCGCCCTCGTGGCGGAGTGCCGGGCGAGCTGCGCGCGGAGGGCCTCGAGTTCGGCCGGACCGTGCCCGTGGGCCTCATCCTGGAGGTCCCGAGCGCCGCCGTCACCGCCGACCTGCTGGCCGCCGAGGTGGACTTCTTCAGCGTGGGGACCAACGACCTCATCCAGTACCTGCTCGCCGTGGACCGCGACGGACCCGCGGGTCGCCGCGCTCTACGAGCCGCTCCACCCCGCCGTCCTGCGCTATCCAGGAGATCGTGGCGCGGCGGGGGCGCCAGGGCCTGCCCCTGTCGCTCTGCGGCGAGATGGCGGCGGACCCGCTCCACGCCCTGGTCCTCTGGGCTTCGGCGTGCGCGAGCTCTCCATGAGCCCGGCCGCCATCCCGCGCGTGAAGGAGGCGGTGCGCGCGGTGACGCATCGAGCGCGCGCGTGACGCCGCCCTGGCCTGCCTGTCGCTGGCCACCGCCCGCGAGATCGAGACGATGCTCCGGCAGGAGCTGGCCGACGCCCTGGCCCCCGCCGGCGCCTTCAAGGAGTGAGAGATTTGCCCGAGATTCCCAAGAAGGTGGACAAGCCGTGGGGCTACGAGATCTGGTGGGCGCGCACCGACCGCTACGTGGGGAAGATCCTCCACCTAACAAGGGCGAGAGCCTCTCGCTCCAGTACCACCGCGTGAAGGACGAGACCATCCGCCTGCAGAGCGGCCGGCTCCTCTTCGAGACGGCGGGCCGGGCGAGAAAGGTAGCCTGCGCCGCGTGGAGATGGAGCCGGGCGACGTCATGCACATCACGCCCGGCACCCTGCACCGCATGACCGGGATCGAGGACTGCGACATCCTGGAGGTCTCGACCCCCGAGCTGGACGACGTGGTCCGCCTGGAGGACCGCTACGGCCGGGCCGGCACGTCCAACCCCTGAGCGCTCCGCCCGCGTTACTTCGCTCGTTCGCACCAGCTGCTTGCGCGATCCACTAAGGCGCAGCGGCGATCTGCGCTCGGCGCGCGCGGCGTCTGCGCTCGCCCGCGCAGCAGGCGCCTCGCATCGACCGAGCGCGACCCCGCGATCTCCGGCGGCACAGGCACCTCGGTGGCGTCCGCGGCACGCGGGCGGTACCATGAGTCGGCATGACGAAGCGTTCGACCCGGACGATACTCGACCCCGAGCGCCGCGAGATCGTCAAGCTGCTCGGGTCCTTCGCCGCGGCCGGGATGCTGGGCTGCGCGGGCGCGGGCGCCCGGGCCGCTCGGAGTCGCCCACCGGCGCCCCTTCGTCCGTGGGCGACGTGCGTCGTCCGGCCCCAGCAGACCGAGGGGCCGTTCTTCGTGGACGAGAAGCTCAACCGCTCCGACCTCCGCAGCGATCCGCGACCGGGCGGCGCGGCCGGCGTCCCCTTGACGGCTGCGCTTCCGCGTCTCGCGCACCTCGGCCGGGATCTGCGGGCCGCTGGTGGGGGCGCTGGTGGACGTCTGGCATTGCGACGCCATCGGCTCCTACTCCGACGTGGGCGCCACCTCAGGGCACCAAGTTCCTGCGCGGCTACCAGGTGACGGACGACGCGGGGCGCGTCGCAGTTCAGCACCATCTACCCCGGCTGGTACAGCGGCCGGGCCGTGCACGTGCACTTCAAGATCCGCAGCGCCGCGGGCGCGGTGACCCGGATCGAGTTCACGTCGCAGCTCTACTTCGACGACGCCGTGACGGACGCGGTCTACGCCCAGGCGCCCTACAACATCCGGGGCCGGCGGCGACACCACGAACGCGCGCGACGGCGTCTTCGCCAACGGCGGCATCGCAGCTCCTGCTGCCCGTCACGCCCGGACGGCGCCGGCTACGCCGGGACCTTCGACATCGCGCTCCTGATGTAGGCTCGCGCGCCGTGAGCGGACGCCCGGAGAAGACCGAAGCCGCGCCCTACTACTTCCGCTACATCGACCTCGTCCAGAAGGACGACGTGCTGGCGCGGCTGGAGGCCCAGCTCGACGAGACGATGGCCTTCCTCGGGCGGGATCTCGGAGGAGACGATCGCTCCACCGCTACGCCCCGGACAAGTGGTCCATCCGCCAGGTGCTCGGCCACGTGAACGACGCCGAGCGGCTGTTCCTGTTCCGGGCCTTCTGGTTCGCGCGCGGCTTCAGACCCCGCTGCCGAGCTACGACGAGAACGCGGGCGCCGTCGGCGGCCGAGGCGGACCGTTTCCCCTGGCAGAGCCACGTGCGAGGACTTCCGCGCGGCGCGGCTCTCGACCGTCGCGTTCTTCCGCAACCTGCCCGCCGACCGCTGGATGGCCAGGGGCGTGGCCAGCGACAACCCGTTCACCGTGCGGCGCCCTGGCCTACATCCTGGCCGGCCACGTCGCCCACCACACGGCGGTGCTCCGGGAGAGGTATCTTTAGGCCTCACGAGGAGGCCTTCATGAGGAAGAGCCCTGATCCTGTCTGGCCTCGCGGCCGGCGCGGCGGTGCTCGCCGTCGGCTCGACCGCCTGGCCGGGGACAACTGGGTGGGGACCTGGAAGCTGAACATCGCGAAGTCGAAGTTCGGCCCGGGACCGCGCGCCGCAGAGCCAGACGATCACGTTCGAGACCGCGGCCGACGGCGGCATCAAGCTCGACGGCGACAGCGTCGACGGCCGACGGCAAGGCCATGCACACCGAGTACGCCTCGAAGTTCGACGGCAAGGACGGTCCCCTGGACCGGCAACCCCAACGCGGACACGGCCGCGCCCAAGCGGATCGACGCCAACAGCTACGAGAACATCTGGAAGAAGGACGGCAAGGTCATGATCGCGTCACGGGTCGACGGTGTCCGCCGACGGGAAGACCCTCACCATCATCCAGACGGGCAAGGACGCCAAGGGCCAGGTCATGGACACGACCGAGGTGTTCGAGAGACAGTAGCGCCGTGCTCGTGCTTCGCCGGGATCCGGCCGGCGGGCGGCGGATGGCCGCGCGATGGCCTCTGCCTCGCCTCCGCCACCGCGGGCGCGATCACCCAGGACAGCTCACGATCCGCGCCCGGATCGGCGGTCGTGGACCTCACGCGCACGCTGGACGGGCGGACCTCCCGCCATCGACACCCTGGCGGACCGCGCCGTGACGGCGGCGAGCTCATGGTGGTCGTCATCGACACCGTGAGCGGGGCCGTGCCGCGCACGTTCACCGACCGCGCTCTTCAACCGTTGGGGCCTCGACGGCGGCAGCGCAACCGCGGGGTGATGCTGCTCGCCGCAATCAAGGACCGGAAGGCCGAGATCGTGGTGGCGACGGCTAGTCCGGACTCGCGTGACCGGCGTGACGGACCGCATCATGCGGGACGTGGTGGTGGCGAGCTTCAGGGCCGGCCAGCCGCGGGAGGCCATGGTTGAAGGGACCCGGGCCATCGTGGACCGGTGATCCTGCCCGACAAGGGCCGCGCGTCCCCGGCGACGCTGGCGCCGCGCCGATAGCCGGGCGCATCAACGGCACATCGTCCGCCACGAGGCCGAGCCTCTTCGACCAGCACGGCTGCGGCGCCATGGACAACCCGTCGTCCCGTGGGCGGGGCAGTGGGCGGTGTGGCGGCGGCGGGGCGCTGTTGCGGCGCTACCTCCGCCACCGCCGCGGCGCTGCCGGCCTGCGGGCGATGATGGCGCGGCTCGACGAAACGGCCGACGACGCCCACCTCTCCAGCGCCGAGAAGGCCGAGGAGCGCGTGCGCAGCGTGGACTACGACGTGTGGGCCTGCCAGCTGCGGGCAGACCACGAAGCTGCGGTACGGTGCCTGTTCACGTCGTACGGAAGGTGCGGGAGCGCCAGGCCAAGACGCTGGAGGTCACCACCACCACGCTCGTCAGCGCCACGACGTCCAGTGAAGGACGGGCGCGGGTGGACGAGAGCTGCGCGGACTGCAGCTTCGCGCGCCCTACGAGCGCAGCATCCCGCGCGTCCAGCGGTCGTCCTCGGCCTCGACCAGCGGAGGATCGTCGTCGGGCCGCGGCTCCAGCGGGAGC